>NZ_JBTLRJ010000001.1:1195557-1205510 GCF_054482695.1 Devosia sp. CAU 1758 | reverse complement strand
CGAGTGCCCTGCCGTCATTCCCAACCATCTCCCCGTGTTCCGACCAGCACGGGATGTTTGCTCGGTACCGGCAGCTATCGGGAACGAACTTCGCGCTTGGCAACGGCCGCAATGGGGTCGAAAGTAGCCTCTGCGCGGGTTAGCCAACACTGTAAGAAAGTCATTTGCAATCTATGAGGCACCAACGGAGGGTTAGCCAGGGCAAGACGTCGAAGA
This sequence comes from Devosia sp. CAU 1758, assembly GCF_054482695.1. Lineage (NCBI taxonomy): Bacteria > Pseudomonadati > Pseudomonadota > Alphaproteobacteria > Hyphomicrobiales > Devosiaceae > Devosia > Devosia sp. CAU 1758. The sequence continues at coordinate 1,205,294 of NZ_JBTLRJ010000001.1, read as the reverse complement.
ACAACGAGTGTCGCAGTCCAATCCCCTCCACCAATCCCTCAAAGAAGATACCTCCGGATCAGCCGACAAGCGGCGAGACCACTTGCCGCTTTCGTCCAAAACGGCTACCGCTCGCCCATGAGCCGCAACAAATTTCCGCCCAAGCCAAAATACGATCCCGATGCTGGTCCGGTCTATCTCTATGGCCTGCATACAGTGCGCGCCGCGCTGGATAATCCGGGACGCCTGAAGAAGGTGCTGCTGGCGACTCCCAATGCGCTGAACCGCCTCAAGGAGACCGGCGAACTCGGCAAGGTCAAGGTCGCCGAAACCACGCCAAAGGACCTTGATCGGCTGCTTGGCGGGGACGCCGTGCATCAGGGCGTGGCGCTGGAAGTCGATCCCGTCAGCCGCTTCGGCCTCGACGATATTGCCGATCTCAAGCTCGTCGTCGTGCTCGACCAGTTGACCGACCCGCACAATGTGGGCGCGATCCTCCGCACCGCCTGCGCCTTTGGTGCCGATGCGGTGATCACCACTGCCCGTCATTCGCCCCGCGAAACCGGGGTCATGGCCAAGGCCGCCTCCGGCGCGCTCGATCTCGTGCCCATGATCGAGGTGCGCAACCTGGCCACGACGCTGGAAAACCTAAAACAGCGCGGCATGTTGGTGCTGGGCTTTGACTCAGAATCTGAAGCCCCGTTGCGCGCGCGCACCGACAGCGTGCCCATGGCCGTCGTGCTCGGCGCCGAGGGCAAGGGCCTGCGCCAGCGGACCCGCGAACTCTGCGACGAAATGGTGCGGCTCGATATGCCTGGGCCCATCAAGTCGCTCAACGTCTCCAATGCTGCTGCCATCGCCCTCTTTGCGGCCACGGCCGGACGGGTGGCATGAGCAGCTTCGAGCCTTTTGCCATTGCCCTCAGGCTCTCCGGGGTGACAGTGCCGCAGCAGGCGCTGGACACGGCCCTCAAGCAGCTGAGCACCCGCTATGAGCCCGAAGACGCCGACAACAGCTTTTATGCCCAGATCGACGTCGCAGCGACCAATCCGGTGCGCGCCATCCTGGACCTGGCTGAACGCTCCGGCCCGGCCATCACCGCCATGCTGGACGATCGGCGCATCGGCAAGGCCGTTCTCGATATCGCCTTCGACTATCCCCATGAGGGCGAGGCCATGTCGGCCCGCCTGCCCGCCCATGCGGCCGCGGCCATTGCCGGATATGGCATTGATATCGAAATGTCGGTCTATCTCACCGATGTCGAGGATGACGAGGACGAATGAGCCAGAAGCTGCGCAACTGGGCCGGGAGCATCGAATTTGCCGCCGCCTCGGTCGCACGGCCCGGCAAGCTGGCTGAATTGCAGGAAGCCGTGCGCCGTGCCGACAAGGTCCGTGTCCTGGGCTCGGGCCATTCCTTCAACCGCATCGCCGACACTGACGACACCCTCGTCACCCTCTCGCAGCTCGATCGCACTATCAGCATTGACCCAGTCGCGCAGACGGTGACCATCGATGGCGGCGCCACCTATGCCGATATCGCCCCTGCCCTGCACCAGGCCGGTTATGGCCTGCGCAATGTCGCCTCCCTGCCCAACATCACCATTGCCGGCGCCGTGGCCACCGCAACCCATGGCTCGGGCGACGCCAACCAGAACCTCGCCGCTGCCGTCGTGGGCGTGACGCTGGTCACTGCAAGCGGCGAACTGGTCAGCCTCAGGCGTGGTGATCCGGGCTTTGAAGGTGCCGTGGTCAATCTGGGCGCGCTGGGCGTCATGTCCGAGATCACCCTTGAGCTGGTCCCGAGCTTCGCCATCCGCCAGAATGTCTATCTCGGCCTTCCCGTCACCACCCTGCTCACCAGCTTCGATACGTTGATGCGCCGTGCCTACAGCGTCAGCCTGTTTACCCGCTGGCAGGGCGATGTACTCGACCAGATCTGGGTCAAGGCGCTGGACGAAGCGGGCGAGCCCCCGGAAGCCGTTCTGGGCGCAGGCGCGGCCAATGGCCCCTGCCATCCCATTCCTGGCATGGATGGCAGCGTCTGCACGGGCCAGATGGGTCTGTCCGGCCCCTGGCATGAACGCCTCTTCCACTTCGCCATCGGCAACACGGCCTCGGCCGGCGCCGAACTGCAATCGGAATTCTTTGTCGCCCGCGAACAGGCCCCGGCGACCATTGCGGCCCTGCATGCAGCGCAGACCCGGTTCGCACACGCCCTGATGATTTCGGAGATCCGTTCCGTTGCCGCCGACGCGCTTTGGCTTAGCCCCGCCTATGGGCAGGAGACCATTGGCTTCCATTTCACCTGGAAGCCGGACTGGGACACAACCATCGCTGCCGTAAAGGCCGTTGAGGCAGTCCTTTCGCCCTTCAACCCCCGTCCGCACTGGGCCAAGCTGTTCACAATGCCGGCGCCGCAGGTGCAGTCGCGATTTCCCCGGCTCGGAGACTTCAGGGAACTGGCGGGGCAGCTGGATGCCGATGGCAAGTTCCGCAACGCCTATGTGACGGATTTGCTGTTCGGCTGACCCCGCTACCGGGTCGGTCGCCGTTGAATTCAGCGGTGATAACGCTGCGGCCGAATATGCCCGGAGATCTGGGAACAAGCCGCACCACCGAATAGCCACGCGCCTCCAGTTCCGTGAGGAACCCGGGCAGCATGTCGACTGTCCGCTGGTGGATGTCGTGGAAGAGGATGATGCCGCTTCCCCGGGCCTCGAGCCGCTCCAGGGTGCGCGCCGCGACCACCTCGGCGCTGTCCTTGTGATAGTCCTTGCTGTCGATGTCGACGTCCAGCACCACCACGTCGCCCTGCATCAGCGTGGTGCGCAGATAGCCGGTCTGTGACAGATAGGGGAAGCGGAAGAAGGGCGACAACCCCTCCCCGCCAAGCGCCTCGGCAACCGCCGCCTCGCCCCGCGCAATCTCGTTGATCGCGGCCTGGCGCGACAGGCTCCCCAGATTGGTGTGATCAAAGGTGTGGCTGCCCACCGTGTGCCCGCGCTCGACCACCTGGCGGGCCAACAAGGGATTGGCCTTGGCAGCTGAACCCAGCATCAAAAACGTCGCCTTCACCCCATGCCGATCAAGGGCATCGAGGATCGACGGTGTCTTGCCGGCCCGCGGGCCGTCGTCGAATGTCAGGATGACCTCGCCCGGCCTCAGGATGATATCTGCTGTGGCAGCCACTTCCAGCGTCCGGCCGGCCAGCTTGCTCATCCCGAAAATCCGATTTGGCATGGGCTGGGTAAACCGGACCGTGGTGGACTGGGCGGCACTGCCGGTAACGACATGATCAGTCCCGGACCAGGTCGCCGACATATCGGTATGGCGGATGGGTTTTGCGCAACCCGCCAGGGCGAGTGCAAAAAGACCCACGACAACAATCGCACGCAACAACCGCAAGTGAGCACCCACACCGCCAAATCACCCGTGCTCACAATTTGCGATTATGGTTAATATTCCCCTCGAAAAGTCTTAAGAACTACTTACTCGCCAATGATTTAGCCTTCCGAGCCAGGGTGTCGAGGGCGCTGAGAAAGGCCGACCGGTCGGCGGGCCGAAAGCCGGGATTGTAGCCCTGGATTTCTCCTGTCTCACGCAGATGCTGCTTGAGGTCGCGCATGGCCAGCGCCATGCCGATCGAGGCAGTGGTGAATGGCTTCCCGGTAAAACCCAGCACGTGACAGCCCTTGTCGATGGCCCGGCTGGCCAGCGGAATGTCGGCTGTTAGCACGATGTCATTGGCCAGCGCATTGTCCACGATCCAGTCGTCAGCCGCGTCCGCACCAGCGGGCACCACCACGACACGCACCATCGGATCGCGCGACGGGCGAATGCCGCCATTGCTGACGAATGTGATGACCAGCCCAAATCGCTCCGCCACTTTGCGGGCTTCGTCCTTGACGGGGCAGGCATCGGCGTCGACGAATATGGTCGGGTCAGGCATGGGCAATCACATCCAGCACGAAGTCCAGCCGCTCAGCCACATGGGCCTTGGGCAGTTCGACTATGCGATAGCCCAGTTCTTCATAGGCGTCACGCATGGGTTCATAGATGCGCTGAGCATGCGCCCAGCCCTCGGTTCTCTCGGCGTCGTCGGCGTAGATCTCCCGCCACGGCGGAGCAAAGAAGGCGGTCGTATTGTAGCGAAGGAGCCGTGCCGCGCGCTCGATGTGGTCGGTCTGGGCCAGGCCCAGAAGGCGACCATAGGCAACGAGGTCGGGAATTGCCCTGTCGCACAGCGCCGGCCCCTCGCCCAGCAGCAGCGCGGCATGGGTCTGCATGTCCCGGTCCAGCATCAGGTCGGCAAATCGGGCGGCATCCCGCCATTGCAGCGCCGGCCCATCAATAGCGGTCTGCGCCTGGATGACTCCGCGCGCGGCCTCCTGCCCCACACGCATGCCACGGCTGATGGCGGCATTGAGCAGAACGGTCTTGCCGGCGCCTGGCGCACCGGTGACGATGAACAATTTGTCGAAGGAAACAGGCATAGTTCGTCCTTGTGAGGAATGGACCGCGCATGGCGGCAATGAGGGGGCAAGTTTGAGAGGGAAAGTGATAGAACGCGCGCCATGGGCTGATGCAGCAGCCGGTGCGGAAGAATGGCGCGGGGAGTTCGTTGGCGGCCCCTTTGGGGGCCAATCTGTCGGTGATTTTTCATCACAGCGACAGGGTCGGCGCGGGGCCGCGCCTGCATCGGCATCCTTACCCGGAAACTTTCGTCCTGCGCAAGGGCCGCGCCCTGTTCACCATGGGCGACCTGCGATTCGAGGTGCACGAAGGCCAGATCGAGGTCTGTCCCGCGCACACGCCGCACAAATTCAAAATCCTCGGTCCTGGCTTGCTCGAGCTGATCGACATTCACGAGGCCGGCGCATTCAGCACTGAATGGCTGGAGTGACGCTCACCGGCGCCGGGCGTCCTGGCTAAGAAGATAGGCGCCGCGCCGCGCGCGCATGACCTCGCCCAGCGGCCTGTGCGCTTCCAGCCCGCCCCATGGATCAAAGGCGAGGCGAGGCGACCTTGGACCACGCTACGCGCGGCGCCTCAATGGGCGTACCGGTCTCGTTGACGAAGAACTGCAGGGCCAAGTCGAAGTCGATGGGACCAATGGCCAGCTGATAAGCCATGTCCTGCGTATGGTCCTTGTGCGTTCGGACAACCGGCACTTTGGGCGTCAGGATGAGCTTGGCGGCATAGGGACCATTGGCATGCGGCACCGCCGTGGTGAAGCGTTCGGCATTGTAGCCCCGGAACGGCTTGGCCAGCGTCCCGATGGTACGGCGGATACGCGAAAGCCCGTCGCGCAACCCATAGCGGCGCAGCAGGAAGGTCACGACGCCCAGTTCCCCGCCGCGCGTCACCGCGGCGCACCTCCTCGGCCAGTTGCGCATGACACGCCCCCTCATCCGGCGCAATCATCTCGCGTCATTCCGTTGACGGTCGCTCTGCCATGCCTGCCTCCCCCCATTAGTCTCTCGACCTAGTAGACCACCACGCTGCGAATGCTCTCGCCCGAATGCATCATCTCGAAGCCTTTATTGATATCCTCCAGCCGCAGCGTATGGGTGATCATCGGGTCGATCTCGATCTTGCCGTCGAGATACCAGTCGACGATTTTCGGCACGTCGGTGCGGCCACGCGCGCCGCCAAATGCGGTGCCCATCCAGGTGCGACCGGTGACCAGCTGGAACGGGCGGGTTGAAATCTCCTGCCCTGCCCCCGCGACACCGATGACCACCGACTTGCCCCAGCCGCGATGGCTGGCCTCGAGCGCCTGGCGCATGACCTTGGTATTGCCGGTGCAGTCGAATGTGTAGTCGGCCCCGCCGATCAGGTCGCCCCGCCTCTTGGTCAGGTTCACCAGATAGGGGACGATGTCCTCGCCGATCTCGATAGGATTGACGAAGTGGGTCATGCCGAAGCGTTCGCCCCATGCCTTTTTCGCATTGTTGAGATCGACGCCGATAATCATGTCGGCGCCGGCCAGCCGCAGCCCCTGGATGACATTGAGACCGATGCCGCCAAGCCCGAAGACCACCGCCGTTGCACCGGCCTCCACCTTGGCCGTGTTGATGACTGCGCCGACCCCGGTGGTCACGCCACAGCCGACATAGCAGACCTTGTCAAAAGCGGCCGAGGAGTCGATCCTGGCAACCGCGATCTCGGGCAGCACGGTGAAATTGGAGAAGGTCGAGCAGCCCATATAATGGAAGATCGGCTTGCCCTCGAAGGAGAAACGCGAGGTGCCATCCGGCATCAGCCCCTGCCCCTGCGTTGCCCGGATGGCGGTGCAGAGATTGGTTTTCCGCGACAGGCACGACGGGCACTCACGGCACTCAGGCGTATAGAGCGGGATGACATGGTCACCCTTCTTCACCGAAGTGACGCCGGGCCCCACATCAACCACCACGCCGGCGCCTTCATGACCGAGAATGGAGGGGAACAACCCTTCAGGATCGGCACCCGACAAGGTAAAATCGTCCGTGTGGCAAATACCGGTGGCCTTGATCTCGATCAGCACTTCGCCGGCCTTCGGGCCTTCGAGATCGACCTCGATAATCTCCAGTGGCTTGCCAGCTGCAAAGGCGACGGCGGCACGGGTTTTCATGGGGAATCTCCTGGTCGTGTTTGGCGGCAAAGTCGCATGCCAACGACCGGTTCGGCAACCTAGGGCCCGCCCCCCCCAAGGCTGAGCAGGACATTGACCGCCGCAGCCAGAATGATGGTGTTGTAGAGGTGAGAAAACACAAGGTGCACCGTGACCATCCGGCGCATCGTGTGGCTTTCCGCTGTGGTGTCGGAGGTCGCGACCGAGGTGCCGACCGTGTAGGAAAAATACACGAAATCGAAGCCATCCGGGTCACTGTCACCACGAAAGCCAAGACCGCCTTCGACATCGCTGTCGTCCGTTGAATCCGGCTCCTGATAATATTCATAGGCATAGTGCAGCGCCGCCATGGCTTGCACTGTGAACCAGCCAAGCAGGACCGACGCCATGCTGACGGCCACTTCCCAGGTGTCTGGCTTCTCACCGCTATTGAGTGCCAGGAACAGCGACACCACCGAGGTGATGACGACGATGAACACCACGAGGAAAATGCCGCCCACGGGCGTATCTTCCTCCCGCGCATGCTCGCGCAGATAGTCGGACGTCAGATGCGGCATCTTGAGAAAGGCCAGGGTCAGGAAACCGACAAAGAGGGCATTGCTCCCGAGGCTGATGGCAAAGGCTGGCACCAACCACAAGGAGATAGCCAGGGTAACCCCACCGAGCACCAGCCCCGCATAGAACGGCGCATGCCGCGGCATCGCCCGATCCACCACCAGGCCGCGGCTTTGCGCCGGTTCGGGCTTGCTTGGGGTCTTGCCCTTCTGTCGACGTGCAGTTGCCATCCAAGTGCCTCCCCGCTGGCCGCATGATAGCGCCCGCCGGGGAAACTCGGCTAGCCCGGAATGGCTCCTGGGCCGGGCTGGGCGCCGGGCGGCACCTTGCCCATGATGATCATGCCCAGCACTTCGTCCTTTGTAACGTCGGTAGTCTTGGCCTGGCCCACCACCTGTCCGTTTTTCATCACCACCACCCGATCCGCCAGGTCGAACACGTCATGGATGTCGTGGCTGATGAGGAAAATGCCGATGCCGTCGGACTTGAGCTGCTTGATCAGCTCCCCCACCTGCGCTGTCTCCTGCGGTCCGAGCGCAGCCGTCGGCTCGTCCATGATCAGGATGCGGGCGTTGAACAGGATGGCACGGGCAATGGCCACGGACTGGCGCTGGCCGCCGGACAGCGCCTTTACCGGCTCCTTGAAGCGTCGAAAATTGGGATTGAGCCGCCCCATGACTTCGCGCGCCTTGGATTCCATGGCCGCGTCGTCCAGCGTGCCCAGCGAGGTGACCATTTCACGTCCCAGGAACAGATTGGCGGCGGCGTCGACATTGTCGGCCACGGCAAGCTGCTGGTAGATCGTCTCAATGCCATAGGCCTTGGCGTCCCGAGGATTATTGATCGTCGCGGCTTCGCCATTGATGCGGATATCGCCCGCATCGCGCTTGTAGGCGCCCGAAAGGATTTTGATCAGTGTCGACTTGCCCGCGCCATTATGGCCGAGAAGGCCGACCACTTCGCCACGATACAGGTCGATCGAGGCGTGATCGACGGCGCGGATGCCGCCGAAGGAGATGGAGATGTCGGCCATTTCGACCAGTGGCGTGCCGGTATCCAGCATGAACGCAACTCCTAATGCTTATTCCGGCGGTAAAGCGTGTCGAGCCACACCGCGAAAACCAGAACGATACCAACCACGATGGATTGAAGCGGGCTGTCTATGCCCATGAGCACCATGCCCGACTGCAATGACTGCATGACCACCGCACCCAGCAGCGCCCCGGCTATCGAGCCGACGCCGCCGGCCAGCGAGGTGCCGCCGATGACGGCCGCTGCAATGACATAGAGCTCGTCGAGCGTACCCAGCGCATTGGTTGCCGCATTGAGGCGGGCCGTGGAAATGGCTGCTGCGATGGCACATAGCGCACCCATCAGCATGAATATCTTGACTGTCACCCAGCGGGTATTGATGCCCGCCAGTTCGGCCGCTTCGGGATTGCCGCCCATGGCATAGACATAGCGGCCGAAACGCGTGCGGGTTGTAAGGAAGGTCATGACCACGCCGACCCCCGCCGCGATCAGCACCGGAATGGCGATGCCATGCGAGATGAACAACCCGCCTTCGGGCACTGCAATGCCATTGGCATTGGCGAAGTTCTCGGCGATCCGCACCGGCCAGGGATAGGCATTGGCCACCCAGACCGCCGCAATGGTCGCGCCACAGCCGATGACTGCCAGCGACACCTCGGCCCAGACCGGGCGCTGCGGGAAGTTGAAGCGCTGGCGCTGCAGCCGGTTGAAATAAAGTCCGATGACGATGGCGCCACAAGCAATTACGGCGACCACCCAGCTCCAGAAATTGCCGATGGCGCCGGTCGGGCCGCCCCCCATCAGCTGGAAGGTAGAATCCATAGGCGCAACTGTCCGTCCGGCAGTCACCCACCATGCCGCGCCGCGCCACACCAAGTATCCGCCCAGCGTCACGATAAAGGCCGGTACACGCAGATAGGCAATGATCGTACCCTGCAGGGCTCCGATGCCGACGCCCACCATCAGCCCGGACGCCAGCGACAGCACCCAGATCAGCGGATGTCCCAGGCCGAGCCCGAGCTGAACCGGCAGAATCTGCGTCTGCATGACGCCCATCACCATGCCGACCACGCCCAGGATCGAGCCGACTGACAGATCGATATTACGGGTGACGATGACCAGAACCATGCCGGTGACCATGACCGCCACCGATGCGGTCTGGACGGACAGGTTCCACAGATTGCGCGGGGTCAGGAACAGTCCGCCGGAGAAGAAGTTGAAGCCAACCCAGATAATGGCCAGCGCTCCGATCATGCCAAGAAGGCGCGTGTCTATCTCGGTTGCCATCAGGAAGCGCTGGAGCGGATTTTGCGCCAACTGGCTTGGATGCGTGGTGCTGGATATGGCGCGTGGCTCGGCCATCAATTTCCCCCTATGGCGTGATCAGCAAAAGTTGCAGACTTTTGCTGTTCGATCACACGACATTACAAAGTCTTGGAGCCCATTTTCGATACGATCGAAATGGATACGGCTCCAGGAAGCGGCTCCGGCGGGCCGGGGCGCAATCCGGTTATGGAAGTGGGGGGGGGGGGGGGGGGGGGGGGGGTGGGGGGGGG
>NZ_JBTLRJ010000001.1:0-1195547 GCF_054482695.1 Devosia sp. CAU 1758 | reverse complement strand
CCCCCCCCCCCCCCCCCCCCCCCCCCCACTTCTTTACCAGTCTAAATCAAGACAGTATCAGTTACACGCAGCAACCGAACCGGTCGTCACGCCCTGGCAGACCACATCCTTGGCAACCCAGCCGGCGTCGATCACGACGTTTAGGTTGTCCTTGGTGATAGCCACGGGGGCAATGAAGAAGGCGTTCATGGTCACGCCCTTTGGCCCGCCAGCGAAGGGAACCACGCCGGTAACGGCGTCGAGCGCCGTGCCGCCAGCCAGCTCGAGGGCCACTTCAGCGGCCTTCTTGCCCAGCTCGCGGGCGTCTTTCCAGACTGAAACGGTCTGGGTGCCCAGTGCAATGCGGTTCAGGGCGGCATGATCGCCGTCTTGGCCCGAGACCGGCACTGCGCCGGCAAGACCCTGGGCACTGAGAGCAGCAATGGCGCCGCCGGCAGTGCCGTCATTGGAGGCGACCACTGCGTCGACCTCGTTATTGTTGGCGGTCAGGAACTGTTCCATGTTCGCCTGGGCGACTTCGGGATTCCAGTTGTCGGTATAGGCTTCGCCCACATTGACGATGGTGCCCGCGTCGATCCCGGCCTGGAGAACTTCCATCTGGCCTTCGAACAGGAAATCGGCGTTGGGATCGGCCGAATTGCCCTTGATGAAGACATAATTGCCTTCAGGCTGGACGGCAGCGACACCGGCAGCCTGCAGACGCCCGACTTCCTTGTTGTCGAAGGTCAGGTAGAAGGCGTCGGGGTTCTCGATCAGGCGGTCATAACCAACCACCGGAATGCCTTCGGCAACGGCGGCGGCCACGGCCGGGCCGACAGCTTCGCTGTCCTGCGCCAGGACGATGATGGCGTCGGCGCCCTGGCTGATCAGGCTTTCGATGTCGGTCAGCTGCTTGGAGGCGGACGACTGGGCGTCAGCCGAAATATACTGGGCGCCAGCGGCTTCGAGCACGGCCTTGATGGCGCCTTCGTCAGTTTTCCAACGTTCTTCCTGGAAGTTGTTCCAGGAAACGCCGACGACGATCTGGTCCTGCGCAATTGCGGCCCCGCAAAGAACCGTCGACGCAAGCAGGATCGCTGCAAATTTGTTCATGATGTCCTCCCAATGGGCAGCACGCTGCCCGCAATGCAAGTTGGCGGCATAACCCCAACCAGGCGCCGCCTCCTGCGCCCTTGAGCATTATTTTACTGCTCGAAAAAACCTCTCGCATGTGGCCAAGCGCCATGTCAACTTCAATTTCGAGGCTCGAAGATAATCACCGGTTGCGATATGGCCCATTGAGTGATGATTTGGACGCCGGGGTTGGGGAGGAGTGCGCTTGACGCGAAACGTCAGCGATAGTGATAGCGTCCGGCGACAGAATCGCGGGCTGATCCTGGCCGCGCTGCGGTCCGGTGGACCGCAATCACGTACTGCCCTGGCGGGCGTCACCGGTCTCAGCCATGCCAGTGTGACCGCGATCATGCAGGATCTACTGACGCAGCGCGCCGTTGAGGAACTCACCAACCCCGAGCGCACCGATGGGCGCATGCGCGGTCGGCCTGCTACGCTGGTGGGGTTCAGGCGCACCGCGTCCTACGTCGCGCTGTTCGAGCTCGACGTGAACCGGCTGCGCGCGTCCTTGGTCGACTATGCGGGCATCTTGGTGGACCGCATCGAGACCAGTGTGACCCCCCGAACTTTCCAGGATCTTACCCCGACAGACTTCTTTGACGAGCACCTCGAAAGCCTGCGGCAGCGGACCCCCAAGGCCGCGCCCAACCTGCGCCGCATCGCCATTTCGGTTCAGGGCATTCTCGACCGTGACGGCAGTGGCGTGAAATGGTCGCCCATCGCCCATCTGGCCGGAACAGCCTTCGCCACCGACTTGGCCAGTCAGTCCGGCCTCCAGGTGACCCTCCACAAGCGCGGCCGGTTGCTGGCCGAAGGAACGCGCTGGCTCGACCCGAACCTGCATGATGCCAGCGTCGCCACGGTCTTTATCGGCTCGACGGTCGCCATGGGGCTCAGCCTGCGCGGCCAGATTACCGGACGTGGCGAAGGCGGCGGCACCGAATTCGGCCATATGAACCACACGCCCAACGGCGCGCTCTGCCGCTGCGGTATGCGCGGCTGCATCGAGGCCTATGCTGCGGACTATGGCGTGCTGCGAACCAGTTATTCCGTGCCTGAGAACACGCCCCCTGCCCCTGCCGTTCCGGCACAACAGTATGAGTCTTTGGTGCAGCGCGCCGAACAGGGTGATCGGGCCGCGACCCACGGCTTCAATCTGGCGGGCCGGGCGATCGGCTTTGGCCTGAGCCGCATGCTGGCAATGTTCGACCCGTCGCACATCCTTCTCGTCGGCCCCGGCGCCCGCGCCCTCCCGCTCATGCGATCCGAGATCGAGGCGGCCCTGGCCACCTCGCTTGTATGCAGCATCAACGGCCTGCCAGCGATTTCCGCCCATCTGGACGAGAAGGAACCGATCTTTCGCGGACTGATGATGAAGACCCTCAGCGCGCTCGACCAAGGGGACATCGCCGCCCTCGAAGCGGGCGTCCGACTCTAGAGCGAATCGGGATGCCGAATTTGCATGGGTGTGTCTCCAATTGCGCAATAGCCAGGTCGCCTTGATCGTTTATCTTGCGGCGCGAGGCAGTTAACCACCGAAGTAATTCGCGTCGATTGTCTTAGGCATGACATGGTATCAGGTCCATGAATTGAGGACGGTACACTGGTGCCGTGGCGACGTCTAATGATTGGGGCAGATCGATCGTGAGCGAAAAAATTGTACCGGTAATCCTGGCCGGCGGCCAAGGCACGCGTCTCTGGCCGATGTCACGGGCGGCCAGACCAAAGCAATTCCTGCCGCTGACCGGCGCCAAAAGCCTTTTCCAGAATACCCTTCTCAGGGTCGCCGACGACAGACGTTACACGGCCCCCATAGTGGTGACCAACGCCGAGTATCGCTTCATAGTCGCCGAGCAGGCGGCGGAGGTGGGGATCGCGCTCTCGAGTATCCTGCTCGAACCGGTAGCGCGGAACACCGCCGTGGCAATCGCGGTCGCGGCCGTCCAGGCGGGCGAGTTATTCGGCCAGGGTTCGGTTCTCCACGTGCTTCCCTCCGACCATGACGTGGATGCCGATGCCGGCTATTGGCTGGCCGTCGCTCATGCCCGCGACGCTGCCGCCGAGGGTCAGCTTGTTACATTCGGGGTCCAGCCCGCCCATCCCGAGACCGGATTTGGCTATATCAAGTCGGACGCCGCCATTGGCGAGGGCGCCAGGCCCGTCCAGCGTTTCGTGGAAAAACCCGATGCGGAGGGCGCCGCCGGCATGATCGCGGAAGGCGGATACTTCTGGAACTCCGGAATGTTCATGATCGCGGCGGGCACGTTTCTCGATGAATGCAAGACCCTGGCTCCCGACACACTGTCCAGCGCCAGGGCTTCGATCGACAAGGCCAGGACCGATCTCGACTTCGTCCGTCTCGACACCACCGCATTTGCCGCCGCCCCCGGCATTTCGGTCGACTACGCCATCTTCGAGAAGACGCAAAAAGCCTCTGTCGTGGCTGTCGATTTCGGGTGGTCCGACCTTGGCAGCTGGGACGCTGTCTGGAAAAACGGAAGTCCCGATGGCGCCGGCAACGTGACCCAGGGCGCGGTGACCCTCGATGGCGTTACGGGATCGCTCGTCATTTCCGACCATGCCCATGTCGCGGTCAGCGGCCTCGATGACGTGGCGGTCATAGCCACCAATGACGCGGTCTATGTCGGACGCCTGTCGAACGCCCAGAAGGTCGGGGACATGGTCAAGCGCCTGCGCGCCGACACCAAGACTGCCGGCCTGACCGAAATCCATCGCACTGCCTATCGTCCCTGGGGCGGATATTCCTCCATCCTCAATGGCGATCGTTTCCAGGTCAAACGCCTCTTCGTCAAACCTGGAAAAAAACTTAGTCTCCAAAAGCACCACCATCGTGCCGAGCACTGGATCGTGGTACGCGGCACCGCCGAGGTGACCGTGGATGGAACAGTGACGACCCTGAGCGAGAACCAATCCATCTATCTCCCGCTCGGTTGCGTTCATCGTCTGGCCAATCCAGGCAAGATCGAACTCGAACTCATCGAGGTCCAGACCGGCTCTTATCTGGGAGAGGATGACATCATCCGCATCGAGGACGAGTTCGGTCGCGCCTGACCGATCGAGCAACCAGGAGACCACCATGTCCAAACGCGTCCGGACCGCCGTCTTTCCCGTCGCCGGGCTTGGCACCCGTTTTCTGCCGGCCACCAAGTCCATGCCCAAGGAAATGCTGACCGTGGTGGACCGCCCGCTGATCCAATATGCGGTGGATGAAGCGCGCGAGGCCGGCATCGACCATTTCGTCTTCGTCACCGGCCGCAACAAGGGGGTCATCGAGGATCATTTCGATCGCCAGTTCGAGCTGGAGGCGACGCTGGAGGCCCGCGGCAAGACCGAAGCGCTCGACGAACTCCGCAAGGACCTGCCTTCGGCTGGCCGCACCAGCTTCACCCGCCAGCAGGAACCGCTGGGCCTGGGCCACGCGGTCTGGTGCGCCCGCGACATCGTTGGGGACCAGCCCTTTGCGCTGCTGCTGCCGGACATGATCTTCCGCGCCAAGCCTGGCGTGCTCAAGCAAATGATGGACGCCTATGAGGAGCGCTCGGGCAATATCATCGGGGTCGAGGAATGCGCCTGGGAGGATGTGTCTTCTTATGGCGTGGTGGTGCGCGGCGATGGCCCGGACCAGGGCTTTGCGATCAATGGCATGGTGGAAAAGCCCAAACGCGAAGACGCGCCGTCGAACCTGTTCATCTCAGGCCGCTACATCCTGCAGCCCGAGATTTTTGCGCTGCTGGCCGAGCAGACGCGCGGCGCGGGTGGCGAAATCCAGCTGACCGATGCCATGCAGACATTGATGGGCCAGCAGCGCTTCACCTGCGTCAAATATGAAGGCAAAGTCTATGACTGCGGCTCCAAGCTGGGCTTCCTGACTGCCAATGTGGTGTTCGCCCTCGACCGCCCCGACATCCGCCCCGGCTTCATCGAGGAATTGCACAAGCTCGGTATGTTTGAGGCAATGAAGGCCGCCGCCGAGTAACCCTTCGTGATCCCATTCGTAGTCAAATGACATCAACTGGCCGCCAGAAGCAGCGCTCCTCCGAATTGGAGCCACCACGAAGGGCCGCAGGCTGGCGGATAGGCATCACATCAGGAGTTGAGACCCGCCACGGATCTCTCCAGGCCCTGATACCGCAAAAGCCTGTGTTACCCCGCTTGTTTGTAGAAGTCACGAATGCTAGACGCTTCCTCGCGCCGGTATAGCTCAGTTGGTAGAGCACCTGATTTGTAATCAGGGGGTCGCGGGTTCGAACCCTGCTGCCGGCACCAGATTTCTCCAGCATTTGCGTGCTCTTCAGTTGTCTGCATGTTGGTAGTGATAGGCTCTCGGTTTACAATTTCAGGCGTGGTTTACAGTTTGGTGGGTTTAGCTGCGAACGCACCAGCTGACTGAAGCTTTAGAATTGCCTCATCAGCGCCGCTTGCCAGATAGTGTTGGCGGATTATCCGCTCGCACTCTTTTTCATCATGACCACTGGCTTCAGCAATGTCCTTGATCGCTGCACCGGCCTGATAGGCCACCGACCACGCTCGGCCGGCAACAATGACCCTACCAGCGCCCACTCATCATCAGTCAGATCGCCCCGAGCCAAAACTGCCTCCTCTGAAAGAAAGCCTTGAATCAGTCAGGCAGCGATTTGAGAGCCCCTTTTGCCAACACAGCCTAGGCTGACGCAGCGTCTGGCGACGCACATTGGAACACGATAAGGTGCCTGAGCGGAGTTGATACTTCGTCTTGTCTTGGCCGCGATCGCAGGCTTTGCCTGCGGCCTCACCTACTTCTATGTAGGCAAGGCCTTATTGATACCTGACCGGAGCGCTACAGCGGCCGACAAATCCACGGCTCACAATACCTCAAGCATACGGCCTCTCGCGCCCGAGGCAATTGAATCCATTAATTTGCTCGAGCGATCCCATAATGATGCGAGTTCAGCCACATGACTTCCGGACAGGTGCGACTTGGCCTTTCGGCGTGGGATCACTTTGGTAACAGCGACCGAATAAGCTTGTTATAAAGCGCGTCGGCAAGCACTTCAGGGAGGTCGCCTCCGCCTTGGAGCAGCACGTCGGGATTTGCCGGTGCCTCGAACGGCGAGTCGATACCGGTGAAGTTCTTGATCTCGCCTCGGCGCGCCTTGGCATAGAGACCCTTGGGGTCGCGCGCTTCGACCACCTCCAGCGGAGTATCGACATAGACCTCGGTAAAACCGATGTCTCCGGCGATCTCACGGGCCAGGCGCCGCTCGGTTTCGAAGGGCGAAATGAAGGAGACAAGGACGATGAGGCCGGCATCGGCCATGAGCCTGGCCACCTCGGCGACACGGCGTATGTTTTCCACGCGCCCCGCCTCGGTGAAGCCGAGATCCTTGTTGAGGCCATGGCGCACATTGTCACCATCGAGGATGTAGCAATGCCGGCCCTCGGCGGTGAGGCGCTTCTCGAGCAGATTGGCGATCGTTGACTTGCCTGATCCCGACAGGCCCGTGAACCAGACGATATGGGGCTTCTGGCCCTTCATCTGGGCGCGGACATCCCGGTTCACGTCGAAGGACTGATAGGTCAGGTTCTGCGCCCGGCGCAGCCCGAACTCGATGGTCCCTGCCCCCAGCGTCGCGTTGGTCAGCCGGTCGATGAGGATGAACCCGCCGGTCAGCGGATTGGTCGCATAGGGGTCGAAGGCGACCGGACGATCGGTGGCAATGGTGACCGTCGCGACCTCGTTGAGATCGATCTTGGTCGCCGCGGTCTTTTCCAATGTGTTCACATTGGTGCGGAACTTGAGATCAGTGATGGTCGCCGGCACCACTTGCGTGCCGAGCTTGAGGAGGTAAGAGCGCCCCTGGAAGGCGGCCTCCTCGTTCATCCAGATCAGGCGCGCCTGGAACTGGTTGGAATATTCCGGCGTCTCGCCAGGCCGCGAGAGGACATCGCCGCGAGAGATATCCACTTCCCGGTCCAAGACCAGCGTTACGGCCTGCCCGGCCACGGCGCGGTCGAGGTCACCATCCATGGTGACGATGCGCTTGATCGCGGCAGGTTTCCGCGAGGCCGCGACCAGCACCTCGTCGCCGACAGCGATCTCGCCGGAGGCGAGGGTCCCCGAGAAGCCGCGGAAGTCGAGATTGGGACGGTTGACCCATTGCACCGGGAAGCGAAAGGGGCTCGTGGTGCGGTCTTCTTCGACCGCTATGGTTTCGAGATAGGGGACCAGGGCACTGCCCTTGTACCAGGGCGTCTTGGCACTGGAGGCAAGGATATTGTCCCCGCGCAGCGCCGAGACCGGAATGGTGGCGAGGGTCTTGAAGCCCAGCGGCTCCGCGAACGCGCGGTACTCGGCTTCGATCTGGTCGAAGACGGCCTGGTCATAGTCGACCAGGTCGATCTTGTTGATCACCAGCACCACATGCTTCACGCCCACCAGCGAGAGGATGAAGCTGTGGCGCCGGGTCTGGGTGAGGACGCCCTTGCGGGCATCCACCAGCACCAGGGCAAGCTCGGCATTGGAGGCGCCGGTGGCCATGTTGCGGGTATATTGCTCATGACCCGGGGTATCGGCGACGATGAACTTGCGCTTGTCGGTGGAAAAGAACCGATAGGCGACGTCGATGGTGATCCCCTGCTCCCGCTCGGCGGTCAAACCATCCACGAGAAGCGAGAAGTCGATACCCTCATCACCCACATGGCGGTTGTGGCTCTCTTTCTTAAGGCTCGCCAATTGGTCGTCCAGCACCAGCTGGCTGTCATAGAGCAGCCGGCCGATCAGGGTGGATTTGCCGTCATCGACGCTGCCGCAGGTCAGGAAACGCAGGAGCGACTTCTCCGTCTGCTGCGCCAGCCAGAGATCGAGATCGGTGTTGGGACTGGGCATGGCCACGCTCATCAGAAATACCCTTCCTGCTTTTTCTTTTCCATCGATCCCACCGAATCGCTGTCGATCAGCCTGCCCTCGCGTTCCGAGGTGCGGCTGGCCTGCATTTCCATGATGATCGAGGGCAGATCGGCCGCGTCCGAGCGGATCGCCCCGGTGAGCGGATAGCAGCCAAGGGTGCGGAAGCGCACCATTTCCTCGCGTGGCACCTCGCCCGGATTGAGCGGCATGCGCTCGTCATCCACCATCACCAGCGTGCCAGAGCGCTCGACCACAGGCCGGCGCTTGGCGAAATAGAGCGGTACAATGGGGATCTCCTGGTCATAGATATAGGTCCACACATCCAGCTCGGTCCAGTTCGAGATCGGGAACACCCGCATGCTCTCGCCCGGATTGAGCCGCGTGTTGAACGTCCGCCACAGCTCGGGGCGCTGGTTCTTGGGGTCCCAGGCATGGCTGGCATTGCGGTGGGAAAACACTCGCTCCTTGGCCCGGCTCTTTTCCTCGTCGCGCCGCGCCCCGCCGATCGCCGCGTCATACTTGCCGGCATTGAGCGCCTGGCGCAGCGCCGCGGTCTTCATGATGTCGGTATAGCGCGAGGAGCCATGGTCGAACGGATTGATCCCGTCGCGCACGCCGTCCTGATTGGTGTGGCGGATGAGGTCGAACCCGTATTCTTCCGCGGTCCGGTCGCGAAAGGCGATCATCTCGCGGAACTTGAAGGTTGTATCCACATGCAGAAGCGGAAAAGGAATCTTGCTGGGATAGAAGGCCTTGCGCGCCAGGTGCAGCAGGACGCTTGAATCCTTGCCGATCGAATACATCATCACCGGCCGCTCGAAACTGGCCGCCACCTCCCGAAGGATCTCGATGCTCTCGGCCTCGAGGGCATCGAGATGGGTGCGCTTGACCGTATTCATCCTAAACTCCAAACATCAGACGGCATCCGCCATCTGAGCGAACCGAACATCGCCATAGGCGATAAAGAAGGGATTGGCGAAGTCAGTATCGTCGGCCGGGCGCGCTTATCAAAGGAAAGTCGGTTTTCATTTCGACACGCCGTCTTCCACTCGGTCGTGAGGCCTTTGTCAGCCCTCGGGCCAGGCGCCCTGGTCAGGAAACACGCCAACCGATGAGGTGCATAGCTCCCATACCCCAGCGGAATGCTCAAGAGCTCCGCACCGAATACCATTACTTCCTCGCCCAATTTCTGAGAAAAAGTTTCTTCGCAAAAATGCTATCGAAGAATGGAAAGTAATGATCTAGTATACTCGGCACCCTGCATTTAATTCACCCATCAACTACAATCAGCAACCGTTCAACGTCGCGTGCGTGGATCGTCGGTCTCTATGGTAGTCCCTATCGCCTCATCCCGTCCGGCCCCGGGCCTCCGAGAGAAGCGCCCCCCTGTAAGCCCCTATTCTTTCACGGTAAATTGTAGTAGAGCAACCTGTCGCAAAATTCCGATATGTCTGAAAAAACTGGGATCGCGACGTCCGTCGCGCCACTTGGCAGCGGCCTTGAGTGCCGCGATTTAGTCTGGCGAAACGAGGAGGAACGGCCAACAGTTCTTTATGGGAGGATCAGAGTCGCCTGCGATCGTTCGATAGTGACGAAACAATTTAACTCTAGTCATAGCTTCGTCGGACAATGGATGGAAAGTCGTATCGATCCATGGCAATTTGCGTCGCGATCGATCTGGTTGGGACTGTTTGTTCTTGCGCTGTCTCCATTTAGCGCGAACGCTTCCGACCACCAGCGTCGGACAAAGGCGTTAGGTTTTATCGAAGAGGGAACGTGCAATACTCACGAAGCAAATCGATCGCTACGGGCATCCCGAAAGACAACTTGTGACATCTGCATTGGCCGTGAGAACCATTAATAGGCACCAAGGGGTACTCGATCAGGTCGAACCACTTCTGGCCTGCATCGGGCAAGTGCCTTGCAGTCTTACCTGGGGCTTTCGCGCCGGGCATGCCGACAATACAAAGACAATTCTGAACAACGCAGCAGGATACGGAATTAGTAATGGAAGAGAGTGAGATCGACATCCGCGGGATTCTCGGACTGCTGCGGAGACGCCTGTTGCTGATCCTGGCGACCACCGTTCTCGTGGTCAGTGTTGCCGCGGCGGTGGCCTTCACCCTGACCCCACTCTTTTCCGCATCCGCACTGGTGCTGGTGGATCCCTCACGCAAGAACATCCTCGATGACGCGACCATGCCCGGTGCCAGCTCGGCTGCGGACAATGCCCGGATTGATAGCGAGGTGGAACTGGCCCGTTCCGACAACGTCCTGATCAAGGCCATTGAACGCGAACGACTGGTTTCGGACGAAGAGTTCGGTGTTTCCATCGGTCTGAGGGCGCGGCTGCTCTCGTTTTTCGGTGTGCCGATCCCGGAGCTTCCCTCGGGGGACGAAGCGCTCAACCAGACACTGGCCAAGCTGCGCAATGCCGTGACGGTCCAAAGACGTGGGCTGACATATCTTGTCTCCCTGCAGGTCCGCTCGGAAGACGCCCAGAGAGCGGCAAACCTGGCCAATGCCCTGGCCGAGGTCTATATCGAGGATCAGCTTTCCTCCAAGGTGTCGAGTGCCCTTGCCTCCCTCTCGGTCATCCAGAGCCGGCTCGAGCAGGCCCGCACCGCGATCGTCACGTCGGAAACCACATATGACGATTTCATCGCCGAAAACATCGACGCGATCGCGCGCGACAGTGGCAGAAGCGATCTGACAAACCTGCAGGGCCAGATCGCGGCCTTGGAAGCAGCGCGCGAACGATCCGCCTCGCTGGCCAACACCGTACAGGTCGCCATCGCCGGCAGTGACATCAATGCGATCGTCACCAATCTGCAATCCGAGGCACTGAGCACGCTTGAGGCCCAGCGCCAACGCCTCCAGCAGGATCTCGACACGACAACGGACAGCACGACTGAACTCAACCTCAGGCAAGAGCTGGAGAACATTGAGCGCTCTATTGTCGAGGCGGCGAATACCGAGGTCTCGGCCCTCCAAAGCGAAGTCCAACAGGCTCAGGACCAAAGCGCCTCGCTTCGCCAAACGCTGCGCGGTGAGGTCATCAGCTCGGCCCTTTCGGCCGACACCCTGACGCAAATATTCGAGCTTCAGCAAAACGCCGAACTGGCGCGGCGCCAGTATCAGACATTGTTGTCTCGTGCCCAGGACCTAGAAGCCCAGGCGGATCTTCAGCTTGCCGATAGCCGCATCGTGTCGACGGCACTTGCTCCCAATGGCGCCTCTTTCCCCAATACAAGGCTCATCCTCCTCCTTGCCGGCCTGGCCGGTCTTGGACTTGGTGTCGCCCTGGCATTCCTTTATGAAAACCTCATTGGAGGCTTCACGACCGACGAACAGGTTGCCACCGTGCTCAAGCGTCCGGTTGCAGCAACCATCCCCCGTCAGCAGGGAAAAACCGAGTCAGCAAGCCACGCCGACCTTGTTGTGACCTCACCCCTGTCGATCTTCTCGGAATCGGTCCGCAGGGCCAGGGCAGCATTCGATCAGGCCATCCGCAAATCGAAACGCCGCGACCCCGGTCAGGGGAACGGCAATGTGTTGATGGTGACATCGTCCAACCCCAACGAGGGCAAGACCACCTTGTCGCTCGCCATCGCTCGTTCCGCTGCCATGTCCGGACAGTCGGTCCTGCTTATTGATTGTGACCTGCGCAAGCCCTCGGTCCACCGCCACCTGGGCATCGAGCCGGACACGGGCCTTCTCGAACTTCTCCAATCCGACGAAGGCGATCACGTAACCGCCCTGCCCCGGATCGTCGTCAAGGACCCGCTCTCCAAGATGTCCGTCCTTGTCGGCTCGAGGCGCAGCGATATACCGACCGACCAATTGCTCGCCAATCCTTCGTTCCAGCGCATCCTCAGGGCGGCGCGTCGCACCTTCGACCTTATCGTCCTCGATACACCGCCCGTGGGCCCCGTGGTCGACGCGCTCTATATTTGTCAGCAGGCGGACGCGATGGTATTTGTCGTCAAATGGGCCAGCACCTCGCAGAGTGACGCGAGGCGGAACATCTCCGCTTTGGTCGACGCCGCTGGCGAAGACCTCCCCCTCCTTGTCGCACTGAGCCAGCAGGAGCAGTCCCGGTCCGATTACTATAAAAAGTACGGCGGATACTATTCCTATAGCACCTAACCCGCGATCGGGAGACCGACCGACTGCTATGGATCATTCCGTTTCTCCAGGTGGCCAATTTTTTCGGCGACACGGTTCCTCGACTGTATTCTTGAGCGCTGGAAGGTTTCGTCAATCTGCGTTGGGTATATCCGGTGGACAAATACACCTAGATTGGGCGATACCGACCCCGATAATGGACGGTTGAGTGATCAGCATGGACCAAAAGCAACGGCCGCTCTTGTGGACACTTGTCGCCATATCGGCGGCAACATTTGCACTGGGCGTCTTTGCCCTAAGGGCCGAGGCTGAAACCACGGCGCTGGGATCGGGAACGTCCCGGCTGCCCACATTCATTGGCATGATATCCGACCAGGCGAGCATGCCACTTTCCGTGCAGGGCCGCCGGGTCCTTCTGGACATGTGCGAAATCGGAATGCAGTCGACGCCACCGCTCCTGCTCCGCTTTGCGAGCGAACAACAACGTCAGTTGGTCCTGCCCTTCTGCGAGCGCCTCGCCGGCAATGCCGTAGCCGCCGCCAGGACGGATTCCTACGCCTGGCTCGTCCTGGCCATGGCGCAGATACGTCACGACGACCTGGAAGCGGCGAGCCAGAGCATTGTCTGGTCGGGCCGGACCGGGTCGACGGAAAGCTGGATCGCCAGATCGAGGTTCAGTCTGATCCAGGATCACCATAAGGGCCTCTCTCCATCCGCCCGCGAGATCGGCGACGCCGACACGATCCTCCTGGTCTCGACCAACAAGGGCGCCGACGTCGCAAGGCGCTATCTGGAGGACCCTGCGTTCCGGCAGCGCGCGGAGGCGCTCATCGAGACCCAACCGCAAGCCGTGCAGCGCCGCTTTGTCTCGCTGCTCCGGCGTCAGCTCTAGGAGAGGCGCGATGACATTGTCCGCTGCCGGCTTTGGTATCTCTTCTCGTCGCACTGCCATCCCTGACCAGGCTGGCCGCCGGCCGCAAAACGGCTTCGCGCTCTGGGCCCTGCTGCTCCTGCTCGCCCTGGTGCCCCTGCCCCTGGCCAGTGCCCGTCCGTTCCTTTGGACATTATGGGCCAGCTATGTCGGGCTGGTTTCGATCGTATTCTTTTCCTGGCAGATCAGGTCCGGCAAGGCCCTCCGCCTCAGTCCGCTTGAATTCAGGGTTCCGGCCACTCTTGTTGGCCTGACCCTTGTTGGTTTGCTGGTTCAGCTCCTGCCACTGGGCGCCTTACCCATCATCGCAACGGAGGGATCAGAACTCGCTGCCTCCCAGATCAGCGTGGCGCCAGGTCAGACCATTCTGATGCTGGCCCGGCAATTGACCTACGCCCTCGTCGCAGTCCTTGTCCTGCAGGTCGCCGTGAGCGACAGGCGTCGCCCCCTTTTCCTCCACGGGCTCATCGCGATCGTCTTGGTTTATGGCGCCTATGGCCTGGTGGCGTTGCGCACGGGCGACACCATCCTCGGATTACCGAAATGGGCCTATTTCGGATCAATTACAGGCAGCTTCGTCAACCGGAACTCCTTCGCCACGTTCCTTGGCTTCGGCGCGGTGCTGACCCTGGCCCATGGTTGCGGCGTGCTCAAGCGTCAGGCCGAACGTCACCGTGACGACGGGATGGTCGCCGGCCTTTTCAGCCATGCCGTCCTCTATGGCGCCGCCTATGTCTTCCTGATCCTTGTGACCATTGGAACCCAGTCCCGCATGGGCCTCTTCGCTGCTCTTGCGGGCTCCGCGGTGGTCATTCTTGCCACCCTGATCTCGATACGCCGCCTGGGCCTCATTCTCCTGGTGAGCCCCCTGGCCCTGGCGGTCCTTGGCGCCCTTTTCTGGCTGATCGGCGGCAACCTGCTCGAACGCATAGAATCCCAGGGCTTTGCGTCCAACGACCGGTTGACGCTCTATGAACAGGTGGGGAACCTGATCGCCCTCCGACCTTTCACGGGTTTCGGTGGCGGGACCTTCGAGATCGCCTTTCCCCTTGTTCACCAGCTTCCCCTCCGTGCGGATGTGTCCTGGAACCTGGCCCACAACACCTATCTCGCCCTCTGGGCAGAGCTGGGCCTGTTAGCCGGGTCTTTCCTGATTGTCGCGGTGGCCGCGATCGCCATCCGCCTCCTGTTCGCGCTGAAGCGAAGGAAGGGATCATGGACCGCGCAGATAGCGGCGCTGGCGGTTATCGTGCAGATCGCCATCCACTCGACCGTTGACTTCAGTTTAGAAATTCCGGCTAACACCATGATGTTCGTGGCAATTGTCGCCACGGGCCTCGCGACGACGGCGGGGATACGGGCCAGTGGCGCCGGGAAATGACATTGAATGCACTCAAAAGGCTCTTCGGATCCAACAAGCACCAGCCGACGCCGCGTTCGACGTCCCGCCACCTGAACCTTGAGACGTCGCCATCGGCGGTCTACGCCATAGGTGACGTACACGGATGCCTTGATGAACTGCGTGCCCTCGAGCGCAAGATCGCCGAGGACAGCGCTGGCATCCCGGGCGATAAGCTCCTCGTCATGCTCGGGGACTATATCGATCGGGGTCCCAACTCGGCTGGGGTACTGGATTATCTGCTCGTCGGGCCCCCTCCATCCTTCAAGCGAATCTGCCTGATGGGTAATCACGAGGTCATGGCATCCGCGTTCATGGACAATCCGCATCCGCGGTCTGACTGGCTGCAGTTCGGGGGAAGTGAAACGCTACTGTCCTATGGTCTGTCCCATGCGACTGTGGAGACAACCAAGGCCCGGCAATGGGGCCAGATGATCGGTGCATATGTACCGCAGGAGCATGTGGACTTCCTCCGCTCGTTGCCTTGGACCTTAAGCCTTCCTGGCTGGCTTTTCGTGCATGCAGGCGTTCGACCAGGCGTCGCCCTGCTCGAGCAAAGCCCCGACGATCTGTTCTGGATCCGTGAGGAGTTCTTCGAGGCGACCGAACATACCGGGGCAATTGTGGTGCATGGTCATACGCCTGCCGCCGCACCGGTTGTGACCCCTGCCCGCATCTGCATAGACACCGGCGCCTACGCGACCGGCATCTTGACGGCGCTCAGGATCACTCCGGATGGAAAGACCGCCATCCTCCATTCAAGCTGACAATTGCATCCGTTTGGCAGGCCCGGATTGGCTGACGGGCAAAGGACCCTCTGGTCCGAACTGCCGGGGCGAGGCCCAGGCAGTCATTGTGCGCAAGGACGGAACAAAGCTGAAATCAACCTCAGCGACCCCGCTGCCCGCCGTTTCAATGGCCCGTCGTTTTAGTGGCCACTTCCGGTGACGAATTCGCGGACCAACGTCCTCACCAGGATATTCATGTCGAGCCAGATCGAGAAATTTTGGATATAGGCCAGGTCGTGATCCACGCGTTCACGCGCCAGCCGATTGTCATGAGTTGGACCGCGCAAGCCATTGGCCTGCGCCCAGCCTGTGATCCCCGGCCGCATGGCCAGGCGATCGCCGTAATAGGGCACGAGGTCACGATAGGCCTGCCCACCTGCCAACATGCCCGGAACATGCGGCCTCGGTCCCACCAGTGACATGTCCCCGACAAGGACATTCACCAGCTGGGGCAGTTCATCGATGCTGGTCTTGCGAATGAAACGGCCAACAGGCGTCAGACGGGCGTCATTCTGGACGGTCTGGGCGATGCCAGAAATGTCGCAGCTATCGACGCGCATCGACCTGAACTTGAGCACCTGGAAACTCTTGCCATCAAGCCCTTCGCGGTCCTGGCGGAAAAACACCGGGCCGGGACTGGTGGCCTTGATGACAAGGGCGACGATGATCAGCAAAGGAGCAAGGAGCGTCAGACCCGCGACTGCACCAACGATGTCGATCACCCGCTTGAGCGTCAAATTGAAGCTGCGCACGGGTGTATCCTCCATGATGGCGGAGTCCCGGTTCAAGGGAAGCCCCGAATGCCAGGTCACGCTGATCTGCCGCTTGGTGATCCCAGTGGACCTATAAGCGGGTTGAGAGCCCTCCAGACCATAGCCGCCGATCTGAACAGTCTCCCCACCAGGCTCCGAACGAACGATACTACCCATACTGCCGATCCCTCTGCACAAGGATTATCAACTGAAATTCTCAAGCCGCCAGATATACTTACCAGAAAGTTTCCGAGATCAAAACTATAATGACGAACCCGGTTAATCCCGCAAGCGACGCCAACGACCACGGCGCAAAAAATTTCTAGGACTTGACTCTGGACGACACCTGACGGAGCAAACTAGTGGATCAGGCGCACGAAATTTCCAATTCGACCCAAGCCATGCCGAACCCGCATCCCTGCCCTGTAGCTCCTGCAAGAAGGTGTTCGAAATAAAAGAAGTGTCCAAAAAAAAGGCGCGGATAAAAACCCGCACCCCTGTATCCTGTAGAGAAACTACTCGACTTGTCAGACCGGGCTGGCTGCAGCGACCGCACCGGACTCCGGCAACAGTTCTTCAAACAGCGCCTCGATCACGTCACCACCACCGGCCGCAGCCACCTCGGCACGCAGTTCAGTGAACGACTGCAGCGCAACCGCCGGATCGACACCTGCAGCGATCAGAGCAGCAGAATAAGCATTGATGGCGGCTTCACACGCAGCCGGACTTGGCGCCACACCGCCAGACGGCGTGCAGGCTGCAAAGACAGCCTGGTATAGGGCTTCGAAACCCGGAACGGGAGCAGCGAACGGGCTGGAAACTGCTGAGAGCCCCATCACACCGGCTACGCCAAGGGCAGCAATGAACTTGCGCATGTTTACATCCTCACATTGTCGCCGCAGCAGATTACTACGACGCTAGGTTTTTATCCGTCAACTCACATTTAGACTTCATTTACCGAGCTGGCAACTGCAGTCCTCCAAATAGGTAAATGTCGAAATCGTTCCCGCCAACCGAATAAGTCAGGCAAAAGGCCGTCAGCCAAGGATTTTCGGCCTTGGATCACCAGCGCCTTAGGACGGCGGCGCCTGAGGATGGTCAGCCATGCGGAAAACGCAGGGCTGCTCTTATTCTCTAAATTGAAAACAAACAGGCCCGCGGGTGACACGGGCCTGCTGCAATTACTGGTTCCGATGCTTAGCCGGCAGTCCAACGGGAGGGATCTGACGAGGACATGGACCGGATATTGTAGCCCGATGCACGAAGCGTTTTGACCGAATTGCTCAAATTGTCGAGCACATAGTCGCCCTGGCTGGTGCGGACCACGAGGACCGCATGGGGTTCGCCGCGGCGTGTATGGGTATAGGCGATGCGCAGGGATCCGGCCGAAACCCCGTTCCGGATCAACATGCTGCGCTTGCTCAGGACATAGTCCTCACAGTCGCCCTCCGTCGGGTTGAGCTCCCATATGTCGGCATTGTCTACACGCGGCCTGATGGCGCGGTTGACATGCACATTGACCTGCTGCAGCACCGCCATGAGATTGGGGGTCATGGTCGCTTGGCCGCTGCCGCCACCGCGGCACTCAGCCCGGTTCTTGGCGCAGAAATACTGCATCGACAGAGGCGTGATCGCAGCGGTCTGGACCACGGGGGCGAACCCCTTATAGGCGTGATCATTGATGTATGCCGCCGCCGTGCCGACGGACGCCATGGTGAGAGCGAGGACCAGGCCTGCCATCTTGAAGTTAAACTTGGTGTTCATTTGCGCCATCCCTGAAGCTTTTGATGGCCTCAGGATGCACGCAACAGATTGCTTGCCCATTTGCGCGGTAGATACAATTTTATTCAATTTGGCGCGGTTCCGGCCGCCCCTTCGAAGCCTCCTAGACCGCCCGCCGTAAGGCCGTCTTGATGTCGGCGGGCCAGTTTGATGCGATATGTCATCGTACTTGATTCGAAAGCGAGCGGTCCCCGCAGGGGCAGACCGCGCTGGCAGGCATTTCCGGCCCATGATAGGCACGACCCGACATCCCGCCTGCGAGGACAACCGTTCCATGAGCAAGATCTGCGTCGTGACCAATGAAACCCCCGCCGCCGAGGAAGCCGCCACCCGGCTCCGCCAGCGCTACGGGCATGCCGGTCTGGAGGAGGCCGAGTTTGTCGTTGCCCTGGGCGGCGACGGGTTGATGCTGCTGACATTGCATCGCGTCATGGGCACCGCCAAACCCGTTTACGGGATGAATTTCGGGTCGGTCGGCTTCCTGATGAATACGTTTAGCGAGGATAATCTGCCCGCCCGCCTGGCCGCCAGCCAACGCACCTCCATCTACCCGCTGGCTATGACGGTCCTCGACGCCTCCGGCAACAGCCGGACTGCCCTGGCGATCAACGAGGTGTCGCTGTTCCGCTCGACCTATCAGGCTGCCAAGCTGCAGATCGTGGTCGATGGCGAGGTCAGGCTCGACGAACTCATCTGCGATGGCGCGCTTCTCGCGACCCCGGCCGGCTCGACCGCCTATAACCTCTCGGCCCACGGCCCCATCCTGCCGATCGAGGCCCCCCTGCTGGCCCTGACCCCCATTTCGCCGTTCCGGCCGCGGCGATGGCGGGGAGCGATCCTGTCGAACCGCGCCAGTGTCAAATTCATCACCCGCGAGGCCGACAAGCGCCCTGTCAGCGCGGTTGCCGACAATGTCGAATTCCAGAATGTCCTGGAAGTGACCGTGAGGGAAGATCGCACCAGTGGGGTGACCCTGCTGTTCGATCCCGGAACGAGCCTTGAGGAAAGGGTGTTGAGCGAGCAGTTCCGCTTTTAAGGCGCAAACGGTATCGTGGCGCCCCGCTGGTCGCAGCGGACCTATCAGGCGGCTGGCAAATGCAATTGCCTAGCTTGGGCTGGACAGGGCAGGCCAGAGGTCGACCCTCCCGCAAACGCCGCCATGACACCCTGCGCGGCCTTGCGGGCGAGCGTTATGTTCTGCTCATTGAGATAGCCAAAAATCTCCTCGAGCGCCTCGGGAATGTCGCCCTCATATTGGTCGATCAGTTCTTCGGTCAGCGCCGTGACCACGTAATGGCGGGCCGCGACATCGTCAGCCAGGTCGATCGAACGGGCAAGCATGACCAACCGCACCAAAAGCCCTCCAAAGGCGGCATCCAGCCCGCAGCGGGAAAAGAGCGCGACCAAAGCGGCGCGGCTCCCCGCTTCGAGCAGGGTGTAGACCTTGTCGCTGCCGGTGCCAGCCAGCCCACCGACACATGCCGAAAAAAACAGGACGCGTCCGGTGACCAGGGAATGGAGAAGAAGTCGCGTATTGACCTGGTCGGTCCTGACAAGACGTTGGACATAGGCAGCCCTCGAACCATCCGTCTCGGCCTCGCCGATGGCGGCAAGGGCCGTATCCGTCCCGTCGCGCACCAAACGCGCCAACCGTTCGGGCGCCAGGGAGCCCTTGACCAATCGGCAGGTCGTGAGGCTCTCCGTCACGCGCCGGACGAGGACCAATCTTGCGGAGCCGGGCAGGTCCGCCCGCCCCAACAGCGCCCCCCGCACTCCCGCGTCTTCGGCCCATCGTTGCGCCGTCTCATCGAGCACGTTTGGAGTGATCGAGACGTCCTTGCGCCGGAGGAGACGCAATGCAAGCCCCCGGCCCCCCCGCGCGAGCAGAGCCCCGGCGAGCCGGGTGCTGATCGACCCGCGCTGCGAGATCGCCACCAGGACGCTTTCCTCCCCATGCCTGACCAGTGGGAAAAGGTCTGCATCGACCAGGACGGGGGAATATTGCAGCACGGCCCGCGAAATGATGGCGCTGTCCCGAAGAAGGGCCAGCATTACCGGCCGCGGGGCCCGCGTTGAATGGAGGAGCCCATAGGCCAGGGCGGCCCTTACCTTGACCGATGTATCATCGAGAAAGCCTATCAGGGCGGCGTAGAGCGCCGCGCGCTCGTCGGCGGGGCCGAAATGATCGAGATAGGCGAGGGCAGCCAGATGCGCGGCGTGGCCCCTTTCGTCACTGTCATGCGACAGGGAAAGTTCCGAAAACGCCTCGTACCCGACCATGACTTACTCCACTCCGACAAGGAGCGAGGCTAGCGGGCATTCTTTAAGGAACGGTTCACCATGATCTTGGAATAGTCCCGCAAAGGGCACAGGTCCGGCGGCAATATAGGCGGGAGGCTCGGCTAGGCGCCGATGATAAAGGTGAAAGCCGAGCTCATGGCATTGAAGCCAAGGATCACGAACGCCCAGGACAACATGGCAAAACCGGCGATCACCAGGCCGCGCGGCGGCAGGGAGAGTGCCTCTGCCCTTGCTCTATTGATGGGATGCGCCATGTCAGACCCTCCGGAACGCCTTGCCTTTGAAAATACCGATCCATCTAGCCCCCCTAAATATTAACACCCCTTGAAACCATTTCGTTGCAATGTGCGCATCGGGGTCTGGGCAAGGGTCACTGGTTGTAGAGTTGCGTAAAAAACGCCGCTCCCGGCTGTCCTTCTTCGCGGGGTTCCTCCGCCTCGGTCTTGAAAAGCCCCGTAAAACTCATGTTCTCCCGTGAGAACCGCGAGGGAAGCGGTGGCACGACCTCTTGTTCCGGCGCGGCAGCGGCACCCTGCCCGCTGATCTGCTGGGCGGCAAAGGCGGCATTGCCGCCACCCTCATGCTTGGCCACGAGGACCTGGTAGACCTGGCGGATCGTGCGGGCCTGACCCTCCCGGTCGTAAAAGATCGCCCTGTTGGCGGCGGCCTGGCGCGGGAAGAGGCCCACGGCGAGCTGCTCGGGATTTTCGAGGCCCGCCCGGAACATCCTCTCGGCGCCCTGGGCCCCCAGGAAATGGGCGATATAAAGCTCGCCCGCGCTCGGCATGCGCCCGAAGGCGCCACGCAGATATTCGCCATTGGAGCGCGTGAAGGCGGCGGCCAGATCCGCCGCGACTTGCGGGGTTTCCCGAAGAGCAAGGATCTGCGCTCTCTTGGCCCTATCCGCCACGGCATAATCGCCGTCGCCGGTCCGGCTGATCTGGTCTGCATAGGCCTGGTAGCCGAGGCGCGGCCCCTCTTCCTTCATCACCTGCAGCCAGGTGCCCTCGAGGAACTGGAACAATCCTACCGCCGAGGAGGTGCTCGCCCGCGCCTGGGGATCAAGGCTGCTCTCGCGCATCGCCGTCTGGACGAGATAGCCGAAATCGACGCCACTGCGTTCGCCTGCCGCGGTGAGGGCATTGGCCAGACTTTGCGGTATGGATATCGGCTGCACACCCATGACGGGCTTTCGGATCTCGAATCGGGTGCATGAGTTTATCAGCTCGCCCCATTAACGCATCGTTAACCAGATGCGCCACCTGGCGGGACTGGCGCTTCCCAGCGCGAGACCACGGCGTCAAGCTCGGGCCGCGGCCGATCCTCGGGCTCCATGGTGGGCGTCCCGACATGGACAAAGCCCACGAAGCGCTCGCCAGGCAAAGCCCCGAGCATGGCGGCGGCCTCGGGATCGAACGAAAACCAGCGGGTCACCCAACTGGCCGCAAAGCCCATGGCAAAGGCGGCATGGACGAGGTTGAACGCCACGTTTCCCGCCGAGAGCAATTGTTCGAGCTCGGGGATCTTCTCGCTGGGCTTGGGCGAAGAGATCACCCCGATCGTCAGCGGCATGGGGAGGAAGCGGTTGCGCTCGATCTCAAGGCTCGCTTCGTCAAGGCCCGGATTTGTCCGGGCCGCGATGGCGGCAAGCTCATTGCCGGCCAGCATCCGGTCCTCGTCCGCGATCACGACCAGGCGCCAGGGCGTCAGCTTGCCATGGTCGGGAACGCGGGTGGCTATGGTCAGCATGGTCCGCAATTGGTTCTCGTCGGGCCCGGGCGCCTTGAGGAAGGCGGCGCCGACCGAGCGGCGGGAGAGGAGATAGTCGCGAAGGACGCGATTGGCTTGCATGGGAAACTCCTTTACCCCCTCGATTAGCCAAAGTCGCGCGCCACAGCCAGTTCATCGCGGGAAAATTCCGCCCCTGACCACCGAGGCGGTTTCAAAACCCTCTCGGTTGTGACACAGCTTTTCCCCAATCATGGCCTACTTGCACCGGAGAGTCGGGCCTTGGACAACAAAGCGGCAGCCGGAGATAACATGCGCGGGGCAAGGAATATTGCGATTCTCATGGGACTAGTGGTCGGCTTCGCCATGTTCCTGCCGAGCGCCGCCATCCAGGCCCAGGAAAGCGTCGACATCCCGCCCCTGCCCCGCCCCCGACCCGAGCGAGATGCCGCAACGCCAAAGGCTACTGCCCCGTCCGAGCCAAGCGCCGCCACCGAAGCGATCGCCGCGGTCTCGAGCGTACCCCAGCCCGTCACCTTGACGGCCCGCATCACCCAGGACGGCACGCCGATCCCCGAGGGCCTGGTCTGGCGCATCTTCGAGAGCACGCCCGGCCCCGACGGGGAGATGGCGCTGGTCGCCAAATCCGATGCCGGCGCGGCCGAACTCGCCCTGCCCCCGGGCGATTATGTCGTCCACGTCGCCTATGGACAGGCGCAATTGAGCGAGACCCTGTCCGTGGTCCCGGGCGACAATGCTTTCGAGGCCATTCTCGAGGCCGGCGCCCTGCGCCTCAATTCGGCCGTCACCGGCGACATCCCCATCTCCCCGGCACTGGTCCAATTCGACATCTATACCGCGGGCGACGAGGCCAGCAGGGCCCTGGTCGCCGACAATCTGCCGCCCAACGAGATCGTCACCCTCAATGCCGGCACCTACCAGATCGTCTCCCGCTTCGGCGCGGTCAATGCGGTGGTGAAGGCGGACCTGAGGGTCGAGCCGGGACAATTGACCGACGCCACGCTCTACCACCATGCCGCAGAGATCTCGTTCAAACTGGTCTCGGAGGAAGCCGGCGAGGCCATCGCCGACGTCGAATGGACGGTCAAGACCGCCGATGGCGCCACGGTCTTTTCCGAGCGCTCGGCCTTCCCAGCGACTGTGCTGGCCGAGGGGGATTACCTAGTCCTCGCCAAACTAGGCGACCAGGTATTCAACCGCGAGATCCAGGTCCAGCCCGGCGGAAGGCGCGAGATCGAGGTGCTGACCACCGTCTACTAGGTGAGCTTGCGCTTTAGCGAGGCCCTGTCCCGGCATCCGAGGCACTCGTTCCGGAAACAGGAGTCACAATTGTCGACTTGGCTTTGCGCAAATCCCCCGGCATAGGGGAGCTTGTGTACCAGCGCCATTTCCGCACATAGCCGACTTCGTCTTATACCATTTTTGCGAGAACGACTTCTGACTGTCCTGCCCGCGGTTTCCTGAGGGGTAGGTTTCCGTGCCGGCCCAGTCGGCAAATAGCGCTCCACCTGCACCGCGTTTACTGAAGCGGTTCGCCAGTCCGGGAACACTGATCGCCCGCTGTCGCTTACCTTTGTCGGCGCGACTGGCATATGGCAAGCCTCGAATGGAAATATGTAGTCGCGACCGCCGTCCGCCACAAAAAGCATGCTTGCAGCTCTATGATGCGGGCGCGCGTTTAGGCTCCCGATCGGACCTGAACTAACGATACTACCGACTGGCTCTCCGAGCCACGGCGCCCCCCGCCCCCCAAGCCCAAGCCAACACCGTGCCCAAGTTTCTTAGGCCAGCACGGCTTGTTATCAGCGCCAGCAGTGCCGACGCCCCAAGCAAGGTCGGGTTCACCAGGAAGCGATCAATCCAGTTCGGAACCACCAGTATTGCCATGGCGCCAAACCGGTCGATAGACAGCATGGTGTCGGACGCTGCGGAATAGAACGTGACCCCGAATGCCGGCAACCTCCTTCCGGACCTGCAGGCATCCGATTATCCAAATCTGGTTCGGTTGTACCGATCGGTCCCAAGCCAGCTGCGGTCAGGATGGGATTTTTGCGAGGACAGTAACGTTGGGCAAACCATCGAAATGTCCATCGCAGGTGATCAAATCGGCGCCGTGAACCTGGGCGCTTGCAAAGACAACCGCATCAGCGGTTGCCAGCTTGTGTTTTCGGCAGAATTCCCCCGCAAGCAGTGCGATTTCTGTGTCAAGCGGAGCGATCCGGCAAAGCTGAGTGAAAGCTATGACCTGGTCTGATTTATCCTCCCCAACCTCCCGAACGGTCCATTTGGCAAGTTCGAGCTGTACCATTGTCGGCACCAGCCACTCTTCTGGTTCGGGCAAATGTGCGGCCACGACCTTGCCGGTCGGTGAGCCGACCAACCACTCGATCCATGCCGATGTATCGACCAGTCGCATCACGTCCGATCCGCGCGGTCGCGATAACCGCTTGTCGCCGCGCCTGGCGCAAATCCTGCAATGGTTTCGCGCTTAGGCACGGGAACAAGGAGAACTCCAGTTCCTTTTGGGATGAACGCGAATGTGGTGCCCGCTTTCCAATGCTGAGCAGAACGCACAGCCTTCGGAATCGAAATCTGGAATTTAGATGACAAGGTGGCGATGTCGGCCATGTTTACTACCCTTGTGAGATCGATACGCAATATGTAAGATAAAAAGAACTCGTGCGCAAGTAATGGCGACTTCACAGGTGGAACAGCCAGCGTCTCACGGGGTTAGATCAGGCATCGGACCGATCGCCGCGCGCATGGCACCGTCTCCGTCGCACTCTGGCGCAACTTTGGGAATTTCGACATCGCCCCGTGCTCTCACCTCTTACATATTGGCAACGGCAATGAGGTGTTGTCTCGGGTCCGACGACATAAGCGCTGTTGGCGCTCGGCATCACTTGCGGCTTGATCAGCAGGCCGTCCTTTTCGATCATGGGCCCCATGAAACTAGTCCACTTTTCGGAACTTTCGCTTTCCCCGACGGCAAGGAGCTCACACGTGCAACACATTGAAAGGTCAGCGTCACCAGGCCGATCTGCACGTAGTCCAGACCATAGCTGATCTTAAGGATCGGGTAGATTGCGGCGAGCAGCGACTGCATGACGTCATTGATCAGGTGACAAGCACCCACGGCAAGGATGATGGAGAGCGTGGTCTTGCCAGCGACGCTGCTTTCAGTCGTGCTTGTTACGAGCGTGCTACTCGCCGACGTGTTGGGTGCGAATGTCATAGTGCTGATACAGAGGACCGTGGTGAGACGTTGTCATGGCTGCTGTCCGCGCTAACATGTCAGCTGATTCATGTCCTCCCATCTTCTTCGCGAGGGCCGAACAGAGAAAGCCCCATTATCACGTGGTGGGGTTAATCGTGGACGGAACCAGCGTCAAAGGTGGAGTCTTCGGCGCCCGCATCACACGGGAGTGTAGGGAATACTCGGGATTGAAAACGAAGGAGCACACCAATCGAGTCCAAGATGCATAGGACTGTAAGGAGATATAAAACTCGGGAGCTATTCTGCGTAGCTCAGGTAACCGGTTCCACGGAATTGACGGGAAGTCGTGGTGCTCATTGTGATAGCCCACGTTCAACGCCAGCAGATTGAGAGGCCCGTAATAAGAAAACGTCTCCTGCGAAATATCGTTGGTGTAGTGTTCCTGAATCCAGCGCCCCCCGAGGGGGTGCAAACCCACGGAAAAGAACATCGAAGCACCAAGATATATCAGGGCAATCCCACCGCCGATCACGTAGAGAGCTGACGCAAACGCAGCCGCCAACGCAATGCTCAGGGCAAACCATGGGGACAATAAGGGTTTCCGATCGACCCGAAGCAGTCGAGTGGTTTCGAACACTGGGAATAGAAGGAGCCAGAGCGCCTTCATGTACCAGGCGTTGCCGATCAGCTGCGCTTCCCACTCGCTGGACAGGTCCATGTCCTTATCGTATTCGCCTTGATGCGCGTGATGCTTGAGGTGATAGACCGAGAACCCGATTGCTGCTGGAATCAGGTTGGGCAGGTCTGCTAGAATAGCGACAACCTTATTGAGCCAGCGGTTGGCGAAAATCAGATTATGGCTGGCTTCGTGGATCACCACGTAGAGGCAGTGGTTTGCGAAGGCTCCGAAACAATATGCGACGATCAGCGCGAGCCAAACGTGGCCAAAACCTAGTTGTCCAAACGCTATGGCAATCGTCACCTGAGCCACGAACAGGACAAGCATAATGAGTGCGGTCCACGGATTGCGGCCCATCAGGCGGCGGATCTCAGGATATCGTTTGAGTATTGCGCCGGTGCGACCAAGATGGGGTTGATCCGATGTTGAAAACAGGAACCCTGACATTTTACCTGCTGTGCCGTTTGCTTCGCATATCAAGCACTTATCGCCGATGGGAACCTGCGAACACAAGCGGGCCAGTTGCAGATTGTACCGCTTGACTCGGTCTAACGACGCGTAGAGATTTCCAGCCCCAGCGCGTCACACTGATAACCACAAGCGCCTGCGCGGAGCGCTTCCTAGTGATCCCACCAATCCTCTCCCAGACTTGGAAATCCTATGATTTGCCGGCCGAAGGCGCTAGGTTAGCTGCCACTTGGCGCGCCCTCAATCCAGGACTGAACTATCGTCTCTATGACGATGACGACGCTCGCAAAGTTTTCGCCGACACATTTCCCGACTTCCTTGGCGACTACGATCGGCTACCCTTGCCCATCCTTAAAGCCGATCTTTTCCGCTATGCCGTCTTGTGGCGCGACGGCGGCATCTATGCCGATATAGACATGGAGTGTTTGCGTCCCATCTCGCATCTGCTCGCGCACGGCACTTGCTTGTTCTCAATAGAGGCGCATTTAACCGCCAGAAGGCAGGCAGAGCTAAACTACTCCCGACCCATCCAGGTTGCCAATTGCATCATGGCGGCTCCCCCTCGCTCCCGGATATTCGCGAAACTCGTTGAACATGCAATCAGCTGCGTCCGGGCCACCTCCAGCATCGAACACGCCAATGTGGAGGATATCACAGGTCCGCGGATGCTGACGCGGTTCTTGCTCGCCGGCCGCCATGCCAACATCCATATTTTGCCCCAGATTATCTTAATGGCGCCCCTACACTATCCGTTTGTCTTCCCGCTAAGCCGAAACATGCATGCGCGCCATCGCACGTTTGGCACGTGGAAAAACGCGGGACCGCAGCCCCCTTTGCAGCGAAGGATTATCGAGCGCAACAGGTGGCCACAGCCCTTCCCGCGCCACATGAAATTCGAGCTATAACCGCCGTGAACCTCCCTACTTCGCGAGCTCTCCGTCGGAACGCTTCCCGTACGATGGCCCGCTACGGTAACGTGACCTACAAGAACGCTTTGAAGCTATATTGGCGAGCGCTCAACCTGCACTGGCGCCTGCCGCCAAGGGCGTTATCGCCCCCCCGTCCCGAGCGGGTCGTCGTTGCGCTCTCCACAATACCATCGCGCCTCCCTCACCTTCGCCCCGTGCTTCGAAGCCTGCTCGACCAGTCGGTTCCTGCCGACCGAATTCTTCTGGCCCTCCCGAGCTTTTCACATCGCGAAAGCTGCCCCTATCCTTCCCCGTCTGACCTGGACCTTCCCCCGGGGGTAGATACTCTGGCTTGCGAAGATTTGGGACCGGTCACCAAACTCATCCCCGCACGCGAGGCAGAGCCGGAGGCAGCGATTATAATTGTTGACGACGATGTGATTTATCCCCGTCGCTTCATCGAAACCTTGCTCGACGCCCACCGCGCCTATCCAACGTGTGCACTGGGCTACCGTGGCGTGCGATTCACGCCCGGAGTGTCATATCCCGACCTCGAGCACGTGTTTTCAAGCGCCCTGTCGGTCGCGCACTCCGTCGACGTACTCTTCGGCACTTGGGGGTACATGCTGCCACCCAACGTCCTTACACACCTGCGCAGCGACACTGTACCGAATGCCCTGCGTTGGGTCGATGATGTTCTGGTCTCTGGCACCCTCGCACAAGCGGGAGTGCCGCGGATGGTGGTTCGAAGCGAGGATTTTCCTATCGAAACCGCCGCAGCCATGCGCAATGCGCTTTCCGGCAACTTGAACCGTGATGGCAGCAATGACCAACGCGCCGTGCAAGCATTCAAGGACTATTGGTAGTGTTGCAATCAGGCGTGACCGGAGACACCGTCGCATGCAAAACCCGCACGCCGACCCGACCATGACGCACGCTGTCGCCGGTTACGGTGAGCACGAGAGCGTCTTCGAGCCAATTGACATGAAAGTGCCGCTCCTGGGTCCCGGACAGAACTGATGGTGCCAGTGTATATGTGCCCCGCGGCAGCAACGGCATGCGGAATGCTAACTCAGCTTCAAGCGCGCTGCTGGCCGCGAGCAGAATCTTCGTGTTGCGAAATCTGGCGAACGTATTGTCTCCAAACAAGTTTTGGCCGGCTGCATTTCGTAACATGAAGCCAACAATGGGACTGGCGAACGCTCTATCCACCTGCACCTGCATGCGCAGTCGCACGGGCGTTCCCCCGGTTATGCGCCGCATTGGCCGTCCCTCCCCGTCAATAAAAGCGCAATCGATTATTCTAGCTTGTCCGGTGCCATGGCTGGCGCACAAGCGATTGAACGAGCCGACGTCGATCAGGTTCGGACCAACCGGTCTTAGATCCGGCGCGTTAGGATTTGAACGTGCCGCCTGCAGCCGCCGCTGCGGAGCTGGCGTGGGCGCGCTTGGTTCAAGGCTTTCGACATAGTGCGCGAGAATGGTTCTCGTTGGTCCAAATCCAGCCTGGCGGCCACGCTCCAGCCAGAGGGCCTGTTCGCACGACGCCAATACAGCGTTCGGATCGTGCGACACGAACAGGAGAGCCCCTTTCTTCCGGAATTCCGCCATGAAGCCGTGACATTTGCGCTGAAACGCGGCGTCGCCCACGCCTAAAATCTCATCCACAACCAGGACATCGGCATCGACATGGGCGCAGACCGCAAAGGCGAGGCGCGCATACATTCCAGACGAGTACTCGCGGACCGGACGGTCAAAATAAGCACCTATGTCCGCGAACGCTTCGATGGCCGGTATGCTCCTATTGATCTCGGCCTCAGTGAGCCCGTAAACCCCTGCCGAAAGCAGGACGTTTTCGCGTCCGGTAAAATCGGGATGAAAGCCGGCGCCCAGCTCCAGCATCGCCGCGATGCGTCCGCGTACTTTCACGCACCCCGCGCTGGGCGCAAGTGTTCCGCAAATGAGCTGCAACAAGGTGGACTTGCCAGAGCCATTCCGTCCAACAACACCCAACGACTGACCGCGTCTGAGCTGGAGGGAAACGTTGTGCAGCGCCCAGAATGGGTCTTTCGGGGCGCCGCCCGCCATGACCCGTGCGAATGCCTTGAGCGGATTGCGTTGTCGATCGAACGACTTGCCCACCCCTTTGACCTCGACGACCACATCCATCACGGCGCTATGGTCATGCCGTTGATACGAAGTTCTGCTGCAGCCGGAGCGGAATTGGCCAAGCCTGCGGAAACGTGCTGAGACAGGACTGAGAAGTGCTGGGCAATCGGCTCACGGGCCAGCAGTTGTGGCACGCGACCGGAGCAGTCGAACAGCACTAAGTCAATCGCATAAGTTCCGCTCGGCAGATAGGGTAGTTCAAAGGTAAATTTGGCCTCTAACTGCGCACCGCTTGTTGGCACCGTAAGACCGAGTTCGCAGCTCTCGGTGGCAAGCACTGTTTCTCCAAGGCTATCGCGCACAGCAAATCCCACCAGCGGACGCCCCACCGACCGATCAAGCCGAAAGCGGACAGCCAATACTGCCTCTTCTCCGCCGGATGCAGAACCAAGCGCCTCCCCGACGCTCTCAAGCCAGCAGCTCAGGATTGAGGCTCCTCCGACCGGCACCGGCAGATGATCAAAGTCGATCCCATGTTCTAATTCGGCCACCGCCGGCACGACACCGGGCACACTGAGATTGAAAGGGTGTCCGTCCGCTTCGAAGGCGCCAACCGGCGCAGCCGTTAACCGTGCTGTTTCCGTATGATAGGCGTGCATGATCACTCGCGGCGAGCCGCGCAGTACGATGCGCCCCCCTTCGAGCCATATGGTGTGTGTGCAGAGGCTCAGGATCGCATGCTCGCTGTGGGAAACCAGTATGACAACGCCGTGCTGTCGAAAGCGACGGATGAACTCAGCGCAGCGCTGCTGAAACTTGAAGTCGCCGACCCCAAGGATTTCGTCGACGATGAGAATGTCTGCATCGACGTGCGCTGCCACTGCAAAGGCAAGGCGCGCAAACATGCCGCTGGAGTATTCACGCACCGGTCGGTCGATAAAGCCGCCGATATCGGCCAGGCCCTCGATCTGGCGCATGCGCGCTGTCACCTGCGAAGCTGACAGACCGTAGAGAGAGGCGGCAAGAAAGACGTTCTCGCGCCCGGTGAAGTCTGGATGAAATCCAGCCCCCAGCTCCAATAATGCGACCACACGCCCTCTGATCTCGGCAGACCCTTCGCTGGGTGTGAGGGTCCCGGCCAGAAGACTAAGCAACGTCGATTTACCTGAGCCATTACGCCCAACGATTCCCAGGCATTGTCCCGGAAACACCTCAAAATGGACGTTGCGCAGCGCCCAGAACTGCGACCTGGCCTGCACTGGAAAAAATTGCTTGAGCAGATGGCCAGCGGGATGGCGAAAGGAATCAAAGTGCTTGCCAAGATCGTCCGCTTGGATAGCGATTTCAGACGACATCGGCAAAGCTGGGCCGTGCCCGTTCAAAGAAGTAGAAGCCAACAATGAGAACCACCAGGGCGCTCAGGCAATAAGCGAGCCAGCTGTGCCAAGGCAGATTTCCGTCCAGGAAGAGCACCTGTCGCGTTGCCTCAAGCGGGAAAGTGAGCGGATTGATCCAATAGATGGGACGAAAGGCAGAGGGCACCTGATCCAGGCCATAAAAGACCGGGCTGACGAACATGATGACCGGGCCAATAGCGACCAGGACATGCCCAAGGTCTCGAATATAGGCGCCGGTAGCTGACAAGATCCAGGCGATGCCCACCAGCATCAAGACCAATGGGACCAGCACGATCAGCACAGCAAGCATGGCGTATGGCGGTTGACCTAACAACACCATGCCCAGTACCCACAGCAATGTCAGCCCGACCAGCATTCTTGCGCCCGACGCGCAGACCATCACCCAGGCCAGCAGATGAAGTGGAAACACGACTTTTTTGACATAGCTGACATGGCTCCGGATGTTGCCTGGCGCCCGATTCAAGACCTCAAACGAGAAAGCGAATATGCTGAGCCCTGCGAAGTACATCAGCGGCGCCTCCAGCGGCGTACTGCTTTGTGACGCCCAAGGAGATTCCATCACCACACCGAAGACGAATGTGTAGATTGATACGAGGACTATCGGGATCAGCACCATCCAGAACAGCCCCAGCGCACTTCCTCGGAACTGGGCCTGGATTTCGCGCGCAAGAACCCGAACGAACAGGTCTCGGTTACGCCAGACACAGCGGCCGGGCTCTGTCAAGATATCCCACGCCCACAGGGCCATTTGGCCTATGGAACGATCTGGAGGTGTCAGGCGGTCGCGCATTCATTGCCTACAACGCGGGATAGACGGTGTGCCAGGTTACCGACCAGGCGCCCACTTGAGGTACCCTGATCGAGAACGGGGCGCAAGTGACCCGAAGAATGCTCTTGCTCCGCTCACCGCAGGCGGCATATTGACCAAGATCTCCGCGCCGCCCTATGGGTTGAAGGCATCAACTGGGAGCCCACAACTGTATTTCTCCTCTGTCAGCGCCCCCTCTCGTCTTTGGATCGAAATCGACGATCTGGTGCGCTATTTCGATGGTTCATCAACGCCCACCGGAATTGGGCGGGTCCAGTTAGAGCTGCTTCCGCGCCTGATCGAGAGCTACGGAAACCGCGTCTCGCTATGTCGCATTGGCCGCAGCGCCAATGATGTGCAGATGGTGAGCCCCAAACGCCTTAGTGCGCTGATCGGCGGACTGGACGTAAAACACGCTGGTAGACCGGCTAAACATTTACAAAATCCGCTCACGCGCGCGTT
The DNA here is from genome assembly GCF_054482695.1 of Devosia sp. CAU 1758. Classification (NCBI taxonomy): domain Bacteria; kingdom Pseudomonadati; phylum Pseudomonadota; class Alphaproteobacteria; order Hyphomicrobiales; family Devosiaceae; genus Devosia; species Devosia sp. CAU 1758. The sequence continues at coordinate 1,163,628 of NZ_JBTLRJ010000001.1, read as the reverse complement.
GCTGCGTCGGTTACGCGCAGCCCTGGACGCAATGCTGCACGCCCCCCATGCCCGCGCCAGCTTCGTCAACCTTGTTAAGCGCGCGGATGTGCTCGTCTCCCTAGGGGCGAGCTGGACCCATCACCGCTACGGCCATTCGGTCCGAGCCCTGCGCCAGCGCTACGGCATGCGGTTTGCGCTGCTCATTCACGACATTCTTCCAATATCACATCCGCAATATGTGCATCAGGCACATATCCCCAATTTTCGGCGTTGGTTGGACGATATGTCACTGGGCTGGGATGTTGTTCTTACCCCGTCCAGAGCTTCTGCCGACTTTCTGACCGATTTCTTGATATCAGAGGGTGCCACCCCACCTCCAACATTCCCCATTCCTTTTGGATTCGGGTTTAGCCCGATGGCCGAGAGCTTCGCATCGCCCCTTGAAACAGATCCTTACGTGCTGTTCGTCTCCACCATTGAGATCCGCAAAAATCATATCCTGGCCCTGCGCGTCTGGCAGCAGCTGGTTGCCCGCCACGGTCCGGAGCGTATTCCCAAGCTAATATTTGCTGGCAAAATGGGATGGGGCGTAGACGAGTTGCGCCGTGCCTTAGCAGCCTGCAATAACCTTAACGGAAAATTGCGCATCGTCAGCTCGCTCTCCGATGCGGAGATCGCACGTGCCTACAAAGACTGCTTATTCACCATCTTTCCAAGCTTTTGCGAGGGGTGGGGACTGCCTGTGTCTGAGAGCATTAAGCTGGGTAAGTTTTGTGTAGCCTCAAATGCCACCTCGATCCCTGAAATCGCCGGCGGCGCCATTGATTACTTTGATCCCAATGACGAACAGGACGCGTTCTCGGCCATAGAGCGGGTGATATTGGAGCCAGACTATCTCCAGCGCCGCGAGGATTTCTTGCGCCAAGAGATGCGGATCCCCACCTGGGACGACACCGCAGAGGCAATCGTATCTATCTTGGCAGGCGAGCTGACGGGGAATGTTCGGCCGCATCCGCCGTACGTTGCTCTAACCTGACGGTCCCATGCTTGTGTTAGCTTACTGGCTGATCCCCCTGGGTATGATGCTGGGTGCGATTGCCCTCGTCGCGCGACACATCAACCTCGTTCATCAACGAGATGAAGCTTGGACAACCTTACTGAGCATGACGCGGTGGGAACAAACCAAGCTTTCAGCTGATGTCCTAGCGGCTTTGCCTCAAGGGGCGCAACGCTTCGTCAGCCAAGCCATACCGGCGCATCTGCCCGTGCCAACGGTTGTCACCGCGTTGACCCGCTCGCCCCAAGGAGCCTGCCTTCGTATCCTTGCGGCGCCTGACGGTGGCGTTTGGCGGTGGCGGGCGGTTAACATGGCAGGACGCAGCGCACTCGACATGCTTGTCGACGGCAACTCCTCGCGCCAAAGCTGGATATTGCGCGTCGTGCCGTGCCCCTCAAACAATTGTGCGAACCTTTGGGAAAACCTTCTGATCGAATCCCTGCTATGGACCCCAGGATCGATCGTCCACGGGGGTCTAGTATGGACAGATCTATCGAACGGCTGGGCCAAGGTGCGACTGGGCAATGGCCAGGGCGACGCCATAGATATTGAGCTTTACCCTGACGGGCGGGTGCGAAAGATTGTTGCCCCAGACCGGATTCTTGACGTGGTGGCCTATCAGCCCTGGGATGGCCACATGCTGCCCACGCAGCTGGTTGAGCACAGAGCCGGCCTGGCTTCTTCGATCACGCTCGACGCTATCCGCTACGCTGGAAGCTGGAAGGACGCCACCCATTGCTGACCCTGCCCTCGTCCCGCGACCTGCTCGCCCCGATCCGGCGCTGGCAACTAGACCAGCCAGACAAACCTGCCCTCTTGGCCGAAGGTCGCCCCGCTGCTACTTTCGACCATGTGATCAGGCAGGTGGACGCCACCGTGGATGCGCTGCTGCGGGCCGGCATTTCACCGGGTCATCGCGTTGCCCTCGTGCTGCCGAATGCTCCAGAAACGGCTTTATGTATTCTTGCGGTGGCGAGCCATGCGACTTGCATCCCTTTTAATCCGACCCACACAGCTGATGAGCTCCTACGACTCATAGCCGCAGCCCGCGTAGATGCCGCGATTATTCTTCATTCAGACAATGACGCGGCAACGTCCTTACAGGCGGCGGGCGTCAACCGGGTTTTGATGATGACGCCGACAAGAGAAGGTGTCACCGGCGAATTCGCCCTTCGCTCTTTAGGGCGATCGCCGCGACCTCCACCGGCAGCAACTGCCGCAGCTCCGTCCCTGGTTCTTCACACCTCTGGTTCAACGGGAACCCCTAAGCGTGTGCCGCTTAGCGTTCAGCACCTGCTTGCCTCCGCACACAATGTAGCTCGCTCGCTCGAGCTGGGAGAACATGATGTGGGCTTGAGCATGATGCCAATGTTCCACATCGGGGCACTGGTCGACTTGCTGCTGGCGCCACTCTCGGCCGGCGGTGCAGTGTGCTTTGCCCGCGAGATCAGCAGCGCGGCTTTCTTCGACGCGCTCGCTCGCTTTGCTCCAACCTGGTTCCAGGCGGTGCCGACGCTGCTGCGCGACTTGTTAGCTTGGAACCTCGGCGCTGAGGATTACGAGCGCATGGCGAGATTGGGTTTCATACGGGCCGTTTCGCAGCCCCTGCCCCCGGCCTTGCAAGAAGAATTTGAGACCCGCTTTCGTGTCCCGCTGCTCCCCATGTTCGGGATGACCGAGACCGCGGGCGTGATCACCAGCATGCCACGCGGAGACCGGCGTCCTGGCTCCGTCGGCGTGCCCTTTGGCGCTGAGGTGCGCATTGCGGACCATCAAAACAATGCGGTACGCCCTGGCGAACTCGGAGAAGTATTGGTAGCCGGTAGGACCGTGATGGACGGCTATGAGGACGATGGTGACGCTGGTGCAACGTTCTCGGGGGTGTGGCTGCGCACCGGTGACCTCGGTTACGTGGACGAGGATGGCTATCTGTTTCTGACGGGACGGAGCAAGGACCAGATCAATCGCGGCGGAGAAAAGATCGCACCGACGGAAATCGATCTGATCACCTGTGACCTCCCGACTATACTGGAGGCGGCTGCCTTCGCGGTGCCGCATCCGAGCTTAGGTGAGGATGTTGCGCTGGCGATCGTTGCCAGACCTGGCACTACGGCTGACGTCGACGCGCTTGCAGCGCATTTGCGCCAGCGCCTGGCGCCGCATAAGGTGCCGCGTCACATCTATGTTCTGGATCGCCTTCCGCGCTTGCCAAGCGGCAAGCTGAATAGACGGGCGCTACCTGAGCTCGTCAAAGCCATACCAGCGCAAGCGACCCGCACATTGCCGCGAACACGCATCGAGCGCGAGGTGGCGCGCATTTGGTCGCAAGTGCTCGGCGTCGAAGAGATTGCGCTCGAGGATGACTTCTTTGAGTTGGGTGGAGATTCGTTGCGGGCCACCACCCTATCCCTGGAGCTTGAAGCCCGGTTCGGCGCGACGTTTGCCCCCGGCGCGCTGTTCGATACGCCCACCTTGCACGAGATGGCCAAAATTCTGGGGCGTGTCGACAGGCAAGCAAGTGCCCGAGTTGCCCTTGACCCGCGTCTGCATCGCAGCCTTCAGCGGATAACGGCTGGCTGGCGCGGTATGAGGCAGCCCGGATCGCTCATCGTTGGGCGCAACACCTCGGGGAGCAAACGCCCCTTTTTCTGGATCCCACAATCCCTACATGGCCTCGACGCGGTGGCGACCAATCTGGACGCGAATCGTCCAGTTTACAGCATGCCGACGCTGTCGCTTACCGGAGCCAAGACCGAGGCGAACACCCGCAAGCTCGCCGCTTATCTGGCCCACGAAATCACCAACATCGATAACGAAGGCCCCTATCTGCTGGGAGGATTTTGCCAAGGCGCCGTCGTCGCATTCGAAGTCGCGAAGGCGTTAAAAGCCATGGGGCGGACCGTCCTGCTTCTATGTCTGCAAGACCGATTTGTTCCCAAGCCTTATGGCGGCGCAGTCGCCCTGCTCTCGGGCAAGCGCGGATTTCATTGCTCGCACTACGTCAACTACGTGCCGCAAAACACTTGGCGACGCTATTACGCTGGACCGATCTGGTTCCGGACGCTCGATGCGGACCACGAGCAGGTACACAATCCTCCCCATGCCCAACAGTTCGGCCGTCAACTTGAGGAATTGTTCACGCTGGCCGAGGCAGCCATGGCAAAACCAGCCAAGCAAGTCCAAGTCCAAGTCCAACCCGCGCCATCACCAGTACCCGGTCTCATCAAGTGCCGGGTGCGCGCCAAGCTACCTTTGCTCCTGCGCCAAGGCGAAGAAAGACGGCTGGAGATTGTGGTGACCAATCGGGGTGCCGACGCCTGGCAGCCCTACGACGTGAGTGGTCTGGTTTTGGCCGCCCGATGGACTGTCTGGCGTTCGACCGAGAGCTTGAGAGACAGTTTTGTTCCGATTGGTGAATCGCTGGCGCCCGGCCGTTCCAGACATTTTGAGCTCCCCATTCGTGTACCGATGCGCGGCCTGCCGCTGTATCTGGAACTGACGGTCGTTGAAGACGGCCTAAGCCACATGCAAGAGCGCGACATTCCGGCGTATCGCAGACTTGTCCTGCCACTGACACCAGAAGGTCTTATTGCATCTGCAGGTCAACGCTGAGACGGCTCAGCCAGCGATGACCAAAACGGGGCTCCCATGCCAGGCGGGATTCCGCCAGTTGAATGCCCTTGCTGCTGGCGAGCAGCACTGAGAGCGCTGCCACCAATTGGTGCTGGACCAGGGGCGCGCCCAGGCAAGCATGTCGGCCAAGGCCGAACGCCAGGTGGCTGGGTTGCTCAGGCCGGTCCAGTCGAAACCGATCTGGTTCACTATATTCCCGGTGATCCCGGTTTGCCGAACCGAGCGCAAGCAGCACTGCCGCGTTCCTTGGGATAGTCACCCCCGCCAATTCAATATCGTCAAGCGCAACCCGGGCAATCAATTGGCCGGGCGGGTCGTATCGCAGCCCTTCCGCAACTGCCCTTTCGGCAGCGACCTCGCCACGGCGCACGCTCTTAAGACATTCCGGCGCCTGAATAAGCGCCAGGACGAGATTGGCAAAAGCTCGGTCGACATTGCCCAGACCGTCGGCGAATAGCAGCATGGCATGGTCCACGACCTCAAGGTCGCTCAAGGCGCCGTCATCATCGCGCGCCAGGCACAGGGCGGACAGCAAATCATCCCCCGGCGCGCGACGGCGTTCTTGAAGCCGCTCGAGCAAATAGGCCCGAAACTCGGACAAGGCCGCATCGGTCTGTTCCAAGGCGGCGCGACTGGGGAATGGCGCAAACAGGCTAAAAAATTGTTCGCCCCAGAGGGCGAGGATTCTGGCGTCCGACACTGGCAAAGCAAGGAGCTCTGACATCGTCCAGATTGCAAGGGGACGCGCGTAGTCCGCACAAAGGTCCAGGTGAGGAGCTGCGCCCCGCAACAATATCACTGCCCTATTGGCGATATTCGGCGTCCGCTCGCGCAAGATGCGCCGCCAAACCGAGCCAACCATCCGGCGAGACCGGATATGTCGCGGTTTATCCAGAAATGGCAGGATATTCTGCGCCACATCAGCTGCGCTGGAGACGGCAGCGTTCTGCACCCTGAGCGGGGATCGTGAAGAAGGTGCGTTCGACAGGCTTGGGTGCGATAGCGCGGCGAACACGTCTTGGTATCGTGTAATCAGCCAGCCGCCCGCTTTGGTGCGATGGATAGGGTCTTGCTCTCGAAGCTGGGCATAATACGGATACGGGTTCGCAATGAACGCCGGGTCCAGCAGATCCAGCCCCTGCGGATCAAGTCGTATCGGTTGAATCGGCGCTGACGATTGGAACCGCTCAATTAGAGCGCGCAGCGGCAGCATGGAGCACCTTGTCAATCTCTAGGTCATTCTTGTGCAGATGTTCCTTAATGAGTCCGCGCTCGTCTTCACTCAATTTCTGCCCCGCAGCCAGTCGTGCCAAGATATCGATCTGGTAGTAGCGCACCGCCGCTGAAAGCACGAAGAGCTCGTCCATGAGATCAGCCGTGGTGCTGGGCGAGCAGATATCGGCGATATTGTCCGAGCCCAGGCGCACATGCACACCGGAGGCGGCCAACTCCAGAATACGTGGAATTGAATTGGACGTTGGTGAGTTCAGTGGTCGCAATTGGCGCATGCCGAGGGCCGCCGATGGACACGAGATGACCCCGACATTGCATTCGAGCAGCCCCTCCACGAGCCGGGCGTGGCGCGGCTCGTCATAGGTGGTTGGCGAGATCATGTGCACCGCCCAAATCATCGGCGCGCCATCCGCTGAAGCGACTCCGCCCTCCTTGCGGATTACCTCCAGCAGTCGCTCGGTACCACGCTCGCCGGACTCGTTGCGTTGGTCGACATGCACATGCACAAGCCGTTTGAGACGGCGACCAAGATCGAGGACGCGCACCAGCTGCTCTTCAAACCCGATGTGGTCGGGATAGTCATCCCGATCATCCGCCTCGGGCAAGCAACCGAGAAAGTCTGCGCGCTGCGCGGCCTGTTCATAAAGACGCCAACGGCCCGGCTCACTGTCCTTGAAACCCAAGGGGGTATAAGCCGCAAGTTTGAGCTCGATCTCACCATGACGGGCGTCGCGAATGCCGGCGAGCATCTCCAGTGCGGTCAAGCCAACCTCATCGTCGGTAACATCGACCATGGTGTCTACTCGGGCGGTATTGCTGGCCACCATGATATCGAGCGTTGCATTTGCCCGGCGCTCTAGATCATCCCGATGATAGGCCGGCCCAGCATGAATGCTGGCGATCAAGTGATGCTTTTGCTGCAGCGAGATGTGCGAATTTTCGAGGATCTGCAACGTGCCTTTAAAGTAACGATCATCGAGCGTCCCCGCGCGGTCCAGATGCACATGGGCGTTGAACATGCCGCCCAAAGAGTTAATGCGTTCGCGCAGCTGTGCAAAAAACGGCGAACGGTCTGCAATGTGTTTCATAGCGTAATGATGGCCTTCCCCTCGGCGACCTCTGCCGACTCTAGCCGAGAAATTATCCTGACCATCAATTCAGACAAGACAATTGTGGGCAGTGCATGCCGCTCGCTTGACTTGCCGCACCGCTCCGGCACTGACTAAGTCCCAAACGGTCAGAACGGCTGGCCAGAACCATGATCGGCAAGACGTCATGCCTCAGAACAGTTGGACCTTGCGATCTGCAGAACGGCTTTACGCGCGCGTGCTCGGTGCGATGGCGCGCCTGTTGGCGCGCACCGGCTTACATCCCAACGTGGTCACCGCTCTTTCGCTACTCCCCGCGCTGATCGCCGGGATCGCGGCAGCTGGAGGCGAAATGGTCTGGGCGGCGGTATTCATGCTGCTCAGCGGCCTTTGCGATATTCTCGACGGCGCTTTGGCTCGAGCCAGCGACAAGGGTTCACGCTTTGGCGCGCTGCTCGATTCCTGTCTTGACCGGATCAGCGATGCGGCCGTGCCGGCCGGACTGGTGGTGTTGTGGGGAACGACGTCGCTGGTGCTCTTACCCATTGTGTTGTTGGTCTCAGGCCTTTGGATTTCTTACATCAGAGCGCGCGCCGAAGGCCTGCACATCGAGTTGCCACGGCTCTGGATGCGGCGCGAAGATCGCCTGCTTGCGACAGTAGCTGCGCTGTTGCTCTGGCCTATCGATCTACCATTGCTCGGCGGTCCGGGCGCTGTGACGATCACGGTCCTGAGCGGCGTAGCGATTTTGAGCGTATTGGCGGGAGGTGCGGCACTGCTTGCGGCGGCCAAGCGAGCCTGAGCGTGCAATGAAGGCCTTCAATTCTCGCGCTCTGGCATTTGCCTACGCCAGTTGGTTCGGTGCCGGGTATTGTCCGCTTGCACCAGCAACCGTGGGCACGTTACTCGCGCTGCCGCTTTACGGCCTGCTCACGCTTTTGCCGTCGCCCCTGCAGTGGGTCGTGCTTGGGATCATGACGCTGGCCGCCTACAAGGCGACCGAAATCGTGGTTGGATTCGAAAGCGAGCACGACCCACAATTAGTGGTCATCGACGAGGTCGTGGCCATCCTGTTGGCTCTGATCATAGCTGCGCCCGATGATCTGTGGTCGCTGCTGGTGGGCGTGGTTTTGTTTCGCTGTCTCGACATTTGGAAGCCCTGGCCGATCCACTTGGCTGAACGGCTTCGTCCAGCAGCTCTGGGCATTCTGGCAGATGACCTGCTCGCCGGCCTTGGCGCTGGGATTGTCGTGCTGCTTCTCTAAAGGACATCACCGTGCGGATTGCGCTAACAATAGACCTCGAACACGACTGCCCCCCTTATCTGCGGAGCTACCAGGGCATGGAAGAGGGGTTTGAAGCGTTTCTCAGCGTGCTTTCAGCGGCAGGCATTCCGTGCACCTGCTTTGCCACCGGCGACGTCGCGCGGCGCTATCCAGGGGCGATGGACAAGCTGTTGCAGTGCGGCCACGAGCTGGCCAGCCATGGCGATACGCATAGGCGTTTCAGCACCATGAACTACGAACAAGCTCGTGCCGAAATTGCCCGAGCGGACGCGGAATTGCGGCGTTTTTCCCCCATCACCAGTTTTCGAGCGCCAAATCTGGATTTTCCAGATCGTTTCATCCCGTTTTTGGAAGAAGTGGGCTACACCATCGACTCTTCCATTGCCGCCTACAAACCACACAAGGGGCACCCGCGAGCGCCACTTCGGCACGGCGCGATCACGCGCCTTCCAGCATCGACCATGCCATCGCTGGTTCGCCTCCCCGGCTCCCTGCAGCGCTTGGTTCTCGCGCCGTTGCGCGATGCAAGCGTACTATTCTTCCACCCCTGGGAGTTTGTGGATCTGCGGCGCGCGCCCATCCCCTGGGACTGTCGCGCCGGCACCGGTTCCCATGCGCTTGCCAGTCTGGAGACGGCCATTGCAAACCTTGCAGCGCGAGGCGCACATTTTCTGACCATGCGCGACCTGGCCGCGCGCCTGGCCATCTAGGGCGCTGGTTCCCTAGGGGCGCGGCGCTGCTGGCGCACAAAGCTGGCAGATAGCACCCGATCGGTTAAAGCAGCAGGCAGCATCGCCTGGGCAGCCAGGGCAAGGCGAAGCTGCCAAGGGAAGACCGAGTGGCGCGCAGATCGAGCGACATCTCGCGCGATCCGTCGGGCCGCGACATCAGCGGGCCAACACCAGGGACGTGCCACTTTGAGGGACCTGCTCATCGGCGTGTCGATGAAGCCTGGAAGAACGGTCGTAACCTTGACGCCAGAGGACCGCGTCAAACGCCGCAGCGCGTCGCCATAGATACGCACCGCTGCCTTTGTCGCACAGTAAAGCGGCGAGTGCGGCAACCCGAGCTCTCCGGAGATCGATCCGATCAACACGACGGCACCGCGGCGCCGCGCCACCATGCGTGGCAACATGGCCGTCACCGCGTGGACCACGCCGAGCAAATTCACCCCCACGATCTGCTGAGCAAGCTTTGCATCCTCGCCACTCGGGCCAGCCATGACCGTGTCGCCGCCGATACCCGCATTTACAAACAACAGGTCGACAGGGGCCAATTGGTCGCATTCCTGCAGCCAGCCGGATACGCTGTCTTGGTCGGTTACATCGAGGCTGCGCCACGCGACCCTCGCTCCCTTGGCTTCGCACCGAGCGGCGATGTCTGCCAATCGCTGCTGGTCGCGACCGCACAGGGAAAGAATCACCCCGTAAGCGGCATAGTGTTCCGCAAGCGCGCGACCCAATCCGCTGCTCGCCCCGGTTAGCACAACATGCGACGGTTTCAGCACGGGTTGGCGATACCTCCCTTGGACAAGAGCACGATTGCCGCTTGTCATCCTCGCCGGTTTTGTGACATGCCGCTTGGCGCGGGCAAAGGGGCCTCGCGCGAGCGGAACGCCGATATGGCATTCAAACGACATTTGCGGGCGTTGTGGGGTCCTTCTTGGCCGGTCGTGAGCTTGCCGCCACTTATCGCCCTTGTGCTGGCTGGCATGGGCGGTTTGCGCAGCGAAATTGTAATCGTCCTGGCGCTTGTTTCCATTTTGGCAATTGCCACTCCCCGCAGCAAGGCCTTTCTGGTTACCGCAGCACCAGGTCTCGGTATTGCTGTTGGCTACGAGGCGATCCGCTATTTGCGCCCGCTGTTTGTGACTGCCGAGCGGGTGCTGGGTTGCGAGCTCAGGGAGTGGGAACTTCGGTTGGTCTCGTTGGACGGTTACGCGACGGCGGCGGATTACTTCAACGTGGTCCATACTCCCCTGCTCGATCTGGTCTTTGCGATCCCCTATGTCAGCTTTTGGGGCATCGCGATCGTCTATTGCACGGCATTGTTTTTCATCAACGTGGAGCGGGCCAACCACTATTTGCGGGTGCTGGCACTGACCCACGCGATTGCCTTTGTCTTATGGCTGGCGGTGCCCGCCGCTCCGCCTTGGTACATCCGAACGTTCGGGTGCGAGATCGACATCAACGCCCTACCCCACGCTGCGGCGCTACTGCGCGTCGACCAATTGCTCGGCATCACCTATTTCGAATCCTTCTACAGCCGGGCCCCGACAGTCTTCGGCGCACTTCCGTCCTTGCACTGCGCATTTGCTGCGGTGGGTCTGGTGACAGCCTGGCGAGATGGAGGCTGGTTAGAGCGGTCGGCGCATATCGGCTATACGCTCTGGATGGTCCTGGCCAGCGCCTATCTCGACCACCATTGGCTGCTTGACGGCATGTTGGGCATAGCCTTAGCCTTCCTTGCGAATGCGCTAATACGGGGCATCGGTTCGTGGATAGACTATCGTGCGCCCATACTGAATGCCGAGGGGGCAGGTACGCTGACGGACCGCTCCGGCAACAACCCTTGAGCGCATGATGTCGGTCACCCTAGCCCCCGCTAATTTTGGGCGAAACCTAGATTTGTTCCTACGCCTCCCGGAGCGCCTCTATGGGTCGATGCAGGGTTTCAGCCCCAGGCTCACCGTGGAGCAACAAGCGCTGCTGCATCCCGCCAAGGCGCCGTTCTTCAAGCACGGCAGAGCGCAATACTGGCTGGCGTTCAAGGACGGCGAGCCGGTTGGACGCATTTCGGCGCAGATCGATTCCGTGCAGCCATCCGAAGCTTTTGGCGGCGGCGGCACTTTTGGTTGCCTGGACGCGACAGACGATCCAGCAATTGTCAGCGCCTTGGTGACCGGGGCGCGAGCATGGCTTGCTGAGCAGGGCATGCAGCGCCTGACCGGACCGTTCCAGCTCTCGATCAATAGCGAGCCTGGCCTGTTGGTGGCGGGCCATGACGAACCTGCCTTGTCAATGGTTGCCTGGCACCCGCCTTATTTAGAGGCACACCTGCGCGCTTGTGGCCTTCAACCGATCAAGGACCTGCACTATTGGCGCCTCGAGCAGCCCGCAACCCGCCTTGCCTGGTTGCAACAGCGACTGCGCGCAACCGAGCGCGTGCGTGATATTACGTTTCGCTGCCTGGACATGAAGAACCTCTCACGCGACGTGGAGATCATTCGGCAAGTCTATAACAGAGCCTGGCAAGCCAATTGGGGATTTGTGCCCTTGCATCCAGCTGATGTCAGTGCCATCAGCGGCGACCTGCGACCTTTCGTGCATGGGGATATTGGCGTCATCGTCGAACGCGCCGGCAAGCCGATCGGGGTGGCGCTGATCTTTCCAAACCTTTTTGAGGTGACTAGGGGCTTAGGGCCGCAACCCTCTTTGATCGGGTGGTTGCGATTGGGCTTTCGGACCCTTCGACGGCGCTTTCGGACCGGCCACGTCATCCTTTTAGGCATTGATCCGCAGACCCGGAAAAGCGTCGCCGGCACGCTGATTGCTTTCGGCATGATGGAGCGCCTGCTCACCCAGCTGGCGCGTTATGGCGACGGCAGTGGCTGGATTGAGGCCGGCTGGGTGCTAGAAGACAATTGGGAATTGCGCAAAATCCTGCAACAATTCGGATTTCGACAGGTGCGAACCTTGCGCTTGTTCAGTGCAGACACTGTCCTAGGCACAGGAGATGATAGTTTTGACAGCAGACCTTAGGCCCAATGCGCCCGCCGAATGGCCGCACCTTGAAGACCCCACACTTCTGGATCGCATCATTGAGATCGTGGCGCAAGAAGGCGACATCGATCGGGCGCTGATCGTTCCCGAAGCGACGCTGGACACCTTGGGGATTGCCTCCATGGAGGTGGTTATGATCCTCATGGGCATTGAGGAAAAACTCAATGTCTACATCCCCATTGAGACCGATCTCAGCACGGCCAAAAACTTGGCCGAACTCATTACCGCCATCACCAGCGCCATGACAGCAGCGCCTGGACGGGCCGCGGACGCACAAGCGTGAAACAGGTCGCCATCACCGGCTACGGGGCGATCAGTGCTGCGGGGCTCGGCACTAAAGCGCTTTGGCGTGCGGCCGTGACCGGAACCAGCCAGGTGCGACCACTATCTCTGCCACGCGGCGATAGCCTGCGCATTCGCATTGCCGCCAGCGTCCAAAACTTTGATCCAACAGAGCATCTTAGTCCCCACATATTGCTCAGGTGCGACCGGTTTACGCAATTCGCTCACGTCGCCGCAGAAGAAGCGCTGCGACGGGCCGGGATGGGCGCAACGGATCTATCCGGATCGCGAACCGCGGTCATCGTCGGCACGGGTATCGGTGGCATGAATACGCTTGATGACGGATGCTACGACTTCTATTCGGGCAAGACGCGCGCCCACCCCTTGAGCATTCCGCGGCTCATGCCCAGCTCAGCGGCCTCGCACCTCAGTATCCAGTATGGAGCGACTGGCCCATGCTTTAGCGTCAGCAGTGCGTGTTCCTCGGCCGCCCAGGCCATTGGTCTCGCCAGCCAGATGATACGCGCCGGCATCATCGACCGGGCCTTGGTTGGGGGTAGCGAAGCCTGCCTGACACCGGCAACAATTCGCGCATGGGAGGTCATGCGCGTGCTCAGCCCCGATGTCTGTCGCCCTTTTGCTAAGGATCGGCATGGCATGATCCTGGGCGAAGGTGCTGGCATTCTGGTTCTCGAGTCTGAAACTGCGTGCCAGGCGCGAGGCGGGGTGCCGTTAGCGTGGCTTGCCGGCTATGGTACTTCGAGCGACGCTCGCGACATCATTCAGCCCGACGTACGCGGTCCAGTAGCCGCCATGCGGGCCGCGCTTGAGGAGGCAGGGCTTCCGGCCGAGGCGATCGGCTATATCAACGCGCATGGCACCGGAACCGTGCGCAACGATATTGTCGAGGCGGAGGCAATCGGTCAGGTGTTTGGGCCGCGGAGCACCGATCTCCCAGTATCATCGAGCAAACCGGTCATAGGACATACGCTGGGCGCCTCAGGTGCGCTTGAGTTCATTATCGCCCTGATGGCGTTGCGCGCCAAAACCATTCCTCCGCATATCAACATGACTGAGCAGGATCCGTCTTGCCCGTTGTCTCTGCCTCCCGCTGCGCTCGAGACGCCAGGATTGAAGGCCGTGCTGTCCAATTCATTCGCGTTTGGTGGGGTGAATGCCACACTGCTGGCGCGTGGTGTGGAGGCCTGATGACGTTGAGCCGCGTCGGCAGCTTTGCCGTGCACACTGACCCTTTGTCCGTCGCGGCGTTCCGGAACGCCCTTCGCGGGCGGGAGCAGCGAGATCCAGCCCTCCCGTTTACCTACCCCATTGTCTGGCTCAACGCCCCTTCGGTGCGCGAGGCTATCGAAGATCACCTTGTCCAAGAGTACGGACACTCTGGCGCCATCCTAATGCATGTTGGGCAAGAGATCCGGTACGAAGCCGCACTGAAACACGATGTTGGTTACACCATCGCCGTTGACCTCGCTGTCGAACCGGAAAAGGCAAGTATGACGCTGGAGGCGCAGGTTCACGATACTTCGTACCAGAGGATCTGCCACCTGAAAAGCCACATTGCTCTGGTATGGCCGGAGCAGAAAGGGTGATCAGCTGGCTTGGGAGTTTCCCCACCCAACGCAGCTTTGTGCTTTCCCCAGCGCAAGCGCAAGGGTATGCGGTTGCGGCCAACGATCCCAACCCGTTGCACCAGGACCCTACCCTCGCCCGGGCGTTGGGTCTGGATGCGGTTCCCGTGCCGGGTATGCTGATCATGGGGTTGATAGCGGAATGGGCTCAGGATTGGCCCGTTACGGTCAAGCAGCTGAACGTACGGTTCCTGGCCCCGATCGGCGAAACCGAGCAGCTTGTGGCCCAGGCCCGCGTGGCAGCTGAAAAGGACGAGATGGCAACAATCCGCATCAGCGTTAAGAACGGCACGCGCCTAACCGTGCTCGGAGAGGCTGTGGTCAGTCCGCGGCGGGCACGCTCGATCGGCGCTGGGGCTCCGGCCATCCCACGCTGATGAGAGCCGTCACGTTGAGGACGATCGGCACCGCCCACGCCGCTACACCGGCCGGCGCAGCGCCGCTGGCCCCAACCATGGGTATGGCGAGCAAAAACACGTAGGCGGTGCCTCCGATGATGGCACAGATCAATACCTGACGCGGCGCCGTTCTGGGCCCAAACAACGTCATGGCGAGCGCACCGGCTAGAAGCGCCATGCCGATTGCACCCGGAACGGCGGCGTAGCGGTGGTGCAGCGCCGCCTGATAGACAAAATTGCGCGGAATGATGGGGTTGTACGCAAAACGAGCCAAGAGGTCGTGTGGCATCAAGTCTGGCGGCACGCGAGAATGGGTTAGCCATATAGGGTCGAGGTTCAAGGGCCGCCGGAGGATGGTATAGGGCGCCGCTGTCATGGCCTGCGCTCGTCCCGAGTTCTCGGTCGTATTCCAAAGCGCGCCTTCATGAAGCGCCCAGATACCATTTCTTTCGGGCACCGCGCTTTGCGCGACGCTCACCAGCGCAACCGACGAGGTGTCCGCGATCTGAAACAACTGGACCTCCTCGAGCATGACCCGTTCTGGTTCGAAACGGATGCGAGCACGCATCATCTCGTCTCCCAAAGCTATCCAGGTGGCCTCACCGACATGCGGGGTTTGATAATAGGGCCCGAAATAACGAAAACGCGCTTCGCCCTGTGCCTGTGAAACGGCGGGCCGCACCTCCGCGAGCAGATAAAACTGCGCCAGCCCGATCAGCGTGCCGAAGACCAAAGCGGGCAACAAAGTCTGAAAACGCGAGCGCCCAGAATTACTGATCATGAGGCGCTCAAGCGAGGTCGCCAAGCTGTGCTCGGCCCATAATGGCCCGGCAAAGGCCGCAACGGGCAGCAGGGACGGCAGCACGTAAAGGGCCCGAAGACCGAGATAATAACCGCTAACGGCCCAGCTTGGCTGCGCCATCTCCGCTTGCTGTTCGACAATGCGCGAAAGATGCGTGGCGGCATCGAGGGTGAGGACGATGGCGAGCGCAATGAGGACAAAGAATATCGTCCGCGTGACATAGAGGCTAACGACATAGCGAATATGCCGCGTGTCGCCCAAGACCCCGCTCAGCACTTTTGTGGCGACGCTCACAGCCGCACGCCTGCTGGCACGATGCACTGCGTGCCTCGCCGAGCGACCATGCAACAGGCTAAAACACCTAAGCCCGTGCCCGAAAGCAGAACCGCCGGACCCGATGCGAGGGCACCCATGGCGCCAATCAGCTCAGCGAGGTCGCGAAGGAAGAAGGTTGCAGCCAGCAGTCCTCCCGCCACGACCGGCAAGGCAAACACTACGCTGCGCCGGCCGGTCCATCCCAAAGCCGCCAGCGCGAAGAGGGGTGCAAGGGCACACAGGACCGCATGCAGCACGTGGCGAATGCCGGCGTTCAAAGCGTCGAAACGGTCCAACGCTCGCAGTAGCAGCTCACTGAGCGACCAATAGTAGATCTGATCAAGGCGAACGCCAGGTTGCTCGGGTTCAAGTTCAGGCACAGCCACTGCATGCCGGCTCGCGGTTAAGATCTGCTGCGGCCTTAGCGAGGGTCGCGTGAGGCCCACAGCATCGCTGGCCGTGCTGAAATCGAGCAGCCGCGCCTGTTCCAGCAAGAACTGCGGCGTACCTGTTTTGAGCTCCAGGCGGATCACCCGGGGCGAGGTAATGACACGATAACGCTCCCCCTCCAATTCTTGATGCACAAAGACACCTCCTGCTTCGCCGCCAAAACGCCCTTCGGCTGCAAAAACGACAAGATCGTCCACCGGGTAGAACTGGCCAGCCGGGAGGTTCCCGCGGCGCAGCGCTTCAAATCGCGCATGGTCATAGCTGGTGGCGGCCGCGTAGCTCGCGAGCGGCGCTATATGCCCCGAGACCACTACAGAGGCTATTGCGCCGAGCGCGCCGATTAGCAGCGAGAACCTGATCAAGGCGTGATAGCCAACGCCGATGCCGGCCATGGCGATGAACTCTCCCGCCTCGCGCCGCCGCAGCAAAACGATATAGACCCCGATGCTCAAAGCCAGCGGCAGGGCGACGGCAACGCCATCGGGAACGGAGTAGACGACCAACTGCGCCATCTGCGCCCAACCCGCATTGACCTCGAGCACCCGGGGTAGGATGTGGGAGATCAGAAGCTCGGACAGAAAGACCCACTCGACGCAGCCCAAAATGACCAGAGTGGACCAGGCTGAAGCCAGCATGAGCTGCCGCTGGTAGCGCCCTGCCACGCCGCACGGATCGAAAGCGGCTCGCATCTCGCCCTATAGTCCCTCCGGGCGTCGATCCGACCCGTCGTATGCGGCAAGGCTCGCGGCGACGGCGCGGACACCGCGCTCTATGGCCTCGCTGCTATGGCTGGCCGAGAGGAAGAAACGTAGTCGCGTGCGGTTTTTGGGGACCGCCGGGTAACCGATAGGCAGGGCCAGGACACCCTGCCGCATCAAGTCCCGGGCAAGAAACGCGGCGCGACGCGGTCCGCCCGCCATGATCGGCACGATGGCTGAATGCCGGTTGGCCTGGCCGATATCGAGCCGCAGTTCCCCGGCCAGCTGGTGGAATAGCGCGGCATTCGCCCGAAGCCTGGCTATACGCTCTGGTTGAAGCCTCATTTGCTCGAGCGCCGCGAGCGCCGTTGCGGCCATGGGGGGGGCAATACCAACGCTAAACACAAACCCAGGCGCGGTGTGGCGCAGATAGGTAATAAGTTCACGCCGCCCACCGATATAGCCGCCGCAGCTTGCCAGAGACTTGCTCAGCGTCCCCATCCAGAGATCAACCGCGTCAGGCGCGACCCCATAATGCTCGGCCAGCCCGCGTCCGGTCTCGCCCAGCACCCCGAGCGAATGCGCCTCGTCTACCATTAGCAGCGCTTTGTACTGCCGTTTGAGGTCGATCAGTCGCGGCAAGTCGGCCAGATCGCCATCCATACTATAGACGCCCTCGACCACGATCAAAACCTGCCGCACGCCGCGGCTGTGTCTGATCAGCAATCGCTCCAGCAGATCGAGACGCCCATGTGGGAATGGACGCGCTTGCGCACCTGATAGCCGAATACCCTGCCGGATGGAGGTGTGCGCCAGTTGGTCATAGAGGATAAGGTCATCCGGTCCCATCAGATGACCGATGGTATCGGCATTGGTGGCATAGCCGCTCACAAACACCAAGGCGTCCTCGACGCCCATCCAGTCTGCCAGCTCGCTTTCTAGCGCTTGATGCAGTGGTCGCTCCCCCGACACCAGCCGCGACGCCGACACGGAGGTGCCATAGCGAGCGATAGCGGCATAAGCGGCCTGGGAAAGTTCGGCTGAACCATTCAAGCCAAGGTAATCATAGCTGCAGAAGTTGAGGTATAGGCGGCCAGCGTGGACCGCGTGAGTGCCGTTCAGTCCGTCAAACGACTGATAGAAAAGGTCGGCAACATTGTCGACGGCGTCAACGTCGAGTTGCCGCTTATGTTCAGAATAGCTCTCAGGGAAGGCAAATCCGCCCCGCGCCGTGTCAGCAGGCTGCGTGCGCATGGGTGTGCCATGCTCGGACGTCAGGGGCGCCTCGTGCCCGTCGTGGTTCGGTATGGCTGACAAGGCTAACGTCACTCAGCGCCAAGAATAAAAGCTTCAGTGCGTTTTTGCGCCTCGTGGTCGCTGTATTGTTCGGGCGGCGACTTCATGAAAAAGCTCGAAGGGCCTTTGAGCGCGCCGCCGATCCCGCGATCGAGCGCCAGCTTGGCGCAGCGTATTGCATCGATGACCACCCCTGCGGAATTGGGCGAGTCCCAGACTTCGAGTTTGAGCTCGAGGTTGAGCGGCGCGCCACCGAAGCCTGTGCCTTCCATACGAATATGCGCCCATTTGCGGTCCTCGAGCCACGGCACATGATCGCTGGGCCCCACGTGTATCTGGTCCGCCGCGAGCTGCTCTCGCACCCGGCTGGTGACCGCCTGAGTTTTCGATATCTTCTTCGATTCCAGCCGCTCCCGCTCCAGCATGTTCAGGAAATCGGTGTTGCCGCCGAAATTGAGCTGATACGTCCGATCCAGCTGCACGCCGCGCTGTCCGAACAGCTCCGCCAGCGCACGATGCACGATGGTTGCCCCAACTTGGCTCTTGATATCATCGCCGATGATGGGGAGCCCCGCTGTCTCGAAGCGACATGCCCAGGCCGGATCAGAGGCAAGAAACACCGGCATACAATTGACCACCGCGCATCCCGCGGCCAACGCCTGTTCCACGTAGTACCGGCTGGCTTGTTCCGAACCTACGGGAAGATAATTGATAAGCACTTGTGTGCGCGTGCTGCGTAGCACCTCGGCCACATCGACATCCGGCGCTTTACTGACCGGCACCACTTCGGACAGCCACTTGCCCAACCCGTCGAGTACCGGACCTTTTGACACGGTCACCCCCGTGGGGTCCACCTCTGCAAAACGCCTGGTGTTGTTGGGCCCGGCGAAGATGGCGTCGGCGATGTCGGCGCCGACCTTGTCAGCATTGACGTCGAATGCACAAACGATGTCCACGTCGCTCAGGTGATAATCGCCAATCAGGACGCTCATGACACCGGCCGGCGGTTCGTTGGCACCTGCAGCCTTATAGTAGCTCAAACCCTGAATCAGGGCAGAGGCGCAATTGCCAACGCCCACCACGCCAACGCGTATTTTTTCACCCATTGCCAGCCCCCAGCCAATGACCGTTTTTTGCTCGACCATAGTTGTGGCAAGGCTATAAGCCAAGAAACAAGTGCCCACCATGCGGTGGCGCACGTTTCGACAGATTTTGGTGTTGATGAGCGCTGCTGACAAAAACGAGGGTTTCTGGCACGGCTCTCCAGCCAGACGCGTTCTGGCGTCGCTGTTGATTGCACTCATGCTGCTGCTCGCCATCATGGCAGTAAGCGCTGGATGGACCGGCATTGTTGCGGCCCTCAGCCGATCGCAGCCGGCGTGGCTGGTAACCGCGATCATCCTCAGCGCCGGGGTTTTCCCCTTGTGGTCCTGGCAATGGCGCGTGCTCATCGCAGGATCTCCGGCCCCCGGGCACAAGGCCATGTTGGCGGTTGTTAGCGCAAACTCCATCGTCAGTAGCTTCCTGGCCCCCGGCGCCGGCGCGGCACTTGCAGCGCTCATGCTAAGCGAAAAAGGCGTTCGGGCGCCAAGCATCGCCGCGCTGTTGCTGGTTGATCAATTGATGACCGGCGCGTCAAAGCTGCTGGTGCTTGTTCTTGCCCTATTGTCGGCACCCCTGCCCTCGGCCCTTGCCGCAGGTGGCCCGGTCATTGGCATCACTATGGCCTTGCTGTTGGCCTTGCTTGCGGCGCTGGTACGATTGGGGCCGCGGCAGTGGCCCTCAACCCGCTTGGCGTGGCCGCCTCTGGCTTTGGTTTCGACCTTCTTAGGCGCGGTAGCGCGGGCGCTGGCCGCGATTGGCGACAGCAGGACCATAGCTCTGGTCGCGGGTCTGGCTCTAGGTAAAAAGGTGCTGGAATGGACGATGATCACTGCCGTGCAGCTATCTTGCGGCATGGGATGGGCGCCGGAGCTCGCGCTATTTGTCCTGGCTGCTGCCGGCGTCAGCACCATGTTACCGGTGATAGGAGGCGTCGGCTTGCTGGCAGCAGGAACGGCCGGGGCCTACCTTGTGCTGGGTATCCCAGCGCCCACGGCCATTGCCGTCGGAATTCTCATCTCGATTGTCGACCTGCCCGCTGCCATCGCGTATTTCACATGGGGTCACGTAAGACGGCTCGACTACAAGAATTTCAGACCATGAATGCAGAATCGAGTCCGATCCCCGCGACCGCAGGCCTTTCGGGCCGCGCCATAGGCTGGAGTGCGCAGGGCCGCACCATTCTGCAGCCGCTCGACATCACGGTGCGACGCGGCGAGGTCGTGGCCCTATTGGGACCCAATGGCGCTGGTAAAACAACGCTGATGAACCTGCTGATTGGCGTCCACCGACCGCAGACCGGGGCGATCCTGATCGACGGCCATGACAGCACGCAGCTTCCAATCCATGCGCGCGCCCGTCGGGGCGTCAGCTATTTGCCCCAGGAAAGTTCGGTGTTTCGCGGTCTGTCTGTGGAAGACAATATCTTGTTTTACTTGGAGCGCGTGGTGCCTGCGCGCGCCGAGCGTCATCGTCGGCTCGACCTCCTCTTGGGCGAGTTCGACCTGTTGGCGATCCGCAAGCAGAACGCTGCCCGCTTGTCCGGCGGGCAACGCCGGCGCTGTGAAATCGCTCGCGCGTTGGCGGCCGATCCGCGCTATGTGTTGCTGGATGAGCCCTTCGCCGGGGTGGACCCACTTTCGATCAACCAGGTCAAAGATCTGGTGCGCCGGCTGCGCGACCGCGGTCTTGGCGTGCTGATCAGCGACCACAATGTGCGCGAAACAATTTCGATCGCAGACCGCGCATATGTCTTGGTTGGCGGGCGTCTTTTGGCACACGGCGCGCCGGAGATCGTGGTCAAAAACGCAAATGTCCGTCGCCATTATCTTGGCGACACGCTAGACAGATGACATCGCTCGCTCCAGTTGCCAAGCGCGTGGCCTTTGTTTCTGACTGGTATTTGCCACGTTTTGGTGGCCTGGAGGTCTATCTCGATGGGCTCGCGCGCCGACTGTTCGAAGCGGGAACGGCGGTGGAGGTGTTCACGCCCCTGCCCGGACCGACGCAGCACTCCGGTATCCGCGTGCATCGGCTCTGCGGCGCAGATGCGGCGACCGGGGGGTACCGGTTTCCGCCGGCCCCGACGGCGTCAAATGCCAATGACTTGCTCTACCTGCTCAATCTGTTGGGGTTTCCGCCTGCCGAACCGGCGTTGCGGCAGCTGCATCAGGGCCTCAAAGCGGGCGATTTCGACGCGGTACACGTGCATCTGGGTAACACGCCCTTTGCCTATCTGGCCGTCGAAGTGGCCACAAAGCTAGGCCTGCCAACTGTTGTGACATTTCATTCCATGCTGATGCCGTTGGAGGCGGGTATCGCGCGATGTGTCGCGCCGCTACTCCGCTCGGCGCGGTGGCACGAACATGCGGTATTGACGGCCGTCAGCAGCGCTGTGGCCCTAGGCCGGCAATCCATGTTGGGCGGCGTCGACGCGGGGTTGCTCTTCAATGCCACCGAAAGAGCGCTCTGGGAACCGGTCCGGCGCCAGAGGTTATCGCGAATGTCTCAAGCCGGCCGCGGGCTGCAGGTAGTGGCGACCATGCGACTACATCCCCGCAAGCGACCGCTGGCACTACTTGACTTGATCCGGCAAGCCGGACCGGCGCTCGACGCGTCCTCTGGTGGGGTGCGCCTACATATTGCCGGCGATGGTCCGTTGCGAAAAGCCTTGCAGGACCGCATCGCGGCGTGGAGGCTTTCTGACCGCGTGGTGCTTCATGGCCGCCTCTCGGTGGAAGACCTGAAAACGCTATACGCGCAAGCCGACTTGTTTGTGACCTCAACAAAACTGGAGGCGTTCGGCCTTGCGGCGCTGGAAGCGCGACTGGCGGGCGTGCCGATCCTGGGCATGGCCGACTGTGGTCTGGACGATTTTATCACAGACGGCCAGGACGGCATTCTGGCCAATAGCGACGCGGGGATGCTTAGGGCATTGCGCGCCTATCTGCGCGATCCGGTGCAACAGGCGCGGCTGGCCAACGGCGCTATAGTGCCACTAATGGGCTTTGACTGGGCCGATGCGGTCAGCGCTTGTCACCGAGCCTATGGTGCGGCGGGCGCGCGCTCCCGGCAGCGATAGTCATGGACATAATCACGGAGACCGGTTGCGATGCCGTCACATCGGAAAACTATGCTCTCCTTGCAGTCCGCGCCGATGTGCCTCCTACACGCGCGTGCTATCTTACCCTCTCGACAGAAGTGACAACTGGCCGTCCGCAGGTGTATGCAAACTTGCCTTTCTGCACGTGAGTGAAAACTCTCTTTTGCGCACATCCCCCGGCAAAAAAGCCGTTGTGCGCCAACTTGCTTTTCCGCACGTGAAGGGCTGCCGCGCGGCGCGGCACGACTTCCCTCGGCCCTTTCATGCGAAGATTGCAGGGGGCCCATGCAGAATTGCCGCAATGTCAATATTCCTGAGCGTTTGAAGGCATTTGCTTACCCTTCGCGCGCTAACCATTTGCTCCGATTAACAAATGACCGGGTTCTCGTCCGGTGCATTTGCGTGTAGCTGTCATTTGTCTGTGGGACCATTGGCTTCGTGTCGATTTGCCGTCTCGACGGCACGCGGGTCAATTTGCTGAAAACGTTTCTTGAGGGTATTGCATGAGTTCGGGCAAGGTTGCACTGATCACCGGTATCACAGGCCAGGACGGCTCCTATCTCGCAGAACTACTGCTCGAGAAGGGCTACGAGGTTCACGGCATCAAGCGCCGGGCCTCGCTGATCAATACCCAGCGCGTCGACCACATCTACGAGGATCCGCACTCCAAGAATGGCCGCTTCAAGCTCCATTATGGAGACCTGTCCGACACCTCGAACCTCACCCGCCTCATGCGCGATATCGAACCGGACGAGGTCTATAACCTCGGCGCCCAATCCCACGTCGCGGTCAGCTTCGAGGCGCCGGAATATACAGCCGATGTCGACGCGATCGGCACCCTGCGGCTGCTCGAGGCCATCCGCTTCCTCGGGCTCGAAAAGAAGTCCCGGTTCTACCAGGCCTCGACCTCGGAACTCTTCGGCCTCGTCCAGGAGACCCCGCAGCGCGAGACGACACCCTTTTATCCGCGCTCGCCTTATGCCGTGGCCAAAATGTATGCCTATTGGATCACGGTGAACTACCGCGAGTCTTATGGGATCTATGCCTGCAACGGCATCCTTTTCAACCACGAGTCCCCGCGCCGCGGCGAAACTTTCGTGACCCGCAAGATCACCCGTGGCCTCTCCAATATCGCCATGGGCCTCGAGCCTTGCCTTTATATGGGCAATATCGACGCGTTGCGCGACTGGGGCCACGCGAAGGACTATGTGCGCATGCAGTGGATGATGCTGCAGCAGGACAAGCCAGAGGATTTCGTCATCGCGACCGGCGTGCAGTATTCCGTACGGGAGTTCATCCACTGGACGGCCAGGGAACTCGGCATCACCCTGGAATTCTCGGGGTCCGGCGTCGACGAGATCGCAACGGTGGCGGCAATCGAGGGTGATATGGCCCCTGCCCTCAAAGTCGGCGACGTAATCGTGCGCATCGATCCGCGCTATTTCCGTCCCGCCGAAGTCGAGACCCTGCTTGGTGACCCCAGCAAGGCCAAAGAAAAGCTTGGCTGGACCCCCGAGATCACCGCCCAGGAAATGTGCGCCGAAATGGTGCGCGAGGACCATAAGGCTGCGCGCCGCCACGCCCTGCTCAAGCAGCACGGCCTCGATCTCCCCGTGAGCGTGGAATAGCGGAATGACCTTTGACCTGACCAACAAGCGCGTCTATGTCGCCGGACATCGCGGGATGGTGGGTAGCGCCGTCGTGCGCCGACTGGCTTCGGAAGGCTGCGAGGTGATCACCGCCGGACGTGATGTCGTTGACCTCAAGCGCCAGGCCGAGGTCGAGGCTTTCATGCGGGACGCCAGGCCCGACGCCATCGTTATGGCAGCAGCAAAAGTCGGCGGCATTCTTGCCAACGATACCTATCCGGCCGACTTCCTCTACGACAACCTGATCATCGAAGCCAACATCACCCAGTCTGCCTTCGAAAACGACGTGCAAAAGATGCTGTTCCTTGGTTCAAGCTGCATCTATCCCAAGATGGCGGAGCAGCCGATCACCGAGGATGCACTGCTGACTGGCCCTCTCGAGCCGACCAACGAATGGTATGCCATCGCCAAGATCGCCGGCATTAAGCTCGCCCAGGCCTATCGCAAACAGCATGGCGTCGATTTCATTTCAGCGATGCCGACCAACCTCTACGGCCCCGGCGACAATTTCGACCTTAAATCGAGCCATGTGGTGCCGGCGCTCATCCGCAAGGCGCATGAAGCCAAAAAACGGGGCGACGCTTCTATTACGATATGGGGTACGGGCTCGCCGCGCCGGGAGTTTTTGCACGCAGACGATTGCGCCGATGGATTGGTGTTCCTACTAAAACAGTATTCGGGTTCCGAGCACGTCAATGTCGGCTCGGGCGAGGATGTGACAATTCTCGAGCTGACCCAACTGGTCTGCAAAATTGTGGAGTTTAAGGGGAAGATCGCGCACGACCTGAATAAACCCGATGGCACGCCGCGCAAGTTAATGAGTGCAGACAAGCTTCAGACCATGGGCTGGAAGCCGTCGATCCAGCTAAAGGAGGGTATTGCGAAAACCTACGAGTGGTTCTTAATGCACGAGATGGGTCAGGACAGCACCGTATGAAAATTCTCGTGCTCGGCCTCAACTACGCTCCAGAAAAGGTTGGCATCGCCGTGTATACGTCGGGCATGGCGGAATATCTTGCCGAAGCAGGCCACGACATGCGTGTGGTAGCCGCTAAGCCTTACTATCCCGCTTGGCAGGTCCTCACAGAGCACTCAGCCTGGGGCTGGTCCAGCACTATAGAAAATGACGTGCGTGTCATACGCGTTCCACACTACATTCCCAGGGATCCGACCGGCGCCAAACGTCTCCTTCACCATTTCAGCTTTGCCCTTTCAAGTTTTCTGCCCGCCCTTTGGGCCGGCCTGACCTGGCGGCCTGATGTGGTCTTTACGGTTGCTCCGTCGCTCATCGCAGCTCCAGTCGGACGACTCGCGGCGCTACTAGGAGGAGCCAGAAGCTGGCTCCACATCCAAGATTTCGAGGTTGAGGCCGCCTTCGCAACCGGGCTGCTCAAAAGCGACAGTTTTTTTGCAGGCCTTGCCCTGGGGTTCGAGACTGGGATCTTCAGTAAGTTTCAGACCATATCCACCATTTCCCCGCAGATGTGCAGAAAGCTGATTGAAAAAGGCATTCCCGAAGATCGCATCGTTGAGTTCCGAAACTGGGCTGATATCGAGGCGATAAGGCCCTCGGTCACTCCGTCTTCATTTCGCTCCGAATGGGGCGTCACGACGCCAAATGTCGCGCTCTACTCGGGCAATATAGCCAACAAGCAAGGCATAGAGATCGTTGTCGACGCGGCCCGTCTTCTCAAGGACCGCAAGGATCTGACTTTCATCGTTTGCGGTGAGGGGCCTAACCGGTCCGGTCTTGAACGGCGGGCCGAGGGCCTCAGTAACATCCAGTTCCATAACTTGCAGCCCAAGGAAAAGCTGCACGAACTAATGGGGCTATCAACCATCCACTTGCTACCACAAACGGCGGGCGCTGCTGATCTCGTCCTTCCTTCGAAGCTCACCAATATGCTGGCATCTGGACGTCCGGTAGTTGCCACGGCCGCACTTGAAACAGGACTCGCCAAAGAAGTTGAAGGGTGCGGAATCATCACTCCGCCAGGCGTACCCCGCGACCTGGCCGCAGCGATCGAGCGCCTAATAGACGATCCCAAACTTTATGCTCAATGCGCAGGGGCCGCGCGACAACGTGCCGAAGCACGCTGGGCCAAGGATGTTGTGCTAAACTCTTTTCACAAGCAGTTGCACTCAGCATCTCTCAGCGATGGCAGCAACCAAGAGCCCACGGCGGAAACGGAGAGTAAGAGTTGACCGGTGCCCCCAGCAAAGAGCCTCGTTTCCTGACAGTTTGGCTAGAACAACTGCCAAGCCACATTGTCTCTTCGCAGCTGGCCAAATCGTTCGCCGGCACATTCGCTGCCGGCATTGCCGCTCGACTGGCCGTGCTGTTCATGACCATTGTACTGGCGCGAAATTTGTCACCCAGCGGCTATGGCGAGTTCATTTTCGCCATAGGCACCGCTGCACTTGTCGCCCAGATTGCCGTTTTGGGCTGGCCGTCCCTCATGCTACGCATAATCCCGACCTACCGCGCCAAGGGCGAATACTCACTACTTCGCGGTGTACTTCGCTCGGCCGACATGGTGGCCCTGACAGGAGGCCTAGTCGCAGTGGGTGCGGTAATCACGATCGCATCTTTACTCAGTTCAGATGTTGAGTTGGTCGCCGGCCTAATGCTGGCTTCACTGATGGTAATTCCAGCCGGTTTCAATTTCCTTCGCCGTGCACAACTAGCAGGATCGAAACGCGCTGGGATGGGGGTTCTGCTTGACGAAGGCCTGCCGCCCCTTGCTGTCTTGGCCGCAGCTCTCGCGTTCGGCATAGGTGGGCCGAGCGATGCGGTGCTTATTTATGTTGGCGCGATGTGCATTGGAGTGGTCTTGGCGAGCATTTACTTTCACCGCACGCTGCCAAATGAGACTTGGACCGCGCCTCCGGCATTTGAAATTCGTGGCTGGATGCTAACAGCCCTGCCCCTCCTCGTTGGACTGTCATCCAAACTCATGATGAATCGGATGGACGTCCTTATGCTAGGACCATTGGCCGGGCTAACAGAAGTGGGTTACTATGGCGTGGCTTTTCGCGTGACCTATTTGCTTACATTTCCACAAATCATGATTATGACAACAGTCACGCCGTTTCTTGCCGAGAGCATCGCCAACAAAAACGCACGATCAATGTGGCGCTATTTCGGAATTGCACTGGCAGCATCGCTCCTAATTACGGGGCCCGTATGCATTTTTCTAATCGTATTCGCCGAGCAGATCATCGAGTTCATATTCGGCCAGCAATTTGCACAGTCAGCGGCTCCTTTGGGCATCCTCGCCCTGGCACAGTCATTCACTGCGATATCGCTACCGATTAGCGGCCTGCTTATTGCGTCGGGTAGAGGGATGCACTTCGGAGTGATAAACGCGGCGGCTGCCCTTATGAATGTCGGGTTGAATTTTCTTTTCATCCCTCATATGGGCGGTCAGGGTGCAGCATGGGCGACCACAATCGCTTCTGGGGTCGTTCTGTTGGCGCAAACAAGCTTCCTTCTGATTCATAGGAAACGCCTCATCGAAGTCTAGATAGCCGATTGCTTGATCAGACAAGCATCAAAATTAGTACTTGAGATCAGAACAAAATGGCAGCACATCCTCGGTTCATTTATATCGGCGCCCCTCGATCCGCCTCAACTTGGTTGTTTCGAGTACTCCAGGAACATCCAGACGTGTACATACCGCCGATGAAGGAAATAGGATACTTCTCGCGGTATTATGAACGTGGCGCGCGCTGGTACGAGCAGCAATTTTCCGGCGCGAGCGTTAACGCAATCACTGGCGACATGACCACTTCATACTTACATCATCCTCACGCCGTGGATCGCATATTTGCGGACGCTTATGGAGCGAAGGTAATCGTATCGTTGCGTAACCCGATCGAACGAGACTATTCAGCGTATCTACATAATCTCAGGAATGGCAAAGCCCAGGGTAGTTTCTTTGAGGAACTTCAGAGTCCGACCAGCGAACATTACGGATGGATCGTACAAGCCGGCCAGTACGCCACCACCATAAAAAAGCTGAGGCAATTTCCGCCCGAAACAATACTTCCTATTATATTCGACGATATAAAAAAATCTCCTGCTGACGTAGCTAGCTCCGTGTTTAGTTTTCTAGAAATCAGAAACTTAGAAATCGGAGACACATTGACGAAAAAAGTCAACGAAACAAAGTCAGCCCGAAATATACCGCTTATCTCGGTCGCTCGCCTGATCCGTAAATTCATGCGCGACAACAATATGGACAGGATGTACTCTCGACTTCGAGACAGCCGGTTGATTACAAGCGTTCTATATGAAAACTCCAAATACAAAATCCCCCAGTCAGCTATGAGTTTGGATGAATTTGAAGCAATGAAAGGGTATTATGAACGTCAAATTACTGCTGTCGAGGAGTTCGTTTCCCGTCCATTGCCCCATTGGCGGGAAACGCCTTCCTTTGTACGAAAGGCCGTTTGATTGCACAATCGAGCCGAATTAATTGCGTCCTATTCTCTAATATCTTGTGTTATGCATGAATAGTTCACTTACTGAACAGAAACGAGGAGAGCCTTCCAAATCAAGTATTGGACCCGCGAGTAAATCTGGATATCTACTTACATTTTTTATCGGATTGATTCCTCTCATCGCGTCTTTGCATTACGCTGGCCTAGTCGACTACCATGTTCGCACTGAAACTACCGCAAATACTGAGCTAGTTGGTTCGGCCTTCGCTCTCTGGCTTGGGCTTAGCATCGCCTATATCATTCAAACCAAAATTCGTATCAGACTAAACTACCATCAAATAGCAGTTGTTGCGTTCTTTTTGTATTGCTTATTTACCTCCATAGCATCCGTGTCTCCAATAAATTCCGCGGTGGCGTCGATATTTTATATGTCGGTTGTTATAGTCACATCCATTATGTGGCCCGTTCTAATAAAGTATCGGATAGCATTTTGGCACGCGGCGATAGTGCATACCGTTTTTATTTTGTTTTTGATTTTTGAATTAGGCGTACGCCCGAGCGGGACAGTCGGCGGAATTCAACCAAACCAATTCGCCAAGCTTGGAATAATCGTTTTAGTACTGACCTATTTGTCAGGAACTAACCTAAAATGGATTGGGGTTTCTATTTCAATTTTAACTTGTACAATTGCCACGTCTCGCGGGGGGATATTGTACATGTCAACATTCTTGTTAGTATACTACGCCAATCGGATCAACTTAAGATGGCTGTCAGTTGGAGCCGTTGGATTGATGATAATGTTGCCTCTGTTATTGTTCGTAGAAAGTGTCGCGCGCATTCCCACTGTCGGGCTCATTTACAGTGAAATCCTACTGTTGGACGATCCGCGGTTCAACTTTGAAAGTGGGTTTACTGGACGTTCGGATCGCTGGGCGGTAGGGATGGATTTGATCGGTGAGGCGCCATTTATTGGAAACGGCTTCTCTACTCGGACGACAGTTGAAAGCTTCGATCCACGAACCATAAATTCGCACCAAGGGCATTTAAATTTGATCTTGGACGTAGGTTTTTTTGGGTACTCCTTGTTTTGCTTGTCGGCCATAGCTGCACTTAACAACTTGCTCCGGCGTTGGGTTAATAGCAGTATAATGAGAACTTCTGGTGCGGCTGTATTTTCGTACCTGGTGTTGATGCTAATCGACCCGACGCATTTCGGCCCCATCTTCCCGCTTTCGATCCTGTTTGTACTTTGCTTGACGGCTTCCGCTCCCGTGGAGAGCGAATCTGGACACCCGCAAAAGCCCTCGCGCTTATCGCAGGCATGACAATGACACCACCGTGCCGATCCGGGCCAAGGGCAAAACCACGACCGGCCGGGTGTGGACTGACGTTGCCCCCAACTTCTATCCAGCGTGATGTAGACTCGAGCGGTTGTATTGGCCGATTTGGCCTGTGTGAGCGACGGGGGCTGACGCGGAGCCAGCAATTGAGCGCAGCGGCAGTTCCCGTCGCGGGTTGAGGTGTTGGCGTATTCGGATGGGGTCATCCAGCCGAGCCGCGAGTGAGGTCGGTTGACGTTGTAGTCCATGCGCCAGCCTGCGACCGCCGCCCTGGCATAGGAGAGCGAGGGGAAGAGGGTCTCGTTCAGCAACTCGTCTCTCAACCGACCATTGAAGCTCTCGATGAAGGCGTTCTGCATGGGCTTGCCCGGCGCGATGTAGTGCCAGTCGATGCGATGGCGATCAGCAAAGCCCAGGATCGCGTTTGAGGTGAACTCCGTCCCATTGTCGCTGACAATCATCTTTGGTCGGCCACGGCTGGTGATGAGCGTTTCCAGTTCGCGGGCAACCCTGAGCCCCGAGAGGGATGTATCCACCACCAGGGTGAGGCACTCGCGGGTACAGTCATCAACCACGGTCAGCACCCGGTAGCGCCGGCCATCGGTAAGCTGGTCGGAGACGAAGTCGAGGGACCAGCGCTCGTTGGGCGCCACCGGCACCAGGATGGGCGATCTTGTGCCCATGGCCCGCTTGCGGCGTAAGCGCCAAGGCGCCTCCGTCTGACACAAGAGCCACGGTTGGGTTATTGGCACCGTAGTTTCGCTGACGGTGTGAGTTCCTATGTCTGCGCATATGCCCAGTGATAGAAGTTTCCAGTTGCTCGAGGTCGTGCCTGGTCGGATGGAGAACAGTCCGGCGGTGGCGCGGCGCAACTGGCCGGACGAGACCAAGGCGCGGATCTTGGAAGAGGCGCTGGCCCCGGACGCGAACGTCTCGGCGGTGGCGCGGCGATACGGGATGTCGCCCTCGCAGTTGTTCGGCTGGCGGCGCAAAGCCATTGCCAAGGGCCAGGTTGAACGGCGTGAGGCGCCTGGCGAAGAGGCTGGCACCTCGGGCGGGGTCATCGAGATCGGCATCGCAGGTGCCATGGTCCGCGTCGGCCCCATGGTGGGCGAGGATCACCTGCGCCGGGTCCTCCGCGCCGTCCGCTTGGCATGATCCCCTCGGGCGTTAAGGTGTTCCTGGCCAGCCAGCCGGTGGACTTCAGGAAGGGACCCGATGGCCTGGTCGGTCTGGTTCGGGATGCCGGCGCCGATCCGTTCAACGGCTCGCTTTACGTGTTCCGCGCCAAACGGGCGGACCGGATCAAGATCGTGTGGTGGGATGGGACGGGCCTGTGCCTTTACGCCAAGCGGTTGGAGAAGGCGGCGTTCTGCTGGCCGCGGATCGGGCACAGCCGGGTGCAACGGGAGTGTCAGCAATTTCGTGTGTGGCGGGCGGATTTGATGTTACGCCGCCATTTGCGCGGATGAAGCGTTCGCCGAAGATTACGGCAAACTGCGCCTTGGCCATTGACCATTCACGTGGCGGCATTTTCCACTCTTTCTCTGACCGGTTCAAGATCAGATACAGCAGCTTTGTCGCAGCGTCGTCGCTGGGGAAGTGCCCCCTGGCCCTGACGGCGCGCCGCAGCTTTGAGTTCAGCGCCTCGATGGCGTTGGTGGTGTAGACGATCCTGCGGACCTCGTCGGGGAAGGCGAAAAACGGGATGACCTCACCCCAGGCGCGCCGCCAGCTCTGGCCGATGGCGGGATAGCGCTGGCCCCAGGGACCAGCATCGAAGGCAACCAGCGCCTTTTCGGCGGCTTCGGCATCGGTGGCGCGATAAATCTGCTTGAGCGCCGTCGCCAGCCCCTTGCGGTCCTTCCAGGACACAAAGTCCATCGAGTTTCGCAGCAGATGGACGATGCAGGTCTGAACCACCGTCTCGGGGAACACGGCGGTAATCGCCTCGGGGAAGCCCTTGAGGCCATCAACAACAGCAAGCAGGATATCCTCGGTGCCGCGGTTCCTGAGCTCGTTCATCACCCGCAGCCAGAATTTGGCCCCTTCGTTCTGCTCGAGCCACAGGCCGAGTATTTCCTTGGCACCATCGGCGCGCACCCCCAGCGCGATATGGATCGCCTTGTTGCGCACCATGCCTTCGTCGCGGATCTTGACCCGGATGGCGTCGAAAAAGACCAGCGGGTAAACCGGATCGAGCGGCCGCTGCTGCCAGGTTGCGACTTCATCCAGGACCGCGTCGGTCACGGTGCTGATCAGGTCCGGCGATACGTCGATGCCGTAAAGATCGCGCAGGTGTCCGGCAATCTCCCTGGTGCTCATGCCCCGGGCGTACATCGACACGATCTTATCGTCGAAGCCTGGAAAGCGGCGCTGGTACTTGGCGATCAGCTGCGGATCGAAACTGGCCTGCCGGTCGCGTGGCACATCAATCTCCAGCTTGCCCGTCTCGGTCGTCACCGTCTTGCGGCCATAGCCGTTGCGCGTGTTGCCGGCGCCATCGTCACCGGCCAAATGGTGATCCATCTCCGCGTTCAATGCACGTTCGGTCAGCGCCTTCTTGAGTGAATCCAGCAGGCCGCCTTGTTCAAACGCCGCACTGGCAGCGCCACCAGCAAGCAGCTGATCGAGAAGTTCATTTGGGATCGCAGGCTCTTTACGTCGAGACATAGGGGACTCCTTGTTTACCCACTATGCTCGCCACACACGGAAATTCCGACACTCCCGTCGGGCAAATCCAAACTGGCTGAGATCATCCGCTATACCCTGAGCCGCCGGGCGTCCTTGGAGCGCTTCCTTGCCGACGGCCGTATCGAGATCGACTCCAACATCGTCGAACGCGCAATCCGGCCGCAGACAATTACCCGCAAGAACGCGCTCTTTGCCGGCTCCGATGGTGGTGGGCGGGCCTGGGCCACAATCGCAACGCTGCTCACTACCGCCAAGATGAACGGCGTCGATCCTAATGCCTGGCTGACACAGACCCTCGAACGCATCGCAGGGGGCTGGCCAAACAGCCAAATCGCCGACCTCATGCCTTGGAACTTCAGGCAGTAACGGCCACGGCTACGCGCTTACCTTGCGGCCACCTCGGCGGTGCACTGTCAGCTTTTCCTCGCGGTAGATGCGGAAGAGCCGCTTATGATTGACCTCGTAGCCTTCCCGGCGCAGCGAAACGTGCAGCCTTCGATAGCCGAACCTGCGTCGCTCATGAGCGATAGCCTTCATCCGCTCGCGCAACGCCACATCATCGGTACGAAGCGCCTGGTAGCGCATCGTCATCCGGCAACAGCCCAGCACTCGGCACGCCCGCCGCTCGCTCATCCCGTAAGCAGTCTGGAGATGGGCGACAGCTTCCCGCTCGGCGGCGGGCGCTAACATTTTTTTCCAAGAAGATCTTTCAACGCGGCATTGTCGAGCATGCTGTCAGCCAGCAGCTTTTTGAGCCGGGCATTCTCGTCCTCGAGCGCCTTCAGCCGTTTGGCCTCGCTGACGTCCATGCCGCCATACTTGGCCTTCCACTTGTAGATGCTGGCGCTGCTCACGCCATGCTTGCGGCACAGCTCGGCGATTGGAATGCCGGCCTCGTGCTCCTTCAAGACACCGATGATCTGCTCTTCGGTAAATCTGGTTAGTTTCATCTCTGGTCCTCGTTGGGCCAGAGCCTACTTCAAACTGGATTAGGTGCAGCGGGCAACGTCACATCCGGTTGACCGCCTCATCGAACTTTAGCTTGGTTTCCATGCTTATCTTAGTTTGAGCCGAACGAGCCCGGACCAGGACCCGCGAAGCCACCATATCCCGTAGTTTCCAAGGCAGTCGTGGTTTGATGACACGTTGGTATGTCGGCGACGCAATAAGCCTTTTCCAAGGACCGGTGGGGATTAGTTTGCCATCGTTTGCGTTAAACGCGCGGTCAGCTTGAATGGGCGGTAGCTTTGCGGGATCGATCTTCAAAAAAACACAGACCCGATCGATTGTTGCCTGACGGTTAACTATATAATCTTCAAAAGAAAGCACAAGCAAATTTGCCTCCCCAAAGGTTTCACGCCAAGGTGCAAGCTGCCACTGGTACCTCCCGTAAGAAACATAACGCTGATGCTTCAATAGCGCCTCGTCGATGCCTTCCGATACCTGACCCGCCCCATATTCATGTCGATATTGGCTGATCGCACGCTTAATGGGGTCTCGGGTTAGATAGATCAGTTTTAGATCGGGCCCGCAGACGCGAAGTGCGCATTCAGCAACACCCTCAAAATCAGGCCTTTTCGAATAAGCAGTAGACGCCTCGCCACGCAGTTGGCCATGCCTAGCTGGCGCGAAAAGTGAGGCGAACTCCTTCATCATCCTAGTCCGATCATCGCTATGTCTTGTCAGTATCTCGGGCTCTTTCTCCTGAGGCAGAAAAATGTCTGGATGCTCCACTAGGTCGCGAAACAAAGTGGTTGTCCCGGCCTTCATCGCACCAATGATCAGAAAGTGCGGAACGGGTCCAATAGGTGCAACGCCCATAGTTTGAATTCCTTGCAACTAACACAATTTTTCAAAGTCCATCACGAACTCGGACACCAAGGTGCTGCATATCCGTTATACGCGTCTTCGCAGCAACCTATTTCGGATTGGTCTGAATGGCTACGTGCAATTAGGCGAGTCTCGATCTACAGAGATAAGAAGTTCGGGATTGGTCGGTGCTCGCGGGCCGGTTACAGATGTGGAGAGTATTTGTCGATATCCATACCTTATGCAATAGCAATGGACTGGCGGGCGTCCGTCTCGACTTGCAGATCCGCTTTCGCAAGGCAGCTTTAGTCCGCAACGTGCTTAATGTGTCGACTACGTCGAAACCCGTCTTTTCGAGAGCGTTTTGAACCAAATGCTATATGTCTGATGTCAGGCCTTTTAAAAATCAAGCATCAGAAAGCAGGTCGGCATGCTAAACGCCCGGACGGTTCTTCATATTGTTCCTAGCTTGGACGAAACTTACGGAGGCCCCGCAGTGTCCGTACCTAGCCTCGGCTTTGCAAGTGAGAGTTTTGGATACCAACCGGTCTTTGTGTCGGTCGCCCCAAGGGGCCGCCATGGGCACAACACGCTGATAGAACGTGGAGAATGGCACGAGGTGCCGCCCATGAAGCTACTCAGAAAAGGGTATTATTCTAGAAAGATGGCCGGCAAGCTCGAAGAATTGGTCGAAACTACGAAACCGTCGATCGTTCATCTGCATAGCGTCTGGGCCCATCCCTCTTGGGTAGGATATCGAGTTGCAAGACAGCATAATATTCCGCTGATCATTTCGCCGCGTTCTGAGTTGTATCCTAGGTCGATGGATCGCTCAAAGTTCCTGAAGGCGATTGCTCGCCCGGTTGTTGCAGACAATATGTTGCGTTATGCCGCTGGCTTCCATGCCACAGACGAAAAGGAACGTAGCCATCTACTTGCTGCGGGCATCACGGCGCCAATACTGGTGTCAGGGAATGGCGTAGATCTAGAAATCGGTTCTAACCTGCCCGATCGAGAAGTCGCAAAGGTTAACCTCGGTCTTCGTCCGGACCTCCGCTACATGTTATTTCTATCTAGAATTCATCCGAGGAAGCGCCCGGACCTTTTCATCAAAGCCGCAATTGCGAGTGGCCTGTTGCAGGCAGGCTGGGGACTGGTCCTAGCGGGGCGTGTTGAGGACGCACAAATGGTCGAAGAGCTGCGCGATTACATTCGCGCGAAAGGCGTTGAAGATCGGATCCACTGGCTCGGCCATGTAAGTGGACTAAAAAAGCAGTCGAGCTATGCGGCGTCTGACCTGTTTGTTCTGCCGTCGGAATTTGAGAATTTCGGAAATGTGATAGCAGAATCGTTAGCCTGCCGGCGGCCGGTCCTTACCTCTCCAAATACGCCCTGGGGTTACTTAGCTCCTTCTGGTGCAGTAATTGTGGCGGAGAATGAAGTGATGCCAATAGCTGACGCTATGCTGAGGTTCGCCTCACTATCCAAGGCTCGGATTCTTGATCTCGGCGAGATTGGGTTTCAAGAAGTACAGCGTTTTTCTTGGGAGGCAGCGGGAGAGGCGATGGCAAGATTCTACAATAAAATCTGCGCAGGAGCGTAAAAACGCGAGTGCGTAAAAAGTGCATCGCTGAATTAAAGCTGAACGCGATACTGGGCTTCGCTATTGGCTGGCTAGAGCGTGTCCTTTGGTGGCTGAATCGGATTTGGGATTCCTTGCAGAGGGCAAATCAGATTCGGCTAGACTCTGTCATGTTTTGGCGGAAGCGTATCCTGAGTTTTGAATGTAAGCGGCGCATTCGCTTGGCTCTATGCTTTGGACTGAATAGCCCCGCGTTCTGTAGACACCTTCGGGGTCAGATCTAGTGTCGCCGTTCGAACTCGACGGGTGAGAGCATACCGTTGCGGACGTGCTTGCGGGTCGGGTTGTAGAACATCGTAAGCGGTGTTCTGCGGCCACGTAGGTTCAGGGTCGCGGGAACTGCACGACGTTGTTGCCGCGCATAAAGGCGATGGCTCCCTCGCTTTTCAGTGCGGCCAAGGCAGCATCACGCGCCTCGCTGTCGGTCTGGAACTGATTGTCCCAGACGTGGCTGTCGTTCTGGTGATCCACAACCTCAAGGGTCCAGGTCTCATCCGTTTCGAGCCGATGGATATTGATCAAGAAGGCATAACCATCGACCACTACCCGCTGGCTTTTTCCTGATGTGACCAGGTTGGGGTCGTCTTGATCGTTCATGGGGGCCTCGTTGCTGGTGGTTTTCTGACTATGCCGCCAGAGCCAACAGCGTCAATCACCCAGGCTTGCAGGATAGTTCCAAGGGAGCAGTTCGTTGATCAGGCTCTGCCTATGTCCGGTGACGATGGCATGGAGTGTCGCGGCCAGCCAAGCGTGAGGATCCACGCCGTTCAGCTTGCAGGTTTCGATCAGCGAGGCGATGACGGCCCAGTTCTCAGCACCGGCGTCGTGACCGGCAAAGAGCGCGTTCTTCCGGTTCAGCGCAATCGGACGGATAGTCCGCTCGACAGCATTGTTGTCGAGTTCGATGCGCCCATCGGTCAGGAACAGCTCGAGCCCGACCCAGTATTTGGCGATGTAGCTCAGTGCCTCCCCGAGCGGCGCTTTTGCGGAGACGCGGGCGCGATGATAGTCGAGCCATTCTCTTATTCGTGCGGCGACCGGTGCTGATCGCTGCTGGCGAGCGGCGAGGCGGTCATCCGGACACAAGCCTCGGATATCGGCTTCAATGGCATAGAGCTCGCCGATGAGCCGCACACCCTCTTCTGCAATCGGGGCAGTGCCGGCGCGTGTGATCTCAACCAGCTTGCGCCGAGCATGGACCCAACAATAGGCGAGCTGGATACCCGGGCCGACGCGGCCGGGCGCGATCAGCCGATTGTAGCCGGCATAACCGTCGACCTGCAGAATGCCGCCAAAGCCCTGCAATATCCGTTCGGCATGAAGGCCACCTCGGCCCGGAGCATAGGTGAAGGCCACACCGGGTGGTGCGGTGCCATTCCAGGGACGATCATCGCGGGCCAAAGCCCAGAAGTATCCGGTCTTGGTTTTTCGCGCCCCAGGATCGAGCACCGGCGCGCGGGTTTCGTCCATGAACAGCTTCGATGACCGTTTCAGGTCTGCCATTAGGGCATCGTAGACCGGACGCAGCTCGAATGCGGCCCGACCGACCCAATCGGCAAGTGTTGAGCGATCCAGATCAACACCCTGACGGCTGTAGATCTGCGCTTGGCGATAGAGCGGGAGGTGATCGGCATATTTGCTGACCAGGACATGGGCGACCATGGCCTCGGTCGGCAGCCCGCCCGGGATCAACCGCGCAGGTGCGGGAGCCTGCACCACGCCGTCGGTGCATGAGCGGCAGGCATACTTGGGACGACGGGTGACGATCACCCGGAACTGGGCCGGGATCACGTCGAGCCGCTCGGACACGTCCTCGCCAATGCAATGCAGACCGCCGCCGCAGCCACAGACCAGGCTTTCGGGTTCGATGATCTCCTCGATCCGCGGTAAGTGCTTGGGGAGCGAACCACGATTGGCGCTGCGCCACTTGGCCGGGCGGCGGGCGGCGCGATCCTCGGCTTCGTCCTCGGCGTGGACGGCAGCGATGGCCGTTTCCAGATCTTCCAGCGCCAGCTCGAACTGGTCCGGATCGCTCTTTTCCGATCGGCGCCCGAAGGCCGCTTGCTTGAACGCGGCAACCAGCTTTTCCAACTGGGCGATCCGCTCGTCCTTGCGCTGATCGCGCAACGCCGCAGCCACAAGCATCGCCTTGAGGGCGGCAATGTCGTCGGGGAGTTCGGCGGTATCGAGCATGACCGGAATCTACCAGATCAGGCGCCGCCATTCCCGCAAAAAGAGAAGCCCTGAGTCATCCTGCCGCAGTCATTCCACGGCTTCTGGAGCCCGCGCTTCCACCGCCCGAACCCGCCGCCAGTCGAGCCCGGAGAACAGGGCCTCGAACTGCGCGTGGCTAAGCGTCATCAGCCCGTCCTTCACCGCAGGCCAGGTGAACTCATGCTCTTCGAGCCGCTTGTAGGCCATGACCAACCCGGTGCCATCTCAGTAGAGCAACTTCAGCCGGTCGGTCTTCTTGGCGCGGAACACAAAGACCGTGCCGGTGAACGGGTCCTTGTGCAGCTCGTTCTTCACCATCGCTGCCAGGCTGTCGTGGCCTTTACGGAAGTCGATAGGCTTGGTCGCCACCATGATCCGCACCCGGTTCGAGGGGAAGATCATGAGACCGCCATCAGCGCGTGGACCACCGAGGCAATCCGGGCCGCCGAAGCGCCTGGCTCCAGCCGGATGGTCGCCGAACCCACCACGACCTCCGGCCCAGCCGATGCCGCCGGCTCCGCCGTCATTGCCTCATCAACCGGAGAGACCATCAGCGTCGCAAACTCCACCGCATCCTCTGGTGCCGGCAGCACCAGCTTCCCGTTCCGCGCGAGGGTTCGCCAAGAGGAGACATGGTTGGCCTTCAGCCCATGCCGCTCCGCAACTTCACCAACGCTCGCCCCCGGCCGCAGTGTCTCGGCGACAATCCGCGCCTTCTCTTCATCGGGCCACTGCCGATTGCGACGCCGCCTCCCGCCACTTGTGAGAAGCTCCATTGGAGCGTCCATGGAGAAACTCCCGCACTGACATCAATCAGTGCGCAATCTCATGGCTCACAGCATGGCAGAAGATGGGGGTGGGACAGCGCTTACGCTCAGGGGGCTCTTGAGCCAGGCATAGAAGCCGCTGGGATGGATCGAAAGGCACCGGCACATGGTGCGCACCGAGAATTGCTGGCGATGCTCAGCAACGAACGCGTACCTCACTTTGCATCCTTGGCGAAGTACGCGGCCGCTTTTTTTAGGATGTCGCGCTCCTCGGTGACCCGCGCCAGTTCTCGCTTCAGCTGCCGGATCTCCTCGGACCGTTCATCGCCCTTGCCGACATCAGGTGCGTACTTCTTGCGCCACGCGTAGAGCGAATGGGCACTCACCCCCAGACGCTGCGACACCTCCGAAACCGGATAGCCTCGCTCGGTGATCTGACGCACCGCGTCACGCTTGAACTCGTCGCTGAAATTGCCTTTGCCCATATAGGCCTCCTTGCCTCAAAATTAGGGAAGAAGGCGTCTACAAATCTAGGGGCTATTCAGATGGCAGCTGCCTTGTGGCTCCCGAGGTTGTCCATGATGACAATATCGCCAGCCATGAGAGTGGGGACGAGAACCTGTTCGACATAGGCGCGGAAGGACTGAGCGTTGGTCGGGCCGTCGAAGAAACAGGGCGCAGTGAGGCCGTCGCAGCGCAACGCCCCCAGGAAGGTCATGGTGCGCCAGTGACCGTGAGGGGCGAAGCCGCGCAGGCGCCTGCCACGTGGCCCATCCCCGGACCGGGGCCATGTTGGTCTTGATCCAGGTTTCGTCGATGAAGACCAGCCGTTGCGGCTCAAGCCGGGGCTGCCAGCTCTTCCAGCGCTCACGCCGCCGGGCGATGTCTTGGCGCGCCTGCTCCATGGCGAACAGCGCTTTTCTGAAGCTGAGGCCCTCGCGTCTGAGGAATTGCCAGACCGCATGGCGCCACACTGTCACGCCATGCCCGTCCAGCATCGGCAGCAAGCCGCGCACCGTCAGGTGCGGTGTGGAAGCCATCGCCTCCAGGACAAAGCTGCGATGGGCCTCAAGTATGAACTTACGATGCCCGCCCATCTTGGCAGGGGCAACTGAACCGGTCGTCCGGTAGCGCTGTTGCCATTTCACCACCGAAGAAACGGCAATATCGAAACGCTTGGCCACCGAGCGCGTCGGTTCACACGCAACCACCGTCGCAACGGCCCACTCTCGAAGATCGTTGGAATAAGCTCTGGTCATGCATGCTGGCCTCCGCCCAGCACACTAGCTGAATCTTATTTGCGCCCCGCAAGGAATCCCAAATCCGATTCAGCCATCAAAGGACACGCTCTAGTCACTCAACATTCCGTAAAGCCTGTTCGCCATCTCTTCAGGCGTTTCACTGCCGCCACGGAGGAGCACATCGGGATTTGCTGGAGCCTCGAAGGGCGAGTCGATGCCGGTGAAGTTCTTGATCTCCCCGCGCCGCGCCTTGGCATAGAGACCCTTGGGGTCGCGGGCTTCGACGACCTCGAGCGGCGTATCGACATAGACCTCGGTGAACCCGATATCCCCGGCGATCTCACGGGCCAGGCGCCGCTCGGTCTCGAAGGGCGAGATGAAGGACACGAGGACGATGAGACCGGCATCGGCCATGAGCTTGGCGACCTCGGCGACACGGCGGATGTTTTCCACGCGCCCCGCCTCGGTGAAGCCGAGATCCTTGTTGAGGCCATGGCGCACATTGTCACCATCGAGGATGTAGCAATGCCGGCCCTCGGCGGTGAGGCGCTTCTCGAGCAGATTGGCGATCGTTGACTTGCCTGATCCCGACAGGCCCGTGAACCAGACGATATGGGGCTTCTGGCCCTTCATCTGGGCGCGGACATCCCGGTTCACGTCGAAGGACTGATAGGTCAGGTTCTGCGCCCGGCGCAGCCCGAACTCGATGGTCCCTGCCCCCAGTGTCGCATTGGTCAGCCGGTCGATGAGGATGAACCCACCGGTCAGCGGATTGGTCGCATAGGGGTCGAAGGCAACCGGTCGATCGGTGGCGATGGTCACCGTCGCGACCTCGTTGAGATCGATCTTGGTCGCAGCGGTTTTTTCCAATGTGTTCACATTGGTACGGAACTTGAGATCGGTGATGGTTGCCGGCACGACCTGCGTGCCGAGCTTGAGGAGATAGGACCGGCCCTGGAACGCGGCCTCCTCGTTCATCCAGATCAGGCGCGCCTGGAACTGGTTGGAATATTCCGGGGTCTCGCCGGGCCGCGCCAGCACATCGCCGCGCGAGATATCGACTTCCCGGTCCAAGACCAGCGTCACGGCCTGCCCGGCCACGGCGCGGTCGAGGTCACCATCCATGGTGACGATGCGCTTGATCGCGGCAGGCTTTCGCGAGGCTGCGACCAGGACTTCGTCGCCGACGCTGATCTCGCCGGACGCGAGGGTCCCCGAGAACCCGCGGAAGTCGAGATTGGGACGGTTGACCCATTGCACCGGGAACCGGAACGGGCTCGTGGTGCGGTCTTCTTCGACCGCTATGGTCTCGAGATAGGGTACGAGGGCACTGCCCTTGTACCAGGGCGTCCTGGCGCTGGAGGCAAGGATATTGTCCCCGCGCAGCGCCGAGACCGGAATGGTGGCCAGCGTCTTGAAGCCCAGCGGCTCGGCAAAGGCGCGGTACTCGGCTTCGATTTGGTCGAACACCGCCTGGTCATAGTCGACCAGGTCGATCTTGTTGATCACCAGCACCACATGCTTCACGCCCACCAGCGACAGAATAAAACTGTGGCGCCGGGTCTGGGTGAGGACGCCCTTGCGCGCATCCACCAGCACCAGGGCCAATTCGGCATTGGAAGCGCCGGTGGCCATATTGCGGGTATATTGCTCATGACCGGGCGTATCGGCGACGATGAACTTGCGCTTGTCGGTGGAAAAGAACCGATAGGCGACGTCGATGGTGATCCCCTGCTCCCGCTCGGCGGTGAGACCATCGACCAGAAGCGAGAAGTCGATGCCCTCATCGCCCACATGGCGGTTGTGGCTTTCCTTCTTTAGGCTCGCCAATTGATCGTCCAGCACTAACTGGCTGTCATAGAGCAGCCGGCCGATCAGGGTGGACTTGCCATCATCGACACTACCGCAGGTCAAAAAACGCAGCAGCGACTTGTCCGTCTGCTGCGCCAGCCAGAGATCGAGATCGGTGTTGGGACTGGGCATCACGGCGCTCATCAGAAATACCCTTCCTGCTTCTTCTTTTCCATCGATCCCACCGAATCGCTGTCGATCAGCCTGCCCTCGCGTTCCGAGGTGCGGCTGGCCTGCATTTCCATGATGATCGAGGGCAGATCGGCCGCGTCCGAGCGGATCGCGCCGGTCAGCGGATAGCAGCCAAGGGTGCGGAACCGCACCATTTCCTCGCGCGGCACTTCGCCCGGATTGAGCGGCATGCGCTCGTCATCCACCATCACCAGCGTGCCCGAGCGCTCGACCACAGGCCGCCGCTTGGCGAAATAGAGCGGTACGATGGGGATCTCCTGGTCATAGATATAGGTCCACACATCCAGCTCGGTCCAGTTCGAGATCGGGAACACCCGCATACTCTCGCCCGGATTGAGCCGCGTGTTGAACGTCCGCCACAGCTCGGGGCGCTGGTTCTTGGGGTCCCAGGCGTGGCTGGCATTGCGGTGCGAAAACACTCGCTCCTTGGCGCGGCTCTTCTCCTCGTCGCGTCGCGCCCCGCCGATCGCCGCATCATACTTGCCGGCATTGAGCGCCTGGCGCAGCGCCGCGGTCTTCATGATGTCGGTATAGCGCGAGGAGCCATGATCGAACGGGTTGATCCCGTCGCGCACGCCGTCCTGATTGGTGTGGCGGATGAGATCGAACCCATATTCTTCCGCCGTGCGGTCGCGGAAGGCGATCATCTCGTGGAACTTGAAGGTCGTGTCCACGTGCAGCAGCGGAAACGGGATCTTGCTGGGATAGAAGGCCTTGCGCGCCAGGTGTAGCAGGACGCTTGAATCCTTGCCGATCGAATACATCATCACCGGCCGCTCGAAACTGGCCGCCACCTCCCGAAGGATCTCGATGCTCTCGGCTTCGAGGGCATCGAGATGGGTGCGCTTGACCGTATTCATCCTAAACTCCAAACATCAGACGGCATCCGCCATCTGGGCGTACCGAACATCGCCATAGGCGATAAAGAAGGGATTGGCGAAGTCAGCATCATCAGCCTGCTGCCGCTTGCCATAGGAAAGCAGGCGTCCCTCGAGGCACTCGACACGCCCGCCGGCCGCCCGCAACACAGCGTCGCCCGCCGCCGTGTCCCATTCCATGGTGCGCCCGAGACGGGGATAGACATCCGCCTCCCCAGCCGCCACCAGGCAGAATTTGAGCGACGAGCCGGCCGACACATAACTGCTGATGGGCAGGCGCGACAGGCGCTCATCCCCTTCCCCGCTGCCATGCGACCGGCTGCCCACGGCGCAGAGCCCCTGCCGTGCCGCGCGCACCTTGATCTGGCGCGCCTCGACGATCTGGCCGTCAACGACCTCGGCCGCGAAACTGCCCTTGCCGTTCTCGCCCCACCAAATCCGCCCTAGGGCCGGCGCATAGACCACGCCCAGCACAGGGTGACCTTGCTCCACCAAGGCAATGTTGACTGTGAACTCGCCGTTGCGCGACACGAATTCCTTGCTGCCATCGAGCGGATCCACCAGGAAAAACCGCTCCGCCATCTCCGGCGCTGCGCCCGAAGACACCGCTTCCTCCGCCACAACCGGCACACCCGGATCGAGTTGAGACAGGCCTTCGAGGATGATCGCTTCGGCTGCGATATCGGCCAGGGTCACCGGTGACTGGTCCGCCTTCACCTCGACAGCGAAGTCCGTGCCATAGACCCGCATCACTTCCGCACCGGCTTCCAGCGCAATCCCGCAAATTCTTTCAATCACAACCCAAGCCGCCTTCTGCTATCGATTTCGCCAATCCGTACTGCAACTGCCATTCCGGTCGCCAGTGGATATTGAATAAATGGTTATCGTCCAACCGGACTAGAGCAGAGGACCTCTCGCGCCTTTACGCCAGCACGTTGAGTACATGGCTCCCATAACGTAAACGCATGCCGAAGGCCGCGTCGTATGCCGGGCCCGATTTCGAGAAACACCGGTCCGATATACTACAGCGGGAAAAATATCGGGATGACGACAATGGCCACGCTGGCAAAAATAACGTTGAGCGGCAGCCCCACGACCAGAAAGTCCCTGAACTTGTATCCACCCGCACCATAGACAAATGTGTTGGTCTGGTAGCCGATCGGAGTAGCGAAACTGGCAGACGCCGCGAACATCACCGCGATCAAGAACGGGCGGGGATCATATCCGAGGTGGGTTGCCAAAGCGATCGCAAGCGGCGCCACCAGCACCGCGACCGCGTTATTGGAAACCATCTCGGTCAGCACACTGGTGAGGATGTAGACCGCCGCGAGCATGGCCAAGGGTCCGGCATGAGCAAAATTAGCAGCAACAAGGTCGACGACGACTTGCAATGTACCGGTGGTTTCCAGCGCCCGCGAGAACCCCAGCATCCCGAAGATTAGAAACAGGATACGCCAGTCTATAGCGTCGAACGCGTCCTGGGCATCGATGCATTTGGTGACCATAACGACAACCGCGCCGATGACCGAAAGCCCTGCTATCGGCAATATATCGAAGGCCGCGAGCAATACCACTCCGAGAATGGTGAGGACAGCGATCGGTGCACGGTCGCGGCGGATCGCCCGCTCAGAGGGCGCGCTCAGATTGACCACTCCTCCGTCGTCCATGAGGCGCCGGATGCCCTCTGGTGGGCCTTCAAGCAATAAAGTATCGGCAAACTGCAGGTGCAGGGCCTGAACATTTTGCGAGATGTTCTGCTCCTGTCGGTGCACGGCAATCAGGTAGACG
The DNA here is from genome assembly GCF_054482695.1 of Devosia sp. CAU 1758. Classification (NCBI taxonomy): domain Bacteria; kingdom Pseudomonadati; phylum Pseudomonadota; class Alphaproteobacteria; order Hyphomicrobiales; family Devosiaceae; genus Devosia; species Devosia sp. CAU 1758. The sequence continues at coordinate 1,118,965 of NZ_JBTLRJ010000001.1, read as the reverse complement.
CCATATTTGCGCCGCAGCTTGAGCTCCAGGACCGGGCGGCCGACCAGATGCGAATTCGGACCGACGCTAGCCTCCATTAGCACCGTCTGCTCTGCCGTCACCGGCTCAAGGCCGCTGTCTTCCACTTCGCGGAACTCGATCTGGCCGTTTTCCTTCAAACCCAGGATTTCGCCGGTGTCGGTCTTGACCACAACCCTGTCGCCGGGTTGGAGGATCAGTTCCTCCAGCCTGCGCCGCATCGATGTCTCACCCCGCACGACATCAAGGATCCGCGTTGTCGAATCGTGGAAGGGCAAGTCCTTGAGCATCTTGCCGACATATTTTGACCCGTGCGGGATCAGGAACCGGGCCATGAAGCGCCGCTTGCCCTCCTTGGAGAGCATGCTGGCCATCGAGGCCCGATCAGGAAGCAGGAACCGCCCAGCAAACATCATATAGACGAGCCCCACGACGACAAACACCGCGCCGACAGCAGTCATTTCGAACATGCCGATTGGCGCCATACCCGCCTTCTCGGCCACACCACTGACGAGTACGTTGGTGGATGTGCCCACAAGAGTCAGGGTGCCGCCGAAGATGGCCGCATAGGACAGGGGGATAAGGAGACGCGAGGGTTGGACGCCGACCGAACTTGCCACAGAGATCATGATCGGGGTGAGAAGGACCACCACAGGTGTGTTGTTGATGAAGGCAGAGGCTGCTGCAGCGCCGACCATCATCACGAGAAGCGCACGCAAAAGCGACCCGCGGGCGATAGTCTTGATCGCCATGCCCACGACATCGAGCACTCCGGTTCGCTCGAGCGAGGCCGAGATGATGAACATCATGGCGATGGTTATAGCCGCCGGGGAGCTGAAGACCGCCAGGAACTCATCGGTCGACAGAATACCCGTCGCCAACAAGATGGCCGAGGCGCCAAGGGCCGTGACTTCGGGGGGGTAGATTTCTTTAACAAAGCTCAGAAAGACCAGGCCGAGGAGGACAAGCACGAAGATCTGGTCCAGCGCCATATTTTCCGACCCCAAATAGAAACGCCGTCAGAAAGCCGGCTCAACAATGCTTGCAGGTGACAAGCGGTTTTCGGCCCCATCGGTATCGCGGTAAGACAAGAAGTTCAACATGTCAGTGTGTTAAAGTGCGAAAAGTAAGGTTGGCGATCGTAAAGGCCGCCGCCTGACCTCGGGCATTGCGGCGCCCTCCCCCGGACATGCATCACCACCTCCGCCACAATCGGCGGGTGTCCGGCCCGCTACTACTGGCCCGCCGGCGTCAGTGCGATGCCAGCGGCAAGCCCGCGGTGATTGGAGCCGAAATGGTCGGGCAAGGCCGTGAGCGACGATAGCGCGACATCACCAGAGACCAGTATATGGTCGATCGGAGCCCCGAAATCGCCCAATTCCGCCGGCCAGGTCCCTGGCTCGATAACGGCCCGCGTGAGCCCGGTGGTGCGGAGCAGTTCGGTGAAGGGGCCGAACCATGCCGTGGCGTTGAAATCGCCGGCCACCAGGGTTGGACCCGACAATTCATCGACCAGCCGTCGCAAGGCGACAAACTCGCTCGTCTGGTGCTCGCCGAAATAGGGCCGCAGAAAATGGGTAGCCACCACATTGAGTGACTTGCCATCGATCTCGATACGGGCGGTGATGGTCTGATGCCCCGACGCACCCGTGAGGCGCTTGATCGATGGCTCCTCCAGTGCGAGACGCGACAGCAAGAGGACATCACCGCACGATCCGGAATTCGCACCAGGATCCCCGCAGCCCAGTTGAAAGGGAAAACGGCTCTTGAGTTCCTCCAGAAAAGGTATGATGGGCCCGGACTCATTCAGGAGCACCAGGTCGGCATCCGATTGCTCGAGAAAGGCGGCAATGGCCGGACCGTTCTCGACATTGGTGCCCAGCATGTTGAAGGCGATGACCTTGAGCTGTGGTTCGGCCGCCGCCATCGCCCGGGAAGATGGCGCGATATCGCGGTAGACTAGGGCCAGAGCAAAAACCGCGCATCCAAGAAGGACCGTGCCGCGCATCCCTGCCCTGCCCGCCATCAGCAATAGCGCAACCAGCACAAGAAGTGCAGACAAATGCACCCGCAGGTTGTTCAGGATCATGATGATGGGGTCGTGCCAATCCAGGTGACCGAGAGCGATCAGGCTTGCCAGGAGCAGGCCCACGAAAAATAGGGCGCCGCGCGTTTCTATTCTGATCGCGCGCCACATCGCTAGCCCCCTGTTCTGTGCGTCCGACTTGATATCTGGCCTTTTAATCAAAGGCCAAATTTAACCCAGACTACGCAAGATATTTGCGATGTTCTCTTTTTGTGCCATCATGCATGCATCGAGGCTGATCATGGCCTCGTGTCGGGCTGGGTGTGCCGCTTGCAATAAGCGGCCGCCCCGGTGGTGGAACACCGAGACGGCCTGACCAGAGCAACCCCTGCGTGTACAGGAGTATACCATGGCTACTCACAGCCCTAGCGCGCTCGCGCGCATTCTTGAAGGCGTTTTCGCCTCCATCCGCCGAAATTCCCATCCCACGAGCAATCTGCATTCGCTGTTGTCCTTCTCTATGGGCAGGAGGGTGGCAAAATGAAGATGCTCGTCATTGCCGCAGATGGCGACGGGGCATTCCGGTGCGCCCTGGTGAGGAACCCCGACCTTTACCGCCGGCAAATCGCTCGGGAGACCGGCGCAGCATTCATCGTCTGGGCCGGGCTTTCCATACTCGCCTGTGACGCAGAACATATGCTGGCACAACTGGCATGCAAGGTCCTTCCCTGCTTCACCGCGCGTCCGCAGCTCCAGCATGATCCCGTCTTCGTGGCGGCCCTAGGTTGGGCGCTTTGGGGCCGTCCGTTGGTGATTGCAGTTTGGCGGAATGCCATTCGGCGCCTGCAGAAGTCGATCCAGCGTCTGTCACCGTCGCGGTATCTGCGCCAGTTCCGTCAGGCAGGAGACTGAAGATGCCCCTTGGCAATTCATCGGCCACCGGCGGGCAAGCGCTAGGCGCCCCGACCTGTTCCCATGATTGGCAACTCGCCCTTCAGGAACTCGAAGGCGCCTACGCCGCCACGACAATCAGCGGGTATACAAGTGACTTCGCATTGTTCGTGGACTGGTGTCACGAAAAGCGGTACTGCCCCCTGCCCTGCTCAGACCGAACACTTGCATGCTATCTTGACGAGATGATCCTCACTCTCAAAGCCACGACCTTGGTAAGGCGGCTGGCGGCGGTGGTGCGGGTGCATCGGGTGCTCAACCTGGAAAACCCCGCTGAGAGCGAGCGCGTTCGCCTCGCGCGGCGCCGTGTCCAACGATACCGTCCAAGTCGTCCCCGTCAAGCGCATGGGATCGACAGGGACTTGCGCGCGCAAATGCTCGCGGCCTGCACCGACAGTCTCGCGGGAAAACGAGACAAGGTCCTCGTGGCCCTTGGCTTCGAGGGATTATGCAGGCGATCCGAGATCGCCGTTCTCGACCACACCGATCTCGTGACCGATAGGCGCGGAAATCCAGCTATCCTCATCCGTCGCGGCAAGGGCGATCAGCTCGGCGAAGGGCGGGTTATCACGCTCTCTTCCGAGACGGCGGCAATCGTCGATGACTGGATCGGCGCCGCCGAGATCACCAATGGATCACTGGTTCGGCCGGTGTATCGCGGACGAACGATAGACCGCTCGATGGCCGGATTTTCGATTTCCCGGCTGCTCAAGTCAATTGCCGCACGGGCGGGGCTTCCTCCCGGAACTGTCGCCGAAATCAGCGGTCACTCTTTGCGGGTAGGCGCCGCACAGACCCTGCTTCAGGACGGACACGATGTCCTGCGGCTGATGCGGGCTGGTGGTTGGAAGTCGGCAGCGACGGTTTCGCGATATGTCGAGCGGGCCGAGGTGGATGTCTGGACCTGAGTGATCCGGCGATCGGGTTAACCTGTCCACGATGATTGAAACAACGAATGCGCTCACAGGCCTGCCGCGGACCACATAACTTGTTTGGGGGCGTACAAAGACGTCCGCCGCCCCATGGGCGACGAAAATGGACTGGTCCTGACCAACCCTGAGAGGAATTTGTAGGTCTGAGGGTTAGCGTAATGGTGGCGGACGGCGCGATTGCTACATGTTACGCTTTCACGAACGCAGAGAGACCGCCAAGGCCGAGCGATGTCTTGGTGGTCTCTCCGGGTCCGAAATGCGCATTTGGTCGAACAGCGTCCGCTGAGGCGCGGCCCTGTGGGCACCGATCGACTACGAGGACTGACGCTTGCGGGGTCCTGGTTGTCGGCCCTTCCTCGTGAGAGGTCGTCCGTCACCATGGGGCCAAGCACGACACAGATTTGTGCTCGCCCAACTGACCAAGGCACCGTCTCTTCCGAAAATGCCGTTCCAGCATTTTCTCCGCGCTGCGAACCCTGCTCGGAGCTTGGCGCAGACGATGGCGGTCAAGGGCAAGGCCACCACGACGTCACGGAGAGATACGGCGGCCGGCGAAACCGCATGGATGTCGGTGCGGACAGGGCGCGCGAGCTCCTCGGCAACACCATTAATGGCCCTGCGGGACCGCCCCGCGATCACGCGGGCCAGTCTCGGATAATCGCCTGCAAGACCGGCGGCCCCGCACTCATGCAGACGCGCTGCCAGGACATGGTCCTGGGTCATTCTCAGCCGCTGCCGAATCGCCTTGAACACCGCAAGCTGCGTGTCGGGGTGCAGGTAGTTATAATGACGGAAGAGAAAGCCGATGACCTCGGCATCCCCCTCGATGAGCCGATCAAGGGCACCACGGACCAACAGCGCGGATTGCGTTCGGTAGCTATCCATCTTGGCGCCTAGGCAGCGGAACGATATCGAGCTTGGCCAGCTCATCGACCATGATCGCCACCATTTCCGCGACAGCCGCGACCACTAGGCCCGCCTGACCCTGGGTGCAGCCAAGGCTGTCGCGCACGGCGCGGCGGACAGCGAGGGAGGTCGGATCGGTCAGGTCCGATAGGGGCATGGGCAGACGATCGAGGTGGCCGCAGATTGCCGAAGGGATGTAGGGAAGGCGAATCACGCCGTGCTTGGCCCGTTCAATGCACTTGAAGAAGTCGTGGCCGCGGGGGCGCGAAGCGATATCGGCATCCTGGGCGATGACCACGGGGACAATGAGCTGTCCTGGCATGGCGGTTTCCCCCGCCTCCATTGCGTAGAGTGCACCTGCTGCCACGTCATCGGTGGGCCGGAGCGGCACGAAAACGACGCCAGACCGGTCATGCTCCGCCAATATCTGGGCGTAGAGATCACGCAACAGCACCGTCGGCAGGCTATCTCCGGCGGCGGCCGAGCTGTCATAGAGGACGGCGCTGCGGGGGCGCGGCAACAACTGCTCCAAGAGATTGATCAGTATCTCGTGCCGATCCAGGTCAAGGGAAATGCTGCCCTCGATCATATCGTGCGTCGTCGCCAGTTCGATACGGACGGATTTGAGATAGCGCTCTAGACGGGAATGCTCGTCATTGCGCAAGGCCGCGATGTCATAACCGAAGCTCAACAGCGTGCTGCAGAGGAGATCGGTCAGCGTGGACTTGCCCGACTTCTTGGGCTGCAACATCAGGATGAACCCGACCGGTGGCAAGGACGACGGCGGGGTGAACGGGGGCAGGATCAGCTTGGTCATGTCGAGGACTTCTTCAGTTTCTTGAGCTTGTCGAAATAGGTCTCAGTGGTCTCGCGTGCGCCGTGCGGCACAACCACGGGCAAGGCCCCGGTGCCATTCGGCATGTCCGGCGCACGCTGCGGACCGGCCCGGATCGCAGGCATGCGATCGCGAAGGATTTCACTGGACCCGTACTTTCCCAGCGGGAGCGGCATCATCTGTTCCCTGACCCGGCTCTCCTTGCTGTCCTTGTGCTCCTCCCGGACGATCCGGGCATAGGCGGATCGCACCGGCCCGAGGGATTGACCCGCCCAAGCTGCATCCACTTCATCTTCATGCGGAATGGGCTCTTCAATGCCTCTGGAGCGCACACGCTCGATGCGGGCGGCGATCCAGCTCCACGAAGATCGCGTGCCACGGAGTGCCTCGATCGTGGGGCGAGCAAGCCGCATCAGCTGCGTGCGGCTCATCCCAGTCCCCCCTTTGAGGATGGCGTCATACAGTGCTTGCATCAGTCTCTCATGCGCGGTCATGCCGGTCCGTCGAATCTACAGTACATGTGTACTTTTTATCGTCTGGTGTATGGCCACCCTTGTCAAGCGCATGATTCGCGCGCCATGGATCGGGCATGGAAGAGAAGAAGTGGGTACGCACCGCGATAGAGGCCCGACGCCGGCTGGGCACCGGTGGCGATGACCTTTCAAGGCTTGGTGATCGCGGCCCGCGATTCTGGACGCGGCCTTCCGGCAAAGGCCGGCTGGCCAAGATCCACGCGATTGCCCGTGATCTGGGGATTTCAGGCCCGACCCTGCGAAACTACCTGATTGCCCTCGCGGATCTGGAAGCCATCCGCGACGATAAAATGGCCCGGCTTCTGAGCCAGCACTCTGCCGTCGCGGTGACCGCTTTCTGCCGGTGGGTAAGGCGAGAGTCTTGGAGCGCGGAGGAATTTCTTCGAGCCAACCCGCGCGCGCCCCTTGCCCAACTGCTCGCGGCGGAACGGGCCCAGCGCATGCATGGCAAACAACGGGACGGTGCGCGACCCAGGCCCGAGCTGAACGATGCGCTGATTTCCCGGCTTTCTCCCGGGCCGCGGTTCCTGACCGCCCTGGGTAGACATTCCGAGGTCAGGCTGGGCCCCGACACCGTCCTCGTGGAGATTGTTCCGGCCCCATACAAGTTCGCCGGGCTTGACCGGCTCATCACGCCCAGCGGCGGCCCCGATCCCGAAAAAATGGCGCCCATGAACGTTCCCGGCGCGATCACCTTGCCCCGCTTGGCCGTTCTCGATGACTACGCGAAAAGAAGCCGGGAGATATGGTGGCGCGCCAGCAGTGCCTCGGCATTGTGCCCCTTGGTGCTGGTGGTCTTCCCCGGGCCCGCGGCAAGGCGACGCTTCCTGGGGGCATTGCCGTCACCTCAGGGCCCGGGCAAGGACATCTTTGCCGGTCTGCCCCAGGCACCGAAATCAGGAACCGGCTCGGCCTCCCGGCCGCTCTTTTTCCGGACCGGTGCGGGACACGGCCTCATTGTAATTACCAGCACGCTCACCCTGGAGCGTGACATCTCTTCATAGAACAGGCGCGGGAAACCTCCCGTGCCGATGCACCCCAAGTCCATCCAGCGCAACTTGTCCGGCGGAATGCGGCGCAATGCGGCGCAATGCAGCGTAAGGCAACGATAAGCAGCGTTCCGCAACGGAATGCAGCGCCGTGCAGCGCTATGGAGCAACTTGCAGCGTCCATACCCCAGATTTTCGGAGCATACCCGGGAGAATTTCCGTGGAGTAATGCATGAAATGGCGCTACAAAGCGTGGAGTAATGCATCGGAGGTGAGACATATGCCCCGCACCCTTCCGCCCCCATCCGGTCCTGCCGCACCTGAGACGATCAAGGAGCATCTCCGCATTGGCAGGCGATGGATCAATAGGGCCAAGACGGCTCATCCGGATCTGCGGACCGAAGATGCGCTCGCCCTTTCGCTCGAGGGCGGGGACCTCGACCCCTCTACAATTGGCCGCTATCGCGCCGATCTCAGATATGCGCTTATCGAGCACATGACGGAGGCCGGGAGGCTCCCGGACTTTCAGTCCGCCTGGACGAAGGTCGACACCGCCCTCACCAAACGCAAGAACTTCATTCCCGAAGAGAACCGAAGGACCTCGGCCCTCAAGGTTGAAGACCCGACCGAGGAGGAGGTTCGCTCCCTGTTCCGCGAACTCAAGCGACACGCCCTCAAACACGGAAATCCCAACGCCATCTTGGCCGCCTTGTTTACCCTCGTGGCCGGGCATTGCGGTTTCCGGCCGATCGAGCTGCGCGGCGCGCAGCTTGTGGGGACACGGCTCACCATGCCCAACGCCAAGAAACGCCCCGGCCACGAAAAGCTCAGGACCATGGACCTGGCCGGTTTGCATAAGGATGTCCTGGTCGGCCTTGGCCTCATGCTCGACCTGATCGACGACGGCCTGAGCAAGGCCGAATTCGCCAGTTGGGAGAAAGTGCTTGCCGGCCAGATCCGTCGCGCCTGCATCAGGATCGGCATCAGGAAGTTGTCGCTCTATTCGTTCCGGCACGTCGCCATCGCCAGCTGGTCAGCAGCCGGCCTCCCGCCCGAGGAAATCGCCCGGCTCTGCGGTCACCTTTCCATCCGCACCGCGCACACCCATTACGCCCGTGCCGCCAAGGGCCATAAGCGCAAGGCCGTGGCGCGGGCTATGCCCGCGGCGGCCCATGAGCCGACATTGCCCTTGCCCCTCGATGTCGCGCCTGCCGGGGATCGGTCCATGAGTGAGGGCCCGGCGCCAAAAAGTGTGGCCGGAGAAGCCGATCCCGGCTTTTTTGAGGAAATGCCCGTGCCGGTCCCTAGGCAGGACCGGTCGCGGGTCACGGTGCCGGGCGCCGAGGCCCTGCGCCACTTCGAACGCGTGGTAGACCCTCGCGATCCCGAATTGATCGCGGACAATATCGCCAGAGCGCGCGCGGCCCGCGAAGCGGGGGGCGCGCCCGAGGGACCTGACGAGGCCGAACCGACGGGCTGACATAAGCGCCATTTCGCCGATGCACTCAAGTCGCCATGTCGACCGGCCATGGACCACGACCGGGTCCTTGGCGGTTCCGGTCTGAGTCGGGTGCGGACGTCGCTCTCGAGGCGCCTCGCCCTGGGGCCGTTCCCGCCATCGGCTACCATGCCGGGTAGGCGCGCGCGAAAGGGCACAGATAGGTTTGGCGTGGCCGAGCACACCGGAGCCGGGAGAGCCCAACATCCCCCTGTCAGCTGATCTGACCAGTCCTGCGAGGGGCCCGATCGGCCCCTTCCCTCAGCTCACCTCTGCAAACGCCCGTCCTGCACTTGGCACCCCTTCAAGGGTCATGTGCGGAAACACCACTTGTCGCACGTGGTGCGCGCGGATTGGTAGGAGTGGACGAGACCTAGGCCATTGGACCGCAGACCTGACACGCGTCCTACCTATCCGGCTCGCCCGGGCGTGGCGGGCGGCACGGGACAATCTCGCGCGCGCCCGAACCCGGTCCTATGCCCTGCCAGTCCCGGCCGGAGCATTGACGCCGGGCAGGACCAGGTTGCGCAAGCTCCTGTCCGCGACATCGGAGCGGAGGGCTTCGAGGGGGACCTGGAAAACCGTGACCGTGCCGTCCATATCCTCGAAAACCCGCAGGTTTTCATGTCCACTGGCTAGCACCAGGGCAAGGGCGAGCATGCGCATCAGCGTGTCTTTCGTTGGCGTCTTGCCCTGGCGCGCCTCGTGGACCCGCTGGACCAGAGCGTTGGCCGCGTCCCCTACGCTCGTCTGGGGGAAGCCCGGACTTTCAAGGACGTCATGGAGGACGATCTCATGCACATGACGGCCGCCTTCGAGCTGGACCACCACAAAGGCCGAGGCCCGGGCAGCAACCGGCGGCGCCAGATCGAAGCGACGCAGCACGTGCACGGATGGCAGATCACCGCCACCGAAGATTTCCGATGGTCCGAGCGCGAGCACCCTGCCCACGGCTTCCTGAAGGGCCCTCAGCTTGCCGGGAGCGAGGGCCTCGATCTTCGCCAGTAGCCGGGTGTTGTCCACTTCGAGACCGGCTCTCGCCTTGACGAGCGACAATGTCGAGTTCGGGTTTTCCAGCTGGGGGCGCAGGCTGTCAGCGATATGGCGCTCGCTGGTATCGGTGCCAAGCACGCCGGCGACGATGACCTGCACTTCTGCCAGGGAGAACTCGCGCTTGATATTGTAGTGCGGCGCGGCGGGCAAGGTTTTGTCGTTCATGTTGAACCCTTGTGACCCGATGAGAAACACGACAGGGAAAGGTGGGGTCAGGCGTCCTTATCCCTGGCGCCGCCCCCACATGAGACGGCCCGCACCGGCGCGTCGCGCCGGAAGTGAGAGATAAGGACGGAAAATGCCGGAACGCCGTCGCTTCAACCGTTCGCCCGTTAGGGCCGCCTCCAGATTGGGGGCCTGCAGCGCGTGGAAGCTAGTACACGGGCCTATTTGTGGCAATTCCTGCCTTTTGGCGTGGTTACCAAAATTCGACGCATTGCCTGCCTCATGCCCGGCGAGTCGTGAAAGTATCGCGCACCTTCTGGCGAACGTGTACTCCGTCTCCGAGGCCAGCGGGTAGCCATCGAGGCCTCCCGTGTCGGACGGAACATGAGTTCCGTTGAACAACGGTCAAGTCCAGGTGAACGCTCGCCCTCAAGAGTTCGGGCTGTTGTTCGACGCGGCGTTGCCGGTAAAGGCGGCACGCGCCGAGCGCGACCATTTCAATCCAGCACAAACCGCTGCGGCATGGCCGCAGCGATTGACCTAAATAGCGCCATCGAGGTGATGGACTTGGAGAGCCCGGGGCTCTGTTACTCGGCGGCACCCTTGCCGATGAGCTTGGGACCTCGCTTAGTCTGGCCGCCGGGCCGGGTCCTTGCCCGGCCTGCCTTTACCTTGGTCCCCGCCGTGTGCTCAGGGGCCTTTTCGACCAGGAGATGCAGCGCGAGCAGGTCCTGCACCTCATCGGCCTTGAGCAGGCGCTTTTCGACCAAAGCGTCAGTCAGGACTGCGAGGGCCTCGCGGTGGTCGGCGAGCAGACGCAGGGCACGTGCCAACAGGCGCTTGATGGTGCGCTCGAGGAACACGGCCACCTCTTCGCTGCCGGGATCGAGCTGTCCCGCGATGCCATAGAGCCCCCAATGACAGCATGCCTGCCCGAGGATGGTCCGCGCCATCTCGATGTCCAAAGCCGCTCCGGAATGGCTGCCCCTCCCCAGCGTCAGGTCGGCCGCGCGTCCGCCGAGATAGGCGGTCGCCAGATCCTCGACTTCTGCCCGTGTGAGGGCCGACGTCAATTCTGCGGTTCGGGTCATGCCCCCTACCCTTCCGCTCGAGATGATGGAGACAGAAACCAGGTCGAGGCCGAGCAGGACCGCCACGAGCGCATGCCCCGCTTCATGGATGGCGACCTCCCGGATTTCGGCGGGGCCGCGGGTATCGGCCGGGGCGATGACCCCGAACAGGTCCGCGACACCAATCGCCCTGCCCTCGCGCCGCGCGACGGCCCGGGCCGTCCGCGCCCAGCCGGCGATCGATGCCGGGGTGGCGCCGAAGACGAAGCGCGCCAGGGGCTGCAGGGCGTCCCTTGATATCTCGGCCTTCACATGGTGCGCCAGGACATCGAGCGCCTCCTCCTCGGTCTGCGGCCCCAGAACGGTCACGCGCTGTTCGAGCCGCCCTCCCCGGACCAGGGCGGGATCGAGGAAATCATAGAGATTGGTGGCCGCCAAAAGCAGGACCCGCTTGCCGGAGAGGCGCAGCCGATCGATCTGCGTGAGCATCAAATTGACCACGGTGGTCCACCATTGGCGGTCACTGGCATCGAGCGCGATTCTCGACGGAAAACTGTCACATTCATCAACGAACCCAACCACTCGGTCAAACTTGAGCAATTCGTCGAAGTAACCGACAATGGCCTTGCTGACGCCGCCGAGATTGCCGTCGCTGGAATTGAACCAGTCCCCCAAGGAGGCTGACTGGAACCGCCAGCCGGCCGAGCGCGCCAGCGCTCCCGCGATGAGGGTCTTGCCAGTGCCCGGGGGTCCCTCGAGCACGCCGTGGCGCAGTTGGTCAGGCGACAGATCGCCCCTGGTCACGGCCTGGAGGTCTGCCAGCATATCCCGGGACCAGTCGGCGATCGCGGCCGGTAGTGGCAGGTCCTCGAGGCGCGGACCGATGTCACTTCCGGACTGGGACTTGAGGCGGACCTGCGCCACGTTGCGGATGCGCTCCACGCATTGGCCCGCGGTGCTCCCCTGGCGCAGGCAGAGGACAAGGTCGGGAAAGTCGAGCTCTGCCAGGTCCTCATCCTTGAGGCCTGTCGCCCGCTGGCCCGTGAACAGACGAATGGCAGCGCGCATCATTGCCGCATCGACCTGTGGCAAAGCCAGTTGGAAATCAACGGCCCGGGCAACGGCGGGCGGCAAGAGCTCCGATGCGTCGGTGCAGGAAATGATAGTATGCCCGCCATGGGATAGGCGGGCCAGCAATTGGACCAGCAACCAATCATTGCCGCTCTTGTTGCGCTCCGTCACGGTGACCGCGACCAGCTTGTCATAGGAGCGGCCAATTTCGTTGGAGACCGCCTTGGCCCAGGTCGCGGAGGGCGCCACGAGCTGGATGACCTGGGGCACCTCGCACTTGAGGAATTCACGGATCGCGGCCGTGTCGGCTGTCTTGAACAGCGCCGCAACCAGCGCCCGGTCGGCGCTCAGCGTCTTGCCCGAGGGCTTGGCCCCGATATCGGGCCTTTGGGGAGCGGCGTCTTCGCCGTCAGCGATCAGATAGTCGAAATCGTCGTGTTCGTCGGACATGGATGATCCTTTGGGGGCTGCGATCGCGCCGCGCCCTTCGTGTCAATGGTCTGGAGGATGGCAGGCGGCGGCGATGCCGCCCGAAGGGAGGGTCTATGGCCGTGGCGGGGCGGTCGGTTCGGCCGGGATCGGTTTCCACGCCCCTGCCCGGACGCGCGAGCCGGCCACGAAGCACCCGGCGGCGACGGCGGTGTCGAAGGCCAGGTCTTCGGTCAGCACCAGCACATCGCCCGTGGTGACCAAGCCGCCTTCGTGGAGGAGTTCCGTACGCAGGCGGAAGGGCGCACTACCGGAAGATGGGGCCGGATCGGGTCGTACCTGGCTTCCAGCCAGGACGATCCACTTGCCGTTTTCCTGGCGGGCCCTCGCCCTGATGCCGCAGGCATCAAGACTGAAGACACTCTCCATACCAGGTTCCTGCTCGAGGTCCGGTTCCGTAACTGGTGCCGGTACATCGGCGTGTGCGTCCGAACCAAACAGCCCCGCGGCAAGGACCCTTTCGAACACTGTGTCGACAAAGCCGGCGGCGCCGGCATAGGCAATTGGGCCCAGCCGGTCACCGACCGGCAGGGTATCGTTGACAAGGGCAAGATCCGTTTCCTTGACCACGCGACGGGCCGCAAGGCGCTCGCAGGCCCGCATCTGGGCCTCGCTCAGGGCCCCCTTACGGTCGACGGCGGCAATGATGCGCTCGGGCAGGCCGTGGCGGCGCAAATGGGCACCCCAGGCAATGCGGCAGGCCGTGTCACCGGAGCGCCCGACATAGACACCATCACAATAGATGGCGAAGTAGATGCCGCGCTGGCGCAAGCGCGCCTCCGTGACGAAGTAATTCCGGTCAATGCCGATGGCAAAGAAGATGTCGGGCTCAGGTGCCAGGACCTGCAGGTGGTGCACCTTGCCCCTGTCTCTGTGGTTCACCTGGTCCGCGAAACTCGGCCTGGCCCGAACCGGCTGGACACGGCGCGACACCAGGCTCTGGGCGTCGATGAGGCCTGGTTCGACGACGAGCACGCCGAGACGCAGCATGGCACCGATGGCCTGAGCCGGCGCTTCATGACGTTGCAGGATCGAGATGAGATCGCCCATGCTGGCCGAACCCGTCTCGTCGACAAGGGCGAGCACGGCGATCTGGGTGTCGAGATCGACGAGCGGATCGGCGACCAGTCCCGCGAGCGCCGCGGAGACCTCGTAGCACTGGAGGCCGGTGTCGATAGGGGTGGTGATATCGCTCGAAGCGGGCTTGCGGCCGGCATGGTCCGCGCCCAAAATGGCTTCAGCCATGGGTGTCTCCTGTTCACGCAGTGACTGCCCTTGGTTAGGCCGGCAGGGTGGTGCAAACACTCTGTCGGTCGCCTCTGGTCCTGGACTGGATCAGCGCCCCATATGGGGGCAACGGCCTCGGGATCGGCCCGGAATTGGGTCGATGGCGCAAGGTGAGCTCTTGGCCGTGCAGCTGTCAACAGAAAAATGTTCCGCCTTCGTTCATGCGGTTAACGGGAGGCGATCGCGGCTTGCATTGAGGCGACGCGCAGGTACCCTCATGCCGGTCGATCTGCCGCTATCGGCAAACGCGGATCTCTCGATCAAGGATCATCTGATGATGGCGGTCGGTGCATTAAGGCTTTCAGACAACGGCCGGTGCCCGACACATGGACCTCACCCAGCCGCCGAGAAATCGCATGTGTCGCTGCCACCGCACCTGCTGATCGTCACAACCGGTGAGGCCAAACCGGACATCACCCGCCTCGTTGCCAAAAGCGGCACGCGACGACATTGTCGGCCCGAATAAGACACCACCTGCCGCTATGGTGCGCCCAGCAATATGCGCGCCGAATATTCGCTGCGATTGGGTCGTCCGTTGCCGACGAGATCGGCTATGCCATCACAGTTGATATCGCCCGTGGTGAGCATCGCGAGATCGCGCGTGGGATCCGCGCTTGCCGCGACAGGCATGAAGCTGCCATCGACATTGAGATAGGCCGAGGCCCTGAAACGGGAATGGTGCATATGGTCCGGGGTCTGCACCAAAAGGAGCAGGTCCTTGGCGCCATCACGGTCCAGATCAACCATGGCGGCACCAATCAAGGGGTCGGTTCTCTTCATGCCAGCATGAAGATTGGCTGGCTGATGCGGTACCACTTCCGCAGTTACATCGGTGAATTGCCCATCATCATTGCGGAAAAGGCCGAAGCCGCTTGTATGCCAGCTGGAGTTTGAACTGGCGAAATAGCCGACCAGAATGTCCAGGTCACCGTCGTCATCGAAATCGATGAGCTCGACATTGGACGGCGCGGAATAGGTCCAGACCCCGCCACTGGAATAGCCAGAGTCTGCATCAAAACCCAATGCGTTCTGCAAGCCGTAAGCCGCCCAATGCCACTCATCCATCACATGCGTGCCCAGACGTGTGAATTGAAGCTGATCGAGTGACTTGCCTGGCTCACCCAGTGCAATGGCAAGCGTTCCGTGCTCACTTGCCCGAGCCGGAGGGATCTGCTTCTGGCGCACATAGTCGGTAGCGGTGATGAAGACGAAATCGTCCACATCGTCCCCGTTGAGATCGGCAGAATAGGCGTCGAAGATGACCTCGCTTGGCAGCACATTCAGCCGCACCCGTTCGGAAAACCCCCATTGCCGTCGCCAAGCACCGCGTAGCGCGCGTTCCCCGGGCCTTCCGATATGGCAAAGATGTCCGGCACCCCGTCGCCATTCACGTCTCCCACGAGCCCGCCATGCGCGTAAGTCTCATGCGGCGTGGCCCAGGCATCCCCGCCCTGGGGGATAACAATTTCATGCTCGGGACTGGGAACATATCCCATGCCATCCAGGCCATGGGGCGCCGTAAAGCCCACGAAGTCCGGCTTGCCGTCGCCATCGACATCCCGGATCGCGGCATTGCGAATGGAGCGTGACTTCGGAATATCGGTCGCAAGCTCCGCCAGGAACGCGCTTGCCTCGGCATCACCGGGGCGACCGCGAATGATATAGGGGTGCGCGTTGGAGTCCATGAACTGGACGAGAATGTCGTCTCAACCATCGCCGTCGAGATCGTGGACATAGGGATGGAGCACCGCGAGGTTCCGTTCCTCCCGCGCAGGCGTATCCGCCCCCTCGGCAAACGCATACTGCGCAGGGAACCAGACGTCCTTGCCGGCCTGGAAGCGCGCAGCAAGGTTCAATGGCCGGGCATTCTCGGATGGATATCGCGACAAGATCTCATTTTCGAGCGCCGCCAACAGCGTCCCGTAGTCCCGCACGCCCAATTGACCGGAAAATTCGCGCCCGAGCCCAGCATAGTACACTTCGAGAGCAGTCCGCGTCTTACTGCCCCATGCGCCATCCACCGGACCAGGATCGTACCCCAATAAGGTCTGGCTGACTGAACTGATGCAGTACCCTGAGCCAATGTCACGCCGGACGTTGAAGCCAATATTGCGAGAGTAATTGGACCAAGAAATGTCAATACTGCTCCCCCAGTTGAAGCCATTCGAACATTCAGGGGCGAGCATGTCAAATTTGATGGATATGTGCCGCATCTTGAAGCACACCGGAAGCGAACGCAATTCGACTCCATTCCTCTGCCGCCATCTATTGCCCCGACGTGACACGCACAGAAGGCCATCTGTGTCCTCAATTGCACATTCGACCAGGGACAGATAATTCTGTCCTTGAATGACAACGGGCACGCGCCCAAATGCCAAGCATGGAACGGGAGAACACCATGTTGATCAAGACGCACACCAGCCGCCGCATGGCGGCATTCACCGCTGCCTGCCTTATCGGCGTGGCCCTGCCCGCCGTAACCGTCGTCGCCAAGGAAAAGGTCAAGCCGGCTGCCGCGCAACCGGCCGCCCTCGAGGTTGACTACAGGGTCTCCATCCCGACCATTGATGCGGTGGATTCAAGCCTCTCCGATGCCATCCTGTCCGAAGTTCTCGGCGGCAATATCGTCGATCATGCAGAAGATCTGGCGGACCTCGACGCCACCAGCATCGCGGTGCCCGAGATCATCGTCAGCGTTACATCGCAGTCCGACGATGGCCCGGAGGAAGCCACCCTCACCTTCACCGACCTGATGCTCGATGACGTGACCGACGGCCAGGCCGCCACTGTGAGCCTCGCCGGTATCAGCCTGGTGACCGACGAAGGCACCTTCGAGTTTGGCGCCATGTCGGCGGCCAATCTCGATATTGGCGGCATCCTGGGGATTTATGGCCTGGTCGACCGTAGTGAGCAGACTGAACTCGAAATCATCTATACCGACCTCGTGGCCGAGGGCGGCACGCTCGTAGCCGAGGACATTTCCTGCACCATCGGCGCCATGACGGGCGCCGAGTTCAAGGGACGCCCCCTCAGGACCTCCTTTGGCGAGATGATGGCCATTGCCCAGTCCATGGAAGATGACCGGGAGGCCGCCGACCCGGTGCTCATGGGCCGCTTCGTCAAGATGTACGCTGACATCCTGACGGCATTTGAAACTTCCGAAGTCACCTTTGACGGCCTCTCCTGCGAGGGTATCGACGAAGAGGGGCAGGTCATGAGCTTCGCCTTGGCCGGCATGACGATGGGCGGCATGAGCCCCGGCGTCTATCCGTCCATTTCCATGGACGGGTTCAGCTTGGTGGTCGATGGCGACGGCGCGATGGCGCTCGACAACTTCACCGTGAAGCCGATGGACCTCAGCACCACCATCGCGACGCTGGAGGCCGCCCCCGAGGCCGTTAACGAGGCCTGGTTCGAGCAGAACGTACGCGCCCTGATCCCGGCCATGGAAGGCTTCTCGTTCAGCGGCCTCGATATCGATATTCCGGACCCCGACGCGCCGGACGCGCGCATCCAGGCCAAGATCGGTTCATTCGACCTAGCGCTGGCGGCCTATCTCAACGGCATCCCTACCGACCTCGATATTTCCGCGGCCAATATCCAAGCGCAGGTTCCCACCGATAGCGGCGACGACAGCTTCGAGCAGCTCCTTGCCCTGGGCATCACCGAGATCGATGCCGGCTTCCGTATCGCGGCCGCATGGGATGCGGCGACCGATACCATTGCGGTCGAGGAAGTGTCGATGAGCGCCGTCGATCTGGCGACGGTCGTGCTGGCCGGCACCATCGCAAACGCGACAGAGGAGCTATTTGCGCTCGACACGGACACCTCGCTTGCCGCGGGCATGGCGATTGCCATCAAAAATCTAGACCTCACCGTCACCGATGCCGGTCTGTCCGACATCATCCTGGCCGTGGTCGCTGCTGAACAGGGCGCCGATCCGGCAACGCTGCGCCCGGTCTTTGCCGGACTGGCCCAGGGCAGTGTTATCGGCCTGATGGCTGGTGCCGCCGATGCCGCCAAGCTTGGGGAAGCCATCAACGCCTTTGTCTCGGGCAAGGCCAAGACCCTGATCATCGGCATCGAGGCCAAGACCGAACCGGGCCTGGGCATGATGGACTTCATGGAGGCGGAAACCGATCCGACGACGCTTCTGGGCAAGGTCAGCATCCGCGCCGAGGCCAAATAGACCAAGAAGGGCCGCCCCCGGGCGGCCCTATCTCATTGATCGAAGACGACCCACTTCCCGTGCCGCGGTCTCCAGCCCCCAGGTCAGCAGCGTCCTTGCGGCCTCGGCGGTGTCGGCCTCCACATAGCACCGGAGTTCAGGGGCATTGCCCGAGGCCCGGAAATGCACCATGGCGCCGGACCGCGTCCAGAACTGCAGACCATCAATCGACGCCGACCGCGATATCCCGTGCGGCGCGAAGATCGACTCCGCATAAGCGTCGTCACCCTGTAGCCTCATGAGAAAGGAAGTGCTCTCTTCACTCGGCACGTCCTGGAGGCGATCCGCGAGGGCATGCTGCAATGGCAGCGCTGAAAGCAGCTGGGAAACCGGCTTTCGCTGCCGGACCGCTTCGCCCAGGGTGCACAATAGTGGCAGGATGGCGTCTCGCGTCGCCAGCGGTGCCACAGCTTGGCCATTCGCCGACAGTCCCCCACCGGTAAAGGTTCCGCCATTGGCCTCGAAGCCCACGACACCAGGCCCGGCCTCGGCCATTGCCCCGACCACATAAGGAGAACCAACGCGGGTACGCAGAACCTGTTCGAACAAGCCGGTGCGCTCGATCGCCGAATTGGAGGTCACCGGTGTCACCACCGTCCGGGCGCCAAGATAACGGGCCGTCAAAAGGCCCAACACATCGCCGCGCAGGAACTGACCGGCTTCGTCCATCAGCAGCGGACGGTCACCATCACCGTCGGCAGACACGACGGCGTCGAGACCGTGTTCCCGCACCCAGACTTCCATTGGCTCAAAGACCGGGTCCGCAAATGCCTCGGTATCGACCGGCACGAAACCCTCGATCCGGCCAAGCCGCACGACCGTGGCCCCGAAATGCTCCAGCACCGCGACCAGCAGGTCGCGCGCGACCGTGGAATGCTCGAAGACTCCGACGCGCATACCCGTCAGGGCGCCCTGCGGCATGAGGGCCGCGAAGTGGTTGAAATAACGCGACGCTGCAGCGTTTTTTTCATCGCGCAGAACAACATCGCTGCCCTCTATCGAGGCGTCGTCGAGTGCAGCGACAATGCCGGCTTCATCGACCTTGCTGATCTCGCCTGTGGGCAGGTAGAATTTGAGGCCATTGCGGTCGGCCGGAATATGGCTTCCCGTGACCATGATCGCCGCGCCACCCCGGGCCATGGCGTGCAGGGCCAGCGCCGGTGTCGGCAGCGTCCCGCAATCGACCGGCACCATGCCCGCCGCACTGATGGCGATGGCGCAATCTGCCATGATGGCAGGACTGGACCGCCGGAAATCAGCGCCGAGATAGACCTCACTTATGCCAGACATGGTCTGTCGTTGCGCATATCGCAGGAAGGCCGCGACGTAGTGCCGTGCCGCTATCCCCTCGAGATCTGTCGCCAGCCCTCGCAGCCCGCTTGTCCCGAACTTGAGGCTCGTCGTAGCCATCTAGCCTGCCCTCTCCGGTCGATATTCGCGGAACCAAGAGACGAACCGGTCTATCCCTTCGTCCAGCGGCGTCGCTGGCAGGTCGCCCACCAATGTCTTGAGCAGACCCGTGTCTGCCTCGGTCGCAACCACGTCGCCGGGCTGCATGGGCAACATGTTCAGTTTCGCCTTCCGATCCATAGCCCGTTCGATTGAGGCAATGAAATCCATTAGTTCGACCGGTCTTCCCCCACCGATATTGAGGAGGCGGAACGGGGCCACCGCGGAGAAACTGTCACCGTCTACCGGCTGCCCCATAACGGGTGCGCGGGACATGATCGCCGCCATCGCCGTCACCAGGTCTCCGACATAGGTGAAGTCCCTCTGCATCCGGCCATTGCCATAGACATCAATGGCCTCGTCTGCCGCTATGGCATTGGCGAATTTCAGAAGCGCCATGTCGGGGCGGCCATAAGGCCCGTAGACCGTGAAGAAGCGCACACAGGTCGAGGGGATCGCCCAAAGATGCGAATAGGAATGAACCAGCGCCTCGCAGGACTTCTTGGTCGCCGCGTAAAGCGACAGAGGCGCGTCCGCACGATGCACCTCGGCGTAGGGCATGGTCTGGTTACCGCCATAGACCGAGCTGGTGGAGGCAAAGACCAAGTGACCTGGTCGATGGCGGTGCAGGGTTTCCAGCAGATTGACCGTGCCCACCACATTGGACTGGATATAGCTCTGCGGGTTTTCGATGCTGTAGCGCACACCGGGCTGGGCCGCGAGGTGGAACACCACATCGGCCCTAGCTTCCGCGACGAAGGCCTCCAGCGCCGCCGGGTCGGTCAAATCGACCTTGGCGAACACGAACCTGTCCTCTGCCAGGAGCAGGTCCAGCCGCGTCTTCTTGAGGACGGGGTCATAATAGTTGGTGAGGGCATCGAGACCGAAGACCCCGTGCCCTGCTGCCAGAAGCTTGCGCGCCAGGTGAAAACCGATGAACCCGGCCACCCCGGTGACGAGGATCCTCATGCCGACGCCTCCCCTGTCTCTCACTCGGCTGCGTCGTGAATGGCGTCACCGGACTCGTTGTCGGAGCGACCGATGCTGACATAGGTGAAGCCGTGACGGCGCATTTCGTGCGGCCGGTAGACATTGCGCAGATCGATGAAAGCCGGCGATTTCATGAGGGTCTTCAGCCGCTCCAGGTCAAGGGAGCGGAACTCGTTCCACTCGGTGACCAGCACCAGGGCATCAGCCCCTTCGGCCGCCTCATAGGCGCTCTCGACGAATGTGACGTTTTCCATCATCTCTCGCGCGGCCTTCATGCCTTGCGGATCGAAGGCGACGACTCTGGCGCCGCGGTCCTGGAGCCCGCGGACGATATCGAGCGCCGGTGCCTCGCGCATGTCGTCGGTGTTGGGCTTGAAGGTCAGGCCGAGCACGCCGATGGTGCGGCCGCGCACATCGCCGCCACAGGCCGCGACAACCTTGCGCGACATGGCGCGTTTGCGCTGGTCATTGATGGAGACCGTCGTTTCGACCAGGCGCATCGGGCTACCGAAGTCCTGTCCGATCTTGACCAGGGCCGTGGTGTCCTTGGGAAAGCACGACCCGCCATAGCCGGGTCCCGCATGGAGGAATTTCGAGCCAATTCGGTTGTCGAGGCCGATGCCACGGGCCACCTGCTGCACATCGGCGCCAGTGGCTTCACAAAGATCGGCGATCTCGTTGATGAAGGTGATCTTCATGGCCAGAAACGCATTGGCCGCATATTTGATCAGTTCGGACGTCCGCCTGTCGGTGAAAAGCAGGGGCGCCTGGTTGAGGTAGAGCGGACGATAAACCTCCGTCATGACCTCGCGAGCGCGCTCATCATCAATTCCGATGACAATGCGGTCCGGACGCTTGAAGTCGTCGATCGCCGCGCCCTCGCGAAGGAATTCCGGGTTGGAAACCACCGCAACATCAGCGGCCGGATTGTCGTTCTTGATGATGTGGGCGACTTCGTCCCCTGTCCCCACGGGAACCGTGGATTTTGTGACCACAACCGTGAACCCGGAGACCGCGGCTGCGACTTCCCGCGCGACCGCATAGACATAGCTGAGGTCAGCATGACCGTCGCCGCGGCGGCTCGGCGTACCAACGGCAATAAAGACGACATCGGCCGCCGCAACGGCCGGCCCCAGTTTCGTGGTGAAGGCAAGGCGTCCGCCCTCGACATTGGTCTTCACCAGCTCGGAGAGGCCAGGCTCGTAGATCGGGATTTCCCCACGCTCCAGGGCCGTGATCTTGGCTTCATCCTTGTCGATGCACACGACATCGTGGCCGAAATCCGCGAGACAAACACCGGTGACAAGCCCGACATAGCCCGAACCAACAACTGCAATCTTCACTGGGGAGCACTCCGTTGCGCCGATCCCGCAAGAGGAGCGACCATGTTCACCTGAATTCCTGTCGTGCCGCGCGGCACGCTTCATTCAGCACAAAGCACTGGTGATAAATCAAGACCATGACATCATTTGCAACCCTGCCCTGCATTAACAGTAAATGGCGTCAGTCGCCCTCGCCAGGCCGCGTCCGCATCTGCTTTACGCTGGAGCGCGCCGCTTTCCCTTCGAGACGCCGCTTCTTCGACGCCAGCGTCGGTCGCGTCGCAAGGCGCGGCTTGGGCGCATAGGCGCCTTCGCGCAGCAAAGCAACCAGCCTGGCCTGTGCCTCTGCCCGGTTTAGCGGCTGGTCCCGATGCGAGTTGGAAGTGATGATGATCACCCCCTCCTTGGTCATGCGACTGCCCGCCAACGCGGCGACGCGTCGCTTCATCGGCTCCGGGATGTTTGGCGAGTTGAGAAGGTCAAAGCGCAGTTGCACCGCGCTTGCCACCTTGTTGACGTTCTGCCCGCCCGGCCCAGAGGAGCGGACAAAACTCTCATCCAGCTCGGCGGGATCAATGGAGACAGTTCGGGTGATGGCGATGAGTTCGGCCATAACGCCCCTCAGCGCTTCCAGCGACCGGTGAAATAGACTTCCTCGTCATGAATGACGCGGCCCTTCTCGGTCGTGCGGTATTTGCCCGGTACGCCTTCGGCCGCTTCGACCCACTTCTTCTTGAGCATGCTGGCAAAGACCTTCTCGCCGACATCCTTGAAGTCATCCGGGCCAAGGACCTTGTCCTCGCCCAGATGATAAAGAGCCTTCATTTCGCGATTGGACGGACGTTGTGGCATCAGGCGGCCTTTTCGGCGTCGTCCTTGAGGTCCGGCGGGGTCGCTTCAGCCATCAGGGAAACCAGGGCATCCATGAACGGCTCGACCTTCTGGCCCTCGGTGCCGAGTCGACGCACCGAGACAGTGCCTTCCTCGGCCTCGCGCTTGCCCACCACGAACATCAGCGGCACCTTCTGTACGGAGTGCTCGCGCACCTTGTAGTTGATCTTTTCATTGCGGGCATCGATCTCGGCGCGGATGCCGGCGTCGCGCAACTGGCGCACCAGCTTCTCCGCATAGCCATCAGCTTCCGACACGATAGTGGCAACCACAACCTGGGTTGGCGCCAGCCACATCGGCATCTTGCCCGCGTGGTTTTCGATCAGGATGCCAATGAAGCGCTCCAGTGATCCCAGGATCGCCCGATGCAGCATTACGGCGAACTGCCGCGAGCCGTCCTCGGCAACATAGGTCGCGTTGAGGCGCTCGGGCAGCACATAGTCGAGTTGCAGCGTCCCCACCTGCCAGGACCGGCCAATGGCGTCCTTGAGGTGGAATTCGAGCTTGGGCGCATAGAATGCACCCTCACCCTCGGCAATCTCGAAGTCATAACCCGTGGCGCGCAGGGCATCACCCAGCGCCTTTTCGGCGGCATCCCAGCGCTCCACAGTGCCGCCGAACTTCTCCGGCCGCGTGGCGAGCTTTATAACCACATTGTCAAAGCCCAGATGCCCATAGACCGAATAGAGCAGATGCACGAAATGCTCGGTCTCGGACTGGATCTGGTCCTCACGGCAAAAGATATGCGCGTCGTCCTGCGTCATCTGCCGCACGCGCATCAGACCATGCAGCGCGCCATGCGCTTCGTTGCGGTGGCAACAGCCGAATTCCGCCATGCGCAGAGGCAGATCGCGGTAGGACTTGATGCCCTGGTTGAAAATCTGCACATGTGCAGGGCAGTTCATGGGCTTGAGCGCAAGCAGGTCGCCGACATCCTCGAAGACCGGCTTGTTGTCTTCCGTATTCGGCACCTGGTCGGGCACCACGAACATGTTCTCGCGGTACTTACCCCAGTGCCCCGACTGTTCCCAGAACTTGGCATGCATCAGTTGCGGCGTTTTGACCTCGACATAGCCCGACTTGTTCAGCCGCCGGCGGATATAGGCTTCCATCTGGTTGTAGATGACGAAGCCGCGCGGGTGCCAGAATACCGAGCCCTGCGCCTCTTCCTGCAGGTGGAACAGGTCGAGGTCGCGGCCGATCTTGCGATGATCGCGCTTCTCGGCCTCCTCCATCATGTGGAGATAGGCCTCCAACTCTTCTTTCGTGGCAAAGGCCGTGCCGTAGATGCGGCTCAGCACCTCGCGATCGCTGTCGCCACGCCAATAGGCACCGGCCACTTTGGTCAGCTTGAAGGCCTGGCCGACATCCTTGACGGTCCGCATATGCGGACCCCGACAAAGGTCGATCCACTGCCCCTGCTTGTACATCTTGAGAGACTGATCAGCCGGGATAGCATCGACCAGCTCAACCTTGAAGTCCTCGCCCTTGGCCCGGAAGAAATCCTTGGCCTGGTCGCGGCTCCACACTTCCTTGGTGAAGGCAGCGCCGCGCTCGATGATTTCGCTCATCTTCTCCTCGATGACGCGCAGTTCGTCTTCCGTGAAAGGCCCGGCCTCGCGGTAGAAGTCATAGTAGAAGCCGTTATCGATCACCGGGCCGATCGTCACCTGCGTCTCGGGCCACAGCTCCTGCACGGCTTCGGCGAGCACATGCGCGGCATCGTGCCGGATCAGCTCCAGCACATCCTTCGAACCGCTGTCGCGCGTCACGAACTCGATCTTGCCATCGGCCTCCAGCGCATCGGAAAGGTCCGACAGCACGCCGTTCCACTTCATGGCCACAGTCTTCTTGGCCAGCGACTTGGAGATACCTTCCACGATCTCGGTGCCGGTAGTGCCGCGCGAATAGTCGCGAGCAGCACCATCGGGGAACGTCACCTTGATCGACATTTTGAGTCTCCATTGAACGGTATTATGTGCAGCGCCTGTCGCTACAAGGCGGCCTGAATAGCATGATTGCCCAACATTTCCAGTCTCTCTGGTTTAGAACCTACTGGCGAGGCATTCGGACCGGTCTGCTGTCGAATAGTCTTCGGGCCAATAATGCGTATCGTTGAGCTCGGTGTGAACAATGTCGGGCCCGTCTCGTAGCGGCGATGGAACGGATGCGCCAACTGAACGAAAAGCCGGCAATGGGGCGGCCAGGCACCTACCTCGACGACCTGATTACCCGCCGCAATTTCGTCTCTTAGTATCGCCATAAGGCTGGCGGACAATTCGGGGGGTGGGTTCATTTACCGCCACCGGCCATAGAGCCACGGCTTGTACCATCGCCCCGCCTCTGGCAGCGCGTCGGGGACGGGGTTATAGCCATGCGTTCCGCCCGGTCGGCACCGATAGATGCGCGCGAGGCCCATCCAGCCGCCCGGCCAGAACCCGTACTTCCAGATCGCGTCGCGCGTGAATTCCGAGCAGGTCGGCGCGTGCCGGCAACTGCGCCCGGTAAAGGCCGAAAGCGTGTAGCGATAGACCGTGATCAGGAACACAGCCGCGATTCTGAACGGCAGGTCGATGCACCGCCACATGAGGTCGATGACTCTCTCCATCACCGCCCCGCCGCAACCGCCTGTGACGACTCAAGCTTTTCGAGCGCCGCCGCCACGGCATCGAACACCAGCAGCGTCGAGACATGCCGGTTGGGATAGTCCCGCACCGGCTCGAGATATCTCAGGTCTTCCCATTTGCCCGAAGGCGGCGTGCCATCGGCCTTGAGCATGTCGTGCATTTCCTGCCGGACGGACAGGAACTCAGTCACCGGCGTGCCGACGATCTCCCGTGCCACCACCGCCGCCGAGGTCTGTCCCAGCGCGCAGGCGGAGATTTCGTGGCCATAGCCAGTGACAATTCCGTCCTTCACCCCGATATCCACCTCGATCACCGAGCCACAGACCCGGCTCACCTTGCGCGCACTCGCATCCGGCGCATGGAGCCGCGCAGGCTGCCGGGCGTTTCCCGCCAGATCGAGAATCCTTTCGGAATAGAGATCGCTCAGCTCCATAATCCCGACAATTCTGTTTCTTGTTCCGGTCTCGTTCCGCTTCTATATAGGACGTCTCCACTGGACTGTCAGGAGGTTGTGCTCCTGTCGA
Organism: Devosia sp. CAU 1758; assembly: GCF_054482695.1. Classification (NCBI taxonomy): domain Bacteria; kingdom Pseudomonadati; phylum Pseudomonadota; class Alphaproteobacteria; order Hyphomicrobiales; family Devosiaceae; genus Devosia; species Devosia sp. CAU 1758. The sequence goes on along the minus strand of NZ_JBTLRJ010000001.1, from coordinate 1,093,111 downwards.
AATCTGACGCGTCGTTCGTCGCGTAGTGAGCAACGGTCGTAACGCAAGGAGCCGGACCCCATGGACGCCCAAGTCAAGCCGCTTGTCGCTGCGCAGAATGCCCAAACTCGCCCTGCCCGGCCGAGCCGGGAAGAGGCGGAAGCGGCTGTCCGCACGCTGATTGCCTGGGCTGGCGACGATCCGACCCGCGAAGGCCTGCTCGAGACTCCCGCGCGCGTCACCAAGGCCTATAGCGAGCTGTTTGCCGGCTATGACCAGGACGCTGGAGAGGTGCTCTCCAAGACCTTCAAGGAAGTAGGCGGCTATGATGACCTGGTCCTGGTCAAGGGCATTCCCTTTTACGCCCACTGCGAACACCACATGGTGCCGTTCTTCGGCCAGGCGCATATCGCCTACCTGCCGCATGACGGCGTGGTTGGCCTCTCCAAACTCGCCCGGCTGGTAGAAGTTTTTGCAAGGCGCCTCCAGACCCAGGAAACCATGACGGCGCAGATCATCGACGCCATCAACGAAAATCTTGGGCCCCGCGGCGCCGCCGTCATGCTGGAAGCCGAGCACATGTGCATGACCATGCGCGGCGTAAGGGCTCATGACGTCAAGACCGTCACCCATCGGTTTACCGGCGTCTTTGCCGAGGACCGCGTGGAGCAGGACCGGTTCTTTGCCATGGTGGGCCGCAAATAGTCCGCTACGCTCAGCTTGATTTTCTGTCCGGCGTGTTATTGGCAATGCATGGCGCAATCTTCCCAAACCCTCAAGGAGTCCGATCGGCGGCTGGTCGCCGCCTGGGCGGCGGATTGCGCCGAACGGGTGTTGCACCTCTTTGAAGCCGCCTCGCCGGGCGATCATCGCCCAAGGACCGCCATCGCCAGGGCCCGCGCTTTCGCCCGCGGAGAATTGAACACCGCCACTGAAATTCGGAAGCGTTTCGGCGGGGGTAGTGCCGCGCGCGATGCGGCAACGCCGGCCGCAGCCGCCGCAGCGAGGTCCGCAGGCCAGGCCTCGGCAGTTTGCCATATGGGTGCCCACGCCTTGGGCGCGGCTGCTTATGCCGCCCGGGCAGTGGGCCTTTCTGTGCCCGGCGGGCCAGATGCCATTGCCGCTGAAGTTCATTGGCAAAGTCAGCACATGTCGAAAGAGGTCCGCGCTGCGCTTGTCACTCTGCCTCCGATAGGCGAGGACCGCTCGGGGCCGCTTGGGCCCGGACTTCTCGCCACGGGACAGATGCTGACAATCATCCAGACCCTCCAGTCAAAGATCTCCGCCACGACCCTTGCTGATGACAAGCACGATCAAGTGGACCTGCGCTGAACGTGACATAGACTACGCGCCTCAAACCGAGTCCGTGCCATGTCCGTTATTGCCGAAATGCTCTGGGTTCTAGAAAGCCGCTCGCGCGAGCCGTTGGACTTGGAGGAACTGGCATCGGTTACCGGGCGGTCCAAAAGCTATCTTTCAAGGCTCTTTCCCTTGGTCACCGGTCACTCCGTCACCGGCTACCTGCGGGCACGACGCCTGAGCGAAGCTGCGCGTGTTCTGGCCGATGGCGCCCCCGACATCCTGTCGGTGGCTCTGGATTCCGGCTACGGCTCGCATGAGGCATTCACCCGCGCCTTTCGCGATCAGTTCGGGGTCACCCCGCAAATGGTCCGCCAGCGGCGTAGTCTCGATGGTATCATGCTCGTGGAGCCTCTCAGAATGGATACGACCACCTCTGCCCCTGTTGCACCGCCTCACTTTGAAAAACGGCCAGAAATGCATTTCGCTGGCATTGCCGACCGCCACAAGATGAGCATGCCAGTTGGCATTCCCGAACAGTGGCGGCGCTTTCAGCCCTATATCGGCAATCTCGACGGCGCCATTGCCGGAGCCGCCTATGGTCTTGTCGGCGACATCACCTCCGAAGGCCTCTTCGACTATCTCGTCGCCGTGGAAATGCGCGCCGGGGCCGAGGTGCCGCCCGAAATCACCATGGTCACGGTGCCTGCCCTGCGCTGGGCCCGGTTCACGCATGCCGGCCACGTCTCGGCCCTGCGCCAGACCATCGGCGCCGCCGAACAATGGCTGACGGCCAATGGCCACGAGCCGAGCGAAGCAGTCCACAGCTTCATCGAATATTACGGCCCCCGCTTTGACACCCGCACCGGCAGCGGCGATGTCGAAGTCTGGTTCGGCCTGGCACCCTGACTATCCAGCGCTGCATGGACCACCCGGCTTGTCTGGGTGGTCCATGCAGCCTATGGATTGCCCTTAGCTATCGGCCCCCAGACTGCAGGCAAATATGACCCCCACCTTCACCGACCCCAAGGCACTCGACCACGATGCTCTCGAGGAAGGCAGCGTCTTCGCGCCGGGCTTTGACGCCCACGGTCTGCTGACAGTGGTGACAGTCGAGGACGGCACCAACACCGTGCTCATGGTCGCGCACATGAATGCCGAGACCCTGTCGCTGACGCTGGAAACCGGCATCGCCCATTATTGGTCCCGCTCCCGCAAAGCAGTCTGGAAGAAGGGCGAAACCTCAGGCGAGCTACAGGAGGTGATCGAACTGCGGACTGATTGCGACCAGGATTGCCTTGTCATGCTGGTGCGCCAGACCGGCCGTGGCGCTGCTTGCCACACCGGCCGCAAGAGCTGCTTTTATCGCAAGGTCGTGTCAGCCGACGGAACACCCGCGCTTGAAGACACCGGATTGCCTCGCCTGTTTGATCCCAAGGCCGTTTACGGCAGCTAGATCCTCCGCTCGAACAGCCCGACCAGCAGGAACCCGGCGGCGAACCCGCCAAGGTGGGCCTGCCAGGCTATGCCGAGCGAGGTGCCGGTCAGGAGCGGTACCAGCGGCACCAGGGCATTGAGCAGCAGCCAGATCAGCGTGAACCAGCGCGAGGGTGGATTGGCGAAGACGCCCGCGATGCTCGCCAGCCGCCGGCCCAGCATGACCGGCTCCCCGGTCTCTGGATGACGACCCATGAGCACCGGCTGGAACATGAACCGTATAGCCGCCCCGGTCAGCCCTGCCACACCGCCCGAGGCACCGATCAGATAGACCTGGCTATAAAGCGTGCTGACAGCAAAAAGCGCCGCGCCACCAGCCGCCGAGAGCAGGAACAGCGCCAGCATCGGCCCTGCCCCATAGCGCCTGACCACCGGAGTTGCAAAAATGACCAGCCAGGCCAGATTGATCAGCAGGTGATCCCAACCGGCATGCAGGAAGGCATGCGAGAACGGCGTCCACAACAGTGGGATCGCGATGCCCGGATCCATCCCACCCAGCACAATCCGGTAGGGCTGGAAGGCGAACCAGAACAGCAGTTGTGTCTGCCCGTCCGGGTTAAGAACCAAGGTTGACGCAAGATGAATGGTGACGAGGACACCAGCCAGAATGGTAATGGCATTGGGTAGCAGGAAGACCGGCTCACGCCCCTGAGGCCCCGGCGCGACGGGCTTTTGGTCTTGTTCACTCATCGATGATGTCCTGAAACAGCGAGCCGGAGCCGGGTTGGTTCAGCTTTTCCACATTTGGCCACAGACGTTAACCTTAACTATTCTTTAAGCGCGCCTTCGGGGCCGCATTTTGCGATTGTCAGGGGCGCGGCGGACTCCCTTTGAGGACGCCCTATCGACTCCAGATGCGGACTTAAATGATGCAGATGCCGAGCACGAAGACCCTCTATACCTACTGGAACACGATTCGTGGCTCCCGCAGCGCGCCTGACCGTCGCGACATCGACCCCACACGCATCCGTGAGGCACTAGCCAACACCTTCATTCTCGAACTGGATGGACAGGACAAGTTTTCCTTCCGTCTCGCCGGGTCGCACCTGTGCACCAGCTATTGCCGCGAACTGAAGGGCCGCTCCTTTTCGGCGCTCTGGCATGATCGCGACGGCGACGCCATGGACACCCTGCTCCGCGCCGTGACCGAAGACCACGCCGTTGCGCTGGTGACATTCCAAGGCACCACGGCCCTCCAGACCAAGGTCACCTTTGAGACCATCCTCATGCCGCTGCGTCACAACGGCTCGACCCACACCCGCATCCTGGGCGCCATGACGTCCCTCGATGAGCCCTACTGGCTCGGTGTACAGCCGGTTCTCGAACAGCGGATCACTGGCCTCCGCCTGATCTGGCCGGACGAGATCTCGGCCGAGGAAACCGCGCGCGAAGTTCTCGCCAGCGTCGTCAACGATGTCGATTTCGCGCCCTCCGGCGCCGCTTCCGGCATGCCGACGACGGTCTTTGGCCGCACGGCGCGCCGCTACGCGCACCTTGCAGTGATCGACGGTGGTCGCAACTAGACAAATAGTGGGCCTTTGAGTCTTTTCGGCGCGCCGAGTCTCATCAAGCGTTAACCAAGAGCCGCTAACGTTGCTGTGGATTTCCCCAGTGCGTGGAACAGGTTGACGCATGCTGACTGACGACACTACAGCGCCTCAGAGAGCCCTCAGCCTGCATTCTGGTGCCGGCGACAGGCGTTTCCAACGCGTCAGCGTGTCGATCCTCGGCCGCTACATGCTGGCCGACCGCCGGGAATTTCCCTGCCAGGTCCTCTCGATGTCCCCCGGGGATGCGGTGGTCATCGCCCCTGTGCCCGGCATCATCGGCGAACGCATCATTGCCTATCTCGATCACCTGGGCCGCATTGAAGGCACGATCCTCTCGCAGGTCGATGGCGGCTTCGTCATGGACATCGCCGCCTCGCCGCGTAAGCGCGACAAGATGGCTGCCCAGCTAACTTGGCTAGCCAACAAGGACCTGCTCAATCTGCCCGAAGACCGGCGGCACGAGCGTGTCGTCCCCGATATCCGGCATTCCACCGTCGTGCTCGACGATGGCCGCCGCTACAACTGCAAGATCATCGACATCTCGCTCTCGGGCGCGGCAGTTGAATTGGACGTGCGCCCCGCCATGGGCACGCCCATCACCCTTGGCCGTATGCGGGCCCGCGTCGTCCGCCACTTTCAGAACGGCGTGGCTGTCGAGTTCGCGGCCGCCCAGGAAATGCTCACCGTCGTTCAGCAGAACCTGCGCATGAACTGAGGCGCCAAACGGCGCCTGCCCAGGCCAGTATGCCCAACCAGTTTCACATGGTGAATCAATCCCTCCAACTATCGATAAAACACGCATAAAAACTGCGTGGTAGTTTTCGGATCGGGGCAACAGCGCGCCCCTAATGTGGTCTCCATCAGGGAGACTACACGATGTCATTCAACAAGAAGGGGCTGCTCGCAGGGCTGATTTTCGCCCTCGCCGCACTGACCCCGGCCGTCGCACTCGATCTCAGCAATGTCGCCTTTGTGCAGACCGCCTCGGGCACCACCTCCATTCCGGTGGGCCATCTCGAATTCTGCTCCAAGCATCCGGGCGATTGCCGCCCCAATGATCGCGTCGTCCCGGCCATGGCCTTGACCGACAGCACCTGGCAGCAGCTGGTCTCGGTCAATGCCTATTACAATCAGAACGTGGTTCCGGTCACCGACCAGGACCTCTACCAGGTTGCCGAGTTCTGGACCTATCCGAACGGCTATGGCGACTGCGAGGATTTTGCGCTGGCCAAGCGCCGCGACCTCATCAACTCCGGCTGGCACCCCTCGACGCTGATGATCGCCGTGGTCAAGGAGGCCAATGGCAACGGCCACGCGGTGCTTCTGGCCCGAACCGATCGCGGTGACCTCGTGCTCGACAACCAGGATGGCGCGATCCACCTCTGGAGCGACACCCCCTACAAGTTCATCAAGCGCCAGTCCCAGGCCAATGCCGGCCAATGGGTCGACATGATCGACGATCGCGTCCTCGTGGTCGCTGCCGCCAGCTGATCAGTTTCCGGACCCCGCCCCAAGCCTATCCCTGATAGGGGTCTGAAGAGAAAGGCCGGCCCGCGCAAGCGGAGCCGGCCTTTCTGTTTCCCGGATATCCCGACCCTATTGGCGCAGGGCGATATAGGCGCTGAGGAACAACAGGCCGGTGATGAACGCCCAGCCGAACGACACCAGTGCCGAAAGCAGGACCGATGTCATCGAGATCGTGCCGTCATCCTCGTGGCTCCAGCCGAACTGGAGCAGGATATAGGGCCCACATATAAAGCTCATCGCCAGATTGCCCAGCGAGGCCAGATATGTGGCGCCGTCCATGCGCAGCACAGCCTGCTGCCTTGTGACCCACTGGTAAAGATGCGTCCCCGCACCAGCCACGCACAGCCCGACGCCCATGATGAATGCCGCAAGCAGAAGTTCTCTGGTCATGCCTAGCCGTCCCCGCGCCGCCGCGTCTGCCGATCAATTATTTACACTTTGTTAAGCATATTGATCCCCCTAATGGCTGTCACCCCATTGCGAGAATTCTGGTTAATTTCGACATGTCGATGCCACACACGCCAGCGCAGCCGGCCTCCATTGGGCGCAGCCAGATCGCCTACAATCTCGCGGGGATCACGGTTCTGGTCTTGCTGGCGGCTGTAGGCATTGCCTATGCCATCGATCAGGCCGGCCGGAACGCCCGTCCGGCACAGCCGCTGTTTTCCGATGACAATCGTGTCATCCAGACAATAGCGGGCGAAGAACTCTCCATTCCCGCGTCCTGGTTTCGCTTTGGCGAAGATATGAAGCCCGGCTTTACCAGCCAGGTCGACCTGACCCTGAGGCTCGCCCTGGAGCCCGGCCAGCCCGCCTATGCGGTCGAGGCGACTCTGCTGCCGCGCAGCGGCGCCCTGTCCAGCGGCGCCCTGCTGGACGCCGTGTACCTGCATCAGTTTGCCGATGACTCGGTGGGCGGCATTCCGGGGCTGGTGGGAAAGCCGCTACTGCCCAGCGAAGGCTATGCGGGCGAAACGGTCTGGTATGATCCGCTCTCGCCCAGCCCCTTCGTGGCAAAATGTGTTGCTGCACCGGAGCCGACGCGCCGAGACAGGTGCCTCCGGACCATTCACCTGCCGAACGGGCTGGCAGCTGTCCTGAGCTTCGACGCTGAAGCCCTGGGCGCATGGAAACGCTTCGATGAGGAACTGGCCCTTTGGTTGAGCCGGATCGGGGCGCTTTAGCCGCGCCTACTCGATATCTTCGAGGTCGATGTCCAGGATCGACATGGAGAACATGTACGACTTGTCGCCGTCCTCGTCGTCCAGATGGATCAGCCCGATCGACTCTTCGCCGACAAAGACTTCCACGGAATCATTGAGCTTGGGGCGGGGGCGGACATCGATATTGCGGTTGTTGAATTTCTGCTGCAGGAACTTCTGCAGCTTGATGATCTCGGGATGGTTCACGGAAGCATGTCCTGCTGATTGCGTTGAGCCGGCAATCTAGTGTCTCGCCCGGCGCTGGCAACCCCTGCACCGGGCAATTTACCGGGAACAACGGACGGCCGCCCCTTGCCTAGCCCCTAGCTATTGCTGTCGTGCACCAGCACCATCTGGTCCATCACCAGCGCCGGCTGGGCACAACCGGCCTCGCCGATCACCTTCGCCGGCACGCCGGCCACGGTGGTCCGGGGCGGCACTTCCTTGAGCACGACCGATCCTGCGCCCACGCGCGAGCAATCGCCCACCTTGATATTGCCCAGCACCTTGGCGCCGGCACCGATGAGAACACCATTGCCGATCTTGGGGTGCCGGTCCTGGTCGGCCTTGCCGGTACCGCCAAGGGTGACATTCTGCAACATCGACACATTGTCGCCGACCACTGCCGTCTCGCCGATGACCAGCCCAGTACCATGATCGAGCATGATGCCCCTGCCAATCGGAACCGCCGGATTGATGTCCACCTGGAACACCTGGCTGGAGCGGCTTTGCAGATAGAGCGCGAAGTCCCGGCGCCCAGCCCTGTGCATGGCATGGGCGAAGCGATGGGTCTGGATGGCCTGATAACCCTTGAAATAGAGCAGCGGCTCCACCGCCCGGTGGCAGGCCGGATCGCGTTCCAGCGTCGCCGCCAAATCCACACGCGCCGCTTCGCCAATGTCCGGCTGGTCGCGCAGGGTTTCGGCAAAGGCCTGCCGGATCATGTCGGCCGATACGTCCTCATGGTCGAGGCGTGCCGCCAGCCGATGCGCCAGCGCTTCCTCGAAACTGTCGTGGTTGAGAATGGTGGAGAGCACCATGTTGCCCAGCGACGGCTCGCCGTCCAGAATCTGCTGCGCGCCGGCACGAACGGCCGCCCATACCGGATCGACTGCCTGGATCTGGGCCGACTTCTTGGCACTGCCACTCATCGCGCATCGCTCCGCTTCATCGATAACTGACGATATAAGCCAGTTCGTTACTCTATTCAAAGCCAAAGCAGGGCCTTTGGTTCACGAAACGGGTACATTCGAGAAAGTCCGGCCGAGAAAGTCCAGCGCCGCCGCCTTGAACACCTTGTCGCCCGTGGCCCGCATGTGGTCGCGCTTGGGAATGACCACGGCCTCGCCATGAGGCAGCAGTTCGGCAAGCATTTCGGGCGGTCCCGCCATCTCGTCCGCCTCACCGACCGCCACCAGCACCGGCACCCCTATCCGACGCACATCGGCCCGCGCCATCGGCTGGCGTGAGGTTTCCATGCAGGCTGCCAGCGCCTCGCGATCCGAGCCGGTATGGTCGGCAAAGATGCGGAATTGCCGCGCCGTCGGATGGGTCAGGTCGGCCAGAGCCGGCGCCCGCAGCCCGGCAATGATGTCATTGCCGTCGGTCAGTCCGTTGACGAGGTTCATCCCCATGCCGCCGAAAACCACACTGGCAACGCGCTCGGGATGAGCGAAGGCCATGAAGGCTGCGATTCGAGCGCCCATCGAATAACCGATGATTGCGGCCCGGGCGATGCCAAGATGGTCGAGCAGGGCGACGGCGTCCTCGGCCATCTGCGTTGGATAGTAGAGCTCAGGATCGTGCGGCTTGTCGGACTGTCCGTGTCCCCGATTATCCAGCGTGATCGCCTGATAGCCCGCATCTGCCAAAGTCTCGACCCAGCCCGTATCCACCCAGTTGACCTTACCACTGGACGCAAAGCCGTGGATAAGCAGCACTGGCGGCCCAGCGCCTGCCAGGCCGTAGTCGAGCGAAAGTCCCGAAGTGGTGAAGCTGGGCATGGAACGTCCTCTTTGCAGCGCCGTCCGGGTTTTGCGGCTTCGGGGCATAAAATCAAGCACCCCTTTGCCCTTTTCTTGCCCTGGGGCTTTGGCTATGGTCGCGCCAAATCAAACACCATCCAGGTTCCCACCCATGGCCCACGGCTCGACCCCGCACTTCCACAACACCCAAGGCCTGCGCGCTATCGAGATCGGCTCCCGGGAATTCCAGTGCGTCGGCGCCCTGCCCCCGTTCGACCATCCCCATGTCTATCTCGACATGGGCAAGGACAGCGAAATCGTCTGCCCCTATTGCTCGACCCTTTATGTGTTCAAGGCAGAACTGGGCGCCGGTCACGCCAACCCGGCCTCCGCCATCTTCCAGGTCGACGCCGCCTGAGGCATGACCATGCCCGCCACGGGCCGCAGCTACGTCATTGCAGGCGCAGGCATTGCCGGCATGACCATGGCGCTTGCGCTGGCCAAGTTCGGCGCCACCGTGGTGGTGCTCGAGCGCAGCCCCAATGTGCAGGAATTCGGCGCCGGGCTCCAGATCAGCCCCAATGCCCGCCATGCCCTCAACAGGCTGGGCCTCAGCGACGCACTTCAGCGCGCCAGCCTTGAACCCCGCGCCCTCGATGTCTATGCCCAAGGCGGTCGCAGGCCGCTGGTCAGCATGGAACTGGGCCCCATCATGCGCGAGCGCTTTGGCGCCCCCTATGCCGTCATGCACCGGGCCGACCTTGCCGATGCGCTCTACAAGGCCTGCCGGCGCTTTGCCAATATCGACCTTCTGTTCGGCGTCCGGGGCTGGGATGTCGTCTCCCATGCGCGCGGCGTGACCGTGGCGATAGACGAGGCCAACGGCCAGAGCCGGACCAGCCGGGCCAATGGCTTCATCGGCGCCGATGGCGTCCATTCCCGCACCCGCATGTCGGTGCTGGACGGTCCCCAGGCCGAGTTTCGCAATCGCATCGCCTGGCGAACCCTGGTGCCCATCGACCTGGTATCGAGCCAAGTGGCGCCCGACCGGGTATCGGTGTTCTTCGGCAGCGGGTTTCACCTGGTCTGCTATCCCCTGCCCCATCGCGGCCAGGTCAACCTGGCGCTGTTCATGCCCGGCAAGACGCCCGAGACCGACGCGCAGCCTCGCCCGCTACGGCCCGGCCCGCACGTCGATGCGATTCTCGCCGCGGCTGGCCAGAACTGGACCCCCTGGCCCATGTACACCGTCGATGCGCCGGTCTGGCACCGGGGCAATATCGGCATCATTGGGGACGCGGCCCATGCCATGGTGCCCTTCCAGGCCCAGGGCGCGGCCATGGCGATCGAGGATGCCATGACCCTCGCGCCCCTCCTGGCGGGAACCGAAAGCGCCGAAGCGGCCTTTTCCCACTATGGCGAACTGCGTCGGCCCCGCACCCGGCGCGTCGCCGCACTTTCGGCCCGGAACGGCCGCATCTTCCATCTGCCGTGGCCTGTCAGCACCGCGCGCGATCTGGTCATGCGTCTTCAGGGGCCGCGCGCGCATCTGAAACGACTAGATTGGATCTATGCGTATGATCCGGGCGATGGCCTAACCGGGTCGGATTAGAGGGCAAGGCCGGCCCGCATGCTGTGCGCTTGCCTTGTCGGCGCGCGCCGTGTCAATTGCATCGCACCATTGAGGTGGGACAAAGAAAAGGTAAAAGCCACCGCATGCAAGCTGCTACCCGTTCTCGCCTGACACTCGCCTGCATCCTGATCACCGTGCTGCTCGACATGATTGGCGTGGGCATCATCGTGCCTGTGCTGCCGGAACTGCTCGAAGACCTGACCGGCGGCAGCATTGCGCAGGCTGCGGTCATTGGCGGCTACCTGGTCTTTGCCTATGCATTCATGCAGTTTGTGTTTTCCCCTGTGCTCGGAAACCTGTCGGACCGGTTCGGCCGCCGTCCCGTTCTCCTGCTATCCCTTTTGGGCCTCACCTTCGACTACCTGATGATGGCGATCGCGCCCTTCGTCTGGTACCTCTTCATCGGCCGCATCATTGCCGGCATTGCCGGGGCAGCTCTGGCCACCGCAACGGCCTATATGGCCGATATCACGCCCCCGCATAAGCGTACCCAGCGCTTTGGCCTCATCGGCGCCGCCTTTGGCCTCGGCTTTATCATCGGGCCGGTGATCGGCGGGGAGTTGGGCGAATTCGGCCCACGCGTCCCGTTCTTTGCGGCGGCAGGGCTCGCCTTTGCCAACTTCCTCTTCGGCCTGATGGTCCTGCCGGAAAGCCTGCCCAAGCACTCGCGTCGCAAGTTCGATATCCGCCGCGCCAATCCGCTCGGCGCCGTGGTGGCGCTGCGCCAGTATTCGTCGGTGCTGTGGCTGCTGGTGGTGCTGTTCTTTCTGCAATTAGCGACGCAGGCGCTGCCGACGATCTTTAGCTATTTCACGGTGGAGGTGTTCAATTTCACCTCCTCCACCATCGGGCGCACGCTCGGCGCCTTCGGCATCGGTTTTGCCTTCAGCCAGGCCGTGCTTGCCGGACCGCTGTCCAAGGGCATGGGCGAGCCGGCCGTCGGCATGATCGGCCTGTTTGCAGCCGCGATCGCCTTTGCCGGCATCGCGTTCTCGGCAGATGTCTATCAGCTCTACCTCTTCATTGCCGTCGGCTGCGTAAGCGGTTTGGCGCCCCCGGCCATCAATGGCGTGCTGTCGCGCCAAGTGCCGGACAATAGCCAGGGCGAATTGCAGGGCGCGGTCAACGCCGCCAGTTCACTGGCAACAATCATCGGCCCGCTCGGCGCCACGCAGATCTTCTCGTATTATACGAGCAGCCCTGCATCCGGGCATTACTTCCCCGGCGCGCCCTTCATCGCCTGCGGCATTGCCGTGGTGCTGGCGCTGATCGTCTTTGCCATCTCGGCCTGGCGGTTCGATCTGGGGCGGCGGCCCAGCATTGCCGATCACCCCCATGTGCCCGAAATGGCCCCGCCCGGCCAGGTACGCGTGGCTCCGCTGGAAGACGACGATGACATCGACAATTCGCCCGGCCGCTGATGCTGACTGGCCTGCCATTCTCCGTATCGTCAAGCCCGTGCTGGCTGCCGGCGAAACCTATGCCATAGACACCGATCTCGACGACGAAGGCGTTCGCGCCTATTGGCTGATGTCGGCACACGAGGTTTTTGTGGCTGAGATCGACGGCCTGGTGGTCGGCACCTATTATCTGATGCACAACCAGCGCGGCGGTGGTGCCCACGTTGCCAATTGCGGCTACATGACCGCGCCCGAAGCCCGTGGCAAGGGTGTCGCCGGCGCCATGTGCCTCCATTCGCTCGAGCGGGCCAGACAGCGCGGTTTCCGCGCCATGCAGTTCAACCACGTGGTCTCGACCAATACCGGAGCCGTCGCCCTCTGGCAGAAATTGGGCTTCCACATCGTCGGCACCCTGCCCAAGGCGTTCAACCATCCCGTCCATGGCTTTGTGGACAGCTATGTGATGTTCCGGGCGCTCTAGATTGCCGCAACCATTTCAGCTGACTTTTTCGTCGGATAGTATTGCTTCTTGAAGTCGAGTTCATAGAACAGGGTCCCATGAATGCCCTGCACCATCTCCTTCTCGACGCGCTGTGACCACATCTTGTCCAGCAGCCTCTTCAATTCCCTTGAACTCGACCTCTCCCATAGGTCGGAGGCAAATTCGATATCTTGACCGTCCGGGAAGATCACAAGGAAATCTGGATCGTCTATAGCGAATATGTCGTAGGTGCAGTTCATAGCACCATCGATCACTTGCACGTTCTTCATACTGCACCTCCAAATAGAAAGAGCGCCGGCCAAGGCCAGCACTCTAACTTCGCTTCAACGTATCAAAGCAGCTTACTTGCCTAGAGTGCTCGGCCAGGTGCCGTGCAGGTCGGTGCCGCGGCCTTCGATTTCGAAGCCATGGGCGCCGAAGAAGTCGCGCTGGCCCTGGGTGAGGTTGGCCGTGCCCTGGGCCTGGCGATAGCTGTCGAAATAGCTCAGCGAGGCCGAGAGGCAGATCATCGGGAACTCGCCCATGGCGGCCGCAGCGATCACCTTGCGAAGGCTCGGGTGGCTGTCCTTCATGATGGAAACGAAGTCCGGCACCACCAGCAGGTTCACGGCTTCGCCCTTGGCATAGGCAGAAGCCATCTGATCGAGGAAGCGCGAGCGGATGATGCAGCCGGCGCGCCAGATCTTGGCAATGGTGGCCAGCGGCAGCGACCAGCCGAATTCTTCGGATGCCTTGGCAATGACGGCAAAGCCCTGCGCATAGGAGACGATCTTGCCCGCCAGCAGCGCCTTCTCGAGATCGGCTAGCGTCACGTCGGTCTTGGGACGGTTCGGCTTGCCATAGATGGCTTCGGCAGCCACGCGTTCGCCCTTGCGCGAGGAAATTGAGCGGGCGGCCACGGCGCCCTCGATGGCGGTGGCAGGCACGCCCATCTGCTGGGCGACAATGGCGGACCAGACGCCGGTGCCCTTCTGTCCGGCCTTGTCGAGGATCAGCTCGACCAGCGGCTTGCCGGTCTGTTCATCAACGGCATCCAGGACATGCCCGGTGATCTCGATGAGATAGGAATTGAGCGGACCCTTGTTCCACTCCCTGAAGACATTTGCGCATTCCTTAGGCGACATGCCCAGGCCATCGCGCATCACGCCATTGATTTCGGCGATCATTTGCATGTCGCCATATTCGATGCCGTTATGGATCATCTTGACGAAATGGCCGGCACCACCTTCGCCCAGATACGCGCAGCAGCTTTCGCCGTTGAACTGGGCGGCGATGGCGGTCAGCACCGCCTCGGCATTGTGCCACTGCTCCTTGGAGCCGCCGACCATGATCGAGGGGCCATGGCGGGCACCCTCTTCGCCGCCGGACACACCGACGCCGAGATAGCCGATATTTTTGGGCTTGAGATAGTCGAAGCGCCGCTGGGTGTCGGTATAGAGCGAATTGCCGCATTCGATGATGGCATCGCCCGGCTCCAGGAGGGGCAGCAGCTGCTCGATCATCTCATCGACCGGCTTGCCAGCCTTGACCATGATGATGATCGAGCGCGGCGCTTTCACCGTCTGCACGAAATCGGCCAGGTCGTATTTCGGGATGGTCTTGCCATCCAGGCCCTGCGCCTTGGCTTCGGCGACGTGTTCGTCGATCCGGCCAGCCGAACGATTGTGAACGGCAACAGTATAGCCCTTCTCGGCGATATTGAGGGCAAGGTTGGAACCCATGACCGCCAGGCCGATAAGGCCAATATCCGCTGTCGACATACAAACAGTCCTTCTAAAGCTCTTCCGTGTTCATCCCGGCGCCGAGGGCACGGCACGCGGCGGGAAATGACCACAAACCGCTCTCCGAAGAAAGGGCGGATTGGACAATTCCGGCCAGATCGCATAGCTTGTATGGAAGATCAAGGGGGTCGGCTTGCGCTGGCAAGGCAGCTAAACTAACAAACGTGCAGCACAAAAAGCAAAGTCCGGCGCCATGAGCACTCCAAAATCACCCTTTGACCTGACCGGGCGGCGTGCACTGGTCACCGGCTCCAGCCGCGGGCTGGGTCTAGCTATGGCGCGGGCACTGGCCGGTGCCGGCGCCAAAATCGTGCTCAATGCCAGGGATAGTGTCGCCCTTGGTGCCGCCGCTGCCGACCTGGCAGCGACCGGCGCAGAAGTGGCGGCAGTGGCCTTTGACGTCACCAGTCCCGACAGCGTCGGGGGCGCCATCGCCCATATCGAGGCCGAGATGGGACCCATCGATATCCTGGTCAACAATGCCGGCATCCAGATTCGCGGGGCGCTCGATGCCTATAGCCACGACAATTTCGAGACGATGCTGAGCACCCATGTGGTCTCGACCTTCTCGGTCAGCAAGGCGGTGGCCCAGCGCATGCTTGAGCGCGGGCACGGCAAGATCATCAATATCTGCTCGATCCTGACAAACCATGCCCGCCCCACCGCCGCACCCTATGGCGCCGCCAAGGCAGCCATCGCTAACCTGACGCGCGGCATGGCCGCCGATTGGGCGCCCAGGGGGCTTCACATCAACGCCATCGCACCGGGCTATTTCAAGACCGACCTCAATACTGCGCTGATGGCAGACGCGACCTTTGACAACTGGGTCAAGCAGCGCACCCCCATGGGGCGCTGGGGCGAAGTTGAAGAGCTTGGGCCCACCGCCATTTTCCTGGCCTCTGATGCCTCAAGTTTCGTGAACGGACACATTCTATATGTCGATGGCGCCTTTACCGCAGTCGTCTGAGCCGGCCCGCATCATCATCGTGATGGGTGTCAGCTCCTCAGGCAAATCCACCGTGGGCGCGGCTCTCGGCCGGGCGCTGCATGCACCTTTTTTGGATGGCGACGGCTATCACCCTGAGGCCAATGTCGAAAAGATGCGGAACGGCATAGCACTGACCGACGAAGATCGCTGGCCATGGCTGGAGGCTCTAACCGTTGCGCTGAAGGCCGCGGCGGAGAAGAAGGGCGTCGCCGTAGGCGCCTGTTCGGCACTCAGGCGCGCCTATCGGGATTTCATCACCGAGAAAGCCGGCGAGCCGGTGCTGTTTGTCTATCTGGATGGCAGCCGCGAGGTCATCGGCGAGCGCATGGCCCGCCGCAAACACGAATACATGCCCGCTAGCCTGCTCGACAGCCAGTTCGCGACCCTCGAACTGCCGGACCCGGCAAGCGAAAACGTGCTGGTGGTGCCAGTGACCGACAGCGTGGACAAGATCGTGCGCACGGTGACCGGCGCGCTCGATCATCTCAAGAAATTCAAACGCTGGCAGTGAGCCAACTCATCTGGATTCCTGGCGCTCCTTGACTTCGGAACGCGGCTGCTGCCAAGGCCAGCGGCCTGACACCTCCACCTCCAGCGACAGGCTGAGAAATGTTCGAATCATGATGATCCCGGCAAGAATCGCCAGGCTCTGCAAGCTGGGCTCGATAGCTACGGTCGCTATGATATCGGCTGCCACCAGAAATTCGAGCCCGAGCAGAATGCCGCGCCCGGCATCGGCCCGATAGCGGCGAAAGCGCGTTTCGTCTGCCTCCCCCGCAATGAGTGCCTGCAGAAAGCGAATCGAGCCGAACAGCAATCCGCCAATGATGACTGCAATCCCGCACCATTCGATGGCGCGCGTGATCCAGTAAAGCAACATTGGGGTCAATCCGTCGTTCATGCGCGCCCTCAGCATCAGGTCCCTTTGACCCAACGCCTGCATGGCCGGAATCGATCCGAAACAGACTGGGCCTCAGGAGCTTCCGGCGGTGATGGAAATTGTGCGCCGGAACGTTCCCTGCCCGACGGCGACAAGGATTGCGGCGACAACGATGACGGCGGCGCCCGTCACGTTCCAGGCATCCAGATGCACGCCGAGCAGCACTGCATCAAAGAAGAAAGCCCAGAGGATGCCGGTATATTCATAGCCCGCGAGCAGCGAGACCGGCGCCCGCGCCACCGCCTCCATCATAATCACATGGCCAATGCCGCCCAGGAGCCCTGCCCCCACCAGCAACAATTGCGTCTGTCCGTCCAGCGGCATCCAGCCGAACAGAAACGTCACGCCACCCACGAAGGTACTAAGCAGCCCGAACGACAGGGCGATGCTCGCCGGCGGATCGGTGCGGGTCAAATCCTTCACCTGCACGCGGGAGAGGGCATTGGTCGCGGCCATGCCAACGCCAGCCGCAATGCCGATCAGCGCGCCATCGCGCACATCGCTGCCCACCAGCGCCGGGAACAGCATGATGAGCACGCCGACAAAGCCGAAGGCCACGCCCAGGACCACCAGCACGGAGCTGCGTTCCTTGAGCAGTAGCATGGCGGCGAACATCGAGAGGATTGGCGTTAGATAGCTCAATGTCGTCGCGACGCCGACCGAGAGATAGGCCAGAGCGGTGAAGTTGAGCGCCATCACCACACAACCTAGCACGCCCCGCACCAGATGCTTGCCCGGCCGTCTGGTGCGCACCGACATGCCGATCTGCCCCCGCAGGGCCAGATAGGCGATGATCGGCGGCAGGGCGATGGCGCTGCGCCAGAAAATCAGCTGGCCCAGGGTCGCGTGCGGTGCGGCCTCATGGATGATTGCCGACATGGCGATGAGGCACACCAGGCCTCCCGTCGCCAGGAACAGCGCTAAGCGGGGATTGTGAACAGGCATGCTAGTTCTATCGACGCCAAATCCCGCTCAGGCAATAGAAATTAAGGGGACGCCCGCCCGGCGCCCCCAACAGAGTTAGCCGATGTGTCGGCGTGCCCAGGCTTTCATTGCGGCAATGAGATAATCGGCAAAGCCTGGCTCGATAGACTCGTAGCGAGACCGAAAATCTGGATGCTTGTACATGTCCGCCAGCCCCGCATAGGCTTCGGGCGGGCAGTCCCTGCCCCAACTCCTGGCGACCCAGCTACGATGCCGCTCGATCATCGGATCAAGCGCCTTGGCCTGTGGCGGCAATCCCTTGCGCAACCCCTCAGCCAAGCCTTCTTCGATGTCCTTGAGCTGGGCCATCCAGGCCGCCCGTCCGGCCTCGCTCATGGCGCTGACCGCATTGCGGCTGGATTCGATCTCGGCCTCCATGTCAGGTCCGTAGTGGTTGACCAGCCAAGCCTCGTATTCAGCCTGCTTTTCGGGCGAGACAATGCCCGAATACAAATCTGCGTCTTTCATTGTGCGTTCTCCTTTGAGACGGGAGATCGTGCGGTCGATCGTCCTCACCATTCCGGCGTAACGCTTCGCCTGTGCTTCCAGACGTTCCCGCTGACTTTGCAGCGTCTCGAGCCGATCAAAGCCTGGCGCATCGAGGATGGCGCCGATCTCGGCCAGGGGAATGCCCAGTTCGCGATGGATGAGAATTTGCTGCAGGCGCAGCAATTCCTCGTTGCCATAATAGCGATAGCGGTTCTCGCCGGTGAATGCGGGGCCGAGCAGGCCGATCTCGTCATAATGATGCAATGTCCGCACCGAGACACCCGCAAGTCGGGCCAGTTGATTGACGGTATAGGTCTTCATCGCTCTCGCATCCTCCGCGAGACAAGGGGATAGTCCCTCACGCCACGTCAGGGTCAACAGCGGGCACGCCCGGATGGCGCGACAGGCTGGCATTGGCGTAACGGTCGTCATGACTGACCTCCCGGCCCGCCCAGTCTGGCAGTGTGAAGAACTGGTACGCCGAGGCCAGTTCCACCTCCGCCATCACCAGTCCCTGATGGGCGCCTTCGAAGACATCCACCTCCCATGTGCAACCGTCATGGGGCACCAGGTAACGGCGCTTCTCGACGACATTCGGCCGCGCCATCTCCAGCAGTGCAAGCCCGTCCGACAGCGGCACCGCGTACTCGAACTCGGCGCGGCTGATGCCGGAGGTCGGGCCCTTGAGGGTCAAGATGGCCCGCTCATCGTCCACGATACGGATGCGCGCAGTGGCTTTGGCGCTGCTGGAGAGATAGCCCTGCCGCAGAGCAGCGTTGCTGGTTGCCGCGTCCCGCCACCCCTCCCCCGACACCAGGAACTTGCGCTCGATCTCTATGGCCATCACTAGAACCCGAAATTCATCTGCCCGGCCGGAGCGCCGAGGCTGACCCCTTCCAGCGTCAGCATGCGGACCTTGGACACAGCGCCACCCGGCGCCGAAAATCCGCCCGGCTTGCCATCGCTGGCCAGCACCCGGTGACAGGGGATGACCAGTGGGACAGGATTGGCACCCATGGCCTGCCCCACGGCGCGCGACAGGCCGACATCACCCAATCGGCGCGCCAGATCACCATAGGTCAGCGTCTGCCCCCAGCCCACCTGAAGCAGCAGTTCATAGGCGCGACGGTGAAAGTCAGGCAGGCCGGCAAGGTCGAGCGGGGTATCGGAGAAATCCACAACCGCGCCCTCGGCATAATCCTCGATGCGATCAAGCACCCGTGCGACATACCCATCCGGCTCACCCGGGGCAAATCCACGCGAGACCTGCAATTGCCGCAGATCGTCCGGCGTCGGACCGGGCAGCCAGACGCGACAGATGCCGCTATCGGTCCATCCCAGCCCGAAATGCCCCAATGCGGTATCGAAGACAGTCGCCAACATGGCTCGAAACTGGCACGCAATGCTTCGGCGTGCCAGCCGGAAATGCGCCGCGCCGATCACCCTGCTTGGCCTGCGCCCCAAGTCCTGCTAGATGGCCTCATGCTCGGTCCCATGCCCACGCTCAAAGACTACTTCCCGCCAACCGACCCCTACCTGAACATCATCCACGTCGATGACGACATCCTGGTGGTGGACAAGCAGTCGGGCCTGCTGAGCGTGCCGGGGAAAGACCCCAGTCTCTGGGATTGTGTCGAATACCGGGCTCGCCAGAGCTATCCCGGCGCCGGCATGTGCCACCGGCTCGACAAGGACACTTCGGGCGTCTTGGTGCTCGCGCTCAACAAGCGCGCGCATGGCCGCATCGGCAGCCAGTTCGAGCACCGCAAGACCACCAAAAGCTATATCGCGCGGGTCTCAGGGATCATCGCCGAGGACACCGGCCTCATCGACCTGCCGCTGGGAACCGACTGGCTCAACAAACCGCGCCAGAAGGTCGATCACGACCATGGCCGCGCGGCGCAGACCGAATGGCGTGTGATCGAGCGCGAGGAAAACGCCACGCGGGTACGGCTGGTGCCGCTGACCGGACGCACGCATCAATTGCGGGTCCACATGAAGGCCATCGGCCATGTGATTCTTGGTGATGCCTTTTATGCCGATGGCGAGGATCTCGCCGCTGCCGACCGCCTGCAACTGCATGCGGCCGAATTGGGGTTCACGCACCCCACGACCGAGGTATTTACAACCTTCGTGGCGCCCACGCCGTTCTGAGTGCGCCCCTATTCTTCCCCCAGATACCCCACCTCGATGCGCTGGAAGAGGCTCCCCTCCTTCATCGAATCCAGCCAGCGGCGGAAAGCGGCCACGTCCTCGAAGCCAGCACGCTGCGCCTCGGAATCGGTGACATCGTCGGGCGACATGTCGGTGATCGACTTGATGGCGAGAAGGCCCACCTTGGTCTTGAGCGTCCCGCCGGGCTTCACCGTCGGGCGGTTCCAGCGGCGGAAGATGAGATCGACCTTGCCGGCCTTTATGTCTTCGAGCAGATCGCGCTTGAGCAACATCAGTCGAGTACCGCCGTGGCTGTCATTTCAATTCGGAGGCCCTTGGCCAGCAATTCCTTGACCACGACCGTGGCCCGGACCGGAAAGGGTTGGGTCGTGAAGAGCTCGCGATAGACCGCGTTCATGCCCGGTGCGTCGGCGCTGTCGACCAGGAATATCTGCACCATGACGAGGTTTCGTAGGCTCCCGCCGGCCGCCTTGACCGCGATCTCGAGGTTCTGGATGCAGCGCCGCGCCTGCGCCTCAATATCGTTCTCGACGATTTCGCCTGTCACCGGGTCCTCGGCAATCGCGACGAGCCACACATGCTTGCGGGCACGCACCGCGTCGTTGATGGGCGCGCTGGATGGCGCAATGCCGGTTTCGATGCGTTCGATCATCTAGCCTCCGGGGAAGAATCGCTGCGACGCAATTGTCTTGGCGAAGACCTTGTGACAAACACGGGCAGCCGAGCCAAGCGGGCGTGGTGGAATTGGTAGACACAAGGGACTTAAAATCCCTCGGCGCTAGCCTTGCGGGTTCGATTCCCGCCGCCCGCACCACTCAATAACCTCCCGACAACCTTTGTGGCGGACAATGACGCAAAGCCCTTCTGGGCGCGGCACGTCGTGGCCGCGCGGATCGAGTACAACGTCGCAATGACAGACAATCAGGCCGCAATGGATGTTTTCACCGGCGCTGGCGAGGCTGAGGCTTCCGCCCGTCAGTTCATCACCTTTGCCTGTGCGGGCCAGACCTTTGGCATCGACATCATGTCGATCCGCGAAATCCGCAACTGGTCGCGCCTGACCCCGATGCCGGCTAGCAAGCCCGACGTGCTGGGCCTGATGGAAATCCGCGGCCGCGTTGTGGCGGTCCATGATCTGGCGCTGCGCATCGGCTGCACCGCGAATCGCGTCACCGACCAGGCTGGCCAGGTCATCCTCATTCTTTCGGTCCGCGGCAATGACATGGGCCTTCTGGTCGACAGCGTCTCCGACATCGTCGAGGCCCAGGAAGCCGACATGCTGCCCGTCCCACAGATGGACGCCTCCGCCGCCCGCTTCCTCGCCGGCATCGCCCGCGTGGGCGACGAACTGGTGGCAATCCTCGACGAACAGGTGGTCCACGACCACGCGGTCGACCGGACACCGGTTTCCACTACCGCCCATGCGGATATGACCGACGACGCAGCCGTTGAAGTGGCCGCGCCGGGCGAGGGTGGCGAACTCGTCTATGTGGATTAGGGCCAGCTGACGGCCCTTAGCTCAGTTCGAACGGGAATGGCGAAGGCTCCCAATAGCGCTCAATACGACGCGTCCTGGCGCCGATGGCCTCCCATTCATGGAGCAAAGCAGCGATCGTCTTCGCCAACCGTGCGCCAAGTGTAGTGGGTACTTGCCCTGCCGTTGCTCAGCGCCTTGATCGAGAGCTGGCGCAGAGGTCGAGGAATTTCTGCTCATCGGATGCCGCCGCCGAGAGGGCGACGAATACCTCGGGAACGCCGCCGCGGCGAATATAGCTTTCGAAGGCCTTACGTTCGGCAATTCTCGCCAGCGCCTTGCGGCCTGAATGAAGTCTTGCGGATAATTCGGCCATGCCCTGCCCTCGCGTGAATGCGAAAGCATGGTCTCATGGCTTCAGGAGGCGGGGATAAGCCGACCTGTGGTCAGTCCGTTCCGCCCGAGATCGGCGCGACATAGGCGACATCCAGATCCCAGGGGAAGAAAATCCAGGTGTCCTGGCTGACTTCCGTAATAAACGTATCGACCAGTTCACGGCCCTTGGGTTTGGCATAGACCGTTGCAAAATGGGCGCCGGGGAGCATGTCGCGGACGACGCGGGCGGTGGCGCCGGTGTCCACGAGATCGTCGACGATCAGCACCTTGCCGCCGTTGCGCACCAGGTCCAGCACCGGCGGGCTGATTTCCTTGAGCACCTTGATGCCGCCCTGGTTCTGGTGGTCATAGCTCTTGACTGCGACAGTTTCGACGGTGCGGATATTGAGTTCACGCGCCACGATGGCGGCGGGGACGAGACCCCCCCGGGCAATGGCGACCACGGCGTCGAAATTGCCCATGCCGGCAAGGCGCCAGGCCAGCGCCCGGCTATCGCGATGGAACTGGTCCCAGGTGACGGGAAACGACTTCTGGTTGGGGTTGCTCACGCTTGATGTCTCCTGGCGGGGCAGCGCCCCAGCAATTGTCTCGGTTCGTCCTTAGCAAAGCCAGGTGGAAAGGCCAATCATTCTGCGTCCGGCGGGGCAATGCCGGCCTTTTCATGGGCTTCCGCCACCATGGCGCGAACCGCCTTGGCTGCCACGGCCAGCCTGGCTTCATCGGATGAACGCAGAACCAACTCGGTCATCACGCGGTCCTTTCCCATCTGCGGGTAGGAGCCCATCTTAACATCCGGGTATTCGGCCTGCAGGGCGCCGAGCGGGCCACCCACGGTGCCCTCGCCCACCGCCGCCTTGATGGTGATAGACGAAACCTTCTTGCCGCCCTCGAGGGTGGGCGCCAGCGCCTCAAGCATGGAACGCATGATGATCGGCACCCCAGCCATCACATGCACGTTGCCGATACGGAAACCCGGCGCGGCTGAGACCGAATTGACAATGAGATCGGCGCCTTCGGGGATGCGGGCCATGCGCAGGCGGGCTTCGTTGACCTCGGTGCCGGTCTGCTTCCAGCGGCTTTCCAGCATGGCGCGGGCTTGAGCATTGACCGGCAGGGCGACGCCAAAGGCCGTCGCGATGGCATCGGCAGTGATGTCGTCATGGGTGGGGCCGATACCGCCCGTGGTGAACACATAGGTGTAGCGAGCGCGCAGCGCGTTGACCGCTTCCACAATGGCGTCCATCTCGTCGGAGACTATGCGCACTTCTGTGAGATCGATGCCGAGGTCAGTGCAGAAATCCGCGACCGCACCGATATTGACGTCCTTGGTCCGCCCCGAGAGGATTTCATCGCCAATCACGATCATGCCGGCGGTGATGCGCGTGTCTTGCTGGGTCATTGGCTGGTTTCCTTAACGGATCTGTGGATGCCTTTACGCCGGTGGCGAGTCAACGGTTCACCACCCTTCCCTTCACCGGTTTAAGCCCCTATTTTGCGCAGCAGGAGACCTTTGCATGATTACCTATGTCGACGCTGCCACCAAAGCCCGCCGCACCCCCGGCGTCATTCCGCTGCATGGCGCGGAAGGCTTTGAGGGCATGCGTCGCGCCGGCGCCCTGACCGCGAGAGCATTGGATGAACTGACGCCCTTCGTTGAGGCGGGGGTACCGACCTCGACCATTGACCGGGTCGCTTATGAATTTGCCCGCGACCACGGCGCCGTCCCTGCGACGATCTTCTACAAGGGCTATCGTCACTCGCTCTGCACGTCGATCAACCATGTGGTCTGCCATGGCATCCCCGACGAGCGTCCATTGCGCGAGGGCGACATCGTCAACGTCGACCTGACCCTGGTGGTTGATGGCTGGCATGGCGATTCGAGCCGTATGTATCCGGTGGGTGAAATCTCGCGCAAGGCTGAACGGCTGATCGAGATCACCTATGAGAGCCTGGAGGCCGGTATTGCTGCGGCAAAGCCGGGCAATACCACCGGCGACATCGGCGCCGCTATTCAGGCGGTGGCGGAAGGCGAGCGCATGAGCGTGGTGCGCGACTTTGTAGGCCATGGCCTGGGACGCTTGTTCCATGACGAGCCCAACATCCTCCATTTCGGAACCGCTGGCAGTGGCGTCCCTTTAAGGCCGGGCATGATCTTCACCATCGAGCCGATGATCAATCTGGGACGCCCACATGTGAAAATCCTCTCCGATGGCTGGACTGCCGTGACCCGCGACCGGACGCTGTCGGCCCAATGCGAGCACTCCATTGGTATCACCGAAACCGGCTGCGAGATCTTCACGCTCTCCCCTTCGGGACTCTTCAATCCGCTGCCCAAGCGGGCGGCCTGATGAGCGACCGGCCTGACGAATTCGCCGAGGCCGCCTATCCGGCCCTTGAGCATGACGATCACGCCGGCCACCGCCAGCGGGTGCGCGAGCGCTTCCTGCGGCTTGGCGGCGACGCGCTGGAAGACTACGAATTGCTCGAACTGGCCCTGCAACTGGCCATTCCACGCAAGGACACCAAGGGCCTGGCGAAGGCCTTGTTGCGCGAATTCGGGTCCTTCTCAGCCGTGTTCAATGCCAATGGATCCAGGCTCGAAAAGGTCAAGGGCCTCGGCCCGACCACGGTTGCCCATCTCAAGGTGATCCAGGCGGTTGCCGCGCGCTTTGGCCGTGACCGCATCGACAGCGACAAGCCGATCCTGTCCTCATGGAGCCAGTTGATCGACTATTGCCACAGCCAGATGGCCTTCGAGAGCATTGAGCAGTTCCGCATCCACTGACAAATCATTGATTTTGTTGGCCCGCGTCCCTGAGACCATCTAGCCACCCTGCCCTACATCGCTAAACCATGGAGGCGCCCATGCGCATTCTGAACCTGCGTCGCTTCAGCGACGCGGGAAGCCTCGTCGCTATTTTCGACCTGGAGGCCACGCCCGAAATCACGCTCAATGATTGGCAACTAAGGCGCACGCCAAAGGGCTTTAGGGCTTTCCCGCCATCCCCTCGACATGGGCGCTCCACTGCACAGGTGGCGCCGCTCACATTCACAGAGATTGGCCGTCTGGCCGCAGCAGCATTTGAGATGGAGGGCAGTGCCCATGAACGTATCCGCGCAGCCTGAGACGCCGCTCGACTTGATCGAAGCCGGCGAACTGGACCGCTTCGGTGACTACTTTTGGGCCATGGCAACCACTGGCCAAGGTGTCGTCCAGGTGGCCAACGTTGGCACGGACTGGGACTGCGTCACCCCAGCGGACTTCAGCCCTGCTGAAACTGACCCTGTCGACGGCCACGAAGCGATGCGGTGGTGCGTGCTGTTCGACGACATATTCGAATGCGACAGCGAAACCGCAGTGATTGCTTATCTCGACCCTAGTGCCGGCAGTATGGTGATGCAGACGATATCTGGGCCGGAGCACGACCACCACGTGGCAGCTCGGGCAATAGCGGCCCGCATCGGCGCAACATCTTTGTCCGGCCTGCCAGTCGGCCCCAAGTGGGCAGACCGCGTTCGCGCCAAGCGAGCCACCACACCAGCCCCTAAGGTCGAGAAAGCCGCGCCGATGAAAGCCGCAAACGATAATGAGCCGGCAACCAAGCGTTTCTCCGCTATCGACGCTGAGACCTTATTGGGCATGCACTTCGCCCCGGTCAAATACGTGATCCCCGGTTTCGTCGCTGAGGGGCTGACCATTCTCGGCGGGCGCCCGAAACTCGGCAAGTCGTGGCTGGCTCTTGGGTTTGGCGTTGGTGTCGCGACCGGAGGCCCATGCCTCGGTGTAACCTGCGACCAGGGCGATGCACTCTATTTGGCCTTGGAAGATAACCAGCGCCGCCTGCAGGACCGACTGCGCATTGTACTTCCGAAGTTCAGGCGTCCCGACATGTCCCGCCTGTGCCTGCAGACAGAAGCTCCGAAAGTCGGCGCCGGCCTAATCGAGATGCTGGATGCATGGCGCAAGTCGGTCGAAGATCCCCGTCTGATTATCATCGATACCCTGGCGATCGTCCGCCCGCCCAAAAAAGGCAATCAAGACTCCTACGCCGCGGACTATGAAGCACTATCGCCATTGCAGCGATTTGCCAGCGAACACCGCCTAGCCGTGGTCGTAGTGACCCACGTGCGAAAAATGGAAGCTGCCGATCCGCTCGAAATGATCTCTGGCACGAACGGTCTAACCGGGGCTGCGGATAGCATCATGGTGCTGGACCGAAACACCGACGGCGCCAAGCTCTATGGGCGCGGACGCGATGTCGAGGAGGTCGAGAAGGCCCTCAAGTTCGACAGCGGGATATGGACCGCCCTAGGAGATGTGGACGACGTTAAGCGCTCTGACCAGCGTCGGCAAATCATGGATGCGCTTGCCTTGGCAGGAGAGCCCATGAAGCCATCTGACGTTGCCAAGGCCACAGGCATGACCGTTGCAAACGTAACGTATCTGTTACGCAAGATGGTCGAGGCCGGCGAGGCTGAGAAGCAGGGTTACGGACTCTACACCCCCGCCTCAGACCCCTCAGACTCCTCAGAGTCTGCTGAAATCAATTCTCCCTCAGTCTTTGACTCTGAGGAGTCTGAGGACTCTGAGGGGGGTGGTGAGAGTGATTTGGAACTAGCAGCATGACGGCCGGGGCATAGGGGGCATGCAAAGTCCCCCACCGCGCCAGACCCACACCGCGCCCATCCCACAACAATAACGCTATTACAGATAATCCTCATGCGTACGCGCGCGCAGTGCACGCGGGCGCTAGGGGCCTGAATCAAACAAAAACACCAGATCAAGTACCAGTTTGCCGACAAGGCACAAAATACGGGATGCCAGCGACCCTGAATCGTCGCACGCTGGTTGACCTAGAGGCGCAAAGCCCGACCCCCAACCCTGAGGAACAACAATGAAACTTGCGCATAAGGCGCCGGGCGATTTCGTGCCGGCCAATGACAACAATTGGGACGGCCGTCGCGTGTTGGCCTGGCCTACCGCCAAGCGACTAGAGACCAGTGGCCGCACCGAAGACCTGGCCCTTCTTTGGTCTTACCGGGCATTGGTCGACATAGCGTTCAGCGAACCCGCAAACGATAACTACCGCGATCCAGCGCCCGATCTTTCCGACGGTGCGACAGACGACCGCGCAGCCTGCGAAATTATTGTTGAAGTGGACCGCCTTCCACCCGAATTCCTGCCGTCCATAGAAGACATGCAGCGTGCCACCGGGGTCGAGCCTGGGGAACAATGGCCAGAATTGGCACGTCCAGTCACCGCCGCCGGCAAGGTCGGTGGCCAAGTACCTCGCCCGGTCATTACGCAGGTCGACCACAAGACCGGCGCTGTCCGTCGCGAGTTAGGTGGATTGGCGTTTGTGGATGGCAGCCGATTGCTAGAATACAGGCTCGATCCTAATGCGAAGAAATGGAAACGACCGGCCACAGTTCATGCGCACCACAAAAGCAAGCGCAAGCGGCCGTCGCCAACGGTAGTTCCGAATAGCAGCGGGGTGTTTGGGCTGGAGGAGCAGATTGCCGCCAGGGAGGAGTTGCGCACCATCTATGATGCCATCCCGGCGTCAAGCGTGCGCATCCTCGAAATCGCCTGCGGACCCACAAGGGCAAAAGAGATTGGCGAGGCGTTTGGCAAGCGGGAAAAGACCGCCGAAAGGTTTGGTGTTCGGCTAATCGATAGGGCAATAGCCCACCTCCGCGAGCACTGGGCGTCCCCAAATTGCAGATTAATCCCGAAAGAGTAAGGGGTTGTTTCCTCCCCCGCACTTCAGCCCCGCTTCGGCGGGGTTTTCTTTGACCACTCAACCGCAACTTTGAAAATTTCAGGAGGCCACAAGTGCCGACTATCACCGCCGCGTTGGCCGCCCTGGAGCGGTACACAGGCTTTTCCCAATCGCGCAGCAGAACCGTTGCACGTCGACTGCAGGAGGCCGGGATATTGCCGCTGGGTTCGCCCGGCTCAACGCCTCTGCTTGACCGCGCCGGCTTCGGCGCCCTGTTCGTAGCCCTTGCGGCCGACACTACACTTCATGCCGCCGCAGACCGCGTTCGCCAGTACTTCGCGCTCACGCCAGGCGGCGTCTCGCTCGAAGGGGCCCCCACATTGATCGGCACGGCCCGTTCCGAATTGCTCGCCCTGATCGACACCGCCATCGACGCACCCGACGACCTGCGGCACGTCCAGATCGAGTTGGTGTCGAACTTCCCGGAGCTCGCGCTCCACTGGGCAGACGGCACTGTCCAGCGTTACCAGCCGGTCGGAACGGTTTCCAACCATTGGCAAACCGACACTCACCGCAAATCCACAACCGTCACAGGGCGCGCGTTCCGCGACGCCGTGCGCGCCACCTTCATGGGAGCCCGATAATGACCAAGTCAAAGCCCTACGCTGTCCAGTCCCTCGCGGACTCGCACGCCGACTATGGCGTGCGAGTCAGTCGGCTCGCTGAGTTGCAGGGAGCGCTCAGCGCTCTTCGCTCCGAAGCGGTCGCACTCGAGCGCGAATTGGGCCGCACGCCGGCACCAGTAGTCCGTCCGTCCGTGGCCGCACTGCTCGGCGATGAAGTTGTCGATGAGCGCTCAGGTAAAGCATCGCGGCTGGCTGAACTCCGACGCACTATCGCCGACCATGAGGCTGCCGTTCAACTGCAGACTGCCCGCGCCGACGAAGCCAAAGGGGTTGCGACGCTCGCAGCTTGCGAGGCTGCAAAACCAGAATACGGACGCCGCGTCGCAGCACTAGCTGCAGCCCTTGAGGCCGTGGCCGTTGCCCGAGCCGACTATCAGGCGCTGGTCAGTGCCTTTGATGCAGAGGACATCTCTTGGACTCGCCTTGGCGTGTTCGTGCCGAATTTCCTTGGCCCCCTGGGCGACGGGCACATCGAGCGGTTCGCCAAGGAAGCGAAGGGGTACGGTTATGTCTGAGACAGCATTAAGGCAGACGTCCCATGGCCAGGACGGCGTGAAGATCACCTTTGGCGGCAAGACCAGCACGCGGGCTGGCTTCGATCCTAAGGCATTCGCCGGAGCCATCAAACGATCACGGCGTCGCCCCGGCGGTAAGTCGATTGCAGAGAGAGAAGCGATACAGGCTGCCTTGGAGGCCAGGGTTGGCAAATCGTGAAATCCGCGAAGGTATGCTCTCGGCAGGCGGCCACACTGCTTCCGGGTTCGCAGCCGTCTACAACACTTGGACGAACATTGGCGGCGCTTTTGAAGAACGGCTAGCTCCCGGCATCTTTGCTCGATCGCTACGGGAAGAACCGGACGTTTTGGCTCTGTGGAGCCACAAGTATGATCTAGTGCTGGGGCGAACGACCTCCGGTACCCTGCGCTTGTTCGATGAGCCGATAGGCCTGCGTTTCGAACTAGACCTGGACGAACGCACTTCCGATGGCGCCCGTGCTATCGGCACCGTTGATCGGGGCGATGTCGCTGGCTGCAGCTTCCAGATGGTGCCCGTCGCCGAGACCTGGGAGGACAATGGCATCGGCCTTCCGCGCCGTACCATTACCGAGGCCTACCTGTTCGAGATCACCCTTACGCCTATTCCTGCCTATCCGCAGACATCGGTGAAGCTCACATCGCGCGCTGACAACCGAGCCAACGCATACCGCCGGCGCGCAGAAGCAATGCGGCGGCGCGGCATCTCAATATAGAAAAAGGCCCCGGCAGCAATTAAGCGCCAGGGCCTTCTCTTTCGCCAGCGCTGCGGAGGGCTTCGCGCACCGGCTTGATGCTTAGATGGGTGGCCAAGGCTCCCGTTCAATGCCGGTCGCGGTCCTGTGATCTCATGGGTGGGAGGGGGTGCCTAGATCCCAGTCCAAAGCCCCTTTCACCTACCGCCGCCCCCGCAACGCATTTGCGGGCATTGCCCCGGTTCAACAAAAAAATGGAGACCACATGGCCAACACAAAGCCACCTGGCCATCTGCAGCCGGCGACCAGGAAATGGTTCACTTCGGTTCTTGCCGACTACGATATGGATCCGCACCACATTCGCCTGCTTACACTGGCTGGCGAAGCTTGGGATCGTGGCCAGGCAGCCCGCGAAATTATCGATCGCGATGGCATGACCTTTGACGACCGCTTTGGCCAGCCAAAGGCAAGGCCTGAAGTGGGCATCGAACGCGACAGTCGAATTGGCTTCGCCCGGCTCCTGCGTGAACTAGCCCTCGACGTGGAAGGCCCAACAGAAACACCACGCGGTCCGCGCACCGCAGACTATGGGAGCCGCCGCTAATGCCCGTACGAGCCAGAAAAAGCCGGCGCCGTGACGTGCGTGCCGAGAAGGAAGCCTGGTCAATGTTCTTCCAGAGTGGGTTCGACTTTTTCAATGACCTGCGGGACATGGGTGTTGAGACGAACCAAAATGGAGTGCCTGCCGACGACGTGGCCCGCGAAGCGTGGCAACGTCTGGGCAGGCGTTTTCTTGACGAATTTGAGGGCCAGCCTAGCCAGCACGGGCACTACGGTGTGCGGGTGTTTGGTGAGCCGGGGCGGTGATGGATGCCGATGGTGGGTTAGCCGGAAATAGATCAAGCTGATATGCTTGCGAGCCCATCGGCAGGTTGACAAAATACAGTATTCATGGTAGTGCGCATCGCACTTTGTGCGAGACCGCCCTGTGGGCGTGCGCACTGCCAGCACAACTGTGTTACTGGGAACTTCTCAGTCAACCAAGAGTTGACAAAGTGAGCTACTAGACGCATATACAGCTCGTGACCTGTTTAGGCTCCGCGCCTATCGGGCACAGTGGTGACCCGGACCTTACAATAGGGCCGGTTGCTAGCCACAACCCAAACCGCTTGGTACTCGCCAAGCGGTTTTGCGTTTCAGAGTACATCAATCCGATAAGCTTCGCGCAAACCTTTGGCATTGGCATCGCCATTGTTGATCCATGATCGGGAATGCGCCACGACATCGGCCAATTGCAACATTCTCGATACTGCAGAGTCGATGGCTACCACTCGCGTAACAGCACGAAACAGACCATCGTTCACGATCGCTTGCCTGATGGCCTCCTCAAAGGTGTGATGGGTGTTCTGTTCATTTAGGTCGACTATGACCTCAATGTTGTTGATCTGCTTCCCAAGCCCCTGGTCGTCACGGAACCTCTTTGCAGCGACCTTCACAGTCTCAATCAGCGTATTGGCGTAAATTTCCGGCCGAGAGCCTACCGTAGAGCTGGATCTCTTGTTCATCATCAAGAGGCCTTCGGGCATTTCAGTTTGTGCATAGCGAGCCAGCAAGCTTTGGAGATTTGTGCGATCCCAGGATGCGGCGTGAACCTCATTGGCCGAAGCAGGTAGCAAATCACTGAAGGTCTTATCGGCCTTCCCGCATTGACTTGCCCACACTATCGCCAGTCCCAGTGCAAACCCTTCTTCTCCGGCGGTGCCGTACTCATCCACGAAGCAGATGATCTTTCGATTCAGTCCGGGCATCTAAGTTTCGGTCATCCACTATTATAGGCCAACTGCTACTTATCAGCCCCAAACAGCTTCGCCACCCCAAAACATTTTAACCCGCCCTCGCCGGCGGGTTTTTCTCTAAAGCCCATCGTAAAGAGGATTAATTTCGCGGTGGCTTCACCATCCACAGGCCTCGCGCAGCGGCGCAATCGCCTCCTCAAGTCCTGCGATCGGCATGTAGTCACTGACTGCGTTCTCGCTGTACGGCGTGGCCTCAACGTACATCTTGGACCCGCCGAAGAGCGATTTGATCCATGGAATTGACGTTCCGCCATTCCAAAGCCCCAGCGCCTCATGATTGTTCGATTCTGAAAAAGACTTGGTCTGTGCAGCTTGAGTATCCACTCGGTAGGTCACCCGCCCCGCACCATTGAGGTCAGACATAAATAGACCGCCGAAGTTCAGAATGGCCGCAGTCACGTTTTCCCGGCACGCGAGAGTCAACGTTATTTCCGACTCGCGGCCGTACTGATCTGTTATGCCGTCCGTTCCTGTCACTTCGAGAAAGACGTTCTTGGAGTCGTCCACAGGGCTCGTCTGCACGTGAGTAGTCCATTTTCCCTTTGTGGGTGCAGCAACTGCTAAAACCGCCGCCTCCGCTAAGCCGTCGTAGCATGCCAGCCGCGTGGCATCTGGCTTAGCCGCGCATGTCTGTAAGGTTTCTGCAGACGATGTAGCAACCGGCACCAAGGCGGCCATGGCTATGGCAAATGACGCGATGGCTTTCAATTATTGCTCCCGCAAAGTTGTTCACACGGAGCGCCGTCGCTGTCACCGTCTAAGCGTCCGCCCCAACTGCAATTGTTCAGGTACCAACGTGCCTCCTCGCAGGAGCCAATCTGGCTGCATGTTCGCCGCGGCTGACAGCTGACTTGCGCGACCTCAATTTTGTAGATCGACGGGTCAGCCTGGCTCTGCTCTTGGGCTAGGGCGCCGCTAAACACCAGCGCCAGTGCACAGAGGCCGGCGAGAGCCTGCCGCGCGATCATGACTTCGTTTCGGGCCGCTTCACGCGGGGATTGATGTTGTTGAACACTTCCTGTGCGTTGTACGAGTTCGGTCCGCCGGTGTTTGACACCCGGATCATTAGATCCTCTCCGGGCTTTACGATCTCATAATTGAAGCCGGGGCTGTAAGAGACGCCCCCGAAGATACCGCGCCCAAATGTGCCGGCGGTCTGCTGCGTCACATTGCTTGTGGCGTCGCGATTGTTCACGACTTCAAAGTGGGTCTTGCCGGCGGCCAATGTGGTCTCAGCAGCTTTGAGCAATACATAGTCCTGAATTGTCGTGGCGTCTGTATAGCCATTGCCTCGCGCCGAGATCCGATACACGTCGTTCGTCACCGGCGCAGCCATTACCCCGCCCATCGCGCCCATGTCGCTATAGGTGGTGGCGCAGCCCGACAAAATCACTGACGCAGCAAGCATCGTCATCGCGCCAAGCGCGATTACCGTCTTCTTGAACATGGATAGTCCCCCAAATATTGGGACAGACTGCCCATGTAATCGGGTGCCCGGCAAGCACAATGTTTACGCTTCATTAATCATTGGGATTTGTCCCAATATAACCCCCGCCCTCGCCGGCGGGTTTTTCTTTGGTCGAGGCTTTGTGGCTATCCCCCACAATATGGCTAGTCCTTGAGTATAAGGACGCGCAAATACGGCTCGACGTCATCGACATCTGGCGCGTAGCAGGACGCGGGCACGACACATTCGACCGTAATGGACTCGATGATTCCGTTGCGTTCAGCACTTTCCCCCAGTGCCGCTAAAACCGCGCCCGCGTACTCGTTGCACTCCTGCACGGTGCCATGGACGTCAGCGGACACCACTTGCCCCACCGCGGCAGCCATGGATCGAGATGTGCCGGTGCTGACGATCTTTAGAACACACGCCTCGGCGGTAGATGCTAACCCACCGCTGATCGCCAACAATAACAGGACCAAACCGGCGCGACGCTGCACTTGTCGGCCTCCTAGAACAGCATCTTGTAGACATTGCCATCGCTGTCCTTGGCCACGCCGTACCCGTTTGCAGTGCCGCTGCCGGTGTAAAACTCGGCTTGAACGGTCGCGCCGGATGAGCAGGCCAGGAATGCCTCACCGCGGTTGGTGCCCGGCATATTCGCCACGGATACCGAGTTGAAGCCGACAGACGACCCATAGGTCGAGAATAACGAGCCGCTGCTCGCAACCACCATTTGCGGGGCAACTGACGACCACCGGCCAGAGCAGAGGTCATCACCTGGCCGAACCATGGTGATCTCCCCGGTGTTGGACTCGATGCCCTTCGCTGTTGCCTGGATCGTTGGCAGCGGCGCCATCCGGGACAGCGGCCCCTCAACGGGAAACATCGACACCTTGGTCGACATACAGCCGGCCAACAACAAAGCGGCACCAGCCGCGGCAGCAATTGCTCTGATCATCTGAAGCCCCACCTCTTCAATGCAGACAACAGCATTGCGGTTGGCTTCGCAAGTTCTATCCCGCCGGGCCAGCGCACCGCGGCTAACCCGCGCCCACCCAACCAATGGAGGCCAAATGGCCAGAACTGCCAAAACTCGCTTCGGCGAGCGCTTCGACTCGTACCTCATTTCGACTGACCTGCCCGACGAGACCCTAGTGGCAATCGAGGCCGCATATACCGCCGCCGACCAACTCGCCGTCGACGCTGCTAATCTTGCGAACCAGAACCCGGAAAATCTCATGAACTATGTCACCGGCGCACTAGCAGCCCAGTCGGGGGCAAACTGATGACCACTCCAACCGTCGACGACGTTTTCCGCGACTATAACACCCCCAGCGTGCCCTCTTCCGGCGATCACACGCCCAAGAAATCCGAGATCCGTCGACTTCTGAAGTCCATCCTTGGCGGCACGGCTGCCATTGGCGATTTTGAGGGCGCATGGGACGTTGGTACGACCTATGTCACCTCTGCCTACGTTGAGCACGGCGGGTCTTTGTGGCTGGCACTACGCGAGACCGTCGGCGACACCCCGACAGAGGGGGCAGACTGGACGCTGCTGCTGCCCGGTGTGTCTGTGGCTGACGGGGCGGTATCACATGTCAAACTGTCGCCCGACGTTCAAGAGCGGCTCGGTGCCACTTTCGACACTCTGGCCCTGGCCCAGGCTTATCAGCCCCTGGTGGCGCCTACGGCCATTCGCCTGCGCGGCTTCTACGCCGCTGGCGACGGTGGCGGCGCGCTGTACAAACTTGCGGCGTCCGAACCAAGCCACGCCGGCAAGTTTTCCATCACCCTCTCCGATGGCATCACCGTGGCTTGGTTCGACTTCGCCGAAGAGCGCGCCCACGTCCGACAGTTTGGCGCGATCGGCAATAACGTTGAGGCTAATGCGGCGGTAGATCGCGCCGGCATCGCCAACGCTTGCGCATGGTCGACTGCCAAAGGCGTCACCATCTCCGGGCTGGTCGGTTCCGGCCGGGGTCATGCCCCCGAGGTGCACTTGGGCATCGGCCGGTACTATGTAGACGTCGGCGATATTCCTCTTGGCCCCTATGCCACCATCATCGGGGAAGGAGCTATCATCCGCCCAGCGGCAGGCTTTTCGGACAGCAACATCTTCATCAGCGACGGGCCGTCGTGGCGCCAGCGTTTCGTCGGCTTCCAGACGATGGACACACCTCGCGCCTTCTATCTCAATTCCAACAACCAGAACCGTGGCGAGGTCCTGTTCGAAAACTGCAAGTTCTACAACCACACCACCGAAGCGATCTATCTGGACGAGCAGTCCACCACGACAGTATTCGACAATTGTCATTGGCACGAGAACCTGCACATGCTCCGGATTACGCGGGGCGACGTCGTCATCATCCGCGGCGGCTGGGTCACTGGCCAGGTGTTCGATACGGCCCGCGATGCGGCCATCGTCTCGATCCACGAATGGAGCCGGCTGAGGCTGGAAGACGTCGCCTTTATCCCTAAGGCGCAGACCGTCAATTCAACCGCCTGGGTGCGGCTAGAGAATGGCGCGTCCATGCGAGCCATCGGTTGCCGGTTCGGCGGTGAGAATGGCGGTCATGCTGTCGTCAACAACTACTCGAGCGCGGATCTGACCGGCACTATCGACCCTTGTTACGTCGATATCCAGGACTGCGACATCTCGGCGGCTGATACCGATCGCGGCGCCATTCGGCTTTACGCGATTCCGAACCAAATTTTGTTCAAGGGGAACAAGGGTCTTCCGGCGGGGCGCTATATCACGTGGGGCTCGACCTTGGACGGAACGGCTCAGCAGGCCCTGATCGATGCGATCACCGAGGTGCACATTAACCAGGGCTATGTCCGCATCGCCATCGAGGACAACGTGACCGAGTTCGGCGTTGAGTCCGCAGTTGAATTGCGTGTCGTGCCAGTCAACCTGCAGCGCCTGATCTACACGTCCCATATGTCTGGTATCCGTATCACGGACGGTCTCTCAGGAAACGTGCTGATCACCGCAGGCTCAGGGTCTCCAGAGGGCGTGATTTCTGCAAAAACCGGATCGATGTACCTGCGCATCAACGGCACTGCCGGATCGATGATTTACAGCAAGACATCCGGGACTGGGAACACCGGGTGGACGGCAGTGGCATAACTTCAGCCGGCGCTTTCAGGGCGCCGGTGTGTCGTGATTTGACCGCCCCACCAGACTCGTCTTTCCGGTTTTGTTCTGGAGAAAGAACCATGACCGTGACTCCGACCAACACCCAGCCACTCACCGTCGACGAGGTGGTCCACCTAGACCGCCTCAGGCGGCTGGGAAAGCCACAGCCATCATTCCCGACGCAGCGGGAGATCAGGGAGTGGCTGGAGCGGAGCCGATACCTGGTGGAAGATAAGCCGTAGAACAGAAGGGGCGCCCCATCTCTGGAGCACCCCTTCATCATCAGGTCAACGGAACAGACCGACGAACCATGAAACCAGCGAGAGCAAATTGCACTCGAGGGCAAAACGGAACTTGGCCCCGTTCGGCTGGCTGGTTTCGATTGTCAAAGATACCATACGGCACCTCCTCTAATCGGCGCGGTCTCTTGATGAGCCGAATAACGCGCGCTTAGACCAGCAGGGACAGTTTCAGACCGTTAAATCAGCTGGTGCGGCTGTCCCCGTGCCTTCGGCTGACTCTTGTTGCCATGGAGATGGTTGTTGGCATGAACTTGTGCAAGAGCCGAGGCAACAAAAAGGGCAGCCCGAAGACCGCCCTTCGTTCTCACTACGATGTGTGGCAGGCCCGGCAACACCAAAAGCAACCATTGGCCCGAGAAAAGGTCAACTTCGCTTTCGCTACAGCCGGATAGCAGGTTGAGTACTCGCCCAAATATGTCTTGTAGAGCGGCATATATGAGCAACCCTCGACATGGACCTCGTGGTCCCCGTTCGACTGCTGGTTGTGATTTACGTAGTACGACGCCATGATTGCCCCCTTAAAGCGCGGTCGCGCCATTCGCCGGCGGTGCCGGCGGAATATGCGCGAAGCGCTTTCCGGTGTTGATCTCAGAGATCCGGCCGGAATTGATGTCGAACCGAGCAGCAATGCGGTGCTGCAACTCGCCATTTGCCAGGAGGTACTTGATCTCGCCGATATCCTGCGGCGTCAGGTCGCTGATGGATGCCATCGGCATATCCTTTCATCAACTGTGACAGCAGTACGCTTGCCAAACAGTGAGAGAGGCCTATGCTCGCCTTTGTTCAGGAGGTGGAGCAATCCATCCCACACAGTTTGACCCAACCAAGCGCACCTTGGTTACACACGGTCAGAATGTGCAAAGGGCGAGCCATTGGCTCGCCCTTTTCTCTGTGGACCCCCTCTGCGCATTCAGCGACGGAAATGCCAGCGTCACGTTCCACACCAACCATGTCGGCGTGTCGTGACTTGTCGAGCATTTCTAGCGCCCGTCCCGAATCCCCTCCTCCAAGGTTCAGAAACAGCATACGGGGTATGTTCATAGCGCATAGCTACGACGGTCCGAACGATTCGTCAACGAATCCTTAAGATGTCCGCCCCCCCCTTCAACACCCCCGTTATCTCTTCAAGATGAGTGGAAGATCCGGAGTTCTGCAACACTTATCCGGAACGTCATCGGACTTTTAGTCCGATGGTGATTTCCGGGCGCGCCAGTAGTTCATCGCCTCGCGTCCCTTCCTTTTTGCTCCCTCTCCCACTTCAAGTATGGATCTTCCTCCTCAACTTGGTCGGGCGGCACCCATGATTGCCCGGCCAGTGCGCGTTCTAGTTGGATGCGGCTCCAGCGTTTCGTCCCCATGATCGGTGGCGGTACCACGCCGCGCCGCACCCACGCGTCAAACCCAGACGGCGATAGCCCGCAGAGCTCGGCGGCTTCGGCCCTTGTTAGCGCGAGAGCATTCAAGAGCGGGGGCCCTTCCCGGCAAGGAATGCCTTCGCCCGCTGCTCCAGGTTCCGGTCCGATAGCGAAATAGTTGGGGCTTTTGCTTTTGCGGGAACCCGCATGGCCTCCCAGATGGCGACCAAGTCTGCCTCGCCAAATAGTAGTGAGCGTCCGACCACCGAGCAATTCCCGGTGCGCCTGGCAATGCGCGCCACGGCATGCCTGCTGGATCGCAGACGCTCCGCAGCCTCAGCTAGGGTAAGGATCGCTCCTGGTGTCATGCTACGGCCCACTCATCGTCTTGGTCGTCCTCGTCTCCCGGCAGCGCAGCAAACGCTTTCTCGATCGCCGCGCGAGACCAGACCCGGCGGCTGTCAATGTGCTTTGGCTTCGGCATGCGTTTGTCCTTCACCATCTCGTCGAACTTGGACGGCGACACTCCAATGAATGCGGCCGCGATCTCTCGAGATAGGCCGATGGGTGGCAACGAGGCAGGTAATTCGGCTGGTTTTTTCATACCGGCAGCATCACCGCCGGTGAACGTGAAGAAAAGGCCCGGCTTCACGTAAGCGCGGCTAAGCCCCACCGCGTTGTGGACAACATCCAAGCTAAGAGGAACCGCTTATCGCAGCCTGACGCCGATCCCGCCGATAACGGATTCACCGTCGTCAAGGAAGGTCACTCCGGCGGCACTCAGTGCCGCCTTGATGGCGACGATAGTTTCTGGACGCCCCCCGATGCCTTCACCAATGTCCGCTGATTCCAGGCGTTTGATGGTAGGGAGCGACACGCCACACTTCTCGGCCAGAGTGGCTTGTGACCAACCGATTAACGCGCGTGCGGCCTTGATCTGGCGAATTGATACTTTCGGTATTGACATCGTTCTCTCCAAATTTGATACTTTTAGTATCACGACTCATATGGGGTCGCAATTGAAGGAGACGACTATGCTTAACGAGAGCGCGACCACCACCCACTTCCGCCCCGCGACCCTTCTGATCCCCGGAGAGGCGCCGCGCCAAGTCGTCGTGACGATCGAGCGGCCGGCAAAGAAGTAGCGGGCCGCTTCCGCGAACTTTCCGTTTGGTAATGAGGATAGAAAAAGCACCCGCCTTGTGAGCGGGTGCCAGCGTGTACTGATTAGGCGGCGACGCGCATCTGAAGATAGCGCTCAATCCACGCCCTTACTTCAGGGCGACTCTCGTAGCCGGCAACGCTTCCGATCTCCGCGACCATGAGGCTGTCGTTGCCATCCATGTAGGCGGCAAGACGGTCGCGCAGGGATACGGCACTATGAAAAGACGGAACCCACCACAGGCTTTGCTGGATGCGAATGCCATTGTTGCGGATGAGCTCGTCGATCAGACCGGGGTAGTCCTGACCGTGGATGCGCAGGTCATAGCAGACTGCATACAGAGTCGGCGGACCGGTAAGCACGGATCCAAGGAAACTGGTGGATACGGGGAGATGTGACAATTTGGTGCTCCTTTTGAGCTTGTCGTGGAAAATCCCCGGCGCTATGACGTAGCTGCTAGACGACGCATAGCGTCCGGGGGAGGGGCGCGTCTGCACTCCTCCCCTATTGCCTTACCTAAATTTTTGTTAACGGCACAACGGTGAATCGCGCTTAGATCACAGCCCAGTGGTGATTTGGCCGGTCGGTTGCTGCTGCCTCGCGGCAGTCACCTCTTCTGCTTGATACCAGTCGGCACATACTCGGGCGGCGGATAGCTCTCGAAGCTCACGCCCAATTCCCCAAACTCGATCCCTGCAGCCGCCAACTCTTGGACTAGAACAAAGAGCGTCGCGGGATGCGGCGCTCGCTTGTTCGACTCCAAGTCGGCGATGGTCGAGCGTGCCACCCCGATGCCCTCGGCTAGGTAGGCCTGGCTCCAGTTTAGGAGCCCACGGGCTGCGCGCACCTGCGCTGCAAACAGTTCGGGGTTCTGGCTGGCAAAGTCCATGACGTCGCGCATAACGACTCAAATCCTACAAAATGATTGATAAGCGAATTCGCTTATGCTACTTTGTGACGGATATCACGCGAAATGGCGTAGGTCTAGGAGGCTCCATGAAGGCAGCAAACGACAATAGCTTGTACCTTTCTGAGGCGGCCATCGCTCAGCGCGTGCTGGGGACGGGCGCCCTGCCCCGCTGGAGTGGGCTCTCTGTGGTTCTGGAGCGCGAGGGCCTGCCGCGGGTAGATCCTCTTACCGGCTGCCGCTATTGGCCTGCTGTTAAAGCCTTCCTGGACCGACGGCATGGGCTGGGCGTTGGCAGCCTACTGCCCTCGACCGCTGATGGGGCGGAGAACTGGAATTGACTGATTTCCCTGGTCTTAAGCGGAAGCGAAATAAGGATGGATCCGAGCGCCTTTATTGGATGGCGAGATCGGACCTAGTCGCGCGCGGGTATCGCCCCTCGAGTGTTCGCCTCCATTTGCCTGATACGCCTGATGGTCGCGGGCAGCTATCCGCACGCTGTTACGTGCTGCAGGCGGAGATGCTGACTTGGGCTGCTGGCACTGAGAAATCTAGTGTAGTGTATGATGGCACCATTAAGAGCCTGTCTCGGCTTTACCAAACCGACGAAGACTCTCCCTATCGGGGGCTAAAATGGAACAGCGCGGCGAACGTGACAAAGACTCTCAAGATCATCGAAGGCACCGTGGGCGCGCGCCAGGTCAACAAGCTGCTCGGAAACGACTTCAAGGGTTGGCACCGTAAATGGGGTGAGCCCAAGGGACCAGATGCCCCACCCCGCCCTTGGCGTGCCAAGCACGCAATGGACACGGTTCGCCAGCTGATAAGCTACGGAGTAACTTTGGGTTTCGAGGACTGCTTGAGGGCGGACACTATTCTGTCGAAAATTCGGTTTGCAACGCCCCCTGCCCGTACCGCCATTATGACTGCCGGCCAGGTAGAGGCTATCCGCGCGACCGCGCATGCACAGGGCTGGCACTCGATAGCCCTAGGGACCGTTCTGCAATTCGAACTGACCATGCGGCAGAAGGACGTAATTGGCGAATGGGAGCCGGTAGATAGTGGCCAGGGTGGCATCCGTCACCGCGGCACTATGTGGGTGAACGGCCTCCTTTGGTCGGATATCGACAACGAGATGATCCTGCGGAAGGTGCACACTAAAACAGGCTTCCCGGTGGAGCACGACCTAAAGCTGCACCCCGCGGTACTCGAGGAAATCGCCTTCATACCAGCCGACAAGCGCGTTGGACCAATGATCATCGCCGAAAAGACAGGCGAACCTTATAAGCACCGGAACTACACGCAGCGCTGGCGGCAAGTAGCAAATGCTGCGGGTGTTCCGAAGGCGGTCCAGAACATGGACGCTCGTGCAGGTGCAATTACGGAAGCGTATGATCTCGGGGCAGCCGAGACAGACGTCATGAAGTCGGCCGGTCACAAGAATCGGCAGACCAGTGCTCGCTATAATCGCGGCACCATTAAACAGACAAGCCGCGTTGCGATGATGCGGCTGGAGAAACGGACAGGGAACAAGGACTAGGGGACGCCAGAGGGACGTTTGGGGGACGTTTTCGGTAATGGCTTGATTTATAGAACATAAAGCCTGCCGAGAAACACATCCGCATCCTGTTTCTCGACAAGAAGAATAGGCTGATTGCCGACGAGGTGCAGCAGACCGGCACAGTCGATCACACGCCGGTCTATCCCCGCGAGGTCATCAAGCGGGGCCTTGAACTCTCGGCAACAGCGCTGATTCTGGTGCACAACCACCCATCAGGCGATCCGACGCCCTCATCGGCCGATATCCGGATGACCCGCGAAATCGCCGATATCGCCAAGCCACTGGGGATCGTGCTGCACGATCACATCATCATCGGCAAATCCGGCCATGCCTCGCTGCGCGGGCTAAAGCTGATCTGAAACGCCTGCGCCCATGAGGCGGTCTTTCAACTGGTGGACCGAGCGTAGCAGCGACCTGATTGCGTCATTGCCCTTCGCCCATGCCCGAAGCTTCTGGTACGACTGGTGGCCGGCAATCACCACACTCCCCAGCGGCGACAGGCCGACATAATGCTGGCGCAACGGGATCTGCACATTGCACCAGTGACGCTTCTCGTCGGTATAGCCACACCCCATATCGAACACGGCAATCTCCTGCTCGAACACAGTCTGCATGACCCGCAGCAGGCATTGCTTGCCGGGCGAACCGCCCTGAATGCGGGCGCAGTCGCTCATCGAGGAGATCAGGCAGAACATGCGGTCGCCCTGCACCACATTGTAGCGCACCGCGACGATCTCGCCATCCAGCCGCAAGGCATGCAGGCGCACATCCACGCCCGATCCGGGATCGAGGGCAGCATGGTAGAAACCGACGAGATTGTCCGCAACAAAGGCATCGCGAATGCCCTGGGCGCGGAACCGTGCCGAGCGCTGCGCAAACATGATGTCGACGGCCGCATGGGCAGCCGCAAGATCGGTGATCTCCTCGAACGCAACCGTACCCAGAGCTGCGAGACGATCCCCCTGCTGTCGATCATGCTTGCGCCGGGAGCGACTGCGCTGTTCACTGTCGCAATGCTCCCAGGAAGAGAACTGCGCGCGATAAAGCGCCTCGACGGTCAGGTTCGAACCCAGCTCATCGAAGAGATTCTGGTGCCCGTTGATCTCGAGCGGCATTGAGCGGGGGTAGACAAGGTCGGCGCCCGAAAGGGCGCGGGTCATGGCCGACCACAGAGCCGCCCGGCCGGCCGGGCCGAGGGTCGCCAACCGCGCAGTGTCAGCGACCGGGGCATAGCAACCTGCATGAGGACCGGGAAACCAAGTAAAGAGTTGCATGCCATGCACGCGTTTCAAATGCAGCGGCAGGATCGCCACCGGTTCGCCATCGACGGAGCCGACCACATAATGCTGTTCCCGCCGCGGAATAGCGCGCTCCGCGACCCAGAGGCGGATGAAATCATAGCTTTGGCCCGGCGATTCCACGCCCGACGCGTTGAAGCGGCGCCAGAGTGTTTCGACATCCTCGATGCAATTGAACACCGCGACGGAAAATGAACCGCTCAAGGCCAGCGGCGCATTGACCGCACCGCCCGTCTCGTCGTCCATCTGATCTACCGCCCGAGCCATGGGCTGGCTGTTCGCGTTCACTTTGTTCAGTCCCTCGCCCGAAACAACGCCATACTGGGAGCGAGACGTAAACTGGACCTGAAAGCCGAGCAGCGAAAACCCATTGTGCTCTCGAAACCGTGAACAGGGTTAACTCGGTCCTGTTATTTGGCCGCATTCGAGGGACATTTCCCAAGCGCGCTCAGCCGAAATTGGCGAGGACCGGGAAGGTATCTAGGAACCAGTAGGAAATGCGGGTGAAATTGCCGGTGAGAAACAGCACGCCGGTCACCACCAGCAGCCCGCCCATGACCCTTTCGACCGTGCCCAGATGCTTCTTGAAGCCATTGAAGAAGGTGAGGAAGGGCCCGATGGCAATGCCGGCGAGGAAAAAGGGTATGCCCAGCCCCAGCGAATAGAGCCCCAGCAGCGACGCGCCCTCCCAGGCCGTCTCCCGGCTGGCCGCGACCGAGAGGATCGCCGCCAGCACCGGCCCGATGCAGGGCGTCCAGCCAATGGCAAAGGCGAGGCCCAGCAGGAACCCGCCCATCGGGCCGGAGGCCGCGCCGGGGCCATGATGGCGCAATTGCCGGTCGAGAATGCCGATGCGGTAGAGCCCGAGGAAATGGAGGCCCATGGCGATGATCACCAACCCGGCCACCGGCGTCAGGATGGGCAGCAACTGGCGGAACACCTGGCCGAAAGCGGTAGCCGTGGCGCCCAGGGTGATGAAGACGACCGAAAAGCCGAGAATGAAGAAGATGGATGTCAGCGCCACCCGGCCCGTCAGGCGACCCGCGGAGCCGGACACCGCCTCGGCGCGCAACTGGTCATAGCTCGCGCCGCTCATATAGGTGAGATAGGGCGGCACCAGGGGCAGAACGCAGGGGCTGAGAAAACTCAGGACACCCGCGCCGATCACCAGAGGCAGGGAAAACTCCACGCAGGACGCTCCTTGTTGCTGCCCCCTGTTTAGCGCGGCCTACGGGGAAGGCAATGAGCCGCAAAGCCGCATCGCGGCGAAGTGAGGTGGAAGCGGCAGCCAATTCACTCACGGCTGAAGTGTTCCGGTCACAAACCATGCGCCCTGCGCTTTCGCACTTTCTGCGACCACCGCGAAATAATAGGATTGGAACCAACTACGCACTCAAGTTTTAAAGTGAAGACGCTTAGTGGAGATAGAAATGAAAGCCATCAATATCATTACGCTTGTTGTGGTCATCGTTGGCGGGATCAACTGGGGGCTGGTTGGCTTATTCCAGTTCGATCTTGTAGCGACGATTTTCGGGGGGCAGGACGCTTTGCTTGCGCGCATCGTCTATATCCTCGTGGGTATTTCCGCCCTCTGGCAGATTTATCCCTTGATGACAGGGTCCGAACATCGTTCGACATCAGAGCGCCGGACCA
This sequence comes from Devosia sp. CAU 1758, assembly GCF_054482695.1. Classification (NCBI taxonomy): domain Bacteria; kingdom Pseudomonadati; phylum Pseudomonadota; class Alphaproteobacteria; order Hyphomicrobiales; family Devosiaceae; genus Devosia; species Devosia sp. CAU 1758. The sequence continues at coordinate 1,049,014 of NZ_JBTLRJ010000001.1, read as the reverse complement.
TGTAACTCCGTCTACCGCTGCCATAGTGCGACGCACTCTGCGTCTGGTTCCGGAGCTTGCCCCACGGAACTGGACGCCTCTCGGCCTAAGGCGACGCCCCGATCACCCGCCGAGAAGCTGGCGGCGGGTTTGCTACGATTCCTTCCAGCAACCGCTTCACCAAGTCTCTTCAGGTCTCCAGCCTTGACTTCACGCCATTTGAAGTAGAAGGTACATCCCATACGTTTCTGCCACTGTTGGCAAACTCAGCCTGCCGGCTTGCCGGTCGCTTGGCTTACCTTCCGAACTGCAAACGTTGATAGGCTCCTGCCGCACTGTGCGCAGGGGAAACCTGCTCGCTTGCTTTGCTTCGAGCCAATTCGAAAGGCGCCAACATGATCAACGGCACCGTGAAATTCTACAACTCCACCAAGGGCTTTGGTTTCATCACGCCCGACACCGGTGGCAAGGACGCTTTCGTCCACGTCTCGGCTCTGGAACGCGCTGGCATCAACAGCCTCGCCGATGGCCAGAAGGTTACTTTCGACCTGGAAAAGGGTCGCGACGGCCGCGAAAGCGCCATCAATATCGCGCTGGCCTAAGCCCAGCGACCATGGGGGCGTCCATGACGCCCCCATTCTCTTGAATGAAGGAGCGCACCATGCCGCACCTCTTTAAAGTCGGTCAGATGCTGGAATTGCGTTCAGCCCCGCGCCATAGCAACCGGCCTGCCGGTCCCTGCGAGGTCATCTCCTGTCTGCCCCATGACAAGGGTCCGGTGCTCTATCGGGTGAAATCCTGGGGCGAGAGCAATGAGCGCGTCGTGGAAGAGGCCGACCTCAGCCCCAGCGCCGCCATGAAGACCGTGTTTTCCGAGAGCGAAAACGCCTTCTCCATCGCCATTTCCAAGCGGTGAACGCGGACCTCGACTGGTCCGCACCTGCCGAGCTCTATTCGAGCGTTGCGACGCTGAAGACCCGCAACGCCCGCTACTTCAGATTTGACACAGCCGCCGAGGCGGTTCGCTTTGCCATCGAAGACATGCCCGGCGCAGCTTTGCGCGGCATAGTGATGGAAAGCGGTGACGATAGATTTGAGGGTGACACAATCCGCGCGCTTTATGACGCGAAGGATTATCCCCTCCAGCGCCCCAAGCGCTGAGACACCGGCCAGACGCCGGAAGAAAGACGAATAATGAATACCGAACTTCTGAACGCCCCGGGGGAATTGTTCCTCGGCAGCGATATTGCAACTGCGCGCGCCCAGGGTGCCCGCCATTTCGCCTCGGCCGCCAAGGCCATCCGCTTTGCCATGGAACAGGCTGCGCCTGTGAGCCTCAAGGGCGCCATGCTGCGGATCGGCGACCGCATACTGGAACCAGGGCAGATCCGCCATTTGCACCGGCAGATGGAAACTCTCGGCCAGGCCAGAAGGCCCGGCCGCTAGAGGGGGATTTAGCCGCGCGAGGGCATGCCCGGACGAGCCGGACGCTTGGGCGCGGCGATCAGACCTTCACGAATAGCCTGCTTGCGCGCCGCCTTGCGATTGCGGCGGATAGCTTCAGCCTTCTGGCGCACGCGCGCCTCGGAGGGCTTTTCAAAATACTTGCGGAGCTTCATCTCCCGGAACACGCCTTCGCGCTGGAGACGCTTCTTCAAGACGCGGAGCGCCTGTTCGACATTATTGTCGCGAACCTGAACCTGCAAAAACTTTCCTAACTTTGCTTTACGCCTCGCCGATGGTTTGACGGACGGATGCGACCGGACGGTCGCCCGCGCGTGGGGTATCACCATTCGGCGCAGAATCCAAATCCGGGATCGGATTTGCGCACAATAGACGTGAAGGCGCGCCGGACGGCCAGAAATCGGGCCTCCGGTAAACGGCAGAGCGGGGTCCCGAGACGTCTCGCGTCCCAAAGAGTAGATAAAAAACGAAACGAAAGCCGTCTCGGGACGCCGGGGTTTCTCGTTAGGCAGGACCCTGGTGAACTGTCCGACGCGCCCGCCACAAAGGCACGCGCTGTCGCTGTCGATCTGCATCGACAGAGGCCGAACTCTCATCCACCGCCCACCAGACCATGGCGACAAGCGACTGCCCCATGCCCGGCTTTCTCTCCCGCAACCGTTCGCTGCAGTCCGCCCTTTCACGGGAGAGATGAGTGCGAGTATGGGGCAGGTTTTGGTGCCGGGGATAAATTTTGGGGCACACTCGATGTGTCACTCCCCCCCTCGCGGGGCTTCGATCCGGCCCGCAGGCAAAATTACGCCAGTGGCGTGATTTTAGGTGATAAGGCCATGAGAGCTCTGCTCGAATGGCTGGGAGGCGGGCCCGACGAATGAAGGCCAATGGAGACCACCTATGCGTGAGCACCCCCACCAGCTGCGCCATGGCCTCGCGGCCAAGCTTCGCTACCTCCCCCGTCAAGGGGGAGGTGTCGCATCGAGTCCGCCTTGGCTCCAGGCGCACATCCTCCCATTCCCTAAACCATGCCCTTGGTGATGGCATTGATGCGCGTTTCCAGCAGCTTTCGGAGTTCGCTGGCCTTGGGGTCCTTTTTGGGCCGTGGCGACAGGGTTGAGAGCGGGCGCAGGCGGCGAATGGGCGCGGTGCCATACCTGAGCAGCCACAGCCGCGCATTCTGATCCTTGTCCCAGGCGCTGTTCTGCGCCTCGAAATCCTCCAGCCGCGCCCGCGCCTGACCCAATTGCAGCAGCAGGTCAGCCCAGTCGGCCGCGGGCGCCGGCGAGGCTGACGCCGAACTGTCGAACCACGCCACTTCACCCAGAACCGCCCCAGCCAACGCAGCCGCCGCCTCCGAAACCGGCGCGCCGGGACGCTTGGCTGCCATCGACTGATCCATCAAGGCACAGAGACGCACAAACAGAGCCTCATGAGCCTTCGCCTTGCGCAAGGTAAGGTTGGATTTGGACATGGCAGTCTCCGGTCAGGAAAAGGGGTTTTGACTGGAGAGGATGGCATGAGCTGGAGGGGGCGGGGATAGGTTGGGGACTAATTACGAACTGGGCAATAGCCCCTCATTGGACATTGAGGGGCCTGTCTCACCGCCCTGAAACACCCGGGGCCTAAGGGCCACGTTGTCTTGACCCTGACCTCATGCGATACCTTCTTGGCTTTAGTTGAGATCGATCCAGGAGTTTCGTAATGCCCGAGGCAGGCAGGCAGTTGACCGACGCCGATCAGATCGTTCAGGAAATTAGTGTCCCACTGGAGCGAGACGTGTTTCTGCGCTCTCTCCTGCGTGAACTGGCTGGGACGCTGGAGGATGTCGTTGGTATCGAAGAGGCGGCCGGCTATATCAGCGTCGTCGGCGGTTCCATCGGCGAACAGATCAACCAGACCTATCGACAGGCTCTGGGCGTGAACAATCTGACGAGGGACCAAGTCGCTGCCGTACTTGTGGATCTGAAGAGACGCATTCAGGGCGATTTTTACATAATTGAGGAGCGCGAGGACAGCATTGTGCTGGGTAACAACGCGTGTCCGTTTGGCAGGTTTGTCGAGGGTCGACCTTCGCTATGCATGATGACGTCCAACGTATTCGGCTCCATTGCTGCCGACAATCTCGGCTACGCCCGCGTCGAGATCAGCGAAGCAATTGCTCGCGGTGATCCGGGCTGCCGCGTGGTCGTGCATCTAAAGCCTGCAGACGCACCTGACCCGTATTCTCGTGAGTATTTCAGGAAAGCGGAGTGATGCTGCGTGAGATGCAGGACGCAGTGCTCGATGCGTTAGAAGAGCCGGCATTCCTCGTCGACCTTAAGGGCAAGATTGCGTTCTCAAATCAAGCCGCGGGAAGCCTATTCGGCTCGTCTCGCGGGGGTGGCAACCTTCTGGATTTTGCTGAGCAGCCTCACGACTCGCTAACAGAGTTTCTTCGCCGCTGCTCCGGAACTACACAATCCCTTCCAGGTGCTGCGACCCTTCGTGACGTCAGCGGGACACCAGTCAGGTTTAGACTGCGCGGTACCAGAACCCAGATACATGACTCACCCTTTATCTTTGTCCGCTGTCTCCATCCGCATCGGGACCAGTTTCCAGTCCTCGCCGCGAAAGTCCGGGAGCTCAACTCTGAAGTCCATCAACGCCGCCGGGTTCAGGCTGCACTGGAGGAGTCCCTGCGTAGCAATGAGATTTTGCTTCGCGAACTGCATCATCGAGTGAAGAACAACCTGCAGATGCTTATTGCCCTGATGCACGGGGCACAGCGGGAAACCAACAGCGCAGAGGCGCGCCTCATCCTGGAGGAGGTTATTCAGCGCATCGCGGCGATTGCATCACTGCAGCAGTTGATGCACGAGTCCCAGGATATCGAGACGATATCCTCCGCCGCTTTCGTCCATGCAATTTGCGACGCGACCAGCACGACCATCAGCGGCGGGCTACGCATAGACGTTCAAGTGGACGATGGCGAATTGGCCCACGAGACCGCCACGCCTCTGGCGCTCATTTTGAATGAGCTTCTGACAAACGCCGCCAAACATGCCAACGGCAGTGTGAAGGTGACCTTGGTCAAACACCCTGATGGATGGGAGCTCGTGGTCCATGACAACGGGCCTGGGCTCCCCCTGGACCCCAAAAATCGCCGGTCATCCGGGCTGGGCCTGGTGAAAGGTCTGTGTCGGCAGTTGGGAGCCTCGCTGTTGATGGAAAATGCTGATGGCGCTCGCTTCGTCATCCGCTTTGATGAATAGGATGACATTTTGCACGCAGAGCATCTCACTTTCGCCCCCCGTGACCGCCAGCCGCTGCCGACTTTCTCGCAAAGCGATGACGACGGCCTGTCTGCGCCTGTGAGGGCCGATACGCTTCGGGTCATGGTTGTTGAGGATGAATGGATCGTGTCCCTCGAAATCGAAGCGGCGCTTGAAGACGGTGGCCACGACTGTGTTGGTGTGGCGGCCACTGCGAGAGAAGCGCTCGCCTTGGCTGAATCCACTCGCCCCCAACTGGTCTTGATGGATATTCGACTGAAGGATAGGGACGACGGTGTAGAAGTTGCCAAGGAACTGCGTCGCCGATTTGGCCTGAGTTCCCTGTTCATCTCCGCTCACGCAGATGCGGCCACCAAACAACGAGCAGCGGATGCTGAGCCGCTTGGCTGGCTGCAAAAGCCGTTTTCTGGGGCCCAACTGCTTCAAAAGATTGCGTCTGTAAAAGCCGGGCTCGGGCAGAAATAAGCAGCGTCCTCGGTTAGGCCTCTGATCCACCAAATATCGGCCAATGTCCGGCTCGATGGCGCCGCCCAAGAAAGTCAACGGTCTCGAACTCCCTGTTCTATCGACGCTCCACCAAAGTCCCACCACCCGCCCCTTGCCCGTGCCCCGCTCCCACGCTACAGCACCAGCATCCGTTTTTCGCCGAGGTGCCCATGACACTCACGCGCCCGCTTCGCATTGCGCCGTCTATTCTCTCCGCTGATTTTTCGCGGTTGGGGGATGAGGTGAAGGCGATTGTCGAGGCTGGGGCCGACTATATTCATGTCGATGTGATGGACGGGCATTTCGTGCCCAATATTTCCTTCGGCGCGCCGGTGATGCAGCGCATTCGCGGCGTGACCGACAAAGTCTTCGACGTGCATCTGATGATCGCCCCGGCGGATCCCTATCTCAGCGATTTCGCCAGGGGCGGCGCCGATATCATCACCGTGCATGCCGAGGCCGGGCCGCATCTGCATCGGTCCTTGCAGGCGATCCGCGCGCTGGGCAAGAAGGCCGGCGTGGCGCTCAACCCGGCGACGCCGGTTTCGGCCATCCAGCACGTGATCGATGATGTCGACCTGGTGCTGATCATGAGCGTCAATCCGGGCTTTGGCGGGCAGAGCTTTATTCCCGAGACCCTCGACAAGCTGCGACAGGCCAGGGCGCTGATCGGCGGCCGCGATATTGACATCGAAGTCGATGGCGGCGTCAGCGCCGACAATGCCCGCGCCATTGTCGATGCCGGCGCCAATGTGCTGGTGGCCGGGTCTTCGGTTTACGGCGGGAATGATCCCGCCACCTATGCTGGCCGCATCAAGGCGATCCGCGATTCGGCCACGGGGATGGTGGTTTAGGCGTAGCTTCGAGTGCGTGGCTCCACCCCCTCCCTACCTCCCCCATCAAGGGGGAGGTGCCAGATCGAGTCTGAGGCTCGGTCTGATCCAGAACACCGGCCCGACACCTCCCCCTTGATGGGGGAGGCCGGGAGGGGGTGATCGCGAATTTCGCGTCACCTCGAACTGAATCAAACTCTGACCTTGCAAGGCTAAACCCATGATTCCGCGCTATTCCCGTCCCGAAATGGTTGCCAATTGGTCGGCCGAGAGCCGCTTTGCGATCTGGTTCGAGATCGAGGCGCACGCCACTTCCAAGCTGGCCGAACTGGGCGTCGTGCCCAAGGAGAGCGCCGAGAAAATCTGGGAGGTGATGAACGCGCGCAAGGCCGAGCGCGGCGACTATGGGTTTGACGTGGCGCGCATCGACGAAATTGAGCGCACCACCAAGCACGACGTCATCGCCTTCCTGACACACTTAAGCGAGATCGTCGGGCCGGAAGCGCGCTTCGTGCATCAGGGCATGACCTCGTCGGACATTCTCGACACGACGCTCTCGGTGCAGATGAAGCATGCCGCCGATATCCTGCTGGCCGATATCGACGCCCTGCTGGCGGCGCTGAAGAAGCGTGCCTATGAGCACAGGGACACGATCACCATCGGGCGCAGCCACGGCATTCATGCCGAGCCGACCACCTTTGGCGTAAAACTGGCCGAAGCCTATGCCGAGTTCTCCCGCAACCGGACCCGCCTTGTGGCCGCCCGCGACGAAATTGCCACCGCCGCCATTTCCGGCGCCATCGGCACCTTCGCCAATATCGATCCCTCGGTGGAAGAATATGTCGCCGAAAAGCTCGGGCTCTCCATCGAGCCGGTGTCCACCCAGGTGATCCCGCGCGACCGCCACGCCATGTTCTTCGCCACGCTGGGCGTCATCGCCTCTTCGGTCGAGCGCGTCGCCGTGGAAATCCGCCACCTGCAGCGCACCGAAGTACTCGAAGCCGAGGAATTCTTCTCGCCCGGCCAGAAGGGCTCGTCGGCAATGCCGCACAAACGCAACCCGGTGCTGACCGAAAACCTCACCGGCCTCGCGCGCCTCGTGCGCGGCATGGTGGTGCCGGCGCTGGAAAACGTGGCGCTCTGGCACGAGCGCGACATCTCCCACTCCTCGGTCGAGCGCATGATCGGCCCGGACGCGACCATTACGCTCGACTTCGCACTGGCGCGGCTGACCGGGGTGATCGACAAGCTGGTGGTCTATCCCGAAAACATGCGCAAGAATCTCGACCTGCTCGGCGGGCTGCACAATTCCCAGCGCGTGCTGTTGGCGCTGACCCAGGCCGGCTACAGCCGCGAGGACAGCTATGCCGCCGTGCAGCGAAACGCCATGAAGGTGTGGGAGCACCGTGGCGAGCGCGCCGGGCTCTTTGCGCAGAACCTCAAGGACGATCCGGAAGTGACTCTGAGTGATGCGCAAATCGACGCCATGTTCGATGACGGCTATCACCTCAAGCATGTCGACACGATCTTTGCCCGGGTTTTTGGCGCATGAGAATTGCCGATGCAGATATCATGATCCTGCCGGGCCTGGGCAGTTCCGGGCCCGGGCACTGGCAATTGCGCTGGGCCGAGAAGATGTCCACCGCCGCCATCCTCGAACAGGCCGACTGGGACGATCCGGACCCGGAAGACTGGACCGACACCATCATCAAGGCGGTGGAACTGGCCGAACGGCCAGTCGTGCTTGTGGCCCATGCGCTGGCCTGCATCGCCGTGGTGCAGGCCGCCCCGCGCCTGCCGGAAGGCAAGGTCAAGGGGGCGTTCCTGGTTTCGCCGCCCGATATCGAGAGTAATCGGGACGTCCCGGAGGAGGCCCGCGCCTTTGGCCTCGTGCCGCGCGATCCCCTGCCCTTTCCCTCGCTGCTTGTGGTCTCGGACAACGACCCCTTCTGCTCGCTCGAATGCGCCGCCGACTATGCCGGCGCCTGGGGCTCGGACTTCCACCAGGCCGGCAATGCCGGACACATCAACGTCCATTCCGGGCACGGCCCCTGGCCCGAGGGGCTGCTGATGTTCACGCGGCTGATGCAGCGGCTGTAAACAAAAGGCCCCGCCGGTTTCCCGACAGGGCCTTGTTCTTTGCTGCGGCAATGCGATCAGCCTTCGGAGGCGATCTGCTCGCTGGCGACGGCGATGAGCGTCAGCATTTTTTCGCGCACCACGTCATCGGTAATGGTGATGCCCTTGGCCTTGAGATCGCCCGACACCTTGCGGAACACGTCCTCGTCCCCGGCTTCCTCGAAGTCAGCGGCGACCACCTCGGCGGCATAGGCCTTGGCAGCTTCGGCTTCGAGGCCCATCAGCTCGGCGGCCCACAGGCCCAGCAGCTTGTTGCGGCGCGCCTCTGCCCTAAACTTCTTTTCCGCGTCGAAGGCGAACTTGGCTTCCTGGCCCTTCTTGCGTTCGTCAAACCCGCTCATGGTCACTCCCACTTGGCTGTGCTGCCGTCCAATCGGCTTTCGCCTGAGGACATAGGCGGTTCGCCGCAGCAAATCAACGGCAGGCGCATGACTGCGACCGCATGCCCCGCGCCTTGGGAAGGACGAAAGCCCTTGCTTTTTTGTGCCGTTCTGGCGCATGAAGCGCCCAACTTACCCCTCCTCTTTCAAGGCACCGGATTCGCCATGAACCGTCGACGCAAAATCTACGAAGGCAAGGCCAAGATCCTGTTCGAGGGTCCCGAGCCGGGCACACTGGTGCAGTACTTCAAGGACGATGCCACCGCCGGCAACGGCGCCAAGCACGAAGTCATCGACGGCAAGGGCGTGCTGAACAATCGCATTTCCGAATTCGTCTTTTCCAAGCTCAATGACCTGGGCATCCCGACCCATTTCCTGCGCCGCATCAACATGCGCGAGCAGCTGATCAAGGAAGTCGAGATCATCCCGCTCGAGGTCATCGTGCGCAATGTCGCCGCCGGCTCGCTGGCCAAGCGCCTCGGCCTTGAGCCGGGCACGCGCCTCCCCCGCTCGATCATCGAGTTCTGCTACAAGGATGATGCGCTGGGCGACCCGATGGTGTCCGAAGAGCACATCACCGCCTTTGGCTGGGCCACTCCGGCCGAACTCGACGACATCATGAGCCTTGCCGTCCGCATCAACGATTTCCTGACCGGCCTGTTCATGGGCGTCGGCATCCAGTTGGTCGACTTCAAGATCGAATGCGGACGCCTCTACGAAGGCGACCTGATGCGTATCGTGCTGGCCGACGAAATCAGCCCGGACAATTGCCGCCTGTGGGACATCAAGACGCGCAACAAGATGGACAAGGACCGCTTTCGCGAAGGCCTCGGCGGCCTGGTCGAGAACTATCGTGAAGTCGCCCAGCGCCTGGGCATCCTGGTGGAAAACGACAATGCGCTGACCACCGGTCCGCGCCTGGTCCAGTAGGTGCAAGGAAAGCTGCCATGAAAGCGCGCGTCACAGTTACGCTCAAGAACGGCGTTCTCGACCCCCAGGGCCAGGCCATCGAGGGCTCTTTGGCGAGTCTCGGCTTTGCCGGGGTGTCCGGCGTCCGGCAGGGAAAGGTGTTTGATTTCGAATTAACGGGAACCGACGCCGAGACCGCGCGTTCCCAAATCAATGCGATGTGCGACAAGCTCCTCGCGAACACTGTGATCGAAAACTACTCGGTCGAAATCTCAAATTAACGCCTCACGGCTACAACTCAAATCGCGCCTCCTCCCGGCGCAGGACCGACTTATCATGCGCAAGACCCAGATCGCCCTCTCCGTCATGTTTTTTGCCTCTCTGGGTCTGCTGTTCGCGGCCTACGCATCCGTGCCGGTCTGAACTAACGATTCGCCCCGACGGCCCCCGCTCGAAGAGGGCTGCTAAAGACGACGCCAGACCTCTAACGGCGTCGCCTCTGGACCCAGCGTCACCATCAGTTCATAGCCATCGAGCAGGACTGCAAGGTCTGCGTCCTGTCGCGCCCAGCTGATCCAGTCAAACCTGTCTGCGCCGGCAAGGATGATGTCTGGCGGATTGGCCGACAGGTCGGCCCCCAATCTGGCACGCTCCCACGCCTCCAGCGCACGCATCTGCGCTTGCACACCGGCATCGTCCGTCGCGATGGAGCGCCGCGTGGCCCCGAGGGTGATCCACAAACAGGGCCCCGCATTGACCAGCGTGGCGTCGAGCTGGCGATGCAGCGGACTGGCGACACTGAGATGAGCCGTTAAATTGGCAATGGCGAGGCCCGGTCCCAAAGGCCGAAGCGCCGCCATTACCTCGATGCGCACCGGATCCCCACGCAGTCCCATAAGGCCCGGGAAAGACAGCACCACCACTGCCAGAACCAGTAGCACCTGTCTTCGCGCCCCCTGCCCGTTGCGTTCGATGAAGCACTGGGCGAGCACCATGGCCGCGAGCGCATTGCCGGGCAGCAGGTGATAGACAAAACCCTTGCCCTGGATGATGTAGACCAGAAAAAATCCAATCGACGCCACAAGCAATGGCGCCTTTGGCGGCGACATCACCTCGCGGCGATAGAGCAGCAGGAGCCCCGCCAGCATCAGCCAGAATGGAAGCGTTGGCAGACCGAAAACCAGAAGTGCAGGGGGCCAGCGGTCTCCGACATAGGCGGCCGACGCAACAGGCAGCATTTCGGTGAAAAAACTGGAGAACCAGACCAACACCACAAGCCCATAGGCAATGAGAACCAGCCCCGCGACCACATGGGCCGGGTTGAACATCGGACGCCAGGACCGCGTCCATGCGGCGCCATAAAGCGCAACGAGAAGGATCGGCAGGGCGAAATGCGGCTTGATGGTCATGACAAGGCCGGCTGCGAGGCCGGCCAGCAGTTCGGCGCGGATGCCGGGCAGTCCGCCCTGTTGCCTGACCGCTCCGACAGCAAGCAGGGGCAGCATGAGAATGAGCGCGACATGCTCGCGCTCGCCAAAGTTCACCCCCGGAAACACGATCATCACCATCACGCCGATGATCCACCAGAGACCCGGATCACCCAGGAGATCACCGCGGCGCAGAATTTTCGACGCACCGCGCAGGCAGACAAGTGTCAGCAGCAGGATAGCGCCGACCACCAGTGGCTCGGGCGGCAGGCCAAGCCAGCGCCCCAGCACCACCATGGGCAGGTAAAGCAGCGCCGACATCGGCGGATTGAGCTCGTGGATATCGGTATAGAGCTGCTGCCCGTCCAGCATGCGCTCGCCAACCGTCAGCAGCCAGGAGACGTCCGGATTTAGGCCGCTGCTGACCTGCGCCCAGAATGTGAACAGAGTGGCAAAGAGGGTAACGAGAGACGCGGCGAGGCGCATTCAGGCCGTCCCGATAGCGGCGTATTGAGCCCCCAGGGGAAGCCACTTGAAGGCCTGCTCGAACCGGCGCGCAGCCGGAGCAGCTGTGGGCAGGAAGAGGAAATTCTGCGTCTGGGGGCGGGCGAAGCCGGCCTCGAGCAACAATCTGCGGCTCTTGCCCGAAGACAGCAGCACCGCATCGACGTCGAATGGACACCGGGCTACGGCCAGGCGCGTCAGCGGATTGAACGGGTTGTGCTCGATGATCACGGCAACGCCGCCCGGGCGCAGGACGCGGCGCATCTCAGCAAGGAACGACACCCATTGGGCCGGCGGCACGTGGTGCATGACACACGCGGTGAGCACAATATCGAAACCTGCATCGGCGTAAGGCAGCCCGCTTTCAGCGCTGACGGCATAATCGGCAAAGGGATTGTCGCGCCGGGCCCGCGCCACCGATTTTTCCGAAACGTCGCATCCGCTAATCGAGGCAAACTGGCCCTTCAGATGAGGGTGGAGGCGCCCCACCCCGCAACCGACATCGAGCAGGTTGAGATTCTGCCGATCCGGGAAATGGCTGGCAGCGATACGGCCAAGCAGGTCGGCCTTGGCCGCCATGAAGAAATCATGACCGAGCCCGGAGAACTCGATGGAGCGCTCGACGAGTTCTTCGTACTGGCTTTCGATACGATCGAATTCGGTGTCACTCATCGCGCAACCCGCTTGCCAATGGCAGGCCGGACGGCCGCCACGTTCTCGAAGCCCACCTTGCGCGACACCACATAGAGCGGGCGCCGTTTCACCTCGTTGTGGATGCGGCCGATATAGAGCCCCACAATGCCGGTCAGCAGCATGTTCACGCCCGATAGCAGGGAGATGACGGCGACTGTCGAGGCCCATCCATCCACCAGCCCGTCAGACCAGAGCAGCGCGCGCGCCACGGCGTAGCCGCCATAAGCAAGGGCAGCGATGGAGACCAGCGCCCCGATCCAGATGACAAAGCGCAACGGCGCATCGGAGAAGCTGATGATGGCATTGGCTGCCAGGCCAATCATCTTGCGCAAATGGTACTTGCTGACACCGGCAGCGCGTGCATCACGCTCATAGGGCACCGCCGTCTGGTTAAATCCGATCCAGGCGAACATGCCGCGCACATAGCGATTGGTTTCCGGCAATTGCAGGAAAGCATCCACCGCAGCCCGATCGACAAGGCGGAAATCGCCGACATCGCGGGGAATTTCAATGGCCGCCAGGCGGGTCATCATGCGGTAGAACAGATGCGCGCTAGCGCGCTTGAACGGGGATTCGACTGCTCGTGAGACCCGCTGCGCATAGACCACCTCATAGCCTTCACGCCATTTGGCGATCATCTGCCGCACCACTTCCGGCGGGTCCTGGAGATCGGCATCCATGATGATGACGGCTCGGCCGCAGGACGCTTCCAGCCCGGCGGTAATGGCGATCTGGTGGCCGAAATTGCGCGCCAGCCGCAAATAACGGTAGCGAGCGTGTTCACGCGCAAGATTGGCCAGAAACAACGAGCCGGAATCCCGGCTGCCGTCGTCCACGAAAATGACTTCCACACTGCCGTCAATCGACGCAATCAACTGATCCAGCCGCCGCAGCAGCAGGGGAATAACCGCCTCCTCATTGTAGACGGGGATGACAATACTGAAATCGGTCATGTTGAAAGCGTCCGCAAACCTGACCGCTACATTCGCCACCAGAGCTTAAGCCGCGCTTAATTCCGCGCTTCGATTGGACGATTGCGCCCCTGCCGAATCCCGGCGGCACCGGGCTTGGACACTTCCTTAAGGCTGAGAGCAGACTTTGGTGGGGTCGGTAAGGACTTGCCCCTATGCTGCTCGCGTGAATTGTGGAGGCGATAGCGCATGGATAGCAACAGAACCCGCCTGGACTGGGTGGATATGGCCAAGGGCCTGTCGATCTTTCTCGTCGTCACCATGTACTGCGCCGCCAGCGTTGGCGAGGACACCGGCCAGACCGGCTTCCTGCACTGGACCATCGCCTTCGCCATGCCCTTCCGCATGCCGGAATTCTTCCTGCTTTCGGGACTGTTCCTGAGCCAGGTGATCGACCGTCCCTGGAAGACTTTTGCCGACCGGCGCGTGGTCCATTATGCCTATTTCTACGCGCTTTGGGCGGTCATCCACATCATCTTCAAGGAAGGGCTGATCGCCCGCGATCCCGCTGGAGCGGTGACCTCGCTCGCCTGGGCGGTGATCGAGCCCTATGGGGTCCTGTGGTTCATCTACATGCTCGCGGTGTTCGGCCTGGTGAGCAAGCTCCTCCACGACATCAAGGCACCAATTTGGGGCGTGCTGGCGGTGGCGGCGGTGCTGCAAATGGCCAGCATCCATACCGGCAGCTATGTCGTGGACCAGTTTGCCGAGTACTTTGTCTATTTCTACGCGGGCGCCATTTTCGCGCCGCAACTTTTCCGGCTGGCGGACTGGACAGCGAGCCATGTCCTGACGGCGCTCGGCGTTCTGGCGATCTGGGTATTGGCCAATGCAGTAATGGTGTTCTCGCCCGGCTTCCGCATGGACCCGGTGCATATCGAGATGGGCTGGGGCGCCCTGCCCGGCCTGCACCTGCTTTTGGCGTTGGCCGGTTCGGCGGCAATCTGCATGGTGGCGGCCCTGCTGGCCCGTGTAGCCTTCATGAGTTGGCTGCGCTGGCTGGGCTCGAAGTCACTGGTGATCTATGTCGCCTTCGTGCTGCCCATGGGCATTGCCCGGACGATCCTGCTCGGACTGGGCATCGACGAGGTCAACCTGGTGAGCCTGCTCACCATGGTCGTCACCATCACCGCGCCCCTGATGCTGTGGTTGATCGTGCAGAAACTCAGCTTTGGCAAGTTCCTGTTCGAACGTCCCGGCTGGGCCCATCTCCCCGGAACCGCCAGGCAACCGGCAGGCGCCGCCGCGCCGGCTGAATAGAAGAAAGGGCCGGTCCTGCGACCGGCCCGTTTTCTTTTCCAGGTAATGCCGAACTCAGTCCGGCGTACGGAAAATCGCCGGTACGATGGGCCGGATGCGCCGCGGCGGCACTGGAGTGGACTGCCGCTTCATGTCAGAGGCCAGATGGGGCCTGCCGTCGGCCCCGCGGATGGTCATAGGCTTGCCGCTGGGTGGGGTTTGCGCCTGCATCGAAATTCTCCCTGATAGAACACAGGAAGCCAACGGCCAAACATGTGACAGGGTTCCCAAATTGTGCCGTATTCCTTGGGCATTTCGCCCCGTCCGGCGCGCAGGCCCCTTGCCTTTTTGAGCAAGAGCCACCACAAGGGCCTCGCACATCCCTGACAGAGATAAGGATTGACCGATGAAGGCTGCTGTCATCGTGTTTCCGGGCCTCAACCGTGACCGTGACATGATCGCGGCGCTGACCAAGATCGGCGGCGTGACGCCATCCGTGGTCTGGCATCAGGATGCCGATATTCCCGACGCCGATCTCATCGTCATTCCCGGTGGCTTTTCCTATGGCGACTATCTGCGCTGCGGCGCCATCGCGGCCCGCTCGCCCATCATGGACAAGGTCCGCGAGCGCGCCGCAAGGGGCGTGAAAGTGCTCGGCGTGTGCAACGGCTTCCAGATTCTGATCGAAGCCGGCCTGCTACCCGGCGCCCTTATGCGCAATACCTCGCTCAAATTTGTCTGCCGCGAGGTCAAGCTCGAGGTGGTCAATGCCGACACCGATTTCACCCGCGGCTATGCCAGGGGCCAGATCATCCGCTGCCCGGTGGCCCATCACGATGGCAATTACTTCGCCGACGCCGAGACGCTCAAGCGCATCGAAGGCGAAGGCCGCGTGGCCTTCCGCTACGCCGAGGGCACCAATCCCAATGGCTCGATCCACGACATTGCCGGCATTTTCAACGAAGGCAAGAACGTGCTCGGCCTGATGCCGCACCCGGAAAACCTGATCGAATCCGCCCATGGCGGGGACGATGGGCGCGCCCTGTTCGCTGCCGCGCTCAAGCAGGTGGCGTGAGGGCGGCGAGATGCTGAACCGCGCATTGACATGGGCCGGACTGCTGCTCGGCGTCATTGCGCTGGGCCTGCAGTTCTCGATCTCCATCCCGGCCTATCTGGCCAATGGCATGACCCTGGTCGAAGCGCTGGTGCAGTTCTTCAGCTTCTTCACCATCCTCACCAATATCACCATCGCGCTGATCTACCTCTCGGCGCTGGTCGGCTGGACCTGGCTGGGCTGGTTCCGCGCGGCCGTGACCCGCGCCATGATGGCCGGCGTCATGGCCCTGGTGATGATCTTCTATCATGTGCTGCTGCGGCCCATCTGGCAGCCCGAGGGGCTGTTCCTGGTCTGCGATTACCTGCTGCACTATGCGGCGCCGATCCTTTACCTGCTCTGGTGGAGCGTGACGCAGAAGCACGGCACGCTGGACTATGCCGCCCTGCCCGCCATGCTGGTGCCGCCGCTGGTCTACCTGGCCTATGTCATGGTGCGTGGCGCGCTGACCAATGCCTATCCCTATCCCAACCTCAATGCCTTCGAACTGGGCTATGGGCAGGTGGCCATCAATATCGTGCTGGTCGCCCTTGGGCTGTCCATCCTCTATCTCATCACCATCGGCATCGACCGGGCGCTGGCGCGCCGGCCTGCCGCTTCCTGAGTTCTCCTCCCCGGGACCCTATCTCTGATGACCCTTCGCAACGACATCGCCATCACTCCCGAGCTGGTCGCCAGCCATGGCCTGAAGCCGGATGAATACCAGAAGATCCTCGACCTGATCGGGCGGGAGCCGAGCTATACCGAGTTGGGCATATTCTCGGCCATGTGGAATGAGCATTGTTCATACAAGAGCTCCAAGAAGTGGCTGCGCACCTTGCCCACCAAGGGTCCGCGCGTCATCCAGGGACCGGGCGAGAACGCCGGCGTCGTCGACATCGGCGATGGTCAGGCGGTCGTCTTCAAGATGGAATCCCATAACCACCCGAGCTATATCGAGCCCTACCAGGGCGCCGCGACCGGCGTGGGCGGCATCCTCCGCGACGTCTTCACCATGGGCGCGCGCCCCGTGGCGGTGATGAACGCGCTGCGCTTTGGCGCTCCCGACCACGAAAAAACCCGGCATCTGGTCAATGGCGTCGTCGCCGGCGTCGGCGGCTATGGCAATTCATTCGGCGTGCCGACGGTGGGCGGAGAGGTCGAATTCGACGCGCGCTACAATGGCAATAACCTGGTCAATGCCTTTGCGGCGGGCCTGGCCGACACAGACAAGATTTTCTACTCCGAGGCCAAGGGCGTCGGCCTGCCCGTGGTCTATCTCGGCGCCAAGACCGGCCGCGACGGCGTCGGCGGCGCAACCATGGCCTCGGCCGAATTCGGCGACGATATCGAGGAAAAGCGTCCCACCGTACAGGTCGGCGACCCTTTCACCGAAAAGCGCCTGCTCGAAGCCTGCCTTGAGTTGATGGCAACCGGCGCCGTCATCGCCATTCAGGACATGGGCGCGGCGGGCCTGACCTGCTCGGCCGTCGAAATGGGCGCCAAGGGCGATCTCGGCATCGAGCTCGACCTCGACAAGGTGCCAGTCCGCGAAGAGCGCATGACCGCCTACGAGATGATGTTGAGCGAAAGCCAGGAGCGCATGCTCATGGTGCTCCACCCGGAAAAGGAACCCGAAGCCCGAAAAGTGTTCGAGAAGTGGGAACTGGACTTCGCCACTGTCGGCAAGACCACTGACGACCTGCGCTTCCGCGTCTTCTGGCAGGGCGATGAAGTCGCCAATCTGCCAATCAAGGACCTCGGCGACGCGGCTCCGGAATATGACCGTCCCTGGACCGAACCCAAGGCGCCCGCCGCGCTGGCCGGCTCCGACATACCGCAGATGGACGTGGCCGAAGCGCTGCTGGCGCTGGTCGGCGGGCATCAATGCTCCTCGCGACGCTGGGTCTATGAGCAATATGACACTCTGATCCAGGGTAATTCCATGCAGCGCCCTGGCGGCGATGCCGGCGTGATCCGCGTCGATGGGCATGAGACCAAAGGCCTCGCCTTCTCCTCTGACGTCAATCCGCGCTATTGCGAGGCTAACCCCTATGAGGGCGGCAAGCAGGCCGTGGCCGAATGCTGGCGTAACCTGACGGCTACCGGTGCCGAGCCGCTGGCCGCCACCGACAATCTCAACTTCGGCAATCCCGAGCGCCCCGAAATCATGGGCCAGTTCGTCAAGGCCGTCGAGGGCATTGGCGAAGCCTGCCGGGTGCTGGAATTCCCCATCGTTTCGGGCAATGTCAGCCTCTACAACGAAACCAATGGCCGCGGCATCCTCCCGACGCCGACCATTGGCGGCGTTGGCCTGCTGCCGGACTGGACGCAGAGCGTCGGCATCGGCTTCACCGCAGAGAACCAGCCCATCCTGCTGATTGGTGGTCCGGCTGAGCGCGGCACGCATCTCGGCCAGTCGATCTATCTGCGCGACCTGTTCGACCGCCGCGATGGCGACGCCCCGCATGTCGATCTCGCCGCCGAAAAGAAGACCGGTGATTTCGTGCGCAAGCTGATCCGCTCGGGCGTGGCTACAGCCTGCCATGACCTCAGCGATGGCGGGCTTGGCGTGGCGCTGGCCGAAATGGCCATGGCCGGCGGCATCGGCGCGACCGTGACCGATGTGGAGGGTAATGACCCGATCCTCACCTTCTTCGGCGAAGACCAGGGGCGCTACCTGGTGACCATAAATCTCGATCCACAGGGCCCCGAAATCGCGGCCCTCTGGAAAGAGGCGGAAGCGCTGGGCATTTTTGCCCCCTGGATCGGCACCACCGGCGGCAACGCGCTGACCCTTGGCGCCGCCCGGCCGGTGCCCGTGGCCACACTGACCGCCGCCCATGAAAGCTGGTTCCCCAGCTATATGAACGGCTAGGCTGGCAATTCACCGGTGCTGCCATATGATCGCCGTTCTTTGGGGCGCTTTGCTGCCTCGATGTATGGCGTTCTCACAGGAGTTGAAGATGAAGCACACAGCGGTCGCGGCACTCGCCGTCCTGGGCCTTGTCTTGTCTCCGACGCTGGCCGCGGCGCAAAATGTCAACGTCGTCCGCTCCATCCTGCCGACCCTGCCCTATACGCTGATCTATCCCGAGCCGATGACGGCGAGCGGTGGTGGCGAGGCTCCCATCACCATCAATCACCCCGAAGCGCCGCTTCAATGTGAAATGAGCGTGGTGCCAGTGGAAGATACCACCTGGACCGCCGAGGAGGCCCTGAACGCGCTGGACGATGGCGAAGTTGCTGCGTCATGGTCCGAGATCATGCCCGGCTTTGCCCTGACCAGCAAAGGCCTGACGGACTATCAAGATGCCACAGCCCTGATCTATGACGGCACCAGCCCTGAATCGGCCATGGGCGTGCCGTTGACCGTGGTGCATACCGAAACGGTCTCCAATGGCCGCGGCTATGTGCTCGATTGCCTGTTTGCCACCGATCAGGCAGAGCAGGCTCGCCCAGTGGTCGACTTCATCATCGCCAATTTCGCCACGGCTTCGGATGCCGACTGCTGCATTGGCGCTACAATTGCGCCTGAGCCTGAGGCCGTCCCCGCCCAATAGGGCCGGTTGAAGACGCCTCTGCCGCATGCCATATCAGGCGCATGGCCCGGACCCTGCCGGCGCCATCAGTTTTGACAGCGGGAGAGAACACATGGCCATGGACGCAAGCGAGATCGAGCGCCGCATCAAGGCTGCCCTGCCCGATGCCCAGATCGAGATCCGCGACCTTGCCGGCGACGGCGACCACTACGCCGCAACGGTGATTTCCGAAGCCTTCCGCGGCAAGTCCCGGGTGCAGCAGCACCAATTAGTGTATGCCGCGCTGCAGGGCGACATGGGTGGCGCGCTGCATGCCCTGGCCCTCCAGACCAACGTTCCGGACTAACCATGTCGGGCCTGCGCGACTCGCTTGACCTGATCCGCACGGTGCGGCCCGAAGCCGGCACCACAGCGCCTGATCACGAAATCCTGGCCGAACGCGCCAGTTCGCTGAGCGCAGCGGAACGCCGGGTTATCAAGGCCGTCGCAGGGCTGGAAAGCGGCGAGGATCGCCAGACCTGGCTGGGAGAAGCGCGAGAAGCCGTCTGGGCCTATTTTGTGCAGCGCGAACTGATCGGCTTTCGAAGGCACGCCGAAGTCATCCGCGACCTCCGTATCCCCACCGAAGTCCTGAATGGGTTGGGTGCAATGCCGGCCAAAGTCAAATGACCCGCGCCGTGGTCTTCGATGTCGATGGTGTGCTGGTGCATGGCTATCACGCCCGCCCCGAGCGGCAGCGGCGCTGGGATGAGAACCTGCTCATCGATCTGGGCGTCGATCCCGACCGCTTTCGTGAAGAGTTCATCTTCGACATCTTCATCAAGAAGGTGGTCATCGGTGAAATGCCGCTGATCGAGGCGCTGGACAAGCGCTTGCCCGGCCTGGGCTACAGTGGCTCGCCCATGGCCTTCGCGCAGTATTGGCTGGCCAATGACAGCAAGGTGAATGCTGAACTGCTGGAGGCCATCCGGCGGCTCAAGACGCATGCGGATGTCCGCCTGTTCATCGCCACCAACCAGGATCACATGCGCGCGCAATGGCTCTGGCAGACACTTGGCTTCGGCGATATATTCGAGGACATCTTCTATTCAGCCCGGATCGGTATGACCAAGGCGCATAAGGGCTTCTTCGCCTTTGCCGACCACCGTATGGGGCGCATTGAAGGGCCACCACTATTCTTTGACGATACGCAAAAGGTGATCAATGTGGCCCGATCGGCCGGCTGGGAGGCGGTGCTGTTTGATACAAACGCCCAGTTCTTCGAACATCACTGGATCGCCAGCCGCCTCGCCTGACGCCTGATACCAGCCTTTCACCAACCGTCCGGAGTTCCCTATGTACCGCCTTCCCCTGATTGCGGCATCCCTGCTGGCCCTGAGCGCCGGCCTGGCCATGGCCCAAGACGCCCAGTGCTTCCAGAATGAAGACTATCTGGTCATTGCCCAGGAAAGACTGGACGATGTAGGCACGGACATCCTGGTCCGGCAGCCCACAATGGGGAAGATCGACTGCACCTACACGGAAAAGGACGGAGATTTCGTCGTCAATTTAAAGGATGAGCCGCTCTGGTACGAGGGCCTCCTTGGACAATATTTGGTGCTGACGCGCTCGACCGGCCCAGACGGAGATATTGTCATCCTTGACCTGGCCGCCCGGCAGGTGGTGGTGGACGAAGGCGTAGGCGACGAGGTCTCCCTCTCCGATGCCAGTGTCACCTACTGGCAGCGCTTCGAACAGGGCGATATCGACAACTGTCCGAAGTATCACGAATATACCAGCAACGGGCTCGGCGCCGTGATCACCCGCGAGCAGGTTTTTGACGTCGCGACAGGTGTGGCAACAGCCACAGGCATGGAACAGTGCTCCGCCACGCAGTAAGTATCGCTATCTCCGGACGCTACCCTCGACAGCACGCCGGAGCTATCCTATTTAAGGGCGAATTCAGCCGGCCCTTGAAACCGGACTTTTGAAAGGCTCCGCCCATGACCGACATCAATGCCTTCATCGACGACAAGGTGAAAAACAACGACGTCTTTCTGTTCATGAAAGGCTCCCCGGACTTCCCCCAGTGCGGCTTTTCCGGCCAGGTCGTCCAGATCCTGAACTATCTCGGCGTCGATTATTCCAGCGCCAACGTTCTCGAAAGCGACGAGCTGCGCGACGGCATCAAGGCCTACACCAACTGGCCGACAATTCCCCAGCTCTATGTGAAGGGCGAATTTGTTGGCGGTGCCGATATCGTGCGGGAAATGTTCCAGTCCGGCGAATTGCAGACGCAATTCCAACAGGCCGGCGTGGAGGTCAAGCAGAGCGCCTGATCCCGTTCGAAGTGAATCAGATTTTGAAGGCCCTGCCCTAACCGGCGGGGCCTTTTGGTTTTTTCGGCGCTGCGGCCTGACAGGCACCTTCCACTTCAGCTCCTACCACCGGGCGTTTTGGGCCGCACAAGCAGGAGCTCGCCCTTATCACAAACTCTGATCACCCCCATCAGCTATTATCGCTTTGCGTGATGAAACGGCGGGCGTAGATTGCGCGGACCTCACGCTGAGACTCCCACCATGACCGTTACCGCCGCCCGCCCTGCAGTTCCCCTGCCGCTCGTCATCATCGCCGGCTGCATCATAGCAGCCATCGGCTTTGGTACCCGTGGCTCGTTCGGTCTGTTCACCCTGCCGGTGACCGAGGACCTGGGCCTGTCGCGCGAGCAATGGGGCATGGCCATGGCCATCCAGAACCTGGTCTGGGGCATCGCCCAGCCCTTTGCCGGCGGTATGGCCGACCGTTACGGGTCGGCGCGGGTCCTGGCGGTGGGCGGCGTCATTTATGCGATCGGCGTGCTCGGCATGGCCTTTTCGCCCGATACGCTGACCATGACGCTCACCGCCGGGCTTGTGACCGGCGTCGGCATTGCCATTGCCTCCTTCGGCGTGGTGATGGCGGCCTTTGGGCGCGTGGTGCCGGCCGAGAAGCGCAGCTTCGTCTTCGGCATTGCCACGGCCGCGTCGTCGGCCGGTCAGTTCATCTTTGCCCCGCTTGGCCAGGGCTTCATCTCCGCCTTCGGCTGGCAGATGGCGCTGGTCTATATCGCCGTGCTGCTGCTGCTGATCATTCCGCTTTCGGCCGCCCTGCGCGGTCGGGCCGAGTCGGTGCCCGGCCAGGCTGACCTGCCCTTCATGCAGGCGCTGTCACGCGCCTGGGGCTTTGGCTCCTACCGGCTGCTCGTGATCGGCTTCTTCGTCTGCGGCTTCCACCTGGCCTTCATCAATGTCCACATGCCGGCCTATCTGGTGCAGTGCGGATTGTCGCCGGAAGTGGGCAGCTGGACCATTGCCGTCATCGGGCTGTTCAACATTGTCGGCTCGCTGATGTCCGGCTGGCTTGGCTCGCGCCTGCCCAAGCAGATGCTGCTCGCCCTGATCTACTTTCTCCGGGCCATCGCCATCGCCGCCTTCCTGATGTTCCCGGTCAGCGAGTTGACGGCCTACACCTTCGCCGCAGCCATGGGCCTGCTCTGGCTCTCCACGGTGCCGCTGACGGCGGGCCTGGTCGCCATGTTCTTCGGGCCGCGCTATATGGGCATGCTTTATGGCATGGCGTTCCTGAGCCATCAGATCGGTTCGTTTGTTGGCGTCTGGCTGGGCGGCTTCGTCTATGACCTCACCGGCGCCTATGACCTGGTCTGGTATCTGGGCATCCTGCTCGGCCTGGCCTCCGCGGCCATCCATATTCCCATCAATGAGCGCGTCGACAGCAATTTTGCGCTCAAGCCGGCATAGCCGATCCATCGGCTTTTGCCGATTGATCGCTTGCCAAATTTATTCAGGAGGTTCATGGTCCGGCCATTCCTTTGGCCGGTCTCCCTCGGCTTTGACGAGTTTCAATCATGTCAGATCACTTTACGCGGGTTCTCTCGCGCCCTGAATTCATTGCCCTGATGGCTGCGCTCATGGCGCTCAATGCCCTGGCCATCGACGTCATGCTGCCGGCCCTGCCCTATATGGGCGAAGCACTTGGCGTCAGCCACGAGAACGAACGGCAATTCGTCATCACCTCCTATATGATCGGCATGGGCGTGGCCCAGCTTGCCTTCGGCCCGCTCACCGACCGCTTTGGGCGCCGCGCGCCTCTGCTGGTGGGCATCGGCGTCTACATCGTTGCGGTGATCTTTGCCGCCTTTGCACCCAGCTTCGCCATGCTGCTGGTACTGCGGTTCATTCAGGGCATGGGCGCCGCCAGCGTGCGCGTCATCACCACCGCGGTGGTGCGCGACCGGTATTCGGGCCGCGAAATGGCCGAAGTGATGTCGCTGGTGTTCATGGTGTTCATGGCCATTCCGGTGATTGCCCCCAGCATCGGCCAGGTGCTGCTGCTGACGGGACCGTGGCAGACTATCTTCATCTTCATGGGCGGGCTGGCACTGGTCTTCTGGGCCTGGACCTTTCTCCGCCTCCCCGAGACGCTGCCGCTCGACAAGCGGCGCCCGCTGAGCCTGCGTGGGGTGACCGATGGCTTCCGCATCGTCTTCACCAACCGGGTTGCCATCTCCTATGGCCTGGCCGGCACCTTCCTCTTCGGCGCGCTGTTCGGCTTCATCAGCTCGTCCCAGCAGATCTATGTCGATATCTATGGCCTGGGCGTTTATTTTCCGGTGGCCTTCGCGGCCATGGCCGGGCTGATGGCGGTGTCGTCCTTCACCAATTCCAAGGTCGTGCGCCGGGTCGGCATGCGGCGCCTGTCGCATGGCGCCATGCTGACCTTCACCATCGGCTCCGGCGTATGGCTGGCCTTTGCCATGTCCGGCTTCCTGCCGCTCTGGCTGTTCTTTGGCCTGCTCTGCATCATCATGTTCTCGTTCGGCTGGTCCGCCTCAAACATGAACTCGCTCTCGATGGAGCCGCTTGGCGCTGTCGCCGGCACGGCCGCTTCGGTCTTCGGCTTCATCCAGACCGTGGGCGGCGCGCTGATCGGCGGCTATATCGGCCAGCTCTTCGACGGGACCACAATTCCCGCCGCCACGGGCTATTTCACCATGGGCATCTTGTCACTGGTGTTTATCCTGATCGCCGAAAACGGCCGCCTGTTCGGCGTCGGCGAGCAATATGCCGACGCCAAGGGTGAGCCGATGATGGACGCCCACTGAACCCTAAGTCAGGTCCGGTCCCGGCAATTCGAGCTGGGACCGGTCCGAATAGACGTGATCGATCAGTCTCCAGGCGCGCGCTTCTTCCGGCGCCATGTAGCGGTCCCTCTCCAGCGCCGTCCCGACTTCTTCGTAAGTCCGACCGCAGTGTTTTGCGTAAATTTCGTTGGTCAGCCGCTTGAGCCTCATGCTCTCCTCGGCATGGATCAGGATATCCGTCACCTTGCCCTGATAGCCGCCTGAGGGTTAGTGCAGCATGATAGAGGTGCTCGGCAGCGAGGCACGATGCCCCGCCTCGCCCGCCGCCAGCAACAACGTCGCCGCCGAGGCCGCCATGCCCATGCAGAGCGTGCCGACCGGCGCCCGGATGAACTGCATCGTGTCGTAGATGGCCAGGGCCGCCGTCACCACGCCGCCCGGCGAGTTGATATAGAAGTAGATCGGCTTTTTCGGGTTCTCGGCCTCGAGAAACAGCAATTGCGCATTGATCAGCGAGGCCATGTTGTCCTCGATCTGGCCGTTGACGAAGATGATCCGCTCGCGCAGCAGCCGCGAATAGATGTCGAAGGCGCGTTCGCCGCGGCTGGAATTCTCCACGACCATGGGGACGAGTTGCATCATGTCGCGCATGGGCGACCTCCTTGATTTTGCGATGTGGGCGAAGGGGTGAGCGGTCAGGCGGCCAGCATGAGAACCGGCCCGGCCCTCTCATTGGTATTGGCAGCCACGGGAACGACGACCGGGGCATGGGTCAGGCGGAACCAGGTGCCGCCATTGGCCTCTGGCGTCAATTCGAAGGTGACGAGGCTTTCTTCCGGGTCGACAGCCACGCCCTGCCCCGGCTCCCGCCAGCGAAATGTGAGGCTCTTGTTCTCGTCCGAGGCAATGACGTCAATCTCCGCATCCACCGGTTTTTTCAACCAGCGCTCGCGATATTCAGGGATGGTCAGCGCCCGCCACACCTTTTCCGGCGGTGCATCGAGCATCGTCTCAAAGACCAGAATGTCTGCGCCATCGCTCATTGATCCATCCCCCTCAGCAGGTCCTTGAGATTGTCGATCTGGCTGGGCCAGAAGGCCCGATAGCGTGCCAGCCAGCCATGGAGCGGCGCGAAACCCTCCGGATCGACGCGGTAATGGGCATAGCGCCCCGCGCGCCGTTCGCTGATGAGCCCCGCGCCCCGCAGCACCGCCAGATGCTGGCTCATCGCCGGCTGGGTGATGGCAAAGCCCTCCCTCAGGTCGGTGGCCGTCATCTCCTCGGCCGCAAGGCGTTCGAGAATGGCCCTTCGAGTCGGGTCGGACAGGACTTTGAAAATATCGGCTTCGCTCATACTTTACACATAAGCACAGACTTATGAGTCGTGGCAAGCGCCTCAGATTAGCTTGTTCGCGGCCCCATCCAGCCAGAGCATATTGCTCTCGTCGCGATGCACGCCGTCCGTGCCAACATGCTTCATGTCGATCTCTGGCCCCTTGCGGATGACATGCACCAGCGCCATGCCATGGCCACGGCCCAGGTCATACTCGACCTTGAGCCACTCCAGAATCTGACCAGCCTTCACCTTTGGGTCGTCAAATCCCCTGGCCTTGGCCTGGTCGACAATTTCGCGCGGCGTCTTGCCGGTCTTGATCTCAACCGCGTCGAGATAGGCTTGAAAGGACATGGTGGTGCTCTCCTGTGTTCACTGGCACCATGACGAAGCAGCGCGCCGGTTTTCGACGGCCTAGACGGTAAAGACCTCGCGGCGCAGCACATTCCAGCTGTCCTGGTCCGATGCCACCAGCAGCCCGCCGCCGAGATCGCCGGGACGATAGGGCGACCCGTCGAACTTGGCGACATGGGCGCCGCATTCGCGCATCAGCAGGGCCCCGCCGACATGGTCCCAGGGCATCAGCTTGTTATACATCATGAAATGCACATGGCCGCCGGCAGCATAGCGATATTCATGCCCAGCGCAGCGATAGCCGGCCAGCATCTTGACCTTGGCGAGGTTCCCCAGGACCGTGCGGCGCTGCTCGAAGGGCAGGAACGACGTCGAGGCAAGACCACCCATTTCGGCCAGCGGCACCGCATCCGCAAATTTCATGCGATTGCGGCGACCATCGGGAAAGACCTGCCAGGTGCCGCAGCCTTTTTCACCCATCAGGAAGTCGTCCCCCATCGGATCATAGATCACCCCGGCCACCGGCTCGCCATTCTGCACCACCGCCGCCATGACCGCGAACAGCGGCAGGCCGCCAGCGAAGTTGGCAGTGCCATCAACGGGATCGACATAGATGACGATTCGATCCTCGAAGCTGGCCTCGAGCAGTTTTGGATTGGCGGACACCGCTTCTTCGCCGATCACTACAATATCGGGGGAATGCGCCCGGATGGCTGCGGTGATGAGGCGCTCGGAACCGGTATCGGCTTCGGTAACGAGGTCGAAGGCGCCGGACTTGGTCTTGATCGTCCCCTCGTCCAGTCGCCGGAAGCGCGGCATGATCTCCTCTTGTGCGGCCTGTTTCAGAATGGCGGCGAGGCGATCGATATTCATGGGCTCAGGCGTCCTTCTTCTGGGTGGATAGTCCCGCGAAATCGAACAGGCGCGGGTCGAGCATGTGGCTGGGATTGATATTGCCCAATGCGCGGATCATCACATCCTTGCGCCCGGGCATAGCGCGTTCCATGTCGCTCAGCATGGCCTTGGTGACATTGCGCTGCAACCCGTCCTGGCTTCCGCACAGATCACAGGGGATGATCGGGAAGGCCATGGCATCGGAGAAGCGCTGCAAATCCTCCTCGGCGCAATAGATCAACGGCCGCAGCACTTCGAGATCACCCTCGTCATTGACCAGCTTGGGCGGCATGGCGGCGAGCTTGCCCCCATGAAACAGGTTCATGAAGAAGGTTTCGAGACTGTCATCGCGATGATGCCCGAGAACCAGCGCCGTACACCCCTCCTCCCGCGCAATGCGGTAGAGATTGCCGCGCCGCAGCCGCGAACAGAGCGAGCAATAGGTGGCGCCCTGTGGCAGCTTGTCGGTGACGATGGAATAGGTGTCCTGGTATTCGATGCGATGCTCGATGCCGAGGCCGGTGAGGAATTCCGGCAGGATATGCTTTGGAAAGTTCGGCTGTCCCTGGTCGAGATTGCAGGCCAGCAACTCGACCGGCAGCAGGCCGCGCCATTTGAGATCGAGCAGCAGCGCGAGGAGGCCATAGCTGTCCTTGCCGCCGGAAAGGGCAATCAGCCACTTCTCGCCCGGCCGCACCATGGCGAACTTTTCCAGCGCCTCCCGCGTGTTGCGGATCAGGCGCTTCCGGAGCTTGTTGAACTCCACCGAGCGCGGCGCATAGGCAAAGATCGGGTGCGCGCCGATGTCGGTGTCTTCGTCCGGCGTGGCGGGGGCGTCCATCACCGCATTCATGGCGAAACTCTCGTTTGAGGTGTTGCGTAGCTGATAGCGTCCAAAGCTTGGGATGGGAAGTCAAACCGGCGGTGCACAACCTTACCAATGCTTAACTTCCGCGCCTTGTTTTAAGCTGTTCGCCACAGTTAGATGACAGCATCTTCACGACACCCTGGAGTCTCCCGGTGTTCCGCTCATTTTTCCCTGATCCGAAAATCTTCTTCTCGTCGGCCGCACTGTGGATCATTGCCGCCATGGCTATATGGTTCACGGCGGGCGATGCCCTGTCGAGCGTCATCGGACTGGGCCAATGGCTAGGCGTTCAACCCACGGAAGCGGTGCCTGACCCGTTCCTGTCCCCCGATAAAATCTGGCTCTACCAATATGTGCTGATGACGGGCTATTCCTTCTGCTTGTTCTGGTATGTCTACAAGCGCCACTACTGGTATTGGTGGTCGGTTGTCGGCACGGTGACCATTCTGGAGGTCACATATTTTACGGTTCAGTGGGATGCCTGGAGCAACGGCTGGAATGGCATTTTCTTCGATCTCTTGCAGCGGGGATCGTCCAATCCCGGCACAGTCACTTTCGACCAGATTGCCGAGCAGACCTATATCTATGCCGCAGTAATGGCGCCTTATATCTTGTTGATCGTCGCCCTTTCATTCTTCACCTCGCACTATGTGTTTCGGTGGCGGCGGGCGATGACCTTTTACTATATGAGCCAATGGCAGCAATTGCGGCACATCGAAGGGGCATCCCAACGCGTGCAGGAAGATACCATGCGCCTCGCACAAATTCTCGAGGGCCTGCTGGTGGCGTTCTTCGATTCCATGATGGTTCTGGTGGTCTTCCTGCCCCTCCTCTATGGCCTTTCCGCAAACATCACCACCATTCCGATCATCGGAAATGTCGATGGCGCGCTGGTTTGGGTGGCGCTGGTATTAGCCGCATTTGGCACCGCTTTGCTGGCAGCTGTGGGCTATAAGCTGCCGGGCCTGCAATTCCACAATCAGCGCGTCGAGGCGGCATTCCGTAAGGAGCTGGTCTATGGCGAGGACGATTCGGAACGTGCCGAGCCCGTTTCGGTTCGGCAGCTCTTTGCCAGCGTGCAGAAAAACTATTTCCGGCTCTATTGGCACTACACCTATTTCAACCTCGCCCGTTTTTCCTACGGCAATGTCGCCAGCATTCTGCCGATGCTGGTCATGGCCCCCTCGCTGGTGGCGGGCGCCATGACCATGGGCACCTATCAGCAGGTCGTTCTGGCCTTCAACCGCGTGTCGGCGTCATTTCAATTCCTGGTCTCGGCCTGGCCGACGATTGTCGAGCTGTTATCGGTGCATAAGCGCCTGCGGGCGTTTGAAAGTCACATGCCGCCGGATGTCCCGCTAGTCGTTGATGCCGACCTACCCGACCACCCCCTGCCGCACGAAGCAGTGGTGGATGTGGGCGTGGCCAGCAAACCGGGTGACCCGTGACTTTGACGAGGCCGCTCGGACGGGCGGCCTCGGAACGGTGAACTGCGTAAAACAAAAGGGCCGCTCCCAAGGAGCGGCCCTTTCCAATTCGATAGCTTCGTCGTCGCGATTAACGCGAGTAGAACTCGACGACCAGGTTCGGTTCCATCTGGACCGGATATGGCACGTCCGTCAGGGTCGGGACGCGGGCATAGGTCGCGGTCATCTTGTTGTGGTCGACTTCCACATAGTCCGGAACGTCACGCTCGGCGAGCTGGACGGCTTCGAGGACCACGGTGAGCTGCTTGGAGCGCTCGCGGATTTCGACCTTGTCGCCGATCTTGACCTGGTAGGACGGGATGTTGACGCGCTTGCCATTGACCAGGATGTGGCCGTGGCTGACGAACTGGCGGGCCGCAAACACGGTCGCCACGAACTTGGCGCGATAGACGATGGCGTCCAGGCGCGACTCGAGCAGGCCGATCAGGTTCTCGCCGGTATCGCCCTTGCGGCGGTTGGCTTCGTCATACAGGCGACGGAAGCCCTTCTCGGTGATCGAGCCGTAATAGCCCTTGAGCTTCTGCTTGGCGCGCAACTGCAGACCGTAGTCCGACAGCTTGCCCTTGCGGCGCTGACCATGCTGGCCGGGGCCATAGGCACGGGCGTTGAGCGGGGACTTGGGACGGCCCCAGATATTTTCGCCAAGACGGCGGTCAATCTTGTACTTAGCTGAATGACGCTTCGACATCGCGTATCCTTTAAATCGCGCTCGACCCCGAAGAGCCTCGGGCTCCTCGGTAACGGCCATGCGCTGGTTGACATGGATCACGCCCTCCTCTGCCCTGACTTGCGCCAGGACCGACAGACTCCCAACAGAGAATCCCGGGTGCGCCTATGGGCCAAAAGGCCGGAATAGGTGCGGGCGTCTTAGAGGGACGAACCCGGCGAGTCAAGCGTGACCGCGCGCGGCCTGCCTTTCGCGATGAAAGACATAGAGCCCGGCCGCAAGGATGATGGCCGTACCCACCCAGGTCCAAACATCAGGGAAATCGCCAAAGGCGACATAGCCCACCAGCGTTGCGCCGACGATTTCGAGATATTGAAACGGCGCCAGAGTGGAGGCCGGTGTCCGCCGGAACGCTTCAGTGAAGAGAAAGAAGGTAAAAGCCGACAACGCCCCCATGAGCGTGAACTGGGCCCAGGGCCCGGACAGGTCAAGGCCCGAGGCCGAGACCAGCTTCAATCTGTCAAAGGTCAGCAAGCCCGCACCGAGCAGGACGACTGCGACTAGGGTGAACCAGAACTGGATCGAGACCGAGCCCATGCGGGTCGAGAGCGCGCGCATGGCGATGGCATTGACGGCAAAGGCCAGCGCGGCCAGGAGCGGCAGCAGGGACGCCCAGCCGAAAATATCCCAGCTCGGCCGGATAACGACCAGCACGCCGCCGAGGCCTACGGCTACTGCCAGATAGCGGCGCCAGCCCGTTTTTTCCTTGAGGAACAATGCCGAGAGCACAGTGAGCACCAGGGGCTCGACAAAGAAGATCGCAATCGCCGTGGCGATTGGCATGGTGACAAACGCGCCGATCAGAGCGCTGAGCGTGATGGCCGAGGTCGCGCCGCCCAGGAGGATCAACCCCAATGGACCTTGCTCCGGCCGGCGCCGCATCACGACCAGCACCAGCCCGAGCACCGCCAGTTGAAAACCGAAACGCCAGAAGGCGATTTCGAACGGATTGAGTTGCGATGTCAGCGATTTGGACAGCGCATCGCCTATGGGCACGATGGTGACAGCCAGGACCATGATCGCCATGCCGCTGCGCGACAGGGCATGGCTATTGGCAGACTGTAGTACCGAATCCGTCATGACCCCGGTTTAGCGCAAACTCAGGCCATGCGCTTGTCGATATGCCGCTGTTCGCGCAATTCGGGAAAGATGCGGCTCCAGATGACGGCCACGGCCATGGCGCCGAACCCGCCAATGACCACGGCAGGCACCGGCCCGATCAGATGCGCCACCGTGCCGGCGCGGAATTCGCCCAATTCGTTGGACGCCCCGATAAAGACCGAGTTGACCGCATTGACCCGGCCACGCACCTCTTCGGGCGTCCAGAGCTGCATGATGGTTTCGCGGATGGTGACGCTGACCATGTCCGCTGCGCCCACCAGCGCCAGCGCCGGGATGGAGAGCCAGACTGTGGTGGAAAAGCCGAGAATGACGGTAAAGGCGCCGAACAGCCCCACGAACAGGAACAATATCTTGCCCGCATGGTCGCGCACCGGAAAGCGCGTCAGCCAGAGCGCCATGACAATGGCGCCAATGCCCGGCGCCGCGCGTAGCAGGCCAAGCTCCACCGGGCCGGCATGCAGGATATCCTTGACATAGACCGGCAGCAGCGCCACCGCCCCTCCCATCAGCACCGCGAACATATCGAGCGAGATGGCGCCCAGCACCACCCTGTTGGAAAAGATATAGCGAAAGCCGCCGAAGATGGTCTCGATACTGGTCGCCTGATGCGACTGGCGCTGCGCCGGCCGCGGAATGAGCAGCACGGTCACCACCGCGCAGAGCAACAGCACCGCGCCGGTGCCGAAGGCAAAGGTCGGCGATATGCCATAAAGCAGCCCGCCCGCGGCCGGGCCGGTGATGGAGGCGAACTGCCATGCCGAGGCATTGACGGTGATGGCGTTGGAGAGCGCCTCGGAGGGCACCAGATTGGGCGCCAGCGACTGGGCCGCCGGCCCCCAGAAGGCCCGGGCCGTGCCCAGAACAATGAGCACGACAAAGATCGGCCAGACCTCATGCGCCTCGGCGTTGACCAGCAGCAGGAAGGCCAGCGCACAGCCCAGCTCCACGCTGAGGCAGATCGCCATGATGCCGCGCCGGTTAAAGCGGTCGGCGGTCAGGCCGGTGACCAGCATCAGCAGCAGCGCCGGCAGGAACAGGCACAGGCCGACAAGGCCCAGAAGAAAGGCATTGCCGGTGACATCGTAGATCTGCCAGGCAATCGACACCGACATGATCTGCACCGCGAAGCTGACCAGCAGCGTCGTCAGCCAGAAAAAGCGGAAACCGATATAGGTGAAGGCGAGCTTGGATGGCTCGGTGGGGGTGGGCGCGCTCATGGTGCACCGCTCATCGCATTTCGGCGATGAACGGTCAAAGGGGAAGTGGAGGCGCTACTCTTCAGCTTTCTCCGCCTTCGTCATCCGATTAGGATTGGGCCGCTCATGCTTGCGGTCGATGGAGGAGATGACGCCACGCAGGGTGCGGATTTCCTGGGCGGTGAAGCGGCCGCGGGTCAACGCAGTACGCAGATTGTTGACCATGCTGGGCTTCTTGTCGGGCGTCGTGAAGAAGCCGCTCTGCTCCAGGACCCCTTCAAGATGCTCGAACAGGCCCACCAGCTCGCTGCGCGGCGCAGCTTCCGCCAGTCCGTCGGAAAAGGGCAGCGCCCTGCCCTCGGCACTGGTGCGGCGCCATTCATAGGACATCAGCAGCACGGCCTGGGCGATGTTGAGCGAGGCAAAGGCGGCCTCAACCGGCAGGGTGACAATGGCATCAGCCATGGCGACTTCTTCATTGAGTAGTCCCCATTTCTCGCGCCCGAACAGCAGTCCTGCCCTGTGTCCGCCCGTGATATGGCCGGCCATGTTGGTGGAAGCCTCCTCGGGCCCCAGCACCTCTTTCTGCATGTCGCGCGAGCGCGCCGTGGTCGCATAGACCAGGGTCAGGTCGCCAATCGCCTCTTCCAGCGTCTCGAAAACGCGGACGCGTTCCAGCACATGGTCCGCGCGCGAGGCGGCGGCGATAGCCTTTTCATTGGGCCAGCCATCACGTGGGCGCACGAGGCGCATGTCCCACAGCCCAAAATTGGCCATGGCGCGCGCCGCCGCCCCGATATTCTCACCCAGTTGCGGTTCGCACAGGATGATCGCCGGCGAGGGCGCAAGGGTGATAGGTTGAGAGCTGTCGGTGCCTGCCATTGCCGCCAATCCGCTGGAAACTGGCGGCGACATAGCTCAATTGCGGCGGCGGGGCAAATTCAGGCGACGCGGTCACGCCGGGGCAGTTCATGTACCTTGGCGCTCGGCCGCCATTCACGGTCGAGAATGGCGAAATGCAATTCCTCGTCCCACTCGCCCTGGAACAGCGCATGCTCGCGATAATGCGCCTCGAGCCGCAGGCCCAGTTTCTGCATCAGCTTGATCGAGTGGTGGCTGCGCCCGTCGCACCGCACCATGAGCCGGTGAATGCGGAAATGATCGAAGGCGAGGTCGATGAGAGCCGTGAGAGCCTCGGTGAGATAACCCTTGCCGCTCTGGGCCGGGTCGATGGCAAAGCGCAACTCGCCCTGCCCGGCCGTCGCGTCCGACCATTTAAGGCTCACCTGCCCGAGCAGGTGATGATCTCCCTTCCGGACCATGGCGAGGGTCAGCGTATTGCCCGGGCGATGCAGTTCAACCTGGCTGCGCATGAGTGCCACGGCCGAGGCAACATCCTCGGGATAGCGGGTGGGCCGCTCGACATAGCGCTGGACGGAAGGAAGCGTGTGATAGCGCCGGACGGCATCGACATCGCTACGCTCGAAGGGCCGCAACAGCAGGTGGTCGGTCTCGATGGGCAGGCGCAATGACGACATGATCCGACTTCCTCCGCTGGCGATCAACAGGCACCAGATCGAGAACGTCGGGTGCAGTCTGAAGTTCCTGTGCGAGAAGGAAATATCTTCCCAATCTGACGCTGCGCTGACAGAGCCTCAAGGCGCGCCGGATTGCCGCAAGGCGCGCCATTCATCGCGCAGCATGGCGTAGTAGAATTCCTCGTCCCAGCCGCCTTTGAACAGGGCGTGTTCGCGAAAATGCGCCTCGCGCCGCATGCCCAGCCGCTCCATCAGCCGCCATGACCGGTCATTGCGTGCATCGCAGCGGGCAAAGACGCGATGCAGGTCCGCCGCCCCGAAGCCCAGGTCGAGCATCCTGTTTGCGGCCTCGCTGGCATAGCCCAACCCCTGATGGGCCGGATGGAAGATCCAGCCCAACTCGCCCTGCCGCGCCTCCACCGACCGCCAGATCAGCGAAACCTCACCCACCAGTGCTGTGCTGTCGAGGGTCTCGACCGCCAGCACCACGCGGTCGCCCTCCTGCTCGAGCCGGGTCTGGGACGTGCGTTGCTGGATAGCTAGGGCACATTCCTCGCGGCTGAGCGGGGTGTCGAACAGGTATCGCGCCACATCCTCCCGCCCGCGATAGGCGAACACCGCATCGACATCACCCCGAGTGAACGGGCGCAACGATAGCCGTTGGGTGGTCAGTGGATAATCTGGATGCAGCGCCATTGTCTCTCCCGGCAAGGCCCCGGCACTCTTGCGCCTGTGGCCGGCGATGGCAAGCTCTTGCAGAGGGGTCCGGCGCGTGCCAGCCTGGCCGCCATGAGTGCCAAACACATGCCCGACCTGGACCTTTCCGGAAGCTGCGATTGCGGCGCGGTGACCCTTGCGATCAAGGGACGGCCGGTTTCGATGTTCCAGTGCTCCTGCCACAATTGCCAAAGAGCCTCGGGCAGCGGTCACTCCTCAATCGTGCTGTTCCCGGCTGATGACCTGGCAGTAAATGGAGCGACGACAAGCTACGCCAGGCCAGCCAATTCCGGCGCGACCTTCACGCGGCACTTCTGCCCCGAATGCGGCACCACACTGTTCGCCTTGTCGTCCCGCGCCCCTGCCCTGCGCCTCGTGCCCGCCGGGCTCTTTGCCGGCCGGAATGATTGGTTCGCGCCCAATCAACTGATCTTTGCCCGCAGCCAGGCGGCTTGGGACCTGATCGACGAACACATTCCCCATCACACCGCCTATCGACCGGAGAGATCGTCATGAGCATGGCATCCGAGGAATTGGCCGAGCGCATCCGGGCCATTCTGCCCCCAGAGGAAAATATCCGCGAACAGAAGATGTTCGGTGCCATTGCTTTCATGCTGGATGGAAACATGCTGGTCGCCCCGACCAAGGAGGGGTCAATGTTGGTCCGGGTCGGCAAGGATGGCATGGAGGCGGCACTAACCCAGCCGGGGGCCATCGCGATGGAGATGGGCGGGCGGGCCATCAGCGGTTTCGTGGAAGTGAGCGGGGACGCCATAGAGGAGGATTTCGTCCTGGGTGAGTGGCTCGACCGCGCCCGCGCCTTCGTCAGAACCCTGCCGAAAAAGTAGCTCCGGCCCAACCGGCAAGCCCCCATGCCGAGCCTGTCTTTGCGCTTTGCTCTGGCGGTGCTATACGGGCGACCGAACTTG
Organism: Devosia sp. CAU 1758; assembly: GCF_054482695.1. Taxonomy (NCBI): domain Bacteria; kingdom Pseudomonadati; phylum Pseudomonadota; class Alphaproteobacteria; order Hyphomicrobiales; family Devosiaceae; genus Devosia; species Devosia sp. CAU 1758. Next base: position 1,013,802 of record NZ_JBTLRJ010000001.1, on the reverse strand, counting down.
GCCCAGGGCCGAAAAAGCGTATTTGCAAGGGAGCAATTCGATGAGCAAGATCAAAGTCGCCAACCCCATCGTCGATCTTGATGGCGATGAGATGACCAGGATCATCTGGCAGGCGATCAAAGACAAGCTCATCCATCCCTATCTCGACCTGCCGATTGAATATTACGACCTTTCGGTCGAGAACCGCGACGCCACCGACGACCAGGTGACCGTGGACTCGGCCCATGCGATCAAGAAGCATGGCGTAGGCATCAAATGCGCCACCATCACCCCCGATGAGCAGCGCGTCGAGGAGTTCAAGCTCAAGAGCATGTGGCGTTCGCCCAACGGCACCATCCGCAACATCCTCGGCGGCGTGATCTTCCGCGAGCCGATCATCTGCAAGAACGTACCGCGCCTCGTGCCCGGCTGGACCCAGCCGATCATCGTCGGTCGCCACGCCTATGGCGACCAGTACCGCGCCACCGATTTCAAATTCCCCGGCAAGGGAAAGCTGACGATGAAATTCGTCGGTGAAGACGGCACCGTGATCGAGAAGGATGTGTTCGACGCGCCCTCCGCCGGTATCGCCATGGGCATGTACAATCTCGACGATTCCATCGCCGACTTCGCCCGCGCCTCGCTCAACTATGCGCTGCTGCGCGAAGTGCCCTGCTACCTCTCGACCAAGAATACCATTCTCAAGGTCTATGACGGCCGCTTCAAGGACATCTTCCAGGAGATCTACGAGGCAGAATTCAAGGAACAGTATGAAGCCAAGAAGATCTGGTACGAGCACCGCCTGATCGATGACATGGTGGCAGCGGCCCTCAAGTGGTCCGGTGGCTATGTCTGGGCCTGCAAAAACTACGATGGCGACGTGCAGTCCGACACCGTGGCTCAGGGCTTTGGCTCGCTTGGCCTGATGACCTCGGTGCTGATGACCCCCGATGGCCAGACGGTCGAAGCCGAAGCCGCCCACGGCACCGTGACCCGTCACTATCGCCAGCACCAGCAGGGCAAGGAAACTTCGACCAATTCGACCGCGTCGATCTTTGCCTGGACCCGTGGCCTCGCCCACCGCGCCAAGCTCGACAACAATGCCGAACTGGCCAAGTTCGCATCGACGCTCGAAAAGATCACGGTCGACACCATCGAGGAAGGCAAGATGACCAAGGACCTGGCGCTGCTTGTCGGTCCGGATCAGCCCTGGCTGACCACGATCGGCTTCCTCGACGCCATCGACCTCAACCTGCAGAAGGCCATGGCGTAAGCCATAGTCAAAGGAACTTCGAAAGCCGGGGCATGCCCCGGCTTTTTTGTTGCGCCATAGGTTACACTCATGTGCCTATCAAGAGGCGCGCTACGCGTTTTTCCGTTATGATTCCGGTTGAACACAATACGTGCCGCCCCATCTCACTTTTATCGCAGCAAAGGGAGATTGCCATGCGTCGCGCCAGGCCCTTCATCGCCGCCGGAATTGCCGGCCTCGCCCTCAGCACCCCTGCGCTGGCGCAGAGCCGGGATTTTGATCTCGATGGCTTCGACAAGATCGACATCGCCACCGGGCTCGATGCGCGGGTAACGCTTGCGGACACATTCTCCGTTCACGCTGCATCACGCTCAGACGATGCACTCGACAACCTTCAGCTCAGCGTCGAGGGCGGCGTGCTGGTCGCCCGCATCGAAAGCAGCTTCCTCGACTTTATTTTCAGCGGTGGGCTTGTGGGCATGCTGTTCAGCAGCGGCAATGCCGTGACGCTGGACATCACCTTGCCCGCACTCACGGCGGCAACCGCCAGCTCCGGCGCTGACATTTCGCTCAAGGCGATTGCGGGCGATACGCTCAAGCTCGACGCATCGAGCGGGGCCGATATCGTCCTAGAGGACGCAAAGCTGCGCCAGTTCGATGCCAGCGCATCGAGCGGCTCGGACATCGATGTTTCCGGCACGGCCGAAACGGTTAATCTGGACGCCTCCAGCGGCTCCGGCATCGACGCCGAGAACCTCCGGGCCGAGATGGGCAACCTGCAGGCCTCGAGCGGCGCCAATATCAGCGCCCACCTTGCCGAACAGGTCCGGGCCCAGGCCTCCAGCAGCGCTGATATCGACGTTTCCGGCAATCCTCGCCAGCGCGATGTGGATGCGTCGAGCGGTGGTGATATCAGTTTCGACGACTGACAATAAAGGGCGCCTTGGGGGCGCCTCTACCCGCTTCACCATGCGCCATTTGCAACTGCGACACCAACCTTCGACGACAACAGCAAACGTGGACCCGGCCGCAATTTCGTCCTAAACACGGGCGCTTCATCGCGCTGGCGGGGGGACTTCATGAAACGACGCTATTGGGTAGGCCTCGCCGTTCTGGCAGCAGGCGCCGGCATCTACGGTTTCAACGCCAGTTGGCGCGTCGGGCCGCAGGCGGATGTGGAGATTCGTCTCATCGCCCATCGCGGCGTTTACCAGACCTTCAACCGCGAAAATCTCGACAACGACACCTGTACGGCCGAGCGTATCGACGCACCGCGCCATGCCCTGCTCGAAAACACGATGGCCTCGATGCAGGCAGCCGTCGCTTCCGGCGCCGATATTGTCGAGCTGGATGTCCACCCCACCACCGATGGCCAGTTCGCCGTCATGCACGATTGGACCGTGGACTGCCGCACCGAGGGCTCGGGAGAAACCCGCGCCCATTCCATGGCCCAATTGCGCGCCCTCGATATCGGCTTTGGCTATACCGCTGATGGCGGACAGACCTTTCCGTTTCGCGGCACCGGCACAGGCCGGATGCCGGAACTCGAGGAGGTGCTCCGAGCGATGCCCGACCGGCAATTCCTCGTCAACTTCAAGAGCCGTGAGGCCCGCGAGGGCGACATGCTGGCGGCGCTGGTCACCGGCCACCCCGAATGGCGCAGCCCCATCTGGGGCGCCTATGGCGGCGATGAGCCGACCTACCGCGCGGCCACCTTGATCAAGGGGCTCAATGTCTGGTCGCGGCGCGGTCTGGTCGATTGCCTTGGTCAATATCTGGCGCTGGGTTGGACTGGCCACGTTCCCGGCGCCTGCGAGAACACCAAGGTGATGATCCCGATCAATATCGCCCCCTGGCTCTGGGGCTGGCCTAACCTCTTGCAACAGCGCCTGGCCGATGCGGGCAGCGAAGTGATCCTGCTCGGTCCCTATGGCGCCGGCGACCCCGGAACTGCGGGTATCGACGATGTCGACACACTGGCGCAAGTCCCGCAGGATTTTGATGGATATATCTGGACTAACCGCATCGAAATCGTCGGTCCTGCACTCAAGGGCATCGAACCGGTGCAAATCCCGCCCCCGCCCCAATGACGGATGGAATTGCCGCACGTATGGTAGCGCCATTCCTTCCCGAGTCCGCCCCTTTCCTGTCTGGATAATTCGGATGCCCATCGGCGTCGTTCTCGCCTTTCTGGCCTATGCCATTTTTTCGGTGGCCGATGCCCTGATCAAGACCACCGGACCGGGTCTCTCCGTGTTCGAGATCGCCTTTTTCACCACCAGCTTTTCCATCATCCCCGCCATGCTGACCAAGCGCGGCGAGCGCTGGCGCGACGCCTACAGGCTGCACCACCCCTGGCTGGTGCATCTGCGCTGCCTGACCGCCATTTCGGGCACGGCCTGCGTGATGTATGCCTTCACCCACATTGCCTTTGCCGATGTCTATTCCATCGGCTTTACCACGCCCCTGTTCGTGACCCTGCTCTGCGTGCTGTTGCTGCGCGAGCATGTGGCACTGCATCGATGGGTCCTGCTGTTCATAAGTTTCCTGGGCGTGGTCCTGGTCATCCGGCCGGGGCTGCGGGAACTCGAAACCGGGCATTTCGTAATGATGGCCGGCGCTGTCCTTGGCGCCATCACCACCACCATTCTCCGTCATGTCGCGCCCAGGGAACGCCGCGTCAGCCTTGTGGGCCTGCAGGTGCTCTATTCGGGCATCGTCAATTTCGTGCTGATGCTGCCCACCTTCGTGGTCCCGACGCTCGAACAACTGGCCCTGCTGCTCGGGATTGGCCTCCTGGGCGGCATGGGCGGCCTGCTGCTGATCCAGGCCAGCCGGCAGACACCGGCCAATCTCATCGCCCCAGTGCAATATAGCCAGTTAATCTGGGCGATCCTGTTTGGCGCGCTCTTCTTCGGCGAATATCCCGACTGGATAGCCGTTGTCGGCATGCTGGTCGTGGTCGGCGCCGGCCTGCTCAATGTGCTGACCGAGAAGACCCCGATCCGCTGGAAGCCCCGCATCTTCTTCTTCCGCATCGGGCTCTGATCCGACAGAGCTAGTGCACGGCGCGGTCCCAGTGATCCTGCCGCTGCACGATCACCGGCCGCGCGAGCAGCTGGTGCGCTTGGGCATCTTCGCCAGACCCTCCCAGTCCTGACGCTTAATCTAAGGCATCAGATGTCGGTCGCACACGCAAACTGCCGCTGAGCGTGGGTTCGCGCTGAACGGCAGCCGTAAAATTGTCCGCAAGTGCTTCCGGCTAGATCAGCGCCCGAATGGCGGCGATGGCCGCGTCGGCCTTGCTGCCGTCCGGGCCGCCGCCCTGGGCCATGTCCGGCCGGCCGCCACCGCCCTGCCCGCCCAGCGCCGCCGTGGCGGACTTGATCAGCGTGCCGGCGGCATAGCGGCTGGTGAGGTCATCGGTAACGCCGATGGCCACCGTCCCCTTGCCGTCCTCGCCCTTGAGCACGATGGTAACGACCCCCGAGCCGATGCGCTTCTTTTCAGCATCCACCACCGACTTGATGTCCTTAGCGGCCACGCCTTCAACGACGCGTCCGACAAAGGTCACCCCGTTGACAGTCTCACCGGCACTGGCAGCCTCGCCGCCGCCGCCCAGCGCCAGTTTCTGGCGGGCGTCCGCAAGCGCCCGTTCCGACTTCTTGACCTGATCCTGCAACGCCTCGATGCGATCGAGCACCTCATGCGTGCCGGAGCGAAGCAAGCCCGCAGCAGAGGCGACGATATTGATATTGTCATTGCCCCGATGGCGCGCGGCCTTGCCGGTGAGCGCCTCGATACGACGCACCCCGGCGGCGACGGCGCCCTCGCCGACCACCGACACAAGGCCGATATCGCCGGTGCGGCGCACATGGGTGCCACCGCACAATTCGACCGACCAGCCAAGGCCATTTCCGGTGGGCTCGCCCATGGAAACAACGCGCACCTCGTCGCCGTATTTTTCGCCAAACAGGGCACGCGCGCCCGAATCCTTGGCCTCCTCGACCCCCATCAGCCGGGTTTCGACCGGCGTATTCTGGAGGATGATGGCATTGGCGATGTCTTCGACCTCGGCCATCTCCTGGGGGCTCATTGGCTTGGTATGGACAAAATCAAACCGCAGACGGTCTGCCGAAACCATGGACCCCTTCTGGGCGACATGGTCGCCAAGCACCAGGCGAAGGGCTTCGTGCAGCAGGTGGGTGGCCGAGTGATTGGCGCGGATCGACGAGCGGCGATCATGGTCGACCAGCAGCTCGACCGCCTGGCCGCGCTTCAGCACCCCCTCGGTCACCGTGACCTTGTGGGCAAAGATGCCATGATGCTTGCCCGTATCCGTTACCTCGGCCACGACCCCCTCGCCCCTGATGGTGCCAGTGTCGCCAACCTGTCCGCCGCTTTCGCCGTAGAACGGGGTCTGGTTGACCACCACGATACCGACCTCGCCGGCCGAGATGGCCTCGACCTCTGCACCGTCCACCAACAGTGCCGTGATTTCGCCTTCGGCGATCTCGGTTTCGTAGCCAAGGAATTCGGTGGGCCCGAGCTTGTCGGCCAGGCCATACCAGACGCTGTCGGTCGCCGCTTCGCCCGAACCAGCCCAGTTCTTGCGCGCCTCGGCCTTTTGCTGAGCCATGGCGGCGTCGAAACCGGCCTGGTCGACGCTGATATTGCGCGAGCGCAGCGCATCCTGGGTCAGGTCGAGCGGAAAGCCATAGGTGTCGTAGAGCTTGAAGGCGGTCGCGCCGTCGAGCGTGGCGCCCTCGCCAAGGCTAGCCGTCTCGGCTTCCAATATCTGCAGGCCGCGCCCCAGCGTCTTGAGGAAGCGGCCCTCTTCGAGGCGCACCGTCTCGGCGATCATCGCCTCGCCGCGGCTGAGTTCGGGATAAGCCTGGCCCATCTCCCGGACTAGCGTCGGCACCAGCTTGTGGATCACTGGCTCATTGGCGCCGAGCAGAGTGGCGTGGCGCATGGCACGGCGCATGATGCGCCGGAGCACATAGCCGCGACCTTCATTGGAGGGAAGCACGCCCTCGGCGATCAGGAAGCTCATCGAACGCAGGTGATCGGCTATGACGCGCAGGCTCCGGTTGCCCGGGCCGCTGACATCGGCATTGGTGGCATTGGCCGCGGCCCCGATCAGCGCCTTGAACAGGTCGATGTCGTAATTGTCGTGTACGCCCTGCATGACGGCGGCAATGCGCTCCAGCCCCATGCCGGTATCGATCGAGGGACGTGGCAAGCCGGTGCGCGAGCCATCCGGATGCTGCTCGAACTGCATGAACACCAGGTTCCAGATCTCGATCCAGCGGTCGCCATCTTCTTCCGGGGAGCCCGGCGGGCCGCCCCAGACCTTGTCACCATGGTCATAGAAGATTTCCGAACAAGGGCCGCAGGGACCAGTATCGCCCATCTGCCAGAAATTCGACTTGGCACCGAGCCGCACGATGCGGTCTTCGGAGAGACCAGCGATCTTCTTCCAGAGCGCCATCGCCTCGTCATCGTCTTCATAGACGGTGACCATGAGCTTTTCCTTCGGCAGCGCCCACTCCTTGGTGAGCAGGGTCCAGGCCAGTTCGATGGCCTGATCCTTGAAGTAGTCCCCAAAGGAAAAATTGCCCAGCATCTCGAAAAAGGTGTGGTGGCGCGCGGTGAACCCGACATTATCGAGGTCATTGTGCTTGCCACCGGCACGGACGCATTTCTGTGCCGTGGTCGCGGTCGAATAGGGGCGCTTCTCGACGCCGGTAAAGACGTTCTTGAACTGCACCATGCCCGCATTGGTGAACATCAGCGTGGGATCATTGCGCGGCACCAGCGGGCTGGACGACACCGCCTCATGGCCGTTGCGGGCAAAATAGCCGGTAAAGCTCGAACGGAGATCGTTTACGCTGGTCATGCAGAGGCTTTCATGGCGAGCGGACGCGGACGCGCCCAAAGGAAATTTTGAGGCTTTCTATCCCGCAGGCCTTGGGCCTGTCCAGCATTGCGAGGCCGCTCCACGCCGCCAAGGGACAACAAAAAAGGCACCGGATGACCGGTGCCTCAATTAGGGAGCATGGGATCGGGGAGGTTACTCGTCGCTATCGCTGTTATCGTCCCCGCCGGCCACCAGCAAAACTTCACCAAGAAGGCCAGAACTCTCGCGCACGCCGTGCTCGATGGTCGCCGCAATTTCGGGATTGTCCTTGAGGAACTGGCGTGAATTCTCACGGCCCTGGCCCAACCGCTGGCTGTCCCAGGAGAACCAGGCCCCCGATTTCTCGACAATGCCGGCCTTGACGCCCAGATCGAGCAATTCGCCTGTCTTGGAAATGCCTTCGCCATACATGATGTCGAACTCGACCTGGCGGAACGGCGGCGCCAGCTTGTTCTTCACCACTTTTACGCGGGTCTGGTTGCCCACGATCTCCTCGCGGTCCTTGAGCGCGCCGATGCGGCGGATATCGAGACGCACCGAGGCGTAGAATTTGAGCGCATTGCCACCCGTTGTCGTCTCGGGCGAGCCATACATGACGCCGATCTTCATACGGATCTGGTTGATGAAGATGACGAGGCATTTCGACTTGGAAATGGATGAGGTCAGCTTGCGCATGGCCTGGCTCATCAACCTGGCCTGGAGGCCCGGCAGGCTGTCGCCCATTTCGCCTTCAAGCTCGGCACGCGGGGTGAGCGCCGCCACCGAATCGACCACCAGTACGTCGATGGCGCCGCTTCGGACCAGCGTATCGGTGATTTCAAGCGCCTGCTCGCCGGCATCGGGCTGCGAAATCAGCAGGTCATCGACATTGACGCCCAGCTTGCGGGCATAGATCGGATCGAGCGCATGCTCGGCATCGACAAAGGCACAGATGCCGCCCTTGCGCTGCGCCTCGGCAATTACATGCAGCGCCAGCGTCGTCTTGCCCGAGCTTTCCGGCCCGAAAATCTCGACGATACGACCCTTTGGCAGGCCGCCAATGCCCAGCGCAATGTCGAGACCGAGCGAGCCGGTAGAGATAGATTCGACCTCGATGGACGAAGCCTCGCCCAGGCGCATGATCGAGCCCTTGCCGAAATTCCGCTCGATCTGGCTCAGCGCGGCCGCGAGAGCCTTGTCCTTATCCATCGATCCACCCTCAACAACGCGAAGCGGCGAAGCTGCCATAATGCTGTCTCCTTATTTCACGCTCTCGAAACCCGTGCAACGAGAGGCGGCTGATGCCTGATGTGTCCAATTCGTGCTTTATTTGTTCTCATTTTGTTTCGGTCACGTCAAGAGACAAAATGAGAACATCGCCCGCTGGAGCCGAAGACGGCGCTCGCCTGCTGGTAGGGCGATTCTGGCCTCTGCGTCTTCACTTCATTAAAAGTATGATTTTTGACTGGACAGTTCGGTTGCGGACACGTTTTATGCCGCCAAATTTCTCCAAAGGACCGCTCCATGCACCTCATCCAGTATTTCGACGACAAGGGAAACCGCGCCGTCGGCGTGACGCGCAATGGCCAGACACACCGCGTCAATGGCGTGACCAGTGTCTATGACCTGGTGCAGAGCGCGTTTGCGGACGATATTGGCCTGTCTGCCGCTGTTGATTCCAGCGGCCTCGGCGAGGCCGTGGACAAGCAGGCGCTGGCCAGTGAAGGCCGCCTCCTCGCGCCCATCGACCATCCCGATGCCGCCCATCTGCACGTCACCGGCACCGGTCTTACTCATCTCGGCTCGGCCGCGACGCGCGACGCCATGCACAAGGCCAATGGCGACAAGCCGGCAGGCGAGTTGACCGACAGCATGAAAATGTTCCGCATGGGTCTGGAAAACGGCAAGCCGAAAGCCGGCGAGAAGGGCGTGCAGCCCGAATGGTTCTACAAGGGCAATGGTCACATTGTTGCCAATCCGGGCAGTGCCATTCCCTCCCCCGCCTTCGCGCTCGACGCTGGCGAGGAGCCCGAAATCGCCGGCATCTATGTGATCGACCCCAATGGCCAGCCGCGCCGCCTCGGCTTTGCCCTGGGCAATGAGTTCTCCGATCACGTCACCGAGCGGATCAACTATCTCTACCTCGCCCATTCCAAGCTGCGCGCCTGTTCCTTCGGCCCGGAGCTGCGCGTCGGCGACCTGCCGCGGCATATCGAGGGCATGTCGCGCATTCTCCGCGACGGCAAGGTGCTGTGGGAAAAGCCCTTCCTCTCGGGCGAGGACAATATGAGCCACACTATCGCCAATCTCGAATATCATCACTTCAAGTATGACCTGTTCTGCCAGCCCGGCGACGTGCATGTGCACATGTTCGGCACGGCGACGCTGAGCTTTGCCGATGGCATTTCCACCCAACCCGACGATGTGTTCGAGATCGAGGAAAGCCAGTTCGGCCTGCCGCTGCGCAATCCGGTGCGCGTCGAAGCGGAAAAGCCGGTGATGATTGACGGGGTTTACTAGGCCGCCCCCACACACTCGGCGCCGCCCTCGGGCTCGACCCGAGGGCCGCTATCCAGTGGCAGGACCCATAAATTGGAGCTCCCGATCTGGCCCTCGGGTCAAGCCGAGGGCGGAACCGTGTGGGATAGGGCGCCACGCTCCGGCTTTACTCCCACCAACTAACATGTCAGTTATCCGGCGCCTGCACGGAGGACCGCCATGACCGCCCGCACATTGGAAAAACGCCGCATCGCCCAGACCGATCTGGCGGTGACGACATTGGGGCTGGGCGGCGCCAGCCTTGCCGGCATTTTCTCGGCCGTGCCGGCCGAACAGGCCCGCGCTACCGTGGCCCACGCGCTCGACATGGGCATCACCTATGTCGATACGGCCCCGCAATATGGTCTTGGCCGCTCCGAGCATCTGATGGGCGATGTCGTCCGCTCGGCCACGCCCCGCCCGATCATTTCCACCAAGGTCGGACGCCTGTTACGGCCCGTCTCCCCTGCTGCGCAGGACAAGGGCAATTGGATCGATCCCCTGCCCTTCGACCAGCACTATGACTATTCCTATGACGGGGTGATGCGCTCCTACGAGGACAGCCTGCAGCGCCTGGGCCTCGAGCGCGTCGACCTTCTCTATGTCCACGATATCGGCGTGGCCACCCATGGCGTCGAAGCTAACAAGCCCCTGTGGCAGCAGCTCGCCTCGGGCGGCTACAGGGCGCTGCGCGAACTGCGCGAAAGCGGCGCGGTCAAGGCCATCGGGCTCGGCGTCAATGAGTGGGAAGTGCTCATGGACGCCTTTGCACTGGGCGACTGGGACGTGTTCCTGCTGGCCGGCCGCTACACCCTGCTCGAGCAGACAGCGCTTGCGCCGTTCATGACCACCTGCCTCAAGCGCAAGGCTTCGGTGGTGGTCGGCGGCCCGTTCAATTCCGGCATCCTGGTGGGCGGCGACAAATTCAACTACGCCAAGGCTCCCGATGACATCGTGACCAAAGTCCGCGCCATCGAGGCGGTGTGCAAATCCTTCAACGTGCCCCTGCCCGCCGCCGCCCTGCAATTCCCGCTGACCCATCCGGCCGTTTGCAATGTCCTGCCCGGCCCGCGCTCGCCCCAGGAGCTGGATGGTATTCTCGACTGGTGGGACATTCGCATCCCGGCCGCGCTCTGGAGCACCCTGGCCGACGAAGGCCTCCTGGCTCAAGGAACGCCCATTCGCGGCGGCTCCGCTTGACCCAACATCCGGGCAGACCTTATAGATAACTATATGGTTTTGTAACGGGATCGTTTTGAATGGCCGACACCGCGCGTCTCGACGCCACCTTTCACGCCCTGTCCGACCCGACGCGGCGGGCCATTCTGGCGCGGCTGGCGCGCGATGGCGACGTGACCGTCATGGATCTCGCCGAACCCTTCGCCATGAGCCAGCCGGCCATCTCCAAGCATCTCAAGGTGCTGGAAAAGGCCGGGCTAGTGTCGCGCGGCCGCGACGCGCAGAGGCGTCCGGTGCACCTTGAGGCCCAGCCGTTGGCCGAGGCCACGCGTTGGATGATCGACTACCGCAAATACTGGTCGGCGCAGTTCGGTCGGCTCGATGGGCTCCTCGACGAATTGCAGGCGCTCGAAGCCATGGCCGGCAGGACTTGAGGAGGCAGGCATGATGTTTGGCGACCCGCTCTCGGTAAGCGCCCCCAACCGACACCCAGATCGTCATTGAGCGCGGTTTCGCGGCGCCGCCGCATCTGGTCTATGCCCGCTACACCCAGCCCAGCCTGATCCGCCGCTGGCTGACCGGCCCCGATGGCTGGACCATGCCGGTCTGCACCTATGACGCCCGCACCGGCGGCGCCTACCGCTTCGATTGGCACGGCCCCGGCGGTGAAGGCTTCCTCGCCGTCTCGGGCGGCATCAGCCAGATCGACGCCATCCGCTATGTCGACAGCCAGGAAGTGTTCGACACCGGCGTCATGGGCCCCGCCTATCGCGCCGAACTCCTGTTCGAACTGGATGAGCGCGGCACCAAACTGGTGAACACCCTGACCTATACCTCGCTCGCCCACCGCGACATGGTCGCGGCCACCGGCATGGCCGATGGCATGGAGATGAGTTTCCAGAGCCTTGATCGGCTGTTGGCGTCGGAGCAGGACTGAACTGCTAGTTCAAATCCATCGCATAAGCCTTGAGAAACTCGAGCGGAACCAGATCTAGCACGCGCTGATTGGTCGCCCGCAGATAGACGCGTGGCGCCTTGCCGGCATTGTGCGCCTGGGCCCAGCGCGCGGCGACGAGGCACCAGCGATTGCCGGCGACGAGGCCGGGAAAATTGTAGTCCGGCATGGGCGTCGAGAGGTCGTTTCCGACACTGGCCGAGTAGGCGAGAAAATCGTCCGTCACCGCTATGCAGACCAGATGCACCGCCATGCCCTCGGGCCCCGCCGCGCAATAGCCCGATCGGAAATAGCCGGTCAGCGGATCGTGTGAACAGGGCTGCAAGGGTTCGCCCAGGACATTGAGCTCGGACTGGCCTTCGATCCGGGGGACGACGTTCATGATTTTGTCCAATCCCAAAGTTCGCGTTCTTTGCCCGCCCCGCCCTTGATCCCTTCCCATCGAGGGGAGGATCAAGGCTCCGTGTGACTGCAGTCAACCATCCGTCTTGTCGATCCGCCGCAGCACTTCCTTGACCTTGGAATTGATCTGGTCGAGCGAATAGGGTTTGGGCAGGAAGTCGACGCTCTGGTCGTCCTCTATATCGCGGCGCACGCTTTCCTCGGCATAGCCGGAGACGAAGATGATCTTGAGCCTGGGCATCTTTTCGCGGATGACCTTGAGCATGGTGGGGCCGTCCATTTCCGGCATCACCACGTCGGAAATGATCAAGTCGACCTGGTAGTCGAGATCGGCCAGTACCTCCAGCGCTTCCTCGCCCCCATCTGCCTCGAACACTTCATAGCCGGTCGCCTTGAGGGCGCGGGCCGAGAAGGCGCGCACGCTTTCCTCGTCCTCGACCAGCAGGATGCGCTCGTGACCGGTCAGGTCCTTGACGGGTGCGGCGGCAATGGCGGCCTTGGCGGCGGTTTCTTCGGCGCTGGGAACATAGCGGGGCAGGAAAATCTTGAACGTGGTGCCTTCGCCAAGCGTCGACACCGGATAGATATAGCCCTCGGTCTGCTTGACGATGCCATAGACCGTCGAGAGGCCCAGGCCTGTGCCCTTGCCCAGTTCCTTTGTAGTGAAGAAGGGCTCGAAAATCTTGCTGATCACCTCCGGGCTCATGCCGGTGCCGGTGTCCTCGACATCGATGAGAACGTAGTCGGCCGGAACCATGCCCTCGAACCTCATCCCCGTCGTCTCTGCCTCGGTGACATTGGCGGTGCGAATGGTGATCGCGCCGCCATTGGGCATGGCATCGCGCGCATTGACCACCAGGTTGATGATCACCTGTTCGAGTTGCACCACGTCGGCACGCACCGGCCAGATATTGCGGCCATGCTCGACCGTCAGATTGTTCTTCTCCCCAATCATGCGCTTCAAAAGTACGGTCAGGTCGTCGACGATCAGCGGCAGTTCCAGCACCTGGGGCCGCAGCGTCTGGCGGCGCGAAAAGGCCAGCAATTGCCTTGTGAGGCCGGCAGCGCGATTGGCATTCTGCTTGATCTGCATCAGTTCGTTGAACGAGGGGTCACCCGGCTTGTGCTTGAGCAGCAAGAGGTCGGAAAAGCCGATAATGGCCGTCAGCAGATTGTTGAAATCATGCGCCACCCCGCCGGCAAGCTGGCCAACGGCCTGCATCTTCTGGCTCTGGGCGAACTGGGCTTCGAGCTTGCGCTGGTCGGTCATGTCGAGCGCATAGACATTGATCTGCTCGGGCGACCCGGCGCTGACTTCGGAGGCCGAGATATAGAGACGCACGGCGTGGTCGCCCTCGGCGCTGAGGACGGCATCGACCGGCTCGATCTCGGAGCGCTGCGCCGTGGCGTCGGCCAGCGCGCGGATCAACTTGTCGCGGCTGGCCTCGCCGATCAGGTCGTGCAGCGGCTGCAATTCGAGGCTCTTGTCCTCGCCCGACCAGCGGAAAATACGCCCGAACGGCGCATTGGTGCGCACGATGCGCCCCTCGCCATCGAGCGTGGCAATGGCAAAGGGCGTGTCGTTGAAAAAGCGCGAGAACCGCACCTCGGCGGCGCGCAACTCTTCCTCGACATCCGGCGCGCTCGACTGATCGAGGACGAGTGTCCGCGTCTCGCCCAGTTCGCCATCGGCCAGCCTTGCCGCGCGATGCAAGAGGCGCACCGGCAGCGTCGTGCCATTGCGGCGCACCAGGTCAATATCGATGATTTCGGTGCGGATTTCCCCATCACCCCTGCCCCGCATCAGCAGCGAAGCCCCATCGCCCCGCACGATATCGGTCAGCGCCAGCTGCCCGGCATTGAACTCGGCCAGGTCATAGCCGAGCCAGTCGGCCAGGGTCGAATTGAGATATTGAATGCGGCCATGCGCATCCGCCGAGAAGAAGCCCGAGGGCGAATGATCGAGATAGTCGATGGCGCGCTGCAGGTCGCGGAAGGCGGTCTCGTTGTTCTCGCGGTCGCGGGTGATGTCCTCGACCGACCAGGCCACCAGCGGCTTGCGGCTGTCCTCGGTCTGCGGCAGCGGCCGCACCGAAACCCGGTACCAGAACACCCGTGTGGCCTCGGCCTGCGAACCGCCAAGTCCCCCGGGTACGCGAATATCCTCGACAGCACTGCGCCCGTCCCGCGCCGCCCTCGACAGCCTGTAGATGGCCTCTCCGGCATCGGCATAGCCGGAGAACAGGCGCGGCACGCCCACCGGCACACCATTGGTCATTGCTCCGGGAAAGCTGCCATAGTGATGGTTCACATAGGAAATCTTGCCCTCGCGGTCGGCAATCACCGCGCCGAACGGCAGGCTGTCGACAACGGCGTGGCTCAGCGTGCGTCGCTCCTCGCTGGTGGCAAAGCGGAACAGCCCCGCAGCAAGGCCGAACAGGAAAAACACCCCGGCCACCGCCAGCACGCCCACAAAGGTCATCACCAGTTCGGACGGGATACGGTCGCCGAACAGCGAAAAGACCACGGCCACGATCACCAGGATCAGGCCGAGCACCACCACCCGCCACAGGCCGGCGCCACCGCGCCCTGCATCCAGAACCGGTTCGGGATAGCTGTCCTCGCCGAGCGGCGTCGATGCCATTATGAATTGCTCCAGCGCGCCGGGGCGTAATCAGCAAAAGTCGCAGGCTTTTGCGTTTCGATCACGCGACCAACAAAAAAGGTTGTCCCGAATCAGGACACACCAAGAGGTCTATCAAATGGTCCGCCCGCGTGGGAGTGCGAAGCGGCTTTTCAACATGGCTGTGATCCGGTTTGTTCCAAGGTTCACTCGCATTTGAGATTTTCAGCCGCTGGATCATTAGCGAGGAGCATTCTTTCGAGTCTCTCCGAGCAACTCTCGCGCCCCCACTCCGGCGCCAATGCGATGAAGACAATCGCGGCGAGCGTTACCAATGCAATCGCCAGCAGAATCGAGAAATCACTCCCCCTTCTACGCACTCGGCCGCCAGCCGCCACCCGGACGCTTGAGGCCCATCACAAAGCCGATGACCTCGGCCACCGCCTTGAAGTGATCGGTCGGAATGGTTTCATCGATCTCCACCGAGGCGAACAGCGCTCGCGCCAGGGGCGGGTTTTCGACGATGGGCACGTCATTGTCCTTGGCCAGTTCGCGGATGCGCAGGGCCACCGCGTCGGCGCCCTTGGCCACGCATTTGGGCGCAGCCATGGACTTGTCGTATTTGAGAGCCACTGCAAAGTGGGTCGGGTTGGTGATGACCACGGTCGCGTCTGGCACCGCCGCCATCATGCGGCCTCGGGCACGTTCCTGGCGAAGCTGGCGGATACGACCCTTCACATGCGGGTCGCCTTCCATCTGCTTGTATTCCTCGCGGGTCTCCTGCACCGTCATCATCTGTCGCTTCCACCATTTATGACGAACGTAGAAGAAGTCGGCGGCGGCAATCGCGGTGATCACCGCCAGCACCGCGGCAAAAATCTTGATCCCGATTTCCTGGAAGTCGAGCAGGATCATGATCGGATCGGCCGTCATCATGGTGTCCAGCCGGTCTCGCTCGGGCCAACACACCACCACCACGATGGTGCCCACCACCCCGATCTTGATAAGCCCCTTACCGAAATTGACCAAGGCATCGGTGGAGAACAGGCGCTTCGCCCCGGCAATGGGCGAGAGCTTGGAGAGTTTGGGCGTGATCGGATCATAGGACCATACCGGGCGGTGCTGCACCAGATTGGCCAGCACCCCACAGGCCAGCAGTACCACGAGCGGGATCAGTGTGACGCCGATCAGGGTGAAGGCCAGCCCGTTGAAAAAGCTGGAAAAGCCGGCGCCTTCCACATCGAACTGATCGGCATTCATGATGATCAGGCCGAGGGACGAGCTGATCTGCTGGCTGGCCCAGGGCGAGACCATGGTGAAGACGATGGCCGAACCCAGCAGCATGAACCAGGTTGTCACTTCCTGGCTTTTTGCGACATCGCCCTTCTTGTGGGCGTCCTCCAGCTTCTTTTGGGAGGGGTCTTCTGTTTTGGAGTCCTGATCGGGGGCTTCGCTCGACATGGATCAGCCCCTCCACATCGCCAGGTGATTTTCGAAAGAGGTGATGTACCACCCCATCATCATCACCAGAAGGATCGCGAACAGCAGCAGCCCGACGATGATATTGGCCGGCATCAGCACGAAATAGACCTGCAATTGCGGCATCAACCGCGCCAGGATGCCGGCACCAAGGTTGAACACCAGGCCGAAGACAATGAAGGGGGCGGCCATCTGCACGCCGACCGCGAAAGCGCTGCTGACCGTTCGCACCGCCAATTGCATGGCGTCCTCGAACATTAGCGGATCGGTGGGTGAAAACACCATGTAACTGTCATAGATCGCTGCCAGCGCCATGTGGTGAAGGTCCGTGGCAAAGATCAGCGTAATGCCCAGGAACGACAGGAAGCTGGAGAACACCGCGCCCTGCACGCCCATCTGGGTCGGGTCGGCTGCCAATGCGCCGGAAAGGCCGGCTTGGAAGGCCACGATCGTGCCTGCCACCTGCGTGGCCATGACGGTGATGCGCACGATGGCGCCGATGATCAGCCCCACGGCCAGTTCATGAAACAGGATGCCCACCATGCCGGCGAGGTCCGCGGGCATGGCCGGGATCACCTCGGCCAGCAGCGGATAGACCACCAGCGTGAAGGCCAGCGCAAATCCGAGGCGCATCCGCACCGGAATGGTCTGTTCGCCCAGTGCCGGCATCAGCATGAGCATGGCGGCGATGCGCGCGAATAGAATGATATAGGTAAAGGCGGTGGCCGGCAGCCAGTCGAGGCTGAGCGTCACCCTCAGCCACCCACGATGATCATGTCGACCACCCGGTCCATATAGCCGGCCATAGTGGCGCCCAGGAACGGCAGGGTGATGAGCATGGTAATGAAGATGGCGATGATCTTGGGAACGAAAACCAGGGTCATTTCCTGGATCTGCGTCAGGGCCTGGAACAGGGCGATGACGACGCCCACGATCAGCCCGACAAGCATCATGGGCATCGAGACGATGATCAGCGTCCAGATGCCCTGGCTGGCAATGTCGAGCACTTCTGCGCCGGTCATGGCTCAAACCTTCTTCGAATCGCCCTGCAGTCTAGCAGACCACCGAGCCCACCATCACCTCCAGGCCGTCCTCGGGCTCGACACGGGGACTATTTTCAACATCCATTGCAATGGAGATTGGCGCCCGGGTCAGGCCCGAGGGCGGCACAGTGGATGTTGAGGCGACCGGTTTAGATCGGCATCCGCATGATTTCTTCATAGGCCGAAATCACGCGGTCGCGGATCGTGACCATGGATTCGATGGCCATTTCGGTTTCCGACAGCGCCGTGACCATGTCGACCACATTGGCCTTGCCGCTGACCATGTCCATGGCCATCTGGTTGGTCGCATTGCCCTGGTCGACGACGCCCTGCACGTTCTGCGCCAACAGGTCGGCAAAATTGCCGCCTGCTGCCGGGGCTGTGGCCGTCAGATCGGCGCTGGGCTTCGCCGCCTGGTTGATCAGCCGGCTGGCATTGCCATAGGCGGTGGCGGCAGCATTGAATGGGGTCGTATTGATGGCCATGGCGAGGGCCCTCCTGATCTATCAGCCGCGCAGGATGTCGAGCGTGCGCCCGAGCATCTGGCGAGTCACGGTGACCACGTTGAGATTGGCTTCGTAGCTGCGCTGGGCCTCGCGCATGTCCACCGTCTCGATCAGCGTATTGACGTTGGGATACTGCACATAGCCAGTCTCGTCCGCCGCCGGATGGCCCGGCTCGAACCGCGAGGTGAAGGGGCTTTGGTCGAGGGCGAGGCGTCCGATCTCGACCACGCGCCCGCCAACATCGGCATCAAAGCTTGTCTCGAAGGTCGGAATGCGGCGGCGGTAGGGTTCTTCCCCCGGCGCGGTGCCGGCGGAATCCACATTGGCGATGTTCTCGGCGATGACGCGCATTCGGGCGGTCTGCGCATGCAGGCCCGTAGCGGCGATGCGGAGCGAGGAATTGAAGTCCATGATCTACCTCTGGGATGCGTCTTGAAGCGCGCTAGACATTCTTGCCCATTGCAACGCGCAGGATGCGGATGGATTTCTGGTAGAGAGACGTGGCGGCCTGGTAGTCCATCATATTGGTCGTGACCTTCATCATCTCGTCTTCCAGGGTCACCCCGTTACCCTCGGGGGTAATCTCGAAATTGGCCATGCGCTGCGCATCGAACGCGCCCCCCTCGCCCGACGAGGCCGAGAAGTGCATGGGCTGGGTCACCGTTGTCATCACGGCCGATGAACCAAGCATCGCCCCGCGATCGGCAAAATCGTATTGCTTGAGATCGCGGCCGCGATATCCCGGCGTTTCGGCATTGGCCACGTTTTCGGCAAGCAGGCCTTGACGGGTCTGGTGCCAGCGCATCTTGTCGGTCAGAGCCGAAAAGACTGGCATGTCCATGAGGCCCATCGGCCGAACTCCCGCAAGTGCTGCAACAGGGCAATTCTTGCCGGGTGAATGGTTAACCAAGCGTTAAGCGCGCCTTGGCCGGCGCCAAATCCAGCTGCAATTTGCAGAATTGACCGCTCTGCTGGGCAAGAAGTGCCGATCCGGGGTCTGCCGCGGCTATTGCCGGGCCCGGAATCGCGCTATGGCCTAGCCTAGGCGAAATGCTCTTGGAGGTCTTGCGCGTGCAGTTCATCACCGGCCTGTTCGGCGGCAGTGGCAACACCATCCTCACCATGATCTTTGCCCTGGGCATTGTCGTGGTGCTCATCATCCTGGCGGTCTGGCTGCTCAAGCTCCTGTCGAAGTTTTCCGGCAATGCGGTGCGCGGGCGTAACCGCCGGCTTTCGGTCGTCGATACGCTTTCCATCGACCCGAAACGGCAATTGGTGATCATCAGGCGCGACGATGTCGAACACCTGATCCTGACTGGCGGACCGCAGGATGTGGTCGTGGAAACCGGCATTGCCATCCAGGAGCCGGCCCAGGCGACGCCCCAGCGGCGTCCCCTCCCCGCCATCGTCACCCGCAAGCCCGCCCCGGCAAAAATGCCCGCAGCAGCACCTGAACCGGTGCCGGAATCCGAGCCCGCCTCGACCCCGCCGGCCGAAACCACCGTTCGCCGCGGCACCCGCTCGCTGCGCCATACAGGGCTCTTGCGGCCCGTCAGTGTCCAGGACCCCACCGTGACCGGGCAAAACCCGGACATTTCAGCCGAGCCGCCTGCCGACTCAGCTAAAGAGGACGACAACGACAAGGTGAGCGAAGGCGAAGCGCTTGAGCACGAGACCGGCAATCCTGCCAACCGACCCTGATCCGGCGCGTACCCCGCGCTGGAAACGCCTTCTGCCATTCCTGGTAGCCGCAGGCTTCGCGATTGCCCTCAGCGGACGGGTCTATGCCCAGGACCTCTCAATCGATTTCGGTGACGACACGACGCTGACCGAGCGGGCCATCCAACTCATCGGGCTGATCACCCTCCTGTCGCTGGCGCCCTCGATTCTGGTGATGGTGACCAGCTTCACGCGCATCGTGGTGGTGCTGTCCCTGCTGCGCACCGCCATCGGCCTGCAGACCGCACCGCCGAACACAGTCATGGTCTCGCTCGCCCTGTTCCTGACGCTCTTCATCATGCAGCCCACCCTGCAGCAGAGCTACGACCAGGGCATTGCCCCGCTGATGGCCGCGGAAATCGAGTTTGCCGAGGCCTTTGACGCAGGCGCGGCCCCGATCCACACATTCATGCGCGCCAATGTGCGGGACAAGGACCTGGAACTCTTCTACGACCTGACCGAAGCCGAGCCGCCAGACGAGCCCGAGGCCATCCCGCTGCAACTGCTGGTCCCGGCCTTCATCATCTCGGAATTGCGCCGCGCCTTTGAGATCGGCTTCCTGCTGTTCCTGCCCTTCGTGGTCATCGACATGGTCGTGGCCTCGGTGCTGATGAGCATGGGCATGATGATGCTGCCGCCGGTCGTCATCTCCCTACCCTTCAAGCTGATCTTCTTCGTGCTGGTCGATGGCTGGTATCTGGTGGCCGGCTCGCTGGTCCGAAGTTTTGCGAGTTAGAGCGAAGCGACCGCCGCTTCGGCCTTGCTGGCCTTGAGCGGGGTCAGGGCCCCCTCGCCGGCATAGGTTTCCCGATATGACGCCAGGAACGCCGAGAGGCTGTCCACGGCGGCCACTTCGGAGGCGACCCTCTTGAATTCGAGACTCGTTGTCTGGATCGGACCGGTGACAAAGTCGAACATCGGCCATTCGGGCGAGGCAACCATCTGCTCTCCAAACTTGCCGCGCAGGCGCGACAGGCCGAAATCATCGCTGGCCAGAACATAGCCCACGGCGGCCTTGATCAGGCTCATCCGCGCCACCAGGTTAAGTGGCTTGCCTGCGGGCGCATTGCCGTAGATCGCCTCGATCATTTCGCCCGCCTGACTGTAGCGTCGGGCCTTCCAGTGCGCATCGATCCGCAGCAGTTCGACATCCTTGCCGTCCATATTGCTGATCAGGTCCAGGGCCAGTTGATCACGGCCGCCATCGATCATGGCGCGAGCTTCCAGTATGCGGCGCTGGCGCTGCAGGGAATCGGGCAGCCCCGGCAGTTGCGTGTCCCGGAGCACGCGCATGGCCTCGTGCGGCTTGCGGTCGGCCAGGTAGATCACGGCCAGGTCGGAAGCGATCTGGGTGCGGGCAACACCGCGCAGGCGATTGTCGAGCTGATATTGCAGTAGGTCTGCGGCCTGGGCGAGCAGATCCACGCGCACGAGGCGTCGCGCCAGGTTACGGATCATTTCGTCGCCGCGTGCGCCTGGCGGGGTCAGGTGCTGGAAATCGTAGTAGATGGCCATCGCCTCGACAGCGCCAATAGAATCGGCGACGCCGTTCAGGAACAGGTCCGCAAACATCGACTGCGCCTGGTCGCGCAACGCGTTCACCGGCGGACTTTCGGGATAATTGGCCACGGCCGCTTTCACCGTCTCGAACCCAAGCCGGTAGTCGCCATTGCGGAAATAGAGCTGTGCCAGCAATGTTTGCATGTCCGCTTCGAGAGCATCTCCACGCCACAGAAGGGTTTCCGCCGCCAGGGTCTGCGTCCCCTTGGCCAGATCCAGCCGTCCTTCCTGGTCGAGCAGCAGCAGGGTGCGATAGACCGCCTCGGCGCGCGTCGGGCGCACTTCCGATACGATCACCTGTCCATAGGTATCAAGGGCTTCCTGGTTGCGCCCCTCGGCTTCGTCGATGCGACCCGAGAGGAGGTGGAACATCGACGCATCCTCGACACTGATGCTCGCAAAGTCGATGGCATCGAGCATGCGCTGGGCAAGGCTGGAATCGCCGGCCTCCACCGCCGATCGCGCCGCGGCCAGGCGGAAGCGGTTGCGGGCCCACTCGGGGTAGTTATCGGCAATTGCGCGGGCTTCCATGGCGTCGAAACGGGCACCACGATAGTCCTGGGTCTCTGCACGGGCGATGGTGCGCCAGAACAGGGCATCCACCTCCTGGTCCAGCGAGGCGGCATTGAGCAGATGCAGTGCATCGCGCGGCCGTCCCGCCAGCACATTGGCAATAGCGGATGTGCTGCGGATTTCCCTTGTCAGGTCCGCGGCCTTGAGCTCGTCATCCAGCACCTTGAGCACGCCGATCGCTTCGATTGCGAACCGGTTGGCCACCAGATACTGGGCAAGCCGCAACCGGGCGATGTCGCGATTGCGGCCTTCGCCGGCCGCAGCAGCGGCCTCCAGACGGTCGCGGTTGTCGATAAAGGCCTGGGGGCTGCGCTCTTCCAGCGACACAAGATCGAGATAGCCGGCGCGCGCTGCTTCCTGCGCCTCCGAACCGGTATTGCGCAAGGTGTCGATAGCCGAGACGGTAAGGCCTCCGGTGGTGGAAATCACCGCTTCGGGACTTTCAATGGCTACGGACAGGTTCGCCGACTTGGGCTGCACCACCAGGCCATGTACGCTACGCAGCGCGCTGAAATCCACATAATCGAGCGACCGCGTCAGCCCCCGCGCTGGTGGATAGGCCGTCACCACCTTGAGCACGTCACCAACCAGCGGATCACGGAAGTCATGCACCCGGCCCGGACGGACAATGTCGACCACCATCTCGAACGAGCCTTCGATATCGCGCCGCCGTGACAAAGCCATCGGCTCGGTGGGGCTGAGCATCATGTCGCCGAGCGAAAGCACCCAGGCCATGCCCTCGGACCCCAGGGTCGCCAGCCGGTCCTGTGCGAGATCGAGCCTGACCACCTGCGTGTCGCCAGAGGACACAACGGTGAATTCCTGCGCCACGCTGTCCAACTCGCTCGATCCCAGCGGGGCGACAATGCCGCTCACCGTATCGAAGATCATCCACACGGAGTTACCGCGCCGGAAAACAGCGGCCGGCGTATCCTGCTCAAACGGGAACACCACCCGCACCGTATTGCCGAGCACGCTGACGAACGGGGTAATGCTTTCCGACGCCGCCGGCTGCAAGGCAGCAATCTGCGGTGCCTCGGCGACCTGCGCCTCGATCTTGACGTCAGCCGCGATTTGCTCGGCCTCCGCCGACAGGTCGGCGCGGGTCAAGGCCGGCAGTTCGGTACCGGCAATATCGATGTCGAGCACATATTGCGCGGGGGAGATGGCGTAAAAGCGCGGTTCAACCCCTTCGGTGAAAAGGAAGGTGGCCACGGCGCCATCGGCAGAAGAGCCTGCCTGCACCGAGACCAGTTCCTCGGGGAGATTGCCTGCGAGGGCGCTCATATCCATCTCGACTGGCCATTCGAACTTGGCCGCGCCCAGTTCCCCGGTCTGGGTAAATACCCCCTCAGTAGGCACGGACCAGTCGAACTGCAGCCGCATGAAAGTGGCGTTGCGGCCAACGCGAATATCGACCTTGGGATCCAGTTCCGCCGCGAGGCGCGCCTTGCGATCGCGCTCGGCCTTGATGGCCGCCATCCGAGCCCGCTCAGCCAGCTCGTCGATAATCTCCTGCGGTAGTGCCGGTGGCATGCCCTGCCAGCTGACCGGCATCAGGTCGATAAACAGCTTCTCTCCGGCCTCGATGCGGTTGAAATTGAACCCGCTCTTGAGAGCCAGCCGCAGGCCGCGGCCATCCGGATCGACGCGGGCCATGGAGAGATAATTCGGCAGGGTGACCGCGACATCGGGGAGAAGAATCTCCACCGGGTTCGCGAATTCGACCGAAAGCACGCCATTGTCGACGCGAAACTCATATTGGGGGAGTTCATCGAGTGAGGGAAAACTGAGAATAAGGCGCGCATAACCCTCTTCCTCGGTGGCATAGAGCTGGCCCTGATCCTGCGCAACAGCCGGCAATGCAAGGGCCAGAATGCTGGCCATTGCCGATGCGGCCAGGACAATAAATGTCCCCCGCCAGCCTGACTTGTTTGCGGTCTTCACCGGCTTCTGCCCGCCCGACGCATGATATCGCGCTTGTGGGACGGGAACGGCAATTCCCGGGATCCTCAATACGCGAGGGGTTACAACACTCCATGGCGCAACCGTCTTCTTGACGGCCCAACGCCTTGACTGCGCAACCCTAGCGATGGGTACTTAACACCCCCCTAAGGGGTGGACCGGCAATTATCTATTGTCCGACGATTTGTGGCAGCGCCGCGAGGTCTTCCGGTGCCATCTGGTCAAGCGGGTCGGTGCTCGCCGAGGCCATGCGCACCGTCAATTCCTGCGCCCGCATGGTGTCCATCTCGGCCAGGATGGGCGCCATCTTGCGCGGGGACATCATCTTGGCCACGCGCAGCAGAACCTCGATATCCAGGGCATTGAAGATATTGGCGGCATCCTTGGGCTTCATCGTCTCGTACATGGCAACGATGCCGGCAAACTGACCCTCCTCCATCTCCTTGCGCTGTTCGACCAGCGACGCAATCTGCCCCTCAATTGCCTGAAGGGTCTGTTGCCGCTCGTCGATCCGCTTTTCGGCGGCTTCAACCAGCGACGCGCGCATGGCCAGTTCCTGCTCGAAACTGTCGAGTTCGGTGCGACGGGCAGAAAGGCGCTCCAGGAGTGCCTGCTCGGTCAGCGTCGACTCGCCGGCCGTCAGGGGCTGCGCGCCAGCGGGTGTCAGCACTTGCGGCAAGGCGTCAGCCAATGGCGGGCACTCGGCGGGAATAACCAGGAGTTCACCCTCGCTGGTATCCACTTCCCCGACTTCGGCGACCGGACGTGGGTCGCATGCATTGTTATCGACAATCGTGTTGGCTGCCGCTTCCTCGTGCGCCGCCTCGGCCTCACCCCCTTCGGTTGCACCATGACTGGCAGCTGGCTCGCCGTGGCCGCCGGAAACAGGGTGTTCGCCCAATGTAGGGGTGCTGTCGTCAAGCGTGGGACTGGTGTCCTCGATCGTTGGTTCATTGGGCAGCGTTACCGTTTCGCCCGGCGTTGCACCGCCACTGCCCGATCCGCCGCCTGCCGCCTGGGCGACACTGACGCCGCTCAGGACATAGCCGCCATTGGTTGCCAGCCCCAGGGTCTTGAGGACCAGCAGCGCGGCGACGGCCATGATGACAATCGGCAGCAGGCGAATATTGGTCACGCAGCGGCTCCGCGACTACGCACGCGCTCGGACAATTGCTGCAGGGCATTCTGCACCTTGTTCGGCGGCTCGACCGGTTCGATGGCCTGGCTGTGCCGGGCAACGCTGGTGATCTTGGCGATGCGCTCCATCAGCACGGTGCCCGCAGTCACGTGATTTGCCAGCTCGATGCCGAACCGCTCGCCCTCTTCCAGCCGGGCTGTCAATGACAGATCGGCTTCGACCGCCGTGGACTTGAGTTCCTTGATCGCCTGGTTGGCCAGATTGGTCGCGCTGACCAGGTCCGCCACCATCTGGCGCATCGCATCCTTGTCCTGATGCAAAAGCTTGAGGCGCTGGTTCAGGAGCACGCAATAGCCAATGGTCAGGGCCAGCAGGATTGCCACAGCGCCTTCCACGAAAATTCCAAGAGGCAGCCCGAACATCATCGTCCTTCCATCGTCTCGTCGATTGCCTCGAAGGCCGCCATGGTGACCTTGGGCGGGTTGAGCGGGTGGGTCACCCGCACGGAAACATTGTTGCCGATATGGCCCATGATGGCCTCGGTCAGCTCGACATCGCCACAGCGCAGGCGCACCGGGTCGTTTGGGCTGCGCTCGAACATCAGCGTCTGCCCCGGCTTGAGGCTCAGCAGCTTTGAAAGCGGCAGTTCCTGCTCATGCAGCACCGCCTCGATCTCCACATCGGCCTGGAAGATCTCTGTCGCCAGATGCCCCTCCCAGATCGGGTCGCGGCCGAATTTTTCACCCATGAACATCTGCAGCAGCTGTTCGCGGATCGGCTCGATGGTGGCATAGGGCAGAAGAATTTCGATCTTGCCGCCGCGATCATCCATCTCGATGCGCAGCTCGATCAGGATAGCGGCATTGCCCGGCCGCGAAATGGCGGCAAAGCGCGGATTGGTCTCCATGCGCTCGAGCTTGAAGTTGATCTGGGTCACCGGTTCGAAGGCGCGGTGCGTGTCCTCGAGGATAATCTCGATCATCTTGCGCGCCAACGCCATCTCGATGGTCGTATAGGGCCGCCCCTCGACGCGGATATTGCCGCCGATACGACGACCGCCGAGCAGCACGTCGATCATCGAGTAGATCAGATTGGAATCGACGGTGAGCAGGCCGTAATTCTCCCACTCCTCGGCCTTGATGACCGACAGGATAGCGGGCAGCGGGATGGAATTGAGATAGTCGCCGAAGCGGACCGAGGAGATCGAGTCCATCGTTACTTCGACATTGTCGCTCGTGAAATTGCGCAGCGAAGTCGTCGCCAGCCGCACCAGGCGGTCGAAGACGATTTCGAGCATGGGAAGGCGTTCATAGGAGACCAGGGCCGAATTGATGAGGGCCTGGACACCCGTCAGCTCGACATTGCTGCCGGCGCTGGAGTCGAAGCCGAGCAGGCTATCGATCTCGTCCTGGTTGAGCACGCGGTCTGCACCGCCCTCCCCGTCGCCATCGCCGCCTTCGAGCATGGCAGCCCATTCGGCGGCGGCGGCGGCGGCCCGCTCCTCGTCATTCATGTCGCTTTCATCGACCGCAACGGGCGTATCCGAAGCCGCGCCGAGATCGTCGAGCCCCCAGTCGTCCGTCAATTTGTCCTGATCGCTTGGTCCAGCCATTACTGCACCAGGATTTCCTTGAAGAGCACGCTCTCCACATGGGCCGGATAGATGGCGAGGTTCACCCGCCGCAGCAATTCTTCCTTGAGCCTGTAGATACCTGCCGACCCTTCGAGGTCGCTCTTGCGCAATTCGCGCATATAGACCTGGAACGCGTCGATGACCTTGGCGAGGCGCGGCTGGATTTCGGTCATCATCTGTTCATCAGCGACCTCCAGGGCAATGGTCAGCTTCATGAAGGATGAGGCTTCACCTGTCGTATTGAGGTTCACCATCATGGGCGGCAGGTTGAAGATGAAGGTGTCGTGCACTTCCGAGGCGGACGAGGAGCCATGGCCACCCGCCACTCCCTCCTCGCCACCCGAGGACGAGAGAAAGAAGAACAGCCCCGCCCCGCCGATCAGCAGGACCGCCAGGGCCGCACCAATGATGATGAAGAGCTTCGGGATGCCCTTCTTGGCCGGCGCTTCAGTTCCTGCTTCTGCTTCCGCAGCCATATCAGAGGCCCTATTAGATGCCCGCAATCCGGACGATTCCGGCTCACGGACCAGCTAAGGCCCAGTTGGTTAACGAATAGTTACAAAGCACGCCAATGCGGCAGTTTTTGCCGGGCAGCTTTTGCCGATTGCACAGGTAAAGTCTGCCACATGTTAACCTCGGCGGATCACTAACACATTGATTTTACACAGATTGTCGCTCTGGCACGGTTGCTGCAAAGTAAATCGGCGAGGCGACAGGCTTGGGGAAGCAGGCCGTCTCGGGGACCAAACCGGGGACTATCATGATCGAGAACGCGCAACTCATCGGCCTCAGTCGGCAGATCGCGCTGCAGCGGCAGCTGGATGTGGTGGCGAATAACATCGCCAATCTCAATACCACCGGCTTCAAGGCCGAGCAGATCCTGTTCGAGGAATACATGATGCCGGTCGCCCGCGACCGCACCTTCCCAAACCAAGACCAGCCTCTTTCCTATGTCCAGGACTGGGCGACCATGCACGACCTGTCGGGTGGCGCGGTCGTCCAGACCGGCAATGAACTCGACGTTGCACTCAATGGCGATGGCTTCTTTGCCGTCGAGACCGCCGGCGGCGAACGCTGGACCCGGGCCGGCTCGTTCCAGCTCAATAACAACGGCACCCTGGTCGACCTCTCCGGTAATCCTGTGCTCGGCACGGGCGGCCCCATCCAGTTCGGCCCCGAGGAAATCGGCATCACCATAGCCAGTGACGGCACGATCTCCTCAAGCGCGGGTCCCAAGGGCCAGTTGCGCATCGTCGAATTCGCCGATGCGCAGGACCTCAAGCGCGAAGGCGCCAACCTGTTCTCCGGTGGCGACCCTGAGGTCAATGTTGCGACCCGTATCATGCAGGGTCATGTCGAGCGCTCCAACGTCTCGGGCGTCTCCGAGATGGCCGAACTGATCAAGGTGCAGCGGGCCTATGAATCCGCCGCCTCTCTCGCCCAGAAGCAGGATGAATTGCGCCGCACGGCCATCCAGCGTCTTGGCGACGCCAACGCCTGAACCTGAAGAGATCACGCCATGAAAGCTCTCTATATCGCATCGACCGGCATGGGCGCCCAGGAACGCAATGTCGAAGTCATCTCCAACAATATCGCGAACATGCGCACCACCGGCTACAAGCGGCAGCGTGCGGAGTTCCAGGACCTGCTCTACCAGCAGATCACAAGGGCCGGCTCGCAGACCTCCGACCAGGGCACCATGGTGCCGGCGGGCCTCGAGATAGGCTCTGGTGTGCGCACGGTGTCCACACCCCGCGTCATGAGCCAGGGTTCGGTGAACCTGACGGAAGGCGAGCTGGACGTCGCCATTCGCGGCGAAGGCTTCTTCATGGTGCAACTGCCCGATGGCCGCACCGCCTATACCCGCGATGGCTCCTTCGAGCGCGACCCCCAGGGCACACTGGTGACTTCCAGCGGGCATCCGCTTGATCCGGGCATCACCATTCCGGGCGAAGCGCGCGGCGTTGCAATATCACCAGATGGCACGGTGGAGGCCTATCTCGGCACCGACGCCACCGCGACCCAACTTGGCCAGTTGCAGCTGGCACGCTTCGTCAACAAGTCGGGCCTTGAATCCATGGGCGACAACCTGTTCCTCGAAACCGCAGCCAGCGGCGCCGCCCAGGTCAGCGTTCCCAATGTCGATGGCACGGGCGACCTGCTGCAGAACTATCTCGAAATGGCCAATGTGAACTCGGTCACCGAAATCGCCGACCTCATCGCCGCCCAGCGCGCCTATGAGATGAACGCCCGCGTCATTTCCGGCGCCGACCAGATGATGCAGGCCACAAGCCAGCTGAGCTGAGGAGACTGACGATGAAAACTCTCCGTATTGCCGCCCTGGCTCTTGGCATGGCTCTGGTATCCGACATGGCCTTGGCCGCCCCCGTGCTCCGCGCGGACATCAATGTCAGCGCCCCGGTCGTCACCGTGGGCGACATGTTCGAGGATGCCGGCGTCCTGGCCGAATTGCCGCTGTTCCGCGCGCCTCTGCCCGGCACCACCGGCAATGTCGACCTGGCCGCTGTGCGTTCGGCAACGGCGCGCATCGGCCTCACCAGCTTCGAGGCGAACGGCCTCGCCCAGGTCCGTGTGTCCCGCGCCGCTGCCATTGTCGACCATGACCTGCTTGCGGGCCTGATTGCAGAAGACTTGCGCACCCGCGGTATTCTGAGCGACGCCATGAGTGCCAACATGCTATTCGCAAGCCCTGTCGATATCATCAACGTCGCCACCGGCGACACCCCGGCGCGTTTGGAAAGCCTGCGCTACCTGCCCGGCAATGGCACCTTCGCCGCCCGGTTCCTGCTTGCCGGCATCGATCGGCCGCTCGACATGTCGGGTACCATCGAGATCAGCATCGAGGCGCCGCATCTTGTCGACGGGCTGCCCGCAGGCACCATACTGCGCCCCGAACACATCACCATGCGCCCCCTGCCCATCCAGCAGGCTGATGCGCAGGGCGTCGCCTCGATGGAACAATTGGTCGGCATGTCGCTCAATCGCCAGAGCCGCAACGGCATGGTCTTGCGGGCCAGCGATGTCAGCACCCCGCTGGCCATCGCCAAGAATGATCTTGTCACCATCTACTATCGCCAGGGCCCGATGACCCTGACGGTGAAGGGACAGGCCGTGAGTAGCGCCGCGACCGGCGCGCCGCTGCAGGTGCTCAACCTGATCTCCCGGCGCGTCATCAGCGCCACCGTTATCGCGCCCGGCGCCGTGGAAGTCTCCACCTCGCCGGTCACTCTTGCCGGCCTCTAGTATCGGGACAGATGAAAATGAACATCGCCAAGATCGCCACCATCCTGACCCTCACCGCCGCTTTGGGCGCCTGCAGCACCATGGATCGCCTTGCCAATGTCGGCCAGGCGCCGGTCCTGACGGCCATTGCCGATCCCACCACCACTGCAGGGTACCAGCCCGTGCGCATGCCGATGCCGGAACCCATTGCCGATACCTACCAGGCCAATTCGCTCTATCGCACGTCGGCCAAGGGCTTCTTCAAGGATGAACGCGCCCATCGGGTCGGTGACATCCTGACGGTCATGGTCACCATCGACGACAGCGCCCAGATCAACAACAATACCCAGCGCTCGCGCAATTCGACCAATAGCGCCGGCATGGGTGGTCTGTTCGGCGCCGTCTTCTCCAGCGCCACCGATGCCGCAAAAATCAATGTCGACCCACAGGCCGCTATCGACTTCAACTCCGGCATCCGCGACACCGGCGCCGGCTCGGTCAATCGCAGCGAAGCCCTCGAAACCTCGGTCGCCGCTGTCGTCATCCAGGTGCTGCCCAATGGCAATCTGGTCATCGAGGGACGT
Source organism: Devosia sp. CAU 1758 (assembly GCF_054482695.1). NCBI lineage: Bacteria > Pseudomonadati > Pseudomonadota > Alphaproteobacteria > Hyphomicrobiales > Devosiaceae > Devosia > Devosia sp. CAU 1758. The sequence continues at coordinate 983,529 of NZ_JBTLRJ010000001.1, read as the reverse complement.
CAGGAAGTACGGGTGAACTTCGAGGTCCGCGACCTGATCGTGACAGGCATCGTCCGTCCCTCGGACATACAGGCCAACAACACGATCCCCTCCACCAAGATCGCCGAAGCCCGCATCTCATATGGTGGCCGCGGCCAGATCACCGATGTGCAGCAACCCCGCTACGGCCAGCAGGCCATGGACGCGATCCTGCCCTTCTAGCCATTATTCTTCTCCGGCGGCGTTCCATCCCCATGGGCGCCGCCGCTTTCCCCGCCGTGCCAGAATGGTGCGGCACGGTCCCGCCAGCAGAAGCGGCAGGACCGAATACCCCAGGCTCCTGCTGTCCCAGGCGCGGAGCCCCTCCCCACGAGGCGCAGCTTCCCCGGCTGCGCCTCTCCTCTTTTGGCAACCCACCATGGCTCATTCGAGTTGGCGTTCGAGGAGGGAGGATGAATCCATGAACCTTGGAACCGGAATTGCCATTGGCATCGCCATCGGCGCTGCTATCGGCGCTGCACTCGACAATATCGCCTTGGGCATCGGGGTCGGTATGGCCATTGGTATCGCCATTGGCCTTGCCTCCAATGGCAACCGCTCAGATAAGGCGCCGCCAGCCGACAAGCCTTGATCGTCCTTTCGGGCTGTGGAACAGATCAGGCTCAATATTCGGAGCCTGAAATGTCCTTCCAGAAACTCGATGAGCTGGGCCGCAAGCTCGAGGCGCTTGAGCATGCCCTTTCCATCCTCGGAGCCGACGAGGCCACGCATATGGCCGTCGGTGGCGGGGAGAAGCGGGCGGAGGCCATGGCCAACCTGGCCGGCATGTATCACGCGCAGGCCACCGCTCCCCAGATTGCCGACTGGATCGATGCGGCCCGCAACGCAGACCTTGATACCGATCAGATGCTGGCGCTCGCCGAGTTCGAGCGCAACTACATCAACGCCACCTGCCTGCCGACCGAGTTCGTGGAGCGGCGCACCGCCGCCACCATGCGCTCCGAGCAACTTTGGCGCGATCTACGGCCAAAGGGCGACTGGGACAGCTTCCTGCCGGCGCTCGAAGGCGTGATCGCGCTGGTCCGCGAGGAAGCGGCTTTGCGCTCGGCAGCGACCGGGCTGGCCGCATATGATGCGCTCATGGATCAATATGATCCGGGCAACCGCACCGCTGATATCGATGTCGTGTTCACCGATTTGAAGAGCTTTCTCAAGGACTTCGTCCCCGTCGCGCTCTCGGTGCAGGAACAGCGCCTCGCCGCACGGCCGCGCAAGGCGCTCAACGCCCCCTTCCCGATCGAAAAACAGCGGGAATTGGGACTGGCGGCAATGCGGGCGGTCGGTTTCGACTTCACCCATGGCTCCCTTGCTGTCTCGCATCATCCCTTCTGTGGCGGCGTGCCCAGCGATGTGCGCATGACCACGCGCTATCGCACCGACCAGTTCCTCACATCGCTGATGGGCGTGCTGCACGAAACCGGCCACGCCCTCTATGAACAGGGCCTGCCCAAGGACTGGTCGCATTGGCCGCTGGGCAAGGCGCGCGGCATGGGCATGCATGAAAGCCAGAGCCTGTTTGTCGAAATGCAGCTCGCCCGAAGCCCCGAATTCTGGGAATTCATGCTGCCGCTGGTGCACCAGCACCTGGGCGATCAGGCCATTGCCGGCTGGGACATCACTGATGTCCTTAACGAGGTCAATTTCGTCGAGCGCGGCTATATCCGCGTCGATGCCGACGAAGTGACCTACCCGCTCCATGTCATCCTACGCTACGAGCTGGAGCAGGATCTGGTCTCTGGCAAGCTCGAAGCCAGCCAGATTCCGGAGGCCTGGGATGCCAAGATGACCGAGTATCTCGGCATCTCGACCATCAATGACCCCAAGGATGGCCCGATGCAGGACGTGCACTGGCCCGGTGGCGCCTTCGGCTATTTCCCGAGCTATACGCTGGGGGCCATGATCGCGGCACAACTGGCCAATTCCATGCAGCGCGACGTTCCCGACATGCACGATCAGATGCGCAAGGGCGAGTTTGCCGCGATCAACCAGTGGCGGTCGGACAAAGTCTGGTCGCAGGCCTCGCGCTATTCGACCCCTGACCTGATCACCCGCGCCACCGGCGAACCGCTCAATGCCGACCACTTCAAGGCCCACCTCAAGCGGCGCTACGGCCCATGAGACCGCAGGGTTTCGAAGCGCTCTGGAGCCGGGACCGGGCGGCGCAGAATGCCGCCTATGCCGCCATCCTGCCAATGGCCGAAGCCCCGCTGGACTGGGCCTATGAAGTGTGGGACGAGGTGGTCGCCCGACTGGCAAGCGCCGACAATCACGACCGGGCCATTGCCGGACAATTGCTGCCGCGCCTGGCGCTGAGCGATCCGGAAGGCCGCATTGTCGGCGACCTGCCCCGGCTTATGGCCGTGACCGATGACGAGAAATTCGTCACCGCGCGCCACACCATCCAGTCCCTCTGGCGCATCGGCTTGGCCGGCGAAGCGGCAAGGACCGCTTTGCTGGCGGCGGTCGAACGGCGCTTTGCCGACTGCGCCAGCCACAGGAACGCAACCCTCATCCGCCATGACCTGCTCGACGGACTGCGAAAACTGGCGGACGCGACTGAGGATAAAGCCATCCGCCCCCTGGCGGAGCGTCTCATCGCCAGCGAACCAGACGAGAAATATCGCAAGAAATACAAAACTCTGTGGCGCTGAGCGGACTCATTTTGTTCGACCCGCGCCGGTCCCATGAAGCCAGACTTTGCATTTTCCTGCTGAAGCGCGAAAATAGAGAAGAAAAAATGTCGAAGCGGGTCGCCTCGGCTCGTCGGCTCGGCAGGAGGGCAATTTCGCCCCTGCAATTGAGGAGACAGTAAATGCGCGTTATCGTATTCGTCAAAGCCACCGCCGACAGTGAAAATGACGTCCTGCCCAACACCGAGCTTCTTGAAGCCATGGGCAAGTACAATGAGGACCTGATCAATGCCGGCATCATGCTGGGCGGGGAAGGCCTAAAGGGCACGCGGCATGCCAAGCGGGTGCATTTTTCCGGCTCGGATCGCTCCGTCATCGACGGCCCCTTCACCGAAACCAAGGAACTGGTGGCCGGCTACTGGATCTGGGAAGTGCGCGACATGGACGAGGCAGTCGAATGGGTCAAGCGCTGCCCCAACCCGATGTTCAGCGAAAGCGACATCGATATCCGGCCGGTCTTCGGGCTTGAAGACTTTGCCAGCGAAATGACCCCGGAAGTGCAGGCCATCCACGACCGCAATGCAGAGCGCGTGCCGGGCAGCTGATAACCCGGAATGACAAAATAAAAAGCCCGCATCACTGCGGGCTTTTAATCTCTTCTGGGCGCGCCTATTCGTCGCGATAGACCTTTTCGCGGCGCTCATGCAATTCCTGGGCTTCCAGGCTCAGCGTGGCCGTAGGACGGGCATCGAGCCGGGCAAGCCCGATCGGATCGCCCGTCTCTTCGCAATATCCGTAAGTCCCATCGTCGATGCGCTTGAGCGCAGCGTCGATCTTGGAGATCAGCTTGCGCTGGCGATCCCGCGTTCTCAGTTCCAGTGAACGATCACTCTCAGAACTTGCCCGATCCGCCATATCGGGATGATTCTGGCTTTCCTCCTGGAGGTTTTCGAGAGTCAGGCGGCTTTCGCGCAAGATCTCGTCCTTCCAAGCATGCAGCTTGTTCCGGAAATATTCCCGCTGGCGCGGGTTCATAAACGGCTCGCCCTCGCTGGGTCGATAATCCGTAAGTTCAACCGAAGACATCAGCAGACTCAACTCCAATGCGCCCTTGGCGGCCTATATATGCGCGTCGTCCGCGCCCGGCAAGCACACAACTAACCTCTCGTTAACGCAGCAATACCCTGCGCGAGAGGCGCGTAACCCGGAACTGACAACATCTTGATGACAGATGTGCTTTTGCCGGTCGCCATCAAAGCTGGGGAAATCGTCCCAACTTGGCCAGTTCGACCCGCACCCGAAGCTCGATATCATCGATCAGTGCGTCCAGGTCCGGCTCGACCTGTTCCCGTAGCGTGCCGAGCTGGGTCACCATGGCATCGAGCCGCACCGGGGTAACTTTCCCGACCAGCAAATCGGCCTTCATCTCTTCGAGCAGATCAAGCAGGCTTGAAGCGCGTTTGACCGCCTTGCGCCGGCCCTCGGTAAAATCGCCCACGGCCTGCAATGCCAGGATTGCATCGAGCCCCGCCGCCTGGGCAAGGGGCGCCGTATTATTGACCCGCGCCGCGCCGTGCTCGCCGGCGGGCATGAAGGCGGGGCTGCTGCCGGCTTTGCCGACGGCGCTCCGGCCAGCCACTCCGCTGGAACGATTGGTGGCCTCTATACGCAAGGATTCTGACTCACTTGGGGCATCTCGATACGGCAAAATCTGCCCAGCGGAGTTAACAGAGCCTTAACAAGCCCGGCAAGAATTGCAGCCCAATCCGGATTTGACTGGCCCTCGACCGCAAGAGCTCATAAATTATTGTTAAATATCAATGGTATGACCCGACAATCCGGATGTGGCACGCTTCTGGCATTGCAGGATGGCAAGGCCGCGCCATGGGGATGGAGCGGCGTCATTCGGGGAATGAAATGCCAATGCGCCTGTTTCGCACCATCGCAGCCACAATCCTGAGCGCGGCCCTGACACTGTCTTCGCTCACGCCCATCCACGCCGCTCCCGCGCGTATCAAGGACATCGTGGACATGGAAGGCATTCGCGAGAACCAATTGGTCGGCTACGGCCTGGTAGTTGGCCTCAATGGCACCGGTGATAGCCTCAACAACTCCCCTTTTACCAGGCAGTCCCTGCAGTCGATGCTGGAGCGGCTGGGCGTCAATACCCAGGGCGAGAATGTGCGCACGGCAAATGTTGCCGCTGTTATGGTCACCGCCAACCTGCCGCCCTTCGCCACCCAGGGCTCGCGCATGGACGTGTCGGTAGCAGCCCTTGGCGACAGCGACAGCCTTCAGGGCGGAACATTGCTGGTGACGCCCTTGCTCGGCGCCGATGGCGAGGTTTATGCCATTGCCCAGGGACCGGTGCTGATCAACGGCTTCAGCGCCCAGGGCGACGCCGCCAGCGTCATCTCCGGCGTCCCGACCACCGGCCGCATTTCCTCGGGCGCCCTGATCGAACGCGAAATCGATTTTCACCTGGGCTCCCAGCACACGCTGCGGCTGGCCCTGCGCAATCCGGACCTGACCACGGCGCGGCGCATCGCGCTGGCCGTCAATGACTTCATCGGCGCGCCAACTGCGGTCCCGGAAGACCCGGCCACGGTCCGCCTGACCCTGCCGCGCAATTTCAACGGTAATATCGTGGACCTGCTCACCGATATCGAGCAGCTGATCATCCAGACCGACCAGACCGCCAAAATCGTCATCGACGAGAATTCCGGCATCATCGTCATGGGCAAGGATGTACGCGTCTCCAGCGTCGCCGTCGCCCAGTCCAATCTCACCGTGACCATCGCCGAGAACCCCGAAGTGGTGCAGCCCAATCCGCTCACCCTTGGACAGACGGCCGTCGAGCCCAACACCAATCTCAATGTCAACCAGTCAGACATGGCCCTCCAGGTGGTGCAGGAGTCGGTGACGCTCCAGCAATTGGTCGATGGCCTCAATGCTCTGGGCATCTCGCCCCGCGATCTGATCGCCATCCTCCAGGCCATCAAGGCCACGGGCGCGCTCCAGGCCGAGATCGAGGTGCTGTGATGAACACAATCGACCCGACAGGCTCCAACCTCTCGCCCAACCAGTTGCTGCGCATCCGCACCCAGGCCGAAGAGCTCGAAGGCGTGTTTCTCAACATGCTGACCAAGGAGATGTTCGCCTCCATCAAGGGCGACGAGAATTTCGGCGGCGGCTTCGGCGAGGAGACATGGCGCTCCATGCAGGCCGAGCAGCTAGCTAACACCATGGCTCGGGCCGGCGGCGTCGGTATTGCCGATGACCTGATGGGGCAGATGATCGCCCTGCAGGAAGCCGCCAATGCCAGTCGGGGTCTGACCAGTTCCAATATTATCGCAAGTACCGGAGTGTACGGAAAATGACCGCTGCCGCCCGTTTAGCCGCCCTCGACGCCATGCCGGCGGAAGAGCTCTGCACGCATGCCGAGCAGGCCCTTGCGGCCCTGGTCGATGTCATGAACCAGGAAACCACCCTGCTCCGCGCCGGCCACCTGCGCCAGGCAGGCCAGTTGACGCCGGACAAGACCAGGCTCGCCCAGGACTATGTCACCTTCGCCCGCGCTATCCAGCGTCAGGGCGCCCGGCTGGCCACCGAAGCCCCCGGAGCCATAGAGCGCCTGCGCGCCGGCCACGAGAGCCTCGCCACCCAGATGGCCGAGAACCTTCGTGTACTGGCGACCGCCAAGTCGGTGACCGAGGACGTGCTGACCGATGTCGCCCGCATGGTTGGCCAGCAGAACCGCGCCAAGACCTATGGCACGGCCGGCAAGGTGGCGACCGACGCCAATTCGTCTGCCAAGGGGATCGCCGTAAACCGGGCTCTTTGAAGATAGGCATTTGAATCAAAGACCGATGTCGCTGTTGAGGTGGGGATAAGAAGCTCAGCATAGGGTTTCCGCGAATAGGTGCATTCGGGGGAAGGTTATGGTTACAAGCCTCGCCATTGAGCCTGTATCTTCGGGCGCGACACATATGACGGATTATCGCTATCGTCCCTCCATGGGCGAGCGCACCATATTGCCTGACAGCACGCAGAAGTCTCCAACCTCCGCAAAGGCCGGAGACCGGAACGCCCATCTGTCCGACGACAAGCGCCCGGAGCCGCCCGTCGAGGTGGAACGCGACCGCACGTCTGACTTTGCTGCTGCGGTCATCGCGGGTGCGCTCTCGCCCAAGCCCCAGACCATGGAGGAATTGCTGCGTCGGATCGGATCGGCGGATATTCCCGAAGAATCCCAGGCACGGCTCAAGGACCTTCTCGCTTAAGTTAACATTTCCCTAGACCTTCCCAGGTCGAGTATTGGAAAAGGCCCCGGTTCCGGGGCCTTTCTCTATTTTGGCTTGTGAACTCGAAACAAGATTTTGCCCAAAGTTTCATCAGCGACTTAACCCTTCTTTATAGCCTCCCGTTAGAGGATCAGCGTGCCTCAGGAGAGGCGTTTTTGTTTGCGTAATCCTAGAAAAGGATCTGCCAAAATGGCTGATATCTCTCTTTCGAAAGCCGTCCGTTCGAACCTGCTCTCACTCAAGAGCACTGCCGACATGATGGCCTCGACTCAGAACCGCCTTTCGACCGGTAACAAGGTCAACTCGGCTCTGGACAACCCCTCCAGCTGGTTCACTGCCAAGGGCCTCACCAATCGCGCCAGCGATTTGGGCTCCTTGCTCGACTCCATGGCCAACGGCGTCAAAACCCTTGAAGCCGCGGACAACGGCTTGTCGGCCATGACCAAAACCCTGGAGTCCATGCAGTCGACCTTGCGTCAGGCCCGTCAGGACAAGTCTTTCCAGACCCACTCCATGACTATGGGTTCCTTTGACCCTAACGATGCGGACCTGGGTGCGCTCGTTCTTTCGGGTGGCTCGGTGGGCAACCCAACTTCGGTTGCGCTGACCAAGTCGGGCACCGGTGCTCAGGTTGAGATGGCTGCGGCCTTCGAAACCCCGATCGCTGCGCGCACCGCTTCGCTGGTCGGTGACGTTGCCAATGACGACGCAGCTGCCGTTGCCGGCAAGACTTTCGAGATTACCTTCGGTGATGAGACGGTCTCGTTTGTCCTGGCAGCCGACGCCGGCAATACTCTCGCCGACTGGGAAGCCATGATCGAGGAGACCCTCGACAATTCTGCATTATCCGGCGTGGTTGAATTCTCCTCGGCTGGTGGCAAATTCACCTTCGAAACCGTTGACAACGTCGACGGCGAAATCACCGTGGACGGTGGTGATGCCGCTGCTGTGATGGGTGCTGTACCCGCTGACCCGGATGACCCGCAAGCCGGTGATCGTGTGTCGACCGCTGGTTCTGACGGTCAGTACTCTTTGACCATCAACAACCGCGAGATCACCATTGAATCGGGTGATACGGTTGAGGATGCAATCGACACCATCAATGCCGCTCTGGAAGGCAAGGTCGATTTTGAAGCCTATGAAGCTACTGGCAACAAGATCGCTCTTCGCGCCACATCGGCAGACGCTGGTACCCTGACCATCGGCGGAGACGACGCCGCGCTATTCGGCACGGTCGATGCCGCAGCATCACTTACTTTCGCTCGCAGCGTCGACGAAATGGTGGCTGCAGTGAACATGACCGCCGACCTGGAAGGCAAGGTCCGCGCCTCGAACGACAATGGCAAGCTCCGCATCGAGAACCTCTCGACTCAGGATCTTGAAATTGAGGGGCTCGATGCCAACGGCGCCCTTAACGGTGGCGTCGGTACTGCCGAGGTCTCGGGCAACTCAGTCCGCGCCGGTCTGGCTGCTCAGTTCAACGAACTGCGCGATCAGCTCGACAAGCTGGCTGACGATGCCACCTTCAATGGTATCAACCTGCTGCGTGGCGACAAGCTGTCGATCACCTTTAACGAAACCGGTACGTCGTCGATCGATATCCAGACCAAGGATGGCGAGACCGTCAACTCTTCCAACCTCGGTGTCTCGACCACCCTGGAAGAGTCGGATCTCGACAGCGACACCACCATCGATGGCGAACTGACCAAGCTCAAGAACGCCCTGAATGAAGTGCGTTCGCAGGCTTCGACTTTCGGTTCCAACCTCTCCATTGTGGAAAATCGCCAGACCTTCACCAATGCGATGATCAATACTCTGGAAGATGGCGCCGGCGACCTGACCCTAGCCGACATGAACACGGAAGCTGCAAACCTTCTGGCCCTGCAGACCCGTCAGTCCCTGTCGCAGAACTCGCTTTCGCTGGCGAGCCAGGCCGACCAGTCGATTCTGCAGCTCATCCGTTAATCGCGTCAGCAGCACATCACCCAATAGGAAGGGCGGGCCGCAAGGCCCGCCCTTCCCTTTTATGCCCAAGGGCCGGCATTTTTTTATGGTGTATAAGACGTCAATCCGCATGGTTAACGGCCCTTTAAGAAATGACGGTTAACTCTTTGGGCAAGCGGCCGGAACGGCCTGAGGCAAGGATTGCAATAGATGGCGGACATCTCACTTTCGAAGGCCGTTCGGGCCAATCTTCTCTCGCTCAAGGGCACCGCCGACATGATGGCGACGACGCAGAATCGTCTTGCCACCGGCAACAAGGTCAATTCGGCCCTTGATAACCCGTCCAGTTGGTTTACCGCCAAGGGCCTGACCAATCGCGCCAGCGATCTGGGCGCCCTGATCGACTCCATGGCAAACGGCATTCAGACTTTGCAGGCTGCGGACAACGGCCTCAGCGCCATGACTAAGACGCTCGAATCGATGCAGTCGACGCTACGCCAGGCCCGGCAGGACAAGTCGTTCCAGACTCACTCCATGGCCATGGCAAAGATCGACGCCAATGATCCGGCTCTCGGCTCCCTGCTGATTTCCGATGGTGCTGTCGGTAGCCCGACCACTGTTGCCCTGACGAAGTCCGGAACGGGTGCACAGGTACAGTTTGCCACCGCCTATGAAACGCCCGTTGCCGCACGCCAGGCATCGGTCGTAGGCGATGTTGCCAACGACGACGCTGCTGCCGTCGCCGGCAAGACCTTTGAAATCACCTTTGGCGGCGAGACGGTCCAATTCGTCCTGGCTGCCGATGCCGGCAATACCCTGGCCGACTGGGAAGACATGATCGAAGAAACGCTGTCCAACTCCGCGTTGGCTGGTGTAGTCGAGTTCTCCTCGGCCGGCGGTGAATTCAGCTTTACCACCGTGGACGACATCGATGGTACCATCACGGTTGACGGCGCCGACGTCGACGCCGTGTTCGGCACCCCACCGGCCGACCCCGACGCACCGGGGGCTGGCGAGCGCGCCCTGACACCCGGTTCGGATGGTCAGTACTCCTTCATGATCAACAATCGCGAAATCACTATCGCGTCTGGTCTCGACATCGACGCCGCAATTACCTCGATGAACACCCAGCTGGGCAGCAATTCCAAGTTCGAAGTGTACAAGGAAGTCGGCAACCTGATCGCCATCCGCGCCATCAAGGACGATGCAGGCACGCTGACCATTGGCGGTGACGACTCGGGAGCCTTCGGCGCCGTTGATGCCGCCGCCGCCCTCACCTTCGCCCGCAGCACCGACGAAATGGTTGCTGCCGTCAACGGCCATGCCGACCTGACCGGCAAGGTGCGCGCGTCCAATGACAACGGCAAACTGCGCATCGAGAACCTCTCGACTCAGGATCTGACGATAGAAGGCCTTGATGCCAATGGCGCGCTGAACGGCGGCGCCGGCACTGCCTCGGTGCTTGGAAACGCCGTTCGTGCCGGCCTGGCCGACCAGTTCAACGAACTACGCGATCAACTCGACAAACTTTCGGATGACGCCTCATTCAACGGCATCAACCTGCTGCGCGGCGACAAGCTGACCATCACGTTCAACGAGACCGGCACGTCGGCTATCGACATCCAGACCAACGATGGTGAGACCGTAAACGCGCTCAATCTGGGTGTGCCGACCCAGCTTGTGGAAAGCCAGCTCGACAGCGACGTCACCATCGATGGCCTACTCTCCGACATGAAAGCTGCACTTGACGAGGTCCGCTCTCAGGCATCGACCTTCGGTTCGAACCTCTCCATCGTGCAGAACCGCAAGTCGTTCACCGAGGCGATGATCAACACGCTCGAAACCGGCGCCGGAAACCTGACCTTGGCCGACATGAACACGGAAGCGGCCAACCTTCTGGCCCTGCAGACGCGCCAGCAGCTCTCGCAGAACTCGCTGTCGCTGGCCAGCCAGGCCGACCAGTCGATCCTGCAGCTCCTGCAGTAATCCGCTTACCAAAGACGCGTTTGAAGGCGGGCCATCGGCCCGCCTTCGTTGTTTTCGCCTCAATGTAGGGATAGACAGAAGTTATACCTCCCCTGACTTTCGGAGACATGTCAGATGGCGCTCAAGGTTGAACTCAAGCCCGGCGAAAAACTGCTGGTGGGCAATTGCATCATCACCAATTCCGACCAGAGGACGCGCCTGTTCATCGACGGCAATGCGCCCATCCTGCGGGAAAAGGACATCCTCACCTCGGAGACGGCCAATACCCCGGCCAAGCGCATCTATCTGGCGGTGCAATTAATGTATATCGACGAGGACACGCTCAAGGCACAGTCGACTTACAACGAGCTGTCAAAGGACTTTGTGGCCGCAGTGCCCAGTTCTCTACCGATTGTGGACCAAATCAATAACGAGATATTAACCGGGTCCCTGTACAAGGCTCTGAAAGCGTCCCAGAAGCTCATCGAATACGAACAGGACCTGCTCAGTCATGCATCAAACCGGCGCCCAGGCGTATCAACAGACGGCGAAAGTCGTTGAATCCCCACGCCAGCGCGAGTCGGCCCTGTTGATGAAGGCCGCCGCCGGACTACAGAAGGTCAAGGATGAATGGGAGACCTCCACCCAGGAGGAACTCCGCTCCGCCCTGACCTTCAACCGCAAGCTGTGGACGATTTTCATGTCTGCGGTGACTCAGGAAGACAGTCTCCTTCCCCCCGAAATTCGCCAGAACATCGCCAATCTGGGCATGTTCGTGATGAACCAGACCCGCGAGATCCTGCATGAGGGTCCCCCGCAGGCCGAACAGATCACTGTTCTGGTGCAACTCAACCGACAGATTGCGGCGGGCCTGCGCGGCATGTAGCCGTAGGGTCATGACCAGTGAAAAGCCCCGCATCGCTGCGGGGCTTTTCTTTTGGCAGATTGAGGGTTTCGTGAGACAGGCAACGCCCTGCCGCGATATCGCAACGCCAGCATTGTCGCCTTCGGGTCGACCGCGGCGCGTCGGGCGTCGGAAGCAATTGGCTCCAACGCCCTCAGCAAGGCCTTACAGGTAGTTCACGAGGCTGAGCTGGCTGATCATCGCGGTGACCTGATAGCTGGCGGTCAGACGGGTCTGCAGCGCCAGGATCTCCATGGCCACGTCTTCCTTGCTCACCGTCTCGACATCACTGAGGAGATTGTCGAGCTGTGCCTTGTAATTGGTATGTCGGTTGCCGGCTGCCTGCAGGGCTGCGCGGGCCACGCCCATTTCCATGGTGATCAGCTCGATCGAACCGCGTTCAGCATTGCGCCCTTCCGAGAGTTCGAGCTGCTGGCGGCGGGCCATGGCGTCAAAGCGCTGCTTGGCCGGGTTGAGATCGACCGAATTGGGGTCCGCTGCATTGGTGATCTCTGGATAGGTCTCCACCGTCATGGCGGCCAGCGAGCGCATCATCCGCAAATAGCCGCTCTCATTGGCCTGCATGCCATAGGCGACGCGCCCCGAATCCTCCACCGTCGCTGTCACCGACTGGCGCGGATTGCCTTCCGCCAGCGCCGCGGTCTCGGTCACCGAGCGGATCATCGCCTTCTCGAAATTGGCGGCATTCTCGGCGTCGCGCAGCAACGGGTCCGCATTGGTACTGATGGTGAACTGTCCAGAGCCGGCCTTGCCGGTCACGGCCGTAAGCGTAACCTGCCGGGTCGTGCCGTTCGGCTCGGTCAGCGTCAGCCTGACATTGTCTCCGGCCGTCAGCGCCTGCGCATTGTCGAAAGTGACCGTCATGTCGGCCGGGGGGCCAGCATTGCGCACGGCGTCGAGCGCGCCCGCATTGGCCGAGGTGAAGGCGACATTGCTGATCTGGAAGCCATGTGCCGTGGAGACTGGACTGTTCCCGGTCAGGGTGACGACGCCGGCATTCTTCTCCGAAGTCAGTCGCCCCATGCCGATCGCGGACACCGCAGCAGTCTGGCCCGAATACCACATGACCGTGTCGGTCTTGGTGGCAACCCGCAGGCTGGTCGCCGTAAACGGATCGGCGCCATCGACGCGCAGCACCGGCTCACCGGCCGCGTTGAAGAAGTTCTGCGAGGCGGCAAACGTGGAGGCGGCCTTGAGCTCGCTCTCCGCCGTTTCCTGGAGCGTGGCCTTGAGCGCATTGTCGAAATTGGACGCCGTGACGAGCGTTGCCGTGGTCGGATCGTCGCCGATGACAAACTCATTGGTCGCGCCCGTGGCATTGGCCGCCGACACCGCCTTGAGCGTGATCTGTGTCTCGGTCCCGTCCGGCAGGGTGAAACCCAGGGTGACGCTGTCGCCTTCTGCCACCGTGCCCGGATCGCCCGGGAAGGTGAACGCGATATCGGCTGGCGACGCCGTAAAATCGGAAACAACTCCGATATTGGCGCCAACCGCCGACACCGTGGAAAGCTTGAACCCAAATGGGTGGTCGCCATCCTCGGCCAGTGTCACGGTCACCGGATCGGTTTGCAGCGCCGGTGCAAGCGGATTCACTACAGTGACCAGTCGCCCCTGCTCCAGGGTTCCCAGGTCGGCCGCCTGGCGTTGGGTCACCACGCTCCGATATCCCGCCCGGCCGCCGGCGCCATCGAGCAGCTCGGTCGTAGTGGGCAGCGGCGCCTTGTCTGTGACCTTGCCACCGAACAGATAGCGGCCCGCCACATCGGCATTGAGCAGTGTCACCATCTCGTCGAGGCGCGCCTTGGAGAGGCCTGAAATAGTGGCCATGTTGATATTGCTCGACCCGTACTGGCCCTGAACGGCCGAATTTCGCGCCTGGCCCTCGATCTCGTCGAGGCGGGTCAGCGCATTGTCGTAAAAGCTCAACCGCAGATCGACCTGCTCGATGCTGGCATTGTAGCCCGCGATCGTGGTCAATCGCGAGCGAACTGAAAGCGAAACCGGCAGGTCTCGGGCCAGGTCGGACAGGGTCTGCGCCTTCAACCCGGTACCCAGCTGCATCTGCAACGTGGCGAACTGGTCCTGCATCTTGGAGATGACGGAAAAGCCCGTCTGCAGCGGAAACATCGACTTGTTGACGATCATGACGCGCTACTCCCTCAAGTCGACGCAAATAAGGTGTCGAGCAGTTCCTTGACCACCGACACAACCCGCGCATTGGCGGCATAGGCACTTTGCAACTCGGTCAAGCGCGCCATTTCCTCGTCGATATTGACGCCATACTCGCTCTCCATCTGGGTCGAGATGGTGTCCAGAGTCAGCTGCCGGTTGTCGCGCGTGCTCAGCGCCGAGCCGATCATCGTGCCCTGATAGTTGAGCACCTGCTCGATCAGTTGCTGAACCGTGCCGTTGAGCTGGTGACGTCCTTCATTGGCCGCCGGGGACGTCCCGGACGCGAAGTTCATCGAATTGATCTGGTTCAGGATATATTCGGGCCGCGCTGCATCGCCCAGCGTCCCGTCGATGTCGAATTGCACCAAGAGCCGGTTGTCGCTGACAACGGCCGGGTTGACCGAGATACGGGCCGCAAAGCCCATGATCTGCGGCGGATCGGTGTCGAGATTGCCGGTATAGGCCGAATTGCCCTGGTCGACGAACAGCGCCATGGCCAGTTCGCCCTGCTGCGTCCCGGTTGCCGACCCGCGCGTGGTCAGCCCGGTCACATCGCGAATACCACCGGTGCCGTCGTCCAGGACCTGCAACACCCCGGCGCTGGGGCTGGTAATCGCGAGCCCGGGCAACTTGCCCTGCAGCGTGGCAGCCGCCGCACTGGCGTCCGAAAGATCAACCGAGATCACCCGCTGGCCGCTGGAGTCGATGAAGTCCTCGCCATTGGTACTGTTGACGATGCGGACCCGCTGCTGCGCGCCGTTCTGCGTATAGGTAAGCAGGACATCATTGCCGGGCTTGAGGTGGGAGACGTCGGCCGACAATCCCTCTGCGCCGCCGCCGCCAGTGGCCGCCGTGCCCGCTGAGGTGATGGTATTGAATGCCGATGCCAGGCCTGCTGCGATTTCGTCGAGCTGGTTCTGGGCTTCGACCAGGATCTTGTCGCGCAACTGCACGAGGCCCGCCAGTTCGCCGCCCTGCAGCACGCCCTGCTGCACCATGTCTATGGACAGTCCGGATGGCGTGGTCAGGGTAAGGGTCCCCACCTTGCTCTTTCCCGGGTCGATGTTCGCCTGGGACGTGGGCGACAGGGCGCCCGCGGTCGAAAACTTGAGCGTGCTGAAGCCGTTGTCGATGAGGCCGACGCCGGAGCGGGTCATCAGCGCCACTGTACCGTCGGGTCGATACTCGGCCTGCACGTCCATGACCTCGGCAACCGCTGCCACCAGTCGGTCGCGCTGGTCGAAGAGCTGAGCGCGCGCCGTGTCGGTCATTCCCAGGTCGAGCATGCGGTTGTTCACCTCGTTGAGCGAGATGAGCATGGAGTTGACCTCGGACACATCGTTGGCGATGCGCGTTTCCGATTCCTGGCGCAATTGCTGGATCACACCGGAAAGTGTGTTCAACTGCTGGGCAAAGGACTGCGCCTCGGCAACGACATTGGCTCGGGTGGAATAGTCGTCGGGGCTGGTCGAGAGCGCCTGGAGCGAGTTCTTGAACGAGCCGAACATGGTGTCCAGCGAACCTGCCGTACCGGGCTTGCCGAGGAACCCCTGGAGCTTGTTGAGATAGTCACCCATGACGTTGGACATGGATGTGTCCGAAACCTGCCGGTTGTAATAGGCCTGCAGGCTCTGGTTGAACGCGCGGTTAACACCAGCCGAGCGGGCATAGGTGCTGTTGACCGAGTTGTAGTCGATAATGTTCAGCGACTGCCGGTGATAGCCCGGCGTCCCTGAATTGGCGATGTTCCGGCTCAGGACCGTGATGGAATCCTGGCTGGTCCTCAGACCCGATACAGCGTTCGATAATGACGAAACCAGACCCATGACCGTGGCCCTCAAACTGAAATTCGGCCCGGAGCCTCACGCCCCGGACCGCTACTCACGGCCCGCCTCAGCGGATCATGTTCAAGGCTTCCTGCAGCATCTCGTCAGCGGTCGAGACGATGCGCGTGCCGGCCGAATAGGCCTGCTGAGTGATGATCAGCTTGGTGAATTCGTCCGAGATATCAGTGTTCGAGGCTTCGAGCGCACCACCGATAATACCAGAACCAGACAGGTCGAAAATCGGCTCACCTGACTCCGACGTAGCCTCGTAGAGGCCTCCATCCAGACGCTTGAGTGCGTTGATGCCGTTGAACTGTGCCGTCACCACCTGCGCCATTTCAATGCGCTCACCATTGGAATAGGTCGCCACGACGCGGCCACTATCGGTAATGGCCACCGAGAGGAATTCGCCAGCGCCATAGCCGTTCTGGTTAAGCGTCGAGACGGTCACCGTGCCATTGACGTCAGCAAACTGGGAGACACCATTGCTATCGTGGGCCAGTATGACGTCGCCGATCAGCACGCCGTTGACGCGCAGGTCATCAATGGTCGCCTGGGGGACGCTGGTTGAGAGCGAACCACTGCTGCCGAACTCATAGTCCTGCCCGATATTGGTCCAGGCCGGTGAGCCGCCAACGGCCGTGCTGTCGGAAAGATAGAACATGTTCCAGCGATCCGCCCCGCCCGATGCTGCGCTGTCCATCTTGGCCCAACGCATCTGGACGTTCACCGGTGCACCATTGCTGGCATAGACCGTGATCGCGCCGCCCGAGATTGAATTCGCTACAAAATCGTCGGCGTCATCGGCCGAGATGAAGTCCACATCGGCGAGGGTTGGATCGGACGAAGCCTGCGGGTCCGTCAGGCCCAGGGCCGCTTCCAGGCCTGCACTGACGCCGGAGATGGAGAAGCTGGCGTGATAGTCCTCGTTGAGCGACACATTGAACTGGTTGGAGCCGTTCAGTGTAATCAGGGCCGAGCCCGCTGCGCCGCCACCGAAATCGCGCAGCCCTTCCTGCATGCTATCGAGGACGTTCTGGATGGTCCGCGGGCCAGTAATGTCGATGGCCACGCCATCGGTCGGCACCGGCGACGGGCTTTCGTAGAAATTGAACTCGACGGCGATGCCATTGACGTCAATGGTAATGGTGTCGCCATCGGTGAACACCGTGTCGGCCAGGTTCGCGCCCGCGTTTATGCCCAGGTTGACCGTGCCATTTGTGGTGGCCGGGGTCGAACCGCCGGCAAATTTCTCCGCTCCCAGCAACTCGCTATTATAGACGGTCGACTTGTAGCTCGCCGTCTTGGGCAATTGCGGCAGGTTGGCCTTATAGTTGATTGTCGTCGACCGATTGGCCGGAAGGAAAGCATTGGATAGCTTGATCACTTCGGGCACCGAGCCCGAAATATTGCCGGTCGCCGGATCGATCGGCAGGCCCTTGAGGTAGTAGCCGGCGCCATTGGCCAGCAGGCCGTCCTTGTCGATCTCGAAGTCGCCGCGGCGGGTGAAGTAGTTCGATCCGGCAAACACCGAGTTACCGTCCGACTGGCCCACCTTTGGCTCTACCACGAAGAAGCCGTTGGCGTTGAGCGCGATATAGGTCTCGTTCGAGCTGGTCTGAATATCACCCTGGATATTGTTGGTGCCGCGCGATTGCGCCAGCACGGCGCCCGGCACCTGCGACTTCAGCGGAGCATCGGGGATCAGGTCCATGAAGCTCGTTTCGATGCGCTTGTAGCCGGTGGTCTGCGAATTCGCGATATTGCCCGATATGTTTTCAAGTGCGTGGGACTGTGCCCGCAGGCCGGTCACCGCACTGGAAAGAGCCCCATAGATACCCATCTGTAACTCCGTAATCCCCGTTGCACCGCAAGGCGCGTTCGGAACCAGAGATGCAAGGGCAATGCCAACCCGATGAGCCTTTGATTTTGCTTGTGTTTCTGGCCCACCAGCCCGGAATTGCGGCGATAGAGCGGCAAATGAGTCCGGGCTAGCGGCAGTTTTTGCCGGTTGCTTGAGATCGGCGCGGGCTTGCTTTAAACGCAACACAGGCAAAGGGCCGCATTGGCCCCGGCGGAGCGTCAGTGAATGCTGTTTTCCAGCGTCGATGAGTTTGTGAAGGCCCCGCGCCGCGCAGTGACCGTGTTCGGCATGGCCGGCGTGGGCAAGACGCGGCTATCCAATCTGCTGCGGGCCAATCACTGGTTCCACTATTCGGCCGACTACCGCATCGGCACGCGCTATATGGGCGAGTATATCGTCGATAACTTCAAGCATGAGGCCATGAAGGTGCCGTTCCTGGCCCAGCTTCTGCGCACGGACTCGATCTATATCTCGTCCAACATCACCTTCGATAATCTCGATCCGCTCTCGACCTATCTCGGCACACCCGGCGATCCTGATAGGGGGGGCCTGCCGCTCGCCGAATACCAGCGCCGGCAGGAACAGCACCGCGTGGCCGAAGTGGCCGCCCTGTGCGACGTCCCCTATTTCATCGAGCGGGCCAGGGCCCTCTATGGCTATGACGACTTCATAGCCGACACCGGCGGCTCGTTGATCGAGGTTGTCGATCCCTCCAACCCCGAGGACCCGGTGGTCAAGGCGCTGGCAGCCCATACCGCGCTTCTCTATATTCGCGGCACCGACTCCGACGCCACCGAACTGGTCCAGCGCTTCAGGAAGTCGCCCAAGCCCATGTATTACCGCCCGCCCTTCCTTGTCGAGAAATGGGCCGAGTACAAGCTGATCCAGGGCATTCACGACGACAATGACGTCGATCCCGCCGGGTTTGGCGCCTGGGGTTTTGAGGCCCTGCTGCATGACCGCCTGCCGCGCTACCAGGCGCTGGCGGACAATTTTGGCTATGTCGTGGAGGCATCGGACCTGGCCACGGCCCGCGATGGTGACGAGTTCGTCGACCTAGTCGCCGCAGCGATTGAAAAGCGAATGCGTTAGCGCGTCTCCCACCCGGTTGACGCGCAAAGCCCTGAATCGCTTTTTCATCGTACCCCTTTAAGAGGCTGACATGCCTATCAGAATTCCCGACGACCTACCGGCTCGCAAGACGCTTGAAGAAGAGGGCGTCAACGTCATGGATTCCAGCCGCGCCGCGCGGCAGGACATCCGCCCGCTCGAATTCGGCCTGCTCAATCTAATGCCCAACAAGGAGCGGACCGAAACCCAGTTCGCCCGTCTGATCGGCGCCACGCCGCTGCAGATCAATCTGAGCCTGGTGCGGGTGACCGACCACCAATCCAAGAACACTCCCGAAGACTACCTCAATTCCTTTTATCAGACCTGGGAGGAGGTGAAGGAGCGCAAGTTCGACGGCTTCATCGTCACCGGCGCCCCCATCGCCAACATGCCCTTCGAGGACGTGCGCTATTGGCCTGAAATGCTCGAAATCATGGAATGGACCCGCACGAATGTGCACCATACCATGTTCATTTGCTGGGGCGCCCAGGCCGCCTTGCACCATTTCCATGGCGCGCGGCGCTACCGCATGGACAAGAAAGTCTTCGGCGTGTTTCGTCACAAGGTGACCGGCCCGCGCTCGCCCTTTCTGCGCGGCATGTCCGACAGCCCGATGATCCCGGTCTCGCGCTATAACGACATCGATCGCGACAGTTTGGGCGACGGTCTCGATGTGCTGATCGACAACGATCAGATCGGTCTTTGCATGCTCGGTGACCGCAATGAGCGGGCTGTCTATTTCCTGAACCACCTGGAGTATGACAACCGCTCGCTGGCCGATGAATATGAGCGCGACATCGCCGCCGGTCTCGACACGCCGCCGCCGGCGAATCTTTTCCCTAATGGCGATACCAGCGCGGTTCCCGAGAACCGCTGGCGCAGTCACGCCCATCTCCTGTTCCAGAACTGGATCAACGAGATCTACCAGACAACGCCATTCGATCTGAACAAGATCGGGCAATAGAAAAAGGGGCCGCTCTGGCGGCCCCTTCGGTCTCTGTCAAACAGCCAATTAGACGGCGATCTTGCCGCCGCCTTGCTTAGTCACCACGACCACAGCCGGACGCACGGGCATGTCGTCCTGGAAATCGGGCCAACGCGTCGCCGGATCCTCGTAATAGGAGGGACGCCCATGGCCGTCCCAATCCTCGCCACCATCGCCGGGATGCTGAATGGCCAGGAACAGCGACTCACCGTTCTCGGTAAAGACCGGTCCGCACATTTCGGCGCCAACCGGCACGCGGTAGAACAGGCGAGAGGTACCGCGAGCAGCGCCCTCCGTATCCACGGCCCACAGGCCGTCGGTACGCCCCGTGTCGGTAGGATTATTGCCGTCGGTGGAGACCCAGAGACGACCGTCGGAGTCGACGGCAGCGTTATCTGGCATGCCGAACCAGCCGTTTTCCGTGGTGTCGGTGGTGAAGGTGGCACCGACTTCGGCAATCGAGGGGTCACCGCACTTGAGCAGGATTTCCCAGGTGCCCGATGTGGCGGCGAAGTCGCCATCAGCCTCAGCGATCTCGATGATATGGCCGAAGACATTGTCCGGACGGGGGTTCGCGACGTTGACGTCTTCCTCCGTGCGACGGGAATTGTTCGTCAGCATCACATAGACCTTGCCATTGGTGGCATTGGGCTGGATGTCTTCCGGACGGTCCATCTTGGTTGCACCGAGCAGGTCGGCCGCGCGCCGGGTCTCGATCACGATGTCGGCCTGGCTCGCAAAGCCGTTTTCTTCGGTCAACGGACCTTCGCCATGCACCAGCGGCATCCATTCCATCGAACCGTCTTCGTCGAAACGCGCCACGTAGAGCGTACCCTCATCGAGCAGGTCCATGTTCGCGGCACGATCATCGGCGTTGTAGGTACCGGCGGTGACGAACTTGTAGACATAGTCGAAGCGTTCGTCGTCGCCTGAGTAGAGCACGACCTGGCCATTCGGTGCGACGATGGATTCAGCACCTTCATGCTTGAAGCGGCCCATTGCGGTGCGTTTCTTGGGAACCGAAGTGGGATCCATCGGATCGACCTCGACGATGTAGCCGAAGCGGTTCATCTCGTTCGGCTCCTTGGAGACGTCGAAACGATCGTGGAAATTGTGCCACTGGTACCAGCCGCCCGGCGCACCGAGGCGGGCATAGTTCTCAGCTTCGGCATGGTCCGCGGGGAGCTCACCGGCGAAATAGCCGTGGAAGTTTTCCTCAGCCATCAGATAGGTGCCCCAGGGGGTCACGCCGCCAGCACAATTGTTCAATGTGCCCAAAGCCTTGGTTCCGGTCTCATCGTCGCTGGTCTTGAGGCGGTCATGTCCGGCAGCGGGACCAGTAATCAGCGTCTCGGTGGTGCCGGTGATGCGACGGTTGTATTTGCTGTCGGCAACCCGGCGCCATTCGCCATCGACCTTTTCGATCTCGATGATCGAGCCGCCATGCGCGGCAAGCTCGATATTGACCTGCTCTTCGCTAAGATCGCCCTGCACCACTTCACCATCAATGACCTGCACCAGGCCGGGGAACATCAGGTGGGGGTTGGTGTATTCGTGATTGACGACAAGCAGGCCATGCTCATCCGAGCCATCAAGCGGGATGTAGCCGACATAATCGTTATTGTAGCCGAACTGACCAGCCTGCGCTTCAGCGTTCTGGTTGTTTGGGTCGAACTCTGGAGCGCCATTGGTGACCGGATCGCCCCAGCGCATCAGCACCTTCACGTCGTAGCCTTCGGCAACGTGATGATCGGCATCGACACCGGCAGTCACTTCAGGAAAAGAAAACGCCGATCCACCTTCCTGGGCTTCCGCGCGCGGCGCGCTCAGCAGGGCAGCCGGGCCTACGGTGGCGGCAATGGCCGAGACCGCCAGAGACCCCTGCAAAAACCCGCGGCGCGAGAAGCGTGCGGCAATAACCTCGCCCATTGTGCGGTTACCCGAATGGTTGGTCGGGTCAAATTCAGCAGATTCCAGGCCTTGGGTGGGAAACGTCGGTTTCTCGTTCATCTTTGCTCCTCACAGCAAATCGGGCCCTATGCGGGCCGGGACACGAGGGGATGCATAAGCCTGTCGATTAACGGATCGAACACAGCTGCATGACACTTGGGTGACACGTCCGGGTCCTTGCATTCGCCGCATCAGGCCCTACCTTGCTGGAACACGGGGACACGATCTTTGCCGCAGCCGCCGACCACCATCACCGACGAACTGGGCATCGCCCTGGCGAACCTTGCCGACAGCGCCACCGGGGTCCTCACGCCGACCCTGCGCCTCGGCGTCACCGGCCTTAGCCGCGCCGGCAAGACCATCTTCATCACCGCCCTTGTTCACAACCTGCTCACCCAGGGCCGCCTGCCCGGCTTTTCGCCGCTGGCGGACGGGCGCTTCATCGGGGCGCGTCTGGCCGAATATCCCGACGCGACCATTCCGCGCTTCGCCTATGAGCAGCACATGTCCGCACTCACCGCCAATCCGCCCGTCTGGCCGGAAAGCACGCGGCGCATTTCCCAATTGCGGATCGTCCTCAAGTTTCAATCTGCCAAGTGGTGGGCAGGCATGGCTGGCCCCGCCACGCTCAATCTCGACATTGTCGACTATCCCGGCGAATGGTTGCTCGACCTGCCCCTGCTCGGTCTCACCTTTGCCGAGTGGAGCGCCGAGGCGCTGGCCCGGGCCCGCCAGCCGGGTCACGACACCGAGGCGGCTGAATTCCTGAAATCGCTCGACAGCATGGACGTGGGGAAGGACGCGACCGACCGGGATGCGGAAAAGCTGGCCTCCGCCTTCACCACCTATCTGCGCCGCAGCCGCGAGCATGGCGCGCTGTCCACCCTGCCGCCGGGTCGTTTTCTGCTGCCCGGCGATCTTGAGGGCTCACCCGCTCTCACCTTCGCGCCCCTGCCACGACCCGCCGGCGCAATGCGCAATGGCACGCTCTATGCCATGCTCGAAAGCCGCTTCGAGGCCTATAAGGCCCAAATCGTGCGCCCCTTTTTCCGCGATCACTTCGCCCGGCTCGACCGGCAGGTCGTGCTGGTCGATACGCTGCGGGCGCTCAATACCGGTCCCGAGGCCGTCAACGACCTCGAAACCGCGCTGACGGCGGTGCTGGCCTGCTTCCGCCAGGGCGAGGCCAATCCGCTGCTGCGCCCCTTCACGCGCCGCATCGACCGCATCCTCTTTGCCGCCACCAAGGCCGATCATGTGCATCACACCAGCCATGACCGGCTGGAAGCCATTCTCAACCGCCTCGTGGCCAATGCCAGCAAGCGCGCCCGCTTTGCCGGCGCAACGACCAAATCCATCGCCATGGCCGGTATTCGCGCCACCAGCGAAGGCACCATCCGTGAAGGTGGCGAAATCCTGTCCACCCTGGTCGGCACCCCGCTCAATGGCGAAGTGCTCGATGGCGCCACCTATGACGGGAAGACCGAAATCGCATTGTTTCCCGGGGACTTGCCGGAGCGCCCGGATTCACTCTTTGAAGGCGGTGAGCCGGTCTCCCTCAATTTCCTGCGCTTCACCCCGCCGCAAAAGCTCGAGCGCAATGCCGCCGGTGACCCGATATTGCCCCATATCCGGCTCGACCGGGCCTTGGACTACCTCATCGGAGACTGGATGGCATGAAGCGTCCCGTAGCACGCCCCACCAGTCCTGCGGACGCAGCCGCGCCGTCCTCCCGCGCCCCGCGCGCCTTCACGCCCGAGCGCGCTGAAATCGTCGAGATCGCCTTCGAGCCCGAGGCCGAACCCGATCTGTTGGCCCGGCCGCCGCGCCCTATGGGCTGGATCGGACGTCTTGCCTGGACCACTGGCGGCATTCTCGTCTCGGCCGGACTTGGCCTTGCTGCTGACCGCCTGATCCGCGACCTGTTCGCCGCCAATGAATGGCTCGGCTGGCTGAGCCTGGGCGTGCTGGGCGCGTTCATGATCGCCCTCCTGGCACTTGTCACCCGCGAGTTCCTGGCCCTGCGCCGCCTGCGCGTTCTCGATGCCCTCAAGGCCGATGCCGCCCGCGCCACGCTCGACAATGACCGCAAGCGCGCCGGAGCCGTGGTCGAGGACCTTCTCGCCATCTATGCCAACCGCCCCGATCTGGCCCGTTCTCGCCAGTCCCTCGCCGACCACCTCCCCCATCTCTTTGATGGCAATGAGGTTATTGCGCTGGCTGAGCGCAGCCTGATGGCCCCGCTTGATGCGCGCGCCAGGACACTCACGGCCGCTTCGTCCCGTCGAGTGGCATTGGTCACCGCCGTGTCGCCCCGCGCCCTGGTGGATATAGCCTTCGTCATCTACGAGAGTGTCCGTCTTGCCGGCGCCATCGCGGCACTCTATGGCGCCCGTCCCGGCTTTTTCGGCTTCTGGCGGCTGACCGGCGCGGTGCTGGCCCATCTGGCCGTCACCGGTGGCCTCGTGCTTACCGACGGCGTCGTCGAACAGCTGGTCGGTCAGGGGCTTGCGGCAAAACTCTCGGCCCGGCTGGGAGAAGGCGTCGTCAACGGCCTGATGACCGTCCGCGTCGGCATCGCCGCCATGCGCGTCGTCCGCCCCCTGCCCTTCGAAACCCAGAAACAGCCAATGGTGCGGGATTTCATTACCGACCTGGTGAATGTCACCAGTGAGGCGGGCAAACCTGCGACCTAGTCCTTGGCGGCGCTCGGCGCCAGCGTCAGGGTCAGCCCGTCTAGCGCATCCGAGCAGAGGATTTGGCACGAGAGGCGCGAATTCGACTTCACGTCGCCGACGCTGTCGAGCATGTCTTCTTCCTCGTCATTGGGCGCGCCAACGGCGTCGAGCCAGCCCGGATCGACATAGACATGGCAGGTGGCGCAGGAGCAGGCACCGCCACACTCGGCCTTGATATTGAGGCCCCAGTCGCGAATGACCTCCATGACGCGCCAGCCTTCGAGCCCTTCGAGCTCGTGCACGTCGCCTGCCTGGTCGGTAACATTGATCTTCATGGAGCGCTCCTCAACAGCGCGAAGGGGATAGCGGCTAACGAAAGGGGCTGCAAGTGCGCCTCTCCTCCATCTCCACCGGCTGCATCCCGGTGACATTCCGTGGATTGTAAAGCGCTAAGCGACACCCAGCTTCTTTTGCAGCTTGGTGGAGCTGGTGGTGTACTGGAACACCACGCGCTCGCCCGGCGAGACAATTGCCTTGGCCGCCTGGGCCATCAGCGCGGCCTCATGGAAGCCCGAAAGGATTAGCTTGAGCTTGCCGGGGTAATAGTTGATGTCGCCAATGGCGAAGATGCCCGGCACCGAGGTCTGGAACTTCTCGGTATCGACCACGATGGTATTGTCATTGAGTTCCAGGCCCCAATCGGCCACCGGCCCCAGCTTCATGGTGAGGCCGAAGAACGGCAGCAGCCGCGTCGCCGGAATGGACAGGTCGCCTGCTTCGGTAGTCAGGTGCACATGGTCGATCTGGCCGTCCTTGCCGTCGAGCTTGGCAATCTGCCCGAGCTGGAAATTGACCTTCCCGTCAGCCACCAGCTCCTTCATCTTGTTCACCGAAGCCGGCGCCGCCTTGAAGGCATCGCGGCGGTGCACCAGCGTCAGCGTCCGCACGATCGGCTGCAGGTTGAGGGTCCAATCGAGCGCCGAGTCGCCGCCGCCCACGATCACCACGTCCTGCCCGCGGAAGTCTTCCATCTTCCGCACGGCGTAGAATACCGAAGTGTTCTCGAATTCCTCGATGCCCGGCACCGGTGGGCGCTTGGGCTGGAACGAGCCGCCACCAGCGGCAATCACCACGACCTTGGTGAAAAAGGTCTCATCCGCGTCGGTCTGCAGCTTGAACGAGCCGTCCTCCAGTTTCTCGATGGAATTGACCATGCGCGAGAAGTGGAATTCGGGCGAGAACGGCGCAATCTGCGCCATCAAATTGTCGGTCAGCTGCTGGCCGGTCACCACCGGGAAGGCGGGAATGTCATAGATCGGCTTTTCCGGATAGAGCTCGGCGCACTGCCCACCGGGGCGATCCAGAATGTCGATGAAATGGCATTTTATGTCGAGCAGCCCGAGTTCGAAGGCCGCGAACAGCCCGCAAGGGCCCGCGCCAATAACGACAACATCGGTGGTGATCTCAGTGCTCATTTCATCTGTGTCCAAGCTGACCGGGGACGCCCTGACTGCCTCGGTGTCATTCCCGCAATGGCGGGACGTTCTGTTTAGGGATACCGGACACGCGCTTAAGCACGGCGTCCGGCGGTAATATGATCGAGGCGCTCCACTTACCTCAGGAGACGCGGCGAAGGAAGGGACGCGTGCCCAAGGGAATTTCCGTGACCCCCACGGGCTGGTAGAACAGCGCCATGTCCGGCAAGCGGTTTTCGACCAAGGCTTCGCGCGTCGGCTCATGGGTCACCACCAGAGCGTTGAAGCCACAGCGCTGCATATGCGGAATCTGGTCCTGCAAAACGTCGCCCAAGGCCCTGATTTCGCCCGCATATTTGAACCGCTCGACCAGGAGCCGCGCACTTGAATAGCCCCGCCCATCGGTAAAGGCCGGGAACTTGATGGCGACCGAGGCAAAGCGCGACAGATCGTCGGCCACGTCCTCGACCTTGTCGCCGGGCGACACAAGCAGCCCCAGCGGATGCGGGCTGGCGAGATAGTCCGCCCGGTTGGCAAGGAATTCGCTGACCGGCACATGAACATAGCGCGCCTCCGAAGGGCTGGTCCCTTCGGCCCATGCCTTGAACGGGTCGGCAATGAAGGCCCCATCTTTCCACAGGGTATGGCGGGCGGCAGCGGTCATCGGCGAGGCAATGGCTCCGTTGAAGTCATAATGGATGCCGCATTCCTTCTTGTTGAGGCCGCGCCACCGGCCGGCACGCGGGTCCTCGCCCTCGGCAACAATCGAGGTGCAGGGGGCGCAGCCAATGGATTTGTAGCCTTTGGCATAGAGCGGGTGCTCGGGCAAGCGATGAGCCTGCCGATATTCAATGACATCGGCATCGGAGAAATAGGCCAGCGGATTGACCTTGATGCGATCGTCGCTGGTCAATTCGAAATGCGGCAACACCCCGCGCTCGCTGGTCTGGTAGCGCTTGCGGCCGGTGACCCAGCCACCATATTGCTCGGTGATCGGCTCCAGCGGCTCCGTCTTGCGGATGTGGCAGCACGAATCCGGGTCTGTTTCCCAAAGGTCGCCATTGGGATCGAAGCGCTTCACGTCATCAGCATTGGGATGAATGGTGTGAACATTGTGCAGCCCTAGTGTCGTCCTGAGGGTTTCGACATAGTCCAGTGTTTCCGGGAAATGCTTGCCGGTTTCGAGAAAATACACCGGCAGCGACGGATCGGCCTGCGCCACCATGTGCAGGAGCACAGCCGAGTCAGCGCCAAAAGACGAGACAATGGCCAGATCGCCCGGCAGCACGTCGCTGATGGCGTAGCGCAGCACGCTGACAGCATCCATTTCATCGAACATGCCGTTGAGAGCGAGAATACCGAGCGCCCGCAGCTTGTCGTTGGCGGCCGGAACGGGCACCAGATTAGGCTGTGCCATACAGCGCCTCCTTGAACGGCGCTTCGCCGAGCCGCCGATAGGCGTCGAGGAAGGATTCATCCGTGCCGGTCCGCTGGGCGATGTAGAAATCCACCAGCTTTTCGATGGCGCCCGGCACCTGGTCGGCCTCGAAGCCCGGCCCGATGATCTTGCCCACCGAGGCGCCCTCGGTAGCGTCGCCACCCAGCGTAATCTGGTAGAGCTCGCCGCCCTTCTTCTCAACGCCCAGAATGCCGATATGGCCCACATGGTGATGGCCGCAGGCATTGATGCAGCCGGATATCTTGATCTTGAGATCGCCGATGTCCTTCTGCCGCTCGGGCGCAGCGAAGGTCTTGGAGATTTCTTGCGCGATGGGTATCGAGCGCGCATTGGCCAGGGCACAGAAATCGAGGCCAGGGCAGCAGATCATGTCGGTGATCAGGTTATTGTTGCCCTCGGCCAGTTCATTGGCCACCAGCACGTCATAGACGGCGCGCAGGTCCGAGACTGCGACATGGGGCAGAACCAGGTTCTGCTCATGGGTCACGCGCAGCTCGTCATAGGAGTATTTTTCGGCCAGGTCCGCGACCACATCGATCTGAGTGTCGGTCGCGTCACCCGGAGCACCGCCGATGGGCTTCAGGGAAATCGTCACCGAAGCATAGCCCGGCTGCTTGTGTGGATGCAGGTTGTTGTCGAGCCAGCGCCCATAGGCTGGGTCGATGATCGACTGATAGGCGACATCGATTGTGTCGCTCGAGCGGTCGGCAAAATCCGGCGGCGCGAAATAGGCACTGATCCTGTCGAGCTCTTCCTGCGGCAGCGTCAGCACACCACCACGCACTTCGGCGAATTCGGCCTCGACCTGACCCTTGATGCTCTCAAGACCTTCCTCGTGAACGAGAATCTTGATGCGCGCCTTGTACTTGTTGTCCCGGCGGCCATAGCGATTGTAAACGCGCATGATGGATTCAAGATAGGCCAGCAGGTGCTCATTGGGCACAAACGCATTGATCAGCTTGGCGATCATCGGCGTGCGCCCGAGGCCACCGCCGACCCAGACTTCCCAGCCGATTTCGCCGGCACCGTTCACCGCCGCCTGCAACCCGATATCGTGGAAGCGGATGGCAGCCCGGTCGTTGGGCGAGCCGGTCATGGCAATCTTGAATTTGCGCGGAAGATACGAAAATTCGGGATGGAGGCTCGACCACTGGCGGATGATCTCGGCCACGGGCCGCGGATCGATGATCTCATCGGCAGCAGCACCGGCAAACTGGTCGGTGGTGACATTTCGGATGCAATTGCCCGAGGTCTGGATCGCGTGCATCTCGACACTGGCCAACTCCTCCAGGATCACCGGAATGTCCTTGAGCTTGGGCCAGTTGAACTGGATGTTCTGCCGCGTCGTGAAATGCCCGTAGCCACGGTCATAGGTCCGCGCGATATGAGCGAGCTTGCGCATCTGGCGCGAACTCAGCGTACCATAGGGCACGGCGATGCGCAGCATATAGGCGTGAAGCTGCAGGTAGAGCCCGTTCATCAGCCGCAGCGGCCGGAACTGGTCCTCGGAAAGCTCGCCCGAAAGGCGGCGCTTCACCTGATCTGAAAACTGCGCCGTGCGACCCGCTACGAAAGCGGCGTCGAATTCGTCATATCGATACATGCCCGTCTTCACCTAAGTGCTGGCGATCATACGCCTGCCCGTTGAGAGTGAGGGGAGCGGTGGGGCCCGCCGCCCTGATGCGTTCGCGCAGGCGCTTGGGCACAATCATTCCCTCGACCTGCTCGACTTCTTCGATTTCAAGGCTGATGACCCGTCCCGTCGCCTTGGTCGCGGCCAGCGCGCCATCGCGCTCGGCCTGTTCGTCCTTGGCAAACAGCCGCGCTGCCTGCAGGTCTTCTATCCAGTTGCCGCTTGCATCCAGATAAACGGTGGCGCCGGAAGTCAGCTCATTGCCCGTCAGGATTTCCATCGTCACGCTACCTTGAAATTATGTGCAGCCGCTGCAGCGGCCTCGGTCCAGTCGCCTTGGGCCACGGCCCGCCCGACAAGAATGACGGCGGGACCATCAACGAATTCGACCGCGCCATTCGCCAGCGCGCCCAACGTGCCCGCATAGGCGGTGCTGTCCGAACGGCCGGAATTCACCACGATGCCTATGGGCAGATCCGCGGCGGCGCCATGCGCCATCAAACGGCCAGCGACCTGGGCAGCGATGGCCTTGCCCATATAAAGCGCCAGAGTCAGGCCGGACTGCGACAAAGCCGCCCAATGCGTCAGATCGCTGTCATCGGCGCCATGCGCCGTGGCCACCACGAAGCCGCTCGACACCTTGCGCAGCGTAACCGGCGTCGCCGTATCGGCAGCGGCCGCCAAGGCAGCGCTCACACCCGGCACGACCTGATAGGCAATACCCGCCTTGCGCAAAGCAGCGATTTCTTCGCCAGCGCGCCCGAAGATCATCGGATCGCCCGACTTCAGCCGCGCCACCTTCTTGCCCTCGCCGGCCAGCCGCACGATCAGCGTATTGATCTGCGCCTGCGAAAACGAATGATGGCCCCGCGCCTTGCCCACGCAGATCTGCTCGGCATCGCGACGGCCCATCTCCACCACCGCGGCGGGCACCAGCTGGTCGTGCACGATCACATCGGCCTGCTGCAACAGCCGCTGCGCTCGCAGCGTCAGCAGGTCCTCGGCACCAGGGCCGGCCCCGATCAGCCACACCACGCCCTGCCTCGAACCTGTGGAGGCATGATCAAACAACAGCGCCTCAGCCGCGCCGGCGTCCATTCCGGGGCGCGTGACAAGGTCCTCATAGAACCGCCGCCGCGCCGCACCGTCGTGAATCAGGCTTTCAACCCTGCCCCGCAAACCACCGGCGAGACTCGCAATTTTTCCGATTCCCGGCGCCAGCAGCGCCTCGATCTGCGCCCGAACCAGCCGCGCCAGCACCGGCGCATCGCCCTCGGTCGAAATCGCCACCGTCAGCGGCGCGCGATCAACGATGGAGGGCGTGTAGAAATCGCACTGGTCCGGCACGTCGACCACATTGAGCGGAATACCCAGCCGCCGCGCCTCGGCCTTGGCCAACTCCGCGTCCGCCCCCTCTTCGGCCACAAACACCAGCGCCGCCCCGGCAATGTCCTCGGGGCGAATTGCACGCGCATGTACTGCCGCGGGAAACGCAGAAAAATCGGCAACGACCTGCCGGGAATAAATCTCTACCGATGCAGTCGTCTTAGAAGCCAATCGAACCTTGTTGAGGGCCTCGTCGGTGCCACCGACGATGACAATGCGTTTGCCCTTGACCTTGAAGCTCAACGGAAATGTGTTGAGAAGTCCCATTGTCGTCCTGTTGGTGAGATGAGGGAAAATAATCCAATTCGGCCCTGTCCAACAAGACCTTGAAAATCAATAGCTTTTATATTTCCCTTCCAGCGCCGCCCGTGGAAACCGCAGCGCCGCACGGGCCCTTCCCCGCCAAATGAATCTTTCGCGGCGCCTCGGATAGAATAATTTGCCTACATCTATCCCGCGTCCGCTGCCGTCATCACAAAGGCCATGGCAATGCCCGCACACACAACCAGCCTCATCGGAACCGCCCTCTTTCTCCTGGCGCTCGGCTCAACCACCGCCATGGCCCTCACCCCGCTGGCGCGTCCAACAGGCCATCCGGATATCGCCTTGGGCCAGTCCGCGCCCTTCGTCGGCGCATGGTCTGTGACCCTGCCGACCATGGAAGTGACCGAGCCCAGCACCGGTCTCGCCATCTGCGCCTTGCCGGTGCGCATCCAGGCAGCCGATGATCGGCATATCTTCTATCTGGGACCCAGGGAAACCGAACCGGATGCCGCCATCGCACTGGTCGCTTCGGATGACGGAACCGAATGGGAGCCGATTGCCGGCGGCCCGGCCTTTTTCGCCATCTGGATCAACCCCGACAGCTTCTACCTCTATGACGCCATGGCTGACGGCGACCCGGACTGGGGCCAGCCCTATATCTACGATCGCTGTCCCTGATCAGCCCTGCCGGCTGGGGACATGCACCACCAGCCCATCGAGCGCATCACGCACCTTGATCTGGCAGGACAGGCGACTCGAATCTTTCACGTCGAAGGCAAAGTCGAGCATGTCCTCTTCCATCATCGAGGGGCCCCCAACAACCTCGCGCCAGGCCTCGTCCACATAGACATGGCAGGTGGCGCAGGTGCAGGCGCCGCCACACTCGGCCACGATCCCCGGCACCGCGTTCATGATCGCGGTTTCCATCACCGTGGAGCCGTTCTGCCCTTCGGTTTCAATCCGTTCGCCATCATTGGTGACATAGGTGATCTTGGTCATGGGGAGCCTGTAACTATTCCGATCAGAGGCCGAGCAGGCCCTCGAGATAATGCTTGTCGATACCGAACAGTGTCTTGACCGCCGCCACCCGGTCAAGCGCCGCCTGGCGAGAACCCGCATTGCCCTTTTGCGCGACGATAAGATTGTTTTTCGGCGTATGTGCGTCCGAGACGAACTCGAACACTTTCGTACGATAGCCGCTGGCCTCCAGCAGCAGTGACCGCAACCCGTCGGTCACCATCTCGGCCTGCTTTTCCATGAAGGTGCCGTGCCGCAGCAGGAAATCGAGCCGCGCGTCGGCACTGCCGCTGGTCATCTCACGGCGGATTTGCTTGTGGCAGCAGGGCGCCACCGCAATCAGCGCCGCCCCCGACTTGATGCCCTGGTAGATCGCGTCGTCCGTCGCCGTGTCGCAGGCATGGAGCGCAATCACTGCATCGGCGCCAGAGGCGTCATAGTCGAGGATGGAACCGGTTTCGAAGCGCAGGCTGGCAAATCCGCTCTTCCGCGCCAGCGCATTGCCGTCCGCCACCAGCTTGTCCCGCAGCTCGACCCCGATGATCTCGGCACCTTTCCCTTGCCCGACAAGGTGATCGTAAAGCGCGAAATCAAGGTAGCCCTTGCCCGCACCCATATCCACGATGCGCGGATTCTCTGCCTTAAGCGCTTGAATCAGCGGGGCAAAGATTTCCACCATCTTGTTGATCTGGCGGAACTTGTCCTGAGACGCCGCCAGCACCGCGCCGTCCTTGCCGGTTATGCCAAGCGCGTGCAGCCACACGGCCGAAGTGTCTGACAGTGGCCGCTTTTTAACCCGATCATGGCTGGCTTCGACCGCTTCACGGCCCGTCACTTCGGTGCGCTTCAACCGCAGCTTGTCGTTCTGCCGCTCGAACTGCAGGTCAAATCCCGTGGTCTCCAGGCGCGCGCTGCGATAGCCGGACGCCAACCCCTTCTCGAGAAAGCCGATAGCGTCCTCCAGGGTGACATTCTTCGTGATGTCAGTGGTCTTGTAGCGGAACACGAAGCTCAGCCGTTCGCCGGCCTTGATGCTGACCCGCCGCGCCTCGACCGATTTGAGATCGGCTTCCTCGCCATGATAGCCACCCAGTTTCAGCCGGGTCAGCGAGCCGTCGTTGAACGTCTCCGCCACGGCGGCCGTGAATTCGGCAATACGGTCGGGGGCGCTCAATGGCGTTCCTTGGTTGTCAGGAACCGGATTTTCGGCCAGTCCTGCTTGGCCCTGTCCGCCCACCACGCGTTCTGCGCCAGGAACACCGGCGCCTCGCTCCGGTCCTCGGCCATATTGACCTTCTGCGCGGCGATGAAGCGCTTCAATTCCTCCGGATCATCACTCTCGACCCAGCGCGCCACCTCGAAACCCATGCTCTCGAAAGTGATCGGCACGCCATATTCCTTGGCGACGCGCGCCGACAGCACTTCGAGCTGCAACTGGCCCACCACGCCCACGATCCAGTCCGAGCCCATCATGCGGCGGAACACTTGGGTAACGCCCTCTTCGGCCAGGTCCGACAGCGCCTTGGCCATCTGCTTGGTCTTCATATGGTCGACCAGCCGCACCCGGCGGATGATTTCCGGCGCGAAGTTCGGAATGCCGGTCACATTGATATTGGCGCCCTCGGTCAGCGTATCGCCCACCGACAACGTCCCGTGATTGGGAATGCCGACAATGTCGCCTGCCACGGCCTCTTCGGCCAGTTCGCGATTATTGCCGAAGAAGAACATCGGGTTGGAAACCGCCATGTCCTTGCCAGAACGCACATTCTTGAGCCGCATGCCGCGCTGGAACGTGCCCGAGCACAGCCGTACAAAGGCAATGCGGTCGCGATGGTTGGCGTCCATGTTCGCCTGCACCTTGAACACGAAGCCGGTGACCTTCTTGTCCGAAGGCGGAATAGGCGCCGGAAGCGCCGGCTGCGGCCGCGGTTCCGGGCCCCAGTCACCCAGCGTGCGCAACAGTTCGGCCACCGACACACCCTTGAGCGCCGAGCCGAACAGCACCGGGCTCAGATGTCCCTCGTGGAAGGTCTTGAGATCGAAGGGGGGCAGCATCGACTGCGCCATTTCCAGCGTTTCAAGCGCAGTCATGAACACCGGGTTGTCGACCAGTTCATCGACCGCCAGCAAATCTTCGAGCTGCTCGTAATCGGCAATCGTCTTGCCCTGCGGGTTGAGCACGCGCTTTTCGACCAGGTCGATATAGCCGCCGAAATCCACGCCCTGCCCAATCGGCCACAATACCGGCGTCACGTCGAGCGCCAGCTTGCCCTGGATCTCGTCGATCAGTTCGAGTGGGCTGAGGCCCTCGCGATCAACCTTGTTGATGAAGGTGATGATGGGAATGTCGCGCAGGCGGCAGACTTCGAACAGTTTGAGCGTCTGGCTTTCGATACCCTTGGCGGCGTCGATCACCATGATGGCGGCGTCCACCGCCGTCAGCGTACGATAGGTATCCTCGGAAAAGTCCGAGTGCCCCGGCGTATCGAGCAGATTCAGCGTCAACCCGTCATAGTCGAAAGTCATCACCGATGAGGTTATGGAAATGCCGCGCTGCTGCTCCATTTCCATCCAGTCCGACCGGGTCGAACGGGCGCCGGCCTTGCCGCGCACCATGCCGGCCTGCTGGATCGCTCCGGCAGCCGCGAGCAGCCGCTCGGTCAGCGTCGTCTTGCCCGCGTCCGGGTGCGAGATGATCGCGAAGGTGCGGCGCAGGCGATAGGGGTCGGTGGCGGGCCGGGGCGAAACCTCGGCAACATCGGTCAGGGACATGGAAACTGCTGGAGTGTGCGGCCGATGCGACATGCAGGGCGGCCCGATTTCATCTGGCCGCTCTATAAGCGAAACACCGCTATGCGGTCAAACCGCGCGCACCGGCAGGCAGTCACGACCAAGCGACCGGCGCGTGCCCAGGCTTTCAGAAACGATAACCGATGCCCGCCCGCACTGCATGCGATGTCACGCCGGTTTCGCTTGGGTCCGCCCAGGCATTGGCCGAGCCCAACGCTGTATAGCGATACTCGGCACGGGCAAACCACGCATCGCTGAAGGCAACTTCGGCGCCCACGCCGGCCGTCCAGCCCAGACCACCGACCGCAGCACCGGCGAGGCCAGCTGTAGCATAGGCGTGGAAACTGTCGGTCGCATAACCAAGACGCGCACGCAGTGAGCCCTGGACATTGCAATACCAGTCCGGATGATCACAAGCGGCGGTCTGATCATAGCTATTCCACTCGACATCGGCTTCGGCACCCAGCACCAGCCCAGTGTCCTCCTGGAAGTTCACGCCGGCAAAGATGCCGCCGATGAGGCCGTAGCCCTCCAGAACCCCACCGCCACCAGGCAAATCGATCCGTGTCCGCTGCCCCCCGATTGTGGCCCCGAGATACTGGCCGGACCAGCCATAGCTAGGTGTTTCGCTGAAATCGGACCACTCATAGTCGGGCATGTACATGTCCGCGGCCATTGCTGGAGATATGGCGGCAATCAGGGCGAAACCAAGCAGCAATTTACGCATATCAACCTCCAGCGCTTTCACTGGACTGTCGGCGCTTATGCTTAATGTCCCCTTAAAATCGCTTGCGCGGAGAATACCTTACTCGATCAACTTTACACCAGGGACCGAATTGGCGTCGTCCCGCGATCTCTCCACACCCGTCACTTCGGACACGCGCCTGTAGCCGTCAAAGACCGCTCCGCCATGGCGGTAGAGTTCCTCGACGCATAGGGCCAGCAGCGCATCGCCATTGCCTCGAGTGGCCATCACCATGGCTACTTCCAGCCTGTCGGCCAGCGCTCCGTTGAAGGCGCGAAGGCGTCGCGGCATCCACTTTCCGGTGCCGGTCCAGCATCCTCGCCCCAGCAGCATCAGGTCGACCAGCTTGGGATAGACCGCCACCGCAATGGCAATCACCTCTTCCCGACTGCGATGGCCGCGCAAATCGTCGGCCAGGTCCGACACCAGATATCTGAGGGTTTCCAGCCGCTCATCATCCAGCACCGCAGGGCCGGCCGCCAGCATGGCGCGGGCCCGCGCCCGCAATGCCAGCGCGCCCTCAAGATGCCTCCCGACGATGCGCCCCTCGGCCACGAGGTTGATCATCACCGGTCGGCCCGAAACCACGTCTCGTTCGAGGTATACCGCCAGCGTCGTTGGGTCATGGACAAAGGCCTCAACCGGAAAGCCATCCGCCACAAAGGATTCCCGCCACCCACGCTCCAGGCTCGGATAGATCACGACAATATCGATGTCTGACGCGGTGGTGCCCTGCCCGCGCATGATCGAGCCAGCCACGAACGCAAAGCTGGCGTCTCGATATCGGGTTTCCAAGATCCCCGCGGCCACGGCCAGGGCCTGGTTCGCGATAAAGTCGGGAAGCATCTCGTGCATGGCGTGTCGCCCTTGATATGCAGGCCGGGCGGGCACAAAAAACCCCGCTCGTTTCCGGCGGGGTTGGTGTCGTCATCTCTGAAGAAAATCAGCTCATGCGATCCTGCGCCCCCGCAATGCGGTGGTGGTGGACATGGTGCGCATGGTCATCTTGGTATTCATGGGCCGAACCTAGACAGGCCGGCAGGACAGGTCAATGCCGCTCAGGCCTCTTCATTCGCCAGCATGCGGGCAATGAAGTTACGGACTTCCTCGACGGCCATACCCAGGTCCTCGATACGCTCGGGGGGCAGCGGCCGGCCCGCCTTGAGATCCTTTTCCAGCGCCGTGGCGAGG
Organism: Devosia sp. CAU 1758; assembly: GCF_054482695.1. NCBI lineage: Bacteria > Pseudomonadati > Pseudomonadota > Alphaproteobacteria > Hyphomicrobiales > Devosiaceae > Devosia > Devosia sp. CAU 1758. The sequence goes on along the minus strand of NZ_JBTLRJ010000001.1, from coordinate 947,177 downwards.
TCGGATACGCCCCAGGCACCAACGCCACCCGAGGCCCCCTTGATGGAATGGAGATTGATGGCCAGATCATCAAAGCTGGTGGCCAGCCTGAGGCGCTCGAAATACGTCGCGAGGGTCGTATCGAACATGCGCAGGATTTCCAGTTCGAGGTTCTCGTCGCCCAGGCACTGCTTGGCCAGGTGTACCAGATCCACCGGCCGCATCGGCCGCCCTTGGGTTTCGGGAAGCGCGTGCTCGACAATTGCTCTCTGCGCCATTCTGGCTTCTCCTGGCTCATTCAGGCACCCAAAACGAAGGGTCCCTGTGTGCAAGCTAAGGCCGAGGGCGTGAACAGGGGATTAAGCCACATCTTTGCCTTTGTTTGTCCGTCCATTCCTTAACGTTTCCCACCCAAAAATTAACCTTTGGGTAAGAAACCGTTCGGTTTGCATAAAATTGAATGTATGAATGAGCTTTGAACCAGCGCGCGGCGGCGAGGGTTGGGGGGACGATGCGGGGCATTTGCATCGAATTGTTCCGGTTTGGCGACCGGCCCGGAAAGGGCCATCCTGCCATGACTACTCGTAAAGTCCGCCGTGTTGCTGCATTGCCGACGCGAGAGTTGTAAAGAGTATGGCGAAAAACCCGACCCCCCAGAACGACCCGGCCGCATTGGCCTTCTCGGCTGTCGAGGATGCCCTCAAGGATTCCGTGTTCAATCTGGACGCGCCATCCCAACCCAGCCAGGAGAAGCGCTCGGACAGGAAGCCCGACGCCGCTCGCTCGGAGCGCCTGCGCGCTGCTGATCGTATTGCCCAGCAGGCCACCGCCGTCGCAAATGACGACCGCGTGTCCACGTCCAAGCTTCTTTATAGCCTCCAGGGGCGCTCCTCTTCAGCGCCGACCTGGCTGGCCCTGCTGCTTTCGCTTCTGTGGACTGCTGCCGTTGGCGTCGTCGCCTGGATGCGCTTCGGGCCGCAGATCGCCAATTTCGGCACCTTCATGAGCTCGATCGAATTCGTGGCGACACTCGCCATCATGGTGGTCCCCGTCCTGGGCTTTTTTGCCGTGGCAACCCTCTTCCGCCGCGCCGCCGACCTGCGCAACGCCGCCTCCTCCATTACCCAGGCTGCCATTCGCCTGGCCGAGCCCGAAGTCACAGCCGCCGACAAGGTTGCCTCGGTGGGTCAGGCCGTGCGCCGCGAGGTCAATGCCCTGGGCGATGGCCTCGAACGCGCCCTGTCGCGCGCCGGCGAACTCGAAGTGATGATCCACAACGAGGTCACCGCGCTGGAACGCACCTATTCGGACAATGAATCGCGCATGCGCGCGCTGATCGCCGAACTGGCCAGCCAGCGCGAAAGCGTGCTCACCAATACCGAGCGCGTGCGCGAGGCCATCACCGAAAGCCATACAGGCCTGGTCTTCGATCTCGACATGATCAGCCAGCGCATCGCCGGCACCATCGTGGAAAGCGGCGGTAACCTCACCCGCGCACTGGAAACCGCTGGCAATACCCTGACCACCGGCTTCTCCGAGCGCGCCGACGGCTTCGTCAGCCTCGTCGACAACCGCACCACCGATTTCCTCACCGCGCTTGACGAAAGCACGGGCAGGCTTTCGATCAGCTTTCAGGACAACGCCGACACGCTGGACAAAAGGCTGGATGCCCGTGCCAGCGAGATAAATTCCGGCATCGAAGACCGTATCGGCAAGCTCAGCCAGGCTCTTGACCACCACGCGGATAACATCGCCCTTGCGATGGAATCGCGCACCAATCAACTCGTGGACCGCACCGAGACACTGACCGGCACCTTCGAAGACCGTACAAACACAATTACCACGCTCATCGAGTCTCGCACCGGCGCACTTGCCAGCGTCCTCGACGAGCGGACGCAGGCCCTGTCAAACCTCCTGGCCGACGGCGGCACTAACCTGATCGACCAGTTGCGCGATCGCGGCTTGGAAGTCAGCGAGGCCCTCCAATCCATCGGCGCCCGCGTTTCCGGCGACATTTCGAGCCGCACCTCGGAAGCCGAATTCCTGCTGGCCACCCTCAGCCGCCAACTCGACGAATCCGTCTCCATCCAGCTCAACGCGCTGGACAGCCGGCTGCAATCCGCCATCATCGAGATCAATGGCGCCCTGGACGACACGTCCGAACGTGCCCGTTTGACCCTTTCAACTGCCGGCAAGGATTCGCTGAGCCTCTTCGATACCCGCCTGACCGAAATCACCGGTCTTCTCGATGACAAGCTGCATGCCCTCGACAATGTCATCGGCGACAAGGGCGATGAACTGGTGCAACGACTCGACAAGCAGGGGGTCAGCTTCGCCGCCCGGGCCAATGTGCTCGAACTGGCGCTCAACGAGGAATCGGGCCGCTTTGACGATATCGTCTCCGAGCGCACCCGCGAAATGAGCGAAGTGATCGGCGCTAAAACCAAGGCCATCACCGAGACCCTCACCAACCGCACGCAGGAAATCTCCGACAGCCTGGATGGTCGGGCTGAACAGCTCAGCGAGACGCTCGAAAGCCGCACTGGCCAGCTCGACCAAATTCTCTCGGCCCGCACCGGCGAGCTGGAAGAAGCCCTGGCCAACCGCAGCGCACAGCTGGGCGGAATTTTGTCCACCCGCACCGGCGAGCTGGAAGAAACCTTGGCCAGCCGCAGTGCTCAGCTTGGCGGAATTTTGTCCACCCGCACCGGCGAGCTGGAAGAAACCTTGGCCAGCCGCAGTGCTCAGCTTGGCGAAGCCATTCGCCTGCGCTCCCAGGAACTGGGCGATACGCTCCTGACCGGCTCGCAGACCTTCGACCAGGCCATTGCCGGCCGCACCCAGCGCCTTGCCGAGACCATTTCCGAGCGCACCAATGCGCTCTCGCTCGAACTGGAAACCCGCACCGGCGATTTCGCCAGCCAGATCGACGAACGCACCATTACCCTCGTCGACAAGCTCGACGAGCGGACCCAGGAAATGGCCGGCGCCGTCAATACCCGCACCCAGCAGCTTTCCGAAGCCCTGGCCGGACGCACCCAGGCCCTTTCGGACACCCTGGCGACCCACACCGCCTCCATGGGCGAAACCCTGGGCCTGCACACCAGCGAACTGGCCGATACGCTCGACCAGCACAGCGCCAGGGCCGTCCAGAGCATCGAGGGCTCGCTTCGCCAGGTCTCGACCAGTATGGAAGCCCGCCTCGATGATCTTTCTGAACGGGTTGCAGGCAAGGTCAGCGAAGTCAACACCACGCTGGGCGCCGGCCTGGACGATGCCATCATTCGCATTTCCGATGCCGAGGCCGGTGTCGCCGCGCGCATCGAAAGCGCCAGCGCCACCGTGGGCGACAGCGCCCGCCAGGCTGCAGAAATCATCGAGACCGGCGTCAATTCCGCCCGCAAGGCCATTGCCGACATGGTCGACCAGCGCCTGGGCACCCTGCCCGAGGCCATCACCGCCCGCGCCGACATTACCGCCGAGCGCCTGGCCGCGCTCAACGCTTCGATCAGCACCTCGATCACCCAGTCCATGGCCGATCTCGAAGCCGGTGCCGACCGTATCGAGGAAACCATCGCCACCCGCATCACCGCGGCCACCGGTGCGATCTCGGCTGACGTGGAAAACACCGCCAACCGCATGGACATGGCCGTGCGCGGCGCGCTCGAGCAAATCCGCCTCGCCGCCACCAATATCGATGAACTCGTCTCCGTGAAGGCCGTCGGCGCCGCCGACGCCATCGAGACCCGCCTCGACACCATCAACCGCACGGTGGAACAGCAAACCAGCCACTTCGCCGATCTGGTCAGCACCAAGTCGGACGAGCTCGAAAACGCGCTGGCCAGCCACGGCAATCTCCTGCGCGACGCCCTCACTGGCAATGCCAGGGAAGCCGAGGAGATCATGTCGGTCTCCACCTCGCGCATCCTCGGCGATGTCACCAACGCGCTCAACAAGCTCAACGATTCCAACCTGTTGCTGCAGCGCGTGCTCGATGCTTCCACCGCCAATCTGGCGAGCCTGGAAACCAGCGTTGCCCAGCAGACCGCCAGCTATTCCAACACCATGCGCGAAGCCATGGGCCAGACCGAGCAGGCCGGCACCATGGTCACCCAGCATGTGGGCGCCCTGCAGAACACCATCCGCGGCATGGTCGAGCAGTTCTCGTCCATTCTGGGGCGCCTCGACGTTGAAGCGGCTGGCCTCAACCAGGCCGCCCAGACGCTCGACGCCTCGAGCTCAACCGCGCTCGAAAACCTCGAGGATCGCCGTGGCGCCATGGATGCGCTGGCGCATAGCTTCGCCTCCCGCGCTGACGACATCGATGGCCGTATGCGCCTCTTCGCCCAGACCATTGCCGACACCGTCAACGATACCGAACGCCGCCTAATCGGCGCCCGCCGCGCAATGGACGAGGCACTCAACGCCACGGCCCATACCGTGACGGACACCTTGAGCCAGACCACGACCACGGTGACCCAGGCGCTCGAGCAGAACGCCAACAGCGTCAACGACGCGCTCTATGCCACCAATGAGCGCTTCTCCAACGCGCTCAGCACCAATGTCTCGCAGATGGACAACGCGGTGCAACGCGCCGCCGAGGCCGCTGCCGCGGCCCTCAACCAGACCTCGCAATCGGTGCGTATGGCCCTCAGCGAACAGTCCAGCCAGGTCAATTCGGCTCTCGAAGACACTGCCGGACGCGTCAATTCGGCCCTCGAGGACACTGCCGGACGCGTCAACTCGGCCCTGGAGGACAATGCCAATCGCGTCAGCGACGTGCTGTCCTCGACGGCGGGCAGCGTCACCGACGTCCTCACCTCCACCACCAGCACGCTGGCCGACACGATTTCGGACTCGACCAGTTCGGTTCGCAATGCCATTGCCTCCAATACAGGCCAGCTGCGCCGCGCACTCGACGAAACCAGTGGCGAAGTCACCGGCAAGCTGGGCGAGTTCCACGAGACCGCGGACGCCGAAGGCCGCCGCGCCAACCAGGCTCTGCAGGAAGCCCAGCAGCGCATGGTCATCGAGATGCAGCGCGCCATCGAGGAAGCCACCCAGCGCTTCAACGACACCGCCCGCGCCATGCGCGAGACGGCTCGCGAAGTGGGCAGCGAACTCGAATCCACCCGCGCCGAACTGGCGCGCGGCGTCAATGAACTGCCCGAGGAAACCCGCGCCAGCGCCGCCGCCATGCGTCGCGTCGTGGCCGAGCAGATCGAGGCCCTCAGCGAACTCAACGCCATCGTGCGTTCGCAGCCGGCCAGCCACGACCTCACCGATCGTCGGGCCCCCCAGCGCGCCCCGCGCCAGGTGGAAACCCGACAGGTGGAAGCCCGCCAGCCTGAGCCCCCGGCCTACCAGCCGCCACGCCAGCCCGAGCCCGCGCGCCAGACCTATCGCCCCGAGCCGGCCCGCCAGACCCTGGTCGACCCGATCCGCTCCAGCACCGTCATCGAGCAGCCGGCGCCCGCCGCTGCCCCTGCCCCTGCCCCTGCCCCGGCACCCGCACCGGCTCCCCTCCAGGCCCCCGAAGGCGAAGGCGGCGGCTGGCTGCGCGACGTGCTGCGCAATGCCTCGGCCAAGCAGGCCGGTGGTCCCGCACCGCAGGCCCTCTCCGGCCTCAGTGAGGAAATCGCCCGCTCCATCGACGACGCGGCTCTGGGCGAAGCCTGGGCCCGCTACCAGGCTGGCGAAAGCAATGTCTTCACCCGCCGCATCTATACGCTCACCGGCCAGGGCACCTATGACGAAGTGCGCAAGCGCATCCAGCGCGACGCCGAATTCGCCAAGACAGCGCAAGCCTATATGAGCGAGTTCGAGCAACTGCTGAAGCGCGCCGCCGCCGGCCCCAACCCGGCCGCCGAAACCCGCGAATACCTGCTTTCGGACAAGGGCAAGGTCTACACCACCCTCGCCCACGCGAGCGGCCGGCTGAACTGATCGGCTGAGCAATGAATGCAAAAAGGCCCCGGAGCAATCCGGGGCCTCGTTGTTTGTCAGGGGCAGAAATGGGGTGGGTTGCGGACTGGCGGGTTTCAGGCAGAATTGACGCCAAGCAGAAGTAGGCGGGGTTGTAGAAGTGAGTCGTACCCTTTTTGGCGTTGTGCTGGTGCTACTAATCCTGTCCATCGCAATCACGAGTATGCTTGGATACTTGACGGCATCCCTTTTCATCCGCGTTGGCGAAATCTGTCCGGATTTCTTTGACTGCGAAGATGCGACAAGTGCCGCCTGGATATTCGCGGCGCTTACTGTGCCCGCCGCCATTGTTTCGGGCGTGCTGACGTGGGTCTTGAAGAAGCTGGCGCGGCCAAGCCAAATTGACAGATGAGTTTGTCCGCTTTGGAGCCGAACTTCGCATAGCGCCAACGACCGCATCGGGGTCGGAAGCCGCCAATCTTGCTTTTTGCCAGTTCGCTACCACACCCACCGCGCGTCACCCTCGGGCTTGACCCGAGGGGTCTGTACTTTCTGAGCAAACACCTCCATCCGGCCTCCCCTTGAAGTAGGGGGAGTGCATCGAGTTTGACACGGTATCAGCAAGAACCACCGCGCTACTCCTCCCCCTATCAGGGGGAGGCTGGGTGGGGGTATCCCTTCAAAGTGCGCCTGTCGGAAAAAAAATAATCCCCGGTCCCAAAACCTCCCCCATACTCCCCCCATCACTCCCGCGCGGACGGACTGCAGCGAACTTTGCGGGGGGAGCCGGGCGCAATTGGGTCGCTCCAGTTGCGCGATTAGGAAGCGGTCACCCTGCGACGAGCGTTCAATGGGGACCGAGTCCTCTGCGAAAAACCGGCGTCCCGAGGCGGCGACGTCTCTATATTCATTAGCTTTACTGAGACGCACGCGCCTCGGGACACGTCCAATCTCACAACCGGAGGCTTCCACGCCGACCGGCGCTGCGTTACGCCCCGACAATGCCGGCCACCCGCAATACCCCTACCCCACCAGCGACTTGGGTGGACGCATCTTCAGCGACAGCAGCACGCAGCCAACGGCTAGTAGCGAGGTGACGGTCGAATAGAAGAACGCATAGGCGGCAAAGTGCTCGACCAGCACGCCGAACACGATCAGCGCCGTCATCGCCATCGCCATGTTGAGCATATTGGCAAAGCCCTGCGCCTCGGCCGCATTGGCCTCATTGGTCCAGTTGGCGATGAAGTGCACCACGCCGAAATAGCCCAGGCCAAAACTGAAGGCATGCAGCAATTGCGTCATGAACAGCACTTCGACGGGCGGGTTGAAGGCCATGATGGTGAAGCGGACGAGGCCCGCGATGGCCCCGGCCAGGATCATGTTACGGGCAGTGACCCGCCCCCCGAACCGCCGCCACGCAAACATCAGCACCGCCTCGCCCACAGCGGCAAAGCCGAGGAGAGGTCCAAGGAAATAGCTCGGAATACCATTTTCGTGCCAGAGCAGCGCGCCAAAACTGCCGATGATCGCATTGGACGAGTTGACCAGCGCAAAGGCCAGCAGAGGCAGCACGAACCAGGGCTGCAAGGCATCGCGCAACCGGCTGGGCGGGGCCACGACATCGGCCGCGGCGTCGGCCAGCGTTACCTGTGGCGCCGGAGCGCGGAAGCGCGGCAGGAGATAGGCGAGCCCAGCCCGCGCCACGACCATGATCACATAGAGCGTCACGAAAGCCTCGGAGCCCAGCGTATTGAGAAACAAGCCCAGCCCGCCCGCACCAAACACATAGCCTACCGTGGCCCAGGCGCGGATGACCCCGAAATCGGTGCCATTGCGGCGCGTCATGCGCACGGTTGCCGCATCGATCACCGGCGCCACCAGCCCATTGCTGGTGGCGCACAGCGCCCAGACCAGCAATATGCCCCAGAACTCGGAGGCGAAATAAAGCGGCAGCGGCGCCAGCGCCGACAATATGGAAATGACGATCAGCGCCGAACGCCAGTCATCTGCCTTGTCGGCGACCCGCCCCACGATCATATTCAGCAGCAGCAGGCACAGGGTCGGCAGCGCGTTGATGATGCCGATCTGGTCGGCGGGGATGCCATGCTCGCTCAGCCAGATCCCGAGGAAGACAGAAGCGACACCGCCGGGCAGATAGACGGTAAACTGATAAATGGACGCGCGCAGCTCGGGCGAATCCCAGCGCGAAAAGGCCGACGGCATGGAAAAGGACTCCCGGCGCGAGGAAATTGCGCCGCGTTTCCTCCAGTGACTCGGAAGCGCCCCCGAGGCAAGAGGCAATTGCGCCTGCAGGACCGCTTTTGCCCGCAGAGCCTAGCAACGTTACAGATTGGCAATTTATTGCCCCGAAACGCGACGCAATTTCAGCTTCCGGGCTTCCCCGGTCACCATTTCGGTCCACTTGATCAGCTCGAATGCGCCATCGTGCGTTTCGGCAATGGCCGTGCAGCTTTCCACCCAGTCGCCGGTATTGATGTACTGGATGCCCAGCCGGTCATGGATGTCGGCAAAATGGATATGGCCGCAGATCACCCCATCGACGCCGGACTCCTTGGCTTCATGCACCAGTGCCTCCTCGAAGCGCCCGATCACCGACACGGCATTCTTGACCTTCTGCTTGGCCCAGGCGCTGAGCGACCAGTATTGCAGCCCCAGCCGCCGCCGCACCCAGTTGATGGCGATATTGACGCGCAACGCCGCGTTATAGGCCCAGTCCCCCACATGGGCGAGCCACTTGGCATTCATCACCACCACGTCGAACTGGTCGCCATGGATGACCAGATAGGTCTTGCCGGTCGCCGAGGTGTGGATGGTACGGTCCACGAGCTCGATCTCGCCGAAATAGGTGCCCAGATATTCGCGCAGGAACTCGTCATGATTGCCCGGCAGATAGACGATGCGGGTGCCGGCAGCGGCCTTGTCGAGCATGATCTGGATCAGCTCGTTATATTGCGCGGGCCAGTGCCATTGCTTGGCCAGTCGCCAGCCATCGACAATGTCGCCGACCAGATAGATGGTCTCGGCCTCGTGCTGGCGCAGGAAATCGGTGAGTTGTGCGCAGCGGATCGGCTTCATGCCCAAATGGACGTCGGACAGGAACAGCGCCCGAACGCGCCGGATCTCGCGGTCTTCCGACATCAGCCTTGGGCCTCCTGGTCACGGGCACGCATCCTACAGGCCAGGACTGGCTCTGGAAACATCGGCGAGGAGAAAGCCGGGGAAAGCCGCATCAGTCGAGCCGCGCCTTCAGTGCAACAATGCGGCCATAACTCTCTTGAATTCGCGCTGCAAAAGCCGGATCGGCCTCGGCTTCGGTCAGCAGGATATCCAGCACCTCGCTGGCCAGCCCCGGGCTATAGTCCGCCGTGTTGGAAAACAGCAATACGTCCATGCCGGCGCGGACCGCCTGGACAACCGTCTCTTCGAGCGTGAAATGGTCGCGGATGGCGCCCATCTCAAGATCATCACTGATGACCACGCCGTCGAAACCCAGCTCACCGCGCAGCACGCCGTTGATCCAGCGCGGCGATAGCGACGACGGGGTCTGGCCATCATCGTCGGCATAATCGGCATGGTAGAGATGGCCCACCATCACCATGTCGGCCAGACCCTGCTTGATCAGCACCTCGTAGGGCCGCAACTCGTCGGGCGACCAGGTCCTGGTGATATCGACAAATCCTTCATGGCTGTCGGCCGTGGAGGAGCCGTGCCCAGGAAAATGCTTGAGCGCAGTTACGAGGCCCGCAGCATGATGAGCCGCGATGAAGGCCGCGTCATAGGCGATGACCGTGTCTGGATCGGCCGAAAAGGACCGGCCAAAGCGCGCGATGATCTGGTTGTCCTGATTGGTGTTGAGATCGGCCACCGGACCGAAATTGACCGAAAATCCCTCTCTGGCAATGCCCGCTGCCATGCGGGCGTAGATCGCCTCGGCCTCCTCCGGACCATTGTTGGCGGCCAGTGTGGCGGCGTTGGCAATCTCGGTAAAACCAACATCTTTGGTCAGCCGCTCCACAGCCCCACCCTCCTGGTCGAGCGTGATGAACGGCGGCAGGTCAGAGGCAGCAGCGCGGAACACGGCATTCATCTCGCGCACATTGGCAAGGCTCGAGACGTTCTTCCTGAGATACATCACCCCGCCCAGCCGCCCGGCAGCAATATCCTCCGTCACTGCACCGACACCGGCATCACTGGCGCCATCACCCTCGAAACCAACAATAATCATCTGTCCCGCCATCTGCTCGAGCGTGGCAGCCGAGGCGGCGGGAGACAGGACGAGCAGGGCGAACAATGCAAGAAAAGAACGCAGCAAACGAGGCCACCGGATTGTGAATCGGGAGTGGCACATTGCCCAGCAAACGGCGGCAAGACAATGGTCCCGCGATCGATTAGGGCGCAGCCGGGACCGCCATCAAGAGAAGGTGTTTCAACAGGCCAAGACAGGGCGGGGCCAAACAGGACCCCGCCCAAATGTCGATCCGTTCAGGCCGGCTTGTTCTGCCGATTGGCGATCAGGTCGTCGACCACCGTAGGGTCCGCCAGTGTTGATGTATCGCCCAGCGAGCCAAAATCGTTCTCAGCGACCTTGCGCAGAATGCGGCGCATGATCTTGCCCGAACGGGTCTTGGGCAGGCCTGGCGCCCACTGGATGAAGTCGGGTGACGCAATCGGTCCGATTTCCTTGCGCACCCAATTGCGCAGCTCGACCCGCAGTTCGTCGCTGCTGCTCTCACCTGCCATCAGGGTGACATAGCAATAGATGCCCTGCCCCTTGAGATCATGCGGGAACCCGACGACTGCCGCTTCCGAGACCTTGGGATGGGCAACCAGAGCGCTTTCCACTTCGGCAGTGCCGAGACGGTGACCCGAGACATTGAGCACGTCGTCGACGCGACCCGTGATCCAGTAATAGCCATCCTCATCGCGACGACAGCCGTCGCCGGTGAAGTAATTGCCCTTGTAGGTTTCGAAATAGGTCGAGACAAAGCGCTCGTGGTCGCCCCAGATGGTGCGTGCTTGCGCCGGCCAACTGTCCTTGATCACCATGACGCCCTCGGCCTTGGTCTGCTCCTGCAGCTTGCCTTCGGGCGAGAGAATTTCAGGCTGGATGCCAAAGAAAGGCTTGGTCGCTGAACCCGGCTTGGTGGCGATGGCGCCGGGGAATGGCGCGATCATGTGGCCGCCAGTTTCGGTCTGCCACCAAGCATCGACAATGGTGCAGCGCTCCTTGCCGACATGCTTGTTATACCAGAGCCAGGCTTCGGGATTGATCGGCTCACCCACCGTGCCGAGCAGGCGCAACGTCGGCATGTCATGCTTGTCGACGAAGTCGGCGCCAGCCCCCATCAGCGACCGGATGGCCGTGGGTGCGGTATGGAAGATGTTGACCTTGTGCTTTTCCACCACCTGCCAGAAGCGGCTGGCGTCGGGCCAGGTCGGAATGCCTTCGAACATCAGCGTGGTGGCGCCATTGGCGAGCGGACCATAGACGATATAGGTGTGGCCGGTGATCCAGCCGACGTCGGCGGTGCACCAGAACACTTCGCCATCGCGATAGTCGAAGCTGAGCTGATGGGTCAGCGACCCATAGAGCAGATAGCCGCCGGTGGTGTGCAGCACGCCCTTGGGCTTGCCGGTGGAGCCGGAGGTATAAAGGATGAACAACGGATCTTCCGCATTCATCGGCTCGGGCGGGCAGTCGGCCTCGACCTTGACGGCCTCATCGGCATACCAGACGTCGCGGCCATCCTGCATGGCGACAGAATTGCCGGTGACCTTGACCACAATGACCCGCTCAACACCATCGACCTTGGTGAGCGCCTCGTCGACGTTCTTCTTGAGGGCAATGGTCTTGCCACCACGGCGGCCTTCATCGGCAGTGAGAATGATAGTGGAGCCGCAATCCTTGACGCGACCGGCGATGGAATCGGGCGAGAAACCGCCAAAGATAACCGAATGCACCGCGCCGATGCGCGAGCAGGCCAGCATGGCCACGGCGGTGTCGATGACCATGGGCATATAGATGGTGACGCGGTCGCCCTTGTTGACGCCATTGGCCTTGAGCACATTGGCGAAACGGCAAATCCGCTGGTGCAACTGCCGATAGGTCACCTTGTCGTCGGTGCCGGGAATATCGCCTTCCCAGACGATCGCCGTCTGGTCGCCGCGGGTTTCGAGGTGCCTGTCGATGCAATTGTAGGAAACATTGAGCACCCCGTCCTCGAACCATTTGATCGAGACATTGGGATATTCGAACGTGGTGTTCTTGATCGTCCTAGGAAACGTCACCCAATCGAGGCGTTTGGCCTGCTCAGCCCAGAACCCGTCAGGGTCCGTGATCGAGCGCTGATAAAGCGCGTCATACTGCTCGGCCGTGGTATGGGTGCGCGCGATCGCGGCCGCGCTTGGCTGGAATAAGAGCTGGTCGCTCATCGTCATCCTCCCTAGTCTCTCCCGAGAACCGTTCTAGAGACGCGCCCCCATGGCGGCAAGTGCTTGTGCCTGCGACTCAATAGGTTATTCGGGCAAGACCCAGTGCCGATGCGGCAGGGCACAGGGTGTTAACCGCAGCCAATTATGCTGTTGCAAGGGCGGCGCAGTGGACTGCCGCCGCAAGGAGCCGCCCCATGGCCGAAATGACCATCCGCGCCGCCACCCATGCGGACATCGATCTTGTCCATCGCGAGCTGAGCGATGTGATTCAGCAATCGCCGCACTACAACGACCGCTTCAAGCAGCACGAGACTGACCGGCTTAACAAGACATTCCTCAAGGGCCTGCTGGCTATTGACCCCTGGCACATCATGCTGATGTGTGCCGATGGTGTGCCGGGCGGCGCCATGGTCTCGGGCCCCGAATGCGGATCGCTTTTTCGCTATTGGAGCTGGGTGTTCCCCAGCCATCGCCAGACCAAGCTGGGCATGTTCGGCATGCGTGAATTCGATGCCCATTGGGACAATACGCGCTTTCATAAGGCCTACACCTTCGTGCGCCCCGAAAACGAGGTCGCGCGCATGCTGCTCAAGCGCTACGGCTACAAGGAAACGGCACTGCTCGAACAACACATTTTTGGCCAGGACTACCTGTTGATCGAGAAGTTTTACACCCGGCTCGACGTTGGCTATGACAGCGGCTATGTCGGCAGGCTGGGCCGGATCAAGAACCGGATCAGGGAATTGGTGGGCGCCTGAGAGTTACTCCGCCGCTGCCACCGTCCGTCGCGACTTGAACCACTGCAAAATCGAAACGTCGATCTTGGCGGTCCTGAGCGCCACCAGCCAGAGAGACACCGACCAGACAGAAATGGCGATGATGGCCGCCATGGCCGCACCAACCAGGTGGAATGGCGGCACCAGTAGGACATTGCCCAGAGCGAGCGTGCCCATGCCCAAAAGCACGGCCGGTAGACTGGCCCAGGGACGGTCATGGATGGACAGCACCATCGAAGCAGGACCCATGGCCGACCGAACGACAAGAGCCAGGCAGAGGATTGCCAGGGGCAGCGCGCCGGCGACGAAACTCGGACCGAACAGCAACAGAGCAAAGGGCGCACCGATGACCACGAGCACGAACAGGCTAATCGACACCAGGCTCGCCGCCAGATTGGCTTCGCCTACCTTACGATGGAACGACGCGCGATCGGCATTCGCCTCGCTTTCGAACATGTCGGGCAGGATTACGGCATAGACCGCCGCCACGCCAAATGAAACCAACGAGAAGATGCGGGTACAGACGCCGAAGATAGCGAGTTCCTCGCGGTCCAGGAGACCAGCTAGCAGCAGCAGGTCGATATCGAAGAAGAAGTCGGTCGCCAACGTGATGAGCACCCAAGGCGCGGCGAAGCGCCACCAGCGCGGAGTTTCCGCCGACCGCACCGCGGCCGTCTCATCCAGACGGCGAAGAGTGGTGATGACGAAGCCAAGATGCACCAGCGCGATGAGGACATAACCAGCAGCGGTGACCCAGAGCATGGCGGCAAAGGCGTTGATCGGCGCATTCAGCATCGCCGCGCAGCCCAGCACGGTCGCCAGCACCATCATCGGGCGGAAGATGCCATCGGCGAAGAAGCCGGCAAAGGGGCGTTTGAGGCCGACCAGCACCGCGCCATTGACGTAAACCAGCGCCGTAGCAAGGGCCAGGAACGCCACCGGCACGAAGTGGGCGGCTACCACGCTTTCACCCTGGCCCAGCCAGCCGAGCAGCGTCGGCCCCGCCGCCAGTAACGCCAGGAAGACGATGGCTACGTGGCCATAGGCCCGCATGACAAATGCCACGAGCTGTCGCCGATCGCCACGGGCGCGGTATTCAGCAGCAAAATAGGTGCCAATGGTTTGGAACCCGAGCGGCATGGCGACAGCGATCAGATTCACGGTCGCTATGACGATCAGATATTCGCCCAGGATGGCTGCGCCCCAAGCGCGCGCAATGAAGGCCTGCACCAAAAAGATAAGTCCGGCACCAAACAGGCGTCCGCCAAAGATGATGCTGGATTGCGACGCCAGACGCCGCGCTAGGCTCATTGGAATTCCACAGGCAATGGCGAGGGCATCTGATCGGGCCGGGCCCTAGAGGGCCGGACCAATTCAATACGACGCCGCAAGGCGTTAAAGGCTTCGCGCGCCGCAAAGGCCCCTGCCCCAAACGCGTAGGCCAGCGGTCGCGAGGCAAAATTGGCGACCGGCGGAACCGGCCGGATCAACCCGGCGTCGCCCACCATGCCCTTCTTGAACTGGTGCAGGCCCTGAAAGCCATCAGTGCCGCCTAGGTCGTACCAGCTGGCGCGGGTGTGGTCGCGCAGCCAGCGGATAATGTGCCAGTGCATGAAATAGCCGGCGCGCAACGGCAGCGCCCTTTCGTTGGTGGCCCCATAGAGATAGACGGCTCGATCTCCCGCCTTGAAGATTAGCGCCCCGGCAACCAGTACTCCCTTGTGACGCACGAAGAACAGTTCGGGCCGCAACTGCTCGTCCATGGCCATCAGCGCATCAAGCGTGTCGAAGGCGGAATAGTCCGGGAACTGCTTGCGATCACTCATCGCCGCATAAAGGGTCTTGAAATCGTCCAGGCGCTCGGACCCGGCATGTTCGAAACTGAGATCGGACTTGGCTGCCTTGTTGAGCTGTCGCCGCCAGGTCTGACCAAAACTCTTGCGCTGCGCTTCATCGCTGAGGCGCAGGTTGACCAAATAGCGTTCGGGAAAGCGCAGCAGGGCGCCGCGTTTGAAGCCGCGCGCGCGCAGGCGCTGATACTCGCCATTATGCTCCAGCACCGAGGCGTGGGGCAGGATGGACAGCATCATGCCGCGCTCACGCGCATACTCGGCAACCAGGGACTCGATCATGCCAGCATACAGCGCTGCCGCATTCGCGGCGTGGGCATCTGCCAGCATGGGCCCCCATTTGATGATGGCGATACTGGCCAGCCCGAGGGGCAAGCGCTGCACCATGACCAGCGCGCCACCAACAATTCGACCGTTGCGTTCGAACAGTCGAGGCTCGGGGGTGACCCCCGGCCAGCGGATCGAGGCAAAGGCAAAAAGCTGTTCCTGGCAAATGCCATCAAAGCCCGAGATGATGGCATCCCAGTCTCGCCCATCGACCTTGCGCGTGATCAGCGCCGGACGATCGGCGCGTTCCATGGTTTGCAACGCGGACGACGTATGGTCTTGATTCATTCCGGCGGTGATGGACATGGCGGCGCTTCCGGCTAGATGCGTTCAGCCGAAAACTAGCCCCGCAGGGTGTGTAAATCCCTATCCCTGCGAAGCAAATGCCGCAAACCTGCGGCATTGGTTACCAAACTTCGAACCGCCCAGAGGGGCCAACCACGCCAGCGGCGTGACTGGAGACGCAATGCTCGAACGGCTCACGCCGTTAGTGCGCAGCGGCAGCGCCCAGTTCATGCGGCGTATAGAGCAGCGGAATGGCCGGAATGTCGACAAAGGCGCCCAGACCTTCGAGCGTCATGCGGACGGCCACGAAGAGGATGATGACCAGGCCGACCCAGGCAATCCAGCGGAAGCGATGCAGCAGGCGGGCAATAAAGGTCGCCGCGACACCCATCAGCACCACGGAGAGCGCGAGGCCAAAGATCAGCGCTTCGGTGTGGTGCTGCGCTGCGCCGGCGACGGCAAGCACATTGTCGAGCGACATCGACACGTCGGCGATAATGATCTGGATGATGGCCTGACGGAGAGACTTCTTCGGCGCCTTGCCAGCTACGGTACCATCGGCGTTGTGGTCAGCGTCCGAGAGCGCTTCGGTCGCTTCGCCTTCCTCCGCGTGCGAGACGCTGAGCTCACGATACATCTTCCAGCAGACGTAGAGCAGCAGGATGCCGCCGGCGATCAGCAGTCCGCCGCCAAGCGAGAGGAGCTGAGTGGTGATGAGCGCAAAGCCGATGCGCAGGCCGGTCGCAGCCAGAATACCGATGAGAATGGCCCTGCGGCGCAAGTCTGGGGCAAGCCCCGCTGCGGCAAGGCCGATCACCACCGCATTGTCCCCCGCCAGCACCAGGTCGATCATGATAACCTGCATGAGCGAAGTTAGAAAACTCGGATCGATACCGAACATAATATGTCCTTGCGGGGAAACCACTGAGAAGTGCCACGCTGCTACCGCCGCGCGGCCTGCACATCAAGGGGGCATGATGCCCAAACAGACGAAAGTTCAAGATTAGAGGGGGTTTCAGCCCGGACTGGACAGCTTGGTGACAGGCTGGACACGAGCCGAGCAAAAAATGGAACAGGCCGTCATCAGCTACCCCGACAAACCACCCGCCATCTTGGGCAATCGGCAATCATCAAATCCGTCCGGCAGCGTCAGCGAGACAACCTGGTCGGCGCTGCTATCATCCAAGACGCGCGACCTCACCGAAGTGAGAGCATCTGACCAAGAAATTCAAATGGGGGAGACTTTGGTGGGTGCACAAGGGCTCGAACCTTGGACCCGCTGATTAAGAGTCAGCTGCTCTACCAACTGAGCTATGCACCCGAGGGCGGTTTGTGAACCGCCGTCACCAAAGTGGCGCCTCTCTACCAAAGCGATTCCACACTGTCCAGCACTCAAAGGCAGATTGTGTGGATAATGTTTGAGGCCCGCAATTCGGAGTCCCGTGCGGCACCCGGCCGGGGAGGCCGGGCGCCAAGCTTACTGACGTAAATGCCGATAGTCATCCAGTTCCAGCACGTTGCTGGTGGATGTCGGCTCTTCGGGCCGAAATTCTTCCATGAGCCCGATGGTTCGCTCGATGATGTGACGCAATTGACGCGATCGTTGGTCCGCCCCCTGCAATATGGTGGCGGCCCGCTGAAGATGGTCTCGCGCAAGCACGTAGGTGGGAGGCACGCGCAGTCTCCTTGAGATGAAATGATCGCAGAATCGCCTTGCACAGGCGCACTTCCAAACTGGGCTGCCATAGTTCTCGACATCTTGCGGCCGCAGATCGCATTTAATTCAAAATGCCGGATGACGTCTTTGTGCCTCAGCCCCCCGGATGACGGGGATTCCGCAATGAACGATAGAGCTTAGGCCTGTGCAAAACACCGGGGGCAGAAAATTCTGGACCTCGGCTCATGGCTGCCATGCGCCGCGTGCTGGGTTAAGATCGCTGGAATCGCAGTCCAGGGTCTTGCCGTGTCTCATCCCCCCTTTACCACCATCATCGATCCCCTTCCCGAGACCGTTCCCTTCGTGGGGCCGGAGACTATTGAGCGCCGCACAGGAATAGCAACGCGCGCCCGCATCGGCGCAAATGAGTCCGGCTTCGGGCCCAGCCCCCGCGTGATTGCCGCCCTGCGCGAGGCAGCCCCGGAATTCTGGACCTATCCCGATCCAGAGAACTATGCGCTGCGATCGGCGCTGGCCGCGCATTTAGGCGTTGCGAATGACCAGGTGACGATCAGCGAAGGCATTGACGGGCTGATGGGACTGCTGGTGCGCCTGTTCATCGCGCCGGGCGACATTGTGGTGACCTCGCTGGGTGCCTACCCCACCTTCAACTATCATGTGACAGGCTTTGGCGGCGACCTGCGCTTCGTGCCATATAAGGGTCTTCATGAAGACCCCGAGGCGCTGGCTGCCCTGGCGCGCCAGACCAATGCACGCATGGTCTACCTCGCCAACCCCGATAATCCCATGGGCTCGTTCTGGCCCGCTGCCGATATTGAGCGTTTCATTGCTGCCGTGCCGGAAAGCTGCCTCATCGTTCTCGATGAAGCCTACATGGAGACCGCACCGGAGCCTCCGCTACCCATCGACGCCGAACGCCCCAACCTCTTGCGCCTGCGAACCTTCTCAAAGGCCTATGGTATGGCTGGGCTGCGCTGCGGCTATGCCATAGGCCATCGCCGGCTGGTGGGCGCATTCAACCGCGTCCGCAATCATTTTGGGGTCAACAAGGCCGCACAGGTGGCGGCCCTCGCGGCCCTGGATGACCAGGCCTATCTGCGCTGGGCGGTGGACGCCATCGGCGCGGCGCGGACGCGCATCGCCCACATTGCGACGCAAAACGGTCTCCTCGCACGGCCTTCGGCCACCAATTTCGTGGCCATAGACTGCGGACGCAACGGAGTGTTTGCGGTGTCGGTGTTGGAGCGCCTGGCCGAACAGGGCGTTTTTGTCCGCAAACCTGCGGCGCCGGGGCTCGACCAGCACATCCGCATCAGCGCCGGCCCCGAGGCCGCGCTCGATATCCTGGCGGAAGCCCTGCCGATTGCGCTCGGAAAGGCTCAGTCGGCGCCGTAAAGCCCGACCTCTGCCCAGAGCGGGCGATGGTTCGAGCCAAGGCTGTCGCCGGCTTCTAGGGTGATGAGTTGCGCCGAACCACGGGTGAAAACATTGTCGATGGGCACGCCTAGAGGACCGAACGGAACCGGCCAGGTTGCCGGCTGCGTCGGTCCAGGCGCCAACCCCTGCCGCTGCCCGACCCGCGCCAACGGTTCCGACCAGGATGCCGAATTGAAGTCCCCGGCCAAGACGACGGGACCGTCAATACCGCTGAGAACCCGATCAATGCTGCGCAATTCGATGTCCGCCGTGTTGTCGTAATAGGGTTTGGTCAGATGCACACCGACCATCGTCACGGGCTTCTCGTTGATCCTGATACGCCCCACCACCAGCCTCTCGCGACCCAGCGGCGGCAAATTGGTCACCACCACATCCTCGAACGGGAAACGGGAATGCAGGGAAATGTCGCAGTTCTGCGGCATGTCGCAGCCGGCCTGATAGGGCAGGACTTCGGCCAGCCGTGCCAGGTGCTCCTCGACCCCGGGCGTCTCCATGACCAGCATAACGTCAGGTGGATCGGCCAGGACCGTCTCGACCAGTGCCTCTGCCCGCCGGTTGTTGGCGAGCACGTTGAAGCTGAGAAAGCGGAACTGCGCCAGCGGGGCGGCGGCATGCCCGACCCGTCGGCCTTGGAACTCCATCACATAGGTCAACCCATGCAGACCTGCCGCCAGTACAATGGCCAGCAAAACCACGCCACGCCAGCGCGCCCCCACCAATATGACGGCGAGTGCCAGCAAGATGCCGCATGCGACGAGATGAAAACGCAGAGATTGCAGCAGCAACTCGCCCGGCAGTCCGGGCCGAAAGGCAATGACTGCGAGGACGAAAACCAGAAGTGCGCCGAGCGCCAGCAGCGCCCCACGAAACTCGCCCCAGCTCAACATGCCATCGTCCGAAAAACCCCCGCGCACCAATCAGGCTAGACCAGCTTTCGGTGCTGGCCGCAAGCTGTTCGCCCACGTGCCAGCCCTGCATCCATGTACAATCTGGACCCGACCACGGTCGGGTTCTTCTGCGCCCCGCGATGGGGTCACCCCGCCAGCGCGCCCTGGGCCGAAGCCCCACGCTCGATCATCACACGGTTGAGCGCATTGAGATATGCGCGGGCCGAGGCCACCAGCGTATCCGGCTCGGCGGCATTGCCCGAGGCGATACGCCCGTTCATTTCCAGGCGCACATGGGCTGAGGCCTGCGCATCGGTGCCGCCTGTGACACCGTCGACCGCGTAGAGCACCAGATGAGGGGCTTGTCCCGAAGCCGCCTTGATGGCGTTGAAGATCGCGTCCACCGACCCCGTCCCCTCATAGGACACCTTGGTCTGTTCGCCATCTATAGTGACCGTCAGATCGCACCGATGCACGCCGCCAGTCTTTGAAACGACTTCCATGTCCACCAGCCGGATGCGGTCGCCGACCGAGCCCACCTCGTCATCCACCAATGCGATGATGTCGGCGTCGTAAACATGCTTCTTGCGGTCCGCCAGGTCCTTGAAGCGCTGGAACGCCTCCTGGAAGGCATTGTCGCCCAGTTCGTAGCCCATTTCCTTGAGCTTGTCCTTGAACGCAGCGCGGCCCGAATGCTTGCCCATGACCAGCGTGGTTTCCTTGATACCGACACTGGCCGGGGTCATGATCTCGTAGGTCTCGGCATTCTTGAGCATGCCGTCCTGGTGGATGCCGCTCTCATGGGCGAAGGCATTCTTGCCAACGATGGCCTTGTTGTACTGCACAGGGAAGTTCGATGCCGCCGACACCACACGGCTGGCGCGCGCCAGATGGGTGCTGTCGATCTCGGTATAGAACGGCATGGCGTCGCCACGGGTGCGCAGAGCCATCACGACTTCTTCCAGCGCTGCATTGCCGGCGCGTTCCCCGAGCCCGTTGATGGTGCATTCGATCTGCCGCGCGCCACCGGCCACACCGGCCAGCGAATTGGCCACGGCCATGCCCAGGTCATCATGGCAATGCACCGAGAAGATCGCCTTGTCGGCGCCGGGAACACTCTCGATGATGGTCTTGAACATCGAATAATGCTCTTCCGGCACCGCATAGCCAACCGTATCGGGCAGATTGATGGTGGTGGCACCAGCCTTGATGGCGGTTTCGACGCAGCGCTTCAAGAATTCCAGCGGCGTACGGGTGGCGTCCATCGCCGACCATTCCACATCGTCGACCAGGTTGCGGGCCTGCGCCACGGTACGCGCGATGATTTCGATCACTTCGTCTTCGGTCTTCTTCATCTGGTGCGCCAGATGAATGGGCGAGGTCGAGACAAAGGTATGTATGCGGCCCTTCCTGGCATGCCGAACGGCCTCGCCGGCACGGTCGATATCGGCGGTGATGGCACGGGCGAGGCCCGCCACGGTGGCATTCTTGACCTGCCTGGCCACGGCCACGACAGCCTCGAAATCGCCATTGGAGGCGATGGGGAAACCGGCCTCGATGATATCGACGCCCATTTCGTCCAGCGCTTCGGCAACCTGGAGCTTTTCCTCCAGCGTCATCGTGGCGCCAGGCGATTGCTCGCCGTCGCGCAGGGTGGTGTCGAAGATGAAGACGCGGTCTTTATTGCTGTCGACGGACATTGTCGTTCTCTATTCCTATCGGCCCCGGCGCAATGGCTCTCTGGACCGGACATTGCTGGATGTTCGGTTGATGGCGCATTCCCCTGACGACCCGCTCGACTGTTCGAGCTGCCGGTGATCAGGGGCTGATAAGAAGGAGAAGAAGCGCGGCGGGCAGCAGCAGCAGGCCAGCAGCAATCATCAGGGCGCGGTTACGCTCCTGAGTTTGTGCGATGGCCATGGCTTTGGCGCTGCGGCGCTGCATCATATACGCTCTGGTACGCTTTTCGGTGAACCAAACAATGCGCGAATCCGCCTGTCGGTGCAAGTCCGCGCGCTCGGATAATGTTACTTTTCTTTGACCGTCCGGTCAGTTGAAGGCGAAGACCGCCGCCAGCAGGACACCGAGGAAAGACAGACCCGTGATCTTGTGCGCCAGGCCGGCCTTTTTCCCCGCTTCGATGTCGCCACCCTGCGATTTCTTGAACTGGATGCCGCCATAGATGATGGACGCCAGCATCAGGGCCACCAGTGCCGTCTTGATCCAGAACCAAATCGAGGCGCCGCCCAGGCCACCATATTTCATGAATATGATCAGCGGGCCGGTGACGAGCAGTGCTACCATGGCCACTTTGCCCACCTGCGCCAGCGCATTCATCACCCCGAAATAACCTGCCTGCTGTTCAGGCGAAGCACCAACCATGCGAGCACCGATCACCGGGCCGACAACAGAATTGGATCCGCCGGCGACAAATGCCACGATATGTGCCCAGATGAGTAGATTGATGACGATGTCCATCGCCTGTCCCACTGTTGCTAGTCCCCAAGGCGGATATTAGCACTCTCGGCGGTTGGCGGGAAAGGTCATTCGAGGTCAAGCACCCCTTCACCCACCACCACCGCATGTCCACCAATGGCGCCGTGCACGAGTTGGTCGCTTTCCTTGCGCGACTGCAGGGTGATCCGGCAGGGCCGGCCCATTTCATGACCCTGGCGCAGTACATAATCCGCCTGGCCGGTGCCCAGTTCCTGCTCGGCCAGCAGCCCGATCAGGGCCGCAGCAGCCGAGCCAGTGCCAGGGTCTTCTCCCAGCCCCATGCCGAACATGCGCGCGGCGATGTCATTGTCCCGCTCCTCTGGAGTGAGGGTGAAGACATAGGCCGAATGATGGTCGTGTTGGAACACGCTGTTCCAGGCCGTGCGGTTGACGCTGATCCGCTTAAGAACTTTCCCGTCGCGCACCGGGATCAGGTGGAAGGTGACCCCGGCCGAGAAGACAGCCGGTTTGAACATGTCGCAGCCGATCTCATCGACCTCGATCCCCAGCGCCTGTGCGATGCCCAACCGGTCAGGCAGGTCCGCAATGCGCGACGGCAGGCGCGGCAGGGTGAAGCGCGCCTCGCCGGTACGCCGGTCGATCCGCTCGAACAACGCCGTCACCAACCCGACCTTTTCCTCCATGCGAATGGCGGAAGCGCGGCTGTTGAGGCCCAATGTCACAGCGGCGCCTACGGTTGGATGCCCGGCAAAGGGCAATTCTTCAAAGGGTGTGAAAATGCGCAGGCAGGCGCTGTTTCGCTCGTTCTGCGGCTTGCAGATGAACACCGTCTCGCTGAGGTTGAACTCGCGGGCAATGGCCTGCATTTCATTGTCCATCAGCCCGTCGGCCTTGGGCACAACGGCCAGGGCATTGCCCTTGAGTGGCGTCCGGGTGAACACATCGAGGATCAGATAGGGTAGCTTCAATTTGCAACCTCTGGCAGGGCATAGTCGGCACGTGACATGCTCAGGTGGTCACAGAGAGCGTCAACAGCAACGCCGTGATCGCTGCGGCCCGGCAGGCCGGAAATGGTCAACGCGCCGATAATCCCTGCCCCTGCCACGCGGATCGGGAAGCCGCCGCCGGCGATGACATAATCTGCCGGATCGACGCCCGATTGCACCGAGAATGGCCCCTCGCCACGTTCAAGCACCAGCCGGTAGGTGGCGCGCTGGAAACGGCGAACTGAATTTATCTTGCGACGCACCCATTCGGTATTGTCGGCGCCGGTGCCTGGTGTGGCCGAAAAGAACAATTGCCGGTCCCAGGTCCGCAGATCCACAACCAGCGACAGGTTCTCTTTCAATGCCCGGTTCCAGATCATCGATCCGATCTTGAAGGCCACGGCCTCGTCAAATTCGGGCAGCATCAGTTCGGTTTCCTGGCGCTTGACCAGCACGATCTCTTCCGGGGTATTCATGTCTCAATCCTGGTGGAAGCGCGTCCAGGCATCGAACAGCGGCGTGCGGTCCGCGATGCCCTTGTTGAAATTGGCCTGGGTCGGGTCGATTTGTGCCCAGGCGGCCTTGCTGTCGGTCCAGATATTGCCCACCGGCGCGGCCCAGTCGAGATTGTCGAGCGAACCAGCGCGCACCACCTTAATGCCTCCGGCAGGCGGCACATTCCAAAGCCAGGTATGGCAATTGGCGCAGAAATGCATGGCAATGACATTGCCGCTGTCGGCAGTGCGGTCATAGCGCTCGGTCTCGCCCGACAGCACCTCGAAATCATCGTCCTTGACGATCATCGACATCGACCAGCCCGCACCCGAATAGCGCTGGCAATCCTTGCAATGGCAATTATAGACCGACAGCGGCGACACCTTGAGGCGGTAGCGCACCGCGCCACACGAACACCCACCCTCGACCGGAAATTCTGGCAACGCCATGACTCGCCTCCTAATGTGCCCGAACTTCTAGGACTTTTACGCGCGGATGAGAAGCCGAGTGAGATTGCAGGTTTCGTCTCGCGAGCCATCACCGCACCTCCCGCGTCAATAAGGCTCCCCATTGCGCCGCTTCAGGGGCTTGGGGCCCTTTGCGGCTTTGTCTGCTTCATCCTCCACGAACGGCTCTGGGCGCGCATTGCCTGGGGCCGCCGCCCGCAATAGCAAAAGGCGGGCCCGAAGACCCGCCTTTCAATTCAATCGATCAAGTCGACTTAGTTCTTCGCCTTGTCGACCAGGGCGTCGGCCTTGATCCAGGGCATCATGTCGCGAAGCTTGCCGCCGACTTCCTCGATCGGATGCTCGTCGGCCAGGCGACGGGTCGCCTTGAAGCGGGCGCCGCCGCCGGACTTGATTTCCTGCATCCACTCGGAGGTGAACTTGCCCGACTGGATGTCGTGCAGCACGCGCTTCATCTCGGCCTTGGTTTCGCTCGTGATGATGCGCGGGCCGGTGACATATTCACCCCACTCGGCGGTGTTTGAGATCGAGTAGTTCATGTTGGCAATGCCGCCCTGGTAGATCAGGTCGACGATCAGCTTCACTTCATGCAGGCATTCGAAATAGGCCATTTCTGGCGCATAGCCGGCTTCCACCAGCGTCTCGAAGCCGGCGCGGATCAACTCGACCAGGCCACCGCAGAGCACGACCTGCTCGCCGAAGAGATCAGTCTCGCATTCCTCGCGGAAATTGGTCTCGATGACGCCTGAACGGCCGCCGCCAACGCCCGAGGCATAGGCCAGGGCGATGTCATGGGCATTGCCCGAAGCATCGTGATGGACGGCGATCAGGCACGGCACGCCGCCACCCTTCTGGTATTCGCCGCGCACGGTGTGACCCGGGCCCTTGGGGGCGATCATGATCACGTCGACGGTCGACTTGGGCTCGATCAGGTTGAAATGCACGTTGAGACCATGGGCGAAGGCCAAAGCGGCGCCGTCGCGGATATTGGGCTCGATATGTTCCTTGTAGATGTCGGCCTGCAGCTCATCGGGGGTGAGCAGCATGATGACATCGGCCCAGGCGGACGCCTCGGCAACGCTCATGACCTTGAGGCCTTCGCTCTCGGCCTTCCGGGCGGACGGCGAACCGGGGCGCAGGCCCACGGCGACATTGGTGACGCCACTATCGCGCAGGTTCAGCACATGGGCATGGCCCTGCGAACCGTAGCCGATAATGGCCACCTTGCGGGACTTGATGATGTTCAGATCGGCATCACGATCATAATAGACGCGCATTGGGGTTCTCCCTGAAATTTGTGCGATTTGTTTCAGCTATTCGCCTTGGCCCCGTAAAGGGCCAGGAACTGATCCGCCGCGGCCTTCACATCGGCTTCGATGTTGGCTTCGACATTGGATTGGGTCAGGGCCTTGTCGCCGAGCAGCAGACGGATCTGCACATCGCGAACGACCAGGCCAAAAAAGGTGCGATAGGCTTCCTCGCTCGAGGGGAAGCGCAGCAGCCGCGCGTCACGCGCTGCTTCGAGAATGGGCTTCAACCGCCGGCGAATGGCCATGGGGCCGTTTTCCAGCACGATATTGCCCAGATCATCCTTTTCCTGCGCCGCATGGGTGATGGCGGTGCGGTTGAGGGTGATCGAGACTTCCCCGATGATGGTGGTCAAGAGGTCACGCGCAAACTGTTCGAGACTGGCGCGCAGGGCCTTGAGGTTGAGATGGCTGCGGTCGACAAAGGGCATGCGCACCTTGGCCGCCTGCCATTGCACGGTGGCGGTGAGCAGCCCGTCGCGGTCGCCGAACCACTTGTAGAGCGTTTCCTTGGAGCATGAGGCGCGCCGCGCCACCGCTGTCATGGTGAGGCCATCGCCATTCTCGACGAGCAAATCCAGCGCCGCCGTCAGCACTGCCTGCTGCCGGGGGGTGAATGTCTCTTCGTTGACCTTGATGGCCAGGGCCACGACAACCTCTTCGCTTCAAAGGACAGCCAAATGCCGCGCTGCCTTTCCTGATTAAGGGCGTACCGTACGGTACGGTTCGTGGCAAGTGGAATTTTGGGGCTTGTGGTGGAGGTGGTGTGTCTTTCCGGGCAATGGACGTGGCCGCGCGCCGGATCGCCTCGCGGCCTCCGGTTCTCGAAAATGGACGTGTCCCGAGGCGCGTGCGTCTCAGTAAGTTTTAATAGATAGAGACGTCGCCGCCTCGGGACACCGGTTTTTCGCATAGGTCTCGGTCCCCATTGAACGCTCGTCGCAGGGTGACCGCTTCCTAATCGCGCAACTGGAGCGACCCAGCTACGCCCGGCTCCCCCCGCAAAGTTCGCTGCAGTCCGTCCGCGCGGGAGTGATGGGGGGATTATGGGGGAGGGTTGAGAGGGCGGGGATAAGTTTTTGGATTGGCATACTCGATCCGACTCCCTCCCCCTCGCGGGGAGGGCTGGGGTGGGGGGATCGCGAGCAGGATGTCAGTTGCTCGCGACCAGTGCGTGATGCACCCCCACCAGCTCTGCTACGGCCCTTCGGGCCCAGCGTCGCTGCCTCCCCCGTCAAGGGGGAGGAGAAGCCTCGCGTTTGGCTCGCTATCTGTGAAGGCCCCAAGCCTGCTCCTCCCCCTTCTTCAGGCGGAGGCCGGGTAGGGGTTCACGCGTTACCTAGTCGGCCGGATTCGACCCATCGCGGTCGTTAATTGCGCTACGGGCATTCCCGAAAGTTGCCGGTGCCCAGACACTCGGAGAGCCACGTCAAAGCGGGCGCGGCAAATTGGCTGACCGGCGACGAGAATGTCGAAGGCACGGCCCATCCAGTCTACTGAGTACGCAGCGTTGCGGCCAGTTGGGACGGGGACACGGGGGCGACCGCGATGTTGAGATGTCTGTACACGTACGTATCGCGGACCAAGTCGGGAGGCACGTCCATCTGCTTTTCTGTCACCGCCACGAGATACCTTACCGATCGGAGCTCTCGTCCGCCCAGTACGCCTTGAGCATAGGCATCGGACTGGATTGCCGCATCATGCAACTTGGCATCTACGCCCGACTGAGATTTTACGACTTTCCATTCGGTGAGCACCATGCCCTCTGCGGTACGCGAAGCGACGATCTCATCGACAGGCTCGTGAGATATCAAATCTGTTCTCGCCGATTTGGAGTGCGCCTTGAAGGCGTAGATTCCATGCTGCAACAAGTGAACAGCGCCGAGCGCCTCGCAAGCAGTCTCTCCCGATTCATACGCGGCTTGCCACCTGCTTCGGGCGACATCGTCGGTGGCAATCGACCACCGCAAATGAAGTATCGCCCTCTCAGTGCGCGACGTCAGGTCAGCCTGACCATCGCTCAATAGCTGGGTCACTTCTGCGGCCAACGCTTGGAGAAGGACCAATCCTTCAAGTAGAAGCATCGCTCGCATCTGCATGCCGGGTTCGCTCCGAGTGATGGCTCGCAGCCTGTCTTGTCGCCCAAACGCGTCGAACAAGGGCTTGGGCATCGAGGGATATTGAACCCAGGTGAACTCCTCAGTTAGCTGAACAATTTCGACAAGTCGCGCAAATAGCGACTTGTCGATGGCGGACAGGTTGGTCTCCTTGTGAGCCAACTCATTCGCCAATCGAGCAGAGGCAATGAGGGCGTCAATACGCGCCCTGATAGCAAACCAATCTTCTCGCAACGACATCAGCACACCACCCCATGCTCCAGCGAGCGGAGACTAACTGGTGATCCGCCAATGAGTAAGCCCGCACCACAAATCAGAACCGTCAGCCCGGTAAAGCGTCCGTCTGAAACTCACCCCAAAAGTCGATTCTTTCGGCTCAAGCCCCCTCACCTTCTCCCCAGCACCCGATCCGCAATCTGGCTATTCCTTCCCGCAGCGATGCCGGGGATGAGGAGGGCGTCGATGAGCCACCAGAGGCCGACAATGGCCCAGAGGAAGCCGAGCACGCCGAAGCTGATGAGGGTCAGCACGAGGATGACGCCGGAGAGCGCCAGCATGACCAAGCCGCTGAGCGGGCGACCGAGATAGAAGCGGTGCGCGCCGACATAGCCGAGGAAGAACCAGAGCAGATAGGCGACGAGAAGCGACTTCTTTTCGATATCGTACTGGGCGTAGTTGCGGTCGGCGGTCATCGGGTCTCCTTGGTTGTGTCTCACGTGGAGACCTGAGCCGCTCCATTCAAGACTTTGGCCCGCTGGCGCATCGGGTCCGCCCCGCCACAATCTGGGCACGCCCCTGCCCTAGACACCAGCAACCCGTCCAACAGAGACTTTCCATGCCGACCGATTTTTCAAGCCTTTTCGTCCTCGGCATTGGCGCCGCGATCCTGCTCTGGCTCGTCTTTTCGGTGATGAAGAAACTGTTCGGCCTGGCGCTGATCGCCGCGCTGGTGTTCGGAGG
Source organism: Devosia sp. CAU 1758 (assembly GCF_054482695.1). Lineage (NCBI taxonomy): Bacteria > Pseudomonadati > Pseudomonadota > Alphaproteobacteria > Hyphomicrobiales > Devosiaceae > Devosia > Devosia sp. CAU 1758. The sequence continues at coordinate 918,791 of NZ_JBTLRJ010000001.1, read as the reverse complement.
TTATATGCTCTGGACCAATCCCGACCTGCTGCGCGGGGCCATGGACTTGGTCGGCCTCGCCTAGGCCAGATATTTCGCGAAAAACTCCAGCACCGCCGCCCGCATGCGGGGCGTTTCCTGGTGGCCGATGCCCGGTTCGCTGACAAATTCCAGCCTGTCCGGCGTTTCGGCATAGGCCGGGCGCAGATCCGCCATGGCGCGGGCGACCGCCTCGGGCGGGCTGAGATGATCGGCTTCGCCCACGCAGATCAATTGCGGGCGCGGGGCAATCAGCGCGGCAATGGCGCCGCCATCGGTCTCCCGTAACAGGCCCGGCACGGTGAGATAGATACCGTGCCCGTCATGCGCGCCCAGGGCAATCATGGTGCGGAAATCGGCAAAGCAGCAGAGATGCGCCACCGCCGAAATCCGCCTGTCCACGGCCGCCAGCCAATAGCTCAGCACGCAGCCCATGGAGAGGCCGAAGGCCCCGATCCGGCCCGCATCGACATCGTCGCGGCCCATCAGATAGGTCAGCGCCGCGGCATGGTCGCTCAGCATCTGCCCGAACAGCGACTTGCCCTGCCAGAGCAGCGCCTTGGCGGCAAAGCTCTCGGTCACCGTCGCGCGCTCGCCGAAGATGGGCATGTCGATCGAAAGGGTCACATAGCCTGCCCGAGCAAAGACCGGCCCCAGCGGGCTCACCAGATAGTCCCGCCCATCAAGCAGTTCGCGCGCGCCCATGGCATAGAGGCCGCCATGGGAATGACCGTAGAGAATGGCCGGCAGCGGCCCCGAGATCTCTGTCGGGCGGGTGAGAATACCGCGCACGACGTCCTCGCCAATCCTGAGGCGCAGATGCTCGATGAGATAGTCGCCCATCGATACGGACTCGCTCGACACCAGGGTGACGCCGCGATCCTCGAAAGAGAGCAGCTCGCGAAACCGCCGGGCGGTGATGGTCATGACGTCTCCGGACAGCTGCAATCCGCCCGAGCCTACTCTCAGGCCTGCCCCCGCCGCAACACAGTGTTCAATCATCGGCACTTGCCGATGGAGTGCGAAACAGGCATGTAGGGTCTATTGACTACAGCCCCGTTCGGCCAAGGAAATTTCATGTCCAAGCTTCTCTCGCCCGTCACCCTGCGCGGCCTCACCCTGCGCAACCGCACCGTGGTGGCGCCCATGTGCCAGTATTCCTCCATCGACGGGTTCGCCAATGACTGGCATTTCGTGCACCTGGGGCGCTTTGCCCTAGGCGGCTTCGGGCTGGTGATCGTGGAAGCCACCGGCGTCGTGCCGGAGGGGCGCATTTCCTATGGCGATATGGGCCTGTGGAAGGACGAGCAGATCGCCCCCCTCGCCCGCATAGTCGACTTCCTGCATAGCCAGGGCGCCGCTGCCGGCATCCAGCTGGCCCATGCCGGCCGCAAGGCCTCGACGCCGGTCTCCTGGCGCGGGCCGGATGACCTGGTGACCGAGGAGCAACGCCAGGCCGCCGGCTATGAGCATTGGCAGCCGGTTGCCCCCAGCGCCGAGTCGCACGATCCCGCCAATCCCGATTTCCAGGTGCCGACCGCACTCGACGCAGCCGGCATCAAACGGGTGATCGATGGTTTCGTCGCCGCCACCTTGCGCGCCGAAAAGGCCGGGTTCGATACCGTCGAAATCCACGCCGCCCATGGCTATCTGCTCAACCAGTTCCTCTCGCCGCTCTCCAACCATCGGTCCGATGAATATGGCGGGAGCCTCGAAAACCGCATGCGGCTGGTGCTCGAAATTGCTGAGGCGGTGCGTGCCGTCTGGCCCGAGGACAAGCCGTTGCTGGCCCGTTTCTCGGTCAGCGACAATGCGCCGGGCGGCTGGACCCCGGAAGACAGCGTCGTGCTGGCGCGCGAACTCAAGACCCGCGGCGTTGACGCCATCGATTGCTCCAGCGGCGGTTTCGCCCAGGGGCGTATCGCCTCGACCGCGGCCTATCAGGTGCCGTTCTCGAAAACCGTCAGGGCGGGCGCCGGCATCCCGACCATGGCCGTGGGCCTGCTTGGCGATGTGGCGGCCGCCGAGGCCATTCTCGAGCGGGGCGAGGCCGATTTCATCGCCTTGGCCCGTGGCGCCCTCGATGATCCGAACTGGGCTGTCCACGCCGCGCGCACCCTCGATGGCGATTATACGCTATGGCCGGTACAGGCACGTCGCGTCGAGGGTCACGACAAGGCTTTGGGCATCCGCACGTAAAGCCGCGGCAGCGACACAGGGCGAACCAAATTTTGCCCTGTTCACGCGGCTACCCTTGCAGCCTGCTTGACTGATGCCCACGTGAGGCAGGAGCACGGGAGAATCTCATGGATACCAAGGCCGCCATTTTTGCCCTGATCACCGTCTGGGGCGTCGGCGCCTGCGCGGCCGTTCCGACCATCGCCCAGGAAGCCGAACCAGCCGCCGAAGAAGGCGATGTCCGCGAGGACAATCCTCTGCTCAACCGGGTCTGGGTAAAGCAGGACGATGCCTCCGCCCTGCCCGGCGTCATGCACATCTTCCTGGCCGACGGCACCATGGTGTCGGATTCCTGCTGGGAGACCTATCGCCTCTCGAAATGGCAGCAGGTGTCCGAGACCGAGATTTCCTGGGAAGAGGATGGCATGACCATCAGCGCCGACATCTCGTCGCTCACGGCGGACGAGCTGGTGCTCAATCTCAAGCTTGTGGGTGGCGCCGAGGCCCAGCGCTTTGCCCCGGCTCTGGTTCCCTACGTCTGCCCCGATATGGAAAAGTGAAGCCTTTGAGACCCCACTGATCCGATCCGCGCAGCTAGATGATCACCTGCGTCCCGATTTCCACGACCCGCCCGGTGGGGATGTGGAAATACTCGGTCGCGTCGCTGGCATTGCGTGCCAGCCGGATGAACAGCCGGTCCTGCCAGAAGCGCAGCGGACCCGACTTGTTGCCCAGCTTCAGCGAACGCCGTGACAGGAAGAACGAGGTCGACATGATGTCGAACTTCCAGCCCAGCTTGCGGGCCAGCGCCAGCGCCTTGGGGATATTGGGCTCCTCCATGAAGCCGAAGGTCACGACGACGCGGAAGAACAATTCGTTATAGGCGTCGATGGTTACCTTCTCGTCGTCCGGCACGCGCGGCGAAGTCGAGGTGCGCACGGTCAGGATGACATTCTGCTCATGCAGCACCTTGTAATGCTTGAGGCTGTGCAGCAGCGCGGTCGGCGCGCCTTCCACATCGCTGGTGAGGAAGATGGCCGTGCCCGGCACCGTAGTCGGCTTCTTCTTGGCCAGGTTCTCGACGAGGAATTCGAGCGGCACCTCGTCGCGGCGGGTCTTTTCCGCAAGTCGCCGGCGACCCATCATCCAGCTGACCATCACCACCGACACAACGATTGCCACGGCGACCGGCACCCAGCCACCCTGGAATATCTTGGCCGAGTTGACCGCGAAGAAGCCGCCGTCGATGACGAGGTACAATGCGCCGAAGGCAACAACGGCGCCCATTGGCCATTTCCAGTTGCGCCGCATCACCACCAGCAGAAGCGCGAGCGTCACCGTCATGATGCCGGAAACGGCGATACCGTAGGCGCTCGAGAGGGCACCCGAGCTGCCGAAGCTGACCACCAGAATCAGCACCATGATCATGATCATCGTGTTGATCTGCGGCATGTAGATCTGTCCGCGCTGCGCCTGCGAGGTGTGCTGCACGATCATGCGCGGCAACAGGTTAAGCGCGATGGCCTGCTGGGTCAGGCTGAAGGCGCCCGAGATCACCGCCTGGCTGGCAATGATCGTCGCCATGGTGGCCAGAGCCACGAATGGACCCAGTGCCCAGTCCGGGTGCATCTCGAAGAAAGGGCTAATGACGTTTTCCGGGCCGACGCCCAGGACGAAAGCCCCCTGGCCGAAATAGTTGAGCAGGAGGCAGGGAAAGACCAGGCCAAACCAGGCAATGACAATCGGCTTGCGGCCAAAATGGCCCAGGTCGACGTAAAGCGCCTCGGCGCCGGTAACGGCCAGGAACACGGCACCCATGACCACAAAGGCGATGCCGGAATGGGTGATCAGAAAATCAACGCCATGCCAGGGGTTGAGTGCCCAAAGCACATAAGGATTCTGGATAATGTGGTAGAGGCCGATCCAGCCCATGACCAGGAACCAGATCGCAGTGATCGGGCCGAACACCACGCCCACCTTGCCCGTTCCGAAGCGCTGGACGAAGAACACGCCCAGAATGATGACCAGGGTAATCGGCACGACCCAGCGGGTCATGTGCGGCGCGACCAGTTCCAGGCCTTCCACGGCCGAGAGCACCGAAATGGCGGGCGTGATCATAGCGTCGCCATAGAACATCGCGGCCCCGGCCACGCCGAGCGCCGTGATCCAGACCGGCGGGTTGTCGAAAGTCTTTCGCGCCAGCGCCATCAGCGACAGCGTGCCGCCTTCACCATTATTGTCCGCGCGCGTGACGAAGAACACATATTTAAGGGCGACGGTGAGCGCCAAAGCCCAGACAATGAGCGAGAGCAGGCCGAGCACTTCGGTTTCCGTCGCGGCCACGCCAGGCCGCACCGCCATCGCCTGCCGGAAGGCATAGATGGGGCTGGTGCCGATGTCGCCATAGACGACGCCGATGGCTCCCAGAGTGAGGAGGGGCAAACCGGATGTTGGGTGGCTGGCCTGGTCGGTCGCTACGTCACCGGCCTGTTGGCCGGCAGTTTCCGCATGCGTCATGAGCTGGGGGGCTCTCGCTGTTTCAGGGCGGGCGCCGCTATACACCCGTCACCCGTCACACACAACACCCGCAACCCTTAATAGTTCACACGCAAACAGGGGCCGCTCCTTTCGGAGCAACCCCTGCCTGGCAAACGAGGACCTGGAGGTCTTCGCATTTATTCGGCGGCCTCGGCCGTCTTGATCGCGTCCTCGTCGCGGGCGGCCTTGATGGCGGTGCCCCACCAGACGAGCTGGTCCAACATGTCCTTGGTGGAGTTGCCGATTGAGCCTTCAAGATCGTCCAGTGTCTTGGTGCCACCAAAGCCGGGGTGAACAGCCATGAAGTCCGCGCCGGCGATATGGACCGCAGAGCGAGTCGATACCATCTGCAATTCAACGCCAATGGTGCGCAAGTTCTCGATGGCGCGTGCGCCGCCCACCGTGCCGTAACCGACAGTGCCAAACGCCTTCTTGTTCCATTCCACATAGGCCTGGTCGATGGCGTTCTTGAGCGCGCCGGTAATGGCCCGATTGTATTCAGCGACCACGAAGATGAAGCCGTCGAACTCGGAAATCTTGTTCTGCCACTTCACAGCATTCGGATTCTGCGACGGCATCCAGGCATTGGACGCCATTTCATCGAAGAACGGCAAGTCGAAGTCGCGCAGGTCGACGATCTCGGCAGCGAGCTCGGGGCGTTCATTGGCCTTGTCCAGGATCCACTTGGCCGGGATTTCACCGAAACGGGTGGGACGGGTGGATGAGATGATGACGCCGATCTTGAGCTTGGACATTGGTGTGCCTTCCTTGGTAACAAAACGTAACTGAGGCGATATATGTGCCTGTCACGGAAAGCCTCAAGAGGGCACGTTTCTGTCAGCCGGCTACATTGGCGTGACCCGGGCACAGCGATGTAAGTATAGGAAATTCCATCATTTTCGGACAGAATGGCATGAACGCCGCCGGAAAGGGCGGCTTTACCCCGCGCTGGCCACACGGAGTGTTCTCGCCGGGTGAACAATGCGCCAGGCGCAGTTCAGCCAAGCACCGCGATATAGCGCCGGGTTGCCTCGGCAAAACCCATCAGCAGGGCATCGGCGGTGATTCCGTGACCGATGGACACCTCGGAAACGCCCGGCACGGCGGCTTGAAAAGCCGGTAGGTTTTGCAATGTCAGATCGTGCCCGGCATTGACCTCGAGCCCAGCGGAATGCGCGGCCCGGGCGGTGTCGGCAAGCGCGGACAATTCGCGCTCCGCCTGTTCGGCATTGTCGAAACAGGCGCCATAAGGCCCGGTAAACAATTCCACCCGGTCGGTGCCGGTGGCCTTGGCGGCGGCAATGCCCGCCTCCCCGGCATCTGGATCGCAGAACAGAGCGATGCGCCGGTCCGGGCGCTTGAGGCGCTGCACCACGGAAGTCAGGAAATTGCCTTTCCCCCCGAAATCCCATCCATGGTCCGACGTTGCCTGGCCCGGATCATCGGGCACCAGGGTGACCTGTTGCGGGTTCACCAGCTCGATGAGGTCGAGGAAATCGTCGCTGGGATAGCCTTCGATATTGAACTCGATCTGCGGATAATCGGCACGCAAGAGGGCCGACAGGTCGAACACATCGCTGCGCCGAATATGCCGCTCGTCAGGGCGCGGATGAATGGTAATGCCGCTGGCCCCGGCGTCGAGCACCACGCGTGCGATACCGGTCACACTCGGCCAGGGAAGGTCGCGCCGGTTGCGAAGCTGGGCGACGGCGTTGAGATTGACGGAGAGGAGGGTCATGGCAGGCGCTCGAGACTATATCCGCCTGCCATACACCAGACTGGGCGCGCCGCCCAATCGAACCTTGTGATAAGAGCGATCAGCGTTTGAGCTACATGCCCTCGGGGCCGCGACTGATGGCGGCCAGGCCCGTGCGCACCACCTCGACCAGCCCGAGTGGCTGCATAAGCGTGATGAAGCTGTCGACCTTGGACGGCTTGCCAGTCACTTCGAAGACGAAGCTCTCCACAGTCGCATCGACGATTTGCGCGCGGAAGGCATCGGCCAGCCGCAGTGTTTCGGCGCGGCTGTCGCCCGAGCCGTTGACCTTGATCAGCGCCAACTCTCGCTCGAGATAGGCGCCCTCGGCAGTCAGGTCATGCACCTTGTGCACCGGCACCAGCCGCTCGAGTTGAGTCTTGATCTGCACCAGCACCTTGGGCGTGGCGATGACGACGACAGTGATGCGACTAAGTCGCTTGTCGTGTTCGGTCTCGCTGACCGTGAGGCTCTCGATATTGTAGCCACGGGCCGAGAACAGGCCGACGACGCGGGCGAGAATGCCCGGCTCGTTATCCACCAGCACGGAAAGGGTGTGACGCTCGGTCTGCTGGGTTTCCTGGGTCAGGAAATAGGCCGAGCCGGTGGGCTGCAAATGTGCGTTCATGTCTCTGTGTCCTCCGCGGCCGGCCTAAACCAGCTGGCGTCCCTTCTCGTCGATGATGGAGCCGATATTGGCGGTATCGGGCAGGATGATCTCATTGTGCGGCTTGCCCGAGGGGATCATGGGCAGGCAGTTCTCGTCCTTTTCGACGATGACGTCGAACAGCACGGGGCCGTCATAGTCGAGCATCTCGGCAATGGCGGCGTCGAGCTCGGCCGGGTTCTCGCACCGAATCCCCTTTCCGCCGTAAGCCTCTGCAAGCTTGACGAAATCGGGCAGCGATTCCGAATAGGAATGGGCATAGCGCGAGCCATGCAACAGGTCCTGCCACTGGCGAACCATGCCCATGCGCTCATTGTTGAGAATGAAGATCTTGATCGGCAACCGATACTGCACCGCCGTCGACATCTCCTGCATGGTCATCTGCACCGAGGCTTCGCCGGCAATATCGATCACCAGCGCATCGGGATGGGCAACCTGCACGCCGACGGCGGCCGGCAGGCCATAGCCCATGGTGCCCAGCCCGCCCGAGGTCATCCAGCGGTTCGGCTTGTCGAAGTGGAAATGCTGGGCCGCCCACATCTGGTGCTGCCCGACTTCGGTGGTGATATAGACGTCCTTGGACTGCTTCCTCGTCGCCTCATAGAGACGCTCGATAGCGTATTGTGGCTTGATGAGCGTGTCCGAGTTCTTGTAGCCGAGCGAGTCAACGGCGCGCCACTTCTCGATCTGCTTCCACCAGGGCGCAATGGCCTCGGTGCGCGGCTGGTTGGTCCTGCTCCGCCACACCCGGACCATCTCCGACAGCACCCGCTCGCAATCGCCGATGATCGGGACATCGACGCGCACGACCTTGTTGATCGAAGAGGGATCGATATCGACATGGATCTTGCGGCTATTGGGCGAGAAGGCATCGATGCGGCCGGTAATACGGTCGTCGAAGCGCGCGCCGATATTGATCATGACGTCGCAGTCATGCATGGCGAGGTTCGCCTCGTAGGTGCCGTGCATGCCCAGCATGCCCATCCACTGCGAATTGGACGCGGGGAAGGCACCGAGGCCCATGAGCGTCGAGGTCACCGGGAAGCCGGTCAGTTCGGCCAGCTCGCGCAGATGCTCGGAGGCCTGAGGACCGGCATTGATGACACCACCGCCCGTATAAAAGATCGGCCGTTCGGCCTTGAGCATGAGGTCGATCGCCGCCTCGATGGCTGCGGCGTCACCGTCCAGCTGCGGGCGATAGGACTGGTGGCGCAGGGTCTCGAGATCGGGCTTGTAATAGTCACCCAGCGCAAACTGCACGTCCTTGGGAATATCAACGACCACCGGGCCCGGCCGGCCGGTCGTGGCGATATGGAAGGCTTCATGCATGATGCGCGGCAGGTCTTCCACGCGCTTGACCAGATAATTGTACTTGGTGCAGCTGCGGGTGATGCCGACCGTGTCGCATTCCTGGAAGGCGTCCGAGCCGATCAGCGTCGTGGGGACCTGCGCGGTGATGCAGACCATGGGGATGGAATCCATCAGCGCATCGGTGAGGCCGGTGACTGCATTGGTGGCGCCGGGGCCGGAGGTGACCAGGACCACGCCGGGCTTGCCGGTGGAGCGCGCATAGCCCTCGGCCATATGGGTCGCGCCCTGTTCGTGCCGCACCAGGATGTGTTGGACAACGTCCTGCTGGAACATGGCGTCGTATATCGGCAGCGCGGCGCCACCGGGATAGCCGAAGATGTGCTCGACACCCTGATCGGTCAGCGCCTGGATCACCATTTCAGCGCCGGTCATTTTCTCGGCCATTGTCAGCCCTTCCTAATTCTGTTGCCCAAAAGGGCTGTCCCTGCCTGCCGCCTCTCCCGCGCAGCGGAAAAAAGGCAATAAAAAAGGCCCCGTTTGGGACCTGTTTTCGGCGCACCAGCTTTCGCGCGGGGTTTTACCCCACGTTGCCGATGCGCCTGCCTACTACGAGAATGAGTGCCCGCACTGGACCGCTCCAAAAATTCTAGACGGCGCATTGATAAAAGCACTGCCGGGGCGAAGTCAAGCCGCCACACACCTGCTCTATCGTGGACGGACGACGAATCTGGTGCACACCCGCCCTTCTATCTTCAATTTGGGGCTGGCAGCGAGCCGACGAGATGCTAATGGCGGAACCAATGCCATTTATGACAGTTCGGTGACATGAGCAAAAGCGCGCTCGACAAGGATCTTCAGCGGGTTACGGGCCTGGAAGCCGCCACCCATGACCTTTCCCGGTCGCTGGCAGCGCCGGGCATAGCCCTGGTGTTCCTGCTGGTCGCGGGTGTCTGGGCCAGTTTCGTAATGGGCCAAGGTCCAAACACCTATGTAGTCGTCATAGCCGCGCTGATCGCCGGCTACATGGCGCTCAATGTCGGCGCCAACGATGTCGCCAACAATATGGGCCCCGCGGTGGGCTCACGTGCCCTCACAATGGTCGGCGCGCTGGTCATCGCCGCCATCTTCGAGGCCGCCGGGGCGTTGCTGGCAGGCGGCGATGTCGTCAACACCGTCGCTCGTGATCTGCTGATCTCGCCCGAGATGGAGGCCCGCACCTTTATCGTGGTGATGATGGCGGCCCTTCTCGCTTCGGCGCTCTGGGTGAACCTGGCCACCGTTATCGGCGCGCCGGTCTCCACCACCCATGCCGTGGTCGGCGGCGTGGTCGGCGCCGGCATTGCCTCGACCGGCTTTGCCATCGTCAACTGGCCCATGATCGGGGCGGTCGCGGCCAGCTGGGTGATCTCACCGATGATGGGCGGCATCATCGCCGCGATCTTTCTGATCATTATCCGCGCCACCATTACCACCCGTCTCGACAAGATCACCTCGGCCCGCATCTGGGTGCCGGTCTTTGTCGCCGTGATGACCGGCATTTTCGCTATGTACCTGGCTACCAAGGGGCTGAGCCGTGTCTGGAAGCCGGGTTGGGGCGTCACCTTCCTGCTCGGCCTGGGCTTTGGCGTACTGGGTTGGATTGCCGCCATGCCCTGGGTGCGGCATCAGTCGCGCCACATGGAAAATCGCAAGAAGCACGTGGCACATCTGTTCCGCCTGCCGCTGATTGTTTCAGCCGCCCTGCTGTCCTTCGCTCATGGCGCCAATGACGTTGCCAATGCCATCGGCCCCTTCGCGGCCATCGTCACCACCATCCAGACCGGCCATGGCGAAGTCGCCGGCATCGCCCTGCCCTTCTGGGTGCTGGCCATTGGCGCCATCGGCATCTCGCTCGGCCTGGCGCTTTTCGGGCCACGCCTGATCCGCACCGTGGGCGAGCAGATCACCAAGCTCAATGAAATCCGCGCCTTTTGCGCCGCGCTCTCGGCTGCCGTCACGGTGCTGATCGCTTCGGCGTTCGGCATGCCGGTATCCTCGACCCACATTGCCGTGGGCGCCGTGTTCGGCGTAGGGTTCCTGCGCGAATACATCTCGCGCCGCGACCTCGAGGGTACTGCCGTGCCGGTCAATGCCCGCTTCGTGGATGCCAGCCAGCTCAACGCGACCCCGGAGGAAGCGCTGGCCAATGCTCGCCAGGTGGAAACGCGATTGCTGGTGCGCCGGCACCACGTCTATTCCATCGCCGCGGCCTGGGTAATTACGGTTCCGGCCTCGGCGATATTGTCCGGCCTGCTGTTCTGGGGCCTGCGCCTGCTGATTGGCCAAGCCTGACGGGCGCTAGTTGCCGGCAACTTTTGCGTGCAGGCTCGCGGCCAGGCGTCCCAGCACAGGATCAGCGAGCAAACGCCTGGCCTCAGAGAGCGTTACCCAGTGGCGCAGACGCTGGTCCTTTTCGCGCCAGCTGTCGTGCTGGGTGGTAACTTTCAGCGGAAAAAGATCGACATCAACCAGGATGGCGCCATCGCCGCCCGTGCTGGCGCGGTAGCTGCCCACCGGCTCGCTGTCGATTTCACCGGACACACCCGCCTCCTCCAGTGCCTCCATGGCAGCGCTGTCCCAGGGCGTGGTGTCGGGCTCGATGGCGCCCTTGGGGAAAATCCATTTGCCGCTGCGCCGCGAGGTGATCAGCAGAAACGTCACGCGCCCATCGAGCAGGGCATAGGGCATCGCGCCTGCCTGGCGCAAGTCACCATGGGTCTGAACCCGAGGGCTCCAATATCTCAAGAAGTCGCGCATGATCTGTCCGCTGGCAATCGGTCTGACGGCTCTGTCGCACAGCCGCATCGATGGAGTCTACCACGCCAAGAGAAAGGGCCCCTAGGGGCCCTTCCAATCCTGGGGATTAGCTCAGCAGGGTCAATTCGGAGGCCGAAACCTTGCCATCGCGGCCGGTCTGCAATTCGAAGCTCACCTTGTCGCCTTCGTATAGGCCCTGCAGGCCCGACCGCTGCACAGCGGAGATGTGAACGAAGGCGTCTTTTTCGCCATTGTCGGGCGAGATGAAGCCGTAGCCTTTGGTTGTATTGAAGAATTTCACGGTCCCGGTAATGGCGGCCATGGTCTTGGTCCTCTAGGTCTGTTGTACCGCAACATGCGGCGGAAGGGTTTATCCGGGAGTGTGCAACTCTTCCGGACTTACGGTTCACAAGATCAGGAGGTAGCCAAGTTTCCGGACAGGCCGGTCGTTCAGATAGCGCAAGACAAGTGCCACGTATGGCCCAATTATCTCCGATTGCAGCGACATTTCAAGACCGGTTTCGGGTGCAAAATGGCATGGCCGATCTGCGCAAAAGAACACCCGGTCGGGGGGGCCAACCGGGTGTCTGGCGCCTGGGGGCGCTTGACCGCAGGGGGCGCTGCGGCATGGCTTCCCGCGTTTATCCGCGCGGGCAGGTATCGATGTAGCGGGTGCCATCCGGGCGCTCGTAGACGCAGCGGTCGCGGCTGGTCCCGTAATAGCCGAGGACTTCGCCAGCGGCCGCGCCCGCTACGGCACCGATGCCAGCACCAACGGCCGTGCCGACTACGTTGCCGCCGGTCGCGGTGGCGCCAATGATGCCACCACCAATGGCGCCGACGGTCGCGCCCTGCTGGGTGGTGGTGCAGGCTGCCAGGGACAGCGCAGTTGCGGCGATAATCAGGATCTTGTGCATGTGTTCCTCCAACGAGATGCTCGCACGGAAGAATGCACGGTGCCGTGAATGGTTCCTCGGCAGTTTTATTCTCTATTGAGTCAATCAAACCCCGCCCGGCACGATGGGCTGCTGACGACTTGTTCGCCGCTTTCGCGTCGCCGCCAATTGGAATAGAGCATTGGGTGCGAGTGAGAGAACAGAATATGAGCGAAAACGTCGCGCCGGCTATTCCGGCCGCGCCAATCCCGCCATCCCTGCGTGGCTGGGGCGATGAATTCCGTGCCACCTTTGCGCTGGCCTGGCCGCTGGTCATTGCCCAGATTGCTCAGAACGCCTTGCAGGCCACCGATGTCCTGATGATGGGCTGGCTGGGGCCGCAGGCGCTTGCTGCCGGAACCCTGGCATCGGCTTTCATCATGCCCCTGTTCCTGTTTGGAGTCGGGGTCGTCGGCGCTGTTGCCCCGCTTACCGCGCAGGCTCGTGGAGCCCGTGACATCAAGGCTATTCGTCGCGTCGTGCGGCAGGGATTCTGGGCGGCAATCCTCCTCGCCCTGCTGCTGGCGCCGATCGTCCTGCAGATCCGTACCGTTTTTGGCTGGCTCGGCCAGGACGCGGTTCTCTCGGCCCGCGCCGAGGAATACATCCAGATCGCGGTGTTGATGCTGGCACCAGCCATGGGTGTATTTGTTCTACGCTCGCTGCTCTCCACCTTCGATGCCACGAGAGTCATCCTGGTGATCACGGTGGGTGGAGTTATCTTCAACGCCGGAGCCAACTATCTGCTGATGTTCGGCAATTTTGGCCTGCCGCGGCTTGAACTGCGGGGCGCCGCCATCGCCACCGTGCTGACCAATATCGTCATGCTGTGCCTGATGCTCGGCTACGTGCTGCGGCACCGGCGATTTAAGCGCTTCAACATCCTGATCCGCTTCTGGAAGCCCGATTGGCCGCGTTTTCGCGAAATATTCCGCATCGGCACACCAATCGGTTTGACGGTCATGGCCGAGGTGGGCCTGTTTGCCGCCGCTGCCATGCTGATGGGTCGGCTGGGTACCGACGAACTGGCCGCCCATGCCATTGCCCTGCAATGCGCCTCGCTGGCTTTCATGGTGCCGCTGGGCCTGGGCATCGCCGCGACGGTGCGCGTGGGCATCGCTTATGGCCGCAAGGATCCCGAGGCCATCCGCAAGGCCGGCTGGACCAGCTTCATGCTGGGGACAGGCTTCATGGCCGTGTCGGCGCTGGCTTTCGTCCTGCTGGGCCCGGCAATTGTCTCGATCTTCCTCGACCCCGGCCGGCTCGAGAACCAGAACGCCCTGATCCTTGCCGCGTCGTTCCTTGCCATTGCCGGATTGTTTCAACTGGTCGACGGCGCGCAGGTGGTGGCCGCCCATGCGCTACGCGGCCTGAGCGACACCAAGGTGCCCATGGTCATGGCCATATTCGGCTATTGGTTTGTCGGCCTGCCCGTCGCCTGGCTGATGGGATTTGTCCTGGGCCTGCGCGGCATCGGCATCTGGCTGGGCCTGGCCGCCGGGCTGGCCTTTGTCGCTGTTCTGCTGGTCGGACGCTTCGCGCTGCGCGAAAGGCTGGGGCTGCTCAAGACCATCAGCTAAAGCGGCGCGCCTTCCAGGCCCAGCAGCGGCCAGTCGCCCATGCGGTTACGAAACCAGGTGCGCTGGCGCTTGGCATATTGATGCGTGGCAATGGTGGCGAGTGTAATCGCCGCGTCGCGACCATGGACGCCATCGAGCCAGTGCGAAATCTCGCGCACGCCGATGGCCTTCATCGCCGGCAGCGACGGGTCGAGGTTTCGCGCCCGCAGTGCCTCCACCTCCTCGACAGCACCATTGTCGAACATGGCAGCGAAGCGTCGCGCTATTCGCCAACGAAGCACGTCACGGTCAGGCGCGAGCACCATGCGCTCCACCGCCCATCCGTCCAGAAGACCAGGTTGCTGGTCGTCCTGAAAACCTGACAGCGCCCGGCCGGTGGCCCGCTGGACGGCAATGGCGCGGGTGACCCGCTGTGGGTCGGCCACCTTGAGGCGCTGTGCCGTCCCGGGATCGACCGAAGCCAGCAGCGCCATGCGCTCGGGCTCTGCGAGCGCTTGAATCTCTTGTTGAACTTCAAGTGTCAGCGCCGCCGAAATCTCGGGCACATCCGCGAATCCATTTGTCAGCGCATCGAAGTAAAGTCCCGTCCCGCCGACGAAAATCAGTTCGCGAGCCGCGTCGGTTTCGTCCATCAACGCCTTGACAGACCGGATCCACTGCCCTGTCGAGAAGCGCTCGGACGCGGGCACCACGCCATAGAGGCGATGCTCGGCCAGGGCTTCATCCTCAATGCCCGGACGGGCCGTGACCACCCGCAAGGTGTCATAGACCTGCATGGCGTCGGCATTGACGATCAGGCCACCGGACTGCCGTGCCCGCGCGAGCGCCAGCGCCGACTTGCCGCTGGCAGTCGGACCCGCTATCAGCACAGCGCGCCTTTGGCTCGTCACCGAACTCTCCCGAAAGTTGCTACCGCCATGCCGGTTCTCTCCCTCATTGCCAATCCCGCAGATTCAGAACTGGATCCGGCACTGGCCCAAACTGTGGTGGCCCAAACCGGCGGAGAACTCAACTGGCTGAACCATGGCGTCGCCTGCGACATACTTGAACCAACGGCTCCCCAAGCACTTGAACTGGCGCGTGAAATCATCGGCACCAGGGCCGTCGACGCCAATGTGGTGCCAAGCGAAGGGCGGCGCAAGCAGCTGCTGGTGGCCGACATGGATTCCACCATGATCGAGCAGGAATGCATTGATGAGCTGGCTGCGGCACTCGATCTCAAGCCGCAGGTGGCTGAGATCACCGACCGGGCGATGCGCGGCGAACTCGATTTTGCCCAGGCGCTTGATACGCGCGTGGCTCTGCTCAAAGGGCTAGAGCGTTCGAAAATCGAGGAAATTCGCCGCGAGGCGATCACCTTGGCGCCGGGCGGCCGGGCATTGGTGCAGACCATGAAGGCCTATGGCGCCTACACGTCCTTAGTGTCTGGCGGATTTACACTTTTTGCCGACTACTTTGCCCGGCGGATCGGCTTTGACGAGGCTATCGCCAATGTGCTGGAGTTCGATGGCGACCGCCTCACCGGTACGGTCAGCAAGCCCATCGTCGACAAGGACACCAAGCGCAAGCGGCTCCTGGACCTCGTTGATGAACGAGGTCTGAACCCCTCCCAGACCCTGGCCGTCGGCGACGGCGCCAATGACCTGGACATGATCGGCGTTGCGGGCTTCGGCGTGGCGCTGCATGCCAAGCCCGCGGTCGCGGCGGCGGCAGGGATCCGCATCGACCATGGCGACCTGACCGCCCTGCTCTATCTGCAAGGCTATTACGACGACGAATTCGTGCGCTGACGTTTCATCGATCGTAGGAAAGTAAAAGGCCGGCGCAGTCTCCTGCACCGGCCTTCATATTGAATGGACAACCGCCTACTGGCTGGTTGCCGGAGCCTCTGTCGGCGTTGCGCCTTCGACCGGAGCCGGCGGCGTTTCTTCGGCCGGAGGGGGTGCTTCGGTCCCGATAGTCGGCTGCAGTTCCGAACCGTCCTCCAGGGTCATGGTCGGCGCCACGGTCTCCTCGATACCAAGGCCGTCCAGCGCCGGCTCGTCCGGGCTGGTCGTGGCCGCTGGTGCCGATTGCGGTTGCAGTGGCGTCCCGAAAGTGGTGCTGGCCGCGGGGATTTCGCCATCCGAACCGAAATAACGGAAGAAGGCGCTGTCGGGCGACAGGATCATGGTGGTCCCGCTGGAGCCAAGGGCCGTGCGGTAGGACTCCATCGAGCGATAGAACTCGAAGAATTCCGCGTCCTGACCATAGGCCGAGGCATAGATGCGGTTGCGCTGGGCGTCGCCCGTACCACGAATAATTTCCGCATCACGGGTGGCCGCAGCCACGATTTCCACAGCCTGACGTTCGGCAATGGCGCGCAGGCTCTGGGCCTGTTCCTGACCACGGGCACGCAGCAGCGCAGCCTCGGCCAGACGTTCAGCCCGCATGCGCTCGTAGGTCCGCTCCGACACTTCATCGGCAAGGTCGGTACGCAGGATACGCACATCGACAACCTCGATGCCCAACTGGGCCATTTCGGGACGGATGAGGTCACGGGCCTCGTCCATCATCTGCGGACGCTGCTCGGAGAGAGCCGCATTAAACTCGCGCAAGCCATAGACCTGACGCAGAGCCGCATCGAAACGGGTCGCGATACGATCCTGAGCCACCGAAAGCTGGCCCAGGGCACGCTGACGGAACAGTACCGGGTCAACAATCCTGTAGGTCAGGAAGGCGTCCACTTCGTAGAACGCACCGCCCGAGACCTGCACGGTCATGTCGGCAATGTCCTGGCGCAGCAGCCGGTCTTCGATGATCTGTACGCTGTCCACGATGTCGGTCGGGATCTTGAAGTAGAGACCCGGCTCATCGCGGACATCGGTGATCTGGCCGAAACGCATGACGATGGCCTGTTCGCGCTCATTGACCACATAGATCGACGAAAACAGGACGTAGAGAGCCGCCACGACGACGGCACCGATGATGAAAAGACGATTGCTCATGGCTTACTCTCCCGTACCGGTGGTCGTGTTCGTGCGGGAGCGCAGTTCCGGCAAGGGCAGATAGGGCACGACACCCTGGCCACCGGCACCATTTTCGACGAGCACCTTCTCCGAGGCGCTCAATACCTGCTCCATGGTTTCAAGGAACAGGCGCTTGCGCGTCACTTCGGGGGCGTTGACATATTCGGCATAGACCGAATTGAAACGCTCTGCCTCACCGGTCGCTTCCTGCACCACGCGGTTGGAATAGGCAGCGGCCTCTTCGCGCAGCGCCGCGGCCTGACCACGCGCGTCACCCAGAAGGGTATTGGCGTAGGAACGGGCTTCTTCCTGCAGGCGGTCTTCGTCCTGCTCGGCGCGCTGCACTTCGTTGAAGGCATCGGCCACTTCAGCCGGCGGCGCCGCATTTTCGATGGAGATCTGCTGGACCGACACGCCCATGCCATAGGAATCCAGGATATTCTGGGTGATCTGCTGCACCTCGATGGCGATGCCCGCACGATCATCACGGAAAATATCCTGGGCCGGACGACGACCCACCACTTCGCGCATGGCGCTTTCAGCGGCGTTGCGAACCATTTCCTCGGGATCGCGGACATTGATCAGATAGTCGATCGGGCTACCGACCGACCAAAGGACCGCAAAGCGAACATCGACGATGTTCTGGTCGCCCGACAGCATAAGGCCGTCATCGGCATTGGAGCGCGAGCCCGCGCCGGTAGCCGTGCCAATCGAGGTCTGGTTCTGCGAGGTATTGACCTTCTCGACCGTCTCGATGGGCCAGAGGTGGAAGTGCAGACCGGCGGTGGACAATTCCTGCTTGGGCGCACCCAGGCGGAACTCCACGCCGACTTCCGCTTCCTCGACTGTATATACAGAATTCAGCACCCAGAAGGCGCCGAGCACGAGAATACCGCCAACAATCAGCCAGCGACCGCCCGGCAGGCCACCGCCGAACTGGGCGCGCCCACGGTTCAGGATGTCTTCGAGATTGGGAGTGTTTCCGCCCGGACGGCGTGGACCGCCGCCGCCTCCACCCGGCGCCTGGCCCCACGGTCCGCCAGTGTTACGGCCGCCTCCGCCACCATTATTCTCCCAAGGCATCGCATTCCTTTCGGTGTCTGAGAAAAATCGTTGTTGCCATATATAGGCAAGCAGGGCCCGCGATCAATGCGCGGAGCCGTGAACACGTTCGTAAACCCGGATCGTATAGTCCGCGTCATCCCGCTCGGAGCGCGGCACCTCCGGCTCGGCGACAACCCGCCACTCTGCGGGGTCGACAGGCGGAAAATGTACATCCCCCTCCGGCGCCAGATCGACATGGCTGATATAGAGGCGGTCGGCCAGCGGCATGGCCTGTGCGTAAATGTCGCCACCACCGATGACCATGATTTCGTTCTGGTTGCTGGCTTCCGCCAGCCGCCGCGCCGCCGCCAGCGCCTCTTGCAGGCTGTGCCGCACAAGCACGCCCTCGGGTCGGTAGTCGTGCTGCCGGCTCACCACGATATGCGGCCGCCCCGCCAATGGCTTGGAAAAGGTCTCGAACTGTTTGCGGCCCATCACCATGGGCTTGCCCATCGTGGTCTGCTTGAACCAGGCAAAATCGGACGGAATGTGCCAGGGCATGGCCTGGTCGGCACCAATGACATTGTTGCGGGCCACGGCCGCGATGAGGGCGATTTCTGACATCTAAGAGGACTTAGCGGGTTCGGGGCAAGAACGTAAGGCAGAAAAGAAATCACTCGTGGACCAAGTGCCAAGCGGTTTTGCGCGCCCACTGCTCGCCTGCCATCCGCTTTTTTATCTCACGGCGAGCTTGGAAACATCGTCGCAAGCCAGCTTGGCAGCGTACCGATGAACGAACAACACGCCAGTCGCAAAACAGCGAAAAGCCGGCCCT
The DNA here is from genome assembly GCF_054482695.1 of Devosia sp. CAU 1758. NCBI lineage: Bacteria > Pseudomonadati > Pseudomonadota > Alphaproteobacteria > Hyphomicrobiales > Devosiaceae > Devosia > Devosia sp. CAU 1758. The sequence goes on along the minus strand of NZ_JBTLRJ010000001.1, from coordinate 900,125 downwards.
TGTGGGGCCGGCCTCAAGTCGGAATCTACCTCGTTTTAAAGTGTCCCGATCTGCACTTGCCCGTCGATCGGCTCAGCGTTCTGGCTGTCAAAGGCCGGCATCGCGTCAATATCCTGCTGGGTCATGCCCCGCATGACAAGCTGACCATCCATGACCGAAACCGAGTCGAGAGGAATGGCGACTTCGCGTTCTCCGAAGCCCAGGAACCCGCCTTCGGCAAGAACCAGATACTGCCGATTCGCAGAGTTTACGACGCGGTCTACCGTGCCGAGTTCATCCCCGCGAGCATTGTGTAGTTCCCGACCGGTGAGGTCAGCAACATTATACTGAAGCGCCCGGCCAGCTTCCATGGGCTGGTCCTCGCGCAATAGCTGGTTTGCTCGTTCGGTGTCGACCTGAGCGTTGACGCCCGACGCATTCTGCCGCTGCGCCGCATCCTCGCCTGACGCCCGGCCCTCTTCGAAACGGATATTGGGCTCACCGGTCTGGTTGAAGCGGATTTCCGGTTCACCTTCCTGCTGGACCTCGATGTTCGGCTCGGCCGCTTCATACTGGATCGAGGGATCCTGACGCTGCACATCGATCTGTGCGTTGCCGGTGCTCCGGACTTCCACCTGCGCTTCCTGACGCTGAAGCTCAACGTCAGCGCCTTCGCCCTGGGTTGCCTGTTCTGCCTGAACGGAGACCTGGGGTTCCGGCTGGCTGACGCTCACCTGAGGCGGCTGCTGGCGCACTTCGACCTGGGGTTCGGGATTGGTCACGGCCACATCTGGCTCGGGCATCCGCACTATGATTTCGGGCTGCGGCATGTCGATTGTGATTATTGGCTGCGGTACCTGCACGCGCACGTTCGGCGCCGCCTGGCGGACGATGATCTCAGGCTGGCCCTGGTTAACCCGGACCTGCGGCTCCTGCTGTGTCACTGAAACCAACGGCGCGCGCTGCTGAACGTCGACTTCAGGGTCAGGCTGGGTCACAACAATCTGAGCGGCGGCATCCCGGTCGACATCCTGACCATCGGAGCCCAGCGCCCGATTAGCCTGGTCAAAGTAGGTCAGGCAACGATCCTCATCGCCGGCCTGGACGATACCGCGACTTTGCTCGATCCATTCGGGCCGCAAGCGTTCGCCCTGGTCTCGCGTCAGATCATTCAAGGCCTGACAGTGCTGCTCCTCCTGAGCGGAGCCCGCCGGCGTCTGGGCAAAAGCAACCGGCGTCAGCATTGTCGCGCCAACGGCCGTGGCTACTAATGTTCGTTTGAGATTAATCATCTTTGCGTTCCTTTCATTGTTCGGAACCGACTTAGCAAGGTTCCGGATTTTTGAGCGAACGGGACCGACGGCGCGCTGGACGCCGTTGCAACCTGATGATCATTTGCAGTCCGGATCAGCACAGGACCCGGCTCTGTCGTGTCACAACTGCGAAGCAGAAGCGCCACTCATGGCGCCAAGCCTCCCACGCGCGATTGTCCGCCCTGAGCGTGCAACTTGCTGCACTGCGGCAGCTTCTCCATGCCCTTAGGCACATCGCCCAACGGGTGCAGCCGCGATGGGTTCCCGGCAATTCCACACGAACGAAAATCGTGTTCGGCTATGGCCACGTGTGCATGCAAACTTGATACGCTGACGCGCCTGCTGAGCTGGAAGGGCGAGAGCAGAAATCAGCCTCTGAGTACTGACTTCTGTAGTAGGCTAGGGCTGCTTAACCCGACCCCAGCTTCAGCAACGCCGCCCCATCCACGCGCACCTTGGTCCATTCATCCTGCATGACGCCACCCTGGCTCTTGTAGAAATCGATGCTCGGCTGGTTCCAGTCGAGCACCCACCACTCGAACCGGCCCAGCCCCTCCTCTACGCAGCGCCGGGCCAGATGCACCAAGAGAGCCTTGCCCACGCCTTTACCGCGCATGGCCGGATCGACATAGAGGTCTTCGAGCCAGATTCCATGGCGGCCCTGGAAGGTGGAATAGGTGTAGAACCAGAGCGCAAAGCCCACCGGCTTTCCCTCCCACTCCGCAATCTCGCAGAACACTTTTGGGTCGGGCCCGAACAGGTCGCGGGCGATGTCGACCTCGGTGGCTTTGGCCTCGTGTTCGAGTTTCTCGTAGGCGGCAAGCTGGCGAATGAAGTCGACGATGAGTTTGGCGTCGGCGGTGGTGGCGGGTCGGATGGTGAGGGGTGACTTTAGGCTCAAGGGTCGTTCCTGCATACGGTGCTGCCCTCTGACCTGGCTGAGGACCAATTGAGACGTCCAACTCGTTGAAACTGGCCCTCGGGTCAAGCCGAGGGCGGTGCGGTGGGTGGGAGGACGTCAAGCCAGCGCCTCACTGCATCTCAAACCGCTCCAGAATCAGGATTTCCAATTCTTCCTGCGGCCAGAAATCTTCCTTCACCATTTCGAAGGTCGTCGGGCCGATCTTGGTGACGCCCTCGCCGCAGAAAGACACGAGATTATCCGCGCTGCCCTTGTCGACCACCAGCCGAAATTTCTCGATGCCGCCACCGGCCCAGTTGCCGCCCGTGGTCAGGATGTAGGAAATCCAGCTTTCGGTGAAGGGCGCGCCCCAGGGCTCGTCCTGATTGGGCAGGGTCTTGCGCACGGCCGCAACGAAGCTCTCGTCGGTGCAGTATTTGCGCAGATATTCGGCGGCCGGATCATAGCCATCCTCATAGGGTTCGGAGAGAAAGCTGACGCCCGTCGTGCCGCCGACGCTGGGCTTGTAGCGATGCTCGACCACCACCCGCTCCCGGGCTGGGAAGCTCGCCTCCCAGGTATAGGTTGCCCGATAGGTCCAGTTGGGCCAGTGGTGGATTTCCCAGCCCTCCCCGGCGTCGAATTCGTCCGGGACGGCCATGCCCAGATGCAGCAATTGCGCGGTGGCCTCGTCATCCAGCGCATCGACCGCGTCGATGGCCTCCTGGCTGATCGGGACAATGGGCAGGCCCAGCTTGGTCAGGGTCTTGGTACGGTCCACACCGGCAGCATAGGCATATTCGTGCAGCGTTGCGCGGACCGGGGCGCCGTTGAAGGTCGTCTCGAACGCGAACAGATTGTCGGACGGCCCCATAGGAAAGGCGATCGGCGACCAGTGATTGGGCACGATGTCGGGCATCGGGAAGGCCACCAGGAGGTCGTGGTCCACGTCGCTGTCATTGCGAAACGTATAGACGACCCGGATCTCCTCCTTGGAGATGAACAGCTCTTCGCTCTCCATGGCGATCTCGCCATGCGAGACGAATTCCAGCCCGCCCGTGGTCAGCACCGCGGCGGTGTCATTGGCAAAGGCGGGCGGCGCAAACGCGAGCAAGCCGCAGGCAAGTGCAGAAAAGCGCATGGACCCTGCTCCCTCTGGATCAGGCGTAGTTCTAGCCGGTCTTATGGAGGGAAATCGAGAGCAATCTGAAACGTGGTGCGGAGCGGGGGATAGGGAAATTCTATTCCCAGCCGTCCTAAACCGCGATGGGCGCGGCAATGCGGGGATGCGGGTCGTAACCCTCGAAGGCGAAGTCCTCGAAAACAAAGTCCTCAAGCCGCTTGCGCTCCGGATTGATCACCAGCCTGGGCAGCGGGCGCGGCTCGCGGCTGAGTTGCAATTGCGCCTGCTCGAAGTGGTTGGAGTAGAGATGCGCATCGCCCAGCGTATGGACGAAATCACCCACCTCCAGCCCGGTCACCTGCGCCATCATATGGGTCAGCAGCGCGTAGGAGGCGATGTTGAACGGCACGCCGAGGAAACTGTCGGCTGAGCGCTGGTAGAGCTGGCAGCTGAGCTTTCCATTGGCGACATAGAACTGGAACAGGCAATGGCAGGGTGGCAGCGCCATCTTGTCCACTTCCGCCGGGTTCCAGGCCGAGACGATATGGCGGCGCGAATCCGGCCTGTCGCGGATTGAGTCGACGAGGTTCTGGAGCTGGTCGATATGCCGGCCATCCGGCGCCGGCCAGGACCGCCACTGCGAGCCATAGACCGGGCCGAGATCGCCGTTCTCGTCCGCCCATTCGTCCCAGATGGTCACGCCCCGCTCCTGCAGCCAGCGCACATTGGTCTCGCCGCGGATGAACCAGAGCAGTTCATAGATGATGGATTTGAGATGCAGCTTCTTGGTGGTGACCAGCGGAAAGCCCTTCGAGAGATCGAAACGCATCTGGTAGCCGAACAGCGAGCGCGTGCCGGTGCCGGTGCGGTCCGACTTGTCGGCGCCGTTTTCGAGAATGTCGGAAAGTAGCTGAAGATAGGGCTGCATGAGCCAAATCTAGCGCGATTCGCGCGACAGGACGCGGGCTCAGGAATTCAACTGACAATTATCGCGCATCCGGGCTGTTATGGTGCCCGCAGAAGCCACGAACCACAGGAGGATCGGATGGGTAGGCCCAAGACCGATCTCGACCACCACATTCTCGGCTCGCCCATTCCAGGCAAGCTGTTTCGCCCGCTCCAGCCCATGCCAGACTTCGTGCGCACAGCGCTTGAGGCGCGGGACCTGACGGCGCGCTACGAGGCTCGCCCGGCCTATCAGCGCAATGACTATCTGATGTGGATCAACAACGCCAAGCAGGAGGCGACCAAGCAGAAGCGCCTCACCCAGATGCTGGACGAACTGGAGGCGGGCGGGGTGTACATGAAGATGAAGTGGAACGGCTGACCTTACGCCAAGGCCGACTGGAAGACGGTGTCGTCAGGCTCCCACTCATGGGTCTGGTCGATATGGGACAGCGACCAGGCGAAGATCTTGTGCATGGCCCGCAGGTCCCGCGCGGCAACCGCATCCTCCAGCAGCTCGTTGATGCGCATCTTGGCAGGCAGGTGACCGGGCGGACCAAGCCGCTCGAATTCGACGCCCACGCCCTGCTCGACCCAGGCGCCGATCATCCCGGCAAAATCTTCCGACACGAGAAAAGATGACAGGCGCAAGACGAGCAAGGTCACCACGTCCTGATCGAAATGCTCGGACCGAAGCACCACCCCGCTCCGTTTGGGATGCCATTCGGGCCCCAGTTCGGGCAGGAAGAACCAGCCGCAGAAGAACCCCTGGCAGACCCCCGGCCGGACCGCATAGACCGAACAGCCCTGCCCTTCGACACAATGCGGGCAGAGAATATTGGCAGGTTTCTGCAGCGTATCGGTATGAATGGGTGGAAAGGCGCAACAGGCCGTACAGCCTTCGCATTCCCGCCCACTTATCGGCACCAGCGCCATGATGTCATTCTCCGCACACACCAGCAGAGCCCATCACCGGCCTCTTGTCCAGCAGAGCTCATAGGGCTGTAAAGCCTCTTCAGCACCAGCTTTCACGACGGCCCTGCCATTCATGCGCCAGTCCTTCGGCCACCAACTGGCCGCCCAGCGACTGGCCGCCGCGTCTCACGATCCTGAGTTTGCGGCCGTACTGATCCTCGTCTCGCTCGACGCCGGACAGCGTGAACGGCCCCGCACTCAGCAATTGCGCCAGCCGATCGCTCGCCCGGCGCCCCAGCAAGGCTTCATGCGCGCATTGGGGCGCGGAAATCTCGGGCGTGTTGATGTCGGCGATCCGGATCCTTGTGCCATCAAGCCAGAATGTGTCGCCATCGACCACGCAGGTAAAGCGGTGGGAGCCGCAGGGGCCGAAGCTTCGCACCACGGCCGCATCGATCGTGGGCGTTGCTGCCGGCAAGGCCTGCGACAGCCATGCACCAAGCCCGGCGTACTCAAGACTCAGCACCGCAAGGGAGCCAATCATCATTGCCAGCATGGCAGTGGGCACTATGGACAGCCGGGCCAGAAGCGCGTTGACGCGCCGCCTGCGGCCGCGACGCCGCCAATAGGCCTGGTTGCTGGTCTTCATCGGCCCCTCCATTCGGGCCGCCAGCATGCATTGGTGCGGTTAATCGGGACTGAATTGATCGGGGCGCGTTTGCATCCGTCGAAGGGCTCCCCTATATAGAGAGTGCCCGCAAGGGCTATGGCGATAAACGGTCATTGTAATAAACCCATCGGACCCGGGGGCAGTACCCGGCGTCTCCACCATCTCTCCTCTTCAACGGGAAGAGCCAATGGGGACGAAACAGGATCGACGAGGGCGTAAAGAGTGTGCTTTTGCTCGGTGAGGTACCACCGTTATCGGTCCGAAACTTATAGTTGCAAATGACAACCATAAGGCTCCGGTCGCTCTCGCCGCGTAAGCGGTGCTAGCACTGGGAATTAAGTCCTCCGCTCCTAGCCGGGCGACAGGCGGGGTTCGCAGGCACCTGGCAACAGAAGCCTGCACTCAATTCCATTTGCGTGAATTTCCTGCGGCCTTTGTTCTTGAATTATCCGGGAACGTAGGGCTGATATGGGCCGTTCGGATTCTGTCCGAGAGACGATTGGAGCGAGGGCATTATGGCCGAAGACCACATGCGATACGACATTCTCGCCCAGGAAGCCCTGCGCGGCGTCGTGCGCAAGGTTCTGGCTGAGGTGTCCCGGACCGGCCTGCCCGGCGAACACCATTTCTTCATTTCCTTCGCCACCCGCGCGCCTGGCGTGCGCATCAGCGAAGAACTGCTCAAGCAGTATGACAAGGAAATGACCATCGTTCTCCAGAACCAGTACTGGGACCTCAAGGTCACCGAGAGCAGTTTTGAAGTGGGCCTGAGCTTCAATGGCCAGCCCGAAATGCTCCATGTGCCCTTCTCCGCCATCAAGGGCTTTTTCGACCCCTCCGTACAGTTCGGCCTGCAGTTCGATCCGGCAACCGCTGCCGATGACCGTGACGAGGCGGAGGACGAAGCCGACGCCCGCACCGAAGAGGCTGCAGAGGATGACGCAAGCGGCGAGACCCCCGGTGAAAAGGTCGTCAGCCTCGACTCGTTCCGCAAGAAGCCCTGAACGCCAGACCATGACATGATCCGGGCATGGAAAAGCGCTCCTTCTCGATTGCCGGACACCGCACCTCGATTGCGCTCGAACCCGCGTTCTGGCACGGTCTGGAGGATATAGCGGCGAGCCGTCAATTGAGCCTCGCCGGCCTCATCCGCGAAATCGACGAAAGCCGCGAGACCACCAATCTCTCGTCCGCCGTGCGGCTGGCGGTGCTGGCCTGGTATCGCAACGCGCGCTGACCGGATCATTGTCTGTTGCGCTCCCGATCCTTCGTATCAGGTCCGAGGAGCAAAACATTTGCCACTTTTGCTCGAAGAGCTCTACTGCCCGGGGATTAGCTGCGTCGGCTGGTTGACGCTGTTACCAATGGGCTGATTGACTCCTGGCTGAAAGCCCAGATTGAGCGGGCCATCCACGGGCCCTTCACCGGGTACGGCCTCGCCCTCCTCCTCATCGAGCAACCGCTCCTCCTCGAGACGCTGCGCCTCTTCCTCGGCCGCCAGTCTGGCAGCCTCTTCTTCCGCAGCCCGGCGGCGCTGCTCCTCGATCAGCCGGTTGCGCTCCTGTGCAGCGGCTCGCTGCCTTGCCTCATCCTCGAGCCGCAGGGTTTCGAGCCGATCCACTTCCAGCTCATTGGCGCGCACCTGGATAGCCGCCACCATTTCGCTGAGATCAAGCGTGATTTCTGGCATCAGGAGCGTCCCGCCGACCCGCACGACGATCCGAGCACTATCGGTTTCGACCAGGCCATTAGGGTCGACAAAATCACGCGGCGTCATGACGAAACTGCCATTCAGACCGAGCCGCTCCAGCATCAGGTTGAGACTGCCCGCCAGCCGTCCGCCGACGCCCTCGACGATGAAATTGGCCAGCCGCACCGTGCCGCCGGCAATAGTAAAGGCGCCGCGCGCCTCGTCAGCGACGAACTCGCCTTGTGACAGTCCCAACCCGATCAGTGTTTCGAGCGTATCGGCCTCGGTATTGAGAACATCCTCGATCGTTGCGATGGACGGGAAAACCGTGGGAGAGAGGCCCGTGACGGCAAAGTCCCCTATGGCGAAATTGCCTTCGCCCGTCAGGCTGCGCATGGCGTCGGCAAGACTGGCGCCCGTGCCTTCGAATTGCAGGCCACCATCGAGCCGGCCAGCAAGGCCCCGGCCAATTGCAGTTGGTGCAATGGCATCGAGGTCGACGCCAGTCAGCGTCACCTGGCCCGATATGCTTCTTTCGGCCAGCGAGCCGGCACAGCATTGCTCCACCGACAATCCGAGCACGCCACCGCCCAGGTCGGCTGAAAGACCTTTGATGGAAACCGAGTCCGGGTTCCAGGCATAGGTGAAACTCGTATCGCCCAGAAGCAAGCCACCATTGCTGGTGACGCTCGCAGACGTAACGGCGATGTCGCCCCGCGACGGGCGCGGGACAGCATTGGCGGCCAGTGGGCCTTCGGGCCAGAACCCATCGCCGGTCCCAATCAATGCCTCTGCGCCAAAGAGCGCCGCGACGATGCCCCCGACGTCGAGACTGTCGACGCTGAACCGTCCGTCAAAGCTGGGCAATTGCCCCAGAAGCTGCATGCTGACCGAGCCGCCAAAACCGCTATCGCCGGCAATCCCGGCAATATTGTCGAGCGAAAGGGTCCGCAGCCCGGCAAAGGCAATACCGGCGCTGGCCTCGATACCCGGCAGGCTGGCGCCGCGCGCGCCGATCAGCGCCACGAGGCCACTCGCCTCGTCCAGCGCCATGTCCAACGTGCCCTCGCCGCTGACTTCGCCACCGGGCGATAGCCGTAACCCACCAAAATAGCTGATCGACTGTTCGCCCTGGCTGAGAGCCAGACGCCCGTCAAAGCCTTCAGACCCGCTGCCTTCCACGAAAAGACTGGCCACCAGCGGATCATCGCCGGCAAAGAGCGGGCCGGACACGAGGCCGAATTGTTCCAGCGCAGCAGGGCCGTCCTGCGCCTCAAGTGAGACCACCAGCCGCATGTCGTCGCGCGACAAACCCGCAAGCCCGCCGGACATTTCCGCCCGCAGGTCGAGCGCCGCCGCGCCAAGCTCACCACCCAGGGTGAGGACCTGGCCAGTCCCCTGCTCGGCATCGGAGAGAATGAATTGCAGATCGGCCGGCCACACACCCTCTAGTCCCTGCTGCCAGCCAAAGGGCACGCCAGCCATCTCGTATATGGCAGCCAGCCCCGGCGACCCCGGCGAGGTATTCGCCAGTTTCCCGGACCCTGTCACATGCGGCTCGGCCAGCGAGCCGGAAAGGCGCAGGGTGGAATTGATGCCAAGGCCGCCCCAATCACGGGCCACCAATTGCGAAAAGCGGATGGCCGCCGGGGACCATTGCGCCTCGGCCACTAGACCATGCGCCGACAGGCCCAGCACATCGACCATGCCCGCGGTGATGGAGAAGCTGCCATCGGGGAAGCTGATGCCGAAATTGCTCTCGCCGGTCACATCGGGCACCAGCGCCAGCAGGGCATCGGTCTCGCCCGCATCAAGTTCCCCGAGCTTGAGCACCGTATCCAACCGCGGTTCCGGGCCAAAACCGAGGCGCAGTTCCAACCCATGCTCCTCGCCGTCCAGCGTCAACCGACCATTGCTCAGCCCGAATGCGTCGCCGGCCAGCATCAGGCGGCCGTGCAAGGCGCCGGGCATGTTGAAAAGCGGGTTGTCCTCCTGTGGCCGCTTCCATAGTTGCGACAGCGCCTCCAGCCGGGCCACCTCCACGCTGATATCCCCCTTGAAACCAACAATGCCTCCATCATTGGTCACCTGGCCCGAAAGGCGCAGTTCGGTCTCGCCGGGCAGCCGCGCCACTGACTGTTCGACCGTCCAGCTGCCGCCATCGGTGGTAGCGTCGAGCCGCACTTCGCGCAGGGCGAAGCCCCGCAGGCCCACTTCGGCCAGGTCAATGCCCAACCGTCCCGGCATGGGCGGCAGGGGCGGCGCGGGGATTTCTGAGAGCAGGCGCACGAATTCAAACGGCAGCTCGCCGGAAACCTCGGTGGCGTCGCGCGGCGGCAGCGAGAACACGCCCCCTGAGATCACCGCATCAAAGCTGCGGCGCATGCCCAGCTGGATGCTGGCGGCCCCGGTCAGGCGCATTCCGGCCCGGTTCTCGTCGGGGTGCAAAGTGTATCCCGACAGCACGACACGATCCGTCGAGACGGTCATGGCGCTTTCCAGCAGCAGGTCACCGCGGATGTCGTCGGCTCGCTCGGCCTCGGGCGGCGCCTGGCGATAGGCCAGATTGCCCTCGAAGCGCGGCGCCGCACCCGCGGTCAGCACGCCCTCGACTGTTACTGAAAACGTGCCCAGCGCCTCGCGCACATAACTGGAAATGCGGGCGCGGCCTTCGGCGTCGGCACTGCCCGAATTGACCCGCAAATCATAGCGCGCCTCGCCGTAATCGGCGCCACCCTGGAACTGGAAAGGCCCGGAAAAACTCGACAGCCGCAGATCGCCATCAATCCGGTCCACGACAAATGTCTCGGCCGAGCGCAGATCTTCGAGCCGGATACTGCCATTGGCAATGCGCGCATGTTCGAGCGCCACGCCGCTGCCGGCGCCGCTGAGATCGACGCCACTGCCAAAGAGGCCATTTTCATCCACCGTGAGATGCACCACCGGCGCTTCAAGGCTGAGCGCGGTGACATTGTAGATGTCGCGCAGGAAGTCCATCAGCACGAACTCCGCCTCGACCGCGCCGACCGTGGCCGCTGGCCCCTCGGGATCCCCCACCACCACATCGGAGAAGGCCAGGCGCGGAGAGGGCAGTAGCGAGAACGAGATATCGCCCCGAATCGTGACGTCGGCGCCCAGCACGCCACTGGCCAGCACCTCCATGCGGTCGCGATAATCGCCCCACTGGATGAAGCGCGGCGCAATGAATGCACCGGCCAGCACCAGAATGGCGAACATGCCGACCACGATATAGATGCGATTGAGCACTGTGCCTGAACTGCCCCGGCTGGAAACGGACGCGAGTGTAGGCACTTGGCCAGCAGGCGCAAGGCCGATGAGGCCGAATTGAGCATGTGGAAACGGCCGGGCTGAGGCCCGGCCGCGCTCGAAGTCAGGGAATGTGAGCTTTAGAGATTGAACGACCAGAAGAAGGTTTCGCCCGAAGAGTCGTCCACGCCGTCGTTGTCTGTAATGACATAGGCCTTGCCGTCTGCATCGATCGCGAGGCTCTCGACCTTGTCCACTACATAGCCATTGTTGGACGCCAGATGAGGGACAAGATCGCGCACCAGTTCCTTGCTGACCGTCGGCAGCTCGCCGCCGAGTTCGCCCGGTACCATGTCGCTGACCGGCACGCGGTAGATGGCCTTGAGCGCTGCGCGCTCGGCAATCTGGTTGTCGCGCTCGATGATATAGACGTGGTCACCATGTGCGGTGATTTCGGAGAGGCCAATCCAACCGGCGGTCGGGGTCTCGAGCGGATAGCGCACGGCGCCCCATTCTTCGCTCGACGGTTTGTAGGAGACGAGCTTCACAAATCCCTTTTCGTCATCCTTCCATTCGCGCTGGATGGCGATCCACAGGGTCATGTCGTCGCCCTCGCCAATGGCGGTGACGCCTTCCGAACCCGAGCGGATTTCACTGCCCAGGAGCTCTGCCGGGAAGGCGATCTCGTCTTCGATCTCGCCGTCGGCATTGACATGGTAGAGGGCATGGGGCGTCAGCGCAGCAGTATCGCCTTCGGACGCCAGCCAGAAGCCGCCTTCGCCGTCCTGGGTGATGCCTTCAAGGTCCAGCTTCTGAGCCGGAACGCCGTTGCGAGTGACGACGGTTTTCCTGACGATACGAGCCGGCATGGCTGTCGCGTCGATCTCGTAGATCGCCGCCTCAACAAAAGCACTATCGCTCACGGCATGCAGCGTGCCCGGCTTGCCGGCATCGGCAACGGCGCCCGAGAGCGCGGCCCAGCCAATCGGCAACCCGTCCGCGCCCATGTCCGACATGATCTGCGGATAGTTGGGCGCATCCACGTCCTGCAACTCGAAGATCATGACATGGGCTCCCGCCAGGCCGTCGACGCTGAGATCGGTCTCATTGGCGGTGACGTAGAGATTGCGCGACGGGATGGCCAACGCGCCTTCCGGACCGACGCCGGACGGCAGCGACTGCCAATATTCGGGATCGGCGCCAGTGTCCTTGTAGACGCCGACCAGCGAGGAGCGCTCCTGGTTGACGAAGATGAAGTTCGTGTCGCCAAACATGCCCACTTCCATGCCTTCGGGCTCTACACCCTTGGCGTCGGACCGGCCGTCAGGATAGTGGCCGAGCTGAGCAGCGATATATTCCATGGACGGGCCGGACTCGTAGAGCTCGGTGCCATCCTTGTGGAAGATGGTGAAGCCGCGCGAGCCGCCATTCCAGTCACCCTCATTGGCGGTGACGATGCGGTCATCATCGAGCCATTGCAGGGCATCGGGTTCGCGCAGGCGATCGGGCTGGCTTTCGGTAAAGCTCAGGCGGCCATCGTCGGAAGCGTCAATGTTTTCAAGGGAAGTGGAACCGGCCGAGAAGTGGCTGGTGACTTCGCCGGTCTCGCCATTGATGACGATGATGTGGTTGTTTTCCTGCAGGGTGACGGCCAGTTCGTTGGCGCCGTTGAAATCGGTGTATTCGGGCTCGGGGTCTTCGCCGGCAATATCAGCCAGGCCGGAAATATCGGTGACGCGCATGGTGGCGCAATCAACAGCGCCTTCAGAGACGTCGAAAAAGGTAATATTGCCACTCGGCAGCTGTGGCAGGCCGCCATCACCGAAATCCTCGTCGCGCTGGTTTTCCATTGAAATGGCAACCAGCGAACCGTCCTGGTTCTTGGCAATGGCGTCGGGCTGTCCACCCAGATCGCAGGTGGTTTCGACGGCCTTGGAGGCCAGATCGATCACCGACAGATAGCCGGTGGGTGCGGTGAAATCTTCAGTCGTGTCGACCGTGACGAGGATCTTGCCGCCGATGACGGCGACCGAGGTAGGCGAGCCGTCGAGCGCGATGAAACCGCCGGCCTTGGGGGCATTGGCGTCGGCGATGTCGATGAGGCCGACGCCGCCGACCAGCGCGTTTGAATAGACAAGCATTGTGCCGTCTTTAGTGGCGGTGATGATCTCGGCGGAATTCTCGACCGAGCCGATTTCGACGTCAGGTGTGTTGAGCGCCACAGCGAAGCTCGCGATGCGATTGAAATACTGCTCGGCCTGCACGCCGGCAGTAGAAAGGAGCAGGGCTGCGCTCAGGGCAGCAAGACGCTTTTGAACAATCATGATGGGTCCCCCGGAATGATGCCGGCCCCGCTTAGGCCCGGGGGAAAACACTCCGATGACGCTGTCATGACGCTTCGGTGACAGGCCCCGCTTCTATACAGGCGCAGCCGCGATGCCTATATTGCCCAGGAGAACAAAATAAGATTCGTCAAGGCTTGGCCGCGTGTCCGCCCCGACACAAGCGCCCGGCAAACCGTCAAGAGCATATGGCCGACACCGCACCCCTGCCCCGCCCCCAAGGCGGGCCGATCACCAGTCAATTGAACCGGCAGGCGCCGGACTATCTGGCCGGGCTCAATCCCGAGCAGCGCGATGCCGTGCTCTCGACCGAGGGGCCGCTGCTGGTGCTGGCAGGCGCCGGAACCGGCAAGACGCGGGTACTGACAACGCGCATCGCGCATATCCTCAGCCAGCGCAAGGCATGGCCATCTGAAATCCTGTCGGTGACCTTCACCAACAAGGCCGCGCGCGAGATGAAGGATCGCATCGGACGGCTGGCGGGTGACTCGGTGGAAGGCATGCCATGGCTTGGCACGTTCCACTCGATTTCGGCCCGCATCTTGCGCCGCCATGCCGAACTGGTCGATTTGAAGCCCAGTTTTACCATTCTCGATACCGACGACCAAATCCGGCTGATCAAGCAGTTGCTGGCGGCCGAGGATATTGACGAGAAGCGCTGGCCCGCGCGTCAATTCGCGGGCATGCTCGACGCCTGGAAGAACCGCGGCCTCCTGCCCAAGGACGTGCCGGCGGCCGATAGCGGCTATTTTGCCAATGGCAAGGGCGGCAAGCTCTATTACGACTATCAGGCGCGGCTGAAGACGCTCAACGCCGCCGACTTTGGCGACCTGCTGCTCGAATGCATTCGGTTGTTCCGCGAGAATTCCGAAGTTCTGGCTGAGTATCACCGTCGCTTCAAATACATGCTGGTGGACGAATATCAGGACAGCAATACCGCCCAATATCTCTGGCTGCGGCTGCTGGCGCAGGGCAAGCCAGCCAGCGAGGCCAATATCTGCGTGGTGGGCGACGATGACCAGTCGATCTATGGCTGGCGCGGCGCCGAGGTCGATAATATCCTGCGTTTCGAGAGCGATTTCCCCGGCGCCAAGGTCATCAAGCTGGAGCGCAATTACCGCTCCACAGCCAATATCCTCAAAGCCGCCTCGACCCTGATCGCCTTCAACGAAGGCAGGCTAGGCAAGACGCTGTTCACCGATATCGCCGAGGGCGGCGAGCCCATCTCGTTCACGCAGGTCTATGACAGCGAGGAAGAGGCGCGCACCGTCGGCGAGGAAATCGAGCAATATCAGCGCCAGGGCGAAGAGCTCAACTCCATGGCAATCCTGGTGCGCGCCTCCTTCCAGATGCGCGAATTTGAAGAGCGCTTCATCACGCTGGGGCTCAATTACCGCGTCATCGGCGGTCCGCGCTTTTATGAGCGCAAGGAAATCCGCGACGCCCTGGCCTATCTACGGCTGGTCGCGCAGCCAGCCGATGACCTGGCCTTCGAGCGCATCGTCAACGTACCCAAACGCGGCCTCGGCGATTCCACCATCAAGCTGCTGATGGAGGCGGCGCGGGGCATGAAGGTGCCGCTGCTGACCGCCACGCGCATGCTGGTGGAAACCGAGGAGCTAAAGCCCAAGCAGCGCACCACCCTGCGCGCGCTGGTTGCCCAGTTCGACGACTGGGCCTGGCGCAGTGAAAATCTTCAGCCCTATCAGCTGGTTGAGCAGATTCTTGAAGAGAGTGGATATACCGACATGCTGACGACCGATAAATCGGTCGAAAGTCAGGGGCGCAAGGAAAACCTCAAGGAACTGAGCCGCGCCATGGAGGATTTCGAGACGCTAGGCGGCTTCCTCGAACATATTGCCCTGGTCATGGACCGCGACAGTGCCGACGCCAGCGACGCAGTGACCATCATGACGCTGCACTCATCCAAGGGGCTGGAATACAACACCGTCTTCCTGCCCGGCTGGGAAGATGGCACTTTCCCCAGCCAGCGCTCGATGGATGAATCCGGCCGCGCCGGCCTCGAGGAAGAGCGGCGCCTGGGCTATGTCGGCATCACAAGAGGCCGCAAGCGCGTGCGCATCTCCGCTGCCCAGAACCGCCGTATCCATGGCCTCTGGCAATCGGCCGTTCCCTCGCGCTTCATCGATGAACTTCCCGCCGACGCGGTGGAAGTCACCGACAAGGGCTCGGCCTATGGCGGCTATGGCTATGGGGGCGGCGCCGCCAGCCGATTCAACAAGGCCGACCCGTTCGAAAGCGTTTACGAAACCCCCGGCTGGCAGCGCGCCCGCGCCAACCAGGCCAACCGCAAGGGCGGCGGCCCCCTGACCATCGACGGCGACCTCGTCGCCCGCTCGGTCGACCTCGGCGGCCAGTCCAGCGGCTACAAGCTCGGCGAACGCGTCTTCCATCTCAAATTCGGCTATGGCCAGGTGATGAGCATCGAGGGCAACAAGCTGACCATCGACTTTGAGAAAGCGGGCACCAAGAAGGTGCTGGAGAGCTTCATCAGCAGGGGCTGAGCCTTCTTGGGCTTGAGATACTCAACAATTGGGAGATTCTCTGGAATTCTTCCAGCGATGGAAAGGCCCCTCACCCGGCGCCGAGCCTGTCCTCTTGCGCGAAGGGACACTGGCGCCTAAACCCCGATCCCGCCCATCGGCTCGGTCTCGAACCGCTGATCAAACCCTGCGATCAGGGGGCGTGCCTGGGAAATGGTCGCCTGCACATGCGGCAGGTTGAGCGAGGCCATGTGCTGCTCCTGGCTGTCCCAGACCTCGGTGATCCAAATTCCGTCGGCACTGGCCGGATCGCGGGCAATGATATAGCTGCGGCAGCCCGGCATGGGGGCATTGCCCTCCAGCATGATGGCCAGCAATTCCTCACGCTTGCCGGTCTCGGCCAGCATGCGTCCAATCAGTCCATACATTGCGCTCTCCCTCTCTTGAACAAATCAAGAACATTACCTGCCATCCGTCAAGTCCCGTCCTTGACTTGCCTCAACCCGTACCGCAAGGAAACCTCATCATCCAGCCGAGGCCTACCATGTCCGTTGACCAGCTTTCCCTTTCGCTCACCAAGGACCAGGCCTACGCGCTGGTCGATGCCGTTTCGGAGCGCGACGACCTGGCGCTGACCGCTTCCGCCCACGAAAACGAGGATGATGGCGAGTGGGTTTTCGAGGCCACCTGCGACAGCCCCCCCGATATCGCGGCCTTTGCCGAGCTGGCGCGACAGGTGCTGGGCGGCGAGGTGGAGTTTACGGTCTCGCCCATCGATCCTGAGGTGAACTGGGTCGCCAAATCGTTCGAGGGCCTGGCTCCGGTGATTGCCGGCGGATTCTATGTCTATGGCAGCCACGAGACCGGCCCGATCCCCGAGGGATTAACGCCGATGAAGATCGACGCCGCCCAGGCCTTCGGTACCGGACACCACGAAACCACCACGGGATGCCTCGAAGCCATTGAGGCCCTGCTCGAAGCACGGACCCCGGCTCGCATGATTGATATCGGCACAGGCACTGGCGTCCTCGCCATTGCCCTCGCCAAGCGGCTCGAAGCGGTGATCCTGGCGACGGATATCGACCCGATTGCGGTTGTCACCACGGTAGAGAACGCGGTGGAGAACGGCGTCGGCGACCAGATCCATGCGATCGAAGCGACCGGCCTTGACCACGAAGAAGTCGCCGCCCGCGCGCCCTATGATCTGGTGGTCGCCAATATCCTGGCCGGCCCACTGACCGAGCTGGCGCCCGGAATCGGCATCATCACTCAGAAGGGTGGCACCGCCATCCTCTCGGGCATTCTCAACACCCAGGCCGATGGCGTCATCGCCGCCTATGAGGCGGCGGGCTTTTCGCTGACCGAGCACCTCAAGCGCAAGGAATGGACGACACTGGTGCTGGAAAGGCGCTGAAGGGGCGGCGCTTGATCTCCCCCTGAATTGAGTTCGCACAACCGCTGGGCCAATCGAGCCTAGCTCTCATGCCTTTTTAGCCTCAGATAGCGCCACTGGCGCGATCTACCCTTTGGGACGGTCGAACAAAGCAAAATCCCCGAAGCGGGCTTCGGGGATCGACTATTGATCGTCAGCAATGTTGCAGCGGCCTCAGGGGCGCTTGGTCACCGCGCCGATCAGCTGATGCTGCATGCGATAGCTGACCTGGCGGGAGGCTTCGCGACCACGAGCGTCGATGAGACCACCCAGTGCGCTGCGGAAACCGTTCTTGCTCTCAGTCATTTTCTACTCCATGCGACGGACAATCTGTTGCCCTCCGACATCGTTTATCTAGGCTGTTCGCATCGGCCCGGTAAGGGGTCTGCCGGCAAGCCTGCCATGCCGATCCTGCAAGGCAGGATTAACGATCGTTTACCTTGCGGCCCAGATCGTGATCGCGCTCGAAGCGGGCGACGAAACGCTCGGCCTGGCGAGTGCGGCCTTCGACGATGGCGTTGACGGCGCGCTGGAAGAGATTGTTCTGCTTGCTCATTTCAAGTGTCTCCTGTTCTCTGGCTTAAAGATAGGCTTTGCCCGGCGCAAAACCAGACACAAGACAACAAGACAGCCATGTCGGATATGCATTGCCCGATAGGTGCGCTACGGACCCAGTAATGACCATTGAAACCTCTAAACCCGCCGTTTTTCAAAGCTTTGACGAGAAATCCGATCCTTCTCAGGTTGCACCTCGGCTCGCTTCATTGAGGGCAGCTATGCAAAAAGCGGGTATCGACGCCGTGCTCATACCGCGAGCCGATGCCCATCGTGGCGAGTCGGTGCCCGCTAGCGAGGCACGGTTGGCCTATGTCACTGGCTTCACCGGCTCGGCCGGCATGGCCGTGGTTGGGATGCGCAAGGCGGGGCTGTTCATCGACAGCCGCTATACGCTCCAGGCGCCCGCTCAGACCGACACCAGCAAGATCACTGTCCACGAGGTCAACCAGGGCGGCGTCAGCGCCGATATAAAGCTCTATGTTCCCAAAGGCGGCAAGCTCGCCTATGACCCCTGGCTGCATACGCCTGGCGAGGTCCGTGACATCACCGACAAGCTCGCCGGCCATGCCGAGGTGATCGCCCATGAAAACCTTGTGGATGCCATCTGGGCCGACCGTCCGGCCGCGCCGGTCAGTCCCATCGAGTTTCTCGGCCACAATCGCGCCGGCAAGACCACCGCCGAAAAGCTCACCGAACTGCGCCTGAACCTCGGAGCAGACAAAGCCGACGCCGTGGTGCTGACCCTCCCCGAATCCATTTGCTGGTTGTTCAACATGCGCGGCCGCGACGTGCCCAACACGCCTTTCGTGCTCGGCTTTGCAATCGTACCGAAAACCGGCCTACCGACCCTCTATCTTGACGCCGCCAAGATCACCCCAGAACTGACCAAGGCCCTTGATGGAATCGCCAGGATTGCCAAGACCACGACGCTGGGCAAGGCGCTCGAAAAACTCGGGCACGGCAAAAAAGCCGTCATTGTCGATCCGCAGAGCGCTCCCGTAGCCGTGGCCGACACGCTGCGCCACGCCGGCGCCAAGCTCCTCGAAAAGCGCGATCCGGTCCTGGGACCGAAATCACGCAAGAACGACGCGGAACTCGCCGGCATGCGAGAGGCCCACCGGCTCGACGGGGTGGCTTTGGCCAAGTTTCTCCATTGGTTTGACCAGGAAGCGCCAAAGGGGAACCTTACCGAAATCGGCATCGTCACCGCGCTTGAGGCCTTCCGTCGCGAGGAGGAAAGCTGCGTCGACGCCAGTTTCGACACCATTTCCGGCGCGGGCCCCAATGGCGCCATCGTCCACTATCGCGTGACCAACAAGACCGACCGCAAACTGAACGCCGGCGAACTCATGCTGGTCGATTCTGGAGCACAATATCTCTCGGGCACCACCGACATCACCCGCACGCTCTCTACCGGTTCCGCCACCGCCGAGCAAAAGGACCGCTTTACGCGGGTGCTCAAGGGGATGATCGCCATCTCCACGGCGCGCTTCCCCAACGGCACCACCGGCGCGCAGATCGACGTGCTGGCGCGGCAATATCTCTGGCAGGATGGCGTCACCTATAATCACGGCACCGGCCACGGCGTCGGGGCCTTTCTCGGCGTCCACGAGGGGCCGGTGGGCATCTCTTCGCGCTACACCACCCCGTTCGAGGCGGGCAATGTGCTGTCCAACGAGCCGGGCTATTACAAGACAGGCGAATATGGCATCCGCATCGAAAACCTGATCGTGGTGC
This sequence comes from Devosia sp. CAU 1758, assembly GCF_054482695.1. Taxonomy (NCBI): domain Bacteria; kingdom Pseudomonadati; phylum Pseudomonadota; class Alphaproteobacteria; order Hyphomicrobiales; family Devosiaceae; genus Devosia; species Devosia sp. CAU 1758. Next base: position 880,749 of record NZ_JBTLRJ010000001.1, on the reverse strand, counting down.
GCGAGGCGGACGGCTTTGCGGGCTATCTCGACTTCGAGACCATTACCCTGGCGCCAATCGATACGCGGCTTGTCGATCTCACCCTGATGACGCAAGCCGAACAGGACTGGCTCAACGCCTATCACGCCCGCGTCTGGAGCGAGATTGGCCCGAATGTGTCGGGCAAGGTCAGGGATTGGCTGAAACAGGCTACGGAGGCGATCTGATAATCGGCGGCGCCGGAAGTACCGGCGCCGCTAGTCCTGCCAGAATTCCTTGGCGTCCTCGAACATCTCGCTCAGCCGATAGGAGAATTCCGGGTTGACCCCTTCGAGGTCGTGGATCCGCCAGCCGCCATTCTCGAACACTAGGTCATAAGTGATCAGGCGCGGTTCCCCGAAATTGGTGAAGCTCACCTCCACCAGTGCCGTGTCGCCGGCAATATCGGGCGCGCCGATGGCAAAGTCGGCAATGTCGTAGTCCTGCCCGTCGATATAAGGGTCGAAGCCCAGTGCGCCCATTTCGCCCTCAGGCGTGTTCTCGAGATCAGCCGCATACATGGCGTTGAGCGCCTCGGAACGGAAAACACTCTCGTCCGCCCCAAATGCGCCGCCGAAATAGGGCTCGTAAAAGGCTTCGAGCAGTGCTTCTGGCGTGTCGAAGTTCTCGGCCGCGACCAGCGTGGTCAGGGCCAGGAAGGCGGTGGCGACGGCAGCAACGAGCAGGCGCATGGGTGTTCCTTGTCAGACGTGCTGGTCAGCCTCGCCGGTCCCCGTAACGCAGTCAATTGAACCAAATGGCGAAATCGGGCCAGTTGTCGCCAAAGACGCTATTGCCTTCGGCAAAGCTTTCGGCATCGGCAATCGGCCCGTCGCGGAGGAACGGCAATGCCCCCTGCCCGGTCAGCAACATGACGACATCGGTTTCGGTGGCCGTCTCGAAGAACAGCTTGAGATCGAAGCCCGCTGCGAAGCGCCAATGCGGAATAAGCAGTTCGCCGTCCAGGATCTGGTCGATGCTGTCGAGCGTGTCCATCCAGGCATCGACATGCGCCTGGGTGACGCTGAGGTCAGGCACGAGCGAAGTCTGATCGGGCGAGGGCACCAGTTCGCGATTATCGTCGGTCTCGAGGAGGATTTCCTGCCAGTTCAATCGCGAGAACGCCGTCACTGCCTGGAGCCGCGCCAAGACGCCCTTGAAGCGGACAATATCGGTTACCGGAAAATCCGAGGTGTGGATCGCCGCGATCAGGTCGGCAATGAAGGTATCGGTCTCCGGATCCATCATCAACGTCCCGCCCCGCGAGAACTCCTGCATGGGCAGCCCCGCCTCGGGGAAGACCCTATGGCCAATCGCGTCGAACAGTTGGGAGAAATCATGGGCCAGCAGCAGGTCGATCGGCGCCGCACTCACCTGGCTATAGCCGGCAAACCAGAAGGCATCGGCCTGGTCAAAGCCTATTGTGGTGTCAGGCACTGAGGTCTTGTCGCCCTTGGTCTTGCCCTGCGGCAGCGCCATGGCCTCGCCCATCAGCGTCGCCAGCGTCTCCCGCTCGCCCACTTCGCCGTCGCCATCAATGTCGAAACGGACCCGCAACGGGTCTATGGTGATGACAAAATCCCCCGCCCGCCCGGCCGCCTCGAAATTGTCCCGGGCCAGGTCGAGACCGGTCACAAAATCATCGAGAATGGTACGCAGCCCTTCATAGTCCAGCGGCTCCGGGTCGGGATTGGCCGAGGCGGCGGGGAGGTCGGCATCGATGCCGAACATCATTGCCGCCGCCGGCAGGCGCGGCGTCACCGCACCATGACGATAGAAGGCCTGCGACAGGCCTTCCACGGCACCGATCATGTCGATCAGCCCCAGCCCGAAACAGGCATCCATATGCATCTGCGCGCACTGCTCGTCAAAGAGCGCGCGGTTCTCGGTCGCCGTTCCAGCATAGAGCAGGTCGGAAAGCTGATTACCCGCGGGGCCGGCGAAGGCAAGGTTCGGCACGACAATCGCGGCCATGGCCGCGCCTACCAGTCTGCGCATGGCGCACTCTCCGTTGAAACGGCGGCGGCTACTGGCCGACGCGCTCGAACCATTCATCCTCGCTGATGACCTCGACCCCGAGCTCCTCGGCCTTCTTGAGCTTGGAGCCGGCGCCTGGACCCGCCACGAGGATATCGGTGGCGCTCGAAACCGAACCAGCCACCTTGGCGCCCAGGCGTTCGGCCATGGCCTTGGCTTCCGATCGTGTCATTTTCTCGAGCGAGCCAGTGAACACCACAGTCTTGCCGGCCACCACGCTGTCGGCGGAGATGACCACCACATAGGGTTGGGGTTGCACTTCGACCAGCAGGCCGTCAAGCGCCTGCACATTCCTTTCATTGGCGAAGAAGGCCATGATCGACGAGCGTACCGTCTCGCCAATGCCGCCGATCTCGGGGAAGACCGAGTGGCCATCCTCGTGGTGCGCGGCGGCAAAGGCCACATCGCGGAATTTCTCCACTGTGCCGAATTCCTTGGCCAGCAGCGCCGCAGTGGTTTCGCCCACATGGCGGATGCCCAGGGCGTAGATGAAGCGATCCAGTTCCGGTGCGCGGCGCGCATCGATGGCGTCGAACAGCTTTTTTACCGAAACCGGGCCGAAACCATCGGCATCCTTGAGCTTCTTGACTGAACGCTCATCCCGCCCCTTGAGGGTGAAGATATCGGCTGGCCGGGCAATGCGGCCCTCGGCATAGAACTGAGTAACCTGCTTGTCGCCCAGCCCGTCAATGTCGAGCGCATCGCGCGCCACGAAGTGCTTCAAATTCTCCACCGCCTGGGCCGGGCAGATCATTTCGCCGGTACAGCGGCGCACTGAATCCAGCTTGCCGGACTTTTCATTGAGCTCGCGCACCGCCTCCGACCCGCAGGCCGGGCAGATATGGGGGAAGACGAAGGGCGCGGCCCCTTCAGGACGCTTGTCCAGCACCACATCGACAATCTGCGGGATGACGTCGCCGGCGCGCTGCACGGTGACCGTGTCGCCCACCCTGAGGTCGACGCCATTACGGATCGGCTCGCCATTATTGCCGATGCCCTTGATATAATCCTCATTGTGCAGCGTGGCGTTCTCGACCACCACGCCGCCCACGGTTACCGGCTGCAAGCGCGCCACGGGCGTCAAGGCGCCGGTGCGCCCCACCTGGATATCGATGGCGGTGAGAATAGTGATCGCCTGTTCGGCCGGGAACTTGTGGGCAATGGCCCAGCGCGGCGCACGGGCGACAAAGCCCCAGCGTTGCTGCAGGTCGAGCCGGTCGAGCTTGTAGACCACGCCATCGATATCGTACCCCAACGTGGCGCGCTGCGTTTCGATCTTGCGGTAATGCGCAATCAGCTCTTCTGCGCTCTGGCTGCGCAGCATCAGCGGATTGGTGGCAAAGCCCCATGTCTTGAACTTGTCCACCACCTCGGCCTGGGTCGCCGCAGGGGGCGTCGGATTGCCGTCCCCATCCTCGGCAATGCCCCAGGCATAGGCGAAGAAATTAAGATTGCGGCTGGCGGTGATCTTGGGGTCCTTCTGACGCAGGGAGCCGGCGGCGGTATTGCGCGGATTAACATAGTCCTGACCGCCGAACTTGGCCGAATGATCCTTCAGCCGCTGGAATTCGGCATGGGTCATATAGACCTCGCCGCGAATTTCGATCACAGCGGGCCAGCCGGCGCCCTTCAGCTTGTGGGGAATGTCGGCAATGGTCTTGAGGTTCTCGGTGATGTCCTCGCCCACGGCGCCGTCGCCCCGCGTGGCGCCGCGCACGAAAACGCCGTTCTCGTAGCGCAGCGAAGCCGACAGGCCGTCGATCTTGGGCTCGGCCGTGAAGGCCAGGACGAATTCAGGATCGCGCAGAATATCAGCCCCGAAGAACTTTCTGGCTCGCGCCACGAAATCGGTGACGTCCTCGTCGGAAAACGCATTGGCAAGGCTGAGCATGGGCACGCCATGGCGCACCTTAGCAAAGCCCTCGGCCGGGGCCGCACCCACGCGCTCAGAGGGACTGTCGCTCCGCACCAGATCGGGAAAGCTCTGCTCGATGGCGTCATTACGGCGCTTGAGCGCATCGTAATCCGCGTCCGAAATCTCCGGCCGGTCCTGCTGGTGATAGGCGATATCGGCAGCGTCGATGGCCGCAGCTAGCCGTTCAAGCTCGATTCGGGCCTCATCCTCGGAGAGATCGGAAACGTCTTTGCGGGAAAGATCGGACATGGAGATACTCGTCAGAGATTCTGGCCAAGAGGATAGCCCCACCTGACCTCCTCCTGATAGGGGCAGGAACAGATCAGAGCCCCGCTGGTAAAATGTTATCCCACCGCGCCGAGCAATTTCTTGGCAGCAGCGCGGGCTTCGCTGGTAATTTCGGCACCGGCGAGCATGCGGGCAACTTCTTCCTGCCGGCTGCCCTTGTCCAGCGGCCGCACATGGGTGCGCATGAAGGCGCCCTCCTCGATCATCTGCTTTTCGATGAGCAGGTGGCGATTGGCGCGTGCGGCGACTTGGGGCGCATGGGTGACAGTCAGCACCTGCACGGTGCTGGCCAGCCGAGCCAGGCGACGACCGATGGCGTCGGCCACTGCCCCGCCGACCCCGGTGTCGATTTCGTCAAAGATCAGCACCGGCGCCGAGCCACGATCGGCAAGCACTACCTTGAGGGCCAAGAGGAACCGGCTCAGTTCACCGCCCGACGCGACCTTGAGCAGTGGTCCCGGCGTGGTGCCCGGATTGGTCTGCACATGAAAGGCAATCTGGTCGAACCCATTGGCCGAGACGCGTTCGCCATCGGCCTGGTGGTCGACGATGAATTTTGCCGCGCCCAGCTTGAGATCGGGCAATTCCGCCTCGACCGCCTTGCTAAGTGCCTTGGCAGCCTTCCTGCGCCCGGCGCTGAGGATATCGGCGGCCTCGCGATAGCGGGCCCGCGCCGCCAGTTCCTCGCTTTCCAGCGCCTTGAGCCGGCTTTCCCCGCCTTGCAGCGTTTCGAGGTCGCTCTCGAACTTCGCTAGCACGGCGACGAGTTCATCCGGTGTCGTTTGATGCTTGCGGGCCGCCGCACGCAAGGCAAAGAGCCGTTCCTCAACGGCCTCCAACTCGCCCGGATCAAAGGCCATTTCGCGCTTGAGTTCCTCCAGCGCATCGGTCGTGCGGTCCAGCGTCACCAGCGACGCATCCAGCGCATCGACGACGGGCTGGAAGAGGTCCGCCCCCCCATCGATCTTGCGCATCAGCCGCCGCATCAGCGAAGCCAGTGCCGGGGTCGGCGCATTGGGGCCGTTGAGAATCTCGTCGATCTCCACCACGTCGGACGCGGCTTTTTCAGCCTGTTGCAATTGCTGGCGCCGCTCCGCCAGTTCCTCTTCTTCCCCGACCGCGGGCTTGAGTTTGCCCAACTCCTCGACCGTGTGGCGGGCATAATCCTCCGCGGCCAGCGCCTCGTCCACCAGCGCCCGCTGCTCCTGAACCGCCTGTTGCGCCTCGACCAGCGCCGCCCATAGATCGCGCACCGCATTGGCCTGCACGCCCAACTCGCCAAAGGCATCGAGCGAAGCCCGATGGGTCGCTACATCGACCAGAGCGCGGTCATCATGCTGGCCGTGGATTTCTACGATCTGCCCGCCGACCTTCTGCAGCAGCGAGGCCGAAACCGGCTGGTCATTGATGAAGGCACGGGTGCGCCCATCGGCAAACTGCACGCGCCTGAGGATGACATCCTCATCATCGGCAATGGCATTGTCGCGCAGCAGCGCCCGCGCAGGGTGGCTGGCAGCCAGTTCCAGCACGGCAACCACCTGCCCGCTCTCCTGCCCCTGGCGCACCAGCGAGGCATCGCCCCGGCCGCCCAGGGCCAGGGTCAGAGCATCGAGCAGGATGGACTTGCCCGCGCCGGTCTCGCCGGTGAGGACGGTCATGCCGGAATCAAGGGCGAGATCGAGCTGGTCGATAAGAACGATATTGCGGACTGACAGCGCGTTGAGCATGCGCAAACTTCCCGGAGCTGCACCACTGATCGTTGCCGCTTGTACCATCGCCTGCCCGATGGGGCGCCCCTACCGAGCACCCATCCACAGCAAAGGCTGAACAAACGAAACCGGGACGCATGATAGCGCCCTGGAACAAAATAGCAACATCGATTATCTGGTAGCGGTCAGGTCCGCACGGCGGCGAGCCAACTGCCCGAATTGAGCTGCGGGGCAAGACCCTGCTTGCCGAGCACCTCAAAGGCGCGCTTGTACCAGTCGCTGGACGGGTAATTGTGGCCAAGTACGGCAGCGGCCGACATCGCCTCATTGGTCAGGCCCAGCAGCAGATAGGTCTCGGTCAGGCGGAACAGGGCTTCCTCGATATGGGTCGAGGTCTGCCAGCGTTCCACCACTTCGCGGAAGCGGTTGATGGCGGCGGCATATTGCCCATTGCCCTGGTAATAACGGCCGACCGACATTTCCTTGCCGGCCAACTGGTCATAGGCCACCAGCAGCTTTTCCTTGGCATCGATGGCATGCTCGGACTGCGGATAATTGTTGATCAAGAGGTTATAGGTGTCGATGGCATCGCGCGACAATTGCTGGTCGCGGGTGATGTCCTTGATCTGCGCGTAGTAGGCGGTGGCCTTGATCCAGAGCACATAGGGCACTTCCGAACTCTGCGGATAGAGTGCCAGGTAGCGGTCCGACGCCAGGATCGCCTCGTCGAACTGACCGATGCGATAATTCGCATAGGCCTGCATCAACTTGCCCTTTTCGGTCAGCGGATCACGCGGATGCTGGCGTTCCAGCTTTTCGAGCTTGGTTATGGCCGTCTGATAGTACTGGCGATCCATGTCCTCCAGAGCGCCTTGATAGAGCGCCTGAGCGGGCACGATCGGCTCTTCCTTGATCTTGACCGGACCGAACAGGCCGCCGCCCGCGCAGGCGGTCAGCACCGCGGCCATCAGGCCCATGGCAGCAAACCGGATGGCCCGGCTGGAAAACTGGCTCACAACGTCAAGCTTCACGAACTGCCCCGTTCAAAATCATACCGCAGCAAGACTGCGGGCCTATTTGGCAAATGGATCAAAACTGTGGCGCGGCCGAAGGGCTCGGTAGCCCTCTCAGCGTACGGACCGCAAGTAGTGATGGACTTCAAGACCGTCCGGCTGGTCCTCGAAACTCTCGAATTCCAGCGGCAGGTCTTCGGCGCTGACTATTTCATAATTGGCTTCGCTGGAAAAGAGCGACGCCAGGACATGCGCATTGAGGGCATGTCCACCCTTGTAGGAGCGGAACTTGCCCCAGATCGCCAGCCCGCCCAGCGACAGGTCGCCAATGGCGTCGAGCAGCTTGTGGCGGACGAATTCGTCCTCGTAGCGCAGCCCGCCAGGATTGAGCACGCGGTCTTCATGCACGGTGATGGAATTATCCAAGCTCGAGCCGAGAGCATAGCCGGCCTGGCGCAGGATCTTGGCGTCGCGCACAAAGCCGAAAGTGCGGGCCTGGGATACGTCCTCGAAATAGCGCCGGGGGGTCCAGTCGAAGATCATGCGCTGGCGGCCAATGACCTTTGAATCGAAGTCGATTTCCAGGTCCAGCGCCCTTCCGTTATAGGGCTCGAGCGCGGCAAAGGCGTCATTGTTGCGCACGGTAACAGCGCGCAAGATCTTGAGAAATTTCTTCTGCGCCGGCTGCACTTCCATCCCGATCTCAAGAATAGCCGAGGCAAAAGGATAGGCCGAACCGTCCATGATCGGGCATTCAGGCCCATCAAGCGTGATCAGGGCATTGTCCACGCCCATGCCCGAAAGCGCCGAGACCACATGCTCGACGGTCGCCACGCTGACACTGTCACCCAGGTCCAGCGTCGTGCACAACGTCGTGCGGGTCACGCGCGAATGATGCACCTGCACTGGCTTGGTGAAGCTGCCATTGCCCAGATCGCGACGGATCGAATAGCCATTGTCAGCAGCAGCCGGCGCCATGGTCAGGGTCACCGGCTGCGCACCATGCACACCGTAACCAGAGAAGCTGACTTCGCCGGCAAGCGTGCGCTGGCGCGTGGAAAGTTTGTTCATGCCTGGAAATGCTCCGCCCGGACGTTCACGCTTACAAAACTGTTAGCCAAAAAAAACTCGGTGCGGAAGCCGCACCGAGGGAGCTTTTTGGAAAAGATCAACGAAGGATCAACCGTGCTTGCGCAGGAAAGCCGGGATTTCCAGGTGTTCCTTCTGCGCCGGAGCAGCGGGCGCGCGTCCCTGATTGTCCAACTGGCCGCGGGCACCCTCGCTAGCCGGTGCAACGCGGGAAGTCCTTGCCACACCTGCCTCTATTGCACTGCGTGCAGCGGCATCGTCTGCCAGGCTTGCCTGCGGCTCGGGGCGAGCCTCCGCCTGCTGCGGGCCCAGGTTCAGGCCGACATTAGAGGCCAGGCGCTTGAACAGGGCACGTGCATTGCGCGGCTCGGCGTCATGACGTTCCTGCCCATCCTGTGACCGGCGCGCAACAACCGGCAGTTCCTCGGTCCGCGGCATGCGGCGCTGCCCATCGGGGCGGGCAGCGTGCGAGGGCACATAAACGCTCGGAATCGGTTGCTCCTGCGTCATCGATGCTTCTTCCGGCTCCATCATGGATTCGGCTTCCGGCATATAGGGCTCGACTACGATGCCATCGTCTTCCATGGCGTAAGACTGGGTCGGCTGATGAGCAGCAAAGGCCTCAGCAACGGCAGTCTCGACCTGATGACCGATTTCCTCGGCTTCGAACTCGGCAGTTGCGGGCATCACTGTCTGCGGCACCACCGATCGCTCGGCTGGCACGTGCCGCTTGACCGAAAGCGGCGTGCGCGAGGCATGCGGCTTGGCCGGCTCCATGGCCTGGACCATGGTGGCATCGGTTCCGGTGGCAACGACGGAAACGCGCAGGGTGCCTGTCAGGCTCGGATCGTAGGTCGCGCCCAGAATGATGTTGCAGTCGGTATCGACTTCCTCGCGGATGCGGCTGGCAGCTTCATCGACTTCGTAAAGGGTCAGGTCCGGGCCGCCGGTGATGGAGATCAGCAGCCCCCTTGCACCATGCATCGACACATCATCAAGCAGCGGATTGGCAATGGCGGCTTCGGCGGCATGACGGGCACGATCCTCGCCCGACGCCTCGCCGGTCCCCATCATCGCCTTGCCCATTCCGCGCATCACGGCGCGCACGTCGGCAAAGTCGAGGTTGATCAGGCCTTCCTTGACCATCAGATCGGTAATGCAGGCGACGCCGGAGAACAGCACCTGGTCGGCCATCGCAAAAGCGTCGGCGAAAGTGGTCTTCTCATTGGCCACCCTGAACAGGTTCTGGTTCGGGATGACGATCAGCGTGTCGACATGGCGGTGCAATTCATCAATGCCGTCTTCGGCCAGGCGCGCACGCCGATTGCCTTCGAAATTGAACGGCTTGGTGACCACGCCAACCGTCAGGATGCCCTGCTCACGAGCGGCGCGGGCCACGACGGGTGCAGCGCCTGTACCGGTTCCGCCGCCCATGCCGGCGGTGATGAACACCATGTGCGATCCGGAGAGATGATCATTGATCTCATCCCAGCTTTCCTCGGCGGCGGCGCGACCCACTTCGGGGTGCGATCCGGCGCCCAGGCCTTCGGTAACGCCGACGCCAAGCTGAATGATGCGCTGGGCCTTGGAAAGCGCCAACGCCTGTGCGTCCGTATTGGCAACGACGAAATCGACACCGTCCAAACCGGACTCGATCATGTTGTTGACGGCGTTGCCGCCGGCGCCGCCCGTACCGAACACGGTAATGCGGGGCTTCAGTTCCTGGATGTCCGGTATGGTCAGATTGATGGTCATAGGTGGCCCCATAGTGGCGTGGTTGATTAAGATTTACGCAGCCATTCGTTAACTCCAGCCTAACAAGTGAGTCGGTCCGGTTAACTTTCCCGCAAAATGCGACACGTTCCGGTTACCCCTTCACACCAAGTTAACCACGCCATACCGCGCACGCGCCGGGACACAGGACGCCCTCCATATAACCAATGCGTAATATATCCGATTAGCAATCTACCAACGATGGAGAGAGACCAATGACAAAAATCTTTCCCTGCCTCTGGTTCGACAACAACCTCAAAGAGGCCATCGAATTTTACCGTACACTACTGGAATGGCCTTCTCGCCAATGGCGGCAAGGAAAGCATGTGCGGCTGGCTAAAACACAAATTCGGCCTGAGTTGGCAAATTATCCCGAAGCCCTCTACCGGACCGTAGGCGGCAGCGACCCCAAAGGCGCCAACCGCGCCATGCAGGCCATGCTGCAGATGCGAAAGATCGATATCGCGGCCATCGAGAAGGCCTATGCGGGGGTCTGACCGGGTAAACACGACCGCTCAACGCGAGCGAGCATCTTGCGAATGTTGCTGCGCGTCAAAGCGCAACGGCAGTTGCGCCGCCAATGCATCAATGGCTAGTCGCAGCTTCGGCGCGATATGGGGTGTTCGCCGCCAGACCGCGTAACTTTCATAGGAAAGCCCCTGCTGGTCTTCCATTACCCATATCAGTCGGCCATCGCCAAAAGCATCCGCCACCAGCCAACGCGGTAGCCATGCCAGCCCCATTCCTGCCTGCGCAGCATCTGCAATGGCATCGAGATCATCGAACGCCAGCCTGAATGGCGGCGTGATCGTCTGGACCGCACCCGCCAATGGAAAGCGCCAGGGGCGCACCTGCCCTCCCCGCACATAGATAATGCCCTCGTGGTTCGCGAGATCGGGCAGTCCCGCAGGATGACCACGCTGCGCGAGACAGATTGGCGATGCGCATACGACCATCTCCTGACGGGCAAGCATCCTGGTCGACAGTCCGGCGCGGTTCTCGAGCCCGTCATTGCGCACCGCAAAACTTCGCACCGCCAGATCAAATCCGTCTTCGAGATCGATGAATTGATCGGTCAGCGAAAGCACCAACTCAAGCCCCGCGTGCTGCTGCGCAAGATCCACAAGGATCGGTGCCACGCACCGCCTGCCCAATAAGGCTGGCATTGTGACCCTCAAGCGGCCCCTAGGCTCATCGCGCTCCCGTTCAGCCAGTGCTTCGGCAGCGTCAGCCTCTGCGAGCACTATGCGACACTGCGCGTAATAGGCGCGACCGATCGCTGTAAGGTTCTGCCGGCGCGTGGTCCGTTCGAGTAACCGCACATCCAGTCGCTCCTCCAGGAACCGCAGATGCTTGCCCACCATCTGCGCCGAAATGCCCAAGGATTCCGCGGCAGCCGTCAGAGACCCTGCATCCACCACCCGCACAAAGGCCTGCATGCTGGCAAGACGGTCCATTACAAACTCCAGGTTTCAGAAGAAGGTCGTTTTCGGCGATTTTTCCCAGATAAGCGCTCTGTCACCTTCTTTCCACACCGTCTTCCAGGAAATCAAATGCCACGCTTCGTTCGTTTTCACACCATTGGCGCTCCGGAAGTCCTTCGGGTTGAGGAAGCCTCGGCCCTGGAGCCGGGCCCTGGCGCCGTGCGCATTGCCGTACGCGCCATAGGACTCAACCGAGCCGAGGCCCTGATGCGCTCTGGCCGCTATATTGAAGCGCCGCCCCTGCCATCCGGACTTGGACTTGAGGCCTCAGGTGTCATCGACGCCATTGGCGCCGGTGTCCCAGTGCTGGCTGTGGGCGATGCTGTAAGCGTCATTCCAGCCGTGACCATGGCCGACTCCCCCACCTATGGGGAGAGCATTATCGTTCCTGCCGAACGCGTTGTTCTTCACCCGCCGCTGCTCGGGTGGGAAGAGGCCGCAGCGCTATGGATGGCCTACCTCACTGCCTATGGAGCACTGATCGAAGTGGCGCGCATCGGTCCTGGAGACCTTGTGGCTATTACGGCACCGTCAAGCAGCGTTGGCCTTGCCGCCATTGCCATTGCCCGCGCCGCAGGTGCCGAACCCATCGCCATTACTCAATGCCCGGCCAAGCAGAAGGCGCTCCTCGCCCATGGCGCCGCGCATGTTGTCGTCAGCTCCAGCCGATCAGGCGCACTTGACGTGCCAGGTGCCGGCAAGCTTGCAGTCGCGCTGGACGCTGTCGGCGGGGGGATGGTTTCCCGTCTGGCGCCCCTCATGGCCCCGGGAGGGATCATTATCGAGTATGGCGGTCTCGATCCAGCGCCGATGGTCATACCATTCAATGACCTGCTAGCGCGCCAATTGACCGTGCGGGGCTATCTCGTCCACGAACTTACGACTCGAAAAGACCGGTTGGCGACTGCGGTCAAATATATCAACGAGGGCGTCACGGCGGGACGTTTCCGGCCGGTGCTGGCGCGTATCTTCCCCTTCGAGGCGATAGTGGAGGCACACCGTTTCCTCGAATCCGGCACCCAGTTTGGCAAAGTGGTCGTCAGCCTGCGCCCTCAGAAGCTTGTGCGCAGCCAGTTGCCGACGCGGGCGATATAGCCGTCCGTGCCGGTCAGCTTGCCCCTGCCGCGGGGCTCGACATATTCCTGAGAGCAGACCTGCGGATAGACCAGCATGCCCGCCATAGTGGCGAAGGCCGCGCCCTTTGCGATCTCGGGCAGGCCGGCAATACCCATGGGGCGGCCATTGCGCACATTGCGAGCGAGGATGCGCCGCGCCACTTCGGGCAGGCCGGTCATCTCGCTGGCGCCGCCCGTCAGTACAAAGCGGCGGCCACACACATCCATCATCCCGGTTGCCTGCATGCGGTCGCGGATGGCGGTGAGGATTTCCTCCATGCGGGGCCGCATGATGCGGGTCAGCACCGCACGCGGAATTTGCCCCGGCGCCTCGTCATGCGACGCGCCAACCGGCTGGATGGCGATCATCTCGCGCTCGTCGGTCAGGCCCGGCAGCACCGAGCCATGAAGGGTCTTCAAGCGCTCCGCATCGGCCACGCTCACCGAAAGCTGGCGGGCAATGTCGAGGGTCAGGTGATGTCCGCCAATGGCGATGGCGTCTACATAGACCATGTGCCCGTCATTGAAGACCGAGACGGTCGTGGTCGCCCCGCCAAAGTCGATACAGGCCACGCCAAGCTGGGATTCATCGTCGACCAGCGTCGCCAGTCCCGATGCATAGGGTGTCGCCACCAGCGCTTCGATCTGCAAATGGCAGCGATGCAGCACCAGTTCGAGATTGCGCATGGCCAGCGTCTCGGCGCTGACCACAGCAACATCGACGCCCAGCTTTTCGCCCACCATTCCCTTGGGATCGCGGATGCCCTTTTGCCCATCTAGCGCATAACCGATCGGCAATGCGTGGATGATTGAGCGTTCCGGGCGTATCGAGCGGGCATTGACCGCTTTGAGCACGCGGAAAATGTCGGTCTTTTCCACTTCCTGCCCGTCGAGCGAGACGGCAGCAGAAAAGGTTTCCGAGCCCAGCCGCCCGGCGGTCACGTTGACCAGCACACTTTCAAGCGTCAGCCCCGCGGCGCGCTCTGCCATGCCCACCACATTGCGAATGGCGTGCTCAGCCTTTTCGATATCGGTGACCACGCCGCTCTTGACGCCTGCGGCGGGACCATAACCAAAGCCGATGACTTCGGCCTGATGGGTCCGCCCCTTGAGCGCCCTGCCCTCGGGTCGCGGCGACAGGCGCGCGATCACGCAGCAGATCTTGGTGGAGCCGATGTCGAGCACGGCCACCAGCGTCGTCTTGCCGGGCTGGACCGGCCGCAGTCGGGAGGTCATTGCATCGGTGATCATGATTGTTCGGGGTCTTCGTCGGTCTGATTGGGGCGCACGGCGACGACACTGTCGATCCGCAGATCGATGATGGAGACGTCGCGATCAAGGAGCTGGTAGTCACTCTGGTAGGAAACGAGGCGGGTCATGGCCTGCGCCACGCCCTGCTCGGGCAGTTGCACCCTCAGCCCGGTGTCATAGATCAGGTCCCAGCGGCGGTCGGCGATGCGCGACAGCGCCACCAACCCGTCCTCGAGCATGGGAAAGCCCTCAAGGGCGCGGATCATGGCAAGGGCATCGTCTGCCGCCCCATCCCCGATCACCAGCGGCAGACCGGCATAGCCCTCCCCGGCCTCGCCGATCTGTTCGCCCCGACCGTCGATCAGGAAGGTTACCCCGTCGACCGCCCAGCGCGCCACGGGCGCCTTTTCGGTGACCAGCACGGTGACATCACCCGGATAGGTTTTGCGCACGGTAACACTGTCCACCGCCGGCAGTTCTGCAACGCGCTGCCGCGCGGCCTCGACGTCAAAGCCAAGTGTGGACGTATGCGGCTCAATGCCCAGGGCGTCGAAAATCTGCTGTTCGCTGGTCAGCGTCTGCCCGGAAATCTCAATCTCCCCGATGGCAAGTCCTGCCTGGGCAAAATTGCCCTGCGCCATGCCGCCCAGAGTATTGACGAGTTGGCCGGTTGGCTCGCGCACTTGATAGAGTGCCAGCCCGGTTGCCAAGATGGCGGCCACCATGGCGCCGCGGCGGATCAGCCCGCCATGCAGCACGAAGGCGCGGTTGAAGCGATTGGCCAGCCGCCGACGCGGCGTGCGAACGGGAACAGGCAGTGCGCGCGGATCCACCAGTCGCGCTCCGGCGAGAAAGGCCTCGCTCTTTACCTGTTGCAACTCGCGTCCTCCACCATCCAGGAGACCAGTTCTTCGAAGGAATGCCCCGCATGAGCAGCCTGCTCAGGCGCCAGTGAGGTCGGTGTCATGCCCGGCTGGGTATTGATTTCCAGGCAGACAAGTTCCCCGTCTTCACCCACCGCGTCGTTGTACCGGAAATCTGTCCGGGTCACGCCGCGGCAACCAAACACCGCATGGGCCTTCAGGCTCAACTGTTGCACTTTGTCGTAAATTTTAGGTTTCACCTGCGCCGGGATAATATGGCGCGAGCCGCCCTCAATGTACTTGGCCTCATAATTGTAGAAGGCCAGGTCGGTCACGATCTCGGTGACACCCAGAGCCACATCGCCCATGACGGCGCAGGTGAGTTCACGCCCTGGAATATAGCGCTCGACCATCACTTCTTCGCCCGAATTCCAGTCCTCGCGCAGGATTTCCTGCGGCGGATGGTTCTGATCACCCTTGACGATGAATACCCCGAAGCTGGAGCCGTCAGAGATCGGCTTGATCACATAGGGTGGCGCCATGACATGATTGCGCCCGGCTTCGGCACGAGACACGACAAGGTGATCAGTGACAGGAATACCCGCGGCCTTGAGCATGATCTTGGCCTGGTGCTTGTCCATGGCCAGAGCCGAGGCCAGCACGCCCGAATGGGTATAGGGAATTTTCAGGAGTTCGAGCACGCCCTGGATCATGCCGCTCTCGCCGAACGGCCCGTGCAGCGCATTGAATGCCACGTCTGGATTGAGGGTGACCAGCACCTGGGCCACATCCCGCCCGACATCGACCTCGGTGACCAGATATCCCGCGCGCCTCAATGCGGCAGCGCATTCATGGCCACTGCTGAGCGAAACTTCTCGCTCGTTGGACCAGCCCCCCATGAGCACGGCGACATGTTTGGTCATTTTGCGGCCTCGCCCATCAGCGCTTCAAGTTCACCCGGCAGGCCGGCGGCCCATTGGGTGATGTTGCCGGCGCCGAGACACACGACGTAATCGCCCTCCGCCACCCGGCTCGCCAGGAGCGGCGCCAGGGCATCCGGACCGTCGATGACGCGCGCGTCGCGATGGCCGCGGGCGCGGATGCGGTTGACCAGCTCTTCATGGGTAACGCCTGGCAGCGGCTGCTCGCCCGCCGCATAGATCGGCGCCACGATGACCGTATCGGCATCGTTGAAGCAGGCGGCAAAATCGTCGAACAGGTCCTGCACCCGGCTATAGCGGTGCGGCTGTACCACCGCGACCACGTCGCGCCGCGCCGACTGCCGTGCGGCGCGCAGCACCGCAGCGATCTCCACCGGATGATGCCCGTAATCGTCAATGATCGTCACACCCGCGACCTCGCCGGTCTTGGTGAAGCGGCGCTTGACCCCAGTAAAACCCTTGAGGCCCTTGCGAATGGCCTCGGCAGGCACATGCAACTGGTCGGCTACGGCGATGGCGGCCGTGGCATTGAGCGCGTTGTGGATGCCCGGCATAGGCAGTTCCAGCCCATCGATGCGCAATTGCGTCTGGCGGATGCGGTCGCGGATTTCGACTGCGAAATGCTGCACGCCGTCCCGGTTTTCAAGGTCCGTCAGACGCACATCGGATTGCGGGTTCTGGCCATAGGTGATGACGCGGCGGTCGCGAATGTCGCCCACCAGCGCCTGCACTTCAGGATGGTCGAGGCACATTACGGCAAAGCCGTAGAAGGGCACGTTCTCGACGAACTGGTGGAATGCTCTCTTGACCCCTTCGAAGTCGCCATAATGATCGAGATGCTCGGGGTCGATATTGGTCACCACGGCGACGTCGGCCGGCAGCTTGACGAAGGTGCCGTCGCTCTCGTCGGCTTCCACTACCATCCACTCGCCGCCCCCGAGGCGCGCATTGGTGCCATAGGCATTGATGATGCCGCCATTGATCACGGTCGGATCGAGATTGCCGGCGTCCAGCAGCGTCGCCACCAGCGTCGTGGTGGTAGTCTTGCCATGGGTGCCGCCAATGGCAATGGCGGTCTTGAAGCGCATGATCTCGGCCAGCATCTCCGCACGCCGCACCACCGGCAGGGCGCGGGCCCGCGCCGCCATCAGTTCGGGATTGTCCTTTCGGATGGCCGAGGAAATCACCACGACCTCGGCCTGACCCAGATTGTCGCCGCTCTGGCCGATCTCGACCTTGATGCCCATGTCGCGCAGGCGCTGCACATTGGGGTTGGCCGCCATGTCAGACCCCTGCACCACATAGCCCTGGTTGTGCAGGATTTCGGCGATGCCGCTCATGCCGATGCCGCCAATGCCGATGAAATGAACCGGCCCGATATTGCGGGGCATCTTCATGGTGTGGGTCTCCCTTCGATATGGGCATGCTTGCCGGCCAGCATTTCGGCCAGGTCAGCCAGCTTCTCGACGGCGCGCGGCTGGCCCAGCGACAGGGCCGCCGCAGCGGCGCGGTTGAGGCGGGCCGGGTCGGTCAAAAGCTCGTGAAGTCGAGTGGCAAGCGATTGCGGTGAAAGCGTGGCCTGCTCAGCTACCCAACCACCACCACCCTCTTCCATGAAGAGGCCGTTGTGCTTCTGGTCGGAGTCCAGCGATCCCGGCAGCGGCACGAGAATGGCCGGCCGGCCAATGACGCAAAGCTCGGTAATGGTCGAGGCGCCGGCCCGCGCGATCACCAGATGTGCGGCGGCAATGCGTTCTGGCAGGTCCGGAATGAATGCGGCCAGCTCCACGCTGGTGCGCGACTGGCGATAACTCTCCGCCACACGGTCGATATCCTCTGGCCTGGCCTGCTGCACGATCTGCAAGCGGTGGCGCAGATCATCAGGCAGCAGCGCGACGGCGGCCGGGACGATGTCGGACAGCACCCGCGCGCCCTGGCTGCCGCCGGTCACGACCAGGCGGATCGGCCCCCTGTCGTCCAATTGAGGATATGCCTTGCCCGCCAGCGGCCGCAGGCGGTCGCGTACCGGATTGCCGGTAACGACCTTTTCCAGCCCGTGCTGGTCGGCAAACCGGGTCGTCGGAAAGCTCATGGCCAGAATATCGGCGAAGCGCGCCAGCGCCCTGTTGGCCCGGCCCATGACTGCGTTCTGTTCATGCAATATGCCGGGGATGCCCAGGAGGTTCGCGGCAATGAACGGCGGGAACGTGGGATAGCCGCCAAAGCCGACCACCGCGTCGGGTCGCAGCTTGCGCAGCCTGGTCCAGGCCGTGCCGATCCCGCGCGTGATGGTGATGCCCGCCCCCACCAGCCTGACCGGATTGGCGCCTGACGGCGTGGCCGCCGGGACGATATGGATTTGTCGGGCCGGAAAATCGGCGCCGTAGCGCTCCACGCGGTGATCGGTCATCAGCTCGACCGCATGGCCGCGCCGGATCAACTCCTGCGCCAGGGCCATGGCCGGAAACAGGTGCCCACCCGTTCCCCCTGCAATAAGGACGAAGGTTTTCATTCGGCGGGGGCTACCACGGCGCTGCGATAGGTGGGAAGGCCGGTCACCATGCGTTCCTCAGGCTTTGTGCGGGTCAGGGCCAGCATTAGCCCCATGCCGAAGGCCACGGCAATCATAGACGTGCCGCCATAGGAGACGAAGGGCAGCGTCATGCCCTTTGCCGGAATGAGATTGAGGTTCACCGCCAGATTGATGCCCGACTGCATGGCGAACTGCACCGCAAGGGTGGAGGCGGCAAGCCGGGCAAACAGCCCCGACTGCCGCTGGGCCGCCAGCAGCGCCCGGATGGCGATGAAGCCGATCAGGCCGACCAGGCCCATGCAGAAGAGAATGCCGAATTCACCGGCAGCCGCCGAGAAGACAAAGTCGGCATGGGCGTCGGGAATGAGCCGGTTTGCCGTCGACTCGCCCGGCCCTCGACCAAACCATCCCCCCTCCATCAGCGACTGCATGGCGCGGTCGATCTGATAGGTATTGCCATCTTCAGGATTGACGAAGGAATCGATGCGACGGGCAAAGTGCGGGAAAAATGTATAGGCGCCCACCAGCAGGCCGCCAGCCGCGCCGCCAAGGCCAATGATGACCCACCAGGAAATCCCCGAAAAGAACAGCAGCACCGCCCAGGTCGCCATGACCAGGGCTGTCTGCCCCAGATCCGGCTGCAGCAGCAGAGCGCCGACAATGGCCAGCATCAGTACCGTCGCCAGGACCCGCCCAGGCACATTGCGATGCAGCATGGATTCAGAAAAAAGCCATGCAGCGATGACGGCAAAGGCCGGTTTGACGAATTCGGTTGGCTGTAGGGACTGCCCGCCCAGGTTGATCCAGCGCCGCGCACCCTTGACCTCGGTGCCGAAATGCAAGGTGGCCCAAAGGAGCATCGTCATGACGACGAGCGTCCCGAGTGCAGCGAAGCGTGCCTGACGATGGCTCAAAAGCGAAGTGGCGATCATGACCGGGACCGCGACCAGGCAGAACATGGCGTGGCGGATGACGAAGTGCCACTCATCCAGGCCAATGCGCTCGGCCACGGCCGGGCTGGCGCCAAAGCTCAACACCATGCCGCAGGCCAGCAGCATGACCAGCGAACCCAGCAATTCGCGGTCAATCGACCACCACCACTCGGCAAGCGGGGTTTTTTCGGCACGGGAAAACATCATGGGGAGCGGACCAGGTACGCGATACAAACTGTTTCCAATTGTACCCGCGCTTTGGTTACCGATTTGCCAAGCCGTTTTGCGTTTTGCGAATCCGGCACAAAGTAAGGGTCCCGGCATTGCCGAGACCCTCTCCTGCGTCACAGGTTGCGCTAAATACGCGGAGCCTCGTAAAAAGGTTCCATCGCATCATTCGCGGTTTTGACTATTGCAGGATGGCGATGTCGCTGATCATCCCGTCAACGCCTTCGATCGACCCCCAGGCTTCGGCAGTGCCGGTTTCAAGGTCGACGATGTGCAACACATTGTCGACCACCAGATAGGCAGTGTTCGTCAGGTCTTCGGTCGCCGCGATATCGAACGCATAGGTCGAGCCTTCCACGCCCAGCTTGCCGATGGCCGCCAGCGTGCCGTCATTGGGCGAAACCTGCTGGATCAGCGCCGCAATAGTGGCGTCGATGTCATACATCGCCGTCGCCTCCGGCTTGCCGATGGAATTGATATAGGCGGCAGCGACAATGGCCGGGGTCTCTCCCGCATGCATGTCGGCGTCCTCATAGGCAAGCGAGCCATCCACGGTGACCATGCCGTCATCGACATTGACGCGGTGATTGATGCCGTCGGTGCTCATCAGGCGCAGGCGGTCAGCCATCGGGTTGAAGTCGACAATGGCGCCGTCATAGCTGGCGAGCTTTTCTGACGCGGTGGATTTGACTGTCGCAGCGCCCGAAGCGGTATCGATGGTGACGATTCCACCATCCAGGGTAACGCCATAAAGCATCTTGTCGGCCGGACGGACGTCGATGCCGGCCAGGCTATCGACACCTGTTACATCCATGGTGCCCGAGACGGTGCGCGTCTCGGTGTCGAACATAACAAGCGTCGCCCCATCCACCAGCCCGACGGCAGGAGCGGCATGGGCCAGGGTCGTCAGGGAAGCGGCGCCGGCAAGCATGGCGGCGGAAAGGGCAAGGCGGGATTTTGCGGTCACGTGAAGTCTCCTCGTTGTCCGGTCACGACAGCGGACGCGACCCGAAATGGCTGTGACGATTTCTTTCGTCGCAACCAGTTACGAGGCAAATGAGGAGAGAGTTTCAGAGCCTAGCGCAGTTTCAGGCTCGACAGGCCGATCAGCGCCAGAACGAATGAAATGATCCAGAAGCGGATCACCACCTGGCTTTCCGTCCAGCCCAGATGCTCGAAATGGTGATGGATCGGCGCCATTCGGAACACCCGCTTTCCGGTCAATCGGAAGGACGTCACCTGCACGATCACCGAAACGGTTTCGAGCACGAACAGCCCGCCAATGATGGCCAGTACGATCTCGTGCTTGGTGGCCACCGCAATGGTGCCCAGCGCGCCGCCCAGGGCCAGCGAACCGGTATCGCCCATGAAAATCTGCGCTGGCGGCGCGTTGAACCACAGGAACCCCAGTCCGGCACCGATCAGCGCACCGCAGACTACGGCGAGTTCAGCTGTGCCCGGAACCGAGTTAAGCAGCAGATAGTCGGCATAGTTCTGCGATCCGACGAGATAGGCGATCAGCCCGAAACAGGCCGCCGCCACCATGACCGGCACGATGGCGAGGCCATCGAGGCCATCTGTGAGGTTGACCGAATTGCCCGCCGCCACCACGACGAAGCCGCCGAACAGAATATAGAAATAGCCCAGATTGACGGCCAGGTCCTTGACGAAGGGGAAGAGCAGCGAGGTGCCATAGGCTCCCGAGGCAAGCTGGGAGATGGCAAAGGCCGCAATTCCGCCGATCAGGGCTTCCAGGATCAGCCTTTGCTTGGACCCGAAGCCCGCATGGCTCATGCGCTTGACCTTGAGATAGTCGTCGTAGAAGCCGATGGCGCCGAAGCCGATGGTCACGAACAGCACCACCCAGACATAGCCATTGGTCAGGTTCGACCACAGCAGGGTCGAGATCACCGCACCGGAGAGGATCATCAGCCCGCCCATCGTGGGCGTGCCCTTTTTGGTGAGGAGATGCCCCGCGGGTCCATCCTCGCGAATAGGTTGGCCCCTACCCTGCTTGACGCGCAGCAGGGCGATCATGCCCGGCCCGAACAGGAACACGAAAAACAGCGCCGTCACCACCGCTCCGGCCGTGCGGAAGGTGATGTAGCGGAAGACATTGAAGGCGGCGATCTGCTCACCGAGCTGGCCGAGGAAATAGAGCATTCTGTGGGGCTACTCTTTTGGGTGTGTCAGCTCTGCGCGAACCGCGTTTTGATTTCGGTGACGATGCGCGACAGGCCGACACCATTGGACCCTTTGACCATAAGTGCGTCGCCATAGGCAAGGTCGGCAATGATGACGTCCACGGCATCGACAACGCCCGCGAAATGGCCGGCGACGAGGCCATTGGGCAAGGCCGAGGCCAACGCCGCAATGTGATCCCCCACCAGATAGACTTGGTCGGCCCCGCTGGCCGTGACCGCATCCGCCAAGCCGGCATGATGGCTATCGGCCGCGGCACCCAGCTCGAGCATGTCTCCGAGCACTACGATCTTGCGCCCGCCCGGCGCTGCAACGCCCGCAAACACCTCCAGGGCCGCCTCCATCGAGGCAGTATTGGCATTATAGCTCTCGTCGATGACCAACAGGGGTTTTTCTGCAGGTCCGAATACCATTCGCTGCCCGCGGCCCGGCTGCGCGCCGAATCCGGCTAGAGCCCGCAGCGCCACCTCCGGCTCGATACCGGCAATTTGCGAAACCGCCAGCGCCGCCGTGGCATTTGACAGCATGTGCCGGCCGGAAACACCCAATGCCAGCGCGTGGCGCTCATCACCATGTACGATTGTAGCAAAGCCCCGGTCAGCGGCGGTTTCGGGCTCGGTGATCTGCCAGTCGACCCCGCGCGCAAAACCATAGGTCACGATGTTGGTGACGCCGGCGGCGGCTGCAGCCTCCAGCAACAGGTTGATCTGCTTGTGATCGGCATTGAGCACTGCCGTGCCCCCCGGCTCCAGCCCTTCGAAGATTTCCGCCTTGGCCCGGGCGATGTTTTCTATACTCCCCAGCTTTTCCAGATGCGCCGGGGCAATTGTGGTGATCACCGCAACATGCGGGCGCACCATTTGGCTGAGGGGCCGGATTTCGTCGGGCGCATTCATGCCCATTTCGAACACGCCGAACTGCGCCGTCTCGGGCATTCGCGCCAGCATCAGCGGCACGCCCCAGTGATTGTTGAAGCTCTTGATCGAAGCATGGGTTTCCCCGGCCGCCTCGAACACCACCCGCAGCGCTTCCTTGGTCGTGGTCTTGCCCACGCTGCCGGTAACGCCCACGATAAAGCCGCGGCTCCGCTCGCGTGCGGCCCTGGCGAGGTCGCGCAATCCGGCAAGCGCGTCTTTTGCAATGACGCGACCTGGGCCTTCACCGCGTCCTTCACTGACAAGCGCGGCAACGGCCCCATTGGCCAGCGCCGTTTCAACAAAGTCATGCCCGTCGAAGCGATCACCCTTGATAGCGACGAACAGCGCGTCCGGGCCTAGCTCGCGCGAGTCGATGGAGATCGAATTGATCGCATTGGCCGAAACGCCGGAGGCAGTGCCACCTGTGGCCGCAACAACGGCGTCGAGTGTGAACAGGGGTGGGGTCATGAGGATTTGCCGCGCATGAGATACAACTCCCTCCCCCTTGCGGGAAGGGTTGGGGTGGGGGGCCGTTTACAACGAAACATCGTGCTCGACCACCACCTTTTCCCAGCCTCCCCCGTCCTGGGGGAGGAGCCGGACCGCGCGTGCGGCAAGTCGGCGACTTTATTTCTTGACCGCTTCTGCGACCACTTCATGGTCCGAAAAATGCGACTTGGTCGTGCCGATGATCTGGTAGGTTTCGTGGCCCTTGCCCGCAACCAGCAGCACATCGCCGGCCTTGAGGCCCTTAACTGCTTCTTCGATGGCTTGCCTGCGGTCCCCAATTTCGCTTGCCCCCTTGGCGCCGCCCATGACTTCGGCGCGGATCGCCGCCGCATCCTCGGTGCGAGGATTGTCGTCGGTGACGATCACCACATCGGCAAGTTCGCTGGCAATTTCGCCCATTTGAGGGCGCTTGCCCTTGTCCCGGTCGCCGCCACAGCCAAACACCACATGCAGCTTGTTCTTGGCATGGGGACGCAGGGTCTGCAGCGCCGAGCGCAGGGCCTCGGGCTTGTGCGAATAATCGATGAAGATGGCGGCGCCATTGTGCTCGGCCACCAGTTCCAGCCGGCCGCGCGCCCCCACCAGCTCAGGCAGGGCGCCAAAGGCATCGGCCTTGTCGACACCCGCCGACATGGCCAGCGCGGCCGCGATCAGGGCATTGGAGACCTGGAACTCGCCGGGGATCTTGAGGTGGAAACTGACCTTTTCACCGATATGGCGAACCTCGACGCGCTGCCCATAGCCTTCCGGCTTGATCGAGAGGATTTCCATGTAGGCGCCCTCGCGCCCAACCGTCAGCAGCGTGGCACTGGCCGACAGGGCCGCGAACATGAACTGCTCATGTTCGGGATCGTCGACATTGACGATGGCCGCGCCACCATCGACCAGGAGATCGGTGAACAGGCGCAACTTGGCGTTGCGATAGGTATCCATGTCGCCGTGGTAATCGAGATGGTCGCGGCTGAGATTGGTAAAGGCCACTGCCTCGAAATGCACGCCATCGAGCCGATGCTGGTCGAGGCCATGGCTGGAGGCCTCAAGCGCCACATGATCGATGCCCTGGGCCTTGAGGGCCCGCATCGCCTGGTGCAGCGTGCGCGAATCCGGCGTGGTCAGCGCGCCCTCGATCACCCGCTTCGAAGTCTCGATGCCCAGCGTACCGATGCTGGCCCCCGGCAATCCGGCGTGATCCCAAATCTGTCGCACGAAGGACGCTACAGAGGTCTTGCCATTGGTACCGGTCACGGCCACGAGGATTTCCGGCTGCGGTTCGAAGACGCGGCTTGCGGCGCGCGCATAGGCGGCGCGCACATCCTTGACCACGATCACCGGCACGCCGGGATCACCGGGCGGGGCCGCATCGGTCACCACAGCCAGGGCGCCGCGCTGCACGGCGTCCGCTACGAACTGGTTGCCATGCACCTTGGCGCCGGGAAGCGCGAAGAAGATGTCGCCCGGTTCGATCCTGCGGCTGTCTGAATTGAGCCCGAAAATGGCGCCCAGCCCCTTCTTGGGGCGAGCTCCAGAGCCTTCGAGCAGTTGGGTAACGCTAATGGACACGACGTCAAATCCTTCTGGATCGATCTAACGGAGGATGGGCGGGATAATCTGTTGATCTATGGCTTCGCTGAAGTCTGGCGCGACGCCGAGCATGGGGGCTACGCGCTGGATGACGCGGCCGGAAATTGCGCCGGCATTCCAACCGGCCGTTGTCCCCGATTGCGGGTTTTCGGCCTTGGGCTCATCCACCATGATGACCATGGCGTAGCGCGGATTGTCGAGCGGGAAGGCCGAGGCAAAGAAATTGGTGACCTTGCTGGACGAGTAGCGCCCATCCACCACCTTTTCGGCGGTACCGGTCTTGCCGCCGACGCGATAGCCCTGCGCCGCCTTATTCATCTGCGAGCCCGACCCTTCGAGCGCATTGAGCCGCATCAGATAGCGCATGGAGTCGCTTGTCTGGGGACTGATCACGCGTTCATAGAGCGCCTCGGCCGCCGCAATGTCCCGCTTATAGAGCGTGGGCGCGATGTAATTGCCGCCATTGACGAAGGCCGCATAGGCAGTGACCATGTGCAGCGGCGACACCGACAGGCCATGGCCGAACGAGGCCGTCGCCGCACCCACTTCGGACAGTTCACCAGGGACGGTGGGCACGCGCATTTCGGGCAGTTCGAACTCGACGCGCTCATCGAACTTCATGCGGGAGAGAAAGGCGCGAAAATTATCCTTGCCCAGCGCCTGCATGATGCGGATCGTGCCGATATTGGAGGAATATTTGTACACCTCCGGCAGCGTCAAAATGCGGTGCTTACCGTGGAAATCGTCGATGGTATAGCGCCCGAACCGGATACCGTATCGCGCGTCGAATTCGTCTGTGATAGACACCGCGCCGCTGTCGAGCGCCCCGGCAATGGTCACCGTCTTGAAGATCGAGCCCGGCTCGAAAATGCCCGAAGTGATGCGGTTGAAGGTGTCCTTGACCAGCGCCGAGGCCGGCTCATTGGGATTGAAGTCCGGCACCGAGGCGAGCGCGACGATCTCGCCGGTATGGATGTCCATCATCACCCCGGCCGCTGCGATGGCCTGGTAGCGCGTCATCGCATCCACCAATTGCTCATGCATCACATGCTGCACCCGCATGTCCACGGACAGCTCTACCGGCGTCAGCGCGTTACCGCGCGCCAGCCCAAGCTCCTGCAATAGCGCCACGGACTCGCCATCCATATGCCGCTCGATGCCGGCAATGCCCTGGTTGTCGACATTGGTGGATCCCAGGACATGCGCAGCCTCGCTCATGGCCGGATAGAAGCGCTTGGATTCGGTGATGAAATCTACGCCAGGAATGCCCAGCCGCATGATCGCGTCCTGGATCGCCGGGGTCAGCTCGCGCTTGACCCAGACAAAGCCCTGGTCCCCGGTCAGTCGATTGCGCAGCCAGGTCTCGTCGAGATCGGGCAGCACCGAGCGCAGGGCCTCTACGGCTTCCTCGACATCGATGATCCGGCGCGGCTCGGCGTAAAGCGATGGCACGCGAATATCCACGGCCATTTCGAGCCCGTTGCGATCCAGAATTGGCGGCCGCGTCGCGGTAATCACGTCGCGCGCCTGCCCCTCGATGGTCTGGTCGGTCTCGACCATGCCCAGTTGCACGAGGCGGCCGCCCACCAAGGCAAAGCCGAGCACCACGGCCAGGATCATCCAGCGGATACGCGCCTGGGTCAGGTTGCCGCGCTGCTTGCGGGCCCCCTCCAGCGCGATGGTCGGCACGAAGTTCTCCGAAGCGAGGGCCATTATTCGATGCCTTCCATCTGGAGGATTGCGTCGATGGGATCAACGCCGTCGGCGATGGCTGCAAACAATGCATCCATGCCAGCCGTATCGGGCCGAACCGGACGCATCGGCAGGGCGGTGAAGGAACCGAACTGCTCCTGCTGCACAGGACCGATAGCCAGTACTTCGGAATGACGCTGCACGATGGGGTCGATATGACCCGGCTGGTTGAGCACGGCCCAGTCGGCCTTGAGCAGGGACAATTGTCCCTCCTGATCTTCGATCTGGGCGCTCAGCGCCGTGCGCTCGGCAGCCGTCCCCTCGATGGCGAATTTTAGCGCGTAGACCCCGGCCAACATGGTGACCGAGACAAAGAGCAGTAAGATGTTGATGTTCCGGATCATCCCGCACCCCGGATTTGCGGAACGCCAAGCCCCTTGAGGTCAACCGGACGCGCAGCATCGGCGGTACGAATGCCGCTGCGCAAGACCGCGGACCGCGCCCGCGGATTGCGCGCCAGTTCCACCGGGCCGGACTTGATGGCCTTGAAGGCCTTGTGCCAGCGGCGCGGCGCCATCTCGACTTGCGGCAGGTGCCGTGACGCCGTGGGGCCGCCCTTTTCAGGATCGAAGAAGCGCTTGACGATGCGGTCCTCGAGCGAGTGAAAGCTGACTACCGCCAGGCGACCGCCCTCGACCAGCAGGCGTTCGGCGGCAAACAGCCCCTCGACCAATTGATCGAACTCGCCGTTGACGGCAATGCGCAGCGCCTGGAACGAGCGAGTCGCCGGATGCGCGTCGCCCGGCTTGCGGCCGATTGCCTTCTCGATGATGCGAGCCAGTTCCAGGGTCGTGGCGATCGGCGCGGTCTCGCGCGCAGCAACGATGAACTGGGCAATGCGGCGGGACTTGCGTTCCTCGCCATAGGCGTAGAGCAGGTTGGCCAGGTCTTCGGTTTCAAGCTCGTTGACGAGGTCGGCGGCACTGGCGCCAGAACGGCTCATGCGCATGTCGAGCGGCCCGTCGCGCATGAACGAAAAACCGCGCTCGGCCTGATCGAGTTGCATCGAGGACACACCAATATCGAGCACCACCGCATCGATTGGGCCATGATCTGCGGCCAGCGTATCCAGTTCGGAAAACGTCCCCGGCACAAAGGTGAAGCGATCTGAGAAGGCCGCACTGAGGGCTTCCACATGCGGTGCAACCGAGGGATCGCGATCAATGCCGATGACGTTTGCCCCGGCTTCCAGCAGCGCGCGCGAATAGCCTCCAGCCCCGAAGGTGCCGTCGACTATACGGCAGCCCGCGACCGGAGAAAGAGCCGACAGCACTTCCTCTAGCAGCACGGGCACATGCGGCCCGCCCGGTACATCGGTATCGGGCAGGGAAGGCTTGCCCATATCCGCTACAACTCCACTCCGGCCAAATCGGCCGGTTGCATAAACTCGTCTCCGATCTTGCATGCCGACGCTTAAGATTCTGTTTCCCATTTCTGATCCGCCATTCCCTGCCCCACCTTCAGAAAATCCGACATTCAATTAATTTATGCATATTGCCCTTGCCGACGGTTCGGGCGATGAAATCCAGAGTCACACGGGGATTCCATGCCTATAACCAGCAAGACATTCGTGCGGACCACCGCTCTTCTGCTGCTTGTGGGCCTGCTGGCCCTGCTCGGCATTGTCGGCACGACGCTCTGGCTGAGCGAGCGAACTCAGGTCTACTTCAACGAAGTGGTCGAAGCGCGCGAGGCGAGGGGCGCCACTGTCGACCTGCGCGCCCTGTTGCAGGACGCCGAGACCAGCCAGCGTGGTTACATCATCACCCTGGACGAGCAATATCTGGCACCCTATGAAGCCGCCCTACCGCAGATCGACGAGAACCTGGCCCGGCTTGACGCTGTGCTGCTGCCCTACCCGCAGGCCGCAACCCCACTCCAGCAATTGCATGACGACATTGCGTTCAAGCGGGACGAAATGGCCAACACCATCGAGCTTGCGCGGCAGGACCGCCGCGCCGAGGCTGTGGAGATCGTTCGAACCGATGCTGGCAAGGAAGCCATGGATCGCTCCCGCGCCTTTTTTGCGGGACTGATCGACGCTGCAGATGCGCGTCTCGCTCAAGGCGTAGAAGACCAGCGCAATACCGCCGCTCTCCTGCGGGTCGTCTCCATCGTTGGAGCCCTGGTGATTTTCGCCGTCATCGCCGGCGTCATCTGGGCCGTCCTCAGCTATACTCAGGAACTGGCCAATGCCCGGCGGGCTGTCGAGGAGGCCAATTCGGGCCTTGAAGCCCGGGTCAAGGAGCGCACGGCTGACCTGGGCAAGGCCAATGAGGAAATCCAGCGCTTCGCCTATATCGTCACCCACGACCTGCGCGCGCCGCTGGTCAATATCATGGGCTTCACCGCCGAACTGGAAACCAGTGTCGATGCGGTGAAGACCTATATGGACGCACAGCCTCCTTCCGAAACCGACCTCGTCGCCGAAGAGGCCCGCGTGGCAGCCCTCGAAGAACTGCCCGAGGCGATATCCTTCATCCGCGCGGCCACCCGCAAGATGGACGGGCTGATCAATGCCATTCTCAAGATCTCCCGCGAGGGCCGCCGCCAGCTGAATCCCGATAGCGTGGACCTGGGCGAAGTCGTCGAGGCTAGCGCCGCAGCCGTGCACCACCAGGTTGCCGAGGGCAAGGGCGAAATCACCACCGATATCCGCGTCGGCAAGATCATCACCGATCGCCTCTCGCTCGATCAGATACTGGGGAATATGCTCGACAATGCCGTCAAGTATCAGGAACAAGATCGGCCGCTGCGGGTTTCCATTCGGGCGCGGCATGTACCGGGGAACCGTATTATCATTGAGGTCGAGGATAATGGGCGCGGCATTGCCGATACAGATCACGAACGTGTCTTCGAGCTGTTTCGTCGCTCAGGCTCTCAGAACAGCCCCGGGGAAGGGATCGGCCTTGCCCATGTGCGCACCATGGTGCGCAGCCTTGGCGGCGACGTCACCCTGACCTCGAAACTGGGGGAAGGCACGACTTTCATAATCAATCTGCCGCGCGATGCGCGCAGCTATCTGGGGAGTTTCGGCGCATGAACAACGCACGGCCCGTGACCATCATCATGGTCGAGGACGACGAGGGGCATGCCCGCCTCATCGAGAAGAATATCCGTCGCGCCGGTGTCGCCAACGAGATCGTGCCCTTTGGCAACGGCACCGATGCATTGGCCTACCTGATGGGGCCGGACGGCTCCGGCCTGGTCAACAAGGGGCGTCAACTCCTGGTCCTGCTCGACCTCAACCTGCCGGACATGACCGGCATCGACATCCTCGAAAAGGTCAAGAACAACGAGCACACCAAGCGCTCGCCTGTCGTGGTGCTGACCACCACTGACGACCAGCGGGAAATCCAGCGCTGCTATGACCTCGGCGCCAATGTCTATATCACCAAGCCGGTCGATTATGATGGCTTCGCCAACGCCATCAAGCAGTTAGGCCTGTTCTTCTCGGTCATGCAGATTCCCGAGACCGAATAGACCGCCATGCCCAATCGCACGCCGCATGTTCTTTATATCGACGACGATCCGGGCCTGACGCGCCTGGTCGAAAAAGCCATGCAGCGACGCGGCTATATCTTCGATCATGCCGAAACCGGCGAGGCGGGACTGGAAATCATCCGTCGTGGCGGCATCGATGTGGTCGCGCTCGACCATTATCTGCCCACCGGCACGGGCCTGGATGTACTGCTCGGCATGGAAGGCATGGTCGACCGACCCAGCGTCGTCTATTGCACCGGCTCGGAAGAGACCGCAATTGCCGTTGCGGCGCTCAAGTCGGGCGCTACCGACTTCGTGCCCAAGACGCTCTCCGAAGAGTTCATGGAGTTGCTGCTCGCCTCCATCGACCATGCCATCGACCATGTGCGCCTCAACCGCGCCAAGGCCAAGGCCGAACGCGAAGTGCACGAGGCCCGCGAGCGTGCCGAAATGCTGCTCGGCGAGGTCAATCATCGCGTCGCCAATTCGCTGGCCATGGTCGCGGCCCTCGTGGGCCTCCAGGCCAATGCCGTAGAGGATTCCGAAGCCAAGCGCGCCCTTTCCGAAACGCAGGCCCGCATCCAGGCCATCGCCGGTGTGCACCGCCACCTCTACACCTCCGACGATGTCGGCACCGTGCAGGTTGGTGACTATCTCAACAGCCTTGTGGGCGAGCTGGAAAATACCCTCCAGGCCGAAGGCCGCACCGCCAGCATCCGCGTCGATGTCGAGGGCTTCCCCATGCCGACAGAGAAGGTCGCCTCGCTCGGCGTCATCGTCACCGAACTGGTCACCAACGCTCTTAAATATGCCTATACCGACCAGGCGCCGGGCGAGGTGCGCGTGCGCATGAGCCGCGAGGATAGCCAGGTCCGCCTCTCGGTCGAGGATGATGGCATTGGCTGGACCGGGACCGGCACGCCCCAGGGCACGGGCCTGGGCAGCCGCATCGTCAAGGCCATGGCCCATAGCCTCGGCGCCAGCGTCAGCTATGGGGAGGGTCCCGGCACCAGAGTGCTCGTGACCTTTGAATATTAAGGCGCGACGAGTACCACCGGCATGGCCACTACCACATCGCCCGACTTGACCTCGCTCTCCACATAGCGATGCGCCGCGACGATCTCGGCCAGCGGAAACACGCGGTCCGTCACCGGCCGCACCGCGCCCTCGACCAGAAGGTCGTTGAGCACCTCCAGATCCTTGCGCTTGTCCGCTTCCGGCCGCAATCCGGTGGTGGCGAGCTTGCCGCGCTTGCCGCCGCGCTGCCCACCAGTCAGCATCAGCCAGAAAATGCCCCAGCCCGGCACCGTGGTGAGATAAATGCCCCCTGCCCTCAGCGCTGGCTTGCTGCGGGCAAAGCTCGACTTGCCGACGGCATCGAAAATCACGTCAAATCGTTCGCGCTGCCGGGTGAAATCCACCGCATGCCGGTCGATGAAGTGATCCGCGCCCAATTCACGCGCCAGTGCCTCGTGACGCGCTGACGCCACCGCCGTCACCTCGGCTCCGTAATATTTGGCCAGCTGGATGGCCACGGCCCCAACGCTGCTGCCCGCGCCATTGACCAGCACATGGTCGCCCGGCTTCACCTGGCCCTCGTCGCGGATGAACGGCATGGCGGTCAGGTAGGAATAGCTCAGCCCGCCCAAGTGCACGAGATCCTGCCCTTCCGGCGCCTTCACCAGCGCACCGCTTTCCTTGACGCAGGCATATTCGGCCATGCCCCCCAGGCTCCCGCCCACCGATCCATGCACACGGTCACCCACGGCAAACCGCGTCACCTCCGGCCCGACCGCCGCTACGACGCCGGCAATATCGTCCCCCAGCACGTCGATCTTGGGCCGGAACAGCCCGGCAAAGAACCGGACGATGAACGGATCGGCCTTGCGGAAGGCGCAATCGGCCAGCGTGACGGTGCTGGCATGCACTTCCACCAGCACCTCCCCCGCCTTCGGCACCGGCCTCGGGCGCTCGGCAATGCCGATGACCTCGGGACCGCCATAGCGGCTCTGGGCTGCAACCTTCATCGATAAAATCTCCATGCGTCATCGCTCACGCGGCCGCTTCCGCGATGCATCATTGCTGCGGCTGACAGTTTCAGGTCAGGCTTGATCCGGGCCCGGCGGGGACCACTGGAACACCTCGTCTATGCCCACGCCGAACACATGGGCGATGCGGAAGGCCACCTCCAGCGAGGGCGAATAGCGCCCCTGCTCGATGGCCACGATGGTCTGCCGCGTCACGCCCGCCTTCTCGGCCAGCGCCGCCTGGGTCATCTCCCCGGCATGAAAGCGCAGCGTGCGAATGGTATTGCTGACATTTGGCTGTCCCTTGCCCATGGCGCTCAGCTCGTCCGGTAATAATAGAGTTCGGACAGCGCGTTGATCGTCCCGCCGATCACCGGCGCGGCAAACAGCGCATAGACCGCAAAGCTCGCCTCCGCCCCCATGGCCAGCGGGATCAGCGCCAGCGCCGCCGCGATGGATGTGGCAATGGCGCTGTTACGCTGGCTCCTGGCCGATACCAGGTGATCGCGTTCATCCGAAGGCTCGTCGCGCAGCTCCGCCCGCTGGATGATCGAGATCACGATGGTCGCGATGATCGTTCCGACAATGTTGAAGGCGATCATTGCCCCCACCGCCCAGAGCAGCTTGATGGCAATCTCCACCGTCGAGCCCACCGCACCACCATTGAGCGCATCCCAACCCAACCAGCCGCCCACCACGGCCACGCCAAGCAATTGCACCCCGGCCATCATTTCCTTGAACGTCATCTCGCATACCCCGTGGCTTCATCGACCACACAGGTAATGCAAACCCGACACGATGTCAATTAGTTCATACATCGAGTCGCGTAAAGTGGACTTTGAACGCTTGGGGTCGAGACAAGAGGTCCCCTGCCGTTCCCCATCCCGGTGTGGTTTGCGGTAGGCCGAAAAGGGGTCAGGGTCTGAAATGGGGTGGAAAACGGACTGGCGGCTTTCAAGCAAATCGTTCGCGTAACCCGGCTTAGGTGCTACCGTTCGATCGCTTACTACAGGGATCCTATGGAGACTTATTCGTTCAGTATCATCGGGGTGCTGGTTCTCTGCCTAATATCACTCGGACTGGCCATCTACTCTGGCGCCTCGAAAGGAAGGGCTGGTTTGCTTTCCGGACCGGTCGAAGACGCTCGCGACGAGAATCCTCTCTATCGCATCGACCGAGTTCACCTGAACTCGGTAGAGGCTCTGGGGCCTTTTGCCATCTCTGCTGTTCTGGCGATGCTGGTTGGGGTCGGCGCCACGCTGCTTGCGTCGCTTGTGTGGCTGCACCTTGTCATCCGGTTCGTTCACATGATTGTCTACCTTCGTGGCGGGGAACCGGCAAAAGGTGGCAAGCTGAGGACAATCCTGTACGTGCTGTCGGGCCTAGTCACCATCGCGCTGATCGTCACCACTGCTTGGACCTCGCTCATTTGAGGGTCGCGCTCGGATAAGGTCCATCATTGGTTGCGATTATGCCGGACAGAAATCTCACGTTTGAACAATCCCTGCAACGACCGCTCCTGGCAAAGGCGCACCCTACCGCCAATGACCGAAACGGGGTCGCTTTCCGCCCTCGTGGTTCGAGGCTCCGCTGCGCTGCGCACCTCACCTTGAGGGCCAATGAGACACCGCATTCTCATCAGCCCTCATCCTGAGGTACCGCGCAGCGGCCTCGAAGGGCGAGGGCGCCCAACCGTGAACTCTACCAAACATAAAAGTAATCCCCGCCCCCTCAACCCTGCCATATCCTCTACCCATCACTCCCGTGCGGACGGACTGCAGCGAACTTTGCGGGGGGAGCCGGGCGTAATTGGGTCGCTCCAGTTGCGCGATTAGGAAGCGGTCACCCTGCGACGAGCGTTCAATGGGGTCCGAGACCTATGCGAAAAACCGGTGCTTTGATCCGTCCCGAAGGGCAAATCTCTCCGGTGGAGAGATTTGAGGTGAAAAGGCCATAAGCGCTACGCGCGAATGGCTAGGGCGGCGACGTCTCTATTTTCATAAGATTTACTGAGACGCACGCGCCTCGGGACACGTCCATTTTCGCAAACGGGGGCCGTGAGGCGATCCGGCTCTTCGGCATGCCTTCTGGCCTGCGGAAGGCTCTTTAAACCCTCCACAAAGCAAAACGGCCGGGAAATCCCCGGCCGTCTGCATTGAAAAAATCAGGCGCCGCGGACGCGGGCTTCCCGTCCGGGGCGTTCCCGGAATTCGGCCGGGTTGAATTCCCGGTCGCCCTTGGCGTCGCGGATGCGGGTGCTCAGCCCGATCCGGCCCAGCAGTTCGATGAACGGCACCGGCGGCAATTCCTCGACATTGGCCATGCGGTGGCAATCCCACTCGCCCCTGGCGATCAGGATCGCGGCCGCGATGGCTGGCACCCCGGCGGTATAAGAAATCGCCTGGCTGTTGGTCTCGGCAAAGGCCTCTTGATGATCCGCGATATTGTAGACCAGCAATTCGGTCTCGACCCCGTTCCGCACGCCCTTGACCAGGTCGCCGATGAAGGTCTTTCCGGTGTAGTCCGGGGCCAGCGACATCGGATCGGGCAGCACGGCTTTGACGACCTTGAGCGGCACAACCTGCTGGCCCTCGGCTGTGGTCACCGGCTTTTCCGAAAGCAGGCCCAGCGTGTTGAGCACGGTGAAGACATTGATGTAGTGGTCGCCAAAGCCCATCCAGAAGCGGATATCGGGCACGCCCAGATTGGCCGAGAGCGAATGCACTTCGTCATGGCCGGTGAGATAGGTGGTGTGCGTGCCCACGACCGGCAGATTGTCGGTCCGCTTCACCTCGAACATTCTATTGGCCGTCCACTGGCTCTGCTGCCAGCTCCACACCGTGCCGGTGAACTCGCGGAAATTGATCTCGGGATCGAAATTGGTCGCGAAATAGCGGCCATGGCTGCCGGCATTGACGTCGATGATGTCGATACTGTCCACCCGGTCGAAATAGCTGTTCGCCGCCAGAGCCGCATAGGCATTGACCACGCCCGGATCAAAGCCCGCGCCCAGGATCGCCGTAACGCCCTTGCGCTCGCATTCCTCGCGCTGCTTCCACTCGTAATTGCCATACCAGGGCGGCGTTTCGCACACCTTGGCGGGGTCCTCGTGGATGGCCGTGTCGATATAGGCGGCGCCCGTATCCATGCAGGCGCGCAATACGCTCATGTTGAGGAAGGACGAGCCTGCATTGAGAACGATCTGGCTCTTGGTCTGCCGGATCAGGGCCTTTGTCGCCTCGACATCCATGGCGTCGAGCTGGTGGGCGGCCAGAATACCCGGGCGCCTGAGCGCCTTCTTGTCCAATATGCCGGCGACCAGCGCCTCGCATTTGGCAATCGTGCGGGAGGCAATGTGAATGTCTCCGAGCACATCATTGTGCATTGCTGCCTTATAGGCAGCGACCTGCGCGACACCTCCGGCGCCGATAATCAGAACGTTCTTTTTCAATTGGCACGAAACACCTTTTGCAAGCGCGACGGGATCAGCCCTGTTTATGACAGGCTGGCGACATAGTCGGCATAATCGAAGCTTTGCACAAGTTCGATCGCGCCGTTTTTTCTGCGGATGGCTATAGCGGGCATTGCCACGCCATTGAACCAGTTTTTCTTCACCATGGTATACCCCCCCGCATTAAGCAGGGATATCCGATCCCCAACCGCCAGCGGCGCGGGAAAATCAAAAATGCCGAACACATCGCCTGCAAGGCAGGAATTGCCCGCAACCTGATAGCGATGCGGCCCCGCATTGGGCGCCACCGCGCCACTTTCGCGATAGACCAGCAGATCCAACATATGGGCCTCGACGGCGCTATCGACAATGGCCACGGACATGCCATTCTCGACAATGTCCAACACCGAGACTTCCAGTGTCGTCGTATCGGTGACCACCGTATCGCCCGGTTCGAGATAAACCTGGACATTGAACTTCTCGGCAAAGGCCCGGAGCCGCGCGGCGAGGCCGTCTATGTCATAGCCGGGCTTGTTAAAATGAACGCCGCCGCCCAGGCTCACCCAGTCGAGCCGCATGAGCAGATCACCAATCTTATCCTCGATCTGGTCCAGCAGGGTACAAAAGGCGGCAACAGAGTCGTTCTCGCAATTGCAGTGCAACATGAAACCGGAAACCCGCTCCATCGCCGCTTCTACTTTTTTACGGTCAC
This sequence comes from Devosia sp. CAU 1758, assembly GCF_054482695.1. Lineage (NCBI taxonomy): Bacteria > Pseudomonadati > Pseudomonadota > Alphaproteobacteria > Hyphomicrobiales > Devosiaceae > Devosia > Devosia sp. CAU 1758. Next base: position 844,925 of record NZ_JBTLRJ010000001.1, on the reverse strand, counting down.
TTTCGCCAAGGCGGCTGAATTTGCGAGCCGGATCGGCCAGATCGAAATGCGAATGGCTGACGCCCGGATTGACCCGCAGGCCAATCGGCAGATGCGCCGCCTTGCCACCGAAACGCTCGAGCTGGTTGACGGAGTTGAAGATGATCTTGTCGGCATTGGCGATAGCCTCGTCGATCTCCCCGTCAGGCCAGGCGACCGAATAGGCATGCGTTTCCCCGCCGAACTTTTCGCGCCCCAGCTTCAGCTCATTGAGCGAGGACGAGGTGGTGCCATCCATATGCGGGGCGATCTGTGGAAAGGTCGACCAGGTGGCAAAGCATTTGAGCGCCAGAAGGCACTTGGCGCCCGAGGCCGCGCGCAACTGATCGACCCGCTCCAGGTTTCGCGCCAGCGCGGTTTCATCGATCAGGTAATAGGGGGTGGCCAGGGGCATCGCGCCAAAACTCCGAAGCGTGTGCCCGCCGGAAATGCGGCGGAGGAAAGCCGCAGGGTTTAGCGACGAGTGGCGTCATGATCAAGTACTGTGTAGAACGATGCAGTCCCCGAGGTTGAACCCCGGGGACATGGAAGTGAGGCCATCGGCTCGCCGTGATCAGTCGTCGTCGGTGGTGTCAAGCAGCGACTTGGAAACGTCGCACATGGACTTGTCGGTGAAGGGACAATTGTCCGCATCCCAGGCGAAGGCCGGGGCGGCAATGCCGGCAGCCAGGGTCAGGGCAAGGAGGGCGGCGAGGATCTTTTTCATTTGGGGCTCCTGTGTTCGTGAACAGGCAGGAGCTTGGCAGCCTCAACATTACAACAGGATTGCCATAGTCTATCCGTTGCTTGCCGTGACATTAAACCTTTGTCACCACATGGCAATCCGGGGAAATCAACGCCAGTTGACCTGTAAGCCGGGTTCTGTAGGGCCGCGTTGCCGCGACGTGGTGACCATTCATCTGAGGCGGCTGTTGCCAGCGCGCTCGTGCAACCAACCCGGATGACATGGCCTCGAAACAGGCTGGAGCTTGCGCCCCGCGTCATCCCTATTTGGTCTTGCTCCCGGTGGGGTTTACCGTGCGGCCTCTGTCGCCAGAAGCCCGGTGCGCTCTTACCGCACCCTTTCATCCTTACCCCGGCATGCCGGGGCGGTTTGCTTTCTGTGGCACTTTCCCTAGGGTCGCCCCCGGCGGCTTTTAGCCGCCACCGTGTTTCGATGGAGCCCGGACTTTCCTCCAGCGGACGGTTACCCACCCGCCAGCGGTCACCCGGTCAACTGGCGCGGCTTATGTGCGGGAGCAATGCTTCGCCGTCAAGTGAGCAGCGGCTGCGCCTTGGGCTTGGTGATGGCCTGATAGGCCAGGTTGATCGCCGCCATGCGCGCGGTGGCGACGTCGATCAGGTCCTCCGGCACACCCTTGGCGATCAGCCGGTCGGGATGATGCTCGGCCACCAGCAGACGATAGACCCGCCGCACTTCCTCGGGCGGCGCATCATGGGTGAGGCCGAGCACCGTATAGGGATCAACATCCTCGCCCAGCATGACGTGCTGGGAGGCAATCTGTTCAAAGCGAGCATCATCGAAACCGAAAATGCCGCTGACATCACGCAGATATTCGAGTTCGGCTTCGTGCACGAGCCCATCGGCAGTGGCAATGAAGAACAGGCTATCGAGCACGTGTTCGAGCGTGTCGGGCGTTTCGGCAAAGAAGCGCGCCACCTTGCGGGCATAGGAGTCGTACCCGGCAACATCCTGCTTGGCGAGATTGAAGAGCCGCTCGACCTGCGGCTCGCTGCCCTTGGCGATCTCCACCGTGGCGTTGAAGGCGCGCACTTCCGAGGCCGTCACCGCGCCATCGGCCACCGCCATCTTGGCCGAAAGGGCAATCAGTGCCAGGGTGAACGCGGCCTCGCGACCGCCCGGCAGCCAGGTGTCGGGATCAAGAATATTGGCAACGTGACCGGCAACGCCGGTGCGCTGCGAAAACGAGCCCAGGAACTGGGCCAGCTTCTGCCAGACATCGCGATTGTCTTCGGCCTTGCGGACGCAACACAGCATTTTGACGCCTTTTTCATCCCGCTGGGTCAACACCACTACCCTCTTCGCTGCCGCCGGTCCACGTCCGCCTGGGCATAGCCGCCCTGCCGTCTATTCAAAGGGATAATACTCGTCCTCGTACGCCCGAGGGAAGCGCTGCGCCCGATTTCGGCTGTTGGGGCCTTGGTCGAGGAAAAAGCCGTCCGGATCGTAGTCGGGCGTGACCTGCCCCGACCCGCCCTGCCTGCGGGCCAGAAAATCCGAAAGCGGTCCGCTTTCCCAATCCGCGAGATCGGCATCGGTGGTGATCGGCGCCGGCGTGTCGATGACCAGCGGGGGTTGCGCGGCGACCTGCGGGCGTTGCACCGATGCTGGCCGCTGGGAAACGGGCGTGGGGAAGCTCACCTGCTGCGCCCGCGATACTGTCGCCACGGATTCGACATCGCCCTCGTCTTCGGGCGCCGCCACGTCCGGCTCGACCGCCGGCTCCGGTGTCACGGCCGCGCCCGCAACGCCGCTGATATAGCTGGGCAACGGTCGCCCCGCTTGCAGATAGGAACTGACGACATCGTCGCCCGCGGCCTGTCTCCCGGTATTGGCGGTGACTACCGGATCCGCTTCGATCGCATCTTCCGGCACAGCGGCGGTAGCGACCGGCTCCACTGGCTTTATCGGGGCCGTGACAGGCTTGGCCACATTGGGTGGTCTCTGGGAAAGCGGCGTCGGCAGAATTGGCGCTTCTGGTTCCGGCTGCGTTTCGACCAAGGCGATCTTCGGATCGGTCTGCGGCTCGAACTGGCGCAGGGCGACATCGGCTGCGGGCACTGCAACCACGATCAAGGCGCCGGCCCAAGCCAGCCCATTGGTGATACGGCGATCTATCGGCATAGAATTACGACTTCCAACATGCTCCGCCCGAGCGCGGGGACTTCGCCCTTTTTCATGGCCACAATATGAAGGGCGACGGTAATGCTGGGGTGTCCCACCTGAACGCAGGCTGAACGGACATCGCCGCTATGATCGCCGCCCCAGGAGCCGCGCCAGGGCAAGCACCAGGTTGGAGCGATTGAGCGTATAGAAGTGGAATTCCGTAACGCCCTCGTCGAGCAGCTCGGTGACCTGTTCGGCGGCAACGGCCGCGGCAACGAGAGCGTGCGTCTCAGGATCCTCCTCCAGGCCTTCAAACCGTTCGGCCATCCAGTCCGGTATTGAAGCGCCGCAGCGCGAGGCGAATCCGGAGATCTGCTTGAAGGAATGGATCGGCTGGATTCCCGGCACGATGGGGGCCGTCACCCCAGCTTTTCGTGCGCGCTCGAGATAACGCAGGAAATCGGAATTGCGGAAGAACATCTGGGTGATGGCGCGGTCGGCGCCGGCATCGATCTTGCGCTTGAGATTGTCGATATCGGCATCCCAGTCCGCGCTTTGCGGATGCTTTTCTGGATAGGCCGCAACGGAAATATCGAAATTGCCGATGCGGCGAATGCCGGCCACGAGGTCGGCAGCGTTCTGATAGCCCTCGGGATGCGGAGTGAACGGCTGACCCACGCCCTCCGGCGGATCGCCGCGAAGGGCAACGATGGAGTTGACGCCCGCCTGCTGATAGCCGCGCACCACCGCATCGACTTCATCACGGGTCGCGCCCACGCAGGTCAGGTGGGCAGCGGCAGCGACGCCGGTATCATTGGTGATCCGGCTGACCATGCGCAATGTGCGCTCACGCGTCGAGCCACCGGCGCCATAGGTCACCGAGACGAAGCGCGGGCTCAGCGGCGCCAGCTTGGCGATACTGTCCCAGAAGCGTTCTTCCATAGCGTCGGTCTTGGGCGGGAAGAATTCGAAGGAGAGCTGCAGGTCCGGGCGCTGGTCAGCGGTCTTCCGGCTGGCGCGCAGATTGTCGTCAAGCATGGGTCTGGTCCATCCTGTTGCGGTCGCCGAGGTGCCAGAGGCAGACCGTCAGCCCGCGATCCTTGGTGTCGCTGGGAAAGGCCCGCATCGAGAGCACATCAAGCCCCGCCACGGCCGCCCAGCCATTCATCTGCTCCTGCGACAGCCCCAGACGCCGATGGGCGTGTTCGGCGCGCAGGAATTCGAGGTCATGCGGGGCAAAATCCACGATGAGGATTTCCCCGCCAGTCTTGAGCAGGCGTCGAGCCTGTGCCAGCATTCGGCCCGGATCGTCGAAATAGTGCAGCACCTGATGGATGACGACGACATCGGCCGGCCCGATGGAAGCATCGAGTGCAGCGATGTCGCCCAGCCGCACCTGCGCATTGTTGAGGCCCGAGGCCACAAGGCGCGACCGCGCTACGGCCAGCATTTCGCGGCTGGCATCGATTCCGACGCCATTTTTATAGGCCGGCGCCAGCACTTCAAGCATCCGTCCGGTGCCGGTGCCCAGATCGACGAGAAGGTCGACGCTGCGCCCGCCCAGTTCGGCCAGCACCGCCGCCTCGACCGCCGCTTCGGGGACATGCAGGGTCTTGAGCAGGTCCCAGCTCTTGGCGACCTTGGCGAAATAGTCTGCCGCCAGAGCCTGCTGTTCGGCCCGCGCCTCGGCCTGCCGCGCCCGGTCGCGCTGACGCTCGGGGTCATTGGGGTCGACGCGCGCGGTCAGCCAGCGCGCCAGTTCCGCGCCCTGCCCTTCCGGCGCCAGCCGGTAATAGGCCCAGGCGCCTTCGGCATGACGCTGCACGAGGCCCGCATCGGCCAGGAGTTTCAAATGCCGCGAGACACGGGGTTGGCTCTGGTCGAGGATTTCCGTGAGGTCCTTGACCGAGTGATCGCCATCGGCCAGAAGCGCGAGAAGACGCAGGCGGGTATCCTCCCCCGCCGCCTTCAACACCCCGACAATTTCACTCAGTCCACTCATCGCGCCCTCGGATATAAAGATATCTTTATATCTAGTTTGGAGGCGGGGTCCAGCACCTTTTTGAGCATGCTGCCGCGCCGCTCCCCAAAGCGGACTGTTGATTATATATCAAGAATGTTATATAGCTGTCGCAACATATACAACCAGGATATGCGATGACCTCGTTTGATCAATCATTCGCTGCTCTGGCCGACCCCACCCGACGGGCAATAGTCGCTCGTCTGGCCGAGGGGGAGGCCACTGTACAGGAACTCGCTCGACCGTTTTCTATTAGTCAGCCGTCCATCAGCCGGCATTTGAAGGTGCTCGAGGATGCGGGACTGATCGAAACACGAGTTGAGGGCACTGCCCGGCCGCGCCGCCTGAAGCCTGAAGCCATGGGCATGCTTTGGACTTGGCTCGGACAATATCGCGCGCTCTGGGAGGCGCAGTTCCAGAAGCTCGATGCGGTGCTCGAGGAGCTTTCCAAGGAGGAACAACAAGTGCCGCACGACCCTAAGGAGGATTGATTATGAATAGTGCCGTTAGCATCGAACCGTTGCAGGTCGCTCACGAAGGCGACACGGATATCATCGTCCGGCGCAGTTTCAATCATCCACCCGAACGTGTCTGGCGGGCCATGTCTGATCCGAAGCTGATCCCCAAATGGATGGCGTCGGTGGATACGATGACACGATGCGACATGGACCTGAGACCTGGCGGAAGTTTCCGCTATGAATGGGGCAATGCATTCTACTTCTCTGGCCCGATCATAGCTGTAGAGGCGCCCCATCATATGACGCATGTGGAGCACTTCAACGGTGATACGGAGTCCGGAACCACTGTAATCACCGACCTGGTTGCACGGGGCACGGGAACCCGCATGACCATCGTGATGCGCTATGCCAATGCCGAGGCTCGGGCCGCAGCGGTCCAAATCGGTATGACGGACGGCTTTGATGAAGTCTATGACAGGCTCGAAGCGCTGCTAACCGAAACTTAGCACCACTATCGCTGGCTGGGCAGCCACAAGCCGAGCCAGCAACTCCCAAACTCCGCAATTCCACCACGTGTAGCGACTGGCTTCGCCACGCTCGCCTCTACACGCCCTTGTTAATGCAAGTTCAGAAGGAACGACATCATGAAAATAGCAATAATCGCCTATTGGGCAAACACGGCTTTGCTAAGCTTGATCTATGCAGGAGGAGCGTTGGCCTACTTAACGCAGCGGGATATGGTCGAAGAAGGCTTTATCCACTTTGGGTTTCCCGCCTATTTGATTACCGTTCTAATCGTTGCCAAGATTGCCGCGCCACTGGCGATCCTCACGCGGGCCTCTGTCTTGCTCAGTGATCTCGCCTATGCAGGCATGTTGTTCCACCTGCTCCTTGCGGTTTCAGCCCATCTCAATGCTGGCGACGGCGGCTTCATCCCGGCCCTTGTTGGGTTCGTTCTACTGGTCACCTCATTCCTCACTCAGAACGCTGCCCGCAAACGGCCTTCCCCCAATGTACCCGGTGCCTTCAGCTCACACGAGTTCCAGCCTTGGTCGCGAACATCACCGTAGGTCTAGCCAAATTTGAACGGAACTGGAGACCAGAGATGAGTACTCGCCGACCTATCAAAATCACGCCGATCTTCGTTGCAGACCTTCTGGTGGAGGATGAACGCATGCCAGTGTACGTGCATGTTATCGACCACCCCGACGCTCGGATTCTCGTGGATACGGGCATGACCGAACTCCATCCAACGGCGGCGGCTCTGAACCCGTGCCTTCACCCCCTCAACAAGCAGAATTTCGATGTGGGGAGCGTCGATATCGTCATCAACACCCACCTGCATGCTGACCATTGCGGTGGCAACCACTTGTTTGCCGGCAAGCCCATCTATGTCCAGCGCCGCGAGTTAGAAGACGCACGCACCAAAAGGGACGAGTACCCCATTAGAGAGTGGGTTGATGCGCCTGGCGTTGAGTATTTGACCGTCGATGGCGAGTTCGAACTGCTGCCTGGATTGCGACTGGTTCCAGCGCCAGGACATACAGACGGTATGCAGGTCGTAGTGATCGAGACTGAAGGACGTCCGATCGTAGTTGGCGGTGACGTCGCGGTATGGTTCGGCGAATTGGAGGAACCGCACAGCGAGGGCCAGTTGCGCGTTCTGGCAATGAATCCGGAGTTGATCTGGCTGGCACATGAACACGAGCCATGGCGACCGCGCCCCGCGTGAGTGTCATTTGGGGCGAAAATCACTCACCTCGGCCTAAGTGGTCGTGCGGCTAGGGCCACTCAACCATCAGGATGCGTGTGTCCGCTTTCTGGCAAATCGGACCCTACAGCGGACCGTCCGCATCCCATCCCATCGCTGCCATTGCCAGCTTCTGGTCGGTTGGTGCCGGGCGGGTAACCGACGTTCCATTTCCAGCACCGACAGGCGTCCAGACCACTACCGGATCGAGCGGGATGTATGGGCGAGCAGAATGACCGGCAGGATGCCGATGGCCACGATGATGAGCGCGGCGAGGGCCGCGTCTTCATAGGTGCCGCGCGCGGCTTCGCCATAGAGGAGCGTTGCGAGGCTCTCGAAGTTGAGGGGGCGGAGCAGCAGGGTTGCCGGCAATTCCTTCATGCAGTCGACGAACACCAATAGACCGGCGGCGATCAATGCCGGGCGGGAGAGCGGCAGGTGGACGCGGACCAGCGTGCCCGTTGCCGAGTGACCAAGCGTGCGGGAGGCGTGGTCGAGGGCCGGTGAAATGCGGCTGAGACCAGCGTCGATACCGCCGGCCGAAATGGCGAGGAAGCGGACGGAATAGGCGTAGATCAGCGCTGCGCCGGAGCCGAGCAGCAGCAGGCCGCCCGGCAGGCCGGTCCAGCTGTGCCAGAGATTGCCCATGGTGCGGTCCAGCGCCGCGACGGGTACCAATATGCCAATGGCCAGCACCGTCCCCGGCACGGCATAGCCCAGCGAGGAAATGCGCATGGCCGCGCCGGACCAGCGGCCGGCATGAAGGCGCGCCGTATAGGCGGCGACAAAACCCAGCGTGAGGATGACGATAGTGGCCAGCGCCGACATACTGACGGTGTTGAGCGTGGCGCGCACGAGGCTCGACGAGAGGCCGGCAAATTCGAGCCGGCGCAGCGCGGCCACGATGAGGTAAAGCGCCGGCCCGGCAAAGCCGATCAGGATAGGCGCCGCGCCCAGGGCCAGCGCGATGAGCGCAGGCAGGCCCTTGAGGGCCTGGCGCGGCATGGGGCGGGAGCTCTGTGCATTGGCGGCAAAGCGCTGCTTGCGGCGGGCCCAGCGCTCCAGCATGACCAGCGCCAGGACCATGGCCAGCATGCCCATGGCGATCTGGCTGGCACCGGCGAGATCCGTGCGCACGATCCAGGTGGTGTAAACTGCCGCCGTCATGGTGCGCACGCCGAGAAATTGCGAGGCGCCCACATCGTTGAGCACCTCCATCAGCGCCAGCGATACACCCACCGCAATGGCTGGCCGGGCCATCGGCAGCGCCACGCGCCAGAAAATGCCCGAGCGCGGGACGCCCAGAGTGCGTGCCACCTCGACCACATTGGCGGTCTGGGTGAGGAACATGGCCCGGGCCGTGAGATAGACATAGGGGTAGAGCACGAAACCGAAGACGAGGATCGCGCCCCACATGGAGCGGATATCGGGCAGGCGGAATTCGCGCGGGCTGGAATAGCCCAGAACCCAGCGCAGCACGCCCTGCACCGGCCCCAGCGGGTTGAGGATGTCGAGATAGGCATAGGCCATGATGTAGGTGGGCACGGCGAGGGGCAGCAACAGCGCCCACTCGAGCACGCCCCTGCCCCGGAAATCATAAGCCGAGACGATCCAGGCCGCCCCAGTGCCCACCATGGTTGCGATGAGACCGGCGCCGAGCAGCAGGACGAAGGTGTTCCAGGCAGCCTGCGGCAGCACATGGGCCAGCACATGACCCCAGAGCGAACCGGTATCGGCGATGGCGATATAGGCAATTGCCGCGACAGGCAGAACGGCAAGAACCGCCGTGACGCCTGCCACGACGGCCCAGGGGCTGATCCTGATGTTCGGACGGTGACGCACCGTCCCGGCATTGACATCTGCCATGGAAAATTGCGGCGGCAGGAGCCGCCGCATCTGCTTTAGTAGCCGAAGGTATCGAAGTTGACTTCGTCGACCAGCTCGCTGGCGCGGGCGCGGAACGGCAGCACCTCGCTCAGCGACTGCCCGTCCACCTGCAACTCGCCGAAACCGGCAATGAGCGGGTGCACCTCGGCGCTGGCCGAAACCGGATATTCGAAATTAGCTTCGGCATAAAGCTTCTGCGCCGCGTCCGACACCAGATATTCGAGCAGTTGCACGGCTTCTTCGCGGTTGGGGGCATGGGCGGCAACGGCAGCGCCGCTGACATTGACCAGCGTACCGCCACCCTCGAAGGTCGGCAACAGCACCTTGACCGCATCCGACCAGGCCTTCTGCTCATCGCCACCGGCGCCGCTGGCCATCAGGCCATAATAGTAGGAATTGGCCACGGCGATGTCGCAGACACCGGCCGCGATGTCGCGCGCGCCATCGCGGTCGCCCCCGGCGGCAGCGCGGGCCTGGTTGGCCTTGATGCCTTCGAGCCATGCCTTGGTGGCCTCTTCGCCATGCTTGGCCATATAGGCCGCGAACAGGGCGGTGTTGTAAGGATGCTGGCCCGATCGGATGCAGAGCTTGCCACGGAACTGCTCGTCGTCGAGCTGCTCATAGGTGATGCTGTCGAGATCGAGGTCCTTGGCGGCATAGACGACACGCGCACGGCCCGAGAGGGCAAACCAATTGCCGTTCGCATCGCGCAGCGACGCCGGGATGGCCGCTTCCAGCACCTCGGACTGTACCGGCTGGGTCACGCCGGCACCAACCAGATCAATCAGCGCGCCGAAATCGACAGCCATCAACAGGTCGGCCGGCGAGCTCTCGCCTTCGGCCTGCACGCGCTCGATCAGGCCGCTCTCGAGAAACACCGTGTTGACGGCAATGCCGGTCTCGGCCGTGAACGCGTCCAGGATAGGCTGAACCAGGCCAGGCTCGCGGGTGGTGTAGATATTGACCTCCTGCGCGATGGCAGGCATCGCAGCACCCAGCGCCAGGAGGCTGGTGACGCTGATTGTCCGGAACAGATTTCGCATGATGTTTCCCTTGGTGACATGACATCGAGGGCACGGGAGGCCTGACGCGCACCGCTCATGGGCGGCAAAAGCCATAGTAGAGGACGAAAGTCAAGTTATGCAGGAGAAGCTTAGAATGAGTCTAAGCTATTGATTGTCTTCAATATTCAAACAGACGCTTCGTCCTCGGGGAAAATCATGACGCCGTCGGCATTTACCTGAAGAAACACATCGTCCCCCTGTCGCACATCGTGTCGGGATGTGCCGCGCATGATCAGCGGACCATCCAGCCCATCGACTGCCAGGGTCAACTCCTCGATCTCGCCCAATATTGAGCGCTCCAGCACGCGCGCGGCGATACCGGTGGAGGCAAGCGACAGGGCCTGCGGCCGCAGCAGCACCTTGGGCACACCTTCCTTGAGGGCCGCAGCCGGGAACCGCCCGAGCGGGGTCTGCAAGCCCTCCGCCGACAGGATCGCCGGGATAGTGTTGACGCGGGAAAAGAACGAGGCGGCATAGGCCGTCCAGGGCGCATCATACATGCGCTCCCCGGTCCCCGCCTCGATGAGCCTTCCCTTTTGCATCAGCGCCACCATGTCGCCGATGGCCAGGGCCTCTTCAGGGTCATGGGTCACCACCACGGCAGTCATGCCCAGATCCCGCACGATGGACATGGTTTCGAGCCGAACCTTGTCGCGCAGGCCACGATCCAGGTTGGAAAAGGGCTCATCCATCAACAGCAGCCGCGGTCGCGGCGCCAGCGCCCGGGCGAGGGCCACGCGCTGCTGCTCGCCACCGGAAAGCATGTGCGGGTATCGATCCGCCAGCGCGCCAATGCCGATGCGCTCGATGATATCGGCGACCCGGCTTTCACGCTCACCGCGTGTCAGGCGTGACAGGCCAAAGCCGACATTCTGACGCACGCTGAGATGGGGAAACAGCGCATAGTCCTGGAACATGAAGCCGACATGGCGGTGTTCCGGCTCGACAAAAACGCCAGCCCCGGACACCGGCGTGCCGTCGATCAGGATGCTGCCCCGGTCCGGCACTTCAATGCCGGCAATGGAGCGGAGCAGAGTAGATTTTCCGCAGCCCGAATGCCCCACAAGGCACACGGTCAGTCCTTCGCCGACTTCCAGCGACACATCGCGCAAGGCGGCGACATCGCCGAAATGGCGGCTGACACCGTCGAGAACGAGCATGGATTTGGCGGAACTCATGCCCTGCTAGTGGCGGTCGCAGCCCCGCCTTGTCAAGTGCGGGACTGTCGCGCCGATCAGGCCGTCTGGCGGTCTTCGCTCATGATGCGCTTGCGGAAGGAATGGGCCCGCCAGAGCTCGAAGATATGCTTGGCGTCTTCACCATCCAGCGCCTCGAAGCGGCACAGCACCATCTTCTTGTCGGCATCGCTGGGCATGTCGCGCCAAGGTAGCGTCGCAACGATGGCGTCGAACAGGTCGGGGGCCATATCGGCCGCCCGCAGCGCGACGATGACGGCCACATAGTCCTGGCCGGCCAGCCATTTGACCACGATTTCGGGCGACACCTGCAACATCACTGCAATGGCGGCGGCGGCGTGGTGGCCATAGCCGAAGCGGGCAAAACGCGCCAGCGCGCGGTCATTGAGCTGCTTGCGGTCGGCCAGCCCCTTGACCTGGTTATAGGCGACCTTCCACTCCTGCGCATTGAAGCCCGCGCGGTTCCGGATGCGGTTATAGACCACCGTGTTGATCTTGCCGGCGGCGACCGGATCGACATGGCGATCCATATTGCCCAGCGTTTCGAGCACCTTGCCGGCGACATTGTCGATCTCGCCGCGCAGCGATTTCCAGTCAATATCGGTCCGGCCGCGCAGGTCAGCCGCGATCTCGGCATCCTGTGTGGCGCGATGCACCAGCTTTTCCAGCGTCGCGCGATCGAATTCGGCCTTGGGGTTGCGCACCAGGCGGACAACCGAGGCGGTCTTGCCGTGCTCGACCAGCGCCTCGCCCACCCGCTCGGTCAGGGAGGCGCGGCTGGCGATGGCGATGCGATGCTCTTCGCTACGGCGGGTGATGATGTCGATCAGGTCATCATCACTTAGCACATTGGAAAATTCGAGCAGCGGCCGGGCGACTTCGATGATGTCATTGGCGAGCTTGACCAGCACCGTGCCCGGCGCGCGGTCTAGAGGCGCGAGCAGCTTGGCGACATGCACGCGGGCCTCGACCTCGACCAGTTCGGCCAGCTGGCAGAGTACCTCGTCATACTGGGCGACCTGGTCGTCGTCACAGCGATCCGAGACATAGCTGAACAACTGTGCCGTAGTGCGGAACAGCTGCTCGCGTTCAAACTGGTTGTCCTCACCATTGAGAACGCGGAAATTCGCGAACGCCCGGTGGCCTTCTTCGAACTCGGTCATGGGTCGATCTCCCGGCTTCTGCCGCTACATTCAGGGCCAGACTGACCCGGACATGCTTGTGTGGACTGAAGGTGAGCCTGGAGATTTGATTCAAATTGAACGGACGCTGGGACAATCCCTGCAGGCCTGCAACGAAAAGCCCCGGGGGCGACCCCGGGGCTTGGCATCGGCAGACGGTTCGGCGCGCCTAGCGCAGGTCGAAGCGATCCGCGTTCATGACCTTCACCCAGGCGGAAACAAAGTCGCGGGCAAATTTGGCGCCCGAGTCCGCCTGGCCATAGACTTCGGCATAGGCGCGTAGATGCGAATGCGAGCCAAAAATCAGGTCGACCCGCGTACCGGTCCACTTGAATGCACCGGTTTTACGGTCGCGGCCTTCATAGATGCCATCATCATCGGCCTTTGGCGCCCAGACCGTGTCCATGGTGAGCAGGTTCAGGAAGAAGTCATTGCTGAGCGTTTCCGGACGATTGGTGAACACGCCATGGTCGTTGACGCCCGCCTTGAGAACACGCAACCCGCCCAACAGCACGGTCATTTCAGGACCGGTCAGACCCAGCAACTGGGCGCGATCAACCATAGCCTCTTCGGGCTGCATGAAGCGGCGCGGTCCCAGATAGTTGCGGAACGCATCGGCACGCGGCTCGAGCGCTGCGAAAGACGCCACGTCTGTCTGTTCGAGCGACGCGTCCATGCGGCCGGGCGTGAAGGGTACGGATACGGCCTGACCGCCTGCATGCGCAGCTCTTTCGAGTGCAGCAGAGCCCGCCAATACGATCAGGTCGGCCAGCGACACCCTCTTGCCGCCAGCGGCCGATGCATTGAACTCGGACTGGATGGCTTCGAGCGTGCTGAGGACTTTGGAGAGCTGCACCGGCTGGTTGACTTCCCAGTCCTTCTGCGGCGCCAGGCGAATGCGGGCACCATTGGCACCACCGCGCTTGTCCGACTTGCGGAAAGTCGAGGCCGAGGCCCAGGCGGTCGAAACCAGTTCGGACACCGAAAGACCTGATGCCAGCACCTTGGACTTGAGCGCAGCAATGTCGGCGTCATCCACCAGCGGATGATCCACCGCCGGAATGACATCCTGCCAGATCAGGTCTTCAGCAGGTACTTCAGGGCCAAGGTAGCGAACCTTGGGACCCATGTCGCGATGGGTCAGCTTGAACCAGGCGCGGGCAAAGGCGTCGTTGAAGGCTTCCGGATTTTCCAGGAAGTGGCGCGAAATCTTTTCATAGGCCGGGTCGAAGCGCAGCGCCAGATCGGTCGTCAGCATGGTCGGAAGACGCTTCTTGTTCGGATCGAACGGGTCGGGAATATTGGCTTCCGCCCCCTTGGCGACCCATTGCTTGGCGCCCGCCGGGCTGGCCGTCAGTTCCCACTCGAACTTGAACAGGTTCTCGAAGAAGTAATTGCTCCACCGCGTCGGGGTCTGGGTCCAGATCACTTCCGGCCCACCGGTGATGGAATCCGCGCCAATGCCGGTGCCATGCTTGCTTTTCCAGCCCAGGCCTTGGTCTTCGAGATCGGCGCCTTCCGGATCGGCCCCCACCAGCGACGGATCACCCGCGCCATGGGTCTTGCCCAGCGTGTGGCCGCCGGCGATCAGCGCCACGGTCTCTTCGTCGTTCATCGCCATGCGGGCAAAGGTGTCACGGATATCGCGCGCCGCCAGCAGCGGATCGGGATTGCCATTCGGCCCTTCGGGATTGACATAGATCAGTCCCATCTGCACGGCCGCCAATGGCTCTTCCAACTGGCGCTCGCCGCTATAGCGCGAATCCCCCAGCCAGGTACCCTCCGGGCCCCAATAGAGCTCTTCAGGCTCCCACACATCGGCACGGCCACCGGCAAAACCGAAGGTCTGGAAACCCATGGATTCAAGCGCGACATTGCCGGTGAGGATCATCAGATCGGCCCATGAAATGGCATTGCCGTATTTCTGCTTGATCGGCCAGATCAGGCGGCGGGCCTTATCCAGATTGGCATTGTCCGGCCAGGAATTGAGCGGCGCAAAGCGCTGCTGACCCATGCCGGCGCCGCCGCGCCCGTCGGTGATGCGATAGGTACCGGCACTGTGCCAGGCCATGCGGATGAAGAGGCCACCATAATGCCCGAAATCGGCCGGCCACCAGTCCTGGCTGTCGGTCATGAGGGCCGTGAGGTCAGCCTTGACCGCGTCCAGGTCAAGCGCCTTGAAGGCTTCGGCATAGTCGAAGTCCTGGCCCATCGGGTCTGAGAGCGGCGAATTGGCGTGCAGCACCTGCACGTCCAGCGCCTCGGGCCACCAGTCGCGATTCTTCGGAGCCGACTTGCCGCCATGCGGGAACGGGCATTTGCCGGCTTCGGAACTGGGGTTTGGATCGGTCATGGCGGGGCCTCCTATAGGATATGCGCGCGTTATAAAGGCGTGACATTCATTAGACCAATCGATAATTCTTCGCATGACAATAGGAAGAACTTATGACGACCGTCACCCTGAAGCAGATGCGCTATGCCATTGCCGTGGCGGCAAACGGCCATTTCGGCCGAGCCGCCGAGGCCTGTGCCATATCCCAGCCGGCGCTCTCCCAACAGATCCAGACCCTTGAGGGCCTCTGCGGCACGCCACTGTTTGATCGGCTCAAGACCGGCATTCGGCTGACCCCCTTCGGCCGGGATTTCATCGTCCTGGCCAGGGAGGCGGTGAAAGCGGCGGAAATTCTCGATGATTTCGCACTGGGCCGCACCGGACGGCTCGACCGCACCCTGCGGTTCGGGATGATTCCCACCGTCGCGCCATACCTCCTGCCCCGCATCTACCCAGCCCTCACCCGAAGCCTGCCCGAGATCAGCTTTTCCGTAAGTGAGAGCCGCACCGAGGCGATGCTCGACGCCCTGCATGACGGGCGGCTGGATCTGGCCCTCATCGCCACCGAACCGCCCCCGGGCGGCCCGCGCCTCGTGACGCGCCCCCTGTTCGATGACCCGTTCGTGCTGGCCACGCCCATGGCGGAAACCACCGCTGAGCCCATTTCGCTGTCCGACCTGCCGCGCGAGCGCATCATGCTGCTCGACGAAGGACATTGTTTCCGCGAGCAGGCCATCGCGGCCTGCCGGCTCGAAGGGGAGCGGGGACGGCACGCCTTTGCCGCCACATCACTGGCGACCATTGTCGAGTTTGTCGCCAACGGTCAGGGCGTTACCCTTCTGCCAAGCATCGCGCTGCAGAAGGAAGCCAGCGATCCCCGCATTGCCGTGCACGCGCTCAACGACCCGGCCGCCTGCCGTCAATTGCGCCTGGTCTGGCGCGAGGCCACCCCCTATGCCGCGATCTTCGAGCGCATTGCCGAGGTCATCCAGAACGACGATTCGCGCTGAGTCGGCGATCGCCTGTTCCCGACCGGGTCCAAGCCGCAGGGCAATCTACGCCATTCGCGCCCGCCGCCTTCGGAAACTGTCCCAGGAAAACACCACCAGCGACAGCCAAATCAGCACAAAGCTCAGCAGTCGCAGGGGATTGAGCGCCTCGCCAAACAGCAGGATGGCGAGGAGGAACTGAATGGAGGGCGCCAGATACTGGAACATGCCGATAGTGGTCAGCCGCAGCCGTCGCACGCCATAGGCAAAGAGCAGCAGTGGCACGGCAGTCATCGGACCGGACAACATCAGCAACAACATTATGGTCGGGTCAGCATGCACGCCGATCCCGTTTGTCGCCAGATCGAACACGACATAGGCCATGGCAAAAGGCGCCACGATCAAGGTTTCGGCAAACAAACCAGTTGCCGGACCCGCATGCGCGGTCTTGCGGATGAAGCCATAGAAGCCAAATGAAAACGCCAGTCCCAGGGCGATCAGCGGCACCCGGCCCAGCCCCGCCGTCTGGATCAGGATCGCCACCACGGCGATGGAAATGGCGATGGTCTGCATCCGGTTCTGCCGCTCTCCCAGAACGAGCATTCCGATGGCGATATTGACCAGCGGATTGATGAAATAACCGAAGCTGGCCTCCAGTACCTGGCCAGTCGCCACCGCCCAGACATAAAGCAGCCAATTGCCCACGAGCAACACGGCCGAGAGCGCGATGACGCGAAGGCGCTTGAAATCGACCAGCACCGCGCGGGCTTCGGCGAAGCCGCCAGCAAACGCCAGGAATATTGCGAGCAGCACCAGAGACCACAGCGTCCGCTCCGCAACAATCAGCACCGCCCCAGCCTGTTCCATCAGGTGAAACAGGATGGGAAGGAACCCCCACAGCAGATAGGCCGAGAGCGCGGCGATCACGCCATTGCGAGTCTCTATGGGATCGACGGCAGGTATTGGCACCGCCGGTGCAGCAATTTCCGGCGACTGTTCTGGAAGGGTCATGAAAAGCTCCGCGCCACAACGGGCGCCTCGTCCCTCTAGCAGCGCCTCGCGAATGCCGCCAATCAGACTTTGTGATCGCCGACCCTTGCAAAGATGATGGCATCGACCCAACCTTTGCCTGTGTCGGGCGTTGGCCCCCAGGAAGCGCCGACAGGTTCGTTGCGCTTCACGCCAGTCCCAATTCGAGGAGCAGCAGATGAAAAAGACCGTTACCTGGATCCTGATCGCCGACGGCACCCAGGCCCGCGTGCTGGAGCATGGCGGACCCGGCAAGGGGCTCGCCACCATCAAGGGCCTCGATTGGTCCATCCCGCCGCTCCAGACCCAGGACATCAATGCCGACCGGCCCGGCCGCAGTCACTCCTCGGTGGGTTCCGGCCGCAGCGCCATGGAGCCCAAGACCGACCCCGCCCAGCACCGCGAAGCAGAATTCGTGCGCTCGGTCGCCGGGGTTCTCGATGACAAGGCAAAGTCAGGCGCCTATGACCGCCTCGTCATTGCCGCCGCCCCCATTGCCTTGGGCAATCTGCGCAAGGTGCTGTCGGAGCATGTCAAGAAAACCGTGGTCGCCGAACTGGACAAGGACCTGACTAATGTCCCCACGCCCCAACTCGATCGGCATTTTGACGGCATTATCGCTGTCTGACACGGAAACGCAAATAAACCTATTGTATTCAGACCTTTAGTTTGGATTTCACATATACAGATTTAATGTGTTGAATCAGTCTTTCAACGA
Source organism: Devosia sp. CAU 1758 (assembly GCF_054482695.1). Classification (NCBI taxonomy): domain Bacteria; kingdom Pseudomonadati; phylum Pseudomonadota; class Alphaproteobacteria; order Hyphomicrobiales; family Devosiaceae; genus Devosia; species Devosia sp. CAU 1758. Next base: position 827,414 of record NZ_JBTLRJ010000001.1, on the reverse strand, counting down.
CCGGAATCAAACTCTGACGTCGTTGAATCAGATTCTGCAACCAGCCGGCGCGATGCCTGGCATCGCGCCGCTAATCTTCTGATCCTTCGTCGCTTTCTTCGCCATCAAAGGCGTCGAGAAACTGCAGGATCAGGGAATTGACCAGTTCCGGCTTTTCGATGCTTGGAATATGCGCCGCCCCTTCCAGCACCACAGCAAAGGCGTTGGGCATCGTCTCGGAAAGCGTCTCGTGGCGGTCCACCAAGGCGGTAAAGTCCTCTTCTCCGACCACCAGCAGCGTCGGCGCAGTGACCTGCGCCATGCGACCCCAGGCGTCGGGCATCGGCTCTTCCTGCGTCAGTTGCGGCTTGGTCAGCACCACCCCGTTCATCTCCAGGAACAGGTCGCGCACCGCGCCGCCAACCCGGCCGCTGCGGGCACGCGGCCCATCCAGCCACGCATGTGCGTGTACCTTGTTGAGCAGATCGATATCGCCTCGCTCCCAAGCGTCTTCCTCGGCCATTTCTATGGCCTGCTCTTCGGCCGTGCTGCTCCAGGGCGCTCCGTTTATCGAGGTCCCCACCAGCACCAGGCCAATGACCCGACCAGGATGGGCGAGCGCAAAATCGACGGCCAGCTCGCCACCCATCGAACAGCCCACCAGCACGGCCGCATGGATGTCGAGCGCGTCGAGCACACCCACCAGATCGTCTAGATGACTGAAGGGCTCGTCGGGGCTGGTGGCCTCGCCGAAGCCGCGACGGTCATAGGCCAGGGCGTGCCAGCCAGCGTCTGACACGGCCTGCATCTGGTCAAGCCACATGCGCTTGTCGCAGACCCCCGCATGCAGGAACACCACCGGAAGACCCTCGCCCTGCTCCAGTCCGGATAGTGTCGCGCCGCCGATATCGATGGCAAAGGGCTCGGCCGTCATGGGAGCTACTGGACCAGTGCCGCGCAGAAAGCGATATCGTCCTTGTCGCCTAGCCAACACCCGTCCAGACCCTCGACCGGCACGAACCGGCCCAGTTCCTCGGGATAGCGCCCCGGCTGCGGATCTGCGGCAATCAAATAGCCCAGGCCTTCGCCGTTCGCTTCATGCGCGAACACGAAGGTTTCTCCGCTTGGCAGCGCAAAGGTGATGCCCCCGCCATCGACATTAACGTCGCAGTCGAACGGTTCATAGCCCGTCATCGAACATTGCCCCGGCGCAGCAGCGGCCGGAGCGGCGAGGGCAAGGCCTATCAGAAGCGCCGCCCCCGTCATAAAAATCTTCATTCAGTCCCCCAAGAACCGATCCTGACCGGGGTGGTGCCCCATTTGCGCGCAGCCTATTGCATGAATGCGCGCGAACCCAACGCTTTTCACAGATCGATGGAGGTTTGGTAAAGGGCCTGAACCCAGTTTCAGGCGGCTGCGCCGACCAATCGCTCAAGTGCCTGCGCAATATCGCGCTGCGTATAGGGTTTCACGATGACCGCGCTGTGCTGCCATTCGGGCGGCAGGCCGTCCCGGCCATAGCCGGTAGCGAACAGGATAGGCACCCCGCGATCAGCCAGGATACGTGCCGCCGGAAACACTGTCGTCCCCCCGATATTGACGTCCAGGATCGCTGCATCGGGTTGTTCGACGCTCGCCGCAAGCCGTTCTGCATCGGGCAGCCACATGGCATGTGCCGCTACCGACCAGCCCAGTTCATCAAGCATGTCCTGGAGATTGATAAGCACCAGGGTTTCATCCTCGACTACGAAAACGCGACGCTGGACGCTAGACAAACTGGGCCTCCTGTACTTGATAGGCCGGGCGCGGGATCGTCAGGCGCGCGCTCAGGCCCACTGGATCATAACGCACATCGAGGGCACCGCCCATCTCGCCGGTCACCACCGTGCGCAGGAGGCGCGAACCGAACCCGCCCTTGTGGGGCGTGCTGGTAGGCGGTCCATTCCGCTCGATCCATTCCAGAACGAGGTTATCGCCCTCCCCTTCGAGCCAGTTCACCGCCAAGGTCCCCTCGGGAACCGAAAGGGCGCCATGTTTCGCCGCATTGGTTGCCAGTTCATGCAACACCAGCGCCAGCGCCACCGTCGCCTTGGCATTGACCACCAGCACCGGCCCTCCATAGCGCACCTGTTCGCTGTCGAAGGCACTCAGTTCCTGGCAGATCAGGTGGCCGATCTCGGTGTCGTGCCACTGCCGGTCGCTGAGCATGGTATGGGCCTTGGACAGCGCGATGATGCGCGCCTCGAAGGCCTGCCGCGCCGCGTCTACATCGCTGGTGCTGCGCAGGGTCTGGCTCGCGATCGACTGCACCGTCGCCAGCGTGTTTTTCACCCGATGGTTCAACTCGTCGATCAGGAGGCGCTGGCGGTTGACGGCCCGCACCGATTCCGTGCGGTCCATACCCTGCACGAAGACGCCCGTGATGACGCCCGCGCCGTCCCGGATGGGATTGTAGGAAAAATCGAGAAAAGTCTCCTGCGCAGGGCGGCCCGGTTCGTTTTCCAGCATTACCCGCGCGCCCTCGGCCGCGTGCACTTCTCCCTCCAGATAGACCCGGTCCAGCACATCGACAAACCCCTGTTCGACAACTTCGGGTAGGGCTTGTGCAACGGACTGGCCAATGACATTTCGTCCGCCAACGAGGCGGGCATAGGAGTCGGAGGCGAATGTGAAGACATGCGCTGGCCCGGAGAGCACCGCGAAGAAGGCCGGGGCCTGCTGGAACAGCCGCCGGAAATCGGCGCTGGCGGTTTCGGCCTCGCGGGTACGCTCGATCAGCCGCGTGGCCGCCGAGAGCGAATTGAACGGCAGTGTCGCCGCCTCCCGCAACCGCGCGAACTCGGTGACGTCCACCGTGTTCTGCATTACGAATTCGGGCCGTCCATCGGCTCCGAATATGGGAACATGCACGGCCGTCCAGTAACGGTGCTCGACGGCACCGTCGCCCCGCGCGATCGGATAGGCCAAATAGGGCAGTGTGTCGCTCTCGCCTGTGGCCAGGACGCGTTCCAGCGACACCTTGAGCCGCTGGCCGCTCTCGTCCGCATTGGGAAACATCTCAAACAGGCGCCGCCCCAGCAGAGTCTCCCGGTCCCGGCTGAGGGTATCGAGATAGGCCTGGTTCACCGCGACATAGCGCAAATCGCGATCGAGAATCATAAACGGGCTGGGCAGCGCCTCAAATATCCGCGCGAAATCCAGCTCAGCCATACGTGTAAAAGCCCCCAAAATCAAAAACGGGAACCTGTTCCCGCTGAAGCAGTTTAACGCTGTTTTGAGAGGAGGGTTCCAGACCTATTGGGATTTTTTCCGCTTGATTGGACCTACCGACAAGTCAGGGCTGGAGCTGCCGTCGCCGGACAAAAGGCGCGGTTTACACCGCGCCTTCAGGTTCTACCGCGTCAGCGGCTTATACGTCGCCCGCTTCGGATTGACCGCATCTGCCCCCAGCCTGCGGACCTTGTCGGCTTCGTAATCCTGAAAATTGCCTTCGAACCATTCGACATGGCTGTCGCCTTCGAAGGCCAGCATGTGGGTGGCAAGGCGATCCAGGAACATGCGATCGTGGCTGATGATCACGGCGCAGCCGGCGAACTCCTCCAGCGCCTCTTCGAGCGCGGCGAGGGTTTCGGTATCGAGATCGTTGGTCGGTTCGTCAAGGAGCAGGACGTTGGCGCCGCTCTTGAGCATCTTGGCCAGATGCACGCGATTGCGTTGCCCGCCCGAGAGATTGCCCACCTTCTGCTGCTGGTCGCCGCCCTTGAAGTTGAACGAGGACGTATAGGCGCGCGAGTTCATTTCGCGCTTGCCCAGCATCAGGATTTCGTCACCCTCGGAGATTTCCTCCCAGACAGTCTTGTTGGGGTTGAGGCTGTCGCGGCTCTGGTCGACATAGCCCAGATTGACATTCTCGGCGACGGTGACCGAGCCGCTGTCGGGCTTTTCCTGACCAGTCAGCATCTTGAACAGCGTGGTCTTGCCCGCGCCGTTCGGTCCGATGATGCCCACAATGCCGCCCGGCGGCAGCTTGAAGCTCAGATCATCGATCAGCAGTCGGTCACCAAAGGACTTGGAGAGATTTTCGACGGTGATGACATTCTGCCCAAGACGTTCGCCGGGCGGAATGATGATCTGGGCCGTGCTCGATTGCGTGCGCGCGTCGTTGATCTTGACCAGTTCGTCATAAGCCTTGAGACGCGCCTTGGACTTGGACTGGCGGGCCTGGGGAGACTGACCCATCCATTCCTTTTCGCGCTCCAGCACCTTGGCGCGCGCCGCATCCTCGCTCTTTTCCTGCGCAAAGCGCTTGGCCTTGGCGCCAAGATAGGCCGAATAATTGCCCTCATAGGCAACGCCGCGACCACGGTCGAGCTCGAGAATCCAGCCAGTCACATTGTCGAGGAAATAGCGGTCGTGAGTGATGATCAGCACAGCACCGGCAAATTCGCGCAGATGGCGTTCGAGCCAGGCGGTGGTTTCCGCATCCAGATGGTTGGTCGGTTCGTCCAATAGCAGCAGGTCGGGCTTTGAGAGCAGCAATGCACACAGCGCCACGCGGCGCCGCTCGCCACCTGAAAGCTTGGTGACATCGGCATCGCCCGGCGGGCAACCAAGGGCCTCCATCGCCACTTCCACCTGGGATTCGAGGTCCCAGAGGTTCTCGGCGTCGATCTTGTCCTGCAGCGCCGAAGCCTCGTCTGCGGTTTCGTCGGAATATTCCATCATCAATTCGTTGTAGCGATCAACGATGGCCTTCTTCTCTTTTACGCCGGTCATAACATTGCCCAGCACGTTCAGCGCCGGGTCAAGCTCGGGCTCCTGGCTCAGATAGCCGACGCGGGCGCCCTTGTCGGCCCAGGCCTCGCCCTGAAACTCGGTGTCGATGCCGGCCATGATCTTGAGCAGCGTCGACTTGCCCGAGCCATTGGGGCCGAGCACGCCGATCTTGGCATCGGGATAGAAGGAGAGATGAATGTTATCCAGCACCTTCTTGCCGCCGGCATAGGTCTTACTCATTCCGTGCATGTGATAAATGAACTGGCGCGCCATGGGCAAATACCTCTTCGAGGGTGTTCGGGGATTGGCGCCTATGTAGGGCAAGCCGCTTGGCGGGGCAACGGGTGCATCCCCATTCCCCTGGGAACATCTGTGCCGCCCTGCCCGTTCGTTTTGCAGCAGCAAGGAGCGGGCATGGCCAACCTCTGGTACAAGAACGCCATCGTCTATTGTGTCGACGTCAAGAGCTTCATGGATGCCAATGGCGACGGCACGGGGGACTTCATCGGCCTGGCCGACCGGCTGGATCATCTTGAACGGCTCGGGGTCACCTGCGTCTGGCTCAACCCGTTCTATCCCTCTCCCCGCCGCGACAATGGCTATGACATCTCCGACTACTACGGCATCGACCCGGAACTCGGGACGCTAGGGGATTTCGTGGAGTTCATCCAGGCGGCCGAAGACCGCGGCATGCGGGTGATCGTCGATCTTGTCGTCAACCACACATCCGATCAGCATCAGTGGTTTCAGTCTGCCCGCTCCGACCCGAAATCGCCCTACCGGGATTGGTACGTCTGGCGCGAGGAAAAGCCCGACAACATTACCGAAGGCATCGTTTTCCCCGGCGTGCAGAAGGGAACATGGTCCTACGATCAGGCGGCCAAGGCCTGGTACATGCACCGCTTTTACAAGTTTCAGCCGGATCTCAACACCCACAACCCGGCCGTGCGCGCGGAAATTCTCAAAGTCATGGGCTTCTGGCTGGCGCTAGGCGTATCAGGGTTCCGGGTCGACGCCGTGCCGTTCCTGATCGAGCCCCGCGGCGTCTTGACCGATGAACCTGTCACCGAGCCCCATGCCATGCTGACGGAAATTCACGACTTCCTGTCCTGGCGCAAGGCCGAGGCCATCCTGCTCGCTGAAGCCAATATCAGTTACGAAGAGGCGCCCAAATATTTCGCAGCCGGAGACCGGATGACCATGGTCTTCGATTTCGTCGGTAATCAGCAGCTCTTCTTGTCGTTAGCCCGTCAAACAGCGGCTCCGCTGCGCAAGTCGTTGCAGTCGCGTCCCGAACCCGGCGGCATGGGCCAATGGGCGGTGTTCCTTCGCAATCACGACGAGCTCAATCTGGGTAATCTGACCGAGCAGGAGCGCGAAGAGGTCTTCGCCGCGTTCGGCCCCGACCCACGCATGCATCTCTATGACCGGGGTCTGCGCCGCCGGCTCGCCGCCATGTTCGATGGCGACCACGACCGGCTGAAGATGGCTTTCTCGCTGCTACTCGCGCTCCCAGGCACACCCGTCATGTGGTATGGCGACGAAATCGGCATGGGCGAAGACCTGGCACTCAAGGAGCGCGAAGCCGTGCGAACGCCCATGCAGTGGTCCCCACACAAGAATGGCGGGTTTTCGAGCGCCCCGAAAAGCAAGCTGGTCCGCCCGGTCATCGACCATGGCAGGTTCGGCTACAGCCAGGTCAACGCGGCGATGGAAGTCCAGCATCGCGCCTCGTTCTTCCACGCCATCGCCGACATGGTATCCGCGCGGCGCTCTTCACCTGAAATTGGCTGGGGCGGCGTCGATCTCGTCGATGTCGGCGACGATGAGGTGCTGGTGCTATCGAGCCAGTGGCGCGGCAATCGGGTGATCACAGCGCACAACTTTTCGGACCAGCCCAAATCCTTCACCCTGTCCGATGAAGGGATCGTGGACCTTATGCCCATGCTTGCGGATTCCCCATCGGAGCCCATGCATGGCGACGAAAAGATTTCGCTTTCACCTTTCGGCTATTGCTGGTTCCGTTGCAATGGTGAGCGGCGCTGACACCCCTGCGAGGCAGGATGGATTGAACAAAATGGTCAAATCATTGGCTGCAAATTCTATTGGCGTCGGCGCCAGGTAATTAGGGGAACAATTTCCGGCTCCTCGCATTCATGTGTGGAATGAGGGAAATACTTGTGCACGGCAATTCCACTTCCCCGACCTTCTCGAAACGTCGACCGAAAGCCGTTGAAAGCATAGCTGCGTTCGGGATCGTAACGCTACTCCTCTATTTCGGTGCGGGAATATTCGTTCCATTGGTATTGGCGACGTTGCTTGCCTTTGTTCTAAACCCGCTGGTCTCCTGGATGAACCGGCGTGTGGGGCTGCCGGATGCCGTCGCGGTCATCCTTGCAGTGGCGCTTGCCATTGCCATAATCGCCAGCTTCGCCGCCCTCGCCGGCACTCAGATCACCAACCTCGCTCAAGAACTGCCGCGATACCGCTTGATCATCCAGGACAAGATTGGCCTGTTGCAGGAACAGTTCGGCGGTCTGGTCTGGCTGGATCAGATCAACGCCATGGTTGCCAATGTACAGGGCAATCTCGGCGAGGATCCCGCCCCGGGAGAGAGACAACCGGTCCCGGTGACCATCTCCAACGAACTGGGACCGTTGAGCATCCTCACGTCCATCATGGGTTCGATCGTCGGGCCTATCGCCACGGTCGCCATCATCGTCGTGTTCCTGATTTTTCTGTTGCTCGGGCGTGCAGACCTGCAGGATCGCTTCATTCGTCTTGTCAGTGCCGGCCGTTACTCGCTGACCAACCTCGCGATCTCCGATGCCAGTCGCCGGGTGGGCCGATATCTGATCGTCCAGCTGACGGTGAACATCACCTATGGGACCATATTCGGCATTGGTCTCTGGCTGATTGGCGTCCCCAGTGCCCCACTCTGGGGCCTGCTGATCGTGCTTTTTCGCTACATCCCCTTCGTTGGGGCACTTATCATCGCGGTGGTGCCTTTTGCCTTGGCTTTTGCAGTCGACCCAGGCTGGAACATGCTCTTGATGTCCGTAGCCCTGTTCCTGGTCATCGACCTGACTACCGCCAATGTGATTGAGCCTCGGCTTTACGGGTCGAGCACGGGCGTGTCGCCCCTTGCCATTCTTCTGTCGGCCATGTTCTGGGCGACCCTCTGGGGGCCGGTGGGATTGATCCTGGCCACGCCCATGACGGTTTGTCTCGTGGTGATCGGACGCCACCTTCCACAATTCCAGTTTCTCGAAACGCTGCTCGGTAGTGAACCCGTACTTGCTCCTCCGGAACGCCTGTATCAGCGCATGCTCAAAGGCGATGCCGAAGACGCTTTGGAGATGAGCGAGGAGTTCATGGAAAAGCACGGAAGGCAGTCGCTGGTTCGCGACCTGATGCTGCCGTCGCTCCGGCTGGGCACATCGGAATTGTCCGACCGGCCGGACAGCGTGCCTCAACGCCGCAGGCTTATCGAGGCGTTTGAAATGGTTCTGGAGGTGGCTCTTGAGCCGGTCTGGAGCGATACAGCGCCGATCCTGATCATCGGTGGTCGCACCGAGATCGATGAGGCAGCGGCTCGTCTCATCGCCCTCGAACTGGCCGAGCTTGAGGTCAGTGCCCACGTATTGCCGCCTGGAGCCATACGCCAGGAGGCCATCGGGAGGCTTGACCTCGACAACGTTCACACGTTGGTTCTGGTGTTTGTGGGTGCAGACTTGAGGGCCCAGTGCCGATATGTATCGCGCCGCATCAGGAAGATGGCGCCCGATGTCCATATTGCCGTTTGTATCTTGAATGAAAATGGCGAAGCGGAAAGCAGCGACACGCTTCATGTCGACGCTGTCCTGCGCGATTTCGACAGCGCGATCGAGCGCATTGGCACAATGCACATGCCCTCCACGCCCCCGAACGTGCCACAGAAGAAACCGTTCTCCGGGCTTGGCCGCGGCGATGATGAACTCGGTCAGCAACTTGATGCAATTGCAGAGCGCTTCAATGTCCCCGCTGCACTCATCAATCTGCTGGATGATGAGCGGCACAGAGATGACGAGGATTCCTACCGACTGACCAAGCTGGTGGTCGATCAGAACGAACCGTTGATCATTCATTCTGCCTCGCCGCAGAATGGCGCCCGTGACAACACCTATCTGGTCACCAACGGAATCGATTTTTACGCCGGAGTGCCGCTTTCCTCGCCGGAATTCGGTGAGGTGGGAGCGCTGGTACTTCTCAATTACGAACCACACGAGTTCTCCGAGCAAGATATCCAGCGGCTTCAGGAGGAGGCGCGCGAACTGGTCCGACGTTTCGGTTAGTTCGACCCGGGCATCACCCTGACCGGCACCGATTTGAAGGCGGGCGTCCTGCTGCGCGGATCGACCGCCGTGCCCACCAGCACATTGGCCTCGGGGTAATATGCCAGGACCGAGCCACGCGGCAGGTCGAAACGTGTGGCAACCCCCTCCATCTGTCCGGCATCGGAGGACACCATGACCTTCTGCCCTTCTGTCAAGCCGCGCTCGACCATGTCGTCCCCATTGAGAAACACCGAGAGCCGCCCCGCCTTGCCGCGATAGCTGTCGGTCTCCTCGTAGATGATGGAGTTGAACTGCCCTTCGCTGCGCACCGAGGCCAGCATCAGTTGCCCGCCGCGCACTTCGGGCATGGGCGTCACCACGAAATGCGCCTTTCCATCCGGCGTGCCGAAGCTGGGCGTGTGCATCACCCGGTTGCGGATGTGGAATTCACGCTTGGCAACATCAATGTCGGCCAATTCCTCCATGCCCGGCACGATGGCGGCAATGGCGTCGCGAAGCCGGGCGTGGCCGGAAAACGCCTCGAAATCGATGGGTGACCCCGGCAGCATGCGCTTGCCGAGCTGCCCGAGAATCCAGCTTTCCGGCCGAACCGTCTCCATGCGGGAAATGCCGCCATCGGAAAGGCGCACGAAGTTGAACATGGATTCCTGTGTCGTCGGCTCCCATTCCTCGTCCCGCGCCGTCACCGGCAGGATCATCGCCTCGCCATGCCCCAGCCCGTTCACATGGCCCTGGTTGAGAGTGGTGGTGAGAAAGAGCTTGAAGCCGATCTGACCCATGGCGCGGGTCGAGAACGCCGTGTCCGGAGTCGCCGCCCAGAGATTGCCGCCCATGATCACGGCCGCGTCGATTTCCCTGCTTGCTGCCGCCTGCATGGAGGCCATGGTGTCGAGACCCTTTTCTTGCGGAATGGTGACACCGAACGCCTGCTCCATTTTGGCGAGCACATCACGCGCCAGCACCGGCTTGACCCCGATGGTGCCGATGCCCTGCACATTGGAATGTCCCCGTAGCGGCAACAGGCCCGCGAAGGGTTTGCCGATCATGCCGCGCAGCAGCGCCAGATTGGCAATGGCCTCGACATTAGCGACACCGTGCACATGGTGCGTCATGCCCATGCCCCAGGCGAAGACGGCGTGTTTCGAGCGACCATACGCGGCAGCGACACGTTCGATGTCGGCACGGGAAAGGCCGCAGGCGGCGGTGATCTCGTCCCAGCCCAGGGCGTCGAGATCAGCTTCGAATACCGCGAACCCGGCGCCATGCGCGGCGATGAAATCCCGGTCCGCATTGCCTTGCGCCAGTACGGCCTTACAGAGCCCCTTGAAGAGGGCAATGTCCGAGCCGATGCGCGGCTGCAGATAGTCCGAAGCAATATCGCTCCCGCCCTTGAGCATGGATGAAGGCGATTTCGGCACCGCGAACTTGACCAGGCCCGGTTCTTTCGCCGGGTTGATGACGATCACCTGCCCGCCCCGCTCGCGGCAATTTTTCAGCATGTGGATGAAGCGCGGATGGTTGGATGAGGGATTGGCTCCGATGACGAAGATCAGGTCCGTCCCGGTCAGGTCCTCCAGTTCGATAGTCGCTGTCCCGGTGCCGATCGTGGTTTTCAGCCCCTCGCTGGTCGCCTGGTGACAGTAGTAGGAGCAATTGTTGACATTGTTGGTGCCAAAGGCCCGCGCCAGCAGCTGGAACAGAAAACCGGCCTCGTTCGATGAGCGGCCGGAGGAATAGAAGAAGCTGCGCTGCGGATCGGTTTCGGCCAGCCGGTGGGCCGCATGATCGAGCGCACTATCCCAGTCGATGGCTTCGAACCGCTCCGAACCGGCGCGGCGAAACAGTGGCGTATCCAGCCGCCCCAGCCGCTCCATTTCCCTGGCACTCAACTCGGCAAGGTCGGCAATCGTATGCTCGAATATGGGGTGCGGAATCGGCGCCTGCACATCGGAGGACTGCGCCTGCACGCTCTTGTTGCAGACCGAGGGGAACTCGCCCAGTTCATTGGTCATACCGCCCCGCTGCCCGCCCATTCCATAGGCGCATGCCTTGCAGGTATTCTTCGCAGTCAGGGCTTTGGCGGCCTTGCCCACACCCATCTGACCGATGGTCGCCAGCGTATAAAGGACCTTCTTGGGGCCGCCGCCCACGATATGGCTGGTGTCACTCACGAAACGATCTCCTCGACCCATTGTCGCAGGTTGGCCCCTCGAGGCAAGCCATCAATCACTTTGATCAAGCCTGGGAACGGCTGAGCAACGGCACCGTTGCAGTCGCATCCGACACAATTCAGGAGGACAATATGCGCCGCATTCTCGGTTTCTCTCTCGCATCGCTCATGCTTGCCACGCCCGCACTGTCCCAGGAGGCAATGGGGACGTTTATGGACACCAATGGCGGTGAAGCAGGCACCGTGACATTGTCACAGACGGAAGGATCAGTCTCGATTTCGGGCGAAGTGTCCGGCCTTTCAGCTGGCGAGCACGGCATTCACTTCCATCAGACCGGCGATTGCGACCCGGCGAACAAGTTCAAAAGTGCTGGCAGTCACCTCAATCCCACCGATCACCAGCATGGCCTTGAAAATCCCGAAGGGCCTCATGCCGGGGACCTGCCCAACCTGAAGGTCGGTGACGACGGCATGGCCATGATCGAGCTGACCTCGGATATGGTCTCGCTGACGGAAGGCGACGAGGGCTATCTCTTTGACGAAGACGGCACTGCCCTGGTCATTCACGCCAGCGCTGACGACCAGATCACCGATCCCTCCGGCAATTCCGGCGACCGGATGCTGTGTGCCTTGATCGAAGCCGCACCGGCCTCCTAGGGCAATCGGGCTCCGCTGCTCAGGCAGCGGAGCCGCTCAATTGGATATCGTGCTGCGATGTGCCCATCCGGTCATGCGCTTTTCGACCCAGGCCATCAGTGCGTACATAACGATGCCCTCGACGGCGAGCATCAACAGGCCTGCAAACACCAGCGGCACGTTGAAATTCGACTGCGCCGAAGCCATCATATTGCCCAGCCCCGAATTGGAGGCGACGGTCTCGCTGACCACCGAGCCGACAAAGGCCAGTGTGATCGCCACCTTCAACGATCCGAAGAAATACGGCATTGAACGCGGAATGCCGACCTTGAGCATGATATCGAGCTTTTTGGCCCCCAGCGCCCGCAACACATCCTCGGTTTCCGGTTCAATAGTGGCAAGCCCAGTGGCGACATTGACCACAATGGGAAAGAACGAGATCAGGAACGCCGTCAGCACGGCCGGCACCGTGCCGATGCCGAACCAGATGACCAGGATTGGCACCAGCGCCACCTTTGGAATGGCGTTGAACCCGACCATGATTGGATAAAGTCCGGCATAGATTGACTTCGACCAGCCGATGAACAGCCCTATCCCCAGCCCCGCCACCACGGCGATCAGGAAACCCAGGACCGTGGTGTAAAGCGTCTGCACCGAGTTCTTCCAGATCGGAGACCAGTACTGCACGATTGCCTCGAACACCCGCGTCGGCGTCGGGAAAATGGTATGCGGCAAGCCCGACAGGCGCACCCCGATCTCCCAGATGAAAAACAGGCCGATGGTATAGAGCACCGGCGATAGCCGCACCCAATCGACCTTGAAGACCGGCCTGGGCGGCGCGGCGATGGGCGTCTGTGTTTCCAGCGCACTCATGCTGCGGCCCTCGCGGTGGCGATCTCGCCGTGCAGCCTCTGCACCATCTCGTTAAAGGCCCGCTCATAAAGCAGGTCGAGCTGGCGGGGCCTCTCGAATGGCACGACATGTTCGGACACCACCCGGCCTGGCCGCGCGCTCATCACCACCACCTTGTCGGCCAGGAACACGCTTTCTCTGAGGTCATGGGTCACCAACACGATAGTCACGTCCTGGCTGGCATGCAGGTCCCGGATGACGCACCAGAGTTCTTCGCGGGTGAAAGCGTCGAGCGCCCCGAAGGGTTCGTCGAGCATCAGCAGTTCCGGCTCATGGATTAGCGCCCGGCAGAGATTGGCGCGCTGCTGCATCCCACCCGACAATTGCCAGGGAAACTTGTCGCCAAAGCCCTTGAGGCCGACTGTCTCCAGCAGCGCCTCCGCCTTTGCGACATATTCCGCCTTGTGGCGGCGCAGCCGGTGGCGGTGGCGCTCGACGATCTCGAGCGGCAGGAGAATGTTTTCCAGCGTCGTCCGCCAGGGCAGCATGGTCGGGTTCTGGAACGCCATGCCGACAATCGAGACCGGCTTGGTCACCTGGCTGCCAGCCACGATCACCGTGCCGGATTGGGGAATATGCAGCCCGGTGGTCAGCTTCATAAGCGTGGACTTGCCACAGCCCGAGGGGCCGACCACAGCGACGAATTCGCCACGATCGATTCTGAGGTCAAGTCCGCTCACCGCCAGCGTGCCATCCGGCCCGCCATAGCGCATGTCGACATTGTCGATGGAAACCAGGGGCGTAGCCATTTCGCCTCGCAATAGCTTGAGAATAGGACCCGCCCCGAAACCATTCCCGTTCCCTCGGAAGAATGGCTCGGGGCGGATAGTCCGGGCGTCCCTAATCACCCGGCATCTTCCTCTCCCGTTGAGGGGAGAGGAAGGAAGCTCGTTCAGCCCTAAGGCAGCATGCGCTCTTCGGCAGGCGGTAGATATTGCGCGTCGAAGATGTCAGCGGCGGTGACATTGCCCTGGAGGCCCATGGAAATCTTGAGCGTTTCGATGGAAGCAGCGAGCCGAGCTTCATCAATGCCGCCAAAGCCATTCTCGACCACATAGGGGGTCTTGATGTTCATCTCATTGGCCATTTCGAGACGCTCGGTCTCGGTGTCGATATTGAGCGTTTCGTTGCGAGCAAGAACTGCGGCAGCGCCGGCAGCCGGATCGGCCACGGCATCGGCAAAGCCCTTGGCCAGCGCCTTGAGGAAGCCCTTGACCGCTTCCGGGTTCTCCTCGGCAAAGGCCTCGTTAACCATGATGGCATTGCCATAAAGGTTCAGCCCGTGATCAGCGAAGAGGATCGGCACGATGTCCTCGTCCGGCACGCCATTGGCCTTGAGATTGAGGATCACCGAGAAGGCGAAACCGAACACACCATCGACGTCGCCTGAAGCCAGCATCGGCTCGCGCACCGGGAAACCGATGGACTCGAGGGTGATGGCGCTGTCGTCGATGCCCGCGACTTCCTTGAACGCCGCCCATTGAGCAAAGGCGCCGTCCGGAGGCGGCGCACCCAGCTTCTTGCCCTCGAGTGACTTGGGATCTTCGGTGATACCGAGCGACCGCCGGCCGATAACCGAGAAGACCGGCTTGTCATACACCATCATGATGGCCTTGACCGGTTGGGTCGGGTCTTCGTCGAGGAACTTGATCAGCGAGTTGATGTCTCCGAAACCCAATTGGTAGGCGCCCGTGGACACGCGCGGGATCGCTTCGACCGACCCATTGCCGGTGTCGATGGTGACATTGAGGCCTTCCTCGGCGAAATAGCCATTGTCCTGTGCCAGCAGGAACCCGGCGGCCGGCCCCTCGAAGCGCCAGTCCAGCGTCAGCTTGATATCGGTCTGCGCAAAGGCGGGCAGCGCCACGCCCGAAACGGCGAGGCCGGCGGCCAGCGCCATTGCAGTGGAAAAGCGGCGGCGTGAAAGCATGATGATGACGTCCCCATATTGTTATGGGAAGAAATCAAGCCCAGCCGATTCCAACACGCAAGCAGATTCCGACCAAAATGACGCCAGAATTTTTGTTCGCCCAAATGTTAGGCAAAGTGCCGCTTTCTTGGCGGCATGGGTTACACCGGCAGGCCGGTTCGCGCCTTTACCCGCCTGATGCTCATATTGGAATGGATGCGGGCCACGCCAGGCAGGCGGGCGCTGAGCCGGCGGTGCAGGCGTTCGAAGTCCTCGTGGTCACGACAGACGACGCGCAGGATGTAGTCCGAATGTCCCGCCATCAGATGGCATTCGAGCACTTCGGGAATGTCCTGAACTGCTGCTTCAAAGGCATCCAATGCCGCTTCGCTCTGGCTGGTCAGGCCGACCTCGATAAAGAACTGCAGGGCAAAGCCCAGCCGAGCCGCATCCAGTTCGGCCCGATATCCGGTCACATAACCCGCCTCTTCAAGCGCCTTGATGCGGCGGTGACAGGCCGATGGCGACAGACCTACCGTTTCGCCGAGGACTTGCACGCTACGATGGGAATCGCGCTGCAACTCACGCAGGAGCTTTCGATCTGTGGCGTCGGGCTGAAGGGGCATGGTGAAGACTCCACCCAAGTGAGGGTTGCCCCGACCATGGGATGCAGATGCGGCCGAATTCAAGCGCGCCACACGGATGACGCAGTTCTGTGCCTGTGTCGCCGGTTATTCTGGTGAATGGACGCTTAACGTTCACAGGCGGCTCAAGAGAAGACCTGGCAAAGAAAACAGGGCGCGGAACCGAAGTTCCGCGCCCCTCCGGGGCGGCCAACAAAGGAGCGTCAACCTTTGCAGCCGACCGCCGATCGGTTGGTGGAGGCTCTGTTGGCGTTCCACCAGGTTCCGTCCGGGTCGTGGCAATGTGCCCGGTTCGCTTGCTCAACGGACGGCGGCTGCGCCGGTTCCCGCCAATTCTGATCCGGGGGATTTTGTGATCGCTGCGCGGTAAAAGCGGCCGGGAAACCCGGAACGACGCGACCGCCTCACTACAGTTCGAACGGAGCCTGGAGCGCTTGGATGGCCTTGATGGCCGCCGACGCGCGGTTCTCCACCCCCAGCTTGGCATAGACCTGCTCAAGATGCTTGTTCACCGTACGCGGGCTGAGGCCAAGAATGTCGCCAATGTCCTTGTTGGATTTGCCTCGGGCAATCCACAGCAGCACATCGCTTTCACGCGCGGTCAGTCCAAAATGCTGGCGCAGCAATTCCTCCTGGCCCTCCTCCTGGGCGCGGGCAATTCGAAACAGGAACTCGTCGCCACCTACCACGCCCAGATAGGAAAACTGCAGAATGGGTGCGGCGCGCACATTCAGCTCGAAGCTGCCGCCCGGTATCAGCCGGTCGCCCTCGCCTCTGCGCCAGGCCACGAAACTGCGCGACATGTCCGGCTGCAATGCCGCGTCAACGCCCGAGCGTTCCAAAAGGCGATTGGCCTGCGGCGTCGACCACAGCACGGCCCCTTCGGTCCCGAATGCCACGAGGTGCCGCCCTGCCGCATCAAGCGCAATGCGCGCGCTTTGGGCCCGTCGGGCATTGGCCAGGTGCACCCTTATGCGCGCCCGCAGTTCATCGACATTGATGGGCTTGCTGAGGTAGTCCACGCCGCCGCTTTCGAGTGCATGCACGATATGCTCGGTCTCGGTCAGCCCGGTCATGAATATGATGGGCACATGCACAAGCGGGGCAAGTGCCTTCATGCGCCGGCAGGTTTCGAACCCATCAAGGCCCGGCATGACCGCATCCATCAGCACCACGTCGGGCGTGACCCGCTCGACGATCTTGAGCGCTGCCTCACCGCTACGCGCCACGAGAACTGTCACGCCAGCCTGTTCCAGCGCCGTGGTGAGAAAGCCCAGCGACTCGGGCGAGTCGTCGACCAGCAGAACGATATCCTGTTCCTTCTCAATCCGGCTCATGGCCCACCCGCTCCAGTGTTTCGGCGAAACCGTCGAAATCGAAGTCCTGCATATGCCGCCTCAAGGCATCCACCAAGGGCTGATTGGCCGGATCGGCCGCCAGTTCGCCCAGCTTGGCGTCGATCCCCCGCACATGACCGATTTGCCCCATGCTGGCGAGATCACGCAAGTGCTCGGCGCCGGGCGAGCGAATCTGCTCGTCACGCCGCTCCACTGCTGGCGGGTCGGCATGGGTCCATTCCAATCCCAGATGGGTCCCCAGCTTGTCGATCAGCTGGCTGAGATCGAAGGGCTTGGCCAGGGTATCGCTATGTCCGGCATCGGCATTGGTCGGGTTGGCCCCGTCCCCGATATTGGCCGAAAGCATAATGATGGGGGCGACAATTCCACGCTCCCGCATCGCGCGCACCAATTCCCAGCCGCTCATGCCGGGCATGCGAATATCGATAAAGAACAGGTTCGGCGTCGCTGTATCAAGCGCGGCAAGACAGCTTGGACCATCCACGGCCATCAGCACAGCAAAGCCGAGCGGCGTCAGCATCTCGCGCATCATTCCGCGATGATCTTCATTGTCATCGACCACCATTATGGTGCGCGGGTCGCCGCGATAGCCGATGATCTGCTGCACCGGCGCCAGGCGCTTGGCCGGTCGCTCCACCTTGGCCAGCATCAGGCGCGCCTGGAACCGCGTGCCCACGCCCACTGTACTGGAGACGATGATTTCCCCGCCCAGCGTCTCGGTTAGTAATTTGGTGATGGTCAGCCCCAGCCCCAGCCCCGGCGTAAAGCGGTTGCGCTCGGCCTCGCCGCGCACGAAGGGCTCGAAGATGTGCTCCAGATCGGCCGGCGCAATGCCGCTTCCGCTATCCTCGACGGTAAAACTGGCCACCTGCATGCGATAGGACACCTCAAAACTGACATGGCCGGCGCTAGTGAACTTGATGGCGTTGGACAGGAGGTTCACCAGGATCTGCCGCAGCCGCTTCTCGTCGGTGCGCACATGGACCGGCAGGGCCCTGGACCGCACATGCCGGAATTCCAGCCCCTTGGCATCCGCCTGGAGACGGAACATGTCCACGATCTGGTTGAGAAAGTCCTGAATATTGATCTCGCTCGAATAGACCTGCAGCCGCCCCGCTTCGATCTTGGAAATATCGAGCAGCCCATCGATCAGCCCCGACAGATGCTCCGCGCTGCGCCGGATGACTTGGGCCGACCCGCGTCGGTTCTCCGGCAACTGGGCGTCGCGCTCGAGGATTTGCGCGTATCCCATCACCGCATTGAGCGGCGTGCGCAATTCGTGGCTGAGGCCGACGACATAGCGCGACTTGGCCAGGTTCGCCGCCTCCGCCTTCTCCTTGGCGCGCTGCAATTCCGCATCGGTTTTCGAGTGCGCGTCGATTTCCTTGAGGAGCAACGTATTCTGGCGCGAGCTTTCCTCTTCGGCCACCAGGCGACTGTCATGGGCCAGCACCAGGAACCAGGTCATGACCCCGGCGGCCACCGCAAAGACGAAGAACACGACCAGCAGCGTTCCACCCACCACATCGGCCGTGTTGGGCGCCGAGCCGATGGCGAAATAATAGATCAGCCCCAGAATACCCCCCAGGATCGCCGTGGCGATGCCCATGGAAATGCCGTAGCGCCCCAGCCGGGTCTGCAATTTGTCAATCATCCATTGCGGCATGATGCTCGATGCCACGGCGTGGGTCTGCGCCCGGAAATGCGCATGTGGCTTGCACATGTCATGGCAGCGCGCATCGAGCGAACAGCAGAGCGAGCAGATCGGCGCCGCATAGGCCGGGCACCAGGCCATGTCCTCGGGCTCGAACGGATGTTCGCAGATCGAGCAGGTGAGCGAGGGCTTGTCGGCCCAGGCCTTGCGCGGCTTGCGAGCCAGATAATACTTGCCCTTGGTCGCCCAGGCGATGGTTGGCGAGGCGATGAAGCACACCACCAGCGCAATATAGGGCGCCAGCGCCGCCGCCATCTCGCCAAAGGCCCCGAAATGCGCCAAAAGCGCGATAGCCGCCGACAGCAGCATCGAGCCGACCCCAACCGGATTGACGTCAAAGAGATGGGCGCGCTTGAACTCGATGCCCGGCGGCGCAAGGCCCAAGGGCTTGTTGATGAACAGATCCGCCGAGATGGAGCAGAGCCAGGCCATGGCGATGATGGAGAAGATGCCTAGCGTCTCTTCCAGCAACCGGTAGATGCCCAGCTCCATCAGCAGCAGCGCAATGGCCACGTTGAACAGCAGCCACACCACGCGCCCCGGATGGCTATGGGTCAGACGCGAAAAGAAGTTCGACCAGGCGAGCGAGCCGGCATAGGCATTCATGACATTGATCTTGAGCTGGCTGACCACCACGAAGACCGCCATCAGCATCATGGCCACGAACTCATTGGGGATCATGTAGCCAAAGGCCACCGCATACATGTAGCCCGGCTCGGCGGCGTGCTCGGGCGCCACCCCCACCGAGAGGGCAAGGAAGGCCAGGAACGACCCCGCGATCAGTTTGGGCGCCCCCACCACGACCCACCCCGCCCCGGCGAGGAAAATGCCGATCTTGTGCCGCCATTTCGGCGCCCCCTCGGCCGGAAGGAAGCGCAGGAAGTCCACCTGCTCGCCGATCTGGGTCATCAGAGCCAAAATCACCGCCGAGGCGGCGCCGAACTTGGACACCTCGAAGGCAGCAATCGTCCCGGCTGCGCCCTCGGGCTCGCCCAGTCCGCCAAAGGCTCGCCACAGGTCGAACTTCTCCCAATCCATGAAGGCGATGAAGAAGAAGGGCAGGATGTTGAGCACGATCCAGATCGGCTGGGTCAACATCTGGAACGAGGAAATCATGCGGATGCCGTGTGTCACCAGCGGGATCACCGCGACGGCAGAGATGATGTAGCCGATCCAGAGCGGCAGCCCGAATGCCAGCTGCAAGGCGCTGGCCATGATCGAGGCTTCGATGGCAAACAGGATGAAGGTGAAGCTGGCATAGATCAGCGAGGTGATCGTCGAGCCGATATAGCCAAAGCTCGCGCCGCGGGTGAGCAGGTCCACATCCACGCCATGCCGCGTTGCATAGCGCGAGATCGGCACGCCGACGATGAGAATGGCAATCGAGGCGATCAGGATGGCGATCAGTGCATTGGTGGTGCCATAGCTAAGCGTGATAGCCCCGCCAATGGCTTCGAGCGCCAGAAACGAGATGGCCCCGATGGCTGTCTGCGAAATCCGGTCATTGGAAAAGCGCCGCGCCGACTTGGCGGTAAAGCGCAGCGCATAGTCTTCCAGGGTCTGGTTGGCCACCCAGCGATTATACTCGCGCCTGATCGGAATGATCCGCTGCCGTGCCATTATTCGCTCAAGCCTTAACCAATCCGGCGCGCTGCCCAAAAAATCGCCAAGGCCTGAATACCATGAATTTTGCGAAAATCACGCGGTTTTTCAGGGCTTTCACACCGGTCGCACCGACCATCGCCAATGCAGCTACGTCAATCGACGTATAGGGCGCCCGTTAAGATGTGTCCCACAGTCAACACCAGACGCCTCCCAAACGGTGTCTTCGGGGCTCAACAGTCTAGAGGGACTCAACACATGAACATTCTCAGCGCAAAAAGCGCTCTGCTCGCTGCGGCTCTGGCCGGCAGTGTCTCGCTGTCCGCCGTACCGGCTATCGCGCAGGACGACACCATCAAGGTCGGCATCCTGCATTCGCTCTCGGGCACCATGGCGATTTCGGAAACCACGCTCAAAGACACCATGCTGTTCCTGATCGAACAGCAGAACGCCAAGGGCGGCGTCATGGGCAAGATGCTCGAACCCGTCGTGGTCGACATTGCGTCGGACTGGTCGCTGGCCGCCGAACTCGCCCGCCAGCTGATCGAAGTCGACGAAGTCGACGCGGTGTTCGGCTGCTGGACCTCGGTTTGCCGCAAGTCGGTTCTGCCGGTCTTTGAAGAACTCAACTCGCTGCTCTTTTATCCCGTCCAGTACGAGGGTGAAGAATCCCAGCGCAACGTGTTCTACACCGGCGCCTCCCCCAACCAGCAGGCCATTCCCGCCGTCGACTACCTGATGAGCGAAGACGGTGGTTCGGTCGAACGCTGGGTCCTCGCCGGCACCGACTATGTCTATCCCCAGACCACCAACAAGATCCTTGAGCAATACCTGCTCGACAAGGGTGTGGCCGCCGAAGACATCATGATCAACTACACGCCCTTCGGTCATTCCGATTGGCAGACCATCGTTTCGGACATCAAGGCCTTCGGCTCCGCCGGCAAGAAGACCGCCGTGGTCTCCACCATCAATGGCGACGCCAACGTGCCGTTCTACCGCGAACTGGGCAACCAGGGCGTCATGGCCGAGGACATCCCGGTCGTTGCCTTCTCGGTGGGCGAAGAAGAACTCTCCGGTTTCGACACCACCCCGCTGGTCGGCCACCTGGCTGCCTGGAACTACTTCATGAGCGTCGACACGCCCGAAAACGAAGCCTTCATCGCAGACTGGCAGGCCTTTATCGGTTCTGAAGACCGCGTCACCAATGATCCGATGGAAGCCCACATGATCGGCTTCAACCTCTGGGTTGCCGCTGTTGAAGCTGCTCAGTCGACCGAAGCCGACGCCGTCATCGACGCCATTGTCGGCCTCGAAACCCCGAACCTGACCGGCGGCACCGCCAAGATGCTCCCGAACCACCACATCACCAAGCCCGTGCTGATCGGTGAAATCCAGGACGACGGCCAGTTCTTCGTGGTCTGGGAAACCGAAGACCTCGTCCCCGGCGATGCCTGGTCCGACTTCCTGCCCGAGTCCAAGATGCTCGAAGCCGATTGGACCGCGCCGATCAACTGCGGCAACTACAACACCGAAAGCAGCACTTGCGGTTCGGCGATGTAAGGCGATCCGCCTGGCGCCTTTGACGGGGGCGGTTCGCCGCCCCTGTTCTCTCATAGACCTCATGGTGAGGCTCTCGAACCACGAGGTCGCGGCCTCAGTGTCTCCGACCTCGCCCTTCGCCAAGCTCAGGATGAGGCCTGCGGGAAAACTTCCTGACCCAAGTGACCGACAAGGACTTGCCCTGCGATGCTGATCCTCCGCGCCCTCCGCCTGGTATTGCTGGCTTTGCCGTTCCTGCTGCTGCCCACAACCGCTCTGCGTGCCCAGGACGCTCAAATCGACATCGCGGCCTCGATCCAGGTCCTGGGCGAAGCGAGCCTGCGTGAACTGGGCCAGCTCGTGTCTGACCTGGCCTCGACCGGCGACAGCGTCGTCGTTCCGACCCTCGATGCCCTGGCCGACGGCAATCTCTATCTCGACGAAACCTCAGGCCGCGTGGTCATCCAGACCGGTTCGGCGCTGACCGATCCCCTGACCGGCGAAGCGGTCGAACTGGGCGCCGATGCCGACCTTTCGCGCATCCGCGTCAACAACAGCCTCAGGCGCGACATCGCCACCGCCATCAGCGGCATGACCCTGATGAGCGACAATCCGGCCACCCGTCTCACGGCCGCACAAGCCTTCCAATCCGCCGCCGATCCCGCAAACCTGCCCCTGCTCGACGAAGCCATTGCCGCCGAGTCCGACGCTCCGGTCCTGCAGGCCCTGCAAACCGCCCGCGCCGTGACCATCCTTTCCGATGATGAGGCGAGCCTTGAGGACAAACAGGCAGCCGTGCCGGTGGTCGCCACCAATGCAGGTCGCAACGCCATCACCATCCTGACCGGCGCCCGCAGCTCGGCGCCTGAAGAAATTCACCCGGCCATTGATGCGGCCCTTGCCGGTCTCGAACAGGAGCGCGCTATCTGGGGCGCCCTTCAAAACGTCTGGTTCGGCATCTCGCTCGGCTCGGTGCTTTTGCTGGCCGCCATTGGCCTCGCCATCACCTTCGGCGTCATGGGTGTCATCAATATGGCCCATGGTGAGATGGTGATGCTGGGCGCCTACACCACCTTCATGGTGCAGTTGATCATCCGCCAGAGCTTTCCCGGGCTGCTCGACTATTCCCTGCTCATCGCCCTGCCCGCCGCCTTCCTCGTCACCGGCGCCATCGGCGTTGGCATCGAGCGCGGCGTCATCCGCTGGCTTTATGGCCGCCCGCTCGAAACCCTGCTCGCCACCTGGGGCCTGTCCCTGATCCTGCAGCAGACCGTGCGCTCGATCTTCGGCCCGACCAACCAGATGGTCATTGCCCCGACCTGGATGTCCGGCTCGACCGAGTTCTACGGCCTCTCGATCACCTATGGCCGCTTCTGGATCGTTATCTTCGCGCTGATCGTCTTCTTCATGCTGCTGATGATCCTCAACCGCACGCCACTCGGTCTGCAGATGCGCGCGGTGACCCAGAACCGGCGCATGGCCTCGGCAATGGGCATCCGCACACCTTTTGTCGACGCCATGACCTTCGGCCTCGGCTCGGGCATTGCAGGCCTGGCGGGCGTCGCGCTGACCCAGATCGACAATATCTCCCCCAATCTTGGGCAGAACTACATCATCGACAGCTTCATGGTCGTCGTCTTTGGCGGCGTGGGCAATCTCTGGGGCACGCTGGTTGGTGCCCTGACCCTGGGCATCGCAAACAAGTTCCTCGAACCCTATGCCGGCGCAGTGCTAGGCAAAATCCTGATCCTCGTCCTCATCATCCTCTTTATCCAGCGGCGTCCGCGAGGCCTGTTCGCACTCAAGGGCCGGGCGGTGGAAAAATGACAATCCTCGCCCGCGTCCAGACCACTGGAGACCTCGCATGCTGACCCAAGCCCTGTTTCGCGCACTCGACAAGAAGGCCATCTGGGTCATCGCCATTTTCCTCGCCGTCGCCATAGTCGTGCCTATGGCCAACCTGCTGATCCCTCCGGGCCAGTTCGGCCATGTGCCGACCTATCTCGTCTCCCTGATGGGCAAGTATCTCAGCTATGCTATCCTGGCGCTCGCCCTGGACCTTGTCTGGGGTTATTGCGGCATTCTCTCGCTCGGCCATGGCGCCTTCTTCGCGCTCGGTGGTTATGCCATGGGCATGCATCTGATGCGCCAGATCGGCAGCCGCGGTGTTTATGGCAATCCGGTGCTTCCCGATTTCATGGTGTTCCTCAACTATTCGGAACTGCCATGGTTCTGGCAGGGCTTTGACAATTTCTGGTTCGCCATGGCCATGGTGGTCTTCGTACCTGGCCTGCTCGCCTTTATCTTCGGCTTCTTCGCCTTTCGGAGCCGCGTCACCGGCGTCTATCTCTCCATCATCACCCAGGCGATGACCTTCGCCCTGCTGCTGGCGTTCTTCCGCAACGACATGGGCTTTGGCGGCAATAACGGCCTTACCGATTTCAAGGACATCCTGGGCGCGCCTGTGCAGGCCCAGACCACCCGCGCCACCCTTTTCGCTGCCACTGCCATCGCCCTCGCGCTTTCGGTGCTGGTCTGCTCGATGATCGTCAATTCCAAGCTCGGCAAGGTCATGGTCGCCGTACGCGATGCCGAGAGCCGCACCCGTTTCCTCGGCTATCGCGTGGAGTATGTGAAGCTCTTCGCCTTCACCGTGTCCGCCATCATGGCGGGCATTGCAGGCGCCCTCTATGTGCCGCAGGTGGGCATCATCAATCCGTCCGAGTTCGAGCCGGGCAATTCCATCGAGGTGGTGATCTGGGCCGCCGTGGGCGGGCGCGGCACGCTGATCGGTCCGATAATCGGCGCCATCGTGGTCAATCTGGGCAAGTCCTGGTTCACCACCACCTTCCCCGAATTCTGGCTCTTTGCCCTGGGTGCGCTGTTCATCTTCACCACCCTCTTCCTGCCCAAGGGCATCGTGGGGCTCTGGGCCCAATTCTTCGGCAAGCGCGGCCCGACCGACAGCCATCAGCCCGCTGTCCCGACGCCGAACCAGTCTGCCGATATCGAGCGCAGCGAGGACCCGACCAGCTTCGGCGACAATCCCCAACCCAAGCCGGCGGAGTGAGAGCCATGAGCACAGCCACCGACACCATGCTCTACCTCGACGGCGTTTCGGTCGCCTTTGACGGCTTCAAGGCCATCAACAACCTCTCCATCATCGTCAAGCCGGCCGAAATGCTGGCCATTATCGGCCCCAATGGCGCGGGCAAGACCACCATGATGGACATCATCACCGGCAAGACCAGTCCGGATGCCGGTCAGGTCCTGTTCGATGGCCGCACCGACCTCACCAAACTGGACGAAGCCGCCATTGCCAATCTGGGCATCGGCCGGAAATTCCAGAAACCCACCGTCTTCGAGAGTCACACCGTCTGGGACAATCTGGAGATGGCGCTGAAAAAGCCGCGCGGCATCTTTTCGTCCCTGTTCTACACCGCGAGCGATACCGACATCGCCCGCATCACCGAGATTCTCGAAACCGTGCGCCTCATCGCCCGCAAGGAAGACCTGGCCGCCAATCTCAGCCATGGCCAGAAGCAATGGCTCGAAATCGGTATGCTGCTGGCCCAGGACCCAAAACTGCTGCTGGTCGATGAGCCGGTAGCCGGCATGACCGACAGCGAAACCGAGGAAACCGCAAAACTCCTGCGCGAAATCGCCACCACCCGCTCGGTGGTGGTGGTCGAGCATGACATGAGTTTCGTGCGCGACCTGGGCTCCCGCGTCGTCTGCCTCGCCGAAGGTTCGGTGCTGGCCGAGGGCTCACTGGATCAGGTCAGCGCCAATCCCGTTGTCATCGAAAGGTATCTGGGACGATGAGCACCGCCCTTTCCGTCAACACCATCGACCTGCACTATGGTGCCGCCCAGGCACTCAAGGGGATTTCCATAACCTGCCAGCCCGGGCGCATCACCGCCGTGCTGGGGCGCAATGGCGTGGGCAAGTCCTCGACGCTGCGCGCCATCACCGGCATCAACCACATCTCCTCGGGCGAAATCACCTTCGGGGAAGACGTGCTCAAGCGCAGTCCGCCCTACAAGCGGGCGCGGATGGGGATCGGCTATGTGCCTCAGGGGCGCGAGATTTTCCCGCTGCTGACGGTCAAGGAAAACCTCGAAACCGGCTATGCGGGCCTGGCCCGCTCCGAGCGCAATGTGCCGGACTACATCTTCGAGCTGTTCCCCGTCCTCAAAGCCATGCTGGGGCGGCGGGGCGGCGACCTTTCGGGCGGCCAGCAGCAGCAATTGGCCATCGGCCGCGCGCTGGTCACCCGACCCAAGGTTCTGGTGCTAGACGAACCCACCGAAGGCATCCAGCCCTCGATCATCAAGGATATCGGCCGCGCGCTGCAATTCCTGCGCGACGAGAAGGGCATGACCATCCTGTTGGTTGAACAGTTTCTCGATTTCTGCCGCGAGATCGCCGACGACATCTATGTAATGGACCGCGGCGAGATCATGCATCAAGGACCGGCCAGCGACCTAGATCGGCCGGAGGTGCGCCGACACCTTATGGTCTGACAAAAAAAACGCCCGGCCGAAGCCGGGCGCCTTGCTAGGAAATCGTGGGGCTTACATTGCGTCCAGCCAGCCGTCGGCTTCACACTCTGCAAGCGTAACAATGTCCAGGTCGACATGGAGCGCAGTTGCACCATCAGCTTCCGGCTCGGAGGTTGTCACATCGTCTTCGGACACGTCGCCGGTACCTTGGTCATCATTGGTGTCGTTTTCGTCACCGTCGTCGATGCTGTCGGTGCTGTCTGGCGGAGTGCGGGTGCCGGAAAGCGAATCGGTGCTCTCTGCCAACTGCAGCTGCTCGCAACGCGCCTTTACGGCGCCAGCATCAACGTCTGAGACCGTCTGCGTACCAATCATAGTCGGCATGGTGGAGGTCTGACCCATAGCCGGGACAGCAACGAGGCCGGCGGCCAGAGCGACAACGGAAAGTGCGGATTTGATGGTCATTTTATATAACCTCTTGAAAAGTATCTCTGAAAGAGCGCTTGCTCACCCCCACAACGGCATGAGGGCAGGATCGTTGCAGTGAATTTGGCGCAGCCGGAAAATGTGATCGCTCCGAGAATGCAGCGGGCCCGCGGCGTGGGGCGCATTTCCACCAAGCAGGGCCAGGGGCGCACTCGCCTCGACACCCTGTTCCAAGAGGGGTGCGGGAAGATCCGCCTGCCCAACACCCATTCGACCAGTCTTGAGGCCGTCCTCATCAATACCGCCGGAGGCATAACCGGCGGCGACCATCTGCAATGGGGCGCCGAAGTGGCGGCGGGCGGCCATCTCGTTCTCACCACCCAGGCATGCGAGCGCAGCTATCGCTCGACCGGTGATTTCGCCCGAGTCGAAACACGTTTGCGTATCGGCGCCGGCGCACATCTGGACTGGCTGCCGCAGGAAACCATCCTCTTCGCCGCCAGCAAGCTCGACCGCAGGCTGGAGGTCGACCTCGAAGACGGCGCCACCCTGACCGCCATCGAGTCCGTGCTGCTCGGACGCGACGCCATGGGAGAGGACGCCAGCGACGCCCTCCTGCGAGACAATTGGCGCGTCCGCCGCGATGGCAGGCTGGTTCATGCCGAAGCCACCGAACTGCGTGCCGACCCGGCCGAACGCGAAAGCCTGACCCTGCTCGCGGGAAACCGAGCCTTTGCCTCGATCCTTCATGTCGCGGCAACCGAGAACCAGGCCGAGGCCCTCTGCACCCGCATTCGCGCCGCTTTGCCCGACAGGGGCGCCATTGCCGCCAGCGCCAATGGCGAGCGTCTCGTCATACGTGCCATGGCGCGAACCGGGCTTGCCTTGCGGCGCATGATCGTACCAATTTTGATTGAACTGACCGGCGCCGGCTCACTGCCGCGCCTCTGGCATCTCTAGGACAATGCGATGAACCTGACCCCTCGCGAAAAAGACAAACTGCTGATCTCCATGGCCGCCATGGTCGCACGCAAGCGCCTGGAGCGCGGCGTCAAGCTCAACCACCCCGAAGCCATCGCGTTGATCACCGATTACGTGGTCGAAGGCGCTCGCGATGGCCGCGCCGTATCCGACCTGATGGAAGCCGGCGCCCATGTCATCACCCGCGATCAGGTGATGGAGGGCATTGCCGAGATGATCCACGACGTTCAGGTCGAAGCCACCTTTCCCGACGGCACCAAGCTCGTCACCGTCCACCAGCCGATCCGATAGAGAGGGACACCAATGCTCAAGCGCAGCCTGCTCACCCTGGCCATCATTCTTTCGGCCACCATGCCGGCCTTCGCCCATCTCGATCCCGGCGAGCACGGCTCCTTCGCCGCCGGGTTAAGCCACCCGCTGTTCGGGCTGGACCATATCCTGGCCATGGTCGCAGTCGGTCTCTGGGCCGCGACCCAGGGCGGTCGCGCTGTCCTGATGGTCCCGGCGGCCTTTGTGGGCACCATGGCCGTGGGCTTTAGCGCCGCCATTGCAGGCATGCCCCTGCCCTTTGTCGAGCCGGTCATCCTGGCCTCGATCATCTTCATCGGCATCGCCATTGCCCTGGCCCTCCCCGTCCCGACATCGGCAGTCGCCGCCATGGTCGGCTTTTTCGCCTTCTTCCATGGCCATGCCCATGGTGGGGAACTCGGCGCAGCCGGCGCCTGGGAATTCGCCATCGGCTTCGTTCTGGCCACCGTCGCTCTGCATGCAGCCGGCATCGCCCTGGGCCTGCTGCTGGGTCGCTTCGGCGGCAGGACGCTGGCCCGCACCGCCGGCGGCATCACTGCTCTTGGCGGCATTTTGCTGGCCATGGGCGTTTGAGGATGAGCACAATGATCCCCGGAGAAATTTTCCCCGCCGCCGGCGAAATCGAGCTGAACCAGGGCGCCGAGCAGCTTTTGCTCGAAGTCGCCAATACCGGTGACCGCCCGATCCAGGTCGGCTCGCACTATCACTTCTACGAATCCAATGCCGGCCTGAGTTTTGACCGTGAACGCGCTCGCGGCATGCGCCTCGACATCGCCGCCGGCACGGCCGTGCGCTTCGAGCCGGGGCAGGCCCGCGAGGTGCGGCTGGTGCCCATTGGCGGCGACCGGCGCATTTTCGGGTTCCGCCAGCAGGTCATGGGTGCGCTGGACTGACGCGCCGAAGAGCAATAGCTCGTGCTAGTCTCCCTTGGGGGAAGCATGAGCAGTTCTGGGCATTGCGGATTCGGCGCATACACGGCCTTGTTAGGCTGTTCATCGGCAGTTTTGTCCTGCTCCATCTGGCGGCCCCGATCGCCTTCGAGGTTGCCCAGGACTATCCGGAAACCTGCAACATCTTCCGGTGACCCGGTGGCGCGCTCTGCCAATCTCCTCTATTGAGCGGGCACACCGTGCATAGGACCATACACCGATGACCAGGGAAGAAGACCTCAAGCAGCGACTGGCAATTGTGCTCCAGGATTTGCATGATGGCGCCGTCAAGGATCCCGAGGCCATGATATTGGTCGGCTCGCTCGCGTCTGACCTGGCCGACCAGCTCGAACAGAAGAGCTGGACCGCCGCCAAGCAGGCCATGACGCCCACCGCCTATGATGCCCTGCTTGCCTCCTTCCAGAAACGCGGCAACGACCATCACCAGAATGGCCGCACCAGGCACGCCTACGCCATTCAGATGCTGGGCATCTCTCTGGTCTGCTCCACCCAGCGCCAGGACGTCGATATTGCAGCCGGCGAAAAGCTGCTCGACGAGATCATCGACCGGGCCGTTGCGCTCTATCGCAAGCGCCGCAGGAAGAACTAGAAAACTCGCCAGCCGGGCCTTGCCAGCGTCGACGCGACACGCCAGAGTGAGCCCCGGGAAGCCTTTGTCTCCGGGCAATTTACGGGACACGACATGCCAGCACGGATCTCTCGCGCCACCTACGCCGATATGTACGGCCCTACCACTGGCGACCGTATCCGCCTTGCCGATACCGAACTCTTCATCGAGGTGGAGAGGGACTTCACCACCTATGGTGAAGAGGTCAAGTTCGGTGGCGGCAAGGTTATCCGCGACGGCATGGGCCAATCCCAGCGCACACGCGCCCGGGGCGCCGTCGACACCGTCATCACCAATGCGCTGATCGTTGACCATACTGGTATTTACAAGGCCGATATCGGGTTGAAGAACGGCCTGATTGTCGGCATCGGCAAGGCCGGCAATCCCGATACCCAGCCCGGCGTCGACATCATCATCGGCCCATCCACCGAAGCCATTGCCGGTGAAGGCAAGATCATCACTGCTGGCGGCTTCGACGCCCACATCCATTTCATCTGCCCTCAGCAGATCGAGGAAGCGCTGATGAGCGGCGTTACCACCATGCTCGGCGGCGGCTCCGGCCCGGCCCATGGCACGCTGGCCACCACCTGCACCGGCGCCTGGCATATCGAGCGCATGATCGAGAGCTTCGATGCTTTCCCGATGAACCTGGCCCTGGCGGGCAAGGGCAATACCGCCCTGCCCGCGGCGCTGGAGGAAATGATCCTGGCGGGCGCATCGGCCCTCAAACTGCACGAAGATTGGGGCACCACCCCGGCCACCATCGACAATTGCCTGTCGGTCGCCGACGCCTATGACGTGCAGGTGATGATCCATACCGACACGCTCAACGAGAGCGGCTTTGTCGAGGACACGATCGGCGCCTTCAAGGGCCGTACCATCCACGCCTTCCACACCGAAGGCGCCGGTGGCGGCCATGCCCCCGACATCCTCAAGGTCGCAGGCCTGCCCAATGTCATCCCCTCCTCGACCAATCCGACCCGGCCCTACACAGTCAACACCATTGCCGAGCATCTCGACATGCTCATGGTGTGCCACCACCTCGACCAGTCGATCCCCGAGGACGTGGCCTTCGCAGAAAGCCGCATCCGCAAGGAAACCATCGCCGCCGAAGACATCCTGCACGACATGGGGGCGCTTTCGATCATCTCGTCCGACAGCCAGGCCATGGGCCGCGTCGGCGAGGTGCTGATCCGCACCTGGCAGACCGCCGACAAGATGAAGCGCCAGCGTGGACGCCTTGCCGATGAAACCGGCGACAACGACAATTTCCGTGTTCGCCGCTACATCGCCAAATATACCATCAATCCCGCCATCACCCACGGCATGAGCCAGCACATCGGGTCGGTGGAAGTGGGCAAGCGCGCCGACCTGGTGCTCTGGAACCCCGCCTTTTTCGGCGTGAAGCCCGAAATGGTGCTGCTTGGTGGCTCCATCGCTGCTGCGCCGATGGGCGATCCCAATGCCTCTATCCCCACGCCCCAGCCCATGCACTACCGGCCCATGTTCGGCGCCTATGGCAAGCTGGTCAGCCGCTCCTCGGTGGTGTTCATCTCGCAGGCCGCTCATGATGCGGGGCTTCGCAACCGTCTCGGTGTCGACAAGCAGTTGGTACCGGTCTCCAACACCCGCGGCGGCATCGGCAAGGCAGCCATGAAGCTCAACAGCGCGACGCCCGATATCGATATTCACCCCGAGACCTACGAGGTTCGCGCCGACGGTGAACTCCTGACCTGCGAGCCGGCCACAATCCTGCCCATGGCGCAGCGTTATTTCCTGTTCTGAGCAGGCTTGCGTGGTCCCGCAATCGACATGATCGTGGGGTGAGCTGGCGGACCTGCCAAGCTACCCCTCCGGAGGAATAATTTCATGCTGGTGAGACATCTGCTCGCGATAACCGCCCTTGGCGCCACAATTCCCGTCCTGGCGCAAGAAGACCCAGCGCCGGGTGCCACGGCTCCGCCGCCTGCGGCGACCGCCTCGGCGGCCCTGACATTGACGCTTGAGAGCGTGAGCGACATCGAGCGCCGCACGGTCAGCTATCAGTGCGACAACGAGCAGGCGCTTTCGGTGCAATATATCAACGCCGCGCCCAACTTCCTCGCCATTGTCCCCGTCGACGGGCAGACCCTGATCTTTGCCACCACCATCGCCGCTTCCGGTGCGCGCTATGTTTCCGGCCCCTATGAATGGTGGAGCCACCAGGGCGAAGCTACCTTGCGCGACCTGATGCAGGACGAGGACGCGGACCCGCTCGCAACCTGCACCGAAATCCGCAACACGCCCTGACCTGCCGAGTATCCGCATGCATCGCGCCACTGCCCACCTGCCCGCCGACCACGCCAAGAGTCCGTTTGTGGACACCATTACCCTTGCCTATGACGAGCGCCGCCTGCGCCGCAAGCTGCTGACCGGCGCCAGGGGCACCGAAATCATGGTGGATTTTCCGGCCACCATTACGCTCGATCATGGCGGTGCGCTGGAACTCGAAGACGGTCGCCTTGTCGGCATATTGGCCGCCGACGAACTGCTCTACGAAATCCGCGCCAAGGATGCGGGACATCTGCTGCGGCTGGCTTGGCATATCGGCAATCGCCATACGCCGGCTCAGCTCGAAACGGGCCGCATCCTCATCAAGCGCGACCATGTGCTCAAGACTATGCTGGAGGGGCTTGGTGCAACACTCAGCAATGTCAGCGAGCCCTTCTTTGCCGAACACGGCGCCTATCACAGCCACAATCACACCGATGTCGGCCACGCTCTTTTGAACCGCACATGAGCGCCGATCTGCAAAAACTGCTGACCTGGCTATCGCCCGCCTTTCCGATAGGCGCCTTCGCCTGGTCGGCGGGACTGGAGACTGCCATCGTCCAGCACAAGGTGATCGACCGCCCCACCGGGCAGGACTGGATCGCCGGTACGCTCAACCATGGTGGCCTCAGAACCGACGCGATCCTCCTGGCGCACGCTCACGCTGGCCACGCTGATGCTCAAAGGCTTTCCGAACTGGCGGACCTCTGCCTCGCCCTGACCCCGGCTCGCGAGCGTCACGCCGAAACCGTCCTCACCGGCAATGCCTTCGTGCTCGCCAGCCCCGCCTGGCCCACCGAAGCACCCCCAGCCTTGCCGAAGCCCTGCCCCTACCCCATTGCCGTCGGCGCGCTGGCTGGCGCACATGGCATCGACAGGCGCGATACACTCGTTGCCTTCCTCACCGCCGCCGTCCACAGCCAGGTCTCCGTCGCTGTGCGCCTGGTGCCCATCGGTCAGAGTGACGGCCTCGCCATCATGGCAGCGCTGGAACCAGCCGTAGCCGATCTGGCCGATCTGTGCCTTCATGCCGCACTCGATGCTATTGGCAGCGTCGCCTATGGCGCAGATATTGCACAGATGCAGCACGAGACCCTGACGACGAGGATTTTCCGTTCATGAACATGCTCCTGGCCTCCTTCATGTTCATCGGACTGCTCGCCGTTTCCACGGCGCACCTCATGTGGTCTCTCGGCCGCACCTGGCCGATCCGCAACGAAAAGCTGCTGGCCCAGACCGTCGTCGGCTTCAAGGATATCGAGCGCATGCCCCCGCGCCTGGCCTCTCTGGCGGTGGCCGTCGCCACCTTTTCGGCGGGCTGCTTCGCTCTGGCGCTGGCCGATCATGACAGCGGCGGCTGGCTGCTTGACCTTGTCGGCCTGGCACTCGCAGCGGTGTTCCTCGCGCGCGGCATTGTCGGCTTCACACCCTGGTGGGCGAGCGTCACGCCCGAACCCAATTTCCGCCTCAACGACCGCCGGGTCTATTCCCCGCTCTGCCTTTTCCTGGGCCTGGGCTTTGTCGGTCTCATCGTCCTGAGGTTGCTATGAAATCTTTGAATGGTCCCCTGCGCATCGGCATTGGCGGGCCCGTTGGCTCAGGCAAGACGACCCTGTGCGAAATGCTGCTCAAAGCCATGCGCGAGCGCTATTCCATGGCCGTGGTCACCAATGACATCTACACCCAGGAAGACGCGCTGATCCTGGCCCGCGCCCAGGCCATTTCCGAGGACCGCATCGTCGGGGTCGAGACCGGCGGCTGCCCGCACACCGCCATTCGCGAGGACGCATCGCTGAACCTGGCGGCCATCGACGACCTCAACCGCAAATTCCCCGATCTCGACATCATCCTGATCGAAAGCGGCGGCGACAATCTGGCCGCCACCTTCTCGCCGGACCTGGCCGACCTCACCATCTATGTGATTTCGGTGGCCCAGGGCGAAAAAATCCCGCGTAAGGGTGGCCCGGCCATTTCCCGCTCGGACCTCCTTGTCATCACACATACCGACCTCGCGCCTTATGTGGGCGCCAGTCTCGACGTGATGGAAAGCGACACGCAAAAGGTGCGCGCAGGCCGACCCTACGTCTTCACCGACCTCCTGCGTCGCGAGAGCCTCAACCAGATCATCGGCTTTATCGAAAAGCACGGTGGCTTCGCTGCTCAGGCTGCGGAATAGCGATGATGCTTGGCCACGTTCGGATGCGCAAGCTGTTGGCTAGCGGCGCGGCTGAACGTGTACCGCCGGCAGGCGTGGTCCTGATGCCGGTGACCCGGTTCCGACCGGTCGATTTGCACAGTCTGCTGAACCGCTCTTATGCGAAGGGTGGAGGCGAGGTCCCCCCAGTCGAAGATTGGTGGTGGTCCATGATACGGGATGCCGAATTCGATCCCGACCTGATGATTATTGCCGCCGACGACGAGGGCGAACCAATCGGCCTTCTGCATTGTTGGACCAGCAGCTTCATCAAGGACCTTGTGGTTGAGCCGCATAACCGTGATCGCGGTCTCGGCAGTTTTCTACTGCAGGCCAGCTTTGCAATCTTGGCTGCACGCGGCAACGCTGCTGTCGATCTGAAGGTGCACACGGACAATCTTGGTGCCCGGCGCTTCTACGCCCGTCATGGCATGGTCGAGCTACCCGACTGACCGCCGCAAGGCCTCAGGACCGTCAGCCCGGTCGCACCAGCGCAACCACGGACCTTGGCGGCAGCGTCGCGGTACCCTCGGTTATCGGCACTTCCGAACCCTCGTCGGACTGGATGCCTACGGCCCAGTCGCCATCCGGAAGGCGCGCCACGACAGGCTCGACACGACGATTAAACCACACCAGCACCTCATCGTCCTTGTACCGTAGGTGCATGCCCAGCACCGAGGCGGCGCTGTCGTTCCAGTCGGCCTCACTCATTTCGCGCCCGTCGGGATGCAGCCACACCACATCGCGCACGCCATTGCGATCCTGACCGGTCAGCCAGTGGTCGTGGCTGATAGCCGGATGTGCCTTGCGGAAAATATTGATCGCCGCAACGAAATCCACCAGCGCCCCGTCGGCGCTTTCCCAGTCGACCCAGGTAATTTCATTGTCCTGGGCATAGGCGTTGTTATTGCCCTGCTGGGTCCGATACATCTCGTCGCCCTGCTGCACCAGCGGGGTGCCCCGCGACAGGAACAGCGTGAAAAGCAGCGCGCGAACATCGCGCTTGCGGGCGGCATTGACGCTCTCATCGTCGGTCTCGCCTTCGACGCCGCAATTCCACGACTGATTGTTGTTGTGACCGTCCTTATTGTTCTCGCCATTCGCTTCGTTGTGCTTGTCGTGATAGCTGACGAGATCGCGCAACGTGAACCCATCATGCACGGCAAGCATGTTGACGCCGTGTTGGGGCTTGCGGCCAGCATAGTCGAACAGTTCCGCGGAGCCGGAAACCTTGCCCGCCAGTGCGCCGATCTTGCCTGGTTCGCCCCGCCAGAACGCGCGGACTTCGTCGCGATACGTGTCGTTGTGCTCCTGGAATTCCTTGCCGAATTTGCCGACCGCATAGCCGCCCGGACCCGGATCCCACGGTTCGGCCACGAGAATGACCTTGCTCAGGACCGGATCGGCCTTGATCTTCTGAAGCATCTCGGCTTCGGGATTGAAGGCCGGTTCGCGCCCCAGCACTGTGGCCAGATCGAAGCGAAAGCCGGCAACACCCAGTTCCTCGACATAATAACGCAGGCTCTCGATCACCAGGCGCTGCACGGCCGGATGATCGCACCGTAGCGTATTACCGGTGCCGGTATCGTTCACGAGGTGCTTTTTCCCGTCCACATCGACCCAGCGATAATAGGTCTGGGGATCAAGACCCATCAAAGACAGAATTGGTCCCTGCTGGTCACCCTCGCCGGTGTGGTTATAGACCACGTCGAGAATCACCGAGATACCCGCCTTACGATAGGTATCGGTCATGAACCGCAATTCCTGCGGCCCGCGTGGCACTAGCCGAGGGTCGACCGCGAAATAAGCGACAGGGTTATAGCCCCACGCATTGGTAAGGCCCAATTGCGGCAAGTGCCCTTCGTCGATCCAGGCGGCCGTGGGCATGAGCTGGACAGTATCGACGCCCAGATGCTTGAAATGGTCGATGACCCGGCGCGTCGTCAACGCCGCAACGGTGCCGCGCAATGGTCCCTGCACGCTCGGATGGCGCATCGTGAAACCGCGCACATTCAATTCGTAAAACAGATTTGGCGTCTTCTTGCGACGCGGCTTCGCCGGCTCTTCGGCAACGCCACGCACGATCGCCTTCGGCACCAGCGGCGCGGTATCAACCGCGTCTTCGCGCGCCAGTCTTAGGCGCGGCGAGCGCACAAACACCCGATCGAGGTGTCGCGCATAGGGATCGACCAGCAGCTTGTTCGGATCGAAAAAGTTCCCCTGGTCGGGATCATAGGGGCCATCGGCCCGCAAGCCATAGCGCGCGCCCGGCCCCACATTGGCGATCAGCCCCGCCCGGATATGGTTTTCATGGACATCGAGCTCGAAACGCTCGACTTCCTGATCTGCCTCGTCGAATAGACAAACCCATATTTGGGTGGCGCTTTCCGAATAGACTGCGAAGTTTACCCCGTCGGGCGTCACACTCGCGCCAAGAGTGTCGGTTCGCCCGGCATTGGGCACCAATTCTGGTTTCATGGAGACGCCGATCTAGGTAATGACGCTGGGCTCTGAGCGCCCGGTTCTGGACTTGATCCCTGCCAGCTGTTCGGCGATCCGGACGAGAGGTTGGAGGGCGATCTGGCTGTCGACATCGTGACGTCCATCAGCGGCCTCATAGCGTTCGAGGTAGACGCGCAACGTGGCGCCCACCGTCCCAGTCCCTGAGAGGCGGAGGACCATTCGGGATCCATCAGTGAAGCCGATGCGAATGCCCTGGCTGGCGCTGTTCGAACCATCGACCGGGTCGTGATACGTGAAGTCATCGGCATAGGCGATCTGCAGGTCTTCCTCAAAAGTCTTGCCGGGAAGCGACGGCAATTGTGCCCGCAGTTCCTCGACCAGTGCCCCGGCAATGCCGGCGTCCACCTCTTCATAATCGTGCCGCGTATAATAATTGCGGCCATAGGTCTTCCAGTGTTCGCGGACGATCTCATCGACGCCCTGCTTGCGGACGGCGAGAATGTTGAGCCACAGCAGCACAGCCCAGAGCCCATCCTTCTCGCGCACATGGTCCGAGCCGGTGCCCGCGCTTTCCTCGCCGCAAATAGTCACGCGACCCGCATCCAGCAGGTTGCCGAAGAATTTCCAGCCCGTGGGAGTCTCATGCATCTCGATGCCGAGCTTTTCCGCCACCCGGTCTGCCGCGGCGCTGGTCGGCATGGAGCGGGCAATGCCGGCAATGCCATTCTTGTAGCCCGGCGCCAGATGCGCATTGGCTGCCAACAGCGCCAGCGAGTCCGAGGGCGTCACAAAGCGGTTCTTCCCGATGATGAGGTTGCGGTCTCCGTCGCCGTCCGAGGCGGCGCCGAAATCAGGGCCATCGGCGGTCATCAGCAGGTCGTGCATGTCCTTGCAATAGACCAGGTTCGGATCGGGATGCCCGTCATTGAAGGTGGGCGAGGGCGTGCCATTGATCACCGTACCCTTGGGCGCGCCGAGCATGCCTTCGAGGATGGTATGTGCGTAGGGGCCAGTGACTGCGCTCATGGCATCGAAGGTCATGCGGAAGCCGCCAGCGAACATGGCGCGGATGGCGTCAAAATCGAATAGCGATTGCATTAGCGCCGCATAATCGGCCACCGGATCGATCACCTCGACCACCATGTCGCCAACCCGCTGCGTGCCAACGGCGTTGAGGTCGATGTCGGGCGTCTCCAGCGTCTTGTAGCTGTCGATCACCTTGGTCCGCGCATAGACCGCATCGGTAATTTTCTCCGGCGCCGGACCGCCATTGCCGATGTTGTACTTGATACCGAAATCGCCATCCGGCCCGCCCGGATTGTGGCTTGCTGACAGCACAAGGCCCCCATAGGCCTTGTTGTGGCGGATCACATGGCTGGCAGCCGGCGTCGACAGAATGCCACCCTGCCCGACCAGCACCCGCCCAAAACCATTGGCGGCGGCGATACGTATCGCCTTCTGGATGGCTACATCGTTGTAGAAGCGTCCGTCGCCGCCGATCACCAGCGTCTGTCCGGCAAAGCCGTCGAGGCTGTCGAAGATCGCCTGGATATAGTTTTCGACATAATTGGGTTGCTGGTAAACGCTCACGCGCTTCCGCAGGCCCGAAGTGCCTGGCTTCTGGTCCGAATAGGGCGTCGTCTTAGTCACTTGCACTGTCATCTGTCGCATACCCGATCAACGAGGCGTAAAGGTGGGCGTAGCGGGCAGCGCTGGCTTCCCAGCTCACATTCGATTTCATCCCGCGGCGCTGCATTTTCTTCCAGGATTTCTCATCGGCATAGAGCGCCAGCGTCCTGCGAATGGCGTCGGCAAGGGCCGTTTCACTGGGCGGTGCAAACTGCACGCCTGTGGCAACTTCCGCCTGGATCGCCGCCACATTGGCGTCGATCACCGTGTCATTGAGCCCGCCGACGCGGCTCACCAATGGTACGCAGCCATAGCGCAGCGCATAGAGCTGGGTCAGCCCGCATGGCTCGAAGCGCGACGGCACCATCATCACGTCGGCCCCGCCCTGCACCAGATGGCTGAGCGTCTCATCATAGCCGGTGACGAGGCCCACCTTGCCCTTGTGCGTCACCGCGGCACTGCGCACCGCGTTTTCCAGTTCCGCATCGCCCGAGCCCAGCACCGCCAATTGCCCGCCCGCCTCGACCAGCAGGTCGATATTGGCCGCGAGCAGGTCGATGCCCTTCTGCCAGGTCAGACGGCTGACCACCGCGAACAGCGGACCATCCAGGGTATCAAGGCCGAAAGCCTCCTGCACGGCGCGCTTGTTGACCAGGCGCCCCTGCATCGTGCTCGCCGTGTAAGTCTGCGCCAGCGCCGCATCGGTCGCCGGGTTCCAGGCGTCCATGTCGATGCCGTTGAGTACGCCGAATACACTGGAAGAGCGGTTATTAAGCAGCCCTTCAAGCCCCATGCCGAAGGCTGGCGTGCGGATTTCGGCAGCATAGGTGGGCGACACCGTGGTCACCACATCGGCACATTCCACTCCCGCCTTGAGATAGCCGACGCCGCCATAATATTCGACGCCATCGACCGAGAAGGCATGTGCCGGCAAGCGCAATTGCGCGAAGGTCTCTGCCCCGAACGTGCCCTGAAATGCCATGTTATGAACGGTCATAACGGTCTTGAGGGAGGACGACGGGCCATATTTTACATAGGCTGGCACGAGGCCCGCCTGCCAGTCATGGGCATGGATGACCTGCGGGCGGTACCCTTCGACCAGGCCCAGCCCAAGTTCGGACGCGACCCAGCTAAGCGCCGCAAAACGCTTCCAGTTGTCTGGCCAGTCCCAGCCCTCAGGCCCCATATAGGGATTGCCGGGCCGGTCATACAGCGCTGGCGCGTCGAGCACGATCAGGTCCAGCCCCTCCACCCGGCCCGCGATCAGGCGCGCGGGAACTCCGAACAGGTCCTCAAACCGCGCGACCTCGCGCCCGCCACTCATCTTGTCGGTGACGGCAGGATATCCGGGCACCAGCGTGCGCATGGTGACACCCGAGCCGCTGAGCGCACCGGGCAATGCTCCAGCGACATCGGCCAGCCCACCAGTCTTGATCAGGGGATAGACCTCAGAGGTGACCGATAGGACTTCGATCATCGATCCGCCAGATATTTGTTGACCATGGCTTGGGTGATCAGCGTCACCCCGTCGTCGGTGCGGCGGAACCATTTGGCGTCGAAATCGGGATCTTCACCCACTACCAGCCCTTCGGGAATGTTCACGCCACGGTCGATGACCACTTTTTTCAGCCGCGCATTGCGCCCGATATCGCAATAAGGCAGCACCACCGCCTCTTCGAGCATGGAATAGGAATGCACGCGCGAGCCTGTCGACAGCAGTGTGCGCTGCAGGTGTCCGCCCGAAATGATGCAGTCGCCCGAGACCAGCGAGTTGACGGCCGAGCCCCGACGGCCGTCGAAGTCATGCACGAACTTGGCCGGCGGGGTAATCTCCGCATAGGTCCAGATTGGCCAGTCGCGGTCATAGAGATCGAGCTGTGGCTTGATATCGGTGAGGTCGATGCTTGCCTTCCAATAGGCGTCGATCGTACCGACGTCGCGCCAATAACTGACCTCCTCATTGCTCGAGCGCACGCAGGAGCGCGGAAAACGGTGCGCCCAGGCGGTGCCGTTCTTGACGATATAGGGAATGATATCCTTGCCGAAATCCCGGTTGGAGCCTTCGGTGGCCGCATCACGCTTGAGCTGTTCCATCAGGAACCGCGTCTCGAACACATAGATGCCCATCGAGGCCAGGGCCATGTCCGGCTTGTCGGGAATGCCTGGCGGGTCCTTGGGTTTCTCGACGAAATCGACCACCCGGTCACGCCCATCGACATGCATCACGCCAAAGCCCACCGCTTCCATCCGCGGCACCTCCAGGCACCCGATGGTGACGTCGGCGCCAGTGTCCACATGCTGGCGCAGCATGATTTCGTAGTCCATCTTGTAGATATGGTCGCCCGCCAGGATCACGATGTAGCGCGCGCCAGAATCCTCGATAATGTCCATGTTCTGGTAAACGGCATCCGCCGTACCGGCATACCACATGTCCTCGCGCACCCGCTGGCTTGCCGGCAACACATCGAAGCTTTCATTGCGTTCGGGCCTGAGGAAGTTCCAACCGCGCGACAGATGGCGGATCAGGCTGTGCGCCTGATATTGCGTGGCCACCGAGATACGGCGGATGCCCGAATTGATGGCGTTGGAGAGGGCAAAGTCGATGATGCGGGATTTGCCGCCGAAATAGACCGCCGGCTTGGCGCGCCGGTCGGTCAACTCCATCAGGCGTGTGCCGCGTCCGCCTGCCAGCACATAGGCCATGGCCTCGCGGGCCAGCGGCGATGGT
Organism: Devosia sp. CAU 1758; assembly: GCF_054482695.1. NCBI lineage: Bacteria > Pseudomonadati > Pseudomonadota > Alphaproteobacteria > Hyphomicrobiales > Devosiaceae > Devosia > Devosia sp. CAU 1758. The sequence goes on along the minus strand of NZ_JBTLRJ010000001.1, from coordinate 786,736 downwards.
ACTCGATAGTCAGCCATTATATTTCCCTCCGCTAGTGCCCGAATTTCCCCGGGTCTTGTTTCGTCCCAGCCGCCTCACGCCGGCTCGAATTTCAGGAACAGGGTGGCCAGGGGTGGCAAATAGAGTTCCGCCTCCGCCGGCCAGTGCTGGCCTTCCACAGCCCTGGCCACAACGCCACCCTGGTTGCCGGTGTTCCCCCCGGCATACCATCCAGCATCTGTATTGATGCGTTCCACCCAGCGCCCGGCCTTGGGCAGTGGCACCTTGTAGCCGCTGCGCGGCACCGGCGTCAGGTTGGAAATGACCAGCACCGGATCGGCATCCGGCGCCTTTCGAATCCAGGCCAGCACCGAATTGGCTTGGTCATTGCCGATCACCCATTCGAACCCGTCCGGTTCGCAATCGCGCTCATGCAGCGCGGGCAGGCTGCGATAGGCCGCATTGAGATCGGCAACCAGCCGCCGCATGCCCTCGTGGCTGGGTGCATCGAGCAAATACCAGTCCAGCGCCCGGGCCTCCGACCATTCCTCGCGCTGTGCGAACTCCTGGCCCATGAACAGCAGCTTCTTGCCCGGATGCCCCCACATGAAAGCGAGATAGGCGCGCAGATTGGCAAATTGCTGCCAGTCATCGCCGGGCATCTTGGTCAGCAGCGAGCCCTTGCCATGCACCACCTCGTCATGGCTGAGCGGCAGCACGAAGTTCTCGCTGAACGCATAGACCAGCCCGAAAGTCATGTCATTGTGGTGAAAGCGACGGTGTACTGCCTCTCGGCTCATGAACCGTAGCGTGTCGTTCATGAACCCCATGTTCCACTTAAACCCGAAGCCCAGCCCGCCCGCATAGGTCGGCGCACTCACGCCAGGCCACGAGGTCGACTCCTCGGCGATCATGAACGCGCCGGGAAACTGCCGATAGACCTCGGCATTGACCCGCTGCACGAAGGCGACGGCTTCGAGGTTCTGGTTGCCGCCATGCTGGTTGGGCACCCACTCGCCGGGCTGGCGCGAATAGTCGAGATAGAGCATGGACGCCACCGCATCGACCCTGAGCCCGTCAATGTGGAACTGGTCGAACCAGAACAGCGCATTATTGGTCAGGAAGGCCGAAACCTCCTTGCGCCCGAAATTGTAGATCGCCGTGTTCCAGTCCGGATGGAACCCCTGCCGCGGGTCTTCATGCTCATAAAGTGCAGTGCCATCGAAATGGGCAAGGCCGAACTCGTCGGTGGGGAAATGCGCCGGCACCCAATCGAGAATCACACCCAGCCCGGCCTCATGCGCCGCATTGACCAGCCGCGCAAACCCGGCCGGGTCGCCGAAGCGCGCCGTCGGCGCATAGAGGCCGGTCGGCTGATAGCCCCAGCTCGGGTCGAATGGATGCTCGGACACCGGCATGAATTCGAGATGGGTATAGCCCATGTCCGCCGCATAGGGCACCAGCTGCTCGGCAAGCTGGTCGTAGCTCATGAAGCCGCCATCCGCCCGCCGGCGCCAGGACCCCAGATGCACCTCGTAGATCGACATCGGGGTGCGGCGCTAGTCGCGACTGGCGCGCTCTTCCATGTATTTCTGGTCGGTCCAGGTGAAGGGCGTGGGATCGGGCACGACCGAAGCCGTGCGCGGCCGCATTTCGGCCTGGCGCGCGAATGGGTCGGCCTTGAGCGGCAGCACCTGGCCGTTGGGCCCGACAATTTCGTATTTGTAGATCGTGCCGGTCCCCAGCACCGGGATGAACACTTCCCATATGCCTTGGCGATTGCGCATGGGATTGCGCCGCCCATCCCACTCGTTCCAGGGCCCCACCACCGAGACGCGCTGCGCATTGGGGGCCCAGACGGCAAAATGGGTGCCATGGATGCCCTCGAACTTCATCTCGTGGGCGCCCAGCTTGTCGAACAGCCGCAAATGGCTCCCCTCGCCGATATAAAAATCGTCCATCGGCCCAAGCACTGGCCCGAAGGAATACGGGTCATAGACCGTCCAACTGCCACCGGCATTTTTGGCCTCGTAGCGCACCGGCTTCCGCGCCGAAATATCCACCTTGGCCTCGAAAAACCCCGCCGCATGGCGCGGGATCATGTGGCCGAGCGGTTCGCCATCAAGGGTAAAGGCATGAAGCGTCTCGGCATGGGGCACGAAGGCGCGGAGCACCCAGTGCCCTTCCACCTCCTGCAGGCCCAGAAAGGCGAAGGCATTGCTGTGGCGACCCGCCACGATCGCCTCGACTTCCCGTCCGTCGGCCTGCCAGTTTTCCTTGCTCACGCTCACACCCAAACTCCCCACTGGCCTGCCGTTTATCCTGGCAGGCCCAACTGCACATTGTGCGCGGACCTGGTCTTGCCGCCAGGCAGTCTCCGCGCCTGCCAACGCTTATGATGTCGGCACGTTCCAGATTTCTTCTGCATATTGCCGGATCGTCCGGTCGGACGAGAAGAACCCGACGCTCGCCGTGTTGCGGATCGCCATGGCCGTCCAGCGCTTCCTGTCGCGCCAGATGCTGTCCACTTTGGCCTGCGCTGCCGCATAGGCGTCGAAGTCGCGCGCCACCATGAACCAGTCATGGTCATAAAGACCCCCGATCAGGTCGCCATAGCGATGCGGGTCATCCGGCGAGAATACGCCCGAGGCAATGGAATCGAGCGCCTCTCGCAACCGCGGGGACCCATCGATGGCCGAGCGCGGCACTTCCGAACGCCCGCGCTTGTCCTCGACCTCGTCAGTGGTCAGGCCGAAGATGACGATATTGTCGTCACCGACTTCCTTGTGCATCTCGACATTGGCGCCATCCATCGTGCCGATAGTGATGGCGCCATTGGCCATGAACTTCATGTTGCCGGTGCCCGAAGCCTCCATGCCGGCCGTGGAAATCTGCTCGGACAGATCGGCCGCCGGCACGATCACTTCGGCAAGGCTCACATTGTAATTGGGCAGGAACACCACCTTGAGCAGGCCCCGCACCGCCGGGTCATTGTTGATCACCCGCGCCACGTCGTTGATCAGCTTGATGATCAGCTTGGCATTCCAGTAGCTCGGCGCCGCCTTGCCCGCGAAGATCTTCACCCGTGGCACCCATTCCTTCTCGGGATGGGCGCGAATTTCGTCATAAAGCGCCACGGCATGGATGATGTTGAGCAATTGCCGCTTGTATTCGTGGATGCGCTTGATCTGCACGTCGAACATGGCATCCGGCGAAACGGTGATGTTGAGCCGTTCCTTGATCAGCTTGGTCAGCTTCTTCTTGTTGGCCAGTTTGACCGCGGCGAACTGCTTCTGGAAGCCCGGGTCCTCGGCATGCGCCAGCAACTGGTGCAGCTTGTCCACATTATCGAGGAAATCGGGGCCGATCCGCTCGGTCACCAGCTTGGTCAGGCCCGGATTGCACTGCATCAGCCAGCGGCGCGGCGTGATGCCATTGGTCTTGTTGTTGATGCGCTCGGGATAGAGCTTGTGCAGGTCCGCAAACACCGTCTGCTTCATCAGTTCGGTATGCAGCGCCGAAACGCCATTGATCGAATGGGAGCCAACAAAGGCCAGCTGGCCCATGCGCACCCGCCGCCCGCCATGCTCGTCGATCAGCGAGACCGCCGCGATCTGCTGGTCGGTAAAGCCCTTCTTGGCGCGCGCCTCGGCCAGAATATCGGCGTTGATCTGATAGACAATCTGCATGTGGCGCGGCAGCAGCCGCTCCAGCAGCGCCACCGGCCAGCTTTCCAGCGCCTCGGGTAGCAGCGTGTGGTTGGTATAGCCGAACGTGCCCTTGGCAATCTTCCATGCCCTGGCCCATTTGATGCCATTGTCATCGACAAGGATGCGCATCAGCTCGGCTACCGAAATCGCCGGATGCGTATCGTTGAGCTGGATCGCCACCTTGTCTGACAGCGACCCCAGGTCGCCATATTGCTGGAGATGCCGCCGCACGATGTCCTGCAAAGACGCCGAGGAGAAGAAGAACTCCTGGCGCAGGCGCAGTTCCTGTCCGGCCGCCGTGGAATCGGCTGGGTAGAGCACGCGGGTGATGGCCTCGGCCTTAGAGCTTTCCTCCAGCGCGCCGATATGGTCGCCCGAGTTGAACTTGTCGAGCAGGATCGGATCGATCGGCTGCGCGCTCCAGAGCCGGAGCGTATTCACTCTGGAGCCGCGCCACCCCACGATCGGCGTGTCATAGGCCACGGCCAGCAGGTGCTGGTTGGGCCGCCACTCCTGGCGCTCGCTGCCATCGGGATCGGTCACCGGCTCGACATGACCGCCAAACCCGACCTCATAGGCGCTTTCGCGGCGCTCGAATTCCCAGGGATTGCCATGCGCCAGCCAGTCCTCCGGCAATTCCACCTGCCAGCCTTCGCTCATTTCCTGTCGGAACAGGCCATGCACATAGCGGATGCCATAGCCATAGGCCGGGATTTTCACCGAGGACATGGATTCAAGAAAACATGCCGCCAGTCGCCCGAGGCCGCCATTGCCCAGCGCAGCATCCGGTTCCAGCGCAATCAGGTCGCCCAAATCGACATCAAGGTTCTTGAGCGCCTCGGCAACCGGCTCCATCAACCCGACATTGCTCATGGCGTCGCGCATCAGCCGTCCAATGAGAAACTCGAGGCTGAGGTAATAGACGCGCTTGTTCGAGGTCCGCCAGGTCTCGCGCGAGCTCTCCATCCAGCGATCCATGACACGATCACGCACGGCAAGGATGGTGGCCCTCAGCCAGTCATGGGGTCGGGCAACGATGGGATCCTTGCCGACCGAATAGATCAGCTTTTCAAGGATTTCGGCCTGGATGGCCTCAACTGTGGTAGCGCGGGGTTCTGGGGTGAGCGCATCGTAGACGATCGGCTTTTGCGGCATTTCGCAATCCAGTGTTCATGACGATGTTCCCCTCAGAATAGGGATAGTCTTGCACTTAATTTGTGCAGGGGAAAGCCCCCCGCAGCGCCGCGCGCGTTTAGCTGCCCTGCATTGGCCGTGCAGATTTGCGGGCTGCCGCCTCTGCAGCTTCCTTGGCCACCGAAATGCCCCCCTCACGCGCCTGTTCGCGGGCATTGCTGATCAGCAATTGCCGTCCAACCCGCCAATCGTCGCCATTCAGTTGCAGGTCGAACCGCTCGCTGTCGCGCTCCCGCACTCCGTCTAGAACATCGGCGATCTGCTGTTCATCGGCGCCCATTATGCGGATCGCTTCGCCACCAAAGGTCACAGCGGAGTCGAATAGTTCGCGCCGCTGGAAATCGACACCGGCGCGGACCAGTTCGATGGCATGGGCACGATCAAACGCCCGCGCCATAACCCGCGCCAAGGGGAACTCGTCACGCAATAATTCCACAATGCGCGATGTCTGTTCTTTCTTGTCGGTGCACACCAGGATCAGATTTGCGGCGCCGGCACCCGCAGCATGCAATATGTCGAGCCTGGTGCCGTCCCCGTAATAGACCTTGAAGCCGATCTGCGCTGCCGCCCGGATCATCTCGGTATCGTTGTCGATGATGGAGACCGAATGGCGCAGCGCCAGCAGCGGCTGGCTGGCAATCTGCCCGAAGCGCCCGAAGCCGATGATCAGCACCCGTCCCGAAAGACCTTCCGCTGCCTCCACCCCATCCATCGACTGCACCAATTTCGGCATGAACGCGCGCATGAAGATAATCATGAACGGCGTCAGCACCATGGAAATGATGACCGTGGCGGTGAAGATGGCATTGGTGGGCGCATCAATCAGCCCGCTCGAGGCCGCTGTCGTATAGAGTACGAAGGCGAATTCGCCGCCCTGCCCCATCAGCACCGCGCGCTCCAGCGCCTCGCCATGGCTCGATTTGAGCACCCGCGCGATAACGTAGATCGCCGCCGCCTTGACCAGCATGTAGGTCACCACGCTGAGCGCGATGATCTGCCAGTTCTCGCCGACCACGTTGAGATCGAGCGACATGCCGACGGCCAGGAAAAACAGGCCCAGCAACAGGCCACGGAACGGTTCCACGTCAGCTTCGAGTTGGTGCTTGAAGGTCGAGGTTGAGAGCAGCACACCGGCAAGGAACGCCCCCATGGCCATCGACAGCCCGCTGACCTGGAACAGCAGTGCCGCTCCCAGCACCACCAGCAGCGCCGCCGCCGTCATGACCTCGCGCACCCGCGCCTGCGCCAGCAACGAGAAGAACGGGTTCATGATCCGCTGCCCCAGAAAGATCAGCAGCAGGATGGCGCCCATGGCGATCCCGAGCGACACCAGTCGCGTCAGCAGGCTGACATCATCGGTTGTCGGCGCCAACAGCGCGACCATTGCCAGCAGCGGCACGATGGCCAGGTCTTCAAGCAGCAGGATGGATACCATCTTCTGTCCGCTCTCGGTCGCCAGCTCGCCGCGCTCTCCCAGGATCTGCATGACAATCGCCGTCGAGGTCAGCACGAATCCCATGCCGAAGACAAAGGCCACCACCGGCGCAAAGCCGAGCAGGACACCGATTCCGGTCAGCAGTGCACCGCTGATGGCAACCTGGAGCACACCCAGCCCGAATATCTGCTTGCGCAGCGCCCAGAGCCGGCTCGGCTCCATTTCAAGGCCGATAATGAAAAGGAACAGCACCACGCCCATTTCGGCCGTGGCCAGCACGGAGGCCGGGTCGGAAATCAGCCCGATTCCCGAGGGGCCGAGCAGCAATCCAGCCGCCAGATAGCCAAGCACCGAGCCAAGGCCGATGCGGCGAAAGATCGGCACGGCAATGGTGCCGGCTGCCAAAAGGGCCACCACCGGCACCAGGTCGACACCATGATGTGCCGCCTCACCCGCATGCGCAAGAACTTCTCCCGCCATTCACAATCCCCGTGTCGCTCAATCCGACACTGGTTCCCGCGAATGGCTCCGTCAAGCAGGCACAGCAATCATCCTGTGCTCGGCTCGACCCCGGTTGGGCCGGTGCCTTGTGGCGGCTCCTCGCGCTCGTGCTTGCGGCTTTCCGCCTCGTCCTTGCGGCGCTCGCGGATAACCTGGGCAGCATTGGCCAATACTTGCTCGCGATCAGTCATATTACCCGTGCGTTGCACCGGACGCCGGGGCGCCACCGGCTTGCTGGGCAAGGCATGAGCAATGGTGGACTGGGCAATCAGCAGCGCCGGCACGGCCACCAAGCCGCCCACAGGACCCCAGGCCCAGATCCAGAAGGTGATCGAGAGGAAGATGATGAAGGGGTTTAGGGTCAGCGAGCGGCCGATGAAATGCGGGGTGAATATCTGTCCCTCGACGAAGTTGATCGCCGCATAGCAGGCCACCGGCAGCAGGATTTCGGGCAGATTGGTCTGCGTCCCCAGCCCCACGGCAATCAGCACAGTCACCATGATTGCCTGGCCCACATAGGGAATGTAGTTGAGCACAGCGGCCATGGCGCCCCACAGCACGGGCGAGGGCATGCCGATGATCCACATGGCTAGCGACACTGCCGTGCCGACGCCGAGATTGATCATCGTTACCGAAAGCAGGAACCGGCTGACCTTTTGTTCGACATCGCGAAACACGTGCGCGGTGCGCCAGCGCATGCGCCGCGTCACGCACATGGACAGCACCGACATTCGGATATGGTCGCGCGTGGCGACGAAGAAATAGAGGCTGGCGAGGAAAATCGCGATCTGCGCCAGCACCGCCGGGGCCAGCATGGCCATGCCGGTCACCGTGCTGCCATCCTCAACCTGCACCGACATCGCGCCATCCGAACCCAGCACGGATGAAAGCTGCTCCTGGAACGCGCCAATGGACTCGAGAGGCTCCCTCAGATTGGCCAGTTGCGCCTGCAGTTTTTCCCAGATTAGCGGCGCCCTGGCCACCCATTCGCTCAATGGCACCGCAAACAATAGCCCAAAGCCGAAGATCACGGCGAGCAACAACAACACGACGACGCCGGCAGAAAGGGCTGGAGGCACACCCCAGCTTTCCACCCGGTCAGCCACAGGGCCGAACATCAGCCCCACAACGATAGCCAGTGTCACCGGCGCCAGAATCACCTGCCCCGCCTGCAGCACCATGAGCAGCACGGCAAAGGCGATCCCGATTACGGCGAGCCTCGCCGCATTGCTGAGCAGGCGTTGAAACTGGCTTTCGTCGACCGCGACGGGGACAGGACCGGTGTGAAGGTGACGCATTGGAATTCCATAGGCTGGAAGTCCCGAAAACGTCCCGCTCATGCCTTTCGTTCCGCTGCGACCCGCTGGCCCGTCGACCCCGCCCCGGCGCTTGGATAAGCTCGCGGCGAAATGCTTCCCGAGTCGACGGAAATTCCCATGTCCCGCAAGATCATCATTGATACTGACCCCGGCCAGGACGACGCCGTGGCCATTCTCCTGGCCCTCGCCTCGCCCGCCGAACTAGACGTGCTAGGCGTCGTTGCCGTGGCCGGCAATGTCGGGCTGCATCACAATGCCAACAATGCCCGCAAGGTTGTCGAACTGTCCGGTCGGACCGATGTCCCTGTCTATGCCGGTTGCTCGCGCCCCATTCGCCGGCACTTGGTCACCGCCGAGCACGTGCATGGCGACACCGGCCTTAACGGCCCCGACCTGCCCGACCCGGCCATCCCCCTACAAGCTCAGCACGGCGTGGACTTCATCATTGAGACGCTGATGAAGGCGCCGCCAAAGACCGTCACCCTCTGCACCCTGGGCCCGCTGACCAATATCGCCATGGCGCTGGTCAAAGAACCGGCCATTGCCGAGCGCATCCAGGAAATCGTCATGATGGGCGGCGCCTATTTCGAGGTGGGCAACATCACCCCTGCCGCCGAATTCAACATCTATGTCGATCCCGAGGCCGCCGATGTAGTGATGCGCTGCGGCGCCCCCATCACCATCCTCTCGCTTGACGTCACCCACATGATCCAGTCCACCCCCGCCCGGCTCGATGCGATCCGGGCTCTGGGCAATCGCACTGGCGAGGCGGTTCATGCCATGCTCACCTTCTCGGAAACCTTCGATCTCGAGAAATACGGCTGGGACGGCGCACCCCTGCACGACCCCACGGTCATTGCCTGGCTGCTCCGACCCGAGCTGTTCGAGGGCCGACACTGCAATGTCACCATCGAAACCGCCAGCGAACTCACTGTCGGCATGACCGTGGTCGACTACTGGCACGTCACCGGCCGCACGTATAACGCCACCTGGCTCCGCACCGGCAACGCCGATGGCTTCTATGACCTGCTCACCGAGCGTCTGGCGCGGTTGCCATAGCCAGTCCAGACGTCAGGGTGATATAGGATTCAGATGGAACTCTGGAACATTCTCGTCACGGAATGGCCGACCCTTAAGGGGGCCGCAACTAGCGTTGGATCTATCGTCGCGGCTTGCCTCGTTTTCGGTTGGGTTGCTGGCAGGTTCATGTATGGACAACGAATTGAGGGCTTAAGGATAGCCTCACCAACGCCGACCGGCGAATTGCCGAGTACAAGGAGAAGCTGGAGGGCAAATCACCGGAGGAAGCCCAACAGCAGATCGTTTGGCTTCGTGAGGAACTGGCTACATTGGCGTCTTACGGACTGCCTGACCAAGCGCAAGAGCGTATGAAGAGCGCATTGGCCGGGGTGTCCGGCAACATCAAGATTGTCAGGGACTCAGACGCATCCGATGCTGATCGTCTTTATCGACAGACCGTGAGCATCTTCCGCGCGGCTGGTCTGAGCGTAAAGTCTCACTCCATCTTGGGAATAGATGACCCTCCGGACAGTGGTCTGACATTAGTTTGGTGGAATAAGACCGACCATGCACTTACTGCCAAAGTGCGCCTTGCCCTCCAAGTGGCGGGCTTGGACGCCAATGAGTTGGAGAATCCTGAGGGCTGGGGTGACGACTATACTTTGACGGTCGTATTTTCTTCCCGCGATCCAGATTGGGTTCCTGCTGCCCGCTGGTCGTAGCCGAACCCCTTCAATGCCGGATTAGAACCATCCTCTTGGAGCAGAGACACCTACCCCAACACCACTTCCCGCTCCACCCCCACATTCTCCAGAAACGTCCGGTCGTGGCTGATCACCAGCAGCGCCCCGTCATAGGCCCGCAGCCCGGCCTCGACCACTTCGATAGCCTCGATGTCGAGATGGTTGGTCGGCTCGTCGAGCACCACGAGCATGGGCGGCGTCGCCCCGCCTAACACACAGGCCAGCCCCGCCCGCAGCATCTCGCCGCCGCTCAATGTGCCCACCATTTGCAGGGCCGCATCATTGCGGAACTTGAACGCCGCCAGCACCGAGCGGCAATCCTGGACCGTACTCGCGGGATTGAGCCGCCGGAAGTTCTCGAGAATGGATTGGCCTCGGTCGAGCACACCCACCTGTTGGTCCAGAAACACCATTGGCCCACCAATTTGCACATTGCCCGACACCGGCTCCAACTCGCCGGTGAGGAGCCTGAGCAAGGTGGTCTTGCCAACCCCGTTCGGCCCAGTGATTGCCACCCGCTCGGGCCCGATCAGGTCGAGCGCAAAATTACGGATCACCGGATTTTCGGGAACATGCCCCCCGGTCAGGCCCGATGCCCGTAACACCACCTTGCCCGACGGCAGGCCGCTCGGGGCCAGCTTCAGCGCAAAGGGCGTCAGCACTTCGATTTTTGCCCGCGCCTCTGCCGCCTGCACCTGTGCCATATCAGTCTGCTTCTCCGCCAACCGGCTCAAGCCACCCACAGTTTCTTCGGCCCGACGCTTCAACGCCCCCTTGAGGATCTTGGGCATGTCGCCCTTGGCACCCTTCCTGCGCCCGCCAGCGTTGCGTTTGTCCTGCTTTTCGCGCGCGTCCTGCGCGGCCCGCGCCGCGTCCCGCACCTGCCGCTCAGCCACATTGAGGTCATGTTGCGCCGCGTTCAGCTCCAGCGCCCTGCGCTCCCGATAATGGCTCCAATTGCCCCCATAGGTGGTGGCCCCCAGCCCCGTCAGTTCGACAATGGCATCCATGTTCTCCAGCAGGTCGCGGTCGTGGCTGATGACAATGGCCGCCCCGCGCCAACCGGCCAGCATCTGCGCCACGGCGGCCCGCCCATCCGTGTCGAGATTGTTGGTCGGCTCGTCGAGGAGGATCAGGTCCGGAGCCTCAAAATTGAGCGCCGCCAGTGCCGTTCGCGTCCGCTGCCCGCCCGAAAGCGTCGCCAGCAATGTGTTCGGCTCGACCTCCAGCGCCAGTGTCTGTAACGCGGTCTCCAACCGCGCCTCCAGCGTCCAGTCGGCCTCAACCAGTTCGTCGGCACGCGCCACCCCCGCCAGTGCACGATCCAGCAACGCCAGCCCGGCGCGCACGCCGAACAAGTCAGCAATGGTCTCGCCCGGCTCTGGCTGCACCTGCTGGCGCAACACACCGATGCGTCCCGAAACGCTGACTGTCCCGGACGATGGCGACAAATCGCCGGTGATCAGGCGCAGCAAGGTGGTCTTGCCGACGCCATTGCGCCCGACAAGGCCGGAACGCCCGGTGCCAAAACTCAGATCAAGACGGGAGAAAAGCGTCTGGCCGTCAGGGCCGGAATAGCTCAGGTTCGAAAGCGTCACGGAAGGCATGGTTCGTCAGTTCCCCAAAGGCAAGGCAGGTCGGCATTGCTGTGAGGGTGCGATCCATTAGGAACCGTCCGGTCGGGTTGCGATCCATCTTAAATATCCGCTTGAACCTCTGCGTCAAGCACGCGCTGGCAAATCACGAGTTTGAGGCGTAGTGTCCGCCGGCTTAATGCCGGATGTCATGCCATGGATATTTTCACCCTCACCGCCTTCACCATTGCCTACGCCATAGCGGTGCTTGTCCCCGGCCCCGGCGTGGCTGCCGTGGTTGCCCGTGCCTTGGGCGGCGGCTTCAAAGGCGCGTTCCCTATGGTGCTGGGCATCCTGGCCGGCGATCTGGTCTATTTCTTCTTCGCCGTCTTCGGCCTGGCGGCTATTGCCACCTGGTTCGGCCCGGTCTTCACCATCGTGCGCTGGGCCGGCGCGGCCTACCTGCTATACATCGCCTACAAGTTCTGGACCGCCCGCCCCGGCTCCGAACAGATGAGGCCCAAGAATGAAGACCCCTGGAAGACCTTCCTTGCCGGTTTCTCGCTGACCATGGGCAATCCCAAGACCATCGTCTTCTATCTTGCCATCCTGCCCACCGTGGTGCCTTTGGGCGAGATGAATCCCATTGCCTTCATCGAGCTGACCGCCATCGTGATCATCGTGCTGCTGATCATCGGCTGCGGCTACGCCTGGCTGGCCTCTGCCGCCCGCGAGATGTTCCGGAGCGAAAAGGCTCTTGGTCGCCTCAACAAGACAGCCGGCACCATGATGGCCGGCGCCGCCGGCCTGGTGGTCATGCAGCACTAGCCGTTCGCGCTTTGCTAACCATTTAACCGCCGGTTAACCATAATCAACGAAGCTTTCGCCATGGCTTATGGCGATACCAAGATCAACCGGTACAACATGCATCAGCTCTCCCCCTATGAGCGGATCCAGTATCAGCGCGAACGCCGGGCCGCCGCCGCCGAGATCGCCCAGAAAAACGCCAGCATGGCCAATAGCTTCGCCTCGATCCAGGCTAACAATGCGGTCGAGATGGGCAACATCATCTCCAAGATGGCCATGCAGCGCATCTCCAAGACGGCGTAGTCAGGACCGGCACAACACTTCGTCCTCCCGCGCTCAACGCGCCTCAGCCGCAAATTACCAGAATGTGCGTGCCGCGATTAACGTCTCGTCAGCAATCCCCACACAAACTCAAGCCATGTCCATTTCCGGCAAAATAACACGCTTTAACATGCACGAACTCTCATCCTATGAACGGATGCAGTTTCTGCGCGGGCGCCGGGCCGAGGCACTGGCTGCCGCCCAAAAGACCATGAATCTGGCCAACAGTTTCGCCAGTATCCAGAACAATCAGTCAGTGGAAATCGGCAACCTGATTTCCCGCATGGCCATGCAGCGCATCTCCAAGCGCGTCTAGGGCATTTCACCGTTTGATGCAGCGATAGACTGTCCTTGGTCTTTATTTGTCGCGCTTCTGAACCGCAATACCTCGGCCACTCTCGATAGCGGCGCATTCAGCGCTCTTTCGGCCCGATCCGCTTCAGCAACATCGACAGCTCGGCCGGCGGTTTCTGCTCGATCCGGCGATAGGTTCTGCCGTCCGGCGTGCGGGTCACGTAGCCCATGTCGGCCATGGACCGCCGCAACAGCGCATGATCGCCAAAGCTGGCCCAGGCGTTGAGGAGGTCGGTATTTTCGCGGTCGGCATAGTCCCGCCCCGGCTCCATGCGTGCCCACAGCGCCCAAAGGCATAGCGGCTGCAGGCTGTTCTTAGAGGGCCAGCGCATCAGCACACCATTGGCGTCAAAATGCCGGCTGACTTTTTCGACCAGAGTCAGGTCGACCGGATCGGCCTGCGGCGCATCTTCGGTCACGGCCTTGAAATGCTGGTAGTTCCGAAATCCGGCGGACCGCGCCAGCATGTTGAGCATGTCAACATGGCTGGGCTTGTCGTCCAGCCTGGTCAACTGTTCGCGCAGGCTTTTGGCAAAACCCGAGAGGTCGGCAATATGAAGGGAGTGGGTCTGTCTCGACATGGCTCATCCTCGAGCGTGCCCGCATCCGCACCAAGGCGGTGTCGTTGGTCGCCGGCTTGCGACGGGGCACCAGGACAAGGTGCGTGTCGAAGATTATGCTGAGCAGGTTTAGCTTCCCTTGCGGGACGGCGACGCCTCGGTGAACTGCAGACCGTCTCTGCAATTAGCCCGGAACCGGGTCAATATCAACAAGCGTCGCCAGCACCCGTTAAGGCGCGAAAAACCCGGCATCTTCCTCCAGAAGGTACTTGCCTGCCGCCTCGGCATCGATGTCGAGGCCCAGCCCGGGCGCCTCGAGCAGGTCGACCATGGAATTGGTGACGATCTGCTCGGGCAGCCCGATCACGATGTCCTCCCACCAGGGGTCCGAGGCGCTCGGATATTCAAAGGCAATGAAGTTGGCCGGCAGCGTCGCACACACATTGATCAGCGCCCCCAAACCCAGCAACCCATTGGCTGTGCCATGCGGCGCCATCATGATGGAGTGCATGTAGGCGTGCTCGGCCACCCATTTGAGTTCGGCAATTCCCCCGATATCGGCCGGATCCGGTCCGATCACCCGAACGGCCTGGGTCTCGATCAGCTCCTTGAAATTGTGCCGGAGATAGATCTGCTCGCCGGTATGGATCGGCGTCGTGGTGGAGGTGGTCAGTTCGCGATAGGCCTGCGGATTGACCCATGGGACATAGTCCCCGGTCAGCATGTCCTCGAGCCACATCAAATCGTATTTCTCGACGGCATTGGCAAAGCGGATGGCATCGTTGAGGAACCAGCCGGGGCCGCAATCGAGCGCCAGGCTGACCTTGTCGCCGAGCACTTCCTTCATCGCCGCGACGCAGTCGAGCATGTGGTTGAAGCCGCGCTCGGAGATTTGCCCCTGGTCCATGGCGCCGTGATAACCCGCGCTGTTCAGTTGCACGCCATAATGGAAGTCCTCGAACGTGTCCTTCATGTTGGAGTGGAAGCTGATCCCCTGCTTGACCATGAAGAAGTTCTGAGGCTGCTCCATCATCCATTTGACGTCTGCGGCATAGTCCTCCGGCCGGTCGCCGCTCCGCTTGCGCCGGATCGAGCCATTATAGACCCGGACCTTGTCACGCACCTTGCCGCCCAGCAGCTTGTAGGCCGGCACATTGGCCGCCTTGCCGGCAATGTCCCACAGGGCATGCTCGATGGCCGAGACGGCGGCGCCATAGGGCTTGAAGCTGCCACGCTGGCGGATCTTGAGCATGCAGCGCTCGACATCGGTTGGGTCTTCGCCGATCAGCGCCTCGCGAAAGTGCAGCACGAAAGGCTTGAGATAGGTCTTGGTGAACTCCACCTCGCCCAGCCCGTAAAGGCCCTCATCGGTGACAATGCGCACGATAGGGTGCCGGCCGATAACCGCGCAACGTAGGTCCGTGATCTTCATTCCGGCCCCTATTTCACCGACGAGAACGCCGTCGGCGCCAGCAATTGGCTGCTGACGTTGGCGAGGATCGGGCCATCGCGCTCCGAATCGTCCCGCGCCTTTATCCAGGCCGGATCAGCGATGAAATTGGCCCAATTGGCCTCGCGCGCGGCAAGGCTCTCCCAGGCCAGGAAATAGGTCAGCCGATTGCTGTTCTCGCCGATCACGGTGGTGAAGAACCCCGCCTGGTTGATGCCATGCCGCTCCCAGATGGCCAGCGTATGGTCGTTGAACCGCCTGAGCAGCGCCGGAAGACGTCCGGGCAGGCAATCATAGACACGCATTTCATAGATCATGTTCTTAGCTCCAGGTCCGGTCCCAGGAATATTCATTGTCCCAGCGGTCGGTCGGCTGCCAGATGCCGGTGACCCCCGGCTGCAGATGCTGGCTGATGATCTCGTCGACGACGTCATCAATGCCTAGCCCCGGCTTGTCCGGCACCGTGATGAACCCGTCCTGGACAAGCGGCTTGGGCAAGCCCGTGACGATATCGTCCCACCAGTCGACTTCGACGCTATGATATTCGAGCGCCATGAAATTCTCCGTGGCCACCGCCACATGCGCCGCCGCCATGGCTGCAATGGGACTCTCGGCCATGTGGATGGCCATGGCCACGCCATGGTCTTGCGCCATGTCGCCGATCTTCTTGGTTTCGAGAATTCCGCCCGAGGTCAAAAGGTCCGGGTGGATCACCGAAATCCCGGTCTTGAGCAGGGGCTCGAAACCTTCCTTGAGATAGATGTCCTCGCCGGTGCAGATCGGCACCGTGGTCGCCTGCTGAAGCTCCCTATATTGCTCGGTATATTGCCAGGGGATGACATCCTCGAGCCAGGCCGGCACATATTTCTCGATGCGCCGCGCCAGGCGGATGCCGTTCTGCAGCGAAATATGCCCCACATGGTCGATAGCCAGCGGCACCTCATAGCCGACCACTTCGCGCACCTCGGCAATATATTGTTCTAGAAGGTCCAGCCCCTTGTCCGAAAAGTGCAGGCCGCTGAAGGGGTGGCGCACATTATGCGTGTCATAAACCGCGTTCCGCATCCGCCGATCTTCCATCGACCGGGCCGGGCCATGGCCGGGATGGACGCGATAGCCTTCGAGCGTGCCGGCGGGCGCCACCACGGCGCCGGGCACATCGGCAATCTGCATCAGCCCCAGATCCATCTTGAGGAAGGTAAAGCCCAGGTCCATGCGCGCCTTGAGCCGCTTGCCCGTCTCCGTCCCGCTGGGCCTGTCGGCGTCCGTATCGCAATAGACCCGCACCGTATCGCGAAACTTGCCGCCCAGCATCTGGTAGATCGGCACGCCATAGGCCTTGCCGGCCAGGTCCCAGAGCGCGATCTCGATGGCCGAAACGCCGCCCCCCTGCCGTCCATGCCCGCCGAACTGCTTGATGCGGCGAAAGAGCCGGTCGATATCGCAGGGATTTTCGCCCAGCAGCCGGCTCTTGAGCATCAGCGCATAAGTGGCGCTGGCACCGTCGCGCACCTCCCCCAAACCCACAATGCCTTGGTTGGTATAGATCTTGACCAGCGCCGAGGTGAACGGCGCCCCGACGATTTCGGCGACGCGCAGATCGGTAATCCGCAACTCGCTCGGTCGCGACGCCGTGCGGACATTGCGCTCAATACTTTCGGCAGCCCCCTGTGCATCCATCAGTCGAACTCCACCACATTGGCATCAAGATAGTCCCGGTTCATCTCAATCCCGAGCCCCGGCGCCTTGTTGAGTTTGAGGCTGCCATTGGAATTGTCGAGCGGCTTATCGATCAGATGATCATACTTGGAGAGGTTCCATTCCGACGTTTCCAGCCGATAGAAATTCGGCACCGTCATCATCACCTGCGCCCCGGCTACAACATTGATCGGCCCCGCCGCGTCATGGGGTGAAACCGGAATGTAATAGGCCTCGCACAGCGCCGAGATTTTCTTGAGCTCGGTAATGCCGCCGGTCCAGGTGACATCGGGCATGATGTAATCGGCCAGCCGACCTTCGAGGATGGGCACGAAGTCCCATTTGGTGTGCCCGCGCTCCCCCCACGATATTGGCACGCTCACCTTGTCGCGCACCTGCCTGAGCGCATTGACGCTCTCGGGCGGTACCGGCTCCTCGAACCAGTCAATGTCGCCGGCCTCTTCAAGGCTCCGGCACAGCCGGATGGCGGTGGGCACGTCAAAGCGCCCATGCGCGTCGATCAGGATCTCGATGTCCGGGCCCGCAGTCTCGCGGATGAGCGCCGTTAGCTCCGCCGCCTCGCGCTCGTCCTTGCGGCTCATCGAGCCATCCAGATAGCCCTCGGATTGCTCGCGGGCGATGCCGTTCCGGTCCCTGGGGCGCTGCTGCGGATACGGGTCGAACTTCAGCGCCGTATGGCCCGAGGCGACGATATCGCGAATTTCCTGCACCACCCCTTTCTTGCTGGTGAACTTGCGCTGGTCGGGATGGGTATAGAGCAGGATATCGTCGCGCACCGGTCCGCCGAGCAGTTCATAAATCGGCTGTCCAAGCACCTTGCCCCTAATGTCCCACAGCGCGATGTCGATGGCGCTGACGCATTCCACCGCGGCCCCGCGGCTGCCCATATAGGTGAAGTTGCGGAAGATCTTGTGCCATATGCGCTCGATATGGGCCGGATCATCGCCCTCGATGATCTTGCCAATCTGCCGCAGCATCAGGCAAAGCGCCCGATTGGCCACGAAGGTCGTGGTGGTGATTTCACCCCAGCCCGACACGCCCGCGTCCGTGGTCACCTCCACGAACAGGAACTCACCCCAGTATGAAGCCTCTGACTTGATGAGCCACGGCCTGACGCCCGTGATTTTCATTTCTGTTGCCTTTCATTGGGCTTTGGTTTTCGGCAAGTCCACCCGCCGTGCTCTATCCGGCCCTTGCAGCATTATGCGCGCGCATCTGCTCGAGGATATGCCGACCCGATCCTTCGACGTGACGGGCGACGCACTCGGCGGCCTTGTCGGCATCGCCGGCCTTGACCAGTTCGATGAGTTCGCGATGCTCGCGGATAACCTGCGTCCGCCGGGCCAGCGTATAGGCGAAGCGCTGCGTGACCGCGCGCAGCACCTGGCGGTGCTTCCACCAGATTTCGGCGGCGTGGCGATTGTAGTGGCGCTGGTAGACCACAGTGTGGAACTGCACGTCGAGGCCACTATGCAGCACCGCATCGACGAAATTGTTCTCTTCGATCAGTCCCTGGATACGCTCCAGTTCTGCAATGTCTTCATCGGTGGCCATTCCGACGAACCAGCGGGTCAGCGCTGGCTCAATCAGCGTGCTGATCTCATAGATATTGCGCACGAAGTCATGGTCGATCGGCCGGACACGGGCGCCGCGATTGGGCGAAAACATCACGTAACCCTCGCCGCGCAGCATCTGTAGCGCCTCGCGAATGGGGTTGGTCGAGGTGCCCAGCCTCTCGGCAAGATCGGCCACCACCAGCCGCTCATTGGGCTCCAGCCGCCCCGACAGGATTTCCTCGCGAATGGTCTCGTAGAGCGAAACCGCGCGCTGGCTGGAGACGTCGATCTCTTCCATCCCCGCCGGCGGGGAAATCTTGAATTCACTGGTGCTCGCCAAATCGCACTCCTTCGCGTCCGCCGATCACTATCATACATAGACACCCGCAAACAATGTACGATCCTTCCATGTTGACACAGAATATCGCTTCTGCAACGGTGCATACAAGGCGCATTATACATAAGAGGCAAAGCCCGTGTATCCCGCCGGAAAGGGACCTGACGCGCAAGGACGCGAGCAGGGAGACAGGAGGACGTTATGAGGAACTACCGTTTGGGTCGTGCGCTTGCGCACGGCGCAATTGTTTCTGCGGTCACTGCGTCGATGCTGACCACTTCGGTTCTGGCCCAGGCCGTCGATCTCAGCCAGTGGTCGCCCGAATATGTACGATCCATTGCCGGCACCGAGGAATATGACACTGCCGAGCAATGCGGAGCGGTCACCCCGCTCGACTACGAGGGCAAGCTGACCTTCTGGTATCAGGGTGTGTTCGAGGGCGACCCTGACCTGCTACGCCAATATTATCGTGACTTCTTCGAAGCCTTCCGCGCCACCTATCCCAATATCGAGCTTGAAGAGCAGGCGCTCACCTATAATGACCTGCTCGACAAGTTTCGCACCGCCCTGCTCGGCAATGCCGGCCCCATGGTGGTGCGCCTCCAGATCCTGGGCGGTGTGGAGTTTGCCTCCAAGGGCTACCTGCAGGAGCTGAGCCCCGAAGATGTCGGCTGGAAGACCGAGGACTTCTGGCCGGGCGCCATGAAGTCGGTCATGTGGGAGGGCAAGGCTTATGGCATCCCGACCAACAACGAGACCATGGCCCTGATCTGGAACGCCGACATATTCGAGCGCGCCGGGCTGGACCCCGAAAGCCCGCCCGAGACCTGGGACGACGTCGTCGCCTATTCCAAGCAGATTCACGACAAGCTCGGCGTGGCCGGCTATGGCCTGGTCGCCCGCAAGAATGCCGGCAACACGCCGTACCGCTTCATGCCGCAGCTTTGGGCCTATGGTGGTGGTGTGTTCGACGAAGCCGACCCAAACCCGACCTATGACGAGGTCCGCCTCGACAGCCCTGAGAGCATAAGGGCGCTCCAGGCCTCCTACGACATGTATGTCCGCGACCAGTCGGTCCCGGTTTCGGCCCTGACCAATCAGCAGGCCGACAACCAGCCGTTGTTCCTGGCCGGCCAGCTCGCCATGATGATCTCGCACCCGTCCGATTATAACGTGATGCTCGATCTTCAGGCCAAGGCCACCGGATCGGACCAGGAAAAGGCCCAGACCGTTATCGACAACATGCGCTACGGCCTGATCCCCAAGGGCCCGGACGGCAAGCGTGCAGTGGTCTTTGGCGGCTCCAACATCCACATTTTGAAGCCCGAATATGTCGAGGGTGGTGTTGTCGATGAAGCCGCCGCCAAGGCAATGGTCTGCTTCTGGACCAGCCCGGAATGGTCGCTGAAGATGGCCTATGCCGGTTCCAACCCCGGCAATCTGAACGGCTTCAAAACCGTCTGGATGAAGGAACGCCTGGACTCCATCAAGTTCCTCGATGTCACGACCTCGATGCTGCCTTACGGCATCCCGTTCCCGACGCTGCCGGAAACGCCCGAGATCATGAACATCATCATCCCCGACATGCTCCAGAACGCGCTGACCGGAGCCATGACCGTGGAAGAGGCGGCGGCTGACGCGGCCCAGAAGGTTAGGGACGTGGCTGGAGGCGGCGGACTCTAGCGCTGCCCGCCTACTCGAAGCGACCGGCGGTTCCCAACGCCGCCGGTCCACCTGCCTCGACAAGGAGCACCACGATGACCACCCTCACCGGCAGCCCCGGCGCGCCCCGCAAGGGTCCGACGGCGCCGCCCGGATTGTTCCAGCAGATGTGGGCCAGCCGCGCCGACTATCTCTATGTGCTGCCCGCCATCGTGGTGATGCTCATCGTCATCGCCTACCCCGTCTATTACACGATCGACCTCTCCTTCTTCAGGACCCCGCCTGGCCTGCAATTGCGCGACAAGGTCTTTGTCGGGGTCGAAAACTACCAGACCATCCTGGTCAGTGATGTGTTCTGGAAGGTCACGGTCAACACCGTGATCTGGACGATTGCTTCGACGCTGATCGCCTTTGTGTTGGGCTATGGTGCCGCGCTCGCCCTGCACCGCGATTTCGCCGGCCGCGCCATCCTGCGCGCCATCCTCATCATCCCGTGGGTCATCAGCGCCGTTGCTGCCTCTTATATCTGGAAATGGATGTACCATTCCGATTTCGGCATCATTGGCGCGGTGCTCGTGCAGATGGGGCTCGTCGACCGTCAGCCCAATTTCATCGACAATGTCCACACCGTGCTGCCCTCGCTGATCGTGGTGAACATCTGGCGCGAGTTTCCCTTCGCCATGATCATGATCATGGCCGGTTTGCAGACCGTGCCCGAACAGCTCCTGCGTGCCGCCAGGGTCGATGGCGCCTCGGCCTGGCAGCGCTTCTGGCATGTCACCTTCCCGCATCTGCGCGGGGTGTCGACGGTGACTATCCTGCTGCTCGCAGTGGCCAATTTCAATTCCTTCATCATACCTTGGATCATGACCGGAGGCGGGCCATCAAATGCCTCTCACATCTGGATCACCCATATCTACGAACTGGCCTTCGGGCGTCAGCGCTGGGGCGTGGCCGCCGCCTATTCGGTGCTGCTGTTCATCATCGTCATGTCGCTCGGATACTTCTATGTCCGCGCCTTGAGCGGAAACGAAAGGAAGGAGGGCAGCGCATGAGCACGACATCGCAAAGCGCAGCGCGGCGCAGCCGCAAGGGCGTTGATGGCTGGCGCTGGACCGGTCGCATCTTCCTGGCGATCATGCTGGTTTACACGGCTCTACCCATGATCTGGATGCTGCTGACTTCGATCAAGTCCGGCTTTGCCGCCATGCAATTTCCTCCGCAATGGTGGCCCGCCGAACCGACAATGGCCAGCTACCAGAAGCTCCTCGACCCGCAAAACAGCGTCGGGCAGGATTTCCTCCGCTTCTTCTGGAACAGTCTCTTCGTTTCGTTCATCACGACACTCCTGGCTGTCGCCGTAGCAGTCCCGGCCGCCTATGCCTTCTCCCGTTTCAGCTTTCCCGGCCGAAAGTTCCTGTTCTTCGCGGTCCTGCTGCGCAACATGTTTCCGGCCGTGATCTTCCTCGTACCGCTGTTCATACTGATGCGCTGGCTGGGCCTGGTGAACACCCACGGCTCGCTGATCCTGACTTATCTCACCTTCGGCCTGCCGCTCGCCATCTGGCTTCTCAAGGGGTTCTACGACAATATTCCCATCCAACTTGAACAGGCCGCTCGCATCGATGGCGCCACGCGTTTTCAGGCCTTCCTGCTGATCGTCACCCCTCTCTCGGTGCCCGGCATCATCGCCACCGCCATCTACTCCTTCATCGGCGCCTGGAACGAATATATCTACGCCGCTACCTTCCTCACCAGGAACGAGCAGCTCACCCTGCCCGTGGGCATCCAGCGGTTCTTTTCCGAGAACACCACTGACTTCCCCGGCCTGATGGCGGCCAGCTTCATGATGAGCGTGCCGGTCGTTGTGCTTTTCCTGATCCTCCAGAAATACTTCGTGCGTGCCCTCACCGAAGGCGCCGTCAAACACTAGAAGGTTGCATCCATGGCCCAGGTGGTTCTCAAGGATCTCGTCAAGACCTACGGCTCCGTCTATGCCGCAAAAGACGTGTCGCTGACGGTCAATGACGGTGAGTTCGTCGCGCTGGTCGGCCCATCAGGCTGCGGCAAGACCACGACGCTCAACCTGGTGGCCGGGCTGATCCCGATCACCTCGGGCGACATCGTCATCGGCGACCGCGTGGTCAACGACCTCGACCCCAAGGACCGGGACATCGCCATGGTGTTCCAGAACTATGCGCTTTATCCGCAGAAATCGGTGTTCCAGAACCTGGCCTTCCCCCTGCAGATGCGCAAGCTCCCCCGGGCCGAGATCGAGGCCAAGGTGCAGGAAGCGGCCAGGGTTCTCGACATCACCCACCTTCTCGAGCGCAAGCCGCGCGAACTCTCCGGCGGCCAGCAACAGCGCGTCGCCCTGGGCCGGGCGCTGGTGCGCGATCCGGCCGTGTTCTTGATGGACGAACCCCTTTCCAACCTCGATGCCAAGCTGCGCGTGCAGATGCGCTCCGAGATCAAGCGGTTCCACCAGGATCTCAACGCCACCATCATCTACGTGACCCATGACCAGCTCGAAGCCGTGACCATGGCCGACAAGATGGCGGTGATGAATGGCGGACTCTTGCAGCAATACGACACTCCGGCCCAGGTCTTCGCCAACCCGGTCAACATGTTCGTTGCCAGCTTCATCGGCAGTCCCGCCATGAGCCTGGTGCCCTTGCAGGCGACCATTATCGATGGCCGCACATCCCTCACCAGTGCCGAAGGCTGGCACCTTCCGCTCTCGGATCACAATGCCCGCAAGGTGGCAGCGTCCAGCTCGAAGAAGATCGTCTTGGGCGCGCGGCACTCGACGATCAGGCTGCACAAGACCCAGGTTAACGCCTCGGTGCCGGCCAAGGTCTATACGGTCGAGCCAACCGGCGACATCACCTTTGTGCAGGCCTTCCTCTCCGGCGCCATCGTCAATATCAGCCTCCCGCCGACGGCCGAGGTCGAGCCCGACGACATGGTCTGGCTCGAATTTGACCAGGACCGCATTCACCTGTTCGATGGCGAAACCGAAATGGCGCTCCGCGCCGATTGACCCTGCGCCACCCCGAGACCGAAATGTCCCTCAAGCTCAAGATCACCGCTATCAAGCCCTACCCGGCCCGGGTGGGTATCAGGAACCAGTTTCTGGTCAAGATCGAGACCGACCAAGGCATATTCGGCTGGGGCGAAAGTGGACTGACAGGGCGCGAGAAGGCCGTTGCCGGGGCCATCGAGCACTACCGCGAATTTCTCATCGGACAGGACGCAATGCAGATCGGCCGCATCTGGCAGGAAATGTATCGCAGCCAGTATTTCGAGGGCGGGCGCGTGTTGCAGTCCGCCATTTCCGCCATCGACATCGCCTTGCACGACATCAAGGGCAAAGCACTCGGCGTCCCGGTCCATGACCTGCTCGGAGGCCGGCAGCGCCATGTCGTCCCCACCTTTGCCTCCACCGGCGACAGCGCTGGCGAGGGCGCCATCGAGCGCGCCCGGGAGCTCATGACTATGGGGTTCGACGCCATCCGCTTCTTCCCCATCGGCCAGGACAGCCGCGACATCTTCGAACCGCGCCAGTCCATCGCTGCCACGGCCCGTATCCTCAACAGGGCCCGCGAGGAACTGGGCAGCGAAGTGGTTCTCGGCATCGATTATCACCACCGTCTCTCCGTCGCCGAGGCCGCCAGCTTCTGCAACAAGCTCGACAAGGGTGTGCTCGATTTCCTCGAGGAGCCCATCCGCGACGAGACGCCCGAGGCCTATGAATCCCTCCGCACCATGACCGACATCCCCTTCGCTATCGGCGAGGAATTCGCCAGCAAGTGGCAGTTCGCGCCCTATATCGAGCGCGGCATCCACCAGTTTAATCGCCTCGACGTGTGCAATGTCGGCGGCCTCACCGAAGCGATGAAGGTGGCCGGCTGGAGCGAGGCGCATTATGTCGACCTCATGCCGCACAATCCCCTGGGCCCGGTCTGCACGGCGGCCACCATCCACTTCGCCGCAGCCATCCCCAATTTTGCCTGGCTCGAAACCCGCGCCCCCGAGCGCGCCCTCGGCTTCGACAACAGCGACTTCTTCCCGGTGCAGCCGCAATTGCAGGGTGCAGTCTATCCGGTCAGCGATGCGCCGGGCCTGGGCGTCGAGGTCAACGAAGAGTTCCTGGCCAAACAGAGCTTCAAATTCTGGGAAGCGCCGCATCTCAGACGCAATGACGGCTCGGTAACCAACTGGTAGTCTGAGCCAAACCGGAGGGGACAAGATGACCAAGAGCGCTGATATCGAGCGTCCACCAAGACACCTGATCGAGGGGCTCAAGAGCCTCGGAGCCGCAACCATTGCCGGCACGCTCGGCCATATGGGCTTTCGCAACCCGCATATGACCGGCATCCTGCCCCAGACAAAGGGCAAGGCGATCTGCGGACCGGCACTGACCCTGCAATGCCTGCCGCAGAGGCCGGACCTGTTCAGCGAGGGCGAGTATTCGGACCCCGAGACCCAGCTGCACCGACACGTGCTCTATCATGTGCAGGAGGGTGACGTCGTGGTGGTCGATGCGCGCGGCGACATGCGCTCGGGCATCTTTGGCGACATGATGTCGACCTATTTCAAGGGCCGCGGCGGCGCTGGCATCATCATCGACGGCGTCATGCGCGACCGGCCGAACGTTGAAAAGCTCGACCTCTCGCTCTGGCTCAAGGGCTGGTCCCCCAATTACCACGTACAGACCGACATCTATCCCAATGCTGTCAACGTCACCATCGCCTGTGGCGGCGTGACCGTGGTGCCCGGCGACATCATCGTGGCCGATGATGACGGCGCTGTGGTCGTGCCGGTCTCCATGGCCGAACGCGTCCTCGAAGACGGCCAGAAGCATGCCGAATGGGAAGAGTTCTCGCGCATGAAGCTGATGGAAGGCGCGCCCTTGCAGCGCTACTACCCGCTCCATCTCGACGCCGAGGATGAATACCAGGCCTGGCGCAAGCTCAACGCTGCAAAGCCCTGACCTGTCTGGAGGCCGGCGCCCATGCCGGCCTCCGTCCCCACATCACCCGATCAGGCGAACCAGGTCGTCCCCGGATATTGGTGGGCCTTGGCCACCTCTTCATTCAACTCAAGCCCGATCCCCGGCCGGTCGCTCAAGGCAATCTTGCCGTTCTTGATGATGTCGCCGCCATCGGTGATCGTCGACCAATAGTCGCGGTGGAACCAGTGGAATTCCAGCACCAGGAAGTTGGGAATGGTGGCGCAGACATGCGCCGATGCCATGGTCCCGATGGGCGAGGACACATTGTGCGGCGCAAAGGGGATTGAATAGAGATCGGCCAGTTCGGCGATCTTGCGGCATTCCGACAGCCCGCCGCATTTGGGAATATCGGGCATGATGATATCGACCGCCTGCTGCTCGAGCAGCTTGCGGAAGCCGTGGCGGAGATAAAGGTTCTCGCCGGCACATATGGGCGTCGAGGTGGAGCGAGTAATCTCGGCCATGACGTCGATATTTTCTGGTGGTATGGGCTCTTCGAGCCACATCAGTTGGAGATGCTCCAGATCCCGCGCGAGGCGAATGGCGCTGTGCTTGTCGAGCCGTGTATGCAAGTCACACGCGACCTCCACGCCCTTGCCCGCGGCTTTCACCACCATCTCGGCCAGTTGCACCATGCGGTCATGCTCCCACTTGTTGGGAGTCATGTTGAACCCGTCCTTTTCATACCAGCCGGTTTCCGTGCCGGTATGGCCATAGGCGCGGATGTCTAGGTCGACCTTGAGCGCGGTGAACCCCGCCGCCAGCACCTGATCCACCTCAGCCTGGACCTCGTCCATATTCATGCCGGGCGAGACTTCGCAGTCGCAATAGACGCGGATATCGTCGCGGAACTTGCCGCCCATCAATTCATAGATCGGCACCTTGAGCGCCTTGCCCTTGAGGTCCCAGAGCGCGATTTCGACCCCGGTCAGCGCCGTGATCAGCGCCCCGGCAAAGCCGCCCTCGAACACCAGGCTCCTGCGGATCTCTTCGAAAATGGCGTCGATGGCAAAGGGATCGCGGCCAACGAGCTTGGCCGCCAGTTCCTTCTCGATAATGGCGATGGCCTGATGTCCGCCATGCACGCATTCGCCCAGGCCCGTGATCCCCGCATCGGTCTCGATCCGGACCCACAGATGCATGCAATGGCCGACCGTAGCCGCCGTCTTGACCGATGTGATCTTCACTTGTCCCCCCAGAATCCACACGGCCTCCCGCCGTCCCTTCTTTCTAGCGGAACGCGGCGGTATGGTCGAGGAAACTGGCGTGGAAACATCAACCAGCGACGCGCTTTCCCCATCTTCGGGCTGACGTTCGAGCGGTTCGGCGATCAAGCAATTCTGGGGTGTCGGGACATTCCCCAGGCAGCGCGGGCACCTCCGATGTGTCGGATAATCTCGCTTCGTTCCGGTATATTTGTCCCCATCCTGTCCCGCTATGATGTCCTCCGGGACGGGCGCGCTTCGGCTTGTCGGGCGTCGCCGTGCTCCAGCGCTTGATTGCCCTGCAGTCCGACCTGCCCTCGCGGCCTGCAGCGTCGGCCGCCTAGGTGCGGAAGTCGCCGCGCCCGACCGTCTGGAAGTCCGTCCACAGCGTGCCGCCGAGGAACCTAGTGCCGTCCAGAACGACGCTGCGTCGAGGAAAAGATGAATGCCTAGCTTGTCGGCAAGCTCTCGGCCCGCGTCGAGTTGCTCCGTCATTGTGTAGCTGCCCTGGTCCGCGACATAGAAGTCATGGTTGCGCCGGCGAAGCGATTGCCGATCCAGGCCAGCGACTTCGTGAGCGGGACAACGATGTCCCCCGCCAAGACGACGACATCGAACCCTTCCTCCGGCGTGTGATCGGCGGATCGGACGCCGTGTGCGAGTCGTCCTGGACGCCGGGCTCGCGCGCCGACCGAGTGGCTACCCAGCGTCTCGCGACGGATGGGGTCCTTGAAGAGGTCGGCTCGCTGGCCCAGCGGCTTGATGAAGTGGCGCATCTCTGGCTCGTCCATGAAGTAGATGCCGCGTCGGCATCCATCGGCGACGATGAATCCGCACGGGTAGGCGCCGTTGGTGACGAACTTGATGTCCTTCGCCGTCTTCATCGGCGGGATTTCTTCCATGAAGCGGCGCATTGAGGACAGGATGCCGTCTACGCCGAAGTCCGAGACCGTCTTGCTATCGCTCATGCCTGTTCTCGCGCCGGCGCAGGCCATAGCGAGACCGAGGACGGGGATGACCGACATCCCGAGCGACGGGCCGGCCAAGACCAGGACGACCATTCCGACAGCGAAAATGCAGCCGCCCCAGACCTGGGCCTTGGCGCCCTGTTCACGGTTGCGGGCGGCCTGTCGACGACCCAGCTCTGGTTCAGCCGACCCGGCGCTGGCTTGGCGATCCGCGCCGGTCGTGGCGGCCAAGCCCAGGTTCGTCGACGACCCGGCGCGAACGGTGGATGACCTCATTCGTGGCCTTCTGCTGGCTGATTGCGATGTGGATGCAGATGAGTGGCCGTTATTGCCCGATGCGCGTTGCGCCCCCGTTACTCCCTCTTTCGCCATCACATGTTGCAAGCTGCCGTCACGCACCACTTGTATTGGGTGGCTTCAGCCCGCCCGTTTCTAGTTGCGGGTCCGACAAAGCGGCCACTCATACAAAACGGAGCCTTGACAGCAATGCGCCCCGTTCGGGCCGCTCAACTGGCTTTGCCGGCTGCCCGATAGCGGACGTCGAGTCTCAGGTCAGATGGTAACGTCGTACCGTCGGTGATCAATTGGGCCCACCGTCATGTCCTGTGCGAAGGAGGTATCGAGGCAGCGGGTTGGCTCGGCGATCGCTCCACGCACATTGCCACGCCCATGCCGCCGCCGATGCAGAGTGTGGCGAGCCCCTTGCTCCGACCGGTCAGCGCCAGTTCGTAGAGCAACGTGACAAGGATGCGGGCGCCGGAGGCGCCGATGGGGTGGCCGATGGCAATGGCGCCGCCGTTGACGTTGACGATATCGGGGTCCCAGCCCATTGCCGCGTTGACCGCGCAGGCCTGGGCCGCAAAGGCTTCGTTGGCCTCTACCCGGTCGAGGTCGCCAATGGTCCAGCCAGCCTTTTCAAGGGCCTTTTGCGAAGCGGGGATCGGCCCGGTGCCCATGATGGCCGGATCGACGCCAGCGGTGGCCCAACCGGCAATGCGCGCGAGCGGGACGAGTCCCCGCCGCGTCGCCTGGTCGGCCCGCATCAGCACCAAAGCGGCAGCGCCATCATTGAGACCGGAAGCATTGCCGGCGGTGACCGAGCCGTCCCTGTCGAAGGCCGGGCGCAACTTCGCCAGGGCCTCGGCGCTGGTATCGGGCCGCAGGTGGTCGTCGGTATCGACGGTCAGCGAGCCCTTGCGGGTCTCGACGCTGACCGGGGCGATCTCAGCCGTGAAGTGCCCCGCAGCCCATGCGGCGGCAGCCTTCTGCTGGCTCGCCAGCGCGAAGGCATCCTGCAGGTCGCGCGAAATGCCGAACTGGCGTGCGACGTTCTCGGCAGTGATGCCCATGTGGTAGCCGCCAAAGGCATCCTGCAGGCCGTCAATGACCATGGTGTCGACCAGGCCCACCGGACCCATCCTGGTGCCCGACCGCAAATGCTGGCAATGGGGTGACAGCGACATCGATTCCTGCCCACCTGCGACAACAATATCAGCGTCGCCGCACAGGATCTGCTGCATGCCCATGGCTACGGCCCGCAGGCCGGAGCCGCAAACCTGGTTGATGCCGAGTGCCGTCGTTGACTTGGAGATACCGGCCTTGACGGCCGCCTGCCTGGCCGGGTTCTGGCCGGCGCCAGCAGTCAGAACCTGGCCGAGAATGACTTCATTGACCTCGTCCGGCGATACGCCCGCCCGCTGCAGGGCAGCGGCGATGGCAATAGCACCCAGCTCATGGGCTGGGACCGTGCTCAGCGGCCCGAGAAAACTGCCGACCGGGGTGCGGGCGGCGCCGACAATGACAATGTCGCTCATGCCGCTTGCTCCTCTAGGGCCACGCTGAAGCGGGCTTCCGTCTTGGCCTTGATCTCTTCGACACTGACCCCTTCGGCCAGTTCGATTAGTCGCATGTCGACGTCACCCCGGCGGGCAATGGAAAAGACACCGAGATCGGTGATGACCAGGTCCGCGACGCGCTTGCCGGTCAGGGGCAATGTGCATGCGGTCAATAGCTTGGCCTGACCCTTGGCCTCATGCTCCATGACCACGACGACGCGCTTGACGCCTGCCACCAGATCCATGGCGCCGCCCATGCCTTTGACCATCTTGCCCGGGATCATCCAGTTGGCGAGGTCGCCGTTCTCGGCCACCTGCATGGCGCCCAGGATCGATAGATCGATATGGCCGCCCCGGATCATTCCAAAGCTGTCGGCGCTGGAAAAGAAGCTGGTCTCGGGAAGGGCGGTAATGGTCTGCTTGCCGGCATTGATAAGGTCGGCATCTTCTTCGCCTACAAAGGGAAATGGCCCCATGCCCAGCATGCCGTTTTCGCTCTGCAGACGTACGTCCATGCCATCGGGAATGTAGTTGGCCACCAGCGTCGGAATACCGATGCCGAGGTTGACGTAAAAGCCGTCTTCGAGTTCACGAGCAGCGCGTGCTGCCATCTGATCGCGGGTCCAGGCCATCAGACTGTCTCCTCCTGGCGCTGGCGCACGGTACGCTGCTCAATATGTTTGGTGGGGTTGGGGACATGGATCATGCGATCAACAAAGATGCCCGGCGTATGGATGTGA
The DNA here is from genome assembly GCF_054482695.1 of Devosia sp. CAU 1758. Lineage (NCBI taxonomy): Bacteria > Pseudomonadati > Pseudomonadota > Alphaproteobacteria > Hyphomicrobiales > Devosiaceae > Devosia > Devosia sp. CAU 1758. The sequence goes on along the minus strand of NZ_JBTLRJ010000001.1, from coordinate 756,730 downwards.
TCGGGGTCGAACCTGCCGGTCTCGACCAGTTCCTCGACCTCGGCAATTGTGACCTTACCGGCTGTTGCCATAATCGGATTGAAGTTCCGCGCCGTCATTCGATAGACCAGATTGCCTTCGCGGTCGCCCCTCCAGGCGTGAACGATGGAGACATCGGCGACCAGACCAGTTTCCATGACATAGTCATCCTCGCCGAAGCGGCGGACTTCCTTGCCCTCGGCAATCAAGGTGCCGACGCCGGTCCTGGTGAAAAAGGCAGGAATACCGGCGCCACCGGCGCGTATGCGCTCGGCCAGCGTACCCTGCGGGTTGAATTCGAGCTCAAGTTCGCCTGACAGATACTGCTCGGCAAAAAGTTTGTTTTCACCCACATAGGACGAGATCATCTTCTTGATCTGGCGCGTGGCGAGCAGGCGCCCGAGGCCAATGCCGTCGACCCCGGCATTGTTGGAAATAACCGTCAGTCCCTTGGCGCCCGAGGCTTCAATACCCTCGATCAGCGCTTCGGGAATGCCGCAGAGACCGAAACCTCCCGACATGATGGTCATGCCGTCGGCTAGCACATCTGCCAGCGCCTCGGCAGCGTTTGAACGAACCTTGCGCATGCGCGGTCCTCCTATAGGGGTTTCTTTGTCCAGCGTGAGAGGACGCCAATGATCCCTTCGCGGAACAGCATGACGCTGACCACGAAGATGGTGCCCTGCAGAACAGTCACCCAGGCGCCGAAGCTGGCGAAGTAGTTCTGCATGGTGACGATCACCGCTGCGCCAACCAGCGGCCCGAAGATCGTGCCCATGCCGCCCAAGAGGGTCATCAGCACCACTTCACCAGACATCGACCAGTAGACGTCGGTAAGCGAGGCGAGCTGGAACACCAGCGCCTTTGTCGAACCGGCCATCCCCGCCAGCGTGGCCGACATGACGAAGACGGCCAGTTTGTAGCGGTTGACCTTGTAACCCAGCGAAATCGAGCGTGGCTCATTGTCGCGAATGGCCTTGAGCACCTGGCCGAAGGGCGAATGGATGATGCGGTAGATGGCGAGCAGTCCGCCGAAGACAATGGCCAGCACGACGAAATAGAGTGTCATGTCATTGTTGAGCGAGATCATGCCGAAGAGATTGCCGCGCGGCACCGCCTGGATGCCGTCTTCGCCGCCGGTAAAGGGCGCCTGAAGGGCAAAGAAGAACACCATCTGCGCAAAGGCCAGGGTGACCATGGCGAAATAGATGCCCTGACGGCGAATGGCGAGGGCACCAATGACAAGGCCGAGGAAGGCGGCGGCGGCCATGCCAAGCAGGATCGCCACTTCGGGCGTAAAGCCCCAGACCTTGGCGGCATGGGCGGTGACATAGCTGGCCGAGCCGAAAAATGCAGCATGGCCGAACGAGAGCAGCCCGCCGAAGCCGAGCAGCAGGTTTAGCGCCGAGGCAAAAAGCGCAAAGCACAGGATCTTCATGACGAAGACCGGATAGAGCACGAAGGGCGCTATCAGCAGCAATACCAATAGGCTAGCGAAGATGATGATGTGATGACGCGGCGTGCCGATGGGCATGGCGGCGGTAGTGTATTCAGTGGTCACGCTCATACTACGCGGTCCTTCCGAAGAGGCCTGCCGGCTTGACCAGCAGCACGATGGCCATGATGACGAAAATCGCGACCGACGACGCCTCGGGATAGAAAACCTTGGTCAGTCCCTCGACGATGCCGAGGCCGAAGCCGGTGAGGATGGCTCCCAGGATCGAACCCATGCCGCCGATCACCACCACGGCGAAAACGACGATGATCAGGTCAGCGCCCATGTTCGGGTTGACCGAATAAATTGGCGCCGCGAGGACGCCGGCAAAAGCGGCTAAAGCGACGCCAAATCCGTAGGTTAGCGTGATCATGCGGGGGACGTTGATGCCGAAGGCGCCGACGAGCGTGGGGTTTTCGGTGGCGGCGCGGAGATAGGCGCCCAGGCGGGTGCGCTCGATGGCGAACCAGGTGCCGAAGCAGACGAGGAGCGAGGCCACAACCACCCAGGCGCGGTAATTGGGCAGGAACATGAAGCCCAGATTCTGCCCGCCACTCAGTTCCGCGGGAATGGCATAGGGGAGCCCTGATACGCCAAACCCATTGCGGAACAGGCCCTGGATGATGAGGGCAAGGCCGAAGGTCAGCAGCAGGCCGTACAAATGGTCAAGGTGATAAAGTCTTGAAATCATTACTCGTTCTATGACGACACCAGTCGCGCCAACGACCAGCGGCACGATGAATAGAGCGCCCCAGTAGGGGATGCCGAGATAGGTCAGTGCCATCCAGGCGACGAAGGCTCCCATCATATACTGGGCGCCATGGCTGAAATTGATGATGTTGAGCAGCCCGAAAATGACCGCCAGACCCAGGCTGAGCAGGGCATAGAAGGAGCCGTTGATCAGTCCCAGCAGCAGCTGGCCGAACAGGGCCTGTGGGGGAATTCCCAGGAGCTCGAACATGTTTTGTCTTTCGCCAACCAGTGCGGGAGGTGCCCCGGCCAGGGGCCGGGACACCGTTCATGAACGGATTATGAATTACTCGACGAGGGCGCAGCCGCCGTCTTCGAGCGGGCGGAAAGCGATCTCCGACGGGATAGTGGAGAGCAGCTTGTAATAGTCCCAGTCGCCGGTGGATTCGGCCGGCGACTTCACCTGGAACAGGTACATGTCGTGGATATGCCGACCATCGGCCCGCAACTCGCCTTCACCAAAGACGGTGTCCGAAGAGGCATTGGATTTCATCCAGCCCATGACGGCCTCGGTTTCCTTGCTGTCGGACGCTTCCACGCCCTTGAGATAGTGGGTGACGGCGGAATAGACGCCGGCATGCACCATGGTGGGCTTGGATCCACCCATTTCAGCCGAGAAGCGTTCCGACCAGGCGCGAGTGTCGTCGTTGAGATCCCAGTAGAAGGCTTCGGTCAGCACCAGGCCCTGAGCCGTTTCAAGACCGAGCGCATGAACGTCGGTGATGAAGATCAAAAGACCTGCAAGTGCCTGACCGGCCTGGGTAATGCCGAATTCGGCAGCCTGCTTGATCGAGTTGACGGTGTCGCCACCGGCATTGGCCAGACCGATCACGTCAGCGCCGGAGGCCTGGGCCTGCAGCAGGAAGGACGAGAAGTCGGTGCCGGGGAAGGGATGACGAACCGAGCCGACGACGGTGCCGCCCGAGGCTTCGACCACCTTAGAGGTGTTTTCTTCGAGCGAGTGACCAAAGGCATAGTCGGCGGTTAGGAAGTACCAGTTCTTGTAGCCGTTATCGACCATGGCCTTGCCTGTGCCATTGGCCAGCGCATAGGTGTCATAAGTCCAGTGCGCGGTGCCCGGAGCGCACTGTGCGCCGGTAAGGTCGGTCGAAGCGGCGCCCGAATTGAGGAAGATCTTGCCCTTTTCGCGGGTGATTTCATTGACGGCAAGTGCGGCCGAAGAGGTCGGAACGTCGACAATGGCGTCAACGCCTTCCTCGTCATACCACTGGCGGGCAATGGTGGAGGCAACGTCGGGCTTGTTCTGGTGATCAGCCGAGATCACTTCGACATTGATGCCTTTGGCAGCGGCTTCGAAATCTTCGATGGCCATGCGGGCTGCGACCACCGAGCCTTCACCCGAAAGGTCGGCATAAACGCCGGAGCGGTCGTTGAGCACGCCGAGCTTGACGTCGACGGCCATGGCCGAACCGGCCATCAGCATGGCGGCAAGACCCGCTAGAGTTGCTGTCTTGAAGTTCATTGGTTTCTCCTCCTTGTCGGCCCTCTCCTGGACCGGTTTCGTTACACGCCCAGATAGGCGTGCAGCTTTCCCAGATTGTTCTGGATTTCAGTGTTGGGGATCATGTCGATGACCCGGCCCTGCTCGACCACGTAGTGGCGGTCAGCGACAGAGGCGGCGAAATGGAAATTCTGTTCGACCAAGACGATGGTGAAGCCCTGTTGTTTCAGGCTCGCCAGGGTCCGGCCGATCTGCTGGACGATCACCGGGGCGAGGCCCTCGGTGGGTTCGTCGAGCAGCAGGAATTTGGAGCCGGTGCGCAGGATGCGGGCGATGGCCAACATCTGCTGCTCGCCACCCGAAAGCTTGGTGCCCTGGCTGGAGAGGTGTTCCCGCAGATTGGGGAACATGGTCAGCACATCGTCGCGGCTGAGCCCGCCGGGCTTGATCACCGGCGGCAGCATCAGGTTTTCGTCGACCGAGAGCGCCGAGAAAATGCCGCGCTCCTCGGGGCAGAAGGCAATGCCGGCCTTGGCGATGGCGCGGGCCGGCAGGCCGATGAGTTCCTGCCCCTCGAATTGCACCGAGCCGGTGCGCTTGCCAATGAGCCCCATGATGGCGCGCAGGGTCGTGGTCTTGCCTGCGCCGTTGCGACCGAGGAGGGTCACGACTTCGCCGGGCGCGACGTCGAAATTGACGCCATGCAGGATGTGGCTTTCGTCGTACCAGGCCTGGAGTTCACGGACGGCGAGGGCGCTCTTGGCGATGTCGAGATTGCGTGCGGCTTCAGCCATGACCGGCTCCGATATAGGCTTCGATGACGCGGGGGTCTTTGGAGACAGCTTCGTAAGGCCCTTCGGCCAGCACTTCGCCGCGGGCGAGCACGGTGATCTTGTCCGAAAGGTCGGCGACAACCGAAAGATTGTGCTCGACCATCAGGATGGTGCGTTTGGTGGCGATGCGACGGATCAGCGCCGAAATGCGGGAGACGTCTTCCTGCGCCATACCGGCCATCGGCTCGTCGAGCAGCAGCATTTCCGGTTCGAGCGCCAAGGTGGTGGCGATTTCGAGCGCGCGCTTGCGGCCATAGCTGAGTTCACCCGCTGTCTCACCGATGAACTCGGTCAGCCCGACTTCCTCGACGCGCTCGCGGGCTTCCTCGTCATAGGCATTGAGCACCTTCTGGTTGCGCCAGAAATCAAAGCTGTCGCCACGACGGCGCTGGAGGGCGATCCGGACGTTTTCGAGGACGCTCATGCGCGGGAAAACAGCCGAAATCTGGAAGGAGCGCACGACGCCCAGCCGGGCGATGGCCGCCGGGGCCAGGCCGGTGATGTCGCGGCCATTGAAGCTGATATTGCCCGCGCTGGGCTGCAAAAACTTGGTGAGTAGGTTGAAGCAGGTGGTCTTGCCGGCGCCATTGGGGCCAATCAACGCGTGGATCGTGCCGCGCTCGACGTCGAGATCGACGCCATTGACTGCGGTGAAGCCGGAAAAGCGCTTGGTCAGCTTGCGGGCCGAGAGGATGATATCGGGCGAACTCATTTGGCGGTCCAGCCTCCGTCGATGGAAATGGTCGAGCCGGTGATGGACCGGGCCCAGTCCGAGCAGAGATAGGCCGCCATTTCGGCGATCTCCTCAGGCTGCACGAACTGCTTGGTGGGTTGCGGCGCCAGGATTACCTGACGCACCACCTCCTCTTCGGAAAGGCCATGCACCCTCGCCTGGTCGGCCACTTGCCTGGCAACCAGTGGCGTCCAGACATAGCCCGGGCAGATGGCGTTGACGGTGACACCCTTTTCGGCTGCTTCCAGCGCTACGGTCTTGGTGAGGCCGACGACGGCATGTTTGGTCGCAACATAGGCCGACTTGAACGGCGAGGCGCGCAGGCCATGAGCCGATGCGATATTGATGATCCGGCCCCAGCCACGCTCGGCCATGCCCGGCAGGGTGGCGCGGATGGTGTGAAAGGCAGAGTCGAGGCTGACGGCCACGATGCCGTGCCAGTCTTCGTCGGCAAAATCCTCGATGGGCGCGACCTTTTGGATGCCGGCATTGTTGACGAGAACATCGACGCGACCGAAGTAGTTGATGACCTGACTGGACAGATCGCGACTGGCCGAGGCGTCAGCCAGATCGGCCTGAAAATAGGCGACGCTGCCGGTGCCAAGGGCCTCTAGTTCATCGACAAGACCCGTGACCGTCTCAGCGGGCTCAAAGCTGTTGAGCGCCACGTCATAGTTCATCTGTGCAAATTTATGCGCGATCGCGAGGCCAATGCCACTCGTCGATCCCGTCACCAGCGCAACGCGCTTTGACTCGACCACTTACTCTCCACCCTGTCATCGGCCTTTTGGCCTGATTGTTGGGGAAGTCATTGCACGAAGCGTGCCAGTCGAGGATTTGTGGGGGTTGGCGGTGGTCCGGGTGCCACTGGGTGAAGACGTTGTCCGGAAAATCAGACAGACTATGGCCGGTCTGTCCGGAAGATCGAACAGTCAGTCCAGGCTGTGGCGTTTCAGCTTCTCATACAACTGTGACCGGGAAACGCCCAAGCGACGTGCCGCGGCGCTCTTCGAGCCATCCTCGGCTGCCAGAGCTTCGATCAGTGCGACGCGCTCTGCAGCGGCCAATCGTTCCGACAAATCGCTGGCAATCGGCGGCGCCGGATCGGCACTGGCGCCGCGCGGCAGCGATTTGGTGATGAGGTCGATATCGATCAGTTCCGAGGGCGCCATGGCGGCGGCGCGTTCGAGCACATTGCGCAATTCGCGTACATTGCCGGGCCAACGGTAGCGGGTCAGCTGCGCAATGGCCTCGGTGGTGATGACCCAGCCATGCTGGTCACGGGGGCGGGGAATGGTTTCGAGCAGGGCCTCGGCGATCAGCCCGATATCGTCGAGCCGGTCGCGCAGGGGTGGCACGTGAATGGCCAGCACGGCGATGCGGTAATAGAGATCGGCGCGGAAACTCTTGTCCTCGATCTTTTGCTCGAGCGGCTGCGAGGTGGCGGCGATGATGCGGACATCAACCTTCTTGACTGTGTTGGAGCCGAGCGGTTCGAACTCGCCTTCCTGCAGGGCGCGCAGCAGCTTGGCCTGCAGGGCGGCGGGCATGTCGCCAATTTCGTCGAGAAATAGCGTGCCGCCATGGGCCAGCTCGAACTTGCCTTTTCGTGGTTTTCTATCGGCGCCGGTGAAGGCGCCGGGAGCGACGCCGAAGAATTCGGCTTCGAGCAAGGCTTCCGGGATGGCGGCGACATTGACGGCAACGAAGGGCCCATCGGCGCGGTCGGACTGCTGGTGAATGGCATGGGCCAGCAATTCCTTGCCGGTGCCGGTTTCGCCCAGAATGAGGGCGGCGCCGTCGCGTAGCGCGTAGCGGCGCACCATGGTCTTCAGATCGCGCACAGCGTCGGAGGCGCCGACAAAGTTCGACAGCGAATATTTAGCCTGGCGCTCGCGGGTGAGGGCGGCCTGGGCACGGCTGAGCTGGCGCTGCATGGTCTCGAACTTTTCGAGAATGGGCGCCAGATAGTCGATTTCCTCGTAGAACACGAAACCGACGGCGCCCTGAATGTCGCCCTCTTCGTTGCGCAGCGGCAGGCGGCAGACGACGAATTGCTTGTCGTCAAAGGCCATGATGTCGATCAGCATTGGCCGACCGGTTTCGACCACGCGGCGCAGCAGGGAATGGGGAATGACCTGTTCCACCGGCAGGCCGACGAATGCTGCATCGGGCGCGATGCCCAGCAGTTCGCAATAGCGATCATCGATCCAAGTGATCCGCGCACTGGCATCGACGGTGATGGCGCCCTTGAAACTCTCGCCCAGAGAATTGAAGGCGCCGAGAACCGTGGCGACGGATTTTGGAACACTGGGCTTTGGGGACATGAAGGTCCTGGTCATCGGGTCATTTCAGGCAGGGCGCGCACTAGCCCGGCATCGAACTCAGATGCGAAAGCAGCTCCGCCACATTGTGGGCATTGTACTTCTTGAGCAGCCGGGCGCGATAGCTCTCGACGGTTCGCGGCGAAATGTCGAGGGTGCGGGCAATTTCCTTGGAGGTTCGTCCTTCGCCCAGATGCATGACAATCTGGCGCTCGCGGCCCGAGAGGTTGAGCACATTGCGGGTTTCCGAAAGGTCGGCAAAGCTCCAGACGGCGCGGCGCAGCGGATCATCATCTCGGGTGAGCGAATGACCGCGCACCCGGCACCAGAAAAGGCTCCCATTCTTGCGTGCCATGATCCGCTCGTCTGAATAGCGATTGGTGCGCTTGAGCGGCTCTACCCCGACATCGCGGATGCGCTCGAACTCTTCAAGCGAGGGGTAAAGAATGGCGAAGGACCGCTCCAGCAGCTCGGCCACGCCATAGCCGAACATGTCGGCAAAGGCCGGATTGCAGCTCTTGATGACGCGGCTCTCGGTCACCACCAGCCCGATCGGCGCATTGTCGAAGGCGAGGACGCTGAGGTCAATTGGATCGGTCATATGGGGTGTTTCTACGGTATTGTCCGTCCGCTAAAGGCTTGGGGATAATAGCCACCAATTCGCTCCGCGCCAGTCAAAGCCGGAATCGGCATGCCGGAGTGAACAGGAGGAGGGACGTGTTGCGCGCATGATGCCGCACCACTTTTCCCTGCAAAGCGAATACGGATCGGCGAGGCGCCTCGGGCCCGTTGCCGCCGGTTGAGGGAGGACTCGAGATGAAATCCATATTGGCCGCACTGGCTCTATCGACGGCGCTGACGTGCACTGCCTTTGCGCAGGATGCCGCGCGCATCGCCCTGCTGCACGGCCTGTCGGGCTCGCCGCTGGAGGCCTATTCCAAGCAGACCCACACCGGCTTCGAGCTGGGCCTAGAATACGCCACGGGCGGCACCATGATGGTCAAGGGCAAGCCTATCGAGCTGATCATCAAGGATACCCAGTTCAAGCCCGACATTGCCCGGGCGCTGCTGGCCGAGGCCTATGGCGACGATGATGCGCTGATCGCGGTGGGTGATACGTCCTCGGGCGTGGCGCTGTCCATGCTGCCGGTGGCCGAGGAATATGAGCGCATCCTGCTAGTCGAGCCGGCAGTGGCGGACGGGCTGACGGGCCCCGATTCGAACCGCTATGTGTTCAAGACCTCGCGCAATTCGTCCATGGACATGCAGGCCCAGGCCCTGGCGCTGGCGCCCGACGAAAACCTTTATATTGCCACCCTGGCCCAGGACTATGCCTTTGGGCGCGATGGCGTTGCCGCTTTCAAGAGTGCGCTGGAAGGCTCCGGCGCGAACCTCGTGGCGGAAGAATATGTGCCGCAGCAGACCACCGATTTTACCGCCACCATCGAGCGCCTGTTCAACGCGCTCAAGGACCAGCCGGGCCGCAAGGTGATCATGATCTATGTCGCCGGCATCGACGCCATGACACCGCTGGCTTCGGCGGACCCATCGCGGTTCGAGATCGAGCTTTCGACGGGTGGCAATATCCTGCCGGCGTTGGCCGCCTACAAGCAGGTGCCCGGCATGGAAGGCGCGATCTACTATTATTACGAAGCGCCGGACAATGCCGTGAACGACTGGCTGGTGGAAGAGCATATGGCCCGTTTCGGCACCCCGCCGGACTTCTTCACCGCCGGCGGAATGGCCTCGGCCATGGCGATTGTCAAGGCGCTGGAGACGGCTCCCGATTGGGAAACCGAAACGCTGATCGAGACCATGGAAGGCATGACCTTCGATACGCCCAAGGGTGAGATGACCTTCCGGCCCGAGGACCATCAGGCGCTCCAGGACATGTATCACTTCAAGATCAAGGTGGAAGACGGCGTCGATTGGGCCATCCCCGAACTGGTCCGGGTGATCGCGGCCGACGAGATGGATATTCCCGTCGGCCGCAATAATCAGGAATAGTCGCTAGCGACTTTCAGACGCGTTCGGCGGGTGCCTCCTGCCTGCCGGACGCACCATTTTCCGGATATGCTGTGACGACAAAACCCTCCATTCGCACCGAAAACCTGACCATCCGCTTTGGTGGCCATGCTGCGGTGAACAATGTTAGCTGCGCCTTTCATCCGGGCGAGCTGACGGTGATCGTCGGGCCCAATGGGGCCGGCAAGACCACTTGGTTCAGCCTGGTCTCGGGTCAATTGCGGCCCAGCGAAGGGCGGGTTTTGCTGGGCGAGCGCGATATTACCGCGCTCTCTCCCTCGGATCGGGCGAGGGCCGGGATCGGCCGCGCCTTCCAGTTGACGACACTGTTTCCAAAATTGAGTGTTTTCGAGAATGTCCGCCTGGCGGTGCAGGCGCGGGCGGGACAGGGGCATCGGCTTTTCACCAAGACGGCTTCGCTCACGGGGCTCGCTGACAAGGCCATGTATTATCTCGAACAAACCAATCTCGCATCTGTCGCCGACCTGCCCGCAGCGGCGCTGCCGCATGGTGATCAGCGCAAGCTCGAAGTAGCGATGCTGCTGGCGATGGAGCCCGACATTTTCATGTTCGACGAGCCGACTGCGGGTATGTCGGTGGATGAGGCGCCGGTGATCCTCGACCTGATCGCGCGGATCAAAGAGGACAAGGCGCGGACCGTGCTGCTGGTGGAGCACAAGATGGACGTGGTGCGGGCGCTGGCTGACCGGATTGTCGTGCTGCACAACGGCGAGCTGGTGGCCGATGGCGAGGCGGGCGAAGTGATGGCGCTCGATCTGGTGCGGGAAATCTATCTCGGCGTCGGCGCCGATGAGGTGGCGTGATGCCCCCCATTTTGCGCCTGGAAGATGCTCATACCAATATCGCGCAATACCAGATCCTGCATGGGGTGAGCCTTGATGTGCCCGAGGGTGGGGTGCATGTGATCTTGGGGCGCAATGGCGCAGGCAAGACCACGACGCTGCGCACCATTATGGGGCTGTGCAAGGCGCGCCAGGGCGCGATCCAGTTCCGTGGGCAGGACATAACAGCACTCAAAACCCCCGATATTGCCCGGCTCGGCATTGCCTTCGTGCCCGAAAACATGGGCATTTTCGGCGGGCTGACGGTCGAGGAAAACATGCGACTGGCCACCAATGACGGCAGCTTCGACGCCGAGCGGCTGACGCGCATCCACGCGATTTTCCCGGCCATTGCCCAGTTCTGGCAAAAGCCGGCGCATGCGCTGTCGGGCGGGCAGAAGCAGATGCTCGCCGTCTCCCGCGCCATCATCGAAAAGCGCGACCTGATCCTGATCGACGAGCCGACCAAGGGGCTGGCCCCCGCCATCATCCGCAACATGATCGCCGCCTTCCGCGAGATTGCTGCGGAAACGACGATCCTCTTGGTCGAACAGAATTTCCACTTCGCCAAGGCCCTCGGCCAGACCGTCGCCGTCATCGATGACGGCCGCATCGTGCATCGGGGCACCATGGCCGAACTGGCCGGGGACGCCGAGTTGCAGAGCCGGTTCCTGAGCCTGTCGCTGGAAGCCCATTGAGGACGCCATGACCCTAAACACTGCTTCCCTCCCGGCCCGGCTGACGGCCAGTATCGACCGCTTCGGGGGCGTGCTCTGGCTGCCTGTGGTACTGGCCGTCATCGCGCTGATCCTCATCGGCCAGCCCTCGACCTGGGCGACCTTGACCATTGCCGGCCTTGCCATGGGCATGATGATCTTCCTCATGGCCTCGGGCCTGTCGCTGATCTTTGGGCTGATGGACGTGCTCAATTTCGGGCATTCGGCCTTTGTGACCGCTGGCGCCTTCATCGGTGCGACGGTGCTCGCCTGGTTGGGTTTCTGGGTCACCGGCGGCAATCCGGCGCTCAACCTCGCGGGCCTGTTGATGGCCATCGCCGCAGCGACCATATTCGGCGCGCTGGCTGGCTGGTTCTTCGAGCGGGTGGTGATCCGCCCGGTCTATCAGGATCACCTGCGGCAAATCCTCATCACCGTTGGCGCGCTGATCGTGGCCGAAGAACTGGTGCTGCTGATCTGGGGTGGCGCGCCCATTCCGGTGCCGCGCCCGGCCGTGCTCACCGGTTCGCTGGTCTTTGCCGGCGTCTCGGTCGAAATCTATCGCATCTTCGCCTTCCTCCTGGGTCTGCTCGTCTATGTGGCCATGTATCTGGTGCTCAACCGCACGCGGCTGGGCTTGCTCATCCGGGCCGGGGTGGAGAACCGCGAAATGGTCGAGGCGCTAGGCTTCCGCATCGACCGGCTGTTTATTCTGGTCTTCATGGCCGGCTCGGCGCTGGCGGCCATGGGCGGGGCCATGTGGGCCGGCTATCAGGGGCTGATCACCGCCGCGCTCGGCTCGGAAATGATGATCCTTGTGTTCATCGTCGTCATCATCGGCGGGCTGGGCTCGATCCAGGGCTCGCTGCTGGGCGCGATCCTTGTGGGACTGATGGCGAACTATGTCGCCTTCCTCGTCCCCAAAATGGCGCTGGCATCCAACATGCTGCTGATGATGGCCATTTTGCTGTGGCGGCCCTATGGGCTGCTGCCGGCTGTGAAGCGGTGAAGCGGAGATGGCTATGACTTATCAACACGCCGCAGCGGCAAAAGCACAGCGCCCCGGCCTGACCCGCAGCGATAACCTGGCCGGGCGCGTGCTGGTCTATGGCGCGGTCGCGATTATTGGGCTGGCGCTGGCCTTCGCGCCATTCATCTTCCCCGATGTGCGTAGTCAGGAAGTGGCCGCCCGCATTTGCGTCTTCATCGTGCTGGTCGCCAGCTACGATCTGCTGATCGGCTATACGGGCATCGTCTCCTTCGCCCACACCATGTTCTTCGGCCTCGGGGCCTATGGCACCGCCATCGCGCTCAAGACCACGGGCTCGGGATTCGAGGCCATCCTCCTTGGCGGTGGTGCCGGGATCGTTGCGGCGCTGGTGCTGGCGCTGCTGATCGGCCTGCTTTCGCTGCGGGTGAAGGCGATTTTCTTCGCCATGGTCACTCTCTCGGCGGCATCGGTGATGATGGTGCTGGCCAGCCAACTCTCGGATTTCACCGGCGGCGAGGACGGGATCACCTATTCCATTCCCAAACTGTTTTCCCCCGCGACCGAATTGCTGACCGACGCGGACGGCAAGGCTTTGAAGGTCTTCGGCGTGGCGCTCAACGGCAAGCTGGCGCTCTATTACTTCGTGTTTCTGAGCGCGCTGGCGCTGTTCTTCGCCATGACCCGTATCGTCGCCTCGCCGCTGGGCTCGGTGCTCAAGGCCATCCGCGAAAACGAGGGACGCGCCGAGGCCATCGGCTATCGCGTGGTGTTCTACCGCACGACCATTTTCTGCATCGCTGCCGTCATGGCGGCCTCCGCCGGTATTCTGCGGGCGGTGTGGCTCAAATATACCGGGCCCGAAGTGGTGCTCTCCTTCGACATCATGATCGACATCCTGCTCATGGTGGTAATCGGCGGCATGGGCACCATGCTCGGCGCGGTTATCGGCGTCGCCCTGATGACGCTGGCGCAATATTACCTGAAGGACCTCATGGCCCTGGGCGCTCAAGCCACCGCCGATTTGCCCGTGGTGCCTGACCTGCTCAATCCCGAGCGCTGGCTGCTGTGGCTGGGGCTGGGCTTTATCCTCTTGGTCTATTTCTTCCCCTCGGGCATTGCCGGGACCTTACTGGGCAGGGGAGGAACGAAATGACCGGGCCGCGCTCCAGCTTCCTCGACGCCGCTGGCTTTGAGATGCATGTCACCGCATGGGGTGATCCTGGCAGTCCGGCCCTCGTCATGTGGCATGGTTTGGCCCGCACCGGCCGCGACTTCGACGAGGCCGCCAGCGCGCTGTCGGAAGACTATTTCGTGCTCTGCCCCGACACACTCGGACGCGGGCTGTCTGCCTGGGCGCGGCGTGGGGCCGCCGACTACACTTTTGAAACCTATGGCAACATGGCCAGCGCCATGCTTGATCACTTCGGGGTCAACCAATTCGGCTGGGTGGGCACCTCCATGGGAGGTCTGCTCGGCATTACGCTGGCGGCAGGCGATCTGGGGCAACGCATGACCCATCTGGTCATCAATGATGTCGGCCCTGACATCCCGGTCGACAGCGCCCGGCGCATTGCGGACTATGTGGGAAATCCCCCGACCTTCGACACGGTCGCCGACTACGAGATCTGGCTGCGCAAGACCTATGCGCCCTTCGGCACGAACAGCGAGGCCTTCTGGCGGCGTATGACGGACACGTCGCTGCGCCGCAGTGACGCCGGCAAAGTCACGGTCCACTACGATCCCGCCATTGTCTCGCTGATGGGCGAGAATAAAGCCGATCTCGACGTCTGGGAGGCCTATGACGCGGTCTCGACGCCAACCCTGCTGATCCGGGGCGAGCATTCCGATGTGCTTCCGCCAACTGTTGCGAGCGCCATGCGAATGCGCGGACCATGCCCGCAACTGGTGACGATGCCCGACTGCGGGCATGCCCCAACGCTGGCCGACGATCGGCAGATCAGCGTGCTAAGGGAGTTCTTGGCGCGTTGATTTCGGACTATCGGATTTTTCAATACAAGCGTCTGCTGGTGCCACAGCTGATTTTGAAGCCGCCGGTCCGCAATCGGCCCCCTTCAAGCCGAAATCCGAATGTCTTTGTAGTGACAGTTTTCGGGCCGCGGGCAACTAAGCTGAACGACCGGACAGGGGAGCCAGCGGTCGGCAATCACTACGGGTTAATCAAAAGTTGACGCGTAGTGGCGTGAAATTTAGGTCGATGCACGAAAAGCGAAGCTAAGGCGTGTTAACCTCCAAACTGGCCCCAATTGGGTCCTGATACGGGTAGTTGAATGAGCAGCCCCTCCTGCTGCTTGTTCATCTGGAGGATCTGTTCGTCGAGCTGAGCGATACGTCCGGCGTGACTGGCGGGAAGGAGGAATAGATGCCCCGCCGGAACACGTTCGACTACAACCGCGCCGCCGAGACCATCATCCTCGCGTGCTAGGAGCCCCTCTACTATCTGTACGATCTCGGCGACTGTGGCGACGTGTACCGCAACCGCGATCTGGTCACCCTGTTCGAGGGCGTGGAGACGATCGGCATCAACCGCGTCACACCCCGCTTCGTCGAGTTCAAATGCGACCGCTACAGCGAGGCCTTCGAGGCGCGCCGCGCCGGCGAGGTCCTACGCTGGGCAATGGATCGCGGCATCGTCGAACGGATCGTCGAAGTAGGCCAGCCGGCATGGCGCATCCTAAACCGCGAGATGCACTACCTCGCAATCGGTCCCGCCAAGCGGCAGCAGGCGATCCGTGTCCGAGGCCGTCGAGGCAAACCGGCTGGCGAACCGCGAGTACAAGCTGAGGTGCGCATCCATGAAGTGCGCCCATGGACCAAATACCGCAGTACGCCCCCGATCCTGTCCTGCCGGACGACCTCGATCGCTTTCGAGTGATCGGCCCCGGAACGACATTCGCAGATGCTCAGCTGTTTTTGATCGCAGCCGTTGCGGAGGACAAAGACGACGGACAAGTTCTTGGCTGCGTCGATGCAATTGCTAGGGAACTGCTGTTCGATGAGTCAAGTGCGGTCAAGCAGCGAGGAAATCGACGCCCGCAATGCTGCCTGATGACGACGATGAAGCCATGGGAGACATCGATTTCTAGAGGTTATCCTGTCCCCGAAACTGTCCCCGCCGGTGTCGCTGCCGGCAGGGATCGTTCGGAAATCGTAGGATTTCCGTAGTGTTCGGTGGTGGGCCCACCAGGACTCGAACCTGGAACCAGACCGTTATGAGCGGTCGGCTCTAACCATTGAGCTATAGGCCCCCGCCCGCGTCATATCAGGGTCGCTGCTGCTGTCAAATGTTCAATGCACGGCCGGCGTCCACATCCCTCTGACGACGCGCCGCCCCTTCCCTGTCTGCGTCGAAAAAGGCTACTCTGTGCGGCAGGCGCCCAGACTTCGGATAACGAACATGCGCGACGGTGACATTATTCATGGCCTGCTTCGTGGCCTCTCGGTCATCGAGTGTTTCGATGAGGAACATGCGCGCATGTCGATCACCGATGTGGCTTTGCGCACCGGGCTCGAACGGGCCACTGCCCGACGGTGCCTGCTCACCCTGGTCCATCGGGGTTATGCCACATATGACGGGAAATTCTTCCAGCTTACCCCGCGCGTGCTCAATCTGGGCCATTCCTATCTGGCCGCGACACCGCTGCCCCGGCTGATCCAGCCGTTTCTCGAAGAATTGTCCCACGCTACCAGCGAAAGCACTTCTGCTGCCGTGCTGGAAGGCACCGACATTCTTTATGTCGCCCGCGCCTCGACCCGTCGGGTCATGTCGATCAATCTGGGCGCCGGCGCGCGCCTGCCCGCCTATTGCACCTCCATGGGCCGCACCCTGCTCGCTGCCCTGCCCCGGGACGAGGCCCAGGCGATCCTCGATCGCTCCGACATCGTGGCTTATACCGAGCGCACCAAGGCCGACATGGCCACCATCACCACCGAGCTGGCCGTCATTGCCGCACAGGGATTTGCCGTCATCGATCAGGAACTGGAACTGGGCCTCTGTTCCATCGCAGTGCCACTATACAACGCCGCCGGCCAGGTCGTGGCCGCCATCAATATCGGCGCCCAGAGCGCCCGAGCGCCCACCTCGCGCATGATCGCTCATTTCCTGCCCCTCATGCGTAAGGTCCAGGCCGAAGTTCGCCCGCTCTTGCGCTGATCGGCATCGGTCATCCCGGCTGCGCTTGTGTCCCCAAACTGTCGCATGGCTGCACTAATGTGCCCTCAACCGAGTCCCGGACGGGGCCGTCGAATTCCTTGAGAAACCGTCACACAGACACTCACGACAGACGCACGGATTCCGCGATGCTGTCGGAATACGCCTTTATTTACAATGGCGTACCATGTCATAAACCAGTCATGCAACTGCAATAAAACTGTCGCCGGGCGCTCCTATGGTCTGCCGCGTCAGAGGGCAGCCCAACGACTGGCTGGCCAAGCTTGCAAATGAATTCCGGAAGGGACATTCCATGAAGACCGCACTTTACGCCAGTGCCGCTGTACTCGCTCTCGCAGCGCTCGGCGCCAATGCCGCCTACGCCCAGTCGCGCGACCAGATTCGTATCGTAGGTTCGTCCACCGTGTTCCCCTACACCCAGGCCGTGTCCGAGCAGTTTGCTGCCATGACCGGTGGTGCTGCCCCCGTCGTGGAGTCCACCGGCACCGGCGGCGGTATGCAGATTTTCTGCGGCGGCGTTGGCCCGGACCATCCCGATATCACTGGTGCTTCGCGCGCCATGACCCAGTCTGAATATGAAACCTGTCAGGCCAACGGTGTCGACTCGATCACCGAAGTGCTGATTGGTTACGACGGTCTCTCGGTTGCTCATTCCAACCAGGGCCCCGAGCTTGCCCTCACCAAGGCCCAGATCTTCCAGGCCCTGGCCGCTCAGGTCGAAGTTGACGGGGAGATCGTCGACAACCCCTACATGAACTGGTCGGACATCGACGCTTCGCTGCCCGACACCGCCATCACCGTGTTTGGTCCCCCGCCGACCTCCGGCACGCGCGACGCGTTCGTCGAGCTGGTCATGCATGAAGGCTGCGAAGCCTTCCCCGCGATCGATGCTCTCGAAGGCGATGCCAAGGATGAGGTCTGCGAGCGCATGCGTCAGGACGGTCCTTTCATCGAAGCCGGTGAAAACGACAACCTGATCGTGCAGCGTCTGAACGCCGATCCGAACGCCCTGGGCATCTTCGGCTATTCGTTCCTCTATGAAAACAGCGACACCCTTAAGGCTGTTGCCGTTGATGGCGTGCTGCCCGCCCCCGAGACCATCGCCGATGGTTCCTATGGCGTGTCGCGTCCGCTGTTCTTCTACATCAAGAACGCCCACAAGGGCGTGATCCCCGGTCTCGACGAATTCGTCACCGAATACGTCTCCGAGGAATCCTTCGGTGAAGGTGGCTACCTCTCCGAGCGCGGCCTGATCCCGCTCCCGGCTGCTGACCGCGACGCGACCCGCGAAGCCGTCTCTTCGGGTGCGCACTTCTCCCGCTACCAGTAGGCCCAATGGAAGCCGGGGTTCGCCCCGGCTTCCTTTCTCTCGTTTCAAGCTGGAGGCCCAGTCGTGGTCGGATACCTGTTCCTGGCAATTCTGGTCTTCTCGCTCGCAGCCTTTTTTGTCGGCCGCTCCGCCGGCCTGCGGTTCGTGGCGTCCAACGGCGCAGCGACCCACTCGCTTCCCGGCTATCACGGCGCCTTCGTCGCCGTCTGGGTGGGCGTTCCCGCTCTTGTGCTGCTGTTGCTCTGGCTCATGGCCCAGGGGTCGGTCATCGACAATCTGCTGCTCACCACCCTGCCGCAGGCATTGACCGAAACCGCGACGGCCGCCGAAAAGAGCCTGCTGCTCTCCGAAATCAAGAACGTCGCCGCTGACCGTCTTTTTGGCGAGCCGTCTCCGGAAGTCACCGCCGCCGCCGAAACACTGGCGCGCTGGCAACAGATCGCCTCTTGGCTGATGGCCGTGGTCGTCATCGCCGCCATGCTGTTGACGATGTTCTTTGCCTATTCCCGTCTCGCTCCACGCTTTCGTGCCCGCAACGGCGTCGAACGCTTCACAAGCGGCATCATGATCGCCTGCTCCATCGCAGCGATCCTGACCACGATCGGCATCATCGCCTCGCTGCTCTATGAGAGCTTCGAGTTCTTCAAGCTGGTGCCGCTCCACGAATTCCTCTTCGGACTGCGCTGGGAACCTCAGATCGCCATTCGCGAAGACCAGGTCGCCGGCAATGGCGCCTTCGGCGCAGTTCCAGTCTTTCTTGGCACCATCGTCATCGCCACCATCGCCATGGTCGTGGCCACGCCCATCGGCATCTTCACGGCGATCTACCTGACAGAATATGCGTCGGACCGGGTGCGCAACATCGTCAAGCCGATCATGGAAATCCTGGCCGGCGTGCCCACCGTGGTCTACGGATTCTTTGCTGTTCTGACCGTCGCCCCGGCAATCCGCAACGCGGGCAGTCTTCTCGGTATCGCCACCTCGCCCAACTCGGCCCTCGCCGCTGGCGCGGTCATGGGCATCATGATCATCCCCTTCATCTCCTCGCTGTCCGACGACGCCATCCGTGCCGTACCCCGTACTATGCGAGACGGCTCGCTGGCCATGGGCGCCACCCGCGCCGAGACCATGACCAAGGTGCTCTTGCCTGCGGCATTGCCGGGCATTATGGGCGGCTTGCTGCTGGCACTCTCCCGCGCCATTGGCGAGACCATGATCGTGGTCATGGCGGCCGGGCTCATCGCCACGCTCAACATCAATCCGCTCGACTCCGTCACCACCGTCACGGTGCAGATCGTGACCCTGCTGATCGGCGACACCGCTTTCGACAATCCCAAGACCCTGGCAGCTTTCGCGCTGGGTCTGATGCTCTTCCTGGTCACCCTGGCGCTCAATGTCATTGCCCTGACCATCGTCCGCAAATATCGCGAACAATACGATTGAGGCCCGCCAAATGACCGAAGCCACCACCATGCCCCCGGTTCAGGGCACAAGGGCCCAGCATCAGAAGATGCGTGCCCGCCGCCATGCGGCCGATCTGCGCCTGCGCCTTTACGGCATCGCCGCGATCAGCTCGGCCATCGGCCTGCTGGGCATCCTGCTCTTCACGCTGATCCTGGGCGGCTATTCGGCCTTCGTTCAGACCCACATTCGCGTGGACTTCCCCATCTCGGCCGAGAATGTCGACGCATCGGACCCGGCGGCCGGCAATTACCGGGCCGTGGTCAGTGACGCCATGGCAGCATTGCTGCCTGCTGATAACCCGGCCCAGACACGTCAGATCGCGCAGATCCTGACCAGCAATACCCAGTTCTTCGTGCGCAACGCCGTGGTCGCCAATCCCTCCGTCATCGGGGGCACACTAACCCTGGACGTTCCGGCTGCTGACATTTTCGACCAGCTCAACAAGGGCAATATTAGCCGCGACACGCCCGAGGAAAACCGGCGCGTCGACAACCAGCAGATCGTGTGGTTCGATACGCTGGTCGAGCAGGATCGCGTGTCGACCCCGTTCAACTGGGGGCTGTTCTTCAACGCCGACAGCCGCTTCCCGGAAATCGCCGGCCTATCGGGCGCCATTACCGGCTCTTTCTACGCGCTGTTGGTCTGCCTCCTGATCAGCTTCCCGGTCGGCATCGGCGCCGCAGTCTATCTCGAGGAATTCGCACCAAGGAACCGCTGGACCGACATCATCGAGGTCAATATCAACAACCTCGCAGCCGTCCCCTCCATCGTCTTCGGCCTCCTCGGCCTCGCCGTGTTCCTGCAGATTTTCGGCCTGCCCCGTTCCGCGCCGCTGGTTGGCGGCATGGTGCTGGCGCTGATGACCCTGCCGACGATCATTATCGTCACCCGCAACGCCCTCAAGGCCGTGCCCCCCTCCATCCGCGAGGCAGGTTACGGCATGGGTGCCTCGCCGCAGCAGGTCATCTGGCATCACGTCCTGCCGCTCTCCCTGCCCGGCATTCTTACCGGCACCATTATCGGCTTGGCCCAGGCCCTGGGGGAAACAGCGCCGCTCCTCCTTATCGGCATGAACGCTTTCATCACCAGCCCTCCAGGGGGCATCATGGAGGCCTCCACTGCCCTGCCGACCCAGATTTACATCTGGGCCGACAGCCCCGAGCGCGGCTTTGTCTCGCGCACCTCGGCCGGCATTCTCGTCCTGCTCGGCTTCCTCCTGGTGATGAACGCCATCGCCATCTTCCTGCGCCAACGCCTCGAACGGCGGTGGTAAAATGACCGGAACCGGAACATTCACCTCTCAGGAAAGCGCCAAAATGGATATGCTCGCCGGCAAGGTTAAGAAGAGCCATCACACTGTGGACCACATCATGAACCCCGAAGCCGTCCTCGAACGCCAGACCCGGCTTTCCGCCCGCGACGTTACCGTGCATTACGGCGCCAAACAGGCCCTGCATGGTATCTCGCTCGACATTCCCGATCGCACGGTCACCGCCTTTATCGGTCCCTCGGGCTGCGGCAAGTCGACCTTCCTGCGCTGCATCAACCGCATGAACGACACCATCGAAGGTGCCCGCGTCGGCGGCAAAATCCTGCTCGATGGCGAGGATGTCTATTCGCCCGATCTGGATGTGGTCGAGCTGCGCGCCCGCGTCGGCATGGTGTTCCAGAAGCCCAATCCATTCCCCAAGTCCATCTACGACAATGTCGCCTATGGTCCGCGCATCCATGGTCTCGCCCGCAACAAGGCCGATCTGGACGAGATCGTCATCTCCTCGCTGCGCAAGGCGGGCCTGTTCGAGGAGGTCAAGGATCGCCTGGCCGAGCCCGGCACCGGACTTTCCGGCGGCCAGCAGCAGCGGCTCTGCATTGCCCGCGCCATTGCCGTCGGCCCCGAAGTGATCCTGATGGACGAGCCCTGCTCCGCCCTTGACCCCATCGCCACCGCCATTATCGAAGAACTGATCGATGAGTTGCGCGAGAACTACACCATTGTCATCGTCACTCACTCCATGCAGCAGGCCGCCCGCGTGTCGCAGAAAACCGCCTTCTTCCACCTGGGCAATCTGATCGAGCAGGGCGACACCGAGGACATCTTCACCAATCCGGTGAACAAGCAGACCCAGGACTACATCATGGGCCGCATCGGCTGATCGCGGCGCCAGAAGGACAAGCATCATGCCAAATACCGGCACCGACCACATCGTCACCTCCTATAACGAGGAACTGCTCGCCCTCGCCCAGGCCATTGCCGAAATGGGCGGCCAGGTCGAACTGGCCGTCGAAAACGGCACCCGCGCCCTTCTGAAGCTCGACCGCGAACTGGCCGACCTCACCATCATTGCCGATCAGCGCATCGACGACATGCAGCGCAATATCGATGAAATGGCCGTCTCCATGATCGCCCGCCGCCAGCCCATGGCCAGTGACCTGCGCGCCATCATCACCGCCATCCATGTGGCCTCCGATCTCGAACGCGTTGGCGACATGGCCAAACAACTGGCCCGCCGGTCGCTGAAGCTCGAAGGCCTCAGCCTGCAGCCCACATTCTACAATGGCGTCAAGAACATGACCGCCCTGGTGCTGAGGCAGGTCAAGGACGCGCTCGACGCCTATGGCAATCGCGAGGCCGCCGCCTCTGTCGATGTGTGTAATCGCGACGACGAGGTGGACGCCATGTACACCTCGCTCTTCCGCGAACTCCTCACCTACATGCTCGAAGACCCGCGCAATATCACCACCTGCACTCACCTGCTGTTCTGCGCCAAGAGCCTGGAACGCGTCGGCGACCACGCCACCAATATCGCCGAACGCGCCTATTATCTCGCTACCGGCAAGCAACTGACCAGCGACGTCCAGGAACTGCAGCGCCAGCAGATCAAGGCTTAGCCACCGGTCTGCGCAGCAGATGAAAGGCTCCAGTGGAGCCAAAAATTGAACTCTCGGCCCCTGCCGCAGGCGCCGACCGACGGAGCACATCCATGCCCGCGACGATTCTCGTTGTCGAAGATGAAGGCGATATCGCCATCCTGCTGCGCTATAACCTCGAAGCCGAGGGTTTTCGGGTGGTCACCGCCGAAAGTGGCGACGAGGCCCAGCAGGCCATTGCCGAAAAGCTGCCCGACCTCATCCTGCTCGATTGGATGCTGCCCGAGATTTCTGGCATCGAACTCTGCCGGCGCCTGCGCGCCCGCGACGAAACCGCCCGCATCCCCATCATCATGCTCACCGCCCGCGGCGAAGAAGAAGAGCGCGTGCGCGGCCTGTCCACCGGCGCCGACGACTACGTTGTAAAACCCTTCTCGGTCCCCGAACTGGTCGCCCGCATCCACGCCCTGCTGCGCCGCGCCAATCCCAACCTGGTGACCACGGCTCTCAAGGTCGGCGACCTTGAACTCGATCGCACCACCCACCGCGTCCGCCGCGCCAATCGCGACGTCCATCTCGGGCCCACCGAATATCGCCTGCTCGAATATCTCATGCGCCATCCCGGCCGCGTCTATTCGCGCGAACAGCTCCTCGACGGCGTCTGGGGCAATGACGTCTATGTCGACGAACGCACCGTCGACGTCCACATCGGCCGCCTACGCCGGGCCATCAACCGCGGCAAGGAATCCGACCCGATCCGCACGGTCAGGGGCGCCGGCTATGCCTTCGACGAGAGGTTTTCCGCGAACGCTTGACCTTGCCCGGCCCTCGTCCTGCACTATTGTAGCGCCGAGGGAGCCGATGATGCCAGAAAACGAAATCCCGTTGCAGGGTGGTCAGGTCAACAACGTCGTCCGCATCGGCGACACCGTCCGCCGCGCTACGGCGCGCGACCTGAATCTGCAACACGCCCTCTTCGGCCATCTGGCCGAAAAGGGCTTCGCTGCCGCCCCGCAGTTCCTTGGACACGATGAGCGGGGCCGCGAAATCCTGACCTTCCTGCCCGGCCACGTCCCGGTTGGCGAAGACCATTTCACCGACGATCAACTGGCGGCCGGGGCGCGACTGCTGCGCCGCTACCACGATGCCACCCTCGATTTTCTCCCGGTGGTCGCGGCCGGCGCCGAAATCCTCTGCCACAACGACTGGACCCCGGCCAATTCCGTCTTCACCGATGGCCTGCCCGCCGCCATGATCGATTTCGACACCGCTGCCCCCGGCACCCGCCTCTGGGATCTGACCTATAGCGTGTGGACATGGCTCGACTTGGGCGAGCCACGATGGGCCCCCGCAGAACAGCGCCGCCGCATGACCCTGTTCGTTGCTGCATATGACCACCCCGCCTGCACGGTCTCCCTCGTCGCCGCCTGCCTCCCCACGCGTCAGGCCGGGCGGCTCCATTGGGCACAAAGGCAGGGCGTGCAGCCTGCCGTCGATTGGGCCGGACAGTGCCTGCGGTGGACTGTGGAACACATCACCGGCTTCTATCATCCGGACGGCATGCCGCAACACTTCCCTGATCGGCTTCCATAACGCCGTGCATTCCCACTCACCTGCTCCGCCGGAGTACATGAGTGGGATAAGCTGTTCCCGCATTTCCTGAGTCGGACTTTTCAATGACCTCGCCCATTGCGCAGCGCACCAATCCGCTGCATCTCCTCGCCGCCTTTGCTTCGGGTGGCCTCCTCACCTTCGCGGTCTTCTTCAACGCTGAGGCCGGCCGTCACGGCGGCGCACTGTTCTCGTCATGGTTGGCCCATGGCACCGGCACGGTCGCGGCGATCATCGTCCTGGCTCTGCTCTGGTTCCGCGACAAACCGGCCGTCACAGCCATTGCCAAGAAGGCGCCACTCTGGGCCTATTTCGGCGGCATCTCCGGCGCCGCCACGGTCATGCTGACGTCCACAGCGGTCAACACCCCCCTTGCCCTCGCTGGCACCCTCGCTCTTGGCCTTGCCGGCCAGGTCGCCTTCGGACTTGCCGCCGATCAATGGGGGTTCTTCGGCCTTCCCAAGCGTCGCCTTACCCGGCGCGACGCCGCCGCCGCCCTCTTGATCACTGCTGGCAGCCTACTCATCATTCTCGTCGGCATGGGAAGCTGAGCCATGACCCTCTATATCGCTTACGCCATCATGGCCGGGCTGCTCGTGGGCGTCAGCCGCCAGCTCAATGGCCGGCTTGCGCTCTCGACCACCCCGCTTATCGCCTCGTTCTTCAACCACATCGTTGGCTTCGTCTTCCTGACGATCCTCGGACTGGTCTTGGGCAATCTCATCTTGCCCGGCGCCGCCGGCGCGCCCTGGTGGGTCTATTTCGGCGGCCCCATCGGCGTGATCTTCGTTACTGCCGGCTCCTGGCTCATCCCGCGCATCGGCGCCGCTAATTCGGCCCTGCTGGTCATCGGCGGTCAGATGGTTTCGGGCGTGATCTTCGATCTGGTCCGGGGTGCACCGATGACCTTCTGGGCCAGTGCCGCCGGTGTCGCGCTGATCCTGGGCGGAGTCGCGCTGACGCAGCGCGCGCGATGAAGCGCTCGCAATCAAAAACGGGGCCCAAAGGCCCCGTCTTGAATTCTTGTCCCCGCAATGATCAGCCGGCAGCAGTATAGGCCGTCTTGACGATGGTGAAGAACTCGGCGGCGTATTTGCCCTGCTCACGCGGGCCATAGCTCGATCCCTTGCGCCCGCCGAACGGCACGTGGAAGTCGACACCTGCCGTCGGCACATTGACCATCACCATGCCGGCCTCGGCATTACGCTTGAAGTGCGTCGCGTATTTTAGCGATGTCGTGACGATGCCGGCGGAAAGGCCGAACTCGGTGTCATTGGCCGTGGCCAGCGCTTCTTCATAGTCCTTCACCTTGATGACCGCTGCCACTGGCCCGAAAATTTCCTCGCGGGCAATGCGCATGGAATTGGTCGCCTCGGTGAACAGCGTCGGCTGCAGGAAATAGCCCTCCGTGTCCTTGCTGACGCGTCCGCCACCGGCCGCCAGCTTGGCGCCCTCGCCCCTGCCGATTTCGATATAGTCGGTGTCCTGCTTGAGCTGGCTCGGATCGACCACCGGGCCAATGTCCGTGTCCTTGTCCAGCGCATGGCCAACCCGCAGACCGGTGGCCCGCTCGGCAAGCGCGGCCACGAACTTGTCGTGAATGCCTTCGGTGACAATGACGCGGCTCGACGCCGTGCAGCGCTGGCCGGTCGAGAAGAAGGCCGACTGCGCCACGGACTCCACCGCCACCTTGAGATCGGCATCGTCCAGCACGATGGTGGGGTTCTTGCCGCCCATTTCGAGCTGGAACTTACGCCCATGTTCCAGAGAGGCCGTCGCCACGCGCTTGCCCGTGCCCACCGAACCGGTGAAGCTGATGGCGCTGACATCCTTGCTGTCGAGCATGGTCTGGCCGACCACCGAACCCTTGCCCATCACCAGGTTCAGCACGCCCTTGGGCAGGCCCGCGCGCACCAGGATATCCACAATGGCCCAGGTCGAGCCCGGCACCAGGTCTGCCGGCTTGATCACCACCGTATTGCCATAGGCCAGCGCCGGAGCAATTTTCCATGCGGGAATGGCGATGGGGAAATTCCACGGCGTGATGATGCCGACGACGCCTACCGGCTCGCGGGTGATTTCGACGCCGACGCCCGGCCGCACCGAAGGCAGAACTTCGCCCGACAGGCGCAGCACTTCACCGGCGAAAAAGTCAAAGATTTGTGCGGCGCGGGTCACCTCGCCAATGCCTTCGGGCAGGGTCTTGCCCTCTTCGCGGCTCAGCAATTCGCCCAGTTCAGCCTTGCGCGCCAGGATTTCGTCCGAGGTCTTGCGCAGGATGGCGTGGCGCTCAAGGATGCCCGAGCGCGACCAGGCTGGGAATGCCGCCTTGGCTGCGGCGATGGCCTGCTTGGTTTCCTCGGCCGTGGCGCGGGCATAAACGCCCACCACTTCCTTGATATTGGACGGGTTGATGTTCTCGACGCCGTCCGAGCCGACCCATTCGCCGTCGATCAGGTTCTTGTGCAGTTCGGTCATGGAAAAGGCCTTTCAGAAGGGGGCGACAGCCAGGAGGAGTTGGCAGCGCGGGAAGTCAGAGAAGGTTGGCGCGTGCTAGATCGCGCAAGAGATGGCTGGTGCCATAAGTCCAGGGCGGACATTTGGTAGATAGATTCACCCGGTTCGAAAGTGTACCCAGGCTCGGTGTCGAAATGGAGACGACATCGCCCAGCTTGTGGGTAAAACCCTTACCCTGCCCGTCGCGATCCTTCACTGGGGCGAACATGGTACCCAGGTAAAGCACCAGCCCGTCGGGATATTGATGATGCTCGCCCACCGTGGTCGCCACCAGCGATTCCGGCGTGCGCGAAATCTGCGCCATGTTGGACTGGCCCTCGAGCACGAAGCCGTCGGTTCCTTCCACGCGCAACGCGATTTCGGCCTGCTTGACGGTGTCGAGTGTGAATTCATCGTCGAATAGCCGCACAAACGGCCCCAAAGAAGCCGAGGCATTGTTGTCCTTGGCCTTGCCCAGCAGCAGCGCCGAGCGGCCCTCCACGTCGCGCAGGTTGACGTCATTGCCCAGCGTCGCGCCGATGATTTCGCCCTTGCTGGTCACGAGGAGTGCCACTTCCGGCTCGGGATTGTTCCAGCTCGAAACCGGGTGCAGGCCGACTTCAGCGCCATGCCCAACCGCACTCATCGGCTGGCCCTTGGTGAAAATTTCCGCATCCGGGCCGATGCCGACTTCCAGATACTGGCTCCACACGCCCTTTTCGATCAGCGCCGCCTTGACCTTCATGGCCGCGTCCGACCCTGGCACCAACTGGCTGAGATCGGTGCCGATGAGATCGAGAATTTCGCCGCGCAGCGCCTCAGCGCGTGAATTGTCGCCCCGCGCCTGTTCTTCGATCACCCGCTCGAGCAGCGACACCACAAAGGTCACGCCCGACGCCTTGATAGCCTGGAGATCGATAGGACACAGCAATTGCGGCAGGTCATCCGCCCCGGCAATAGCATTGGCCATCACGGCGCCAATTTCGCCCACTGCCCGACCGGCTGCAGTCCGCACATGCTCGGCGGCGCGGCCGCTCTCCGCAATGTCACGGACTGTTGCCATACCGCGCGCGGTAATATCGACGAGTTGTCCGTCGCGTACTGTGACGATCCGGGGGTGGTCGAAATCGGCAATCCGTGCCCGTCCAACCAAGACACCACTGGGAATGTCGTTCACGCTCATCATCTGTCCCCTGACATGTCAGCCAAGTGACTAGCCCACCGCGTCCGCCTTGTGCAAGCGAAGAACCGCTTAAATCATACTTTTTGCCGAGCCGTATATTCGCACCAAGCCGTTCAACCCCGGTTCATCTGCGCCGCAATACTGACGCATTGCCTCGGGACATCTATGCCCCGAATTCGACTCAAGGAGTTTTCAATGCGGCCCCTCAGCTTCCTCATTCCCTTTGCCCTGCTCGCCACCGCCCTGCCCGCACATGCCGGAACCATTGCCATAGAGGGGCGCGGCGAAGTGCGCGCGGCCCCGGACATGGCCACCATCAATTCCGGCGTCACCAGCCAGGGCGCCACTGCGCGCGAAGCGCTCGACGCCAATACTGCCGCCATGAGCGAACTGATCGCCACCCTCAAGCAAGCCGGCATCGAAGCGCGCGACATTCAGACCTCGGGCTTTTCGGTCAACCCCAACTACGTCTATTCAGACGAGCGCGATGCCAATGGCTATTCGCTGCCCCCACGCATAAATGGCTACCAGGTGTCCAATTCAGTGACTGTGGTGGTGCGTGACCTTGAAGACCTCGGCGCCATTCTCGACCAGTCCGTCACTGTGGGCGCCAATACGGTCAACGGCGTCAGCTTCTCGGTCGCCGATCCGTCCGAACTGCTCGATGAGGCCCGCAAGGCCGCCTTCGCCAATGCCCGCGACAAGGCCGAGCTCTATGCCGGTGTCGCCGAGGCAACACTGGGCGATCTGCAGTCGATTTCCGAGCAACAGAGCTTTGATTCACCCCAGCCCTACCCCATGTACGCCCGTGCCGAGATGTCGGCCGCAGCCGATGTGCCGGTCGAGTCAGGCGAGATGAGCTTTGCCGTCACCGTCAACGTGTCGTGGGATTTGAACAACGGCGCCAACTAATCGGTGCACAAATCCGCCTTCGCCATGTTTTGGCCAAACCTGAACGGCCAATCGCGCGTTGTAAGTTTTCAGGGGCGGGTCGAGCGATCGACCTGCCCGTGAGTTCCCGATCCCCTCTTGCGAGGGGGCTTGGGCGGTGGGGGCGGACGGAATACCGTAGTCACCCGTCCCCACCAACCCCAAACCGGCGGCTGCGCCGCAAAATCGCTCCGGTGGAGCGATCTGTGGTTTGGGGGCCATGAGAGCTACGCTCGAATGGCATGCTCGATGGCGACAATGGAATCTCGGCATGACCTGTTGTATGGCGGAGGGGAGGATACAAGACCTGTGGTCGCGCGGCAGCGCGACTGCCCTTAGCCCAGTACCACCTTCCACAGCATATTCAGCCCGACCGCGACCAGAAATGCGGCGAACACATATTTGAGCGTCTTCTGGCCCATGCGATGTGCCAACGCCGCGCCCCATGGGGCGCAGATGGCGGCGAGCACGCCCACCAGTGCCAGCGCCAGAAGATTGATATAGCCCAAGCTGAGCGGCGGCAGCCCATCGACACTCCAGCCCGAAATCAGGAACCCCGCGGTGCCGGACACGGCAATGGCCACCCCGATCGCTGCTGAAGTGCCAACGGCTTTGTGCATGGTCTCGCCGAAGGCCACCAGCGTCGGCACGGTCAACGAACCGCCGCCGATGCCCATCAGCGAGGAGATATAGCCCACCACGAGGGCCGATATCCGATGTGTCAGGCTAGACCCCCTCAGATGTCCCATGAGCCTTGTCTGGAAGGCGAAGATGATATTGGCGGCGATGACAAAGGCCATGATTGCAAAGACGATGCGCAGCACATCGCCCGAATAAAGACCGGCCATCAGCCCGCCGATAAAGGTGCCGACGACAATGAATGGTGTCCAGAGCTTGAGCGCATCCAGGTCCAGCGCCCCGCGCTTGTGGTGAGCGCGCGCGCTCATGATACCGGTGGGGATGATGATGGCCAGCGACGTCCCCACCGCCACATGCTGCACCACCTCGGCGTCATAGCCCATCAGCAGCAGCGCATTGGAGAGCGCCGGCACGATCACCGCACCACCGCCGATGCCCAGCAAACCCGCCGCGATGCCCGAAACTACGCCCGTGGCCATCAGACCCAGTACAAACGGCCAGTAGCCGGCGAGGCTTCCCCAATCCATGTTCATTCCCCGATGATGTGCAGCACCAGTTCGCGCCGGTGCGGACGCCTGCGATGCTCGAAAAGATAAAGCCCCTGCCAGTTCCCCAGAGCCGGCCGTCCGCCGGTCACCGGGATGCCGACGGAGACTTGCGTCAGCGCCGCCCTGATATGGGCTGGCATGTCATCCGGGCCTTCGGTGGTATGCACCAGCCAGTCCATGCCCTCGGGTACCAGGCGACGGAAGAACCCCATCAGGTCTGTCTGCACGTCTGGGTCGGCATTCTCCTGGATCAGCAGGGAACAGGACGTGTGCCGCACATAAGCTGTGAGAAGGCCGGTCTCGATGCCCGAATTGGTGACGAAAGACTGTAGGCCCCGAGTCACCTCATAGAGACCCTGCCCCTGCGTTTTGATGAGGATGTTGTCGATAGCCTGTCGCATGGCATCCGGCCTAGCATGTCAACGCGCCCCGCGGAAAGCCACGCTTGGAGCCATCGGTCTATTCTGCCCCATTCGCGCCGCAATGGCCGCGTCCTGCTCTCGATAAAATCCACTGCGGAACCCATCGCTCAAGCCCCGCGTTCTTGGCCTTGCGGGGACTGTCGTAGGTATCCCTGGCCTGTCCACAACGTTCATATGACGTTCAGGAACAGGCCACGATGCTCGGCAGCTAGTGTTCATACACAAAGGATACGAACAATGCGCCTCAAGAACTGGCTCCTTACCGGAACCAGCATCGGCCTTCTGGCCTTTGCACCGCTCTCGGCCCACGCCCAGGACGCGGAACTGCGATCAGCCTACCAGGCCTATCTCGATGCTCAGGCATCAGGAGATGCTGAAGCTCTGGAATCCGCGCAGACGAACCTCACGGAACTCTGCATTGTCGGCGGCTATGCCAGCCTCGACGAATGTATTGCCGCTATTGAAGCGGCCGCCGCTGCACCCGCCGCCGAAGAACCGGTGGTCGAGGAAGAGGCTCCTGCCGAGGAGCCGGTAGTGGAAGAGCCCGTGGTGGAAGAAGCCGCCCCCGCCGAAGACCCCGCTATTCAAGAAGCGCCGGCTGCGCCTGTTGCTGAAGAGCCTGCTGCGGAAGAGCCGACGGCCGAAGAACCGGTTCCCGAGGAACCAGTGGCTGAAGAGCCTGTACAGGAGGAGCCCGTTTCCGAGGAGCCTGCGGTCGAAGCCCCTGCCACGGCCGAGGAACCTGCCGTTCAGGAACCCGTCGCCGAGGAAAGCGCCCCGGCTGAAGAACAACCCGCCGAAGATCCCGCCGCAGAAGACCAGGCTGGTATCGACGCACAGCTCGCTGCGCAGGTCGACGCCCATAACGCCGCCGTGGCTGATCTGGCAGCTGGCGATGCAGAGGCTCAGGCCCGTATTGACGCTGCCCTCGCTGAGATCACCGCCATTTGCTCGACCATCGGCTACGACGACATCAATGCCTGCGTCGCCGAGTTTGGCCTGACCCTCTCGCCGCTGCCCGAGGGCACGCCGGCCGAAGAACAGCCGGCGTCCCCGGCCACTGAAGATGAACAGCCTGCACCTGCAGAGGAAACCACCTCGGATGGCCAGCCTGCCGAAGTGATCGAAGATATGCCTGAAGGCGTAACCCAGGAGCAGATTGCCCCGGTACTCGACAGCGCCAAGGACGAGGATTCCGCTACGGAGGAACCGGCTCAACCGGCTGAGGGCGAAGCCACCGTCGACGCCGACGCCGACGCCGAGGCCGAGGCCGAAGCCGAAGCCGAGGTTCAGGCCGAACCTGCTGCCCCGGCCCCAGCGAGCGATGAAGAAGCTCAGTCTGAGGTCACCCGCACGCTTTCCGCCCAGCCGCTTGCCGCTGTGACAGCGGAAGAAGGTGAGGAAGTGACCGCAGAAGGTGACACGACCGTCAATCAGACGGTCATCAATAACTACGTGACCAACATCACAACCAATGTCACCGGCGACAACAATACCGTCACGACCGGTTCCCAGCAGACACCGGTTACCGTGGTTGAAGCGCCGGAAGTTCGGACCGGAGGCGGCGACGCTTTCGCTCAGATTGTCTTGCAGTTTGGCACACAGCTGATTGTCAATTCGATCGGTCAGGACACCGACCGCTTCTATGATCCTCAGGAAGACGAGATCTACTACGAGCGCCTCAGCAATGACCGTGTGCGTGAGGTGATCACCCGTCCTGACGGCACCCAGATCATCACCGTGCGCAATCGCAATGGCGACATCCTGCGCCGCTCGCGCATCACGCCTGATGGCCGCGAATATGTGCTGGCCTATTTTGACGACCGTTACTACGACGATCTCGTTGAATGGCGTGATCCGGCTGCCGATCTGCCGCCGCTGCGTCTCAACATTCCGGTGCGCGAATATGTGCTGGATGCCCGCTATGCCGACGAGGAAGAACTTGAAGTCTTCTTCAGCCAGCCACCGGTGGAGCAGGTTGCTCGCCTCTACTCCATCGATGAGGTGAAGCGTTCGGCCCGTCTGCGTGACAGTGTGCGTCGTCTCGAAGTGGGCAATCTCACCTTCGATACCGGCGAGGCCACCATCGGTCGCGATCAGGTTCAGTCGCTCTCCGGCGTTGCCAACGCAATGCTGGCATTGCTTGAGAGAAACCCGAACGAAACCTTCCTCATCGAAGGCCACACCGACGCGATCGGTTCGGATATATCAAACCTGCGCCTGTCCGATCTGCGTGCGGCGACCATTGCCCGCGTGCTGACCGACTTCTATGGGGTGCCGCCGGAAAACCTGGCCACCCAGGGTTATGGCGAGCGCTACCTCAAGATCCGCACCGAGGCAGCGGAGCGCGAAAACCGTCGCGTCACCATCCGCCGCATCACGCCGCTGATCACGGTGGCGGCGCGATAATCGAGCTTGTCTCCACGCTCCAGCGAAGCTGGCAGACGTACAAATATGAGAGGCCGGGCCCTGTGCCCGGCCTTTTCGTGTCCGCCAGTCTCCAAAGCGAACGCAGTCCGATAACGAATTCTTGAAAAAGCCACAATGAATCGCGGCGAAGTGGATCATCGCCCATCGACTAAGTCATTGAATCAGAAGAAGATAAATCGAAAAATTGCGCCATCTCCGATGGGTTCACAACTCCGGGAACCACGCCCTGACAGCCGCGTTTATTTGCCAGCGTTGAAACATAGGAGCAAATGATGGCTACCCCCGAACGCGATACTGTCTATACCCGTGACGGCAACCGTACCGTCTACACTCGTGAGAGCAACGGCACCGGCTGGTTCGTCGGTATCATCGTTGCCCTGGCCCTGCTGGCCATTGGTTACTTGGTGTTCTCGGCCAATTCCGGCCCCTCGACCACGGTCGACGTGAACGGCGCCCCCGCCGTTGAAACTCCGATGACCGATCCGGCTCTCGCCCCGGCCCCCATGACCGAAGCCCCTGCCGTTGAAACGGCGCCCGCTCCGGCCATCGAAGCCCCGGCCGCTGAAGCCGCCCCAATGACTGAGGCTCCGGCCGTCGACGCCACCCCAGGCGCTGAGGCCCCCGCTGGCACTGAAACTGAAATTGCCCCTGCTGCCGAACCGGCTGCTCCGGGCGCCTAAGATCAGTCCGTCCCCCGCCTTGGCCCCTCCCTCCAAGGCACACGAGACCCCGGCTCAGGCCGGGGTCTTTTGTTGTGTGCCCTCGTTCTCGCCTGCGTCACTGCATGCTGTTCACGCCGGTTGCGAAGCGTTGCCGCCATCCCCATCTTTCTCAAAACAGCGGGAGCCGACATGTTCAATATCGACCAGATTCTGAAAACCCTGCAAACCGACCAGAACGTCCAGAAGACAGCCATGACTGGTGCCGCAGGGCTGGCGGCCGGCATGCTGCTCTCGGGTGGCAAACCCGGAAAGCTTCTGGGCAATGCCGTTACGATGGGCGCTTTGGCCGCTGTCGGTGGCCTTGCCTACAAGGCGTGGCAAAACCATCAGCAGAACCAGGCCGGCTCAGGACCCGCACCGCGCGAGGATGCCTTCATTCCCGCCCCTGCCGACACCGCCGCTCAGGAGGAATTGGGCAAGTCGCTTGTGCGCGCCATGATCTCCGCAGCTAAGGCCGATGGCCGCATCGACGCCGAAGAGAAGGAGGCAATTTTCGAGCGCCTCAAGACCATGCCTCTCTCCGCCGAGGAAAAGGCCTGGGTCTTCGATGAACTCTCCACCCCGCTCGACATCAATACCGTCGTTGCCCGCGCCGATACCCCTGAGCATGCGGCCGAGATTTACGCCGCCTCCTTGGTCGCCATTAGCGCCGACACCGCGGCCGAGCAGGCCTATCTCGAAGCCCTGGCCGGCAAGCTCAGGCTCGACCCGGCTCTGGTGGCCGAAATCCATCGCCAGGCCGGTGAGAAAGCGCCGCAACCGGCCCCTGCGCCAGTGTCGCCCTGGGCCATACCCCTAACAAGAGCAACGTCTGACTCCGGCAGCCGCGCGATATCCCGCGCGGCCGTTGCTCCCGCCTTTCCCCCGCTGAAATCCAGATGACGCCGTTCAGGACTTCTGCTTGAATGGTGCCATCCGGAGGGTGCGTCATGTCTGAAGATGGACCGTCCGATCGGCTGAACTTGCGCCTCTCCGATCACGGAATCACGCCGTGGCCGGTGCGATGTGCTTCGCCCGCGATAGCTGAGCGTCCCTGAACAGATAGCTGGCGGGGATCATGGCCGTGGTTCTCTCAGTTCCAGTTGTCGATTTTCAGGTCATGGGGATGCGCCTGACCCTTGCCTGTTTCCAGCAAGGATTTGAGACTCATCAGGAAGACAGCCCATTTGGTGCTGCAATGGTGCATGCCCTCGCTCGGCTCGGCCCAGCCGGCATGCTTGAACATCACGATGGTGTAGTCACCCGACGTGGAGATTTCGAAGGTGATCGTGGTGCCGATCCAGTCCTCCGGGCCATCGGCGACCTGCCAGCGGACAAGCCGGCCTGGAGCCTCCTCCAGAACATCCATCACGAAAAAACCCGCTTCGCCGAAGGTAAAGCGGATTTGCCTGCCTTTGGCATTTTCGAACCGTGTATCGCTGGTCCACCAGCCTGAAAGCCTTCCAATGTGGTAAGGGCCACATAGACCTCTTGCGGGCTCGACGTCTTGATACCAACCTTATGTAGAATATCGGGCATGGCTGCTCTCCTTGTGTTGCGGTCATTTGCCGGCCGCTCCTTGCGGTTCGCTGACACGTTAGGGGCAGGACAGATAATGGCGGGAGTGACAGATGTGGCGGGATTTGTATGGACGCCCTGATCGCTGCTGCGGGCCACGCCCTTGCCCGAGGCGATATCCTGGGTGCGCTCAAGCGGGTGGCGCTGAGGGATGACCCGCCCGCCTTGGCCCTGCGTGGCATTGCGATGGCCCAATTGGGCGATCTGGAACGGGCCCGCATACTGCTGAAAAAGGCCGCGCGCGCCTTCGGTACCAGAGAACCCGTCGCCTGGGCCCGATGTGTCGTCGCCGAGGCCGAAATCGCCCTGGTCTCGCGGGACTTGTCCTGGCCGCAGGACAGACTTTCAGATGCGCGACAGACGCTGGAACGCCGGGCTGACCTTCTCAATGCCGCCCATGCGCGCCACCTCGAAGCGCGCCGGCTTCTCCTGCTGGGCCAGTTCGACGCGGCCGAAGACCATCTGCAGTCCATTGACCGCACGCCACTCACGCCCGTCCTGAGTGCGGCGCACGCCCTGGTATGGGCTGGCATTGCCATGCGCCGGCTGCGCCCTGGCGAGGCACGCGAAGCTATCGCACTGGCCCGCAACGCGGCGGAAGCTGTCCGAATGCCGGCCCTGACGGCCGAAATCGATGCCGCATCCGCTCTTCTCGCTGCGCAATCGGCCCGGATTATCACCCGCCACGGCGAGCGCCGCCTGTCCATGGATGGTGTCGAGGAGGTGCTGTCTGCAAACCACCTCCTTGTCATCGATGCTTGCCGCAACGCGGTGCGCGGCGCCGGCACCATTGTGTCGCTTGCCAGCCGCCCGGTGCTGTTTGCGCTGCTGCGCACCCTGGCCGAATGCTGGCCCGACGAGGCCACGCGCGGATTGCTCCTCGCCCGGGCTTTTGGCGCCAGGTTCACCGATGAATCGCATCGCGCCCGCTTGCGCGTCGAGATCGCCCGCCTGCGCGCATTGCTTGGCTCGATTGCCTCTGTCGAGGCGACCCGGCAGGGATTTGCGCTGGTGCCACCACCGGGGATCGAGGTCGCCGTGCTGGCGCTGCCCGTCGAAGAACGTCATCCGACACTTATGGCGCTGCTCGCAGACGGCGAGGCCTGGTCAAGCTCGGCCCTTGCAACAGTTCTCGATGTCAGCACTCGGACAGTGCAGCGCAATCTCGAGGAGTTGGCCGCCGACGGCAAGGTCGAATCCTTTGGCAAGGGACCTGCCCAGCGCTGGATTACCCCGCCGCTTCCCGGCTTCCCGACACTCTTGTTACTCCCCGGGCCGCTGCCCGGCAGTTAGACTTGGCGCATCCAGACCAAACAGGAGGACGGTCATGAAAACTGCTCCAGCTGAGATCATCACGGAATACGGACCCTATCCCGGCGTCTCCGACATCCATGGCGTCACCTATGACGGCAGCAATGTCTGGTTCGCATCGGGCGAAAAGCTTAATTCGGTCGACCCGGAAACCGGTGCCGCCCGGCGGTCCATCGATGCCACGGCCTATGCCGGCACCGCCTTTGACGGCACCCATCTGTTCCAGATCGCCGAGGACCGCATCAATCGCATCGATCCAGAAAGCGGTACGATAGTAGCGAGCATTCCGACTCCCGGTGATGGGGCCTCGGGCCTGGCCTGGGCCGAGGGCGCCCTATGGGTGGGCGAATATCGTGCCAGGCGCATATACCAGGTCGATCCCGGCACCGGCGCTGTGCAGCGTACCATCGAGGCCACCCGCTTCGTCACCGGCGTCACCTGGGTTGATGGCGAACTCTGGCACGGCACTTGGGAGGACGACCGAAGCGACCTCCGCCATATTGATGCGCAGACCGCAGAAGTCCTCGAAATCCTGGAAATGCCAGCCGGCGCCGGTGTGTCGGGCCTGGAGTCCAATGGCGCTGATCGCTTCTATTGTGGCGGTGGCAGCAGCGGCATGCTGCGCGTGGTCCGCCGACCGCAGCGCCGGTCGGCCTGACTACTTGCCGCTGCGCTTGATCGACTTGATTTCCAGCGGCGGTACGCCCGACTTTTCAGAGATGGCCCGGTCCTGGTCCATGATGGCGGTCCGCGCTGGCTCGTCGCCATCCAGGCCCCCAAGCAGATTGGCGTCGACCTTGCGGTTCGATCGCTGCGAGCCATCCTCATAGACTATGTCGAACATCACGAATTCGGTGCGGGCGGTCGGTTTCTTGGCCATTCCTGGCATCCTTTCAAACAGGAAACCGCGAGCCTGGAGAGCTCGCGGTCGTCAGTGCAATGCAATTCAATACGGGACTTAGCGGTAGATCTGCTCGCCCTGCTCGTCGATGATCTGCCGGCCCTTTGCCAAGGCCAGCGCCACAAGGTCATCGCGCGACGTCATGCGTTCGGCGCGAATATACCGGTAGCTCTTGAGCTCGCCGCCGGTTTCCTTCTCGATCAGTCCGGCCAGCTGTAGTTCGGCGCCAGCCTTCATCTCGATGGCCTTGATGACAAAGCCCTTGTAGCTCTCTTCGCCCATTACCTTATCGCCAGATGGTTCGCTGCTGGCCGCTCCACCGCCAAAGAGTTTCTTGAAAAAAGACATGGCGGTCCTCCTCTAAAATCGTGCCCTGCGCGCGGGCCGGGGTCTCTCCAGCTCGCCGTTTTTGTCCATCTCCTCCTGCAACCAAAGCGGAGAGATGTCAAAATAGTTCGGCCAGATCGGCTTGCCATTGACCAGATCGACCCTGGCGAAATAGGCCCGGTCCCGCAAAGGCTCAGTGCCCTCGCCCCGCTCAGCCAGCATCGGAGCCGCATTAAAGGTGCCGAACGTGCCGTCCGAAAACGTCACCACCAGCTTGAACGGAATGGCCGTACGCAACGCCGTGAGCTTGAGTGGAGCAGCCACGATCTGCTCCTAGTTATCTAGGAAGCTCCGCAGCTTCCTCGACCGGCTCGGATGCTTCAATTTCCGTAGCGCCTTGGCCTCGATCTGGCGAATACGCTCGCGGGTCACCGAGAACTGCTGACCCACTTCTTCGAGCGTATGGTCGGTGTTCATCCCGATGCCGAAGCGCATGCGCAGCACGCGTTCCTCGCGCGGG
Source organism: Devosia sp. CAU 1758 (assembly GCF_054482695.1). Taxonomy (NCBI): domain Bacteria; kingdom Pseudomonadati; phylum Pseudomonadota; class Alphaproteobacteria; order Hyphomicrobiales; family Devosiaceae; genus Devosia; species Devosia sp. CAU 1758. Next base: position 719,093 of record NZ_JBTLRJ010000001.1, on the reverse strand, counting down.
GTCAGGCTCGCCAGCACGCGGGTCGTGGTCTCGCGCAGGTTCGACTGGATCGCCGCATCGATCGGCTGGATAGCGTTCACGTCCTGGATGAAATCTCCCAGGTTGCTGTCTTCCTCGTCGCCAATCGGGGTTTCGAGCGAGATCGGTTCCTTGGCGATCTTGAGGACCTTGCGCACCTTGTCGAGCGGCATCTGCAGCTTTTCGCTCAGCTCTTCCGGCGTCGGCTCGCGACCGATTTCGTGCAGCATCTGGCGGCTGGTGCGGACGATCTTGTTGATCGTCTCGATCATGTGCACCGGAATACGGATGGTGCGCGCCTGATCGGCGATCGAGCGGGTAATCGCCTGGCGGATCCACCAGGTCGCATAGGTTGAGAACTTGTAGCCCCGACGGTACTCGAATTTGTCGACCGCCTTCATCAACCCGATATTGCCTTCCTGGATCAGATCAAGGAACTGCAACCCGCGGTTCGTGTATTTCTTGGCAATCGAGATCACCAGCCGAAGGTTGGCTTCCACCATCTCCTTCTTGGCGATGGCTGCCTCGCGTTCGCCCTTCTGCACCTTGTGCACGATACGACGGTACTCACCAATATCGAGACCGGCCTCTGTGGCGATGGTGGCGATGTCATTGCGAATGTCGGCAATGGTATCGGTTTCGCGCCGCGCGAATTCAGCCCAGCCCTTGCCGTCAAAGCTCTCCAGCGACCATTCCCAGCTTGGGTCCAGTTCGCGGCCGTAATAGTTCTCGAGGAACTTCTCGCGCTTTACGCCATAGCTCTCGGCCAGGCGCAGCAACCGGCCTTCCAGGCGCACCAGACGCTTGTTGATATCGTAGAGCTGTTCAACAAGGCTCTCGATACGGCCATTGTTGAGCGAGAGCGATTTCACATCGGTGATGACTTCGGCACGCAGAGCGCTGAGCCGGTTCGTATCGGCGTCGGAAACCGCCGCCGTGCGATCTTCCGCGTGCCGGTCCTGCATTTCGCGCATCTGCCCATAGGCGTCAGCGATACGATCGAAGGTCTCGACCACCTGCGGCTTGAGCTCGGCTTCCATGGCCGAAAGCGACAGAGCGTTGTCGAACTCATCGTCGTCCTCGTCCTCTTGCGGGTCCTTGGGTGCTTCGGGCTCTTCGGGCACGTAATCGTCGTCTTCGCCCCCCGCGGCACGCTTGGGCGCGGCCCTGGGCTTCTCCTGAACCGGCTCCGGTTCAGTCTTGGGCGGCGCGACATGCACTTCCGGAGCCGCCTGCTTGGCGTCGGGGCCGGCATAGGTGGCTTCGAGATCGATGATGTCGCGAAGCAGAATTTCACCCTGCGCCAGCTGTTCGCGCCAGATGATGATGGCCTGGAAAGTTAGCGGGCTTTCGCACAGCCCCTCGATCATGGTCTCTCGACCGGCCTCGATGCGCTTGGCGATGGCGATTTCGCCCTCGCGGCTCAGCAGCTCTACCGAGCCCATCTCGCGCAGATACATGCGCACGGGGTCATCGGTCCGGTCCGAGCCGGACTTTGTATTGGAGGTATTGGCGACAGCAGTGCTGCTGGAGGTCGCGACTTCCTGGCCGCTGTCTTCCTCGTCCTTCTCGACCTCGGTCTCTTCAACCTCGTCCTCATCGACGACATTGATGCCCATTTCCGAGAACATGGACATGAAGTCTTCGATCTGCTCGGAACTCACCTCGTCCGATGGCAGGACGGCGTTGAGTTCCTCATAGGTCACATAGCCACGCTTCTTGGCGACCTTGATCAGCTTCTTTACGGCCGCATCGTTCTGGTCGATCAATGGGCTGTCGTTGGAAGTCTCCGGTGCGCCGGATTCCGGCTTTTCGGTTTCCTTGCTGGCTTTGTTCGCTGCCTTGGTGGCCATCTGGTACTCCTCGGGATCCATGGACGGATGGTCCCGGCTGTGTCTTAGGTGGTGACAACTCAAGACAAGGTAAAGGGTTGGTCACTAGAGCGTTAACGCGTCAGGCGGCCCTTGGTCGCTTTCGGGGGTTTTGACGGTGATTCGCCACAACGCAAAATCGCGCAGCGTCGCCAGTCACTAGAAAAATATTTCTAGAAACTGCGAGTTGCGCGTCCCGATAGCGAACCAAATCCTTCGATCAATGCCTCTGTGCCATCGACAGTGGTAATCTGGTTCTTGATATCTCGCAGCCTTTCAAAGGTTTCTTCGCTCGGGTCTTCGCCCAGCGCGGCTTCGGCTGCCTTGAGTTCCCTATTTAGCTGAACTTTCTTGTTATGCAAGGCCAGCGCGTGGCTTAATCCGGTCTGGGCGTCGGCCAGGGCGGTCTCCGGACCCACCTGCCACACGCCCTGATGGGTCAGCGATTCGGTCATTCGCGCGAGAGCCGGCCCATGTCCACGCACGCCAAGGGCCGACCGCAGGTCGTCAGCCGAAATATCGTGGTGCCGTACCGCCAGCGCGAGAATGTCGCTCAGCACCTTCTGGGCCAACGCCGTTTCACAATCGAGCGCCGCCAGCGTCTCGAAATGATCCTCGACCAGCGCCGGGTGGTTGACCAGCGTCAGGATGATCGTTGCCTCGCGCGGGGAGACATCGGCCACTGCTCCCGTCCGCAGCAGGCGCGAATTCCTCAGCGTATCGGACACCACCAGCCGTGGCGTGCCCCTGCCCGGATAGCCATAGGCGCCGCTCTGCCCATAGGCCGGCTTGCCCCCGCCCCGCCAGTTGTCGCGGCCGCCCTGCCGCAAAGGCGCAAAGAATGCCTTCAACTTCTCGTCGAACGCCTGCGCATAGTGGAAGCGCACGGTCGAATCCTGGATCGAATTGGCCCGCTCGCGCATTCGCGCCTGCAAAGCCGCACGCTCCTCCGGTGCCTCTGGCACCAGCCCGCCGGTTTCGAAACTCCAGATCATGTCCGAGAGGCTGCGCGCCTTTTCGATTACCTCGGCGAAGGCGCCACGGCCCTGCGCCTTGATCAGGTCGTCCGGGTCCTGCCCCTCGGGAAGCGTCGCGATCTTGACGCTCTTGCCCGGTTTCAGATGCGGCAGGATCAGGTCCGCCGCGCGCTCGGCGGCCTTGAGGCCCGCCTTGTCACCGTCAAAGCACAGGATCGGGTTGTCGCTCATGCGCCATAGCAATTGAATATGCTCTTCGGTCAGCGCAGTGCCCAGCGGCGCTACCGTTCCCTCGAACCCCGCCGACACTGCTGCAATGACGTCGAGATAGCCCTCCACGACGACAACGTTGGCGCCTTCGCGCGCCGCCGTCTTGGCGGTAAAGCCATTGTAGAGCGTCTGCCGCTTGGAAAAGAGCTGGGTCTCAGGGGAGTTGAGATATTTGGCCGGTACGTCTGCGCTCAACGCCCGCCCGCCAAAGGCAATCACCCGCCCGCGGAAATCCGTTATGGGGAACATCACCCGGTTGCGGAACCGGTCATAGGTCAGCGGATCATCGTCGCGGCTGGTCACCAGCCCCGTATCGACCATGGCCTGCGCCGAAACCCCATTGGCCGCCAGATGCTCCTTGAGACCATTTCGGCTATCAGGGGCAAAACCGACGCGGAACCGCGCCTGGCTGGCGGCCGATACGCCGCGCTCGAACAGGTATCCCCGCGCCCGCGCCCCGATATTGTGGCTCAGCGCCGCCTCGAAATATTTCGTCGCCAGTTCCATCACGTCGATCAGCGTGCGCTGCGCCGCCTCGCGTTTTTCCACGCGCTCGTCGCGCGCCGGCATCGGCACGCCCGCCATGCCGGCCAGCTTTTCCACCGCCTCTGGAAAGCTCATCCCGGCCTTTTCGGTCAGAAACCGAAAATGGTCGCCGCTGGCACCACAGCCGAAGCAGTGATAGATGCCGCGCCGGTCGTCGGCATGAAAGCTCGGGCTCTTTTCGGCGTGAAAGGGGCAGCAGGCCCACATGTCGCCCTTGCCCGGCTGGCTCTTGCGCTTGTCCCACAGCACATGCTCGCCCACCACCTGCGTGATCGGCAGGCGCTGACGGATCTCGTCCAGGAAAGTGTCGGTAAAACGCATATATGCTAGGTAAGCATTTCGACTGCCAAAGTCACGAACTAGGAACTTATCCACACCCATGGCTCGCACGACCAAGATGCCAATCGGCGTCCTCCTCGCTCTCACCATCGGCCCCGCCATCGCCATCGGCATGACGCTCTGGTTCGTCAATGACCTGGTCCCGGAATGCATAATTATCGAGCACTCTCGCGAGACCGCGCCCGACGCTCAGTTCGACCTTGTCACCTTCTCCCGCGCCTGCGGCGCCACGCCGCCCAACAGGCAGGCGGCCCTGGTCCCGCCTGGCGACGAGATCGTCTTCGACGCCGCCAGCTTCGTCTCCATCGCCGCCGATGCCGATCTCGCCCCCCGCTGGGACGCCTTCGGCAGTATCGAAATCACCCTGCCCGAGGGCGCGGGCATCCTGCGCCAGGACGAGGCCGTGGCCGGCGTCACCGTGATCTACCATTGACCAGCGGCTAGCTCCGCCCAGTCATCTCCCGCAGCAAGGCCACTCCATTCTCGCGATATCCCCGCCCATTGCCATCAAACACATCGAGCGCGCGCCTCCATGGGCCAGATCAACCGCATAGAGGCCCGCCAGCCGCATCAGCAGCCCCCGCATGGCCGTCGCCGCTTCCCGATCCACGCCCACGACCCTAGCGCGCCACGGAGTCGCCCAAGCACCCGCTCTCTATAGTTTTTCTAAACTCGCATTGGCAAAGTGTGGATTGTGCGAGACGCCGGTCCGTGAAAAGAGCCAGCCTGCACATTTCGGTTTGAAAATTCCCATGTCCTTGCCGCTATTCGCCCTTTTCCTGGCTGCCTTCTCCTTTGGGACGGCCGAGTTCGTCATCGCCGGCGTCTTGCCCGATGTGGCGCTGGGTCTGGGCGTCTCCATCCCGGTCGCCGGCTATTTGGTCTCGGGCTACGCCATCGGCATTGCCATTGGCGGACCGGCACTGGCTGTCCTGACCAAGAAGATGAACCGCAAGCTGCTGGTGGTCCTTCTCGGGCTTGGCTTCACCTTCGGGCAGGCTCTGTGCGCCATCGCGCCCAATTTCGAACTCCTGCTGCTCGCCCGCGTCTTCGTTTCCGTCCTGCATGGCGCCTATTTCGGCATTGCCTTCGTCATCGCCAACAGCATTGTGCCGCCAGACCGGCGGGGCTTTGCCATGGCGCTGATCCTCTCCGGCCTCACAGTCTCAAATGTGCTCGGCGTCCCCGGCGGCACGGCCATTGGCACCGCCCTGGGCTGGCGCGCCACCTTCTGGGCGGTCGGCCTTCTGGGTCTCTTCGCCTCGCTGGTGATCGCTGCCCTGCTGCCGGCCCGGGCCGGCGAAGCCACCAGCCAGGGCAGCCTCCGGCGCGAGTTTGCGGCGCTGGGGCGCCAGCAGGTGTTCCTGGGTTTTTCCATAGCCATCCTGGTCATGATCGGCCAATACAGCCTCTTCACCTATATCGCTCCGCTGCTGCTGACCATCACCCATCTGCCGGTCGAAGCCATCCCGGTCATCCTGCTGCTCTATGGCGCCGGCGCCACCATCGGCGTCTTCATCGGCGGGCGATTGGCCGACTGGCGGCTGCTGCCCTCTCTGATCGTCATACTCTGTCTGCAGGTAGCGCTGTTCATCAGCGTCTATTTTGCCAGCCCCTATGCCATCCCTATGTCCATTGCGGTCATCCTCTGGGGCGGCGCCACCTTCGCTTTCGGCTCGCCCCTGCAATCGCGCATGCTGATGTGGGCGGCCGACGCCCCCAACCTCACCTCGGCGCTGATCCCGGCCGGCTTCAATATCGGCATAGCCATTGGCGCCATTTTGGGCGCCGGGCTGCTCGATGCCGGCATGGGCTATCAGGGCCTGCCGCTGATCGGGGCTGTCTCGCTGGCATTTGCCGTCGCCATAGCCCTCTGGTCGGCTCTCTGGGAGCGGCGCACTGCCGCCCAGCCGCCCCTTCCCGATGGTGTTGCAGCGCAATAGAACGATCCCTGTAAGACCTCACACACCATGGCGGCATTTGCGGCTGGCGATGTAACGGTCTGTTGGGCGAATCCGCGCTAAGTGAGCGTTTTTACGGGCCATGTTTGGCCCCGTGATGGCTGGCAAATGATCGACAATGCGTCGCTGCTTATCGGTATCGCTTTTTCCGGCGCCTCACTTGTGCTGGCGCTGGTCATCGGCTGGCTCAATGCCCGCGCCGAAACCTATCTGATCCATGGCGCAACGGGCATCGGCCTGATAGTCTTGGCATTGATGGGCCTGGGGCTGCGCAACGGTTCCTATGACCTGCTCCAGCAACTGGTCCCTTTTTCTGTGATGCTTGCGGGTTTCTCCTTCATCCATTCCGGGTCGCGCCTGTTCAATCATCTCGCCCCCCGTCCCGCCTTCATTGTCGGCGCGCTGACCATTGCCGCCACGGCGGTGCCACTGCTGCTGGGCTACTCCGGAATCGGCACCATTCTGCTCAACCTTGGCGCGGGTCTGATCATGGTGCTGTGCGCGGCAGAATACTGGCGCGGTCGCGAAGACGCGCGACTGGCCATGGTGGCCAATGCCCTGCTCTACAGTCTTCTCTCGCTGTCGTTTCTCATCTGCGCCCTGGTGCTGGTCGGCAATGGCCAATGGGTGCTCGACGCGCCGCCGGACAATTGGGCCGAAGACCTCAATTCAATCCTGTCTCTGGTCGGCCTGACCGGCATCGGTGCTATCACCCTGACACTGCATCATGCCCGCGCCGCGCGCCGTCATCACATCGAGGCGACGACCGACTCGCTGACCGGCGTGCTCAACCGGCGAGCCCTTTTCCAGCGCTTCAGGGAAAGCGACGTGATCCCCGGCCTCGCTGTGATCATGTTCGACCTGGATCACTTCAAGCAGATCAACGACCGCCAGGGCCATGCCCACGGCGACAAGGTCCTGCAGCAATTCGCTGACGTATTGCGTAGCGAGTTGCACGACAGCGATATCATCGCACGCCTGGGCGGAGAGGAGTTCTGCGCGCTTCTGCCCGGTCGGGACTGGGAGACTGCCCGCGCCATTGCCGAGCACATCCGAAAGGCCTTCGCAGACCTGCAACTGCCCATCGGCGTTGGTACAGAAATCGCCACGGTCAGCGCCGGCATGGCGACCGGAGGCAAGGAAGAACCCTTCTCCTCGGTCCTCAGCCGCGCCGACGCGGCACTCTACAAGGCCAAGGAATCAGGGCGCAACCAGGTCCACGTTGCCCCCTTCCGACTGGTGGCATAAGTGCTCAGGCGCTCAGCGCCGCCCGCACCTGCCCGCTGACCTTGCCGAAATCGATTCGCCCCGGATAGTCCGCCTTGAGCTGGGCAATAACTTTGCCCATGTCCTTGGGGCCTTCTGCGCCGGTCGCGGCAATCGCAGCGGTAATCGCTGCCGCCACCTCGTCCTCGCTCAGCCCCTTGGGCAGGAACTCGTTGAGAATGTCGATTTCTTCCTTTTCCACCGTGGCCAGGTCCGCGCGCCCCGCCTGCGCATAGATCGCAAAGCTTTCCTCGCGCTGTTTCACCATCTTCTGGATGATGGACAGGATTTCGTCATTGGTGGCAGGGCCCTTGCCATCGCCGCGATTGGCAATGTCGCGGTCCTTGATCGCCGCATTGATCGACCGCAACGTCGCGGTGCGGCGCTGGTCGCGGGCCTTGAGCGCCAGTTTGAGCCCTTCGCTGATGTCTTCGCGCATATGTCCTCTGGCTCCTTGCTATGCAGATGCTTGCCCCCATATAGGCAAGAAACGCGGGTTTCGCCACTTGCGCTGCCCGCCTTGGCCTTCTAAGAGGAGGCCTCAACCGACATCACCGCCGCGCATGTGGAAGGCCTCCCGCCACCACTCATGCCGCGCGACCACACGAACCGCGCTTGGAGACCCGAAGTGACCGGCTGGCAGCAAACCCCCGCGACCGCAGTTCTGATCCTGGCAGATGGCACGCGCCTGGAAGGCTTCGGGCTTGGCGCCATTGGCCATGCCGCCGGTGAAGTCTGCTTCAACACGGCCATGACCGGCTACCAGGAAGTGCTTACCGACCCGTCCTATGCCGGGCAGATCATCACCTTCACCTTCCCCCATATCGGCAATGTCGGCACCAATGACGAAGACATCGAGACGGTGAACATGGCTGCCCTTTCGGGCGTACGCGGCGTCGTGCTCAAGGCCGACATCACCAATCCCTCGAATTATCGCGCCGCCGAAAAGCTCGATGCCTGGCTCAAGAAGCGCAACATCGTGGGCATCGCCGGCATCGACACCCGCGCCCTCACGGCGCTGATTCGCGAAAACGGCATGCCCAATGGCGTCATCGCCCATGAACCCAGCGGCGTCTTTGACGAAGGCTCGATCATGGCCGAGTTGAAGGCCTTCCCGGGCCTCGAGGGCCTCGATCTCGCCAAGGAAGTCACCACTGCCCAGACCTATCACTGGGACCAGATCGGCTGGCAGTGGGACAAGGGCTACGGCACGCTTGAAAAACCCGATTTCCATGTCGTCGCCATCGACTACGGCGCTAAGCGCAATATCCTGCGCTGCCTCGCCGATCAGGGCGCAAAGGTCACCGTCGTGCCGGCCACCGCTTCGGCCCAGGATGTGCTCTCGCACAATCCCGACGCCATCTTTCTCTCCAACGGCCCCGGCGATCCGGCCGCCACCGGCAAGTATGCCGTCCCCACCATCCAGAAGCTGATGGAAACCGGCAAGCCGATGTTCGGCATCTGCCTGGGGCACCAGCTCATGGGCCTCGCCCTTGGCGGCACCACCTCCAAGATGCACCAGGGCCATCACGGCGCCAATCATCCAGTCAAGGACCTGACCACCGGCAAGGTCGAGATCACCTCGATGAACCATGGCTTCGCCGTGGATTCCGTCAGCCTCCCCGCCGGCGTGACCCAGACCCACATCTCCCTGTTCGACGGCTCCAATGCGGGCCTCGCCGTGGACGGCAAGCCAATCTTTTCGGTGCAGTACCACCCCGAAGCCAGCCCAGGCCCCAAGGACAGCCATTACCTCTTCACCCGGTTTCTCAACCTGGTGCGCAAGGAAAAGGGCATGGCGGAAAAGGCCGAATACACCGCGCCGGGCGAAGCCGCGTAACGCAACTCTCCCGTCCGGGAACGAAATTAGATGAGCAGGCAGGACGTCCTTGATGGGATGAAGGGCGGCGCAATCATCGCGCTGTCCGCATCCCCCTTTGCCGTTCTCTTCGGCGCGGTCGCCGTCGACAACGGCCTGACGGTCCTCGATGCGGCGCTGATGAGCGCCACCATCTATGCCGGCGCCAGCCAGTTGGTCGGAATTGAGCTGTTCGGGCAGCAAGTCGCGCCCTGGCTGATCATCCTCTCCATCTTCGCGGTCAATTTCCGCCACATCCTCTATTCGGCGGCCATCGCCCGCCACATCCGCGACTACACCCTGGTGCAGAAGGCCATTGCCTTTTTCTTCCTGATCGATCCGCAATTTGCCGAGGCGATCCGGCGCGGCGAGCAGGGCAAGTCTGTCAGCTTCGCCTGGTACATGGCCTTTGCGCTGGTCATCTATTTCCCCTGGTTGCTGTTTTCGACGCTCGGTGCCTGGTTCGGCTCCTTGCTCGGCGATCCGCGCGTCTGGGCCATCGATGTGCTGCTGCCCATCTATTTCATGGGCCTGGTGGTCGGCTTCCGGCGCAAGCCCGGTTTCTATCCGGTCGTGGCCGCCGCCATGGCAGGCTCGGTCGCCAGCTATTACCTGGTTGGTTCGCCCTGGCACGTCAGTATTGGCGCTGCCTGCGGCGTTCTCGTCGCGGCCCTGCTGCCACTGCCGGCAAAGCCCGCCACCCCGCTCGACGAGGCCACGCCCGATGCCTGACCTCTCCACCCTCTGGCTGATCCTGGCGGCCGCCGCAGCCACCTATCTCACCCGCATCGGCGGCTATGTGCTCATCACCCGCCTGCACACCTTACCGCCGCGGCTTGAGCAGGCGCTTAATGCTGTGCCCGCCGCTGTGCTGACAACGCTGTGGGCGCCGGCCTTTTTCACCAGCGGCTGGGATGTTCGCCTTGCCCTGATTGTGGCGGCATTGGTCAGCCTGCGCCATCCGGGCCTCGTCATGCTCGCCGCCGGCTGGGCCGCCGCCCTGGCGTCGCGGCACCTGTTCGGCTTCTGACGCCCTCAAGACCCCCGGGTCCGTTGAGCGGCAGCACAAAGGCGCCGCTCTTTGGAATAGTCGCCGCCGCGCTACCCCCACTTCTCCAGCACCGGTCCACCCTGACCGCCGACCGGATCGGTCTGCGGCAGCGGCACCTTGGCGATACGCTGGTCGGCCGCCGGCCGCTCATTCGCCTCGCCCCTCAGCAGGTCCGAGCTGAACCCGGGCGGATAGGCACCAACCACGAGAAAATCCACGCTTGAGGTGAGCTTCTTGTGCCCAACCCCGGCCGGCAACACGATCACGTCGCCCGCCGAAACATCGAACACCCGCCCCTGCGCGCCACCCAGTTGCAGCCGCGCATGGCCTTGCGCGACGCCCAGGCATTCATGGGTATTGGAATGGTAGTGATGAAAGTCATAGACACCCCAGCGCCAGGCGCTGGGCCAGCCATTGGCGTCGAACAGCGCTTCCAGCGCCTCCGCAGAAACCGCCTCTCCCGCGATGGCCTGCCGGTAGATCACCACCGGCAGCACATTGTTGGGAATGGCTCCGTCGTCGGCGAAATGCTCGAGGCCGATATCGGCCAGATTGCCCTGCATGCGATCCTCCTGGTCTGATCGCGCAACGCCTCGATCCGGCCGTCGGTTCGATCACACATTCCCCGAAAGCGTATCGCAATCGCCTGGATTGCCGGATTGGTAGCCCCGCTCGAACCACGCCTTCCGCTGCGCCGACGTGCCATGGTTGAAAGTCTTGGGCACCGCAAAGCCCTGCATGCGCTTTTGCAACGTATCGTCGCCGATCTGGTTGGCGGCGTTCAGCGCTTCCTCGACATCGCCACTGTCCAGCAGGTTCTGCTGGCCGGCATAATTGGCCCAGACACCAGCATAGCAATCGGCCTGCAGTTCCACCCGCACCGAATAGGCATTGGCCTCTTCCTGGCTCATGCTCTGGCGCATCTGGTTGAACTCGGGCAACACGCCGGTCAGGTTCTGGATATGGTGGCCGACCTCGTGCGCCAGTACATAGGCCTGGGCAAAGTCGCCCGGTGCCCCGAACTGGCGATGCAACTGGTCGTAGAAGGAGAGGTCGATATAGACCTTGCTGTCACCCGGACAATAGAACGGCCCGACCGAGGCATCCGCCATGCCGCAGGCTGAATTCACCTGGTCGGTGAACAGCACCACGGCGGGCTCTGGATAATCCTCGCCGATGGCCGCAAACTGCTCATTCCAGAGGTCTTCGGTTTCCTTGACCACCACACCGACAAAGTCGGCCAGTTCATCCTGGCCCTCGACCGGCAATTGTGTCGATGTAGCGCTCGAAGTGGTCCCGGTGCCCGACCCGCCGGTCAGCATGTCGAGCGGGTTCTGGCCCGTGGCGAACCAGATAATGCCCAGCACCACCACAATGCCGACCAGGCCGGAAATTCCGCCGCGGCCGCCGCGGCCCCCCGTGGGAAGGCGAATGCCGCCACTTCTGCCTCCCAACCTGCCAAGGCCACCCAATCCGCCCGTCCGCTGCCCGCGCCGATCCTCGATATTGGAGCTGCGCTCCCGACCCCGCCACTTCATTGCCCGACGCCTTTCAAGATTTCGATGACGCTAGCAGTAAGTGCGGCCCGCGGAAACGGGTTCCACGCGACGAGCACGGAGCCACGCCGCCCCTGCCAGGGGGAGGTAGCAGTGCTGGTCCCAAAGGGTCTTAGCAAAGCTGGGAGGGGCCTTCTTTTCCTGAATCACCCCGCCACCTTCTTCACCGTCGCCCGCGCACCTTCATCGAACAGGCTTTCGAGATGCCCCACCACTGCCCCGCGGAACACCGCGTTCCCCGCCAGGTCCGACCCGAACACGTCGCTCAGCCCCACCAGTCCATCGAACAGCGCCTCGGCATCATCCCCCGCATCGGCGGCGATGGCATGCATCTTGAGCGCATGGGGATCGCGCACATCGATCTCGCCGCCATCTTCGGCCACGCCGGTCACATAGCGCATCCAGGCCGCGACGCCGAGGGCAAGCCGCTCGAACCCCTGCCCGGCCCTGAGCCGGTCGCGGATCGTCCCCAAGAGACGCTGCGGCAATTTCTGTGTCCCATCCATGGCGATCTGCCAGGTACGATGCTTGAGCGCCGGATTGCGGAACCGCTCCAGCAGTTCGTCGCGATAGGCGGCAAGGTCCACCCCCGGCATGTCCAGCGTCGGCATCACCTCCTCGGTCATCAGCCCATGGATCAGCTTCACATAGGCCGCATCACCCATCACCTCGGCGATATATTCATAGCCCCCGAGATATCCCGCATAGGCCATGGTCGAATGCGACCCGTTCAGCATTCGGAGCTTCATGTGCTCGAACGGCTCGACATCTTTGACCAATTGCGCGCCGACCGTCTCGAAAGCGGGCCGCCCACCGGGGAAATGGTCTTCGATCACCCATTGGGTGAAGGGCTCGGTCATGATCGGCCAGGCGTCTTCCGCCCTGATCAGGCCCGTGACTTCCGCCCTGTCGGCATCTGTGGTCGAGGGCACAATGCGGTCCACCATGGTCGAGGGGAAGGCCACTGCCTTCACCCATTCACCCAGCTCGGCATTCCGCAGCGCCGCAAACCGCGTCACGATGCGCTTGGCTGTTTCGCCATTGCTCGGCAGGTTGTCGCAGCTCATTACCGTGAACGGCGCCAAACCGGCCGCCTTGCGCCGCGCCAATGCCTCGACCAGCATGCCGGGCGCTGACTTCGGCGCTGTCGGGTTGGCCAGGTCATGCACGATGTCCGGATGCTTCTCGTCCAGTTCCCCGGTTGACGGGTCGTGGCAATAGCCCTTTTCGGTCACCGTCAGCGACACAATGCGGATTGCCTTGTCCGCCATAAGCGTCAGCAACTCTTCGCGCTGGCTATTGGCGTCTATCACCGAAAGGATCGAGCCGATCACCCGCGGATGCGTTCCCGCCGCATCGCGCACGGCAATGGTATAGAGGCCATCCTGCGGCTCCAGCGCCTCCTTGGTGTCCGGCCGCCTGAGGCTGGCCCCGACAATGCCCCAGCTCGGATCGTCCGCCAGCAGATCATCGACATAGACCGCCATATGCGCCCGGTGAAACGCTCCGATGCCAAGATGCACAATTCCCGGCGTCACCTTCGCACGATCGTAGCCGGGCTTGGCGATGTCCCCAGCGAGGGTGGCAAGGCTGACTGAATTGAGGCGCGGGCTGGACACGGAAAATCTCCTCGAAGCAGGCGCTCCATCTTGTATGGAAGTTGCGCGCAGTTTAGGAGCCTCTTTAGTTCGAACCCCTTGCCGGAGCAAGCCCGCCCCGGCATAACCCGCGTGAGGCTGAGGAGGAACACCGTGGCAAAGCGCATCGTCTCAATCGGGGAATGCATGATCGAGATGAGCGGTGGCGAGGACCGCACCTATCGCCTCGGCTATGCCGGCGACACGCTCAACACCGCCTGGTATTTGCGCGCCCTGCTCGGCAAGGACTGGTCGGTCGACTATGTCACCGCGCTGGGCGAAGATCGCTATTCGGCCGATATCCGCGCCTTTCTCGAGGACAACGATATCGGCACCGGCCATATCCAGACCATTCATGATCGACGTCCTGGCCTCTACATGATCCACCAGGAAAAGGGCGACCGGCACTTCACCTATTGGCGCGACAGTTCCGCCGCCAAGCTCCTGGCGGATGACAAACCGGCACTCGCCAGGGCCGTCGAGGGCGCCGAACTGGTCTATTTCTCCGGCATCACGCTCGCCATCCTCGCCCCCCGCGCCCGTGGCCGCCTGCTCGGCGCTATCGTCAAGGCCCGCGACAATGGCGCGAAAATCGCCTTCGATACCAATCTTCGGCCCGCGCTCTGGTCCTCCCCCCGCGTCATGGCCGGCGTCCTCACCGCCGCCGCCAGCCTCTGCGACATCGTCCTGCCCACCCATACCGACGAAGCCCCTCTCTTTGGCGACAAGACCATTGACGACACCGCCGATCGCTATCTCGAACTCGGCGTCGAAGAGGTCGTGGTCAAGGACGGTGCCGGGGAAGCCCTGATCGCCACCGCCCACGAGCGGGTCCGCATCGCCCCGCCTTCGGGTGCGAAACTCGTGGACGCCACGGGCGCCGGCGACAGCTTCAACGGCGCTTACCTCTCCGCCCGCCTCAATGGTAAGTCCCTCTCCGAAGCCGCCGAGGCCGCTCACCGCACCGCCGGCATCGTCATCGGCCACAAGGGCGCCCTGGTGGATCCAAAACTGGTCCGCTAACAGCAGCCCCTCCCCCCGCAAGCGTGAAGGGGTCTGCATTCACCGTCATCAAACTGTCATAAATTGACCAACCGGTAAAAACTTCATAGCGTCTCCATCCAGCCGTCATGCGCGCGTCATTTCAGCAAGGCATGAGCGGTCTGCTCCCCGTGGACGGGGAAGCGCCAAGAACCGGTCGAAAACCGGCCGCCGGGAGCACGCCCCCGGCAGAGCGGCACTTCATTGGAGACGATCAAATGAACTTCTTCCCAGCCATTTCCCGGCGCAGCTTCCTGGCCGGTTCCGCCAGTGTGGGCGCCATGGTCGCCATGCACCCCTTCGCAGTCCTGGCGCAGGCCAATCAGGCGCATCTGCGCATTATTGAGACCACCGACATTCACGTCGCCATCCTGCCCTATGACTATTATGCCGACGCTCCCAATGACACGATGGGCCTGGCGCGCACTGCGGCCATCATCGAGGAGATTCGCGCCGAGGCCGGCAATGCCGTGCTCTTCGACAATGGCGACCTGATCCAGGGCAACCCGATGGGCGATTACATGGCCTATGAAAAAGGCCTCGACGAGGGCGACATTCACCCGGCCGTCGCCGCCCTCAACACGCTGGGTTACGACGCTGCCACCCTGGGCAATCATGAATTCAATTATGGCCTGGAATTCCTCGACCGGGCGCTTGAGGGCGCCAACTTCCCTCTGGTTTCGGCCAATCTGGTGCGCGGCACCGAACTGGGCGACAATCCACTTGAGGATGACACCTATCTCGATCCCTACCGCATTTTCGAGAAGGAACTGACCGACGGCTCGGGCGCCACCCATACCATCAAGATCGGCGTCATCGGCTTCCTGCCTCCGCAAATCCTCACCTGGGATTCCACTCATCTGACCGGCAAGGTCGTGGTCCGCGACATCGTCGAGGCAGCCGAAGCCTGGGTGCCCAGGATGCGTGAAGAAGGTGCCGACATCGTGGTCGCCCTCTCTCACTCCGGCATCGACGGCAGCGAATATGTCTCGGGCATGGAAAATGCCTCGCTCTATCTGGGTGCAGTCGAAGGCATCGATGCCGTTCTGACCGGTCACCATCACCTCGTCTTCCCCGGCCCGAACTATGCCGACGTCGCTGGCGCCGACATCGAGGCCGGAACACTCAACGGCACGCCTGCGGTAATGCCGGGCTTCTGGGGCTCACATATGGGCCTGATCGACCTGCTGCTCGAAGTTAACGCCGACGGCAAGTGGTCGGTCGTCTCCCATACTTCCGAAGCCCGCCCTATTGTCGAGCGCATCGACAACAAGAATGTTCCCACGGTCGAATCCGTCCCGACTGTCGAGGAGGCCGTTGCCGCCGAGCACCAGGAAACCCTCGACTATATTCGCCGCCCGGTCGGCGAGACCGCCGCTCCGCTGCACTCCTATTTCGCGCTCGTCGCCGACGATCCGTCCGTGCAGATCGTGTCCCAGGCTCAGTCCTGGTATATCGAGCAGATGTTGAAGGGCACCGAATGGGAAGGCCTGCCGATCCTGTCGGCTGCTGCGCCCTTCAAGGCCGGCGGCCGTGGCGGTCCGGATTATTACACCGACGTTCCCGTCGGCCCGGTTGCCATTAAGAACGTGGCCGATCTTTACCTCTATCCCAACACCATCCAGGCCCTGGTCGTGTCCGGCGCTGACGTAAAGAACTGGCTGGAACGCTCGGCCGGTATCTTCAACCAGGTCGAGGCCGGCGCAACCGACGCCGATCTGATTAACCCGGATTTCCCCTCTTACAATTTCGACGTGATCGACGGCGTCACCTACAAGATCGACCTCACCCAGCCCTCCAAATATTCTTCGGACGGCAAGGAAGAGATCAACCCGGACGCCAACCGCATCGTCGAGTTGATGTATGATGGCGCCCCGATTGACCCCGAGGCCAAGTTCGTCATCGCCTCGAACAACTATCGCGCCGGCGGCGGTGGCTCCTTCCCGGGCACTGGTGCCGAAAACATCATCTTCATAGGTCCCGATACCAACCGCGACATCATCGTCCGTTTCATTATCGAAAACGGCACCATCAACCCCAAGGCCGACAGCAATTGGTCACTCGCCGCGATTGGCGACACCACCGTGCTGTTTGCCACCGGCCCCAAGGCCGCGGACAAGATTGCCGATGTTACCGCTGTCAGCATCGAAGCGACCGGCGAGACCGACGAAGCCGGTTTCGGCATCTACCGCATCACACTCTGACGTCTCCGCAAACAGAACGGGCGCCCTCTCGGGCGCCCGTTCTCATGTTCTGTAAGATGGCCTCACTGCCCGTCGGGCGCCACATCCACGCTGACGGCCGGAACATCGACATCAACAGTGCCGCCGCCCGAGCCGTCGCCATTGAAGAACACCATATAGCCTATAACGAGCAGAGCAATGACCACGATGATCCCGATGATCATCCCGGCACCACCGCCACCGCGGTCAACGACTACAGTTTCACGATCCGGCTCAGACATGTTCGCCTCCATCAATTGTGCGAATAGAACGGGCCAACGGCTCGGAACGTTCCGCCGCCCCGCAGGTATCAGCCCGGCACCAGGTTACAGCTATGACCCCCGTCGTCGCCCGAGGCGCGAGGGTGATGGGAGCTACGCCGCTCCATCTAGCCGCTGCCGCAGCGCCAGCAATTCCTTCCGCATCCCTTCGGCTCCCTCCGAAGACAGCCCGGTTCCCTCGGCCACCGCCAGCGGCACCGCCTCCGCCCTTGCCTTCAGTGCCCTGCCATCAGCTGTCAGCCTGATCCGAACCTGCCGCTCATCTTCATCGTCGCGCCGTCGCACGACCAGCCCACGCGCCTCCAGCCGCTTGACCAGCGGGGTAATCGTCCCGGAATCGAGGAACAATTTATCCCCCAGCGCTTTGACAGTGATATCGTCCTTTTCCCAGAGCACCAGGAACACAAGATATTGTGGATAGGTCAGCTCCAGCGCTTCCAGCCGCGGTTTGTAGAAACGCGTGAATGCGTGCCCGGCCGAATAGACGGCAAAGCACAGCATTTGGTCGATCGTCGGCATCTTCTGGTCAGCCATGACATTTCTCTCGATCCGCTGTGAAGGTAACATAAGAAATTCGATTGCACACAATTTAATTGCGCGCTACATAACTCTCATTCAACTAAGGAGCAAGGCTCATGAGCATCAAGTCAGCCGTCTATACCGCCCACGCCCACACCACTGGCGGCCGCGCCGGCGGTACTAGCAAGACCGACGACGGTCGTCTGGAAGTCACTCTCGACACCCCCAAGGCAATGGGCGGTAATGACGGCCCGGGCACCAATCCAGAACAGCTTTTTGCCGCCGGCTATTCGGCCTGCTTCCTGGGCGCCCTCAAGGCCGTCGCCCGTGGCGAAAAGGCGAAACTGCCCGACGAGACCACCATCGACGCCGCAGTGTCCTTCGGCGAAAACGCCAACGGCGCCGGCTTTGCCATTGCAGTTGAACTCAAGATCAACGTTCCCGGCTTTGACCACGCGGAAGCCGAAGCCCTCGTCGAAAAGGCCCACCAGATCTGCCCCTATTCCAACGCCACCCGCGGCAATGTGGACGTGACACTGACTGTCGTCTGATCAATCCGTTAACGATTGCCATTCACTTGCCTGAAAGGGCGGCAGGCTAGCGTAACCGCAATTGTGGAGCCGCCATGCCTGCCGCCCTTGCCCTTTCCGGCCTCGCCAAGTCCTTCGACCGCCCCGTCGTCAGGGGCGTGGACCTCACCATCCAGTCAGGCGAATTCTATGCCCTGCTCGGCCCCAATGGTGCCGGCAAGACCACGATCCTGCGCATGGTGGCGGGCCTGCTCAAGCCCGACACGGGTTCCGTCTCTATCTTTGGCATCGATGCCCGGGCCAATCCCGTTGCCGCCAAGCGCCTCATGGCCTGGGTCTCCGACGAACCCATGGCCTACGACCGCCTCACCCCGCTCGAATATCTCGATTTTGTCGCCGGCCTCTGGCAGGTTGAACCAGCACGCGCCCGCCGGTCTGCCCATGAACTGATCGACTGGCTGGGCCTCGCGCCCCACGCCAACGAGCTTTGCGGCGGCTTCTCCAAGGGTATGCTGCAAAAAGTCGCCCTTGCCGGCGCCCTTGTGCACGATCCTCAATTGATCATCCTCGATGAACCCCTGACCGGCCTCGACGCCGGGTCCGCCCGACAAGTCAAGGACGTGCTGCGCCAGCGCACCGCGGCGGGCGTCACCGTCATCATGACCACCCACATTCTCGAAGTTGCCGAGCGCATGGCCGAGCGCATCGGCGTCATCGCCGAAGGACGCCTGATCGCCGAAGGCACGCTGGCCGAATTGCGCACCCGCATCGGCCGCGAAACCACGCTCGAGGAAATCTTCCTCGATCTGGTCGGGCAGAACCTCTCGGGCGGACAGGACGCGGCGTGACCTTCCCTCCTGCCTCCCTGCCCTGGCTGGCAGAACACGAGTTCCGCCTCGCCTGGCGCGATGCCCTCGCCATGATGACCGGCGGTCGCCGCACCCGCCTCATCGGCTGGATCGTTGGCGGAGGCGGCGTCTATGGGCTCATGCTGCTCATCGCCTGGTTCTCGGTTCGCCCCTGGACCGAGACCGGTATCGTGCTCGACAAACAGGCGCTGCTGCTGATTTCCGGCACCGGCCTCCTGTTCTGGACCGTCACCCTGTCGCAGGCGCTCGAGGCGGTCACCCGGGTCTATTACGGTCGTTCCGACCTTGACCTGATCCTCTCCTCTCCGGCGTCCAGCAATCGCCTCTTTGCCGTCCGGGCCGGCGCTGTCTTTGTCACCACCACGGCGCTGGGTGCATTGCTAATCTCGCCGCTGGTCCTGGCCCTGGCCTTTCAGGATGGGCCGCGCTGGCTGTCCGCATTCCTGGTGCTGGCAGCCCTTGCTGCGCTGTCCGTGGCCATCGCCATGGCCATCACCCGCCTACTGTTTCGCCTTGCCGGCCCACGACGCACCCGCCTTATCGCCCAAATCGTGGCGGGCATTGTCGGCGCCGGCTTCGTCATCGGCATCCAGGCCGCCGCCATCCTGTCCCATGAGGGGTTCTCGCGCTTCGCCTTCTTCCAGTCCGATGCTCTGATTGCCGCAGCGCCCGGTGAAACCAGCCTCCTCTGGCTGCCAGCCCGCGCCACTATGGGCGATCCGATCCCCGCGCTGATACTGGTCACCGCCAGTCTCGGTATCCTGGCAACCGCCATCGCCCTCATAGCCCCCAGCTACGGGCGCCTCGCCACCTCGGCCGCCGGCCTCAATCACATTTCCAGCCAACGCCGCCCATCGGCGCGCGCTTTCCGCACCACCACACAGCGCCAAGCACTCAGGCGCAAGGAATGGAAGCTGCTTCAGCGCGATCCCTGGCTGCTTTCGCAAACCCTGATGCAACTGCTCTATCTGGTGCCACCGGCCCTGCTGCTCTGGATCAACTACGGCTCGGGGTCCGGCGAAGCCACCTTCATCGTGATTGTCCCGGTTTTGGTCATGGCCTGCGGACAATTGGCGGGGGGCCTGGCCTGGCTCGCCATTTCCGGCGAGGACGCCAACGATCTGGTCGCCACGGCTCCCCTGGCACAGGCCACCACCCTCCGCGCCAAGATCGAGGCCGTGCTCGCCGTCATTCTCGTGGTGCTGACGCCAATTCTCCTGATGCTGGCCGTCGCTTCCTGGCACATGGCCCTGATCACCGCCATCTGTGCACTGATTGCCGCATCCGCCTCCACCGCCATCCAGCTCTGGTTCCGCGTCACCGCCAAACGCGCCATGTTCCGCCGCCGCCAGGTCGCCTCTCGCGCCGCAACCCTCAGCGAAGCCTTCTCGTCTATCCTCTGGGCAGCCACCGGCGCACTCTGGGCAGCCGGGTCCATCCTCGCCGTTGGCCCCGCCATCCTGGCCCTGGCAGTGCTAGGATTGGCGCGACTCATCGCCCCAAGGCCAGCCTTATATGACCGCTCTCACTTTCCGCGACGCCAGCCCTGCTGACATTCCCGTCATACTTGAGCTCTGCCATGCAGGCGATGCGCGCGGCGCCGACACCCCGCCGCTGGATCCCGCAACGCTGTCCGATCCGCGTTACCGTGCCGCCTTCGATGCCATTGCCGCCGATCCCAACCATCGCCTCATCGTCGCCGAGCGTGATGGCGAAGTGGTCGGCACCCTGCAGATCAGCGTGATCCCCGGCCTGCCCCGTTTCGGCATGACCCGAGCTGTTCTCGAAAACGTGCATATCCGTGCCGACCAGCGCGGCAACGGTCTCGGCTCCGAAATGGTGCTTTGGGCCGTTGAGCGCTGCCGCGAGGCCGGTTGTGGCATGGTGCAGCTGACATCCAACAAGGTGCGGCTCGACGCCCACCGCTTTTACCGCAAGCTGGGCTTCACGGCCACGCATGAAGGCTTCAAGCTGTTCCTCTGACGCCTACGCAGCTTCTGCCGTCTAGAACAGGATGGCGAGCCCCATGAAGGCAAGCAGCAGGATCAGCACGATACCGACCAGCATGAGCGCCGCCACGACCTTGGCCAGCGTCGCCGCCGTTCCGGCCAGTCCGGTGAAGCCCATGGCACCGGCAACCAGCGCGACGACGATGAGGATGAGCAGCAATTGCAGCATGGTGAAATCGGACCTTCCTGATTGATCGCATGAAAAACGGCTCTACCCGCCCGGCGTTCCATGAGCGCCAAAACTGCGCCCGCCTTAACCCCGTGTCAGGTCTCATCGGTTACGATGGAGCGGGTGGGAGAGAGCATTTGAGACAACTGATCAGATGGAGTGTCGCACTGGCGGCGATGCTGGCGCTTTGGGGCATGTCCCAGAGCGGCATGCTCGCGTCCCTCGACATCCGCCTGAGCGATTGGCGTCTTGCGGCCGTCACTACGCCGGCCAGCGGTAGCACTATTCTCGTCGAGATCGACAGCAAGAGTCTGTCCGAGATAGGTGTCTGGCCATGGCCGCGCAGCCTTCATGCTAGTCTTCTCGACCACCTCATGGAGGCTGGTGCCGAGGAGGTCGCCTTCGATATCGATTTCTCCAGCGCCAGCGTCCCTTTTGACGATTCGATCTTTTCTGCCGCACTGGAGCAGGCCGGCGGCTACGCCTGGCTGGCCGCATTTGCGCAGGCTAGTCCTGACGGCAGCATGAGCTTCTCGCGTCCCTTGCCGGAATTCGCCGCTTCGGCCGATCCGGTTCTCGTCAATGTCCTGGTCGACACCGTCACGGGTCGCGCCCATAGCCTGCCTGTTGCCGCTACGGATGCGGAAGGCACGATCGTCGCGCTGCCTGCACAATTGGCTCGGCCGGCAGTGACTCTGCCTTCTATACTGGAGATCGATTTCAGCCTCGACATGGCCGGCATAACCCGCCTCAGCTTCACCGATGTGCTCTATGGCCGGGTCGACCCGGCCATAATCACGGGCAAGCAGGTCATCGTTGGCGCTAGCGCCATCGAGCTGCGCGACTTTTTCACCGTGCCGCGCTACGGAGTCATTTCCGGCCCGATGTTGCAGGCCATGGCGCTGGAAACTCTCAAGGCCGGACGCATCTTGGCGCATTGGGGCAGTCTTCCGGGGATATTGGTCATCGTAGCCTTCGCCATCACCCTGTTGATGGCGCGTCGTCGTAGCGCGAACTTGCCTCTTGTTGTCATTTCGCTTCTTGCGAGCGCTGCGATCGGCGAAGCGGCAGCCCTGTTGGCCTATAGCTACTTTGACGTCATCATCAACACGGCCGGATTGCATGTGGGGCTGCTGTTCCTGCTTGGCCTGGTTTTGGCCGACAATGGCTACTTGCACCTGCTGGGCCGCCGAGCCGCCCAGCAACGGCTGCAATTCCTCGCCACCCACGATCCCGTCACCGGCCTTCTGTCCCGCCAGGGGCTGCTTGACCTGCCCGACACCGATGCGGGTCTCGCCATGGTCGTGCTCCAGATCCAGTCCCAGGACGAGTTGCACGCCACTCTCGGACACGAGGTCGTCGAGAGCCTGCTAATCAACTTCGCGCATCGGCTCGGCCATAGCGGTTTCAAGGATGTCGCACGCACCGCTCCGGCCATCTTCGCCCTTGCCGATATCGACGACGGCGACCATACGCGCCTGTCGGAGGCGGTCCGACAGCTGACGGTGACGCTCTCGGGCACGTACAATGTCAGCGGCCACAACCTGCATGTGGACATCATCGCTGGCTATGCCACCGGGTCGGCCAGTCGCGCCGAATTGCTCAATCGGGCCGAGATAGCACTGATCCAGGCGCGCACGGACCGCACGGCGGTGCGTGGCTTCAGCCGAGCGGACCAGGAGGCTCTGGATCGTCATCGTCGTCTCGACAGTGATCTGCGTCGGGCTCTGGGACGCAACCAGTTACGCCTCATCTTCCAACCTCAAATCGATTTGCGCACACGACAAATCATTGGGGCCGAAACGCTGTTGAGGTGGGAACATCCCGAATTTGGGCTCGTGTCCCCAACCGAATTCATTCCTCTTGCCGAGGAAACCGGTCTCATCATCGACCTGGGCCGCTTCGTTTTATGGGAGGCCTGCCGTCAGGCCGTCTTTTGGCCCAGTCCGATTACGGTGGCCGTAAACGTGTCACCGATCCAGTTCCAGCATGCCGATCTTATCAAAACAGTGGAAGCGGCGCTGAGCCGATCAGGCTTGCCTGCTTCCCGCTTGGAGCTCGAGATTACTGAAAGTTCAAGCGTTACCGAGCCCGGCAGGGTGCGTGACGTGATGTGGCGCCTTCAGGCCCTGGGCATCCGACTGTCCATCGACGATTTCGGCACCGGCTATTCATCCCTGAGCTATTTCCGCGACCTGCCCTTCGAGACGGTCAAGATCGATCAGGGTTTTGTACGCGGCCGCACTTCAGAAACGGACAGGACACTGCTGGCTGCCATCATCGAACTCTCCCGAAAGATGGGCAAGCTTACCATAGCGGAAGGGGTAGAAGACGAGGCCACTGCCACCCTGTTGACGCAGATGGGCTGCACGATGGGCCAGGGCTATCACTTCAGCCGTCCCATTCAGGGCGATGAACTATGTGCATTACTGCTCGCCGAACAGCAGCGGGAACAGGCCTAGCTTCGCCCACGTGATCTGTACTGCGATTGCCGATCTTGCAACCGCCTTTCGCGGCGCGCCGGAGTGCTCACATCTGGCGCAGAGGTTGGTACCGCTTACCGGAAAAACCCCAATATGTCAGGGTTGCAATCCGACAGGCACCGGTGGCGGCGCATGCAGCACCGTAATGCGCACCCGTTCATTGGCCGACATGTAGGGATCATTGGGGAAGAAAGGATCATCCGTCGCCCGGCCCGACACCGCCTTGAAGCGATCATCGCTCATGCCGAATTCGCCCAGGATCGAGCGCACCACGTTGGCGCGGTCTGCCGACAGTTCCCATGGCCCGTAGCGCGGATTGTCATAGCGCCCGCCTGCTGCGGTATGCCCCGAGATCGTCACCTGCGCATTGAGCTGCTGCAGGATCGGGCCGATCGCCGCGATGGCGGCCCGCGTCGGCTCCAGCGGATATTTCGACCCTTCGGGGAACATTGGGCGCCCCTGCTGATCGACGATCTGGATGTCGAGACCTTCCTCGGTCTCTTCAATGAGCAGGTTATCCATGAACGGTGTCACTTCCGGCAGCGACTGCCAGGCCTGCTTGATACTGGCGGCAGCGCTGTGGAAGGCCTGCGTGTCGATGGCCTTGAGATTGAATTCGCTGTCGCTGTTTGCCTGCCGCTCGCTGCCCTGCTGGCGCGCCGGTCCACCAATATGGGTATCGACCGTGCCTTGGTCCGAGCTTTGCGGCGAAGCCGGGCGATTGTCGATGACGTCGGCAGACGATCCAGACATCTGGTTGCCCGAATTGTCCATGGCGCTGCCGCCCATGACCCCGCCGGCGCCGCTGGTGGACAGGCTCAGCGCCGCAGGAGCAAAATAATCTGCCAGGCCTTCCTTCTGCTCGGGGGTCGTCATGCTGATCAGCCAGAGCAGCAGGAAAAACGCCATCATCGCGGTCACGAAGTCGGCATAGGCGATCTTCCAGGCGCCGCCATGATGAGCGTGCTTGTGCTTCTTGATCTTCTTGATGATGATCGGCTGGTCGTAATTCGCCATTCTGGCTTACCGGCTTTCTGGAGCTTGGATCGGCGGAGGGCTTCGCGCTCCCGGATCAGGTCGTGGCTGGCAAGGCAGCCGTGGCGGCTTCCACTTCGTTGAAGGACGGACGCACTTCGCTCATCAGCGCCTTGCGGGCAAACTCGATGGCCATAACCGGCGGCTGTCCGCCGATATGGGCCAGCAGGCCCACCTTGAGCGATAGAAAATACTTCGATTCCGCTTCAAAGGTGTTCTTGAGCGACTGGGCGAAGGGTCCGAAAAAGCCATAGGCCACGAACACGCCGAAAAACGTGCCCACCAGCGCGCCGCCGATCAGATGACCGAGAACTTCTGGCGGCTCGGTAATGGCGCCCATGGTCTTGATCACGCCCAGCACGGCGGCCACGATGCCCAGCGCCGGTGTGCCGTCGGCGATGGCCTGAACGGCCGAGACGATGCGGTCCTGCTCCTGGTGATGGGTTTCCAATTCCTCGTCCATGAGCGCTTCCATCTCATGCACATTATTGGACCCCATGGTCACCATGCGGATGTAATCGCACACGAATTCCACGGCGTGGTGGTTCTTGGCGAAGGTCGGGAAGGCATTGAACAGGGTTGAATTATGCGGGTCTTCGATATGCGGCTCGATCCCGAGAATACCCTTCTGCTGAATCAGCTTGTACATCGAGTACTGCATGCCGAGCAGTTCGACATAGGCGGCCTTGTTATATTTCGGCCCCTTCATCAGCGTGCCGAACATCTTGGGCACGGCCTTTAGCACCGGGGCGCCATTGGCGATCACGAACGCACCCACCGCAGCCCCCAGGATGATGACGAATTCAAATGGCTGCCAGAGCACTTCCACATGCCCGCCCATTGCCGCATAGCCACCAAAGACACAGGCAAACACGGTAATGACGCCGATTATCATACGCATTGGGCTTACTCGGATTCGAAAGCTGCACAGTGCGGCAGGCCAACAGGCCACATCCGCGGGGGCATAATGGTCCGCTCAGGCTTAACAGGGGGTGTATTCTCGTGCTCCGCTCTTGCGTCCGCCACGATTTTGGAGTGCTGATGAGAGGGTGCATTCCGCCACGCCACACGAGAACCCCATGTTGCTCCGACCCGTCCTCGCCTTCCTCGCCGTCGCACTGCCTCTGTGTGCGCCCCTGCCCGCCGCCGCCCAGTCCGAAGAGGATATTTATGCCAGCATCGAAGCCATCCATGGCAATGCCGACGGCTTCTTCGAGGTGTTTTCGCTGCTTCAGGATGCTGTGATGTTCGGCGACCCGGTGACCTTAGGTCAATACTCCTTCTTTCCGCTGACGGTGAACGCAAACGGCGAGACCTATGACGTTCTCGAAGAACAGGACCTGCTCGACAATTTCGACATGTTGGTCTCAGCCGACATGCTGCAGGCCGTGCTCAACCAGGACGTCGCCGATCTCATCGTCACTTCGGAAGGCGTCGGCATCGGCAATGGCGCGATGTGGATCACCAATATCTGCCTCGACGACGATTGCGCCGAAACACAATGGGGCATCATCGCCATCAACAACTAAAGGCTAAAAATCACATTGCATGATCCATATCAGGCATTAGGATGAACTCAATTGCGGGGCGGCACGTACTATGCGCCCCGGCCTTTCCGTGCCGGCGCACCTTTACCCAGAGGCTGCGCATCCTCGTTCTGATGGATCGATACTATGACCGGCCCGACCTGGACCGCCGACAATGGCAATGGCACCTACACCAACCCATTGTTTTACGAGGAATTCTCGGACCCGGACATCATAAGGGTGGGCGCCGATTTCTACATGACCGGCACCACCATGCACACCATGCCGGGCCTGCCGGTGCTGCACTCCACGGATCTGGTGAACTGGACCCTGCTTTCCTACGCCTTCGATACTCTCGACCTGGGCCCCGAGTTTCGCCTCGACGGCGGCGAGATTTATGGACAGGGCATCTGGGCGCCCTGCATCCGGTTCAGGAACGGTCTCTTCTACATCTTCTCCAACGTCAACAAGCACAAGACGCAAATCTACACCGCTACCGACCCCCGCGGTCCGTGGACGCATTCCGAGGCCGAGTACAACTACCATGACCTCACCATCTTCTTTGACGACGATGGTCGCTCCTATGTCGTCTGGGGTTATCGCAATCTCAAGATTGCCGAACTGGACGACAGCCTGCGCCGCGTCATTCCAGGGACCGAGCGAGATCTCACCCCGCCAGAAAGCCTGATGGGCGAAGGCGCCCACTTCTACAAGGTGGACGGGAAATACCTCATAACCAGCGCCTGGTTCGCCGGCCGCATGCGTATGCCCTGCGCCCGCGCCGATCACCTGCACGGTCCCTGGGAGATCAATCCAGCCATCTCCATTGACGAGGATTTCGGCCTCATGGAGGGCTACAAGATCAGGGACGCCAGCATCCCCTTCACGCTTGATCCCCCCTTCGAGATCGTGCAGCCCAATCCGGCTGCCAATGGCCGGCTCAATCTCCATCAGGGCGGCATCGTCGACACGCCAAACGGTGAGTGGTGGGCGTGGTCGATGATGGACTACAATTCCCTTGGCCGCCTCACCTGCCTCTCTCCGGTCACCTGGCAGGATGGCTGGCCCTATTTTGGCCTGCCGGGCAATCTCGGACGCACACCGCGCACCTGGGTAAAGCCCGCCACCGCCTTGCCCTCCGAGATTGCCGTGCCCTGGCCCAGCCGCGACGACACATTCGGCGGTCCGACGCTCAACCCGCTCTGGCAGTGGAACCACGTCCCGGTTTCCGGCAAATGGTCACTCGCTGAGCGCCCCGGCCATCTGCGCCTCCACGCAATGCCGGCGTCTGACTTCTGGCGGGCTAGGAACAGTCTCACCCAGCGCGCCATCGGACCCGTGTCCACCGTCACCGCCAGGCTCGACGGCGCCGGTCTGCGACCCGGAGATGTCGCGGGCCTTGGCCTGCTCGGCATGCCCTGGCGTTGGATCGGCCTCGCCCATACCGGCAGCGGCCTTGAGCTCCAGCTCTTCGACTACCAGACCGGCTACACCAAGACCGCCGCCTTTTCCGGCACCGAAATCTGGCTCCGCGCCGAATGCGACTTTCTCACTGAGGAGGCCCGGTTCAGTTACTCAACCGATGGACAGCACTTCCAGAAGCTGGGCGAGCGGATGATCATGATCTTCCAGCTCAAGACCTTTCAGGGCATCCGCCATGCGCTCTTCGCTTATAACGCCGAAGGCAAAGAAGGCGGATATGCCGACTTCAACGATTTCGTTGTTCATGAGCGCTATCCAGGAGGCCTGATGCACCTCATTCCCGGCGGTCAGCGCGGCGCCCTGGTCCTCGCCAATGCGCCGACCTCAGGCTTTACGGCAGAGCTCGGCACGGTCCTGGCCGGCGCCCCCATGGACTTGACTATCGAGGCCATCGAGCTTGGTCGCGTTATCCTGCATCACGCCGAAGGACCACTCTCGGTGACCGCATCCGGCGTCGTCACCATCGGCGGCCTCCACGGCAGTGCCACGCACTGGCAATGGATGGAAACACCCACCGGCGAGGTCATCCTGATGTCCCTTGCGACCAATCGCTTCCTGCGCATCCATCCCGATGGCAATGTCCGCGCCGATAGTCCCGGCCCCACGCCCGATGGCATGGACGGCACACGGTTCCATTTCGTCTCGGCCTGAGTGAGACGCGTAGCCTCAGGCCAGCTTGAAATCAGGCCGCCCTTCGCCCGTCTTGCTATGCGTGTGCGCCACCAGGGGCCGGATTTCCATGCGCCCGTATTTGAGGATCGGGTCATCCTCGAACAGCGGCGTCAGCGCCTCGATGCTCTCCGCCTCGAGCAGCAGGAAGCCCGCCACAACCTCTTTGGCCTCGGCATAGGGGCCGTCCGTGGCGATCAGGTCACCATTGGCATAGCGCAGCACCCGCCCGCTCTCGGGATCCGCCAGCGGCGACGCAAAGATCAAATTACCGCTTTCCCGCAATTTGCGATCATGCGCGATGGTCGCGTCATCGAGCTCTCGAAAGTCAGCCTCATTCGTCCCGTCCATCGAACCGGGTTCGATATAAACCAGTGCCATGAAACGCATCGTCGTCCTCCAGATAAGATCTGCTCACACGACGAACGAGAACAGCCGATTTCGACTGAAGAACAGCGTTTTTTGGCCTTGGCCCCGCCGCACCGCCCCTCTCCCTCCGGGAGAGAGGGTTGGCGTGAGTGGGCCTAAGGCAAACGCCCGAGCTTTGGTGCCCGTACCCAACCCCTTGGCAGTGTCAAACCGTCCCGCGTTCCTTGCGCAGCGCAACTACCTTGTCCACATCAGCCGCAGAGTGGCGCTCATATAGATGCTCGTCTTCCGGCCCACCGGCTGCATTGACACTGCGACCGCGCTTGACCGGCTCGCGCGCATCCACCTGCTTGGCCCAGCGCGTGAGGTTCTTGTAGCTGGTCACGTCGAGGAACTCCCCGGCATTATAGGCCCGGCCCAGAACCATGCCGCCATACCAAGGGAAGATCGCCATGTCGGCGATCGTGTATTCATCGCCCGAGACGAATTCCTGCTCCGCCAATTGCCTGTCCAGTACGTCGAGCTGGCGCTTGGTCTCCATGGCATAGCGATTGATCGGATATTCGAGCTTGGTCGGCGCATAGGCGTAGAAATGCCCGAAACCGCCACCCACGAATGGTGCGCTGCCCATCTGCCAGAACAGCCAGTTCATGGTCTCGGCGCGCTTGGCCACGTCTTTGGAGAGGAACGCATCGAACTTGTCGGCCAGATAGACCATCATTGAACCGCTCTCGAACAGGCGGATCGGCTTGTCTGGACCATAGTCCATCATCGCCGGGATTTTCGAATTCGGATTGACCGACACAAAGCCCGAGCCGAACTGGTCGCCCTTGCCGATATTGATGAGATAAGCGTCATATTCCGCGTCATGTCCGGCCGCCAGCAGCTCCTCGAGCATGATGGTCACCTTCTGGCCATTGGGCGTCGCCAGCGAATAGAGCTGGAGCGGATGCTCGCCGCGCGGCAATTCCTTGTCATGGGTCGGCCCGGCAATCGGCCTGTTGGTGCTGGCAAATGCCCCACCATTTTCCTTGTCCCAGGTCCAGACTTTCGGCGGCACATATTCGGTCATCGCGAACTCTCTTGGTAGGATTGTCTCGTGGCGAACATTCATCGCCTTTTGCCGATATAAGCACAGATCGACCCGTGCGTAACCCTTCAGCCCCGGATTCTTCCAACACCATTGCCAGCTCCCCGCCCCAAGGCTAAGCCTCCGCCATGAACACGCCCGCCCCTTTCGAGATTTTTCTCGTCGCAACGCCCGGCCTCGAGGCTCCCTTGGCCGAAGAAGCCCGCGCCGCCGGCTTCACCGGGGCCACCCCAACCGATGGCGGCGTGACCTTTTCAGGCACCTGGCCCGATGTCTGGCGTGCCAATCTGGTGCTTCGCGGCGCCACCCGCATTCTGTCGCGCGTCGCCTCCTTCCGCGCCATGCATCTCGCTCAGCTCGACAAGCGCGCGCGCAAGCTTCCATGGGCCGAATATCTTCGCGCCGATGTCCCGGTTCATGTCGAAGCCAGCTGCAAGCGCTCGCGCATCTATCATGACGGCGCCGCCGCCCAGCGCGTCGCCAAGGCCATCGCCGAGGAGCTTGGCGCCCCCATTGCCGAAGATGCCGCCCTCCGCATCATGGTGCGCATAGCGGACGACCTCGTCACCATCAGCATCGACACCACCGGCGAGTCGCTCCACAAGCGTGGCTTCAAGGGGGGCGTGGCCAAGGCCCCCATGCGCGAAACCATGGCGGCGATGTTTTTGGCGCAATGCGGCTATAGAGGCACCGAACCGGTGCTCGACCCCATGTGCGGCTCGGGCACCTTCGTCATCGAAGCGGCCGAAATTGCCCTCGGCCTCCATCCCGGACGCGAACGCAGCTTTGCCTTCGAACAATTGCCCGGCTTCAATGTCAGGGCCTGGGCCGATCTTCGGAAGCCCCCCGCGCCGATCCCGACCCCGCCGCTCTTTTACGGCTCCGACCGGGATCCCGGCGCCATCCGCATGGCAGGCGAAAACGCCGCCCGCGCCGGCGTCGCCGACCACACCCGTTTCGAGCTGAAATCCATCGAAGACCTGACCCCGCGCGAAGGTCCACCGGGCCTCGTCATCGTCAATCCGCCTTACGGCACCCGCATCGGCACCAAGGGTCCATTGATCGGCCTCCACCGTACCCTCGGCACCGTCCTCAAGACCCGCTTTTCCGGCTGGCGCGTCGGTATCATCACTGCCGACAAGCAACTCGCCCAGGCCACCGGCCTCACCTTCGAGCCGCCCCTACCCACCGTCCTCCACGGCGGCATCCGCATCGCGCTTTATCGGGCAAATCTCTGATCGCTGCCGGCGTTGGAGCGAGCCCGGTTGAAAGCGCCAGCAGCGCAAACGGTCTGCGATTTGGTCCTGCCGAAATCGGGGCAGGCCCTCGCTCAGGGTTCACGAGCCGCGAATGCTGCCAATTTAAATCAATTGCTAACCATGTGATCAGCCATGCGCCCCCCGCATGCAACGATCACCGCGCGAACGCCTTGTCTCCCCGGGTACCGCGGTATCGAAAGGAATCGAAATGTCAGTCATGTCTCGCATTCTGGTGGTCGAAGACCAGCCCTTGCTGCTGCTCGACCTCATGGACCAGCTGGTCGAACATGGGTTCGACGTGCTGCCTGCTGGCAATGCCCGCACGGCTGCGCGCCTGCTCGACACCAATATCGATGCCCTCATCACCGATATAGAATTGGGCGACGGCCCGAATGGTCTGGCCCTGGCACGCCTCGCCGCCAGCGGCAATCCCCGGCTACCCATCGTCGTGGTCTCGGGTGGCGTGCGCCCGGCACAGGCCGACCTTCCCGCCGGCGCAGTGTTCATCTCAAAGCCTTACACCTTCAGCGCCATACTCGCGGCGCTTGATCGACAGGCTCTTTCGAAGGCCGCCTGACCCATGACCGCGTCCGGCGCGCCCGCGCCGCTGCGACAATCTCAGGCGCTGGAACATACTTCCCTTGCTTTTCGTTCTTCAGACAGACCTAACAAGGAGCTAGATCATGGATTGGAACCGTATCGAAGGCAGTTGGAAGCAGTTTTCCGGCAAAGCCAAGGAACAGTGGGGCAAGCTCACCGATGACGATATCGCCGAAGTTAACGGCAATCGCGAGCAGCTCGAAGGCAAGATCCAGGAACGCTACGGCAAGACCAAGGACGAGGTCCGCAAGGATGTCGATGACTGGTCCAGCCGCATGAACTGATCGGATCGGCCCGAATAATAATAAAGGCCCGGCGTTTGCTCCGGGCCTTTTTTCGTTTCTAGTCGGCTTTGGTGATCTTGACGATTGTCGAGGCTCCGCTGTCACGGTCTTCGGTCACCGCATAGACCGCGCCATCCGGCCCGACGCGCACGTCACGCACCCTGGCCCCGACATCCACGCGCTCCTCGTTTGCAACGCGCTCGCCGTCCATATGAAGGACCACAATACCCTGCGAGACCAGCCCGCCAACGAGGAAAGCGCCATCCCATTCCGGGAACTCTTCACCCTCGTAGTAGGCCATGCCTGAAGGCGCAATCACCGGATCCCAATAATAGACGGGCTGCTCGGTTTCAGCGCTCTGGGTGACGCCACCCTCGATGGGTTCGCCACCATAAGTGATCCCATAGGCGACTTCCGGCCAGCCGTAATTCATCCCGGCTTCGGGCTTGTTAAGCTCGTCGCCACCCCTTGCGCCGTGCTCCACCGTCCACAGTCGCCCCTCATCGTCCAGCGTCGCGGACTGCACGTTCCGGTGCCCAAGGCTCCAGATTTCCGGCAGCGCATCCGGCGTATCGCTATAAGGATTGCCCTCGACCGGCTCGCCCTCAGGTGTGATCCGGAAGATCTTGCCCAGCCCGCTTTGCAGCTCCTGCGCCTGATCCCGGATTGGGTCATCGGAACGTTCGCCCACCGTTACATAGAGATTGCCCTCTTCGGTCGGCACGATGCGCGAGCCAAAATGCAGGTCTCCGTCATAGGTCGGCTCCTGACGGAAAATCACCTCGACATCTTCAAGGGTCCCGCCGCCGGCTTCGTCGAGCACCAGCGTCGCCGCCGCCACGGCCGTGCCATTGCCACCCTCGCGCGGCTCGGCGAAGGACACATAGATGCGCCCAGAGCTCCCGAAATCATTCGCCAGCGCCACATCGAGCAAACCGCCCTGCCCGGCCATATCCACCTCGGGCAGACCGGTGATGGCTTCGCTGGCCTCACCCTCGGGCGTAATGATATGCAGCGCGCCCTGCTTGGCCGTAACCAGCATCCGCCCGTCGGGCAGGAATTCCATCGCCCACAGATGCGGCAGCCCCTCGGCGATGACCGCCTGATCCACTGCCTCGGTCTCCTCCGGTTGCGGCGCGCGGGTTTGCCCCTCGAAAGCCGGGGTCTGGTCAGGGGCATTGGGTGGCGCTGTTTCAACGGACTGGCCCTGTGCCAGTGCGGGCGTCGCCAGCAGCGCTGCCGAAAGCATGGTACTCGCCAGGAGCCGTGATGTGAGGATCATTGGAAATCTCCGTTATTCGTCAGATATTTCCTAAGCCCCTCACTTTCCCCTTCGTTGCGCGCCCGGCATTCACGATAAGGTCAGCCCTTCATCTGCACGATCTGGATCAGGTTCCCGCAGTTGTCATCGAACACCGCCATCAGCACCGTGCCGGCATTCATCGGCTCCACCGTGAACTGCACGCCCTTGTCCTTGAGCCGCTTCACCTCTTCTGCCATGTCATCGACCATGAACGAGGTAGCCGGGATCCCGTCCGCTACCAGCGCCGCCTTGAACGGCCCCACTGCAGGGTGCCCGCTCGGCTCCAGCAGCAATTCGGTCCCCTCGGGATTATCCGGCGACACCATGGTCAGCCACCGATCCTCCCCACCCAGCGGAATGTCGTGCTTGACCACGAAACCCAGCCTGTCCCGATAAAATTCCAG
The DNA here is from genome assembly GCF_054482695.1 of Devosia sp. CAU 1758. Taxonomy (NCBI): domain Bacteria; kingdom Pseudomonadati; phylum Pseudomonadota; class Alphaproteobacteria; order Hyphomicrobiales; family Devosiaceae; genus Devosia; species Devosia sp. CAU 1758. Next base: position 685,599 of record NZ_JBTLRJ010000001.1, on the reverse strand, counting down.
CGCCACGGCCTGGTTGTCGACAAATACGCTCGTCACATGGATTTTCATTCTCTTTGGTCCTTTCGATTCAATCTGGCTTTGATCACCCCACCCTCATTCCCTCCACCAAGAGGAAGGAGGCGCAGGCCGCGGTGCCGGTATTCACCAACTTTCTCCCCCATTGTGGGGACGGTAGTGCAGCTGGTCCCGGTGGGCGTAGCGAAACTAGGGTGGGGGGTTCTCCTCGCTCGACACATCGAGATACCGCCCCAGCCATGCCGCCTGCGCCGCCCGCAACGGTTCAAGCTCCAACCTGTGCAGCTTGGTCCGTCCCGACCAGCTCACGCTGACCAGCCCGGCCTTTTCCAGCATGTCCAGATGCTGGCTCACCGCCTGCCGCGACAACACCGGCTGCCCCTCGGCAACCGCCGCCGCGCACAATTCGAACAGCGATTGGTTCGGCCGCGTCGCCAATCGATCCACGATCCGCCGCCGCGTCGGATCGGCAATCGCCTTGAAAATCCGGTCCAGCTGTTCTGCGTTCATCAGTCAGCCATTATGCAAGTGTTTCATTGCCTTTTTATATGCTAGGAAATCATTGCATGTCAACATGACAGGCACCCTTCCGAAAAGTCCTGTGTGCGGGCAGTCTTATCGCTGCGTGCCGAGCACCAGCAGAGCCACCTTGCGCCCCTCGCCATCCGCCCGGACGATCACCCCGGCGGCGCCGACCTCGGGGTCAAGCAAGGACTGGCGGTATTGCGGCTGATCCAGCCATTGGCTGGCGAAGCTGGCCATGTCAGTATCGGTTGGCGCGATGCCGCAACCCCCGCATGCGCCTGCAAGGGTGAACAGGCTCGACCATTGTGCTTGCGCGTCTGCGCCAAGCGCGTCGAACACATTGCCGATGCCATCAAGGACAAATTCTTCGAGATTGACAGGAACAAGGCTTTCGGCTGCGCTCTCGAGCGCCGCATTCGGTTCAATGGGATCTAGTCCGGCCTCGATCCGGGCCGCATTGACCGGCTCAAGCAGCGCCGCCGTCATGGCCCTTCGTTCTATCGGGCGTGCGGGCGCACCCGCCTCAAGTCCGCGCGAAGTTCCCGGGCCGGCAAAGGTCTGGACCGCATAGAGCCCCTGTTCCGCATCGGTGATAATTCCAAACCCGAACCGCGCCAGGCCCTTCGCCATGATATTGGCCCGGTGCTCGGGGCTATCCATCCAGCCTTGGTGCAACCGTTCCATGGCGGCCATATCCGGCGTATCAGTGCAGGCTGCACAGCGCGCGATATTCTCGGCCACCAATTCCCAGCGACTGCCTTCTTCCGCCAGGAACCGGTCCTGCACGGTGTCGCCCTCCGGCGAGCTGTGGGCATAATAATCACGCTCCAGCATGTCCCGGGCATGGCCCTGCGCGGCGGCATTGAGCCTGTCACCAGGCCCGAGCGCCGGCAGATCGGCTTCGGCGCGACTGGCATTGACCAATTCGAGCGCCCGCTGGCGCAGTCCGGCAAGATCGCCGCTCTCCTGCGCTCCGGCGCCGCTCGCAGCCAGACCCAACATCAGCAGGCCCAGTGCAAGCAGCGCCGGGCGCCGCCGCACATCACGGCCCATTATTGCAGCGCGGCTTCGAGATCACTGCACTCCACCCACCATTGGGTCGGGAATGCCGCGTCCCGCAACCGGCCAAGGAAACCCTCATCGGCGCCAAAATCGATCAGACACAATTCGACGCTGTTTGACATCAGCCGGCTAACGTCAATCTCTATGCACTCTTCGGAGAGAATGCTGCCCTCGCTGCTGATCGCCTGTTCCAGCTCCTGCTGGCTTGGACAGGCCACCGGCGAAGTGTCGATAATGGTGTCCTGCGCCATGGAGGCAGGCATGGAGGCGGCTGCAAAAACCAGGGCGGCGGCGAGAATGGCAGTGTGGCGTGACATGATGCATCTCCTCTGAATGTCTCATAAGATCACGCGATCGGCGCCACTTGGTTCCCACCGAACCAACAAAACTCTCGCTGTCAGCTTCAGGACAAGTCGCATGGATAATCACCGGGTCTTTTCGATCAGCGTCGCCAGCGTCTATCCGCACTACATCACCAAAGCGGAAAAGAAGGGGCGTACCAAGGCGGAAGTCGACCAGGTCATCCGCTGGCTCACCGGCTACGACCAGCCAACGCTAGAAGCCGAACTGGCCAACAAGACCAGTTTCCGCGACTTCTTCGCCAAGGCCCCCGCCCTCAACCCCAACCGCTCCCTCATCACCGGCGTAATCTGCGGCGTCCGCATCGAAGACATCGAAAGCCCCCTGATGCGCGAACTGCGCTACCTGGACAAACTCGTCGACGAACTCGCCAAAGGCCGCAAGATGGAGAAGATTCTTCGCGGTTAGCACCGGCCCCTTTCACCTCCCCCTCGACGGGGGAGGTAGCGGCGCTAGGCCCAACGGGCGTAGCAGAGCTGGGTGGGGGTGCGCCACGCCCGACCATTTCATCTCGCCGCTGGAGCACCTACATATCTGGATCTAAGGGAACGCCGGGAAAACGTGATTGCGCCACCCTTCATGTCAGCCGGAATCAGGAGTGTTTCAGTGAGCGTAGCTTTTACCAAGGAAGACAGCGCCGAGACGGCCGCCGAAACCACGCTGCCGGAAAAACCCATTCCAGCAGGGCCCAACCTCGTGACCGCCGATGGACTGGCCGCGCTGGAACGGCAACTTGCCGAAGCGACCGCCGCCTATGAAACCGCCCTTGCCATCGAAGACATCAACGAACGCCGCCGCCATTCCGCCAATCCCTACCGCGACCTCCGCTACCTCGCCGAACGCATCCGCACCGCCCAGATCGTGCCGCCCCCGCAAACCAACGACACCGTCGCCTTCGGCTCCCGCATCACGGTTCAGCGCGACGACGGCCGCACCCAGACCTACACCATCGTCGGCGAAGACGAAGCCGACCCCAAATCCGGCACGCTTTCCTTCGCCTCACCGCTGGCCCGGGCGCTTATGGCCAAGGGTGTGGGCGACACGGCTGTGCTGGGCGAGGCAGAGGTGGAGATTGTGGGGATTGGGTGATTGCCTGCAATCATCACCTCCCCCTCGACGGGGGAGGTAGCGTCGCTAGGCCCATCGGGCCGTAGCAGAGCTAGGTGGGGGTGCCGGCGCGCACTTCACCCCCGAGAGCTACGCCTCTGTCAGCGCCCGCAACACCGCCTCAGGCTCTTTCTCCATCACGCGCAACAGTGTCCGGGCCGCGCCGCTCGGCTGGCGCTCACCTTGTTCCCACTTGCGATAACCAGACGTGCTCGTGCCCAGCATGAGCGCCATCTGCTCCTGCGTCAGATGCAGAGACTTGCGGATGGACCGGGCATCAATGGCTTCAAGATCAACCCGATGCTCGACCACGCCCGTATTCGCACCCTCGGCATAGGCCAGCACTTCGCTCATCGCTTCGATCAGGTCCTTGCCAAACTTGCTCATGCCTTGCTCCTGTATGCCGTCTTGATCGCCACTGCGATCGCTTTGACTGCCACCTTTTCGTCTGCCGACAGATTGGCCTTGCCGCCCTTGCCATAGACTAGCAGGGCAAAAATCGGCGCATTCTCGTCAAACACATAATAGATGACGCGTGCGCCACCTCGCTTGCCCCTGCCATGTGCCGCCACGCGAACCTTGCGCACACCCGCCGTGCCGGGAATTTCATCGCCTGCATAGGGGTTGCTCGCCAGAAACGCGATCACTGCCGCCTTCTCATCCGCGTCAAACAGGCGCTCGGCCTGACGGATGAAAAGGGAGGTTTCAGCGACGGTTTGCATGAATAGTGATATACCCCATTGGGGCAGTAACATCAAGCTTGCGAGTTCACTTGCGTCCAGCCTTGATCCTGATTAGCGGCGAAACGCTGCCGACACTGAGGCCGACAACTCGACTTATCCCCAGGGCCCCAATCGATGCGAACATTGTCGGGAAAATGGAGCGGTGATGACTATGACCAGACTTCCCACATTGAAAGAACTTCTGAGCACGCGCAGTTCTCTCCTGGATTTGAAATTGTATTCCCTATCCCTTCAGATCCAATCGATGCTGCGCAAGTATCGACCGGACCAACCGAGAGTTCCGGCCGGCAATCCCAACGGTGGACAATGGACCGATTATGATGCCCACAGCGAAAGGGACCATGTAGCCGGCAAATATGATCCCGCTCGTGCCGAGTTGTGCGATGCCCAGCTGCTGTTGGACGAGGAACTGTGCAGGATGGCCGGAAGTGCGCGATGCTGGTCCCTGTCCATGGACAGGCATGCGGCATGTATGAAGAACAATTACGTTCCTAGACTGAGGTTCTAAACCAAAATGACGTTTATCACCCGAACCTTGACCACCAACACGCCCGATGGCGATGTTTACGTCCCCATCCACATACACGCCCCCATTGAAGCCGATCGGTGCTGGGAGTGCAGCTTCTCAATTGGTTGGCCAGATGGGGACCGCAAGGCCGTCGTCAGGGGCTTTGATAGCGTGCAGGCCGTCTATCTCACCATGCAGCGCATAGCCGTGGAACTCTATGGCAGCCCTTACCATGCTTCAGGGACCTTGCGCTGGGACAAGCCAGGCGAGGGTTATGGCTTTCCCATGCCGAAACCCGGTTATGAGGACCTCATCGGCGAAGACCGCATCGCACAGGTGCCGGAGTGACTCCTCCCCCCTTCCCTTTCGCCACCCTTTCCGCTAAACCGCCCGCTTAACCACCATGTTCGGTCTCTTCCCTGCGCCGCAGTGCTCAACTGCCACGCGGGTTTCGCGCGGACAGGTGTGTTCGGGCGATTCTCTTCCTCGCCCGCCAGCGTCCGACAGTAAGCCGAGCGAGCACAAAAATGCCAAAACGTACCGACATCAAATCGATCCTCATCATCGGTGCGGGTCCGATCATTATCGGGCAGGCCTGCGAGTTCGATTATTCGGGCACCCAGGCGTGCAAGGCGCTCAAGGAAGAGGGCTACCGGATCATCCTGGTGAACTCGAACCCGGCCACGATCATGACCGATCCGGACCTGGCCGACGCCACCTATATGGAGCCGATCACCCCCGAAGTGGTCGCCAAGATCATCGAGAAGGAGCGCCCCGATGCGCTGCTCCCCACCATGGGTGGCCAGACCGCGCTCAATTGCGCGCTGTCGCTCAGGAAGATGGGCATTCTCGAAAAATACAATGTCGAGATGATTGGCGCGACGGCGGAAGCCATCGACAAGGCCGAGGACCGCGAGCTGTTCCGCGATGCCATGAAGAAGATCGGGCTCGAAACCCCGCGCTCCATGCTCGCCCACAACACCATCGAGGCGCTGCAGGCGCTCGAGGTCATCGGCCTGCCCGCCATCATCCGCCCCAGCTTTACCCTCGGCGGCACCGGCGGCGGCATTGCCTACAATCGCGAGGAATATCTCGCCATCTGCGAAAGCGGCATCGACGCCTCGCCCACCAATGAAGTGCTCGTTGAAGAGAGCGTGCTCGGCTGGAAAGAGTACGAAATGGAGGTTGTCCGCGACAAGAAGGACAACTGCATCATCATCTGCTCCATCGAAAATATCGACCCGATGGGCGTCCATACCGGCGACTCGATCACCGTCGCCCCGGCCCTGACGCTGACCGACAAGGAATACCAGATCATGCGCGACGCCTCCCTGGCGGTGCTGCGCGAGATCGGTGTTGAAACCGGCGGCTCCAACGTCCAGTTCGGCATCAATCCGGCCGATGGGCGCATGGTCGTCATCGAGATGAACCCGCGCGTCTCGCGCTCCTCGGCGCTGGCGTCGAAGGCCACCGGCTTCCCCATCGCCAAGGTCGCTGCGCGCCTCGCCGTCGGCTACACCCTCGATGAACTCGAAAACGACATCACCGGCGGCGCCACCCCGGCCAGCTTCGAGCCCACCATCGATTATGTCGTGGTGAAAATCCCGCGCTTTGCCTTCGAAAAATTCCCCGGCGCCGACAATCGCCTCACCACCTCGATGAAGTCGGTGGGCGAGGCCATGGCCATCGGCCGCACCTTCCAGGAATCACTGCAAAAGGCCCTGCGTTCGCTCGAAACCGGCCTGACCGGCCTCAACGAGATCGGCATTCCAGGCCTGGGCGAAGGCGAGGACAAGAACGCTATCAAGGCCGCCCTCGGCACCGCAACGCCCTCCCGCCTCCTCCATGTCGCCGAAGCCATGCGCCTGGGCGTCTCCAACGAAGATATCTTCGAGGCCTGCAAGATCGATCCGTGGTTCCTTGAACAGATGCGCGGCATCGTCGACATGGAAGCCAAGGTGAAAGAGTTCGGCCTGCCCCAGGACGCCGCCACCCTACGGCAGCTAAAATCCATGGGCTTTTCCGACGCGCGCCTCGCCCAGCTTGCCGGCCTCAAGACCAATGATGTGCGCAAGCTGCGCCACAGCCTCGAAGTGCGTCCCGCCTACAAGCGCATCGACACCTCGGCAGCCGAATTCGCCTCGCCCACTGCCTATATGTATTCGACCTATGAAATGCCTTTCGCCGGCAAGGTCCAGGACGAATCCCGTCCCACCGACCGCAAGAAGGTCGTCATTCTCGGCGGCGGCCCCAACCGCATCGGCCAGGGTATCGAGTTCGACTATTGCTGCTGCCATGCTGCCTTCGCGCTGGCCGATGCCGGCTATGAGACCATCATGGTCAATTGCAATCCCGAGACCGTCTCGACCGACTATGACACCTCCGACCGTCTCTATTTCGAGCCGCTGACCGAGGAAGACGTCATCGAGATCCTGCTTACCGAAAAGCAGAACGGCACCCTCCATGGCGTCATCGTCCAGTTCGGCGGCCAGACCCCGCTGAACCTGGCCGAAGCCGTGCTGAAGGCCGGCGTGCCGATCCTGGGCACCCAGCCCGACTCCATTGACCTCGCCGAAGACCGCGACCAGTTCATGAAGCTCCTCAACAAGCTCGAACTGACCCAGCCAAAGAACGGCATCGCCTATTCGCTTGAGCAAGCCCGCCTCGTTGCCGAGCGCCTCGGCTATCCGCTGGTCATCCGCCCCTCCTACGTGCTGGGCGGCCGCGCCATGGCCATCGTCCATTCGGCCAAGGAATTCGAATCCTATGTGCAGGACACGCTCACAGGCCTCGTCCCGCCCGACATTCTCCAGCGTTACCCCAATGACAAGACCGGCCAGATCAATTCGGTGCTGTCCGACAATCCGCTGCTGTTCGACGCCTATCTCTCCGGCGCCACCGAAATCGACGTCGATTGCCTTTGCGATGGCAAGGACGTCTTCGTGGCCGGCATCATGGAGCATATCGAGGAAGCCGGCATCCATTCCGGTGACTCGGCCTGCTCCCTTCCCTCGCGCACCCTCTCGCCCGAGATCATCACCGAACTCAAGCGCCAGACGGCCGAACTTGCTTTCGCCCTTAAGGTCGGCGGCCTGATGAATGTGCAATATGCGCTTAAGGACGGCGTCATCTACCTCCTCGAAGTGAACCCCCGCGCCTCCCGGACCGTACCCTTCGTGGCAAAAGTCATCGGCGAGCCCATCGCCAAGATCGCCTCGCGCATCATGGCCGGCGAAACTCTCGCCAGCTTCAACCTCGTCGAGAAGAAGCTCAAGCACATCGCGGTCAAGGAAGCCGTCTTCCCGTTCAACCGCTTCCCCGGCGTCGACACCGTGCTCGGTCCGGAAATGAAGTCCACTGGCGAAGTCATCGGGCTCGACACCGATTTCGCCATGGCCTTTGCCAAATCGCAGATGGGCGCCGGCCAGAAGGTGCCCACCTCGGGCAAGGTCTTCATCTCCGTGCGTGACGATGACAAGCAATATATCGTCGACATGGCCCGCCACCTGGTCGAAGCCGGCTTCGAGATTCTGGCCACCGGCGGCACCCAGCGCTACCTGGTCGACAACAATGTCCCGGCCACCAAGATCAACAAGGTGCTCGAAGGCCGTCCGCATATCGTGGACAGCATGAAGAATGGCGGCGTGCAGCTGGTCATCAACACCACCGATGGCCTCAAGTCGATTTCCGACAGCCGCGACATCCGCCGCACTGCGCTTCTCTCCAGGATTCCCTATTACACCACCATCGACGGGGCCCTGGCCGCAGTCGAAGGCATAGTCGCCCTCAAGCAGGGCAGCCTCCAGGTCCGCGCCCTCCAGGACTACTTCGCGGCGTAATATCAGCATAAACCACTCACTCTCCTCCCCCTTTTCGAGGGGGAGGTAGCGACGCCAGGCCTGAAACGGCCGTAGCGGAGCGGGGTGGGGGTAATGCAATCTATTAATGCGCGCGGCCTGTGCCGTCCCCCAACTCCCGCAACCAGCCCTGCAACCGCCGCCCTTCCCGCACCAGCAATGCCGGCTCGCCCAGGCTCTGCGCCAATAGCGACGCCCCCTGCAGCGACGCCTGCAATTGCAGCGCCAGGTCCGCTGCCTTCTCGCCAAACCCCATTTCGGCAAACTGGCGCTCCATCCAGGCCATCGGCCCGCCCAGCAATCCCTTTGCCTGCCCGGACCATTCGTTGCCATCCTTGCTCATTTCGGCACTCAATGACCCCAGCGGACAGCCCAACTCGGCCACCAGTGGTGCATTGCCGATGGAATTCTCGACGAAGGCCAGCAGCCGCTCCAGCGCTGTCGGCAGGCCCGACAGCATCTGTTCCATCCCGGCGACCTCGGCCAAGCGCTGCTCCAGCACCGCCCGGCCGATATCGTCCTTGCTCTTGAAGTAATAATAGATATTGCCCAGCGGCACCTGGGCGGTCATGGCCAGGTCCGCCAGCGTGGTCTGGCGATAGCCTTGGCGATGCGCCAGTTCCACCGCTGCCCGGGTCAGCCGCTCGCGCTTGCCGCGAGGGGCCGGTTTGCCTGTGTCAGCCAAGGCGTGCTCCTAACCCACGAATGTTGTACTCTGCCGCATCATATTCGCGGTCATCGCCCGCACCAAGCTGTGCGGCATCACGGCATTCATGATCTGGTAGAACCGCCCCGGCACCACAACCATCTTCTTCCGCTTCACGCCCACCAACGCCTCGGCCACGCATTTGGCGACCGGCATCGGCTTCATCGGCATGGGCGAGGCATCCAGCCCCATCTTCTTGATCAGCGGGGTTTCGGTTGGTGTGACGATCAAAACCGTCACACCCACATTGTGTTCTTTCAACTCGGCATGAAGACTCCGCCCCAGCGTGTTCACTAGCCCCTTGGCCGCTGCCGGATTGGCGTGGAAAGGAATACCGCTATCCGCGCCTAGCGCCGATACCAATAGCGTCGCGCCTCGTTTCTGCGCCGCAAAACGGCGGCTGAAATGGTGGGTCAGCAACATATGGGACACCCCGTTCAGCTGTGTCTGGCGCAACAACTGCTCGCGCTCGAAGGCCAGGAATGCGCCTGGCTGCCCGGTGCCGGCACTGGAAATGAAGAGACCGATTTCGAGATCCTTCGTTTCCTCCGTCACCACCTGCTCGCCACCCGGCTCACTGAGATCGGCCTCGACCACCCGATAATCGATCCCGTGCCTGCGCTTGAACGCCTCCCCCACCGCCTCCAGCGCGGCGCCCCGCCGCGATACCAGGACCAGATTGATCCCTGATGCCGCAATCTGCCGGGCAAATTCATGCCCGATCCCCGAACTTGCCCCGGTCACCACGGCCCATGGCCCGAACCGTTTGGCGTCCAGCCGCGTCATCCATTTTTCAGCACTCATCGTCTCACTCCTCAAATTTAGTCAGTCACCTAACTGACTTTGGAGTGAACTGTCAAGCATACTGCCCATTGCTGTCATTCGCGGTTCACATGCACCACCCTCAGTGACGACGAATTGCTGTCATCGCCTTCCGCCGCGCCGAAGCCGGGGATTCAGTCTATCTGATGGGCTCGGGCCAGCCGCGCTAGGCCTCAGCCTCTGGCGATCCTGGGGAAGCCGACCGAGACAATCCGCAGGCCCTCGGTCCGCCACAACACCAGCGCCAGCGCCAGCGTCCGCATAGCCATGGCCACGGCGCTGGCCATTGCGGCGCCGACAATCCCGAACATGGGCACCAGTAGCAGCGCCAGCGCGGCTGTTACCGCCAGCACGCCCAGCCCCACCAGCACACCAGCACGTTGTCGGCCCAGAACGATCATCGCCTCGCTGGCCTGCCCGCCAAGAGCGCGCAGCACCATGCCACCGCCCAGCACCCACATCACCACCTGCCCTGCCACGAATTCCGGGCCGAACGCGGCCAGCAGGAACGGTCCGGCCAGCAGGGCCAGCGTCACGGCTGCAATCGTGGCCCACAGGGTCAGCCGCGTGCTCTCCAGCATACTGGTCTGCAATTCGGCCCGCGATCGCCCCGCGACGTCCAGCGCAAAGCGGCGTCCCGCTACCAGCGTCATCGCATAGGCAACGAACCCAGCCAGTGCCAGGCTTCGCGCCGCGGCAAAATAGACCCCCACCGCCTCCGGCTCGGCCAGCAATGTCAGCATCAGCACGTCGGCATAGCTGCTGAGGTCCTCCAGTCCCGACAGCAACAGCAGAGGCAGCGAGGCCATAAACCACATTTTTTTCTGCCGTTCACTCGGCGCCTTTCGGTCGCCGGCGATGCGTCCCAGTCGGCGCGCCAGCAACAGCGCCAGCCCGGCCGCGACCGCAGCCATGGACCCGATCAGCGCCGCCCCGACCACCGGCAGTCGCAATTCCACCCCGGCCAGCGACAGACCCAGGCAGGCCAGTCCAATCAACACTGGCCGCACGATATAGACCGGCACCGCCGCCAGCCGGAACCAGCCAAAACAGCGCGCCACGCCCTCGAGATAATATTCGATAGCCAGGAACGGCAGCCCCAGCGCCACTAGCAATACAGTCAGCCCCGCGCCATCACCGGCCCCCATGGTCAGGGCCGCGCCGATGGCCACCAGCGCCAGCACCACGCTCGCGCCAATCACCACGCCAAGGCCAAACCGCCAGTATTGGCCGATGGCGACCACCTGCCCGCGCAAGTGATAGCGCGGCAGGAAGCGCACACTCGATTCCGCAAAGCCCAGCGCCGCAAAGCTGCCGAGCGCCAACATCCAGGTCCACAGCGTCACGAAGCCGCCATAGCCTTCCGCCGGCATCAGCCGGGCCAGCAACACCTGCAACCCGAAGATCAGGGCGGCGCTGGCCACCCGAATGGCGAGCGCAATGGCTGCGTCCAGGGAGCCGGAATTCCGGTCAGACATAGAGCAGCAGGCATGCGGCGGGTCGCAGAAAACTGCTGATGCGCTCCAACAGCCACGGCCAACGCGCATGTAGCCGCTTCAGCGCCGGCCGCACGCTGGGCAGCCAGGCATGAGTATAGACCTGTCCCTTCCAGCTCAGCGCCTCCGCCCGTGTCACCACCGGCACCGTCCTGTTGGTCCAGCTGCCCTTGTAGCCGGCGGGGTTAATCAACAGGTCATAGGCGGCGACACCATTGTCGATCAGCCAACCCACCGTCATCTCCATCTGCACCTTGCCAGGTGACAGATCGCGCAAGTCCCAGTCGAAGCCGCCCACATAGGCGTAGTAATGGCCCTGACGGAGGAACCCCAGCTCCAGAGCCACCACCTGCTCACCGGCCCGCAGCACAAAAAGGCAGGCGCCCTGCATACCGGCAGCGTCGCCGGGCAGCCCCGCCAGGAAATCCTCATAACCCTCGGCCGAAAAGCCGGTACTGAAGCGGCCGGTCTCCGCCAGCCAGCGGCGCTTCATCTGCGTGCAGAGCCTGACCAGTTCCGCAAACCGGCCATCACCTGGCCAGATCACCTCGAAACGCAGGTCTCCCAGCCGGGCCAGGTGATTGCGCCGCCGGTTGCGATTGCGCTTCTGCAGCTTGCCCAGGCCTGCCATGTAACTTTCGGCCGAGCCATAGCCGGAGAGATCGAGCACCGACGCTGAGTTTTCGGTGCCGGGCACGTCGGGGCGGTCGGCCAGGATGTCCGCCAGCACGCTCCCCTCGGGCATGGCCCGGCTGATGGTCACATCGCACTGCGAAACGCGTGCGGCTTCGCGAAAGCGGCTCGCAATCTCATGCAATGGGACGGCCCCGCGCCGGACCAGCGCCCCGCAATATTGGCTATGCGGCGTGCCGAGGGTTTCAAGCCGCCTGATCCCCGCTGCCTCGACAATCATCAGCGGCCACAGGGCCAGCAACCGCTCTCCGCGCCACACGGTCACCACATAGGGCTGCCCGATGGCGCCGGCGAATTGGCGGACCCAGTTGTGACACCAGTCATAGCTCTGGAAATAGCCCAGTGGATCGGCGCAATGCCTGTCGAGACCGTGCCACTCTGCGGCAATGGCCTCGATCTCCTCCAGCGTGCCCAGCACGCGTGTGACAATGCTGCCTCTTGGCCGCAACTGGCGTCTCCCCCACAATTTCAACACAGGTTAGACCACAGTCCTGAACATGCCGTTGCCCAACACGTTGAACAAAACATTTCCGCGCAGTTCAAACTAGTGCCCGCCTGGGGGACAAGCGACGCGCAATAGAACGCGATAGCACGCGCGCTGATCGCTTGACGTCAGTCTGCTTCGGACCGATCGTAGTAACGTGTTGAGGAGTATTGCCTATGCGCCTGCTTCTGGCTCTCTTGCCGTTCACCTGCACCACGCCACACGCCATCGCTCAGACGGATACTTTCGACCTCTATCAGGCCGTGCTCGATCGAATGCCCATTGAGCAGGCCAGGCCACTTCTGGAGGCCGAATTTGGCCCCTTGGAGGACGCCGGACCAACCATGCGCGCCAGCTTCGCAAACGATAACGTAATTGCTCTGTTCGGTCCCGCCAAACCCGCGCCAGGCATCTTTGTCTTCTGCGAAGAGGAGTTCTCAGGATTTTCGGCAGCCCTGCCTCCGGACAAGGCCGCCAGAATACTCAATCCGCACACCGCGCGAGACCAGCCTGCTCCCGAGGTCTATGCCAGCGGCAACAATGTGAGCATCCACCTTCCCGCTGCCGACATCACTTTCTACTATGGCGGGATCAGCACCAAGAGCAGCCATGTCAGCGTGACTCATCCAACGCGGCCATTCTTGACCTTCAAGCTTGCCGATATCTGCGAGGCGGGTTCAAGCAAGCCCTAGGTCAGGCGAAGAATTGGTCCACAATGGCCAGTGCTCTGTCGACATCTTCGTTTCCGAAATCGAGATGCGTCACCCAGCGCTGCCGGCCATAGCGGCCGCTAATGCCAACGCCATGCTCGGCAAGAAAGGTGGTCAGGCGCTCGCCCCGGTCAGCATCCATGTCGACCCAGAGGATATTGGTGTCAGGCATGGTGACCGTCAGCGCTGCGTGACGCGCCAGCCCCTCGGCCAGTTGCCGCGCCCGGCGGTGATCCTCCGCCAGCCGCGCCACATTGTGCTCCAGCGCATAAAGCCCCGCCGCGGCGAGAAGACCCGCCTGCCGCATGCCACCCCCGAGCATCTTGCGATGCCGCCGTGCGGTATCGATCAGGTCCTGGCGCCCCACCAGCACCGAGCCGACCGGCGCGCCGAGCCCCTTGGAGAGACAGATGGAAACACTGTCGAAGGGAGCAACGAAATCGCCGATCTGCACCCCCAGCGCCACGCAGGCATTAAACGCCCTGGCGCCATCCAGATGCAGTCCCAGCCCATGCCGCTGCGCGACGACCGCCACGGACTGCATATAGTCCACCGGCAGCACCCGCCCGCCAAAGGTGTTTTCCAGCGCAATGACTTGCGTCGTAGCAAAATGGCTGTCGCCGGATTTGATGGCGGCCTCGATGTCGCCCAGCGCCATCGTGCCGTCGGGCTGGTGGGCAATGGGCTGCGGCTGGATCGACCCCAGCACCGCCGCGCCACCGGCCTCGTATTTGTAGCAATGCGCATCCTGCCCGGCGATGAACTCGTCGCCACGCCCGCAATGGCTCATCAGCGCCAAAAGATTTGATTGCGTCCCGGAAGGCACGAACAGCGCCGCGTCCTTGCCCAGCATCGCCGCCATGCGCTGTTCCAGCAGGTTGACACTCGGGTCATCGCCGAACACGTCGTCGCCAACCTCCGCCTCGGCCATGGCCGCCCGCATCCCGGCACTAGGCTTGGTGACCGTATCGGATCGGAAATCATGGCGAATATTATTCATGGAGGGCTCCGGGTTAGCGTCCCCTTTTGCCAAGCCTCACGCCAAAATGCTAGGCCGCGACGTCGCCACCCTCCATCTCGTCATTGGCGGCAGTCAGTTCCACAGCCGGCTTGCGCGCCACCACCAGGATGCCGGTGATCGGCGCGCCGCGATCGAACCGCAGCACGGCTGTCTCGAACCGCAGCACCTCCAGTCCCGCCACCACCAGCGCATCGCGCGTGGCCTCGACGCCATGGGCGTAGCGCAGGCTGGGACGCAAAAACACCTCTTCCTGCCCGTCATGCGCTTCGAGCGAGAAGGCCACCAGGCCGCCCGCCCGCAGCGCCGGCACCAGCGCCGCCAGCACCGGGCGCAGCGCGCCGCAATAGATTAGCACGTCTGCAGCGGTCATCAGGTCGGCATCGGCGCGGCGCGCATTGAGCGTTGCCACGAGTTCGGCCTTCTGCAGGCTGTCATAAATGCCCTTGCGGGCCGTCTCGGCAATCATCGCGGCGGAAATATCCACCCCTTCGAGATGATTGACCTTGGCGCGCAGCCGCTCGCCCATCAGGCCCGTGCCGCATCCCAGGTCCAGCGCCCGCTCGAAGCCGGCAATGCCCAGGCGCGCCATCTCCTCTTCAACGAGGTCGTCCAGCAGGTCCGGCACCCGATAGCCCAGCTTGCCCACCAGCGCGTCCTCGAACTGATGAGCATACTGGTCGAACAGTGCCTCGACATAGCCCACCGCCGTGCCCTCATCCGCCGGACCGGCATCGTGTACGGCCAGCTTCAGCCTTGCGCCGAACACGCCCTCGTCATCCAGGGCTTCCAGCCGCCGCCAGGCCGCAATCGCACCCGCTAGGCATCCGGCCTTCTCGTGATAGCTGCCAGCAAGATTCCAACCCGCTGCCCACTCGGGCGCCAGGTCCAGCGCCTGTACCATCAGCTCGGCCGCGGCAGCATGGTCACCCTGCTCGGCCAGCATGCGAGCATAATCCGCGCGCCGGTCGGCGATCACGTCACCGGAAGAATAAAACGCCTTGGTCAAGACGAAGTGCTTTCGAGAGAACCGGCCCATCTGGCACAGCGCGCGGGATGTGCCGCAAAGCACGGCGAAAGGCAAGCAAATTGCTCCGCACCGGCGCTGCGACCAATTGTTCCCCTTTCAAATCGCGCAGTCTTGGCTAGTATGACACTCGTCGAATTCCGGTCAGATCATCCCCCTGGCCGATTGACGGTCGCGCCTTCATGCGCCGGCCTGTCCGGGTCACAAGCGACACCGGGCATCTTTGCGCCTAAGTCATTATTGCCTCGACAGAAACCTCCGTTCTGCCGAGCCTTTCTGCATGCCTACACGACATATTGATGCCTGGTGGATTTCAGGCTAGGCTTCGCCCCATCGAATATTGCGGCCGACTGATCTGAAGACGCGAATTCCATTCGCAACTGCTGACGTCATCTTCCGATATTTCGATATCAACTAGGTTCTGGCCAGGTGCATGGCCGGGACCGCTCCAGCAGCGACTGCACGAGGGAACGCGCATCATGGCAACTGGTACCGTTAAGTGGTTCAACGGCCAAAAAGGCTATGGCTTCATTCAGCCGGACGAAGGTGGGGCGGACGTGTTCGTCCACATCTCCGCCGTCCAGCGTTCGGGCCTCAATGGCCTGGATGAAGGCCAGAAGGTCAATTACGAGATCGTCAAGGACAAGCGGACCGGCAAATCCGCCGCCGACAATCTCACGGCCTCCTGATCCACTCAGGCTGACGAACGGGGGGCGTATTCCAGACCGGAATGCGCCCCTTGCTATTGAGCCCTCCGGCATGCTGGGCCATTAGCGGTGCAAGGGACTTTGCAACGGCATGTGGACACCCTATCTGCCTTTTGCGCAGCCGCTTGACCGAAGCGCGCCGTGCGGGCAAGCTGACACAATCTCCTAAAGACTTGTCGTGAAGCGTTGGCCGAACGGACTTGGCAGGGGGAAACCGTGTCGTCGGGCCTGTGGCCGGGACGCGGACTATCACCAGTTTCTGGCTGTCGCGGTCCCGGAAAGTCCGGCCGCGCGACGGTCTTTTGTTTTGCGAGCCGATTGGAGGCAGCACGATTATGGACAAGATCCCGATGACGGTTCAGGGGCACAAGGCCCTTAGCGCAGAATTCGAGCACCGCACCAGCAGCGAGCGCCGCCGCATCATCGACGCCATTGCCGAGGCGCGTGCGCATGGCGACCTGTCCGAGAATGCCGAATATTCGGCTGCCAAGGAGCAGCAGAGCCTCAACGAGGGCCGGATCAAGGAACTCGAGACCATGCTGGCGCTGGCCGACATCATCGATGTCAGCAAGCTGAGCGGCTCGACGGTCAAGTTTGGGGCGACCGTGACCTTCCTCGACGAGGATACCGAGGAAGAAAAGACCTATCAGGTCGTGGGCGATCCCGAAGCCGACGCCTCGGGCGGCCGCATCTCCATTTCCTCGCCCATCGCCCGCGCCATGATCGGCAAGGAACAGGGCGACTCTTTCGAAGTCGCCGCTCCCGGTGGCGCCCGGAGCTACGAGATCATCAAGGTCGTATATGCGTGAGAATCGCGCGGGGAAAACGGAGGCCCTTTCCCGCGACAGCGGTTCGACAAAGAGCCAGGGCCGCGTCTGTTGAGCAGCCTGACGCTCATAATTTGGGCATTATCCGAAAATCCTGTGTCTTTCCTGCTCACTCCCGCGCGCATCTGCTCTGCGGGAGTGACTTTGCCTTGAAACCTTTCCCCTTCGGCCCTTAACTAGGCTCAGAGGGAGATTCCTGACCTGTTGGAGAGCGTCGCGATGCACGCGAAAGTCATCATCATTGGCTCCGGCCCGGCCGGCTATACCGCTGCGATCTATGCGGCGCGCGCCATGCTGGAACCACTCATGATCCAAGGCCTGCAGCCCGGCGGGCAGCTCACCATCACCACCGATGTCGAGAACTATCCAGGCTTTGCCGATGTCATCCAGGGCCCCTGGCTCATGGACCAGATGAAGGCACAGGCCGAGCATGTCGGCACGCGCATCGTCAACGACATCATCACCCATGTCGATTTTGACCGCCGTCCCTTCGTGCTCACCAGTGACAGCGGCGATACCTACACCTGTGACAGCCTGATCATCGCGACTGGCGCCCAGGCCAAGTGGCTCGGCATTCCCTCCGAGCAGAAATTCCAGGGCTTTGGCGTCTCCGCCTGCGCCACCTGCGATGGCTTTTTCTATCGCGGCAAGCAGGTGCTGGTGGTCGGCGGCGGCAATACCGCCGTCGAGGAAGCATTGTTCCTTACCAATTTCGCGGAAAAGGTCATCGTCGTGCATCGCCGCGACGAGTTCCGCGCCGAGCGCATCCTTCAGGATCGCCTGTTCAAGAACCCCAAGATCGAAGTGCGCTGGAATACTGAAGTGGCCGAAGTCGGCGGGTCACCGATGCCCCCTTCGGTCAACACCGTCACCCTTCGCAGCACCACCACCGGCGAGACCTACGAGCAGCCTATCGACGGCATTTTTGTCGCCATCGGCCATGCGCCCGCCACCTCGATCTTTGCCGGCAAGCTCGACATGAAGCCGGGCGGCTATCTGCAGGTGAAGCCGGGCTCCACCGAAACCAATATTCCCGGCGTCTTTGCTGCTGGCGACGTGACCGACGATGTCTATCGTCAGGCTGTCACCGCCGCCGGCATGGGCTGCATGGCGGCGCTTGATGCGGAGCGATATCTGGCAGCGCATGAACTGGCGGAGGCGGCGGAATAGACGTGCAAAATCTCGGCCTAAGTCACGCTACTGTCACAATTATTGCGCCTCCCTCGCCTCGTGCGAGGGCCAGCGTTCGCCCTGGCTGAGAGTTAACAAGGAAAGCGTCACACCATGCTCGACTGGGACAAGCTTCGGATATTTCATACCGCCGCCGAGTCGGGCTCTTTCACCCATGCTGCCGAAAAGCTGGGCATGAGCCAGTCGGCCGTCAGCCGCCAGATTTCGGCGCTCGAAGACGATCTGGGCCTGAAGCTCTTCATCCGCCACGCCCGCGGCCTTGTCCTCACCGAAGTCGGCGAACAGCTCTTCCGCACCGCTCATCGCATGCATTGGGAACTCCAGCAGGTCGAGACCCAGATGTCCGAGAGCCAGGACATCCCAACCGGCCCGCTCATCGTCACCACCACGGTGGGTATCGGCTCCACCTGGCTCAGCTCGCGCCTCGATGAATTTCTCAAGCTCTATCCGCTGATCCAGCTCGAAATCCGCCTCAACGATGCCGAGCTCGACCTGGCTATGCGCGAGGCCGACGTCGCCATCCGCCTGCATCGTCCCAATCAGTCCGAGATGATCCAGCGCAAGCTGTTCACGGTCCACAACCACTTTTATGCCAGCAATGCCTATATAGATGAACACGGCACGCCCGCCTCGCCCGAGGACCTCGACAATCACCGGGTCATCAGCTTTGGCGAACCCGTCCCCTCCTATCTGGGCGACATCAACTATCTCGAGCGCATGGGCCGCAGCGATTCCAGCGCCCGCCGCGCCGCGCTCCGCGTTAACGCCATCTATGGCATGATGCAGGCCTGCCGCGCCGGCATCGGCATCGCTATGCTTCCCGACTATGTCACCGAAAAGGAAGATGGCCTGGTCCAGGTCATGCCCGAGATCGAACTGCCGCACTACGAGGCCTATTTCGTCTATCCGCCTGCCCTCAAGAACTCCAAGCGCGTCGGCGTCTTCCGCGACTTCCTGGTGTCCAAGGCGAGGGAGTGGAGCTTCTAAGACGAGATCATTCGGCAGCGCTTCCTACGACTGGCTCGAAGAGTCCCACAAAAGGGAAATCTGGCTTGACCAGACGCCACAGTTCGCCGCTATCAAGGTGTCGGAACCACTCCTCGTGGAAGCTGGCCCCAATGTATGGAGAGCGTACAGGCAACTTGATGGCCATCCCGCATTGCACTTGCTCCTCGATCCAGGATTCAAATCGAAAGAATTCTCCTGGGCTGCGAAAGTCATCGATTCTCGTCCAGTAGCTTGTCATCTCGGTTCCAAACAGAACACTAGAGCGCATAGTACAGATCAATGCCCCGCATCACTACCATCGCCCTCGATGCCGATGACACGCTCTGGCAGAACGAACAGTTCTTCCGCCTGACCGAGCAACGCTTTGCCGACCTCCTGCGCGATTATACCGACGCGCCTGATCTCACCGAGCGCCTGATTTCCGCTACAGCACGCAACCTGCAATTCTACGGCTTTGGCGCCAAGGGCTTTGCGCTCTCCATGGTCGAGACCGCCCTTGAGGTCACCGATCATCGTGTCCCCGGCACCGTCATTGCCGAAATCCTCGCCGCCGGCCGCGAACTGCTCGATTATCCGCTCGAGACCCTGCCCTATGTCGATGCGGCACTGGAACAGTTACAACAGCGCTACCGGCTGATCCTTGTCACCAAAGGCGACATCTTCGATCAAGAGCGCAAGCTTGCCGCCTCTGGCCTGGCCGAATACTTCGCCGCCGTCGAAGTCGTTGCCGACAAGACCGAAGCCGTCTATCGCCGCATCTTCGCGCGCCACACCGAGGGCGCCGAACACACCATTATGGCCGGCAATTCCCTTAAATCCGACATTCTCCCGGCCCTGGCCGCGGGCGCCTTTGCCGCCTATGTGCCGCACGATCTCACCTGGTCCTATGAGCGCGCCGAAGAACCAACCGATGAACCGCGCTACGCCCGCGTCGCCCACCTTGGCGAATTGCAGGCCGCCATCAACCGCCTCGAAGCCTCGGACTAGGCAGCCCCTGTAAACTGTGGCCCAGCTTCACCCCTCCCTCCCCATCGTGGGCTTCGAGGCGTCTCGCAGGGCACATCGCTCCGGTGGAGCGATTTGAGCGGAGGAGGCCAGGAATTCTATGCCTTACAGGGATGGTAGCGGCGCGAGAGCATTGCTCCGTAGGCTGACGCCGGTTCCCTCTCTCCCCCTTGAGGGGAGGGTTGCGACGCTGGCGGGCAGGCCCTAGCAAAGCCGGGGTGGGGGTTGGCGACTTACCATGACGCCGAATCCACGGGTCGTGCCAGCACCCCACGCCGGGCCCATGAGCCACTCAAGCCCGGCGAGCGCCCTGCTCCTCCACCGCCCACTCCCAAAAAACTCTCCACCCCCTGTGGCAGCGGGTCGCAGCCCCTTCTCCAAACACTGATTTCATTGAATAAATTCAGCCGGCATGCACAAATCGCATGGCTGACATAACCTCTGGCCAATAGGCGGACGGACTAGCCACCCCTATATGCCCCTCATCACAGCGGGTGTTTCTCCTCCCTCCCTTGCGCTCGCTGCGTTCCCTCCTGACAGATCCCTGATCTGTCCTCCTTAGGGCTCCGCTCTCCCCTCGAGCGGAGCCTTTCTTTTTGTTTGGTGACATAACAATCCCTTGCAGAAACGCATGGCTGACATGTCAGTTTCGGGATTGTCTATCGAACCAGTAGAGTTCATATATGTCCTCGTTGCTGAGGCGCACTCCGATCTCCTCCTCCCTTCGGACCCCGCATCGCAACACCGGACTGCGGATCATCTCCTCCTCCCTTGATCCAAGGTCCATGGCAGAGCGGCATACTCCTCCTCCCTTGCTCTCTGCCCCACTTTCGATTTGGCTTCGGCCCTATCATCAGGCCCCATCCTCGGATGGGGCCTCTTTTTTCCATGAGCGGCATTCCTGTCGCCAACCTGTCGACCTGCCTAGAAAATGGACAGGTTGTCGCTGTGCCTAATGCATAGCAGTTATGATCAGGTGTGCATTGCTGACCAAACGGTCAAAACCTATATTGGCTTTGTCGCTGGTGAAGCCGCTCCGTATCCTCCTCCCTCGGACCCGCTTCTTGCGACACCGGATCGAAACCGAATCCTCCTCCCTCGGTGACGGTCCACCGGTCAGGCGCATATCCTCCTCCCATGCGCAGGACCAAAACTCGCGATTTGGCTTCGGCCCTATCATCAGGCTCCAACTTCGGTTGGAGCCTTTTTTTTTGCTGCTCCCACGCGAATCTGCATGGCAGCACTTCCAATTGCGCGTTTGTGCGTCAGGTTCAGGCATCCGATACTGGCTTCAACGGCGGTGTTCGTGGTGACCCGCCCCTCCAAGGTCAGCGGCTTCGGTCGTGGACCGATGGCCCCGCCCATCCCCTCGGGCGGGGCCTTCTTTTTTGCCCCCTCCCCGCGGCGAACCGGCACATTTTGCCGCCGCCGGGCGATCCATCCCTTGAAATTGCTACGCTTTTTTCGGCACGTCGCTTGCAACGCCTGTTTTGTTCACCGGGAGAAAGCTCATGGCCAGCGTCAACGCCGCCGCGCCCTATTCAGCCTATCAGGGCTATGGCACGAGCTATCCCGCGACCACCGCCAAGACCACCACGACCGCGACCACTGCGGCGGCCACCACCAAAACTGAGAGCGCCGCAACCGCCGTCACCCTCTCCGATCAGGCCAGGGCGGCCCTGGCCGAACGGGATCTCACCGCCGTTCTGGCCGATGCGCGCCACAAGCTCACCCAGGTGCTCGACGATGCCGACCGCACCTCTCCGCTCAGCGATGGCAAGCTGGCGGTCGACCTGTCGAGCCTCGACCAGCGCGAGCTCTATGCGCTCTCCAGCGATGACAGCTTCACCCCTGACGAGCGCGCAGCCGCGGGCCTTGAAATGCAGCGCCGCTTCGAGGCCGCCCTCTCCGGGCCCTTCGCCATTGCACAGGTTACCAGCAGCTTCATCGGGCTCTACAAGGCCGCAGCCGCCTATCTCGACGCCCTGGGCCCGGAAGAACGCGCCAGCGCCGACTGGAAGGCCGGACGCGACGCGCTCACCGAAGGGCTCAAGCAGCTCAAGTCCGCGCCCGACACCCTGCCCGATGCCGGCGCCAGCGATCCGGTCGCCCTCTATCTGGTCCTCACCGACACTGGCGACACTGCCGCACCCCCATCGATGATCGATCTGGCGGCCAATGTGCGCACCACGCTCGACAAGCTCTATGAAGACGCAAGGGCCAATGGGCGCGTACCCACCTTCAACCGTGCCACCACCATCGGCACCTATATCGACGTGTCCGGTTTCTCCAGCCGCGCCCTCTCCGCCATGGTGCTCGACAGCGAGGGCACCTTCACCGGCGAGGAAGTGCGCGCGGCCAATACCGCACTCCAGGCCAAGAGCGGCGCCACCCTGCTCGCCGGCTTCCAGAGCGCCAGCAAATCCGGCGACCCGACCGCCTTCAGCCAGAACATCATTGCTGCATATTCCTCGCTGAGCGAAGAAGAACGCCTCGCCACAGGCTGGTCCGACCAGCTCTACCAGGCGGCCATGGAGAGCTATGCCAGCACCTCCAAGCTGATGAGCATGTTCACCCAGGCCACCGGCAATTCCAGCGCCGGCGGCCTGGCCACGCTGCTGGGCCGTCAATAGGTTAGCTGATCCCCGCGCAGAATCCCTGGATGCGCTTGACCGCCTCTTCCAACTCTGCATTGCTCGCCGCATAGCTCAGGCGGAAATGCCCCGGCAGGCCGAACGCCGTCCCATGCACCAGCGCCACCCCCGTCTCCTCCAGCAGCGCCAGCACGAAATCCTCGTCGGTCATGAGCCTGGTGCCGCCCGCACTCGTCTTGCCCAGCAGCCGCTGGCATGACGGGAACACATAGAATGCGCCCTCCGGCGTCAGGCAATCGAGCCCGGTATTGGCATTGAGCCCGGCTACCACCATGTCGCGCCGCGCCTGGAACACGTCGCGCCACTCCTTGAGGAAATCCTGCGGCCCGTTCAGCGCCTCGACGGCCGCCCATTGCGAAATGGACGACGCATTGGTGGTCGATTGGCTCTGCAGCTTCACCATGGCGGCCAGCAGCGGCTTCGGCCCGGTGCAATAGCCGATGCGCCAGCCGGTCATCGCATGCGACTTGGAAACTCCGTTCATGGTGAGGGTCCTGGCCTGCAGCCGGGGCTCCACCTGGGCAATGGTGGCAAAGCTCTTGCCGTCATAGACCAGCACTTCATAGATGTCGTCGGTCAGGATGTGGACATGCGGATGCCGCATCAGCACCTCGGCCAACCCCTTCAATTCATTGGCTGAATAGGCCGCACCGGTCGGATTCGACGGTGTGTTGAGAATCAACCACTTGGTCTTGTCTGTGATGACCGATTCCAGCATTTCAGGCGCCAGCTTGAACCCCGTCGAAGCATCCGCAACGGCAAACACCGGCTCGGCCCCGCACAGCCGCACGATTTCGGGATAGCTCACCCAATAGGGCACCGGCACCACCACCTCGTCGCCGGGGTTGAGCGTGGCCATCAAGGCATTGAAAATGATCTGCTTTCCGCCCGAACCGACAAAGCAATCCGCTGCCGTCACATCCAGTCCATTGTCGCGCCGGAACTTGGCCGCCACCGCTTCCTTGAGTTCGGCAATGCCGTCCACATTGGTGTAACGCGTCTTGCCCTCGTCCATGGCGCGCTTGGCCGCGTCGCGGACATGTTCCGGCGTATCGAAATCCGGCTCACCGGCCGAGAGCGCGATGATGTCCTTGCCTTCGGCCGCCATCACCCGCGCCTTCTGGCTGATCGCCACGGTCGCGGACGGCGCCACGCGCCCCAATGCCTCGGACAGGAACCCCATCATTGCCTCCGGTTAGAGCATGCCGCCTGAAGGCAATGACACGCGAAGAACGAAACTCGGCAAAGGTTTTAGCCACCCAATCGGCAAACGCGAAGAGGGTTTCGGAGAACCGCGCGATCCGAACCGGAAATCAGCCAGCTACCGGACCGGTACTGCCCCGCACCACGAGCGGCAGCGGCAATTGACGCGCGCTGTCGATTAGCTCTCCCTCCAGAATGGACGACACCGCTCGCTCGGCAATCTCGTCAAACGGCTGCTGCACGCTGGTCAAACCCGGCACCGCATCGCCGGCCTCGGGCACACCATCAAAGCCGATCACCGAGACCTCCTCCGGCACTCTCCTGCCTCGGCTCGCCAGCCATCCCATTGCGAACAGCGCCGTGCGGTCCGACATGCCCAGGATGGCGGTTGGCGGTTCGGCCAGAGCGAACAGCCGGTCCATTGCCGCCCACACCACCTCTTGCGTGCCGTCCGTATCGGCATAGGCGATGTCAGCCGCCGGCACACCCACACTGGCCATGCCGGCCCAATAGCCCTCGACGCGGTCGCGCACCGTCAGATACGGCGTCTGCAACACCTGTTCGGGTGTGGCCAATGTGCCGTTCCATTGCTCCCCGATCCCCAGTATCGCCACCCGGCGATGTCCAAGTCCGGCCAGATGTCGCGCCGCCGCCTCCGCCCCACCGCGATTGTCGATGCCGACGCCAGGCGTATCGCCCAGCCCCTCTTCCATGCCCAGCGCCACAAAGGGCAGTTCGCGCTTTTCGGTCTCCCCGATCAGCGCCCGCCCCTCTTCGGCGCAGAGCAGCACCAGCCCGTCCACCAGCGCATTCTGGATATTCCAGGCCAGCCGCTCATCGTTGACGCTCGACACCAGTGACAACCCGGCGCCCCGCCGGTCACAGGCAGCGGCCAGCGCTGCCATCATGGCGCGCGCCCATTGGTCCTCAAAGAAATAGGTCAGCGGTTCGGCCGTGGCCACGCCAATCGCATTGACCTTGCCCGCCCGCAGCAGCCGGCCCGTCAGGCTCGGCCCGGCATAGCCGAGGTCCCGAGCCACGGCCTGCACCCGCTCGCGCACTTCAGGCCGCACCACATCGGGCCGGTTGAACACATTGGAGGCTGTTCCCTGCGACACGCCGGCTGCCTTGGCGACATCCCGCAACTTCACTTGCCCGGCTCGAGGGGTCATTCTTCGCGCTCCGTTGCCCTCCTGTAGCAAATTTTTTGTATCGGTTCAATTCCACTTGACCTTCACACTGTCATCCTCCATTGATTGAATCGGTTCAAGAAAACTATGCCTGCAACTTGAATCGATTCAATGACGGAGAGTGAAAATGATCCCCGCCAGCTACCTGTTCAAGGATGTATTTCAAAAGACCTGGTACGACCCCGACATAGAAGCCGCTATCGAGCGACAGGAGCCCCGCGGAAACGGCGTGATATCATGGCTCTCGCGTCTGGCCGGCGCCCTGCGCCGCAACACCCCTGCCCCTGACCTATGCGAAACCAGCGCCGCCGCGTTGCGACGCTAGATCCCTAGGCTCTCCGTGCTGCGCAGCACCACGCCCTGAACGCGCCAGCCTTCGTCGCGTTCGTCGGCCAATTGGTAGATCGCTTCCCAGACGCGCCCGTCCGTTCCGACAAACTCCACCTCCTGGACCACCACGCCGGTCGTCAATTCCCGATAGGCGCCGAAACTATGCGAGCGCGAACTTGCAATCGGCCCATAGCCGGAGCGCGCGACATCATCGATGAACCGCTGCGGATCATCATAGGCCGCCCGGAACCCGGCACCCGCAAGGGACAAGGCAGTGACGCCATCGCCACTGCGCAACGCCGCGATCTGGCCGGTCACAGTCTCGCGCCATAGAGGCTCATTGTCCTGCTGCGCCACGGCCGGCATCAGCATGAAAACACTCAGCACCATCATCCAGAATACGCGCATCACTTGGCCTCCTGGCTCCGGCGCCAGCTCGGAGCGCCACGGTTCTGCCTTCAAATGGTCCAGCAACGCCCCTCTTCGCTTCACAGTCCAACCGCTTTTGCGTGATGATGTGGCAGCATTGGAAACGAGGATACGACGTCGATCCCATGCACATATCTACGTCCCCCAGGCGCAAAAGTTTCAGGTTGATGGCCTTAGCCGGCGCTCTTGGTTCTGCCCTGGTCGCCGCTGGAGCGCTTATTGCCGGCGTTTCTCCGGCCCAGGCCGCCAACTTCGCCAGTCAGCCCGATACACAGGTCGCGGTCTTCATGGTTCCGCTCACCCTGCTGCTACTGGTCCTCCTTTTCGAAGTCGCCCGCTTTGTCTGGCGCGGCTCCGTGCCTGCCCGGGCACCCTTGCCTACACCCCGCCCCACCAATTGGGCGCGGACCGCTGAAGACAGCTGAGCCCGGCCACTTTGTTTCCCCCTGACGACCACCTTGGCCGGCGCCCCGCGTCGGCCTTTCTTTTTTGACTAACGGCCTATTGCGATGCAGCCGGGGCCGGTTCACACTTCCTTTTCTTTCAGGAGGACTGGCCAATGCATGTCGATACCATCCTGCAAACCAAGGGTGTCGCGGTACACACCCTTTCCAAGACCGGCACGCTCGCCGATGCGGTCGCCCTGCTCAATGCCCACAATATCGGCGCGGTCGTCATCACCGATGACAAGGCCCGCATCGTCGGCATCCTGTCCGAGCGCGACATCGTCCGCCAGCTCGGCAGGAACCCCACTGGTGCCCTTGCCCTTTCGATCGGCGACTGCATGACCAGGGATGTGGTCACCAGCGAGCGCACCACGACGATCGACGAGGTGATGGAACGCATGACCCGGCGCCGTATCCGCCACATGCCCGTGGCCGAGAATGGCATTCTGGTGGGCATCATTTCCATCGGCGACGTGGTCAAGCTCAAGATCGCCGAAGTCGAGCACGAGGCCGAGGCCCTGCGCGAATATATCTCGAGCTAAGTGCCCTAGCGGAGGCGGATCAGCCCCGCTGCCGTCGGTTTGAACCCGCATTGGCGATACAAGTCCTCCAGATGCGATTCGAAATCCACATGCAGCCATTCGGCGCCGCGGTCCCGCGCCAGCGCCGTCGCGCACCTGACCAGGCGCGTGGCGATCCCCTGCCGTCGATAGTCGGGATCAACTGACGTATCGAGGATGAAGGCATGCACGCCGCCATCCCAGGCGACATTGACAAACCCAACCAACCGTTCGTCATCCATAGCCACAACATGCGCCAGGCTGCGTGCCAGCACATCGTGATAGGCCTCCGGAAATGCCCCACACCACGCCCGGCGCCAGAATGCCGCCAACAGCGTCCTGTCGGGAAATGAGTCCACCACCATTTCGATCATTGCCCGCTCACCTTACCAACCTCTCCAAAGCTTCATCCCATCGCAAGGTCGTGAAGAGCTTGCCTCTTCTAGTGTCGTTCTCGCGCCGGCTGCCGGCCAGTCCCATGCAAAGGATGAACGACCATGAAGACGATTTCCACCACCGCCATTGTGGCCCTGATGACCGCCTCTATCGGCCTTGGCGCCGTGGCCCCGGTCCTGGCCCAGGAAACTGCCCCGGCGGCACCCGCTGCCCAGTCCCAGTCGAGCGAGGCTCCCGCTGCCGAGCGCGGCTTCCGCAAGGGCCCCGGCATGCGTCAAGGCGGCGGCATGGGCGGTCTCTTCAATATCGAGCGCGGTGCCGAAGCCATCGAGATTGCCATTGTGCGCCTCAGCCACGCCATCGACCTGACCGACGAGCAGACTGTGCTGCTCGAAGCCCTCAAGACCGACGCACTGGCCGCCACCGCCGCTTTTGAAGCCGCCACCGAAGGCCTGCGTCCAACCCCGCCGGCCGAAGGCGAAACCGTCGAGCGTCCCGACATCTCCGAGCGCTTCGACAACCGCATTGCCGTCCAGTCCGCTCGACTGGCGGCCCTCGAAGCCTTGCAGCCAGCCTTCACCGCTTTCTTTGACAGCCTCACCGAGGAGCAGCAGGCCGAACTGGCGCCCGAGCGCGGCGACCGCCACGCCGGCATGGGCAAGCACCAGGGCGGCTTCGGCCAGCATGGCGGCATGCGCCCCATGGGCCCGGGCAATCGCTGACCCTCTACACCCAAACCGATCCGCCGCGCTCCTTCGTCGGCGGATCGCCCTGCGGTGCCCCTCGTCTCTTTCGACCGGCGGCGCCGCCGGACCCCGGCTCTCAACAGCCGGGGTTTGCTTTTGTCCGCACCTCCATTACCAATCGCGAGACCAGTTTTCGCGGACATAACATGACCAGCCTTCCCCTCGACCCGGCACGTATTCGTGCGCTTTTTCCTGCCTTTGCCGAACCGAGCCTTTCTGGCCAGGCCTTTTTCGAGAATGCCGGTGGCTCCTATACCGCACAGGCCACGCTTGATCGGCTCGATCAATATTATCGCGCCACCAAGGTCCAGCCCTACGGCGTCTATCCGGCGTCCGAGACCGCCGGCCAGGCCATGGACCACGCCTACCAGCGTCTCGCCCAGGCACTCAATGTCCCTGCTGACTGGATCCATATTGGCCCCTCCAGTTCTGCCAATACCTACGTGCTAAGCAATGCCTTCGCCGGCTGGCTCAAGCCCGGCGATGCCATCGTCGTCACCAATCAGGATCATGAGGCCAATACCGGCAACTGGCGTCGCCTGGCCAATCGCGGCATCGAGGTGCGCGAATGGCAGGTGGATACCGAAACCGCCTGCCTCTCGCTTCCCGCCCTCGACGCATTGCTCGACGACAAGGTGAAACTGGTCGCGGCCCCGCACTGCTCCAATATCGTGGGCGACATCAACCCCGTGGCCGAGATTGCCGCCCGCGCCCATGCCGTAGGTGCGGTCCTTGCCGTAGACGGCGTCAGTTACGCCCCCCATGGCCTGCCCGATCTCGCCGCGCTCGGCGCCGACATCTATTTCTTCTCAGCCTACAAGACCTATGGGCCGCATCAGGGCGTCATGGCCATCCGCCCCGAGCTTGCCCGCGCCCTTCCCAATCAAGGGCACTTCTTCAACGACACCAAGCTGCGCTATCGCCTGACCCCGGCAGGCCCCGATCACGCCCAGATCGCTGCCACCGCCGGCATTGTCGACTATCTCGAACAGATCGCCGCCCTGGCGCCCGCTATCATCGAAGGCGTCGATCCCTTCCGCCGCGCTCATGCCGCCATGCGCGCCCAGGAAATCGCCCTGGCCGCGCCCCTGCTCGATTATCTGCGCAGCCGCAACGACATCCGTCTCATCGGCCCATCCGAGCCGACCGAGCGCGCGCCCACCATCTCGGTGCTGCACGCCGAGCCGGGCGTCGCGCTGGCTCGTCGCCTCACCGGCCACGGCATTATGGCCTCGGGCGGTAATTTCTACGCCGTGCGCCTGCTCGAAGCCCTGGGCATCGACCCGCACAATCACGGCGTCCTCCGTCTCTCCTTCGTGCATTACACATCGCCCGAAGAAATCCAGCAGCTGATCAAGGCGCTCGACGCCGTATTGTAAGATCCGCTGCGCCACCCTTCCCGTCTCCCCTTGTGGAGAAGGTGCCCGAAGGGCGGATGAGGGGTACGCTTCAAGTAAATTCGAGTTTCCCCATGTCCCGTCCCGTCGCCACGCTGCTGCTGTTGATTTGCACCATGTTCTGGGGTCTTGCGTTTATCGCGCAGAAGTCAGCCCTCGAAACCATGGGGCCACTGACCTTTACCGGCGTGCGTTACTTGCTGGGTGGATTATTGGTACTGCCGCTTGCGCTGCACGAGCGACGGCGTCGACCGGTCCAACTGACGCGGACGCATTGGCTTTACATTGGCGCCGTGAGTCTGGTGTTTTTCATCGGGTCGTGGCTGCAGAACGCAGGTCTTGTGACCACCACCGCTACCAATGGCGGGTTTCTCACTGCACTTTATGTCTTCTTCGTGCCGCTGCTGGGCTATGTGCTGTTTCGCACCAAGCCTCATCCGATCATTTTTATCGGCGTGCCCCTGGCGCTGGTCGGTACATATTATCTGAATGGCGGCGGGCTGGAGAGTTTCAACAGCGGCGATTGGATGATCACCGTCTGCGCTGTTTTCTGGGCGCTGCATGTCATCCTGTTGGGGCACATTGCAAGGCTGACCGGATTGCCGATTTTCGTTTCCGCGATCAGCTTTCTTTCCGCTGGCGCGGTGGCCTCCGCCATCGCGCTAGTCACCGAAGCGCCGACCCTGGCAGCGGTCGCTGCTGGGTGGATCGAGATCGTCTATGCCGGAGTGCTGGCAACCGCAGTGGCCTTTACATTCCAGGCCATCGGCCAGCAGCACGTGCCGCCGGCCAATGCTGCCATCATCCTTTCGGCGGAAAGCCTGTTTGCCGCTCTTGGCGGGGCGCTTATTCTGAGTGAGCGGCTACCGGCCATCGGTTATGCCGGCGCGGCACTGATTTTTGGTGCCATCCTCCTCGTAGAGGGTGTGCCGCCAATCTGGGCGCGGCGCAGACCGCACGCGCCCCGGATCACAAACTAATCGTCGTAGCGATACATCTGATAAGTCTTGCACACGATGAAGGCTACGCAGCCCTTGAGCGTGATTTGGTCGGCGCTCACCTGGGTAATGGTCCCGGCCGCCCGCTGCCCGTAGATGTGCAACTCACCCTTCCACTGATTGGCCCGCGTCTGTCGCGCATGGTCGATCAGCAACGTGTTAAAATAAGGCAGGTTCTCGGCATTGTCGGCGCCATTGCCTAGCCACACCAGTTCCGCGCACAGCTGGGAGCCGTCGCCACACAGGCGCACGTCATAGCGCGAATCCCGCATCTCGATTTCCCACATCCCCACTGGCGATGCACTGGCCGGCACCACGGCCACGAGGCAAAGCGCAAGACCAAGAGCCATCCGGGCAAGTCGCGTCATGATAATCTCCCGCAAATACACTGTCTCAAGTGTGGTTTTTCCTGCCTGAACCGAAGCTGAACGGCTCCTTCGCCCCGTTTTCAACAGACATAAGCGCCGTCACGTCCCTGTCATCTTGCCCCCATAGGGTCTGGCCATCCCGGCTCCCCCCATAGGCCAGGATGTGCCCGCCCCGCGTCCCCAACGCCGCGCCGGCATTGGAAAGCCCGGTCCGCCAACCCCGCGCTTTCCGGACCGATCCTTTTCGGTCCTGGCCGCCTGCGGGCGGCCTCTTTTTTTGTGGAGCGGTCCGCATTATGCCTCGCACCCGCCCGCGCCCTGGGTCACAACAGAAACCGAACTTTCGGGCGCGACCATGGCCAAGCTCTATTTCTCCTACGCGGCGATGAACGCCGGCAAGTCCACCCTGCTGCTGCAGGCCGCCTATAATTATCGCGAACGCGGCATGCGCCCTCTGCTGTTCACCTCGGCGCTTTACGCCCAAGATGGCGAGGGGCTGATTACCTCCCGCATCGGCATCGCAGAGCCAGCCGAACTCTACGCGGCCGGCGACGATCTCTATCAGTCGGTCCGCGACCATGACGAAGAATCCAAGGTCGATTGCGTCTTTGTCGACGAAGCCCAGTTCCTTACCCGCGATCAGGTCTGGCAACTTGCCCGCGTCTCCGACCGCTTGGGCATCCCGGTCATGTGCTATGGCCTGCGCACTGATTTCCAGGGCAAGTTGTTTCCCGGCTCGATGGAATTGCTCGCCGTAGCCGATACACTGCGTGAAATCCGCACCATCTGCACCTGCGGATCCAAGGCCACCATGGTGGTGCGCCAGGACATGTCGGGCCGTGTGCTGACCAATGGGGACCAGGTCTCCATCGAAAAATCCGTCTATCTGTCCCTGTGCCGGAAGCATTGGGAAGAGGCCGTGGGCCGCTGGCCTGTGAAGGGACCCTGAACCATGCACACCGACAACACCGAGCCCAGCGGCGCGCTGACCATCCGCACCCTCGCCATGCCCGCCGATACCAACCCCGCCGGCGACATCTTCGGCGGCTGGGTGATGAGCCAGATGGATATTGCCGGCGCCATCGCCGCCGTCGAACGCGTCAAGGGCCGCGTCGTCACCGTAGCCGTCGATTCCATGACCTTCATCGCCCCGGTCAAGGTCGGTGACGTGCTCTGCGTCTATACTGAAATCCAGCGGGTTGGCACCACCTCCATCACCGTGGGCCTTGAGGCCTGGGTACGCCGCAACCGGCTGGCCGACCGCACCAAGGTCACCGAGGCGCGCTTCATCTATGTCTCGCTCGACGAAAACGGCGAGAAGCGCCCCATCCCCGCGGACTGACCCAAACCTGGCAATCTGTTCAGCCTGCGTTCAGGCTGGCTCTGATTACTTGTATTGAAAGCGCCTGTCGGTGCCTTGGGGCGATATCAACCGTCATCTCCAAATCGCATCGCCGGAACTCTTTGCACATCGACTCCGTTTCTGGAGTCATCAACAATTGGCTTGGTTGCCGAAAAGCGTCGTCCCGGATGTCCGGGACCGGAAAAACCGAGCCGGAGGGAGCACGTCATGCATCGTCAGACTCGTAGAAAACTTCTCAACTTGGCCACCGGCGTAGCAGTTGCGGCCGCTGCCGTTGTTGTCTTTCTGCCAGCCGCTCAAGCGGCCCCCGGCACCGTGACTGGCAATGTCAATGTCCGCTCCGGCCCGGGCACCAATTATGGCGTTGTCGACGTTGCCCGCACTGGCCAGCAGGTCGATGTGCAGCGCTGCCAGGGCTCGTGGTGCTACATCACCAAGCCTGGTCCGGATGGTTGGGTCTCTGCCAGCTATCTCAATGCCAGCGGCCGCCCGGTCAACCCATCCAATCCCAACCTCAGCTTCGGCTTCACCATCGGCGGCCCCAATGGCCCGCAGATCAGCATTGGCATTGGTGACCAGCCTCAGCAGCCGCCGCGTCCCGGCCCACGTCCGCCGGTGATTCAGCCGGTATATGACGAGGTCTGCTTCTACGACCGCACCCGTTTCCGTGGCGACAGTTTCTGCATGGAACAGGGCGAAGCCGTGCGCGATCTTGGCGGCTGGACCGACCGGATTTCCTCCTTCGACAATGCCGAGGGCCTTGAAGTCCAGGTCTGCTCGCAGCCCAATTTTCGCTCCTGCCGCGTCTATACCACCGGCGCCTCGTCGCTGGGCGATTATGATGACTACATCGCCTCGATCCGCGTTCGCTAATAGCCGCACCAGACCAGCATGTTGCGCCGTCCCTCGGGGCGGCGCTTTGCTTTGCATCTGCCAGCGTGCCGCGCTAACCTCCGGCCATTCTTAAAGGTGGATATTACCGATGCGCTCGCTTCTCGCCCTTGGACTGGCCCTTGCACTTTGCCTGTCGCCCGCTACGCCGGCCCTCTCAGGTTCGGAAGCCGGTAGCCATGGCTGGAGCCGCGAAACGCTGGTCCTGCGCGACGGCCCCGGCGAGCAATACGCCGTCACCGGCGAAATACCGGCTGATGCTGCCATAAAAATCCTGCGCTGCCAGAATATCTGGTGCGTGGTCGATGGCCCGGGCGGCCGTGGCTGGACCGGCAATGGCGCTGTCGACTTCGGCAAGAACCCACACTGGCCACTCCTGGATAGCGATAATGAATGGCCCGACCTCGCCGGTGGCCAGCTCTGCTTCTATGAGGGCGCCAATTTTACCGGCCGTTCGTTCTGCGCCGGCACGGGCGAAGTTTTCATCGACCTGGCAACCTGGGGCTGGGACAATCGCATCGCCTCGATCGAGGTGATCACCGCCACCAGCGCCGCCATCTGCCGGGACCGCGACTTCCAGTCCTATTGCGAGCGCATCGCTTCCAGCCAGCCCATGCTCGATCCTCTGCTGGCGCGCAATCTTTCCTCCATCCGCATCTACTGAGCCCACCCCCGTTCAGCTTGGACAGGCCGAAGCCCCCGGTTTCCGGGCGCTCCGCGGCGCGTGCCTAAACGCGGCATTCAGCGCCGGTTCAGCGCCGCAGGCGCCTTATAGCCCTCAGAAACGGACGGCCTTGGGCGGTTCGTCACACAAGATGAGGGAAACAAAATGATCAACAAGCGCATCACTTTCGGCACCAGTCTGGCTGCCATCACCATGCTCACCACCCTGGCCGCATCGGCCGCGCCGGGTATCGCCACCGGCACTGTCAATGTCCGCACCGGTCCCGGCACCGGCTATGCCAAGGTCGGCACCCTGCCCTCGGGCGAAGTCGTCGACGTCAAGCAATGCCAGGGCTCCTGGTGCTTCGTCGACCGCGACGGCGGCACCGATGGCTGGGTCTCCAAGAATTACCTGGCCGCCTATGAGGGCGGTGGCGGCAACGACGGAAACGATGACATTCCGATCAACTTCGGTATGAGTGTGGGCCCCGGCGGCCCGACCTTCTCATTCGGCATCGGCGACGCGCCCCCGCCGGCTCCGCCCCCGGCACCGGTAACTCCGGCGGAGGTATGCTTCTTCAAGGGTCCAAATTTCACCAGCACGCAGTTCTGCGTTCCAGCGGGCACCGACGATCCGAGCCTGCCCGGCGGCTGGAACGACTCTATCTCGTCCATTCGCCTGGAGGGCGGCGCCGAGGTCACCGTCTGCATGGGCAACGTCTATACCGGCGCCTGCAGCACCTTCTCTTCCGACAAGCCCAGCCTGGGCCTCTTCAACAACCAGATATCCAGCTATCAGGTGTTCTGATCGCTCGCCCCTGATGCAAGAAGGCGCCGTCCACTGGACGGCGCCTTTTCTTCCACGCGAGATCGTATCAGACCTATTCGTCAAACGCGCCGTGGAACAGCGCGTAGAGCCGGTCTTCGAAGGGCCGCAGGACCTCGACATGAGGCATGCCGGACAGGCGTACCGCCTGTGCCTCTGCGATCAGCATGTCCACATGCTCGCGGATCATCGCCTTCTGATCCTCGGGCAGTTCCGCAGCTTCGAGCTGGGCCAGCGGCTCCTCGAATACCGCGTCGAACTCGCTCTGCGGCATCGACGCCATATAGCCCGACGCCACCGCGTCATAGGCCGCGCTCCAGCTCGCCAGGTCGAAGCCCGCCGCCGGAATCAGCGAGGCGCCCAGCGAGTCATAGTCATAGAAAATATCCGCAGCATCGACTGTCATGCCTTCGCCCATCTCGACGACTAGCGACTCCATGATCGATACCACGGTCTCCGCTTCACTTGGCTCCAGCGCCAGAACCGGCGAGGTCGCCACCAGAAAGGCCAGGCTCGACGAGGCCAGGCCGACCGCCATGGACAGGAAGGCTGCGTGGATAAGGTTTCGCATCATCAGAACGCTCCCTTGATACCGGCGGATGCGGTAATGGACGGATCGCGGCCGTTGCTCGCCAGGTGAATTGAAGTCGAAAGCGAAAGATTGTCGTTAAGCGAGTGGTCGAGCTCTGCGCCCACCCGCGCCCAGGTCTGGGAGTAGCTGCCCCCGCCCAGCGAGAAATCGAACAGCCCCGACACGGTCCCGGTCGCTGCCGCTGCGGTGCCGGTGCGGTGCGCCACCTCAAGCGTGGTCGACAGCTTGGTCTGGGCCGAGAGTTCGGTCACCGCCGTCACGCCCAGGCGGATGTCGGCATGGCTCGTCGTTTGCGCATTGAATACCGCTGGGAACGGTCCGCCGCTCTCGCTATAGCCATTCACACGCATGCCGCCAAAGCCCAGAGAGGCATAGGGATTGATGCTGGTATTGCCGATCACGGCAGCCTCCAGCCAGTCCGCCCGCAGCCGCACCACGCCGCCAAAAGCATTGGTCTCGCCACTGGATATCGCCGTCGCCGCGCCGTTGGAATAAGCCCGGTCGATATTGGCCTTGTAGGTTCCCAGCATACCGGTCAGGCTCAGCAGCAGCGGCGTGCCATCGGGCTGCCAGTCGATCTCGCTGAGCACATATTGCCCTTGCATCCGCGCCGACCCGCCCAGTGCCAGATCCTGCCACGATCCGGTAGTGCCCATCGCCCCGCCAACCCGCACATTGCCGCCAGCCAGATCGGTACAAGCGCCGATCTCTGCAAGCGCCAGCCCGGTGGACGACGCGCCATGATGCGCAAAGTCCCCCGTCGCCCAGGCACACATATCCCCGCTCAGGTCTGGCGTCAGCGTCAGCGGCCGGTGATGCGCCCCATTCATCGGCAGCCAGGTCAGGAATTCCCCGGTATTGGCAATGCCGGCGGCCGAATAGAGGGTCTGGTGATATTCCTCGATGTTCATCAGCCCGCCGCCCGAGCCGCTCACGGCTCGCGCCAGGTATCCGCCCCCTTCGCGGTGCTCGCCATACATGTGCCCGACCACCACATTGCCGTCGTCGGAAATTCCTTTCGCGGTCTGCAGCACATATCCCGCCGTGGACACACCATGTCTATCGAGCCAAGCCGCCACCGACTCCATGCCGGCATCTTCAGACCAGCGGAACGCGTGATCATAGGCATCTTCGGTCTCGGCCATTCCGACGACCCAGCGCCCGTCGCGCGAAACAGCTTCTGCGGTTGCGCTCTGCCCTCCAAGGTCGCCCAGATCGAGCATTTGCACATTGTCCGACACGCCATTCGTGGCGCCTTCACGCCAACGGAAGGCACGCGTGCGGCCATCGGCGTCCTCAGCCTCCCCCACCACAACGCTTCCGTCACCTGACACTGATCTCGCAAAGGAGTAACCAACCATGCCGGTCAGCGACCCCAGGTTTTCGACACTGGCCGCTCCCCCCGCGCCAAGGCTGCTCAAGTCCCAACGCGCGGCCTGCCGGGCAAAGCCAGCGCCATCGCTCCACCCAACGGCATAGGCGCCATCGCCGGAAATCCCCAGGGCACCGGTGCGGTCGTAGCCGCCGGACAAACCGTCCAGCGCATACATCTGTTCATTGCCCGCCACGCCGCCCGTTGCACCCTCGATCCACACGAAGCCGCGCTGATTGCCTTGCCAGGCCGCTTCGCCCACGACACGTCCGCCGGAATCGGCCACGCCATGCGCACGGCTCGACGCGGAACCGATCAGGGGGGTGAGGGTCCCGAGGTCAGTTGTCACCCCTCCCGACGTGTCGCCGACAAACCGAAATGCCCGTGCGCTTGAGCCGTCGAAAAATTGTCCAACGACGACATTGCCCGTGCGATTGATGGCACGGGCCTCCATCATCACCCCTACCGGGTCGGGCAATTGCAGCTCGTCACCATTGATATTGGCGATATATGCCGAGGTGGGACCATTGCCGAGATAGGTCCGGCCGTCGCCACTGACACCGACAATGCTCCAATCCCATAGGGTAACCCCCGCATCCTGCGCCTCTGCTTTCGGGGTCATGATCATCGCCGTAGTCGCCATCAGAATGCCGGCCAGCAGCCAACGCCCCTCGTTCCGCTGTTTCCGTATTCCAAATGCCCGCTCAGTCATGAAAATCTCCCGAAAGCAGAAAGCCGGCCCACAGGGACCGGCTTTGCGAACTAGGAGACTCGATAACCTATCTCAACGCATGGGGCGTTCAGGCATAATCATTCCCTACGCGCATAATCGTGTTCACTCTCAACACGATAGCTTCCCGGCGTGACGCCGAACCGACGCCGGAATGCGGTCACGAAATTGCTCACCTGGCCATAGCCCAGCTCCCAGGCCAGTTGCTTGAGCGGCAGCGGTGTCCCCGCCTCCAGCGCCCTGCGCGCCGCGTCCAGCCGCGCGTCCCGCAGATAGGTGAAAACAGTCGTTCCATAAAGTTCCCGAAAGCCCCGATTGAGGCGTTTGGCGGCAAGCCCCACCTCCCGCGCCAGCGTTTCGAGGTCAGGCGGATCGCGCAGATCGGACAGCAGCCGGTCCCGCGCCGCCCGCACCTTGACGAGCTCCCGCGCATTGAGCCGCTGCCCCTCGTTCACGCCGCCAAAGGCGGAGAACTGATGCGCCAGCATTTCAAGCACCTTGGATTGCCGGAACAGGGTCTGCATCGGCCCCTCATAGGGAGAACGCAGCAATGTGTGCCCTAGCGATCGCAGTGCACTGGGCAGCGGAGCCATATCGGACAGATCGTCCCTTGTCCCCTCAAGCACCTGCCTGGCCACGTCAGGGATCACGCCGTCGCTTCCCAGAAGGTCCAGCGCCCGCGCCTCGAGCCGTATGGCCACCAGGCGCCACCCGCGCTCCGCATCGATTTCATAGCGTACGCGGCGCTCGGTGGGGGAGAGTACATAGAACCTTCCATCGTCGCGCCAATGCTGGTCATCGCAGCCTTCCATATTGACCAGCCCTCGGCTGGCCAGCATCGATCCCAGGATCAGGCGTCCACCCTCGGCCCCGCCACCCTCGACGCCGATGCCGAACTGGCTCTGCCCGTTTGCTTCTCCACGATAGAGCCATATGCCGGGCAGGATGGGAGTTTCCGCTAGATAGGCACGGACCGCCCCACGCCGAAACCTGACCTGTTCCATCTCGGCGAAGTCATAGGACATCGCGCAATTGCCGCTTGAGAACAACCAGTCAGCCATGGATCCCTCAATGTTGGCAGGTCGGAAAAACTATGCTGTTTTTGTGCACTGTCCACGACTTACCATATTGCGCGCCGGACAACACAATACCTTGCTCGCGCACGAAGCGAATACAAATCCCTCTTTCGCTTTTTTGCAGCAAGCATAAATTGCCGCCGTGCGCCGAGTCTCCGCACTGGCCCTCGCCGCACCTTTGGGGGAACTGTCAATATGCCAAATCTGGCGAATCTTTATTTCCGCACGGCGATACTCTTCCTGATTGTCGGCATTTGCGTCGGCATCTACATGTCCATGAGCGGCAATCGGGCCGTTATCGGCGCACATGCCCATATCAACCTGCTCGGCTGGGTCACCAGCGCCCTGTTCGGCACCTATCTGGCGTTGAATCCGGCCAAGGCGGCAGGGCTGCTGCCACGCCTGCAATATGGGGTCTATGTCCTGGGCGTCATCGTGATGAGCGTGTCGCTCTATCTCATGCTTGAAGGCAACACTGCCCTGGTGCCCGTCGTCGCGGCGGCCTCCATCATCACTTTTGTCGGAGTGCTGCTGTTTGCCGTCATCGTCTTCATGCCCGCGCGCAATTGAACCGAATTGGCGCGCTGGCTCCGGTCAGCGCGCCGCCGCCGCGACCGGCGCCGCACGGCTGATTACCCGGCTTGTCAGTTTCTCGAGATCCTTGAGCAGCGCCTTGTAGGGCTCCAGGTCGCCGCCCCGACACAGGTCCAGTTGCGCAAAGACCAGGGCATCGGCATAGACGGAGGCCTCGTCGGGCCGCATCTCCACCCCGTCGATCAGCACTGCGTCGAGACAGTCGAAACTGTGCATGGCGACTTCCGTAAGAAGGTGTAGGCCCGCAAGTCCCGCCAGATCGCGGGCGAGCGCCGCCCATTCGCATCCCTTGCCGGCATCGGCCGCATTCCAGTTGCGCAACAGCGCCACCAGCGGCGCGACCGCGATTTCGATCTGCTGCTCGACTTCGGCCTTGAGCGCCTTGACGGAGCGGTCCGACGCCATGTTGGCGCCGCTGCGATTGATGCCGCCGGGTCGGACGGCCTCGCGATGGAACTTGGTCTTGACCGTAACCAGTCGGCCATTTTCCTCACTCGGCATCGGCATCCTCCAGGGCAATAGTATCGGCGTCGCCCTGTCGCCGCTTGGGTACGCCGTCATACTCTTCCTCGCGGAAGCGCCGGTCGGGACCAAAATAGCTCTCGCTCTCCCAGAAAGGGCGCGGCTTGCGCGCGATCCAGTTGATGCGGTCATAGAGCACCGAAGGCGCTACCGGCTTGGACATCACGAAATTGGCGCCGCTGTCGCGGGCCTGGCCGACACTGATGCGTCGGGCCGTGCCCATGGTGATCACCATCGGAATGGCGCGCCTGGGATGCTTGGTATCGAGCCGGATGGCGCGGACGAAATCGACCCCACTGCCCATCTTGCGCTCCCTGCCCGGACCGGGCAGATCCACGGCGCAGATCAGGAAATCCACCTCCCGATCGCCCATCAATCGCATCGCCGTCTGCCCTTCGGCCGCCTCAAGCACGGTCTTAGCCCCGAAGCCGAACAGCAGCCGCCTGAACAATTCGCGATACAAATCGCTTGGATCGGCTACCAGAAAGCCGATTTCCGAGAGATTGACCGAGTCTTCCGCGAACTTGAGCGCCATGAGGGCAATGCCTAGCGGAAAACTGCTGACACTCCCTTAAGCGCGACAGCGGGTTTCGCACATGAAAGATCAGCGCGTCCTCCACAGCCATCAATACGTGTAGTTGATCGCAGCGTGGATACGTGCACACTCGTGGTCAAGTGTCGCAGACGTCCAGAGTGCGCTTCTGCGGCACCTACACGAAAAACAAGAACCGAATTGGGAGGACACCGTGATTTTTGCCAAGTTCATAGTGGGGACGACTGCGTCTGCCGCAGCGGCCCTGATGCTTTGTGGCGTTGCACTCGCTGCCGATTATAACTGGACTTTTCAGACTTCTGAAACCGCCGGCGAACCCGGCTTTGTCAACAAGACCAAGTGGGCCGAGAATGTCGGCACACTGTCCGGTGGCCGAATCGAAATCGAGATTCTGCCCATCGGCGCCGTGGTCCCGCATACCGACACGCTTGAGGCGGTCGGCACCGGCATCCTTCAGGGCCACCTCACCGATCCGAGTTATTTCTCTGGTCGCGATCCTGCATTCGCCATGATGGGCAATCTTGTCGGCGCCTGGAGCGATCCGTTCGAACTGCTTGGCTTCATGCAGTCCGGCGGTGGCCATGAGCTTTATGCCGAACTCGTCGAGCCCTATGGCGTTCACTTCATCGGCGCTGCCGCGACCGAGCCGGAGGCCTTTGTCGCCGGCGTCCCGATTCGCACCGTGGAAGACCTCCAGGGTGTCAAACTGCGTGCCCCGGAAGGCATGGTCTTTGAAATCTTCTCCAAGGCCGGCGC
The DNA here is from genome assembly GCF_054482695.1 of Devosia sp. CAU 1758. NCBI lineage: Bacteria > Pseudomonadati > Pseudomonadota > Alphaproteobacteria > Hyphomicrobiales > Devosiaceae > Devosia > Devosia sp. CAU 1758. The sequence continues at coordinate 645,073 of NZ_JBTLRJ010000001.1, read as the reverse complement.
TGCCCCGGTGGCCCTGCCCGGCTCGGAAATCTTCTCGGCACTCGACAAGGGCGTGGTTGACGCGGCCGACAACACGGTCTTCGCCACCAACCAGGCGCTGGGCATGAACGATATTGCCCCATACCCGCTCTATCCCGGTTTCCACTCGCTGCCGCTGATCGATATTTCGATAAACAAGGAAATCTGGGACGGCCTGCCCGAGGATCTTCAGGCTATCCTGACAGCGTCGGTCGACCAGTTCATCTTCGACCACGTCTATTCGGTGCGCATGCTCGATGCCGAGGCCGTGGCTGAAGCCAAAGCCAACCCGGATATCGAGATCATCAACTGGTCGGGTGACGAACGCGCCAAGTTCCGTCGCATCGCGCAGGAAGAATGGCAGAACTGGGCCGGCCGCAGCGACATGACCCAGCGCTATTACGACGCCGTCATCGCCTATCTCGAAGGTCGCAACCTGCTCTAGACAGGCAAGCCGCCCAAACATGACCCGCGTCCGGCAGACCGCTGCCGGACGCCTCATCGCGCATCAGGAGACGCCGGATGTCTGAGGATCCCGAGATAGCTGCCCAGGCAGACCAGGACGACGCCGAGATCCGCACAGGTCTTGACCGAGCCGTGACCGGCGCCACCAGGATTTTCGCCTGGGCGATCTTCCTGGCTTTCGTGGTCACCGTCTTCGAAGTCATCTCGCGCTACCTTTTCGATAGTCCCACCTTCTGGGCGCACGAGACGACCACCTTTCTCATCGCTGCCATCTTTCTCGTCGGCGGTCCCATCGCCCTTGCCCGCGACAAGCACATTCGCGTGCGCATGTTCTATGACAGCGTCTCCCCCAGGGGCCGCCGCCGGTTGGACATCGTCAATTCCATTCTGGCGTTGATCTTTTTTGCCGGCCTGTCATATGCCGCCTGGATCATGTCGTCCAAGGCCACCTTTACCCCTTCCGGCGAATTCCGCCTTGAAGGCACAGGCACCGCCTGGAACCCGCCGACGCCAGCCATGCTGAAGGTGCTGGTGCTGATCTGCGTCGGCGTTATGTTCATCCAGACGCTGCTCCATCTCATCGACGCCATCAGGCGCAAGCCGGCCGCTCCGGTCGACAACAGCTCCGGGGAGCACTGAAATGGGTCTCAGCGGTCTCGGTATCGAGCTCGGCTCCTATGTTCTGGTCGGCAGCATTTTTCTCCTGCTGCTCACCGGCCTGCCCCTGGCCTGGGTCACGGGTCTGATCGCCCTCATCTTCACCTTCGGCTGGTTTGGCGGCTCTGCCCTGCCATTGGTGACCTCGCGCATTTTCGGCTTCATTACCGAGTATTCGCTCGTTGCCATCCCCATGTTCATTCTCATGGCTGCCCTGTTGGACCGCTCGGGCATCGCCCGCGACCTGTTCCGCGGCATGCGTATTCTCGCCGGGCGCCTCCCCGGCGGCGTCGCCGTGCAGACTCTGATCGTGGCCATCTTGATGGCCGCTATGTCCGGTGTTATCGGCGGCGAAATCGTGCTGCTTGGTATTCTCGCTTTGCCGCAGATGCTGCGCCTCGGCTACGACCGAAACCTCTCCATCGGCGTCGTCGTCGCCGGCGGCTCGCTGGGCACAATGATGCCGCCGTCCATCGTGCTGATTATCTATGGTCTGGTCGCTAGCGTTTCGATCGCCGATCTGTTCGTCGCCGCAATCACCCCGGCCCTGCTGCTGCTCGCCTTTTACGTGGCCTACGTGCTGTTCATCTGCCTGCGCAACCCGGCCATGGGCCCGCCCATGTCGCGCGAGGAACTGGCTGAGGAGTCCCTGGGCAGCGCCTTGCGTTCGCTTGCCGCCCCGCTCTTAATCGTCGTGGCCGTTCTGGGCTCGATCTATGGCGGCGTCGCCTCTATCACCGAAGCGGCCGCGTTGGGCGTCTCCGCCGTCCTGCTGATCTCCCTGCTGCGGCGCGAACTGAACCTCAAGATGCTCCAGGCGAGCCTCGTCCATACGCTTGAGACCTGCGGCATGATCATCTGGATCGGTATCGCCGCCGCAGTTCTCGTTGGAGTCTACAATCTGATGGGTGGCAATCGCTTCGTATCGAGCGCCATCCTCGGCATCGATGCGCCACCGGTCGTCATCATCATGGTGATGATGCTGATTCTGTTGGTCTTGGGCATGTTCCTCGACTGGATCGGCATTGCCCTGCTGACCCTGCCGATCTTCGTGCCCATCGTCATCCAGCTCGGCTACGACCCGATCTGGTTCGGCATCCTGTTTGCGGTGAACATGCAGGTTTCTTACCTCACGCCTCCCTTCGGCCCTGCAGCTTTCTATCTTAAAAGTGTGGCGCCCAGGCAAATCACCCTCAAGCACATCTACACGGCGCTCCTGCCCTTCATTGCACTGCAGCTAACCGTGCTGGCCATCCTGCTGTTCTTCCCGCCGATCGCCACCTGGGCGGTGAATTGACCAAGGGGGTCAATGGCTAAACTGCTTGCAAATGCACTCATGCCCGCTAATTTGCGCCCGTTGGGGGCATGAGTGACAGCAGCAGTCGAAAACTTCATCGCCCGCTGGCAGGGCCAGACCGGCGGCGCCGAGCGTGCCAATTATGCGCTGTTCCTCACCGAACTGTGCGGCCTGCTCGACGTCGAACCGCCCCAGCCCGCCTCCGCCGAACACACTGCCAATGACTATGTCTTTGAGCGCGCGGTATCCTTTAAGGAAGCCGGCAACAAGATCGGCCATGGGCGCATCGATCTCTACAAGCGCGGCCATTTCGTGCTCGAAGCCAAGCAGTCCCGCCAGAAAGGCGGCGGCAAGGCTATTGCCGGACAGGAAGAACTGTTCGCGCCCAGCGCAGCCCCTGCGGGCCGCCGCTCCGCCAGCCGCAATTGGGACATCCTGATGCTCAATGCCCGGCGTCAGGCGGAGGATTATGCCCGCGCCCTGCCCGAAAACCACGAATGGCCACCCTTCATCATAGTCTGCGATGTCGGCCACGCCTTCGAGATTTTTGCCGACTTCACCGGCAAGGGCCGCAACTACACCCAGTTCCCCGACCGCCAGGGCTTCCGCATCTATCTCGAGGATTTGCGCAAAGACGACGTCCGCGAACGGCTCCGGCTGATCTGGACCGACCCGGCGTCACTCGACCCCACGAAAAAGGCCGCCCGCGCCACGCGCGAGGTCGCCGAACGCCTCGCCAATGTCACCCGCCTGCTCGAAGCGCGTGGCCTTGATCCCGAGCTTGTCGCGCAATTTCTTATGCGCTGCCTTTTCACCATGTTCGCCGAGGATGTGGAACTGCTGCCCAAGGGCAGCTTTCAGCAGGTGCTGCAAAAATGCGCCGCCGATCCGCAGAAGTTCAAACCCATGGTCAGCCAGCTCTGGGCCGCCATGAACACTGGTGACTTCGCCTTTGCCATCGAGGCGCAGGTCAAAAAGTTCAATGGCGAGTTCTTCCGCAATCCCGTCGTGCTCGACCTGCAGCGCGAGGAGATCGGCGAATTGCTCATGGCTGCCGGCAAGGAGTGGCGCGATGTCGAACCGGCCATTTTCGGCTCCCTGCTCGAAGGCGCGCTGAACCCCAGGGAGCGCTCGAAGCTGGGCGCCCATTATACGCCCCGCGCCTATGTCGAGCGGCTGGTTATTCCCACCATAATGGAGCCGCTACGCGCCGACTGGCGCGATGCTGCCGTCACCGCCGAAAAGCTCATGGCCGAGGGCCGGCGCGAGGAGGCAATAGACACCGTCTCCGATTTCCACAACCAGCTCTGCCTCACGCGCGTGCTCGACCCGGCCTGCGGCACCGGCAATTTCCTCTATGTCGCCATGGAACTGATCAAGCAGCTTGAGGACGAAGTCATCGACGCGCTGGTCTCCATGGGCGGTCAGGCGAGCCTGGCGCTGGCCGGTCACACCGTCGATCCGCACCAGTTCCTGGGGCTCGAAGTCAATCCTCGCGCCGCCGCCATTGCCGAATTGGTGCTCTGGATCGGCTATCTACAAATCCACTATCGCGCCACCAGCGATCATCCCGCCGAGCCGATCCTGCGCGCCTTCCACAATATCGAATGTCGCGACGCGGTGCTGGTGTGGGACGGCTACCCGCTGCCCCAAATTGTCGACGGCCAGGAGACCTATCCCAACCCGCGCAAACCCGATTGGCCCATGGCCGATTTCATCGTCGGCAACCCGCCGTTTGTTGGTGGCAAGGACATTCGCTCGCGCATGGGCGATGCCTATATCGAGGCGCTCTGGGCCGCCCATCCCAAGATGAACGACAGCGCCGATTTCGTCATGTATTGGTGGGATCGCGCCGCCACCCTGCTGACGGCGAAAAACACCATTCTGCGCCGCTTCGGCCTCGTCACCACCAATTCCATCACCCAGGTCTTCCAGCGACGCGTCATCGAACGGCACCTGAGCGACACCAGACCCGTCTCTATCATCATGGCGATTGCCGACCACCCCTGGACCAAAGCCAGCCGCGACGCCGCCGCCGTGCGGATCGCCATGACCGTGGTTCAGGCAGGTCCCGGGGAGGGTGTTCTTTATGAAGTCGTCAGCGAGGCGGGATTGGAGACGGACAATCCCGAGATTGAACTGGTGGCCCAGAGCGGAAAGGTGAACGCCGATCTCACCGTCGGTGCCGACGTCACCCAGGCGCGCGAATTGCGCGCATCTTTTGGGCTTTGCTCACCCGGCGTGAAATTGCACGGCTCTGGCTTCATCATCGATCCATCGCTCGCTGCCGAACTCGGCCTTGGGACAAGCCCCGGCCTCGAGAACCATATCCGGCCCTACCGCAATGGACGCGACCTTATGGCGACCCCGAGAGGCGTCTTGATCATCGACCTTTTCGGCCTTACCTCCGAGCAGGTCCGCGAGCGCTACCCAAGGGTCTATCAACACCTATTGCAGGCGGTTAAGCCCGAACGCGACGCTAACAACCGTGAGAGCTACAAGCGCTTATGGTGGATTTTCGGTGAGCCGCGCAAGGATTTACGCCCCGCCCTCGAAAACCTCCCCCGCTACATTGCCACCGTCGAAACCGCCAAGTTGCTATTGCATCTGGAGACGCATTTCATCTTGGGGTGTTACACTCATCGTCACACGCAACTTGGGCGACCGCCACAGGCGGCCTGCTGGAGGACCGCCCGGTATACGTCAAATCTCAGTGCTTTGATCCCTTCCCCTTCCCCGATCCCGACGAGACCCAAAAGTCCGAAATCGCCCGCATCGCCGAAGCCCTCGACGCCCACCGCAAGCGCGCCCAGGCCGACCATCCCGACATCACCCTCACCGAGATATACAATGTGCTGGTGGCTCTGCGCGCCGGAACGGCGCTGACTCCGCGTGAGGAGGATATCGAATCCCGCGCCCTCATCCTGATCCTCCGCGAACTCCACGACGAGCTCGACGCCGCCGTGCTCAAGGCCTATGGCTGGCCGCAGGGGCTTTCCGAAGGCGAAATCCTCACCCGCCTCGTCGCCCTCAACAAGCAACGCGCCGCTGAGGAGGCCACCGGCCACGTCCGCTGGCTGCGGCCCGATTATCAGCGCCCCCGCTTTGGCACCGCCGCCCAGAAGGCGCAGAAAGGCCAGCTCGATCTGGTCGCCCCGGCCGACAAGGGCAAGCCCGCCTTCCCGACAGACGACCGCCGCCGCACCTCCGCGATTTTTGCCATTCTGGCCAGCGCCCCCGCCCCGGTGTCCGCCGCTGACATCGCCGCCCGTTTCCGGCGCGGCAAGTCTGTCGAAAAGGAAATCGCCCTCACCCTGCGCGCCTCCGTGCGCTTCGGCGATCTCGCCTCCCCCGATGGCGGCCAGACCTTCCACTTCCGTCAGGTAGCCTGAACGCCGCCCCTATTCCGCCGGTGCGCAATAAATCGCGTACAGCGTTTCGAGCACCTGCCGCACATTGTCTGACGCCAGGCTATAGCGGATGGATTGCCCGTCGCGCCGCGTCTTGACCAAACCCAGCGCTCGCAGCTTGGACAGATGCTGTGACAGCGGCGATTGCTCCAGCGCCACGATCTCCGCCAGTTCCCCCACGCTGCGCTCCCCTTCGAGCAGATTGCACAGGATCAGCAGCCGCTTGGTGTTGGCCATGGCGGTGAGCAATTGCACGGCCTCGTCGGCCCGCGGTTCAAGTTCGGTGATATCCATGCTTGACATATTAGAACATTCGAATATTTAGATGCAACACAATATTGCTCCTGGCCGTTATGGTCAGACAACAGCGCCTCAAGGATCATGCTAACAGAATTCACGCCTTTTCACGCCCTTGCTGGCGGCACCCTCATCGGTCTCGCCTCCGTCGCCCTGATGGCTCTGCACGGCCGAGTCGCCGGCATGACCGGTATTGTCTCGGGCCTGTTCGTCAAAGGCGATCGCCCCTGGCGTCTGGCTTTTCTCGTCGGCGCGGTCGCCGCTCCCCTGTTCGTCTGGCTGGTCAGTGGCGCGCCCCTGCCCTTCGCCAGCGATGTGCCGCTCTGGGCCGTGCTGGTCAGCGGCCTCATCGTCGGCGCTGGCGTAACCTTTTCCGGCGGCTGCACCAGCGGTCATGGCGTCTGCGGCAATGCCCGCCTCTCGCCGCGTTCTGCCGTCGCCACGCTCACTTTCATGGCCACGGCCTTCACCACCGTCTTTGTCATTCGTCACTTGTTGGGAGGCTTCTGACATGCTGCGTCTCGCCACCAGCCTTCTCATCGGCCTCGTCTTTGGCACCGGCATCATCATCGGCGGCATGAGCAATCCGGCCAAGGTCCTCAACTTCTTTGATCTCTTCGGCACCTGGGATCCCAGCCTGCTGCTGGTCATGGTTTCCGCGCTGGTCGTCACCTTCATCGGCTATCGTCTGGTCTTCCGCCGCACTGCGCCGCTGTTCGACATCCGCTTCCACCTGCCGACCAAGCGCGACATCGACTTGCCCCTGGTTGGCGGCGCGGCCCTGTTTGGCCTCGGCTGGGGGATTTCCGGCTTCTGCCCAGGCGGCGCCATTCCCGCACTCGGTTTTGGCGAACCGCAGGTGCCACTTTTCCTCGCCGCATTGGTGGGCGGCATTCTGGCAACCAACGCCCTACGCCGCTCATTTGCCCCAACGCTCAATCCGTCCCCCCGAACCTGAGAGGATCTACCCATGTCGACCTTCCAGCCCCTGCCCTTCACGCCCGAGCTTTCGGTCAAACCCGAAGTCGTCGCCTTTTTCGACGAGCCGACCAACACCATCAGTTATATCGTGCGCGATCCGTCATCCGATGCCTGCGCGGTGATCGATTCCGTCATGGATTTTGACTATGCCTCCGGCCATATCGCCTATGAAGGCGCCGACCGGATCATCGCCCATATCCGCGATCATGGCTGGCAGCTGCACTGGCTGATCGAAACCCATGTCCACGCCGATCACCTCTCCGCCGCCCCCTATATCCAGCAACAGCTGGGCGGCAAGCTGGGCATCGGCGACCAGATCTGTGTGGTGCAGGACACCTTCGGCAAGGTGTTCAACGAGGGCACCGAATTCCAGCGCGACGGCTCCCAGTTCGACCGCCTGTTTGCCGATGGCGACAGCTACCAGATCGGCAACCTGACCGCGCACACGCTCTTCACCCCAGGTCACACCCCCGCCGACATGGTCCATGTCATTGGCGACGCCGTCTTTGTTGGCGATACCCTGTTCATGCCCGACGGTGGCTCGGCCCGCGCCGACTTCCCCGGCGGCGACGCTCGTACCCTCTATCGCTCAATTCAGCGCCTGCTGAGCCTGCCAGGCGAGATGCGCCTCTTTATGTGCCACGACTACGGCCCCAATGGTCGCGATATCCGCTGGGAAAGCACGGTGGCCGAACAGCGTGACCACAACATCCATGTGGGCCACGGCACCAGCGAGGACGATTTCGTCGCCATGCGCGAGGCACGCGACCAGACCCTGTCTATGCCCAAGCTCATCATTCCGTCCCTGCAGGTCAACATGCGGGCGGGACAACTCCCCCCCAAGGACGACGATGGCAAGACCTATCTCAAGGTCCCCATCAACGGCCTCTGACCCACACCATAAAGGAAACACCCAGATGAAGATCACCAAGGTCAACGACCAGTTCGCCACCAGCCCGCAGATCCAGGTTAGCGATATCCCCGAGATCGCGGCCGCGGGCTACACCGCCATCGTCTGTGCCCGCCCTGACGACGAAGACCCCAATCAGCCGGCCTTCGCCGAGATTGCTGCTGCCGCACAATCCGCTGGCCTGAAAGCTTTTCATATACCGGTCTCCGGCCCCTTGGGCGAAGGCCAGTTGATCCGCTTTGAGCAGGCTGAGGCTGAAGCTGGCGGTCCGATCCTGGGCTATTGCCGCTCCGGCGCCCGCGCCGGCAGCCTCTACCAGGCCACCCGCTAACTTGCTGGATTTTCAGGCCAATGTTGCTCGAACCCCTTCAATACCTGCTCGGAACCCTCTCGGGCGGCCTGATCGGGTTCAGCCTTGGCCTCTTCGGCGGCGGCGGCTCCATTCTGGCGGTACCGCTGATGGTCTATGTGGTTGGCGTCCCCGCACCCCACATCGCCATCGGCACGAGCGCCTTTGCCGTGGCCGCCAATGCCGCCACCAATCTGATCACGCATGCCCGGCGCGGCAATGTGTTGTGGCGCTGTGCCCTGGTCTATACCCCGGCCGGCATCCTCGGCGCCTTCTTCGGCTCCCTACTCGGCAAGGCGCTTGATGGTGAGCTGCTGCTGCTTTTCTTTGCGGCCCTGATGCTGCTTGTCGGCACCCTGATGTTTTTGGGCCGCCACGATCCGGGCACTCCCGGCGCCCGCTGCAATCGCGAGAAGGCACCCAAGGTCATCGCCTATGGTGCTGCAACCGGCGCCTTCTCGGGGTTCTTTGGCATCGGCGGCGGTTTTCTTATCGTCCCCGGTCTCGTCGCCTCCACTGGCATGCCCATCCTCAATGCAGTCGGCTCGTCGCTGGTCGCGGTTACCGCCTTCGGCCTCACCGCCGCCCTGAGCTACGCTTTTTCCGGCCTCGTCGATTGGCCGCTAGCTGCTGTCTTCGTGTTTGGTGGCATCCTCGGCGGTCAGCTCGGCACCCGCGCAGCCACCGCGCTGGCGAGCCGCAAGGGCGCTCTGAACACTGCCTTTGCAGCTCTCGTTGTGCTCGTCGCGCTCTACATGGTCGTGCGGACGCTTCCCGCTATCTTCTAGCGTTTCCAGCAAAAGTGGCCCCGGTTTCGCGCTTCGGAAACGTGGCAAAGGAGGGCTCAACGCACCAGCGGAAACACCGCCCGCACCTTCTCCTCGCGCAGCCACAGCGCCACCCACACCGCGACCCCGAGATAGATCGAGAACAGTGTGTGGCTGAACAGCGGATTATCCACCCGCAGGTTTGCCGCCAATGCCGCCCCCAGCAATCCGGTGGTCAACACCGCGCCCAGCAATGCCGTGCGCGGAATAAGAAACAGGGTCACACACCCCACCTCGATACAGCCAATTAGCAGCAGATACTTCACCGGCCAGCCGACCACTTCCAGTGGCTCCAGCGCCGCCTCGATCGCCATGAACTTCGGCAGTGCCGAAGCCAATGCCAGAAACAGCCCGATCAACCCGCTCAAGACCCAACCCGCAATTTTCATTTTGTCACACCCGTGCCGGCAGCACCGCGCCGCCCTCTGCCCATGCGACGCAGATCAAGCTGCGATTTCGACAGAGCTCAAAAAAAAATCAGGCCAGACCAGCCCATCGTTATGGCCGCTGACCCTCCCGGCCTCAGAGACGGGCCTGGTGGCGGTCACCCCGCCACCCCTTGCTCATAGTCCACGCTTCCTGATACCCACGCCAATCGGCCACCCAAGGAAGTCCCATGCTGCCCTGGCAAAAACTCGGCGAGACCACCATGCCCGGCGGCGGCCCGATGACGCTGATGCAGCGCGGTACCGAGTTCTCTGTCATGTCCGGCGTCATCACGCTGATGAACAGCCGCATGAGCAATTCGGAGGAGCAGCTCGCCAATCTGTCGGCTGCCCGCATCGGCGCGCGATCCGCTGCGCGCATCCTCATCGGTGGCCTCGGCCTGGGCTTCACCCTGCGTGCCGCGCTCAAATGTTTCGCTGCTGACAGCGAGATCGTCGTAGCCGAGCTCGTGCCCGAGCTTGTCGAATGGGCGCGTGGACCGCTTTCGCCCTTGCACGGCGATAGCCTCGACGATCCGCGCGTCCGGATCCACCTGGGCGATGTCGCAACGGCCATCACCGGCGGCAAGCCTTTCGACGCCATCCTGCTCGACGTCGACAACGGCCCCGACGGCCTCTTCCGCCCCGCCAACGATCGCCTCTACAACGCCGCCGGCCTCGCCGCCGCCCGCGCCGCGCTGACCCCGGGCGGCCATCTGGCGATATGGTCTTCGCACCCCGACGCCCGCTTCACCAGGCGGCTCAAGCAGACCGGCATGCAGGTCGAGGAAGTGACCGTCCGCGCGCGCAGCAACGGCAAGGGCGACCGTCACACACTCTGGTTCGCCACAAAAACAGGCCGCTGAGCCGGGCGCGACCATATGACCAGAGTGCCAGAGCACAAAAGAACCACCTCGAGGCTGCCTCATGCATCGTCTGTCGCAGCCGCAATTGCGCGGCACCGCTCCACCCGCCGGAGCGCCTGGCTGAATTTCCTGCCGGCGCTTGCAGACATGCGATCCTGGTGAAGCTCGGCTTACAATTCCCTGACACTCGATAACATCGAAATATAATAACAATTCCAGATGCTTAATGGAAACTCGACCTCGCTCCGCACGTTGTCCGAGCATCCCTAGATGCACTGGAAACGTCCATGTCTTATGAGCGCGAAACGATTGTCGAAAAGCCTGTCCACCGCGAAACGGTGGTCACGGGCGGCAGTCCCGCTGGCCTGATCGGCGGCATCATCGCGGCAATTGTCGCGGTCCTGCTGATCCTGTGGCTAGTCAATGGCGGCATGTCCACCACTGGCGACACAGTCAGCGTCGATTTGCCCGAAGTCACCGTCACTGAATAACACCACCTCGCTCAAGGCAAAGTGGTCATCCGCGCCGGTCTGTCAGAAGCCGTCGCGCTCCGATGCGCCGCCCTTGACCAAATGGAGGCGTCCATATGTTTATCACTCGTCGCCAACGCGAACTAAGAAAGAAGCGACTGGCCGCCGCCGCCATTGCCTGCGCCGGTATCCTGTTTCTACTTCCCCGCGATCTATCGGGCGTCGGTCAGCTTTTGGGGACCTTCAATCCGGTTGCCACAGTTGAGGCAGCCGAGCCTGCCAACTCAAATTAGCATCGAAAAAAATGAGGCCCTGGTCTCCGGCGAACGGGGGGCGGATGCCGGCGGTCAGGGCCTCATTATGCTAACGTTTTCCTGCATGGGTGGACGTCAACACCTCCACCACTATCATGCAGTGCCTGATGGCCAGCTTCACCCCCCTGTAAGCGATTTGTCAGTTTATAGCGCCTATCTTCTTCCAGATGTTGCTGCGTCTTGCTTGCACACTCCTGTTTGTCCTTGCCTGCGCTGCCCCGGCCTTGGGACAGAGCAACAGCGGCAATGCACCGGGCAATAGCGGTAATGCACCTGGCAATAGCGGTAATGCACCTGGCAATAGCGGCACCGGCAACAGCGGCAGTGCACCGGGCAATAGCAGTAACGCCCCGGGTAACAGCGACAGCGCATCCGGGCCGGGCGCTCGCCCGCAACCACCGGCGGGCACAGGCGCACCCATTGCCGACCATTCCCGCCCTTCGGGCACTGCGCCGGGCAGCAACAGTGCGCCGGGAGACGCGCCTTCTGTCTCCCCGCCCGATACCGTGACGACGCTGTCGCCGGACCAGGTCCGCGACGCCGTCGATGCCCGCCAGGCCATGCCGCTTGCCAGGCTCGGCGATGTAATCCGGTCTCGCGGCGGCGGCGAGATTGTCGACGCAGACCTTGTGCGTGTTGATCGCATGCTGGTCTATGCCATCAAGGTTATTGATCCTCTCGGCCGGCTGTCGGTTCAATACTTTCACGCCCGCTCCGGCGTTTATATCGGGAGCGAATAATGCGCATTCTCCTGTGCGAGGACGATATTCAGATCGGACAATCCATCCAGGAAGCGCTGGAGAAATCCGGCTTCCGTGTGGAGCGCGAGGCGGATGGCGAAGCCGCGCTTTTCCGCGGCGAGAGCGAAAGCTTCGACGCGGTGGTGCTCGATCTCGGGCTGCCACAGATGGATGGTCTGACAGTGCTCAAGCGCTGGCGTCGAGCCGGCCTGACAATGCCGGTGCTGATCCTCACTGCCAGGGGACAGTGGGAAGAGCGGGTGGAAGGCATTGAGGCCGGAGCAGACGACTATGTCGTCAAGCCCTTTCACATCATGGAAATCGTGGCCCGCCTGCGTGCACTGATCCGTCGCGCAGGCGGTCATGCCTCGGCCCGCATCCCTTTCGGTCCCTATGAACTGGACACACGCATTCAACAGGTGACGCGCGACGGCATGCCACTCGACCTTAGTCCCCAGGAATACAAGCTGGTTTCCTACCTGCTGCACAATCGCGGCCGCGTCGTCTCCCAGCTCGAAATCACCGAGCACCTTTACCGCCAGGACTACGAGCGGGAATCCAACGCCGTGGAAGTGCTCGTCGCGCGGGTGCGCAAGCGCCTGACTCCCGACATCATCAAGACGAGGCGGGGCTTCGGCTACATGCTCGGAGACGGCTATTGAGTCGCCTCTCGCTCAAGCTGCGACTCATGGCGCTATCGGCCCTCTGGGTGATCGGCTCGCTTGCTGCCGCTGCGATCATTCTCCAATACCTGTTCACCACCACACTCGAAAGGAGCGTACGCGAGGACCTCGAAGCGGCCATGACCCGCCTCATAGCTCTGATCGATCTCGAAACATCCGATCTGGCACTGACCGCCCCAATGCCCGACCCGCGATACGACACGCCATTGGGCGGACGCTACTGGCAGATCGAGAACACCCACACAGGTGAAATGCTGCGATCTCGATCTTTGTGGGATACCGTCATCCCCGCGACAGCGGGAGACGCCGATGGTCACCAGCACTTCGCCGGCGATCAGGACCTGCACCTGATCTACATAACCCGTTTCATCACTGCAGACGGGCGCCCCCTCCAGGTCAGTCTCGGCGAAGATCATCTTCCGGTGCATCTGGCCACAGTGGATTTCCAGCACGACGTGTTCCGGCTTTTTCTGATCCTCGGCGCCGTAATTCTCGCCGCCGCCTGGTTGCAGCTTTCGCTGGGCCTGGCGCCGCTCAACCGCTTGCGCCGAGCCATCGACGAAATCCGGCAGGGCCGCACTCTCAGGCTTGGTCAGGGTTTCCCAGGCGAGGTTCGACCGCTGGTCAACGAGGTCAACGCGCTGCTGGACGAACGTGAAACCAATATCCAGCGCGCCCGGCAACGCGCCTCGGACCTGGCCCATGGTCTTAATACGCCGCTCGCGGCCCTTCACGGTATCGCTCAGCGTGTGCGCGACCGGGGCAATGCTCCCGACGCCGACCTCATTGACGACCTCGCCTTCGAAATGTCCAAGCGCATTGATTATCAGATGCGGCTCAGTGCCCTTCGCCTGCGCACCGGCAACTACACTGAGAGCGCCTCAATCAACACTGCCATCCTGCGCACCATCACTGTGCTCAAGAAGACCGGACGCGGCGAGCGACTGCACTGGGTCGCCGAAATGTCGGGGGATTGGCAGGTGGACATTCACAGGCAGGACCTGATCGAGCTCGTCGGCGTGGTCCTGGAAAACGCCGCCAAATGGGCCACCTCGCGTGTTGTGGTTCACACGACTATCTCACCGCAATCCGTCACCCTGCACGTTGCGGATGACGGCCCTGGCATTCCGCCAGAACAACTCGCGCAACTGGGCGAGCGCGGCCGCCGCTTTGATGAAACCATGCCCGGTAGCGGCCACGGACTCGCGATTGTTTCTGAAATCCTGGTGATCAACAACGGTCGAATTGAATTCGGCCGCTCTGAACAGGGTGGCCTCCTGGTGCGTGTGACTCTCCGGCGTGCCGACCACTGAGCACGGGGAAATCAGGACGCATCTTGGCCCGGGGCCTCCTGGGCAGGCAGTAACAGCGACGCTGCGGCGATGCAGCCGACACTCAAGCAAATGGCGAAAATAGCAAGACTGAGCATGATCGGTCCCCTTCGTTCGTGCAATGGGCAGGGGTCGTGTTGACGTTTCGGACAGCCCCCTGCCGCCATCCGACACACCTACAACGCTGCTCCGGGGGCATCGTTTCGATAACATGCTGGTTTTATTATTATATTTCTCCATCAACCGATGTCAGGTTTTTGTCAGCAAGGCGCCCCTTCGTCGCCCGTTCCCATTCCGTTCGCCTCGTGCTAACACTCGTGATCCATTTCCCTGCTGACATTGCGTGACAGAGCACCCATCTATGGGTTCATCTGTACCCGTCCCTGTTGCTGATCTTGCGAGCGCGCCATGCCCCCCAAATCGACACGCCCCGGCAAGGCCGAATTTTCCATCGACGAATTCTTTGCCGAGATCGAGAAGGCTGAGGACATTGTCGCCTCCAAGCCGCTCTATGCCGAGCGCATGCGCAACAAGCGCGCCCTCGACCGCGCCGACGCCGCCGAGAAGGAAGCTGCCGCCCCCAAGACCGCCCTCGAAAAGCGCCGCACCACCAAGTCCAGCCATGACACCGCCACCGGAATGGCGAAAAAGACCGGCAAGACCAAGATCAACTCGGTCGACCGCGTTGATTTCGACGGGATGGGGGAAGCGCCTCAGGCCGGCTTCGGCCATATGCCGGCCCAAAAGCTGACAGCCCGCGAGATTTCCCGCGCCGCCGCCGCCGATCCGGAAACCCAGGCCAAGCTGCGCGAAGCCCTCGACACAGCGGTCAAGAAGAACAAGGCCAAGAAGGGCGAGAGCCTCGAAAACGCCACCACGGTCGGCATCACTGCCACGGTCAAGGCGCTCGAGCAGATCATCCTCCATGGCCGCAAGGAGGTGGAAGGCTCCGCCCCCTGGGCCCCGCATCGCCCCGAGCGCCCGGCCAAAAGCGGCGCGTCAAAACCCTTCCGCCTCGACACCACCTATACCCCCGCCGGCGACCAGCCCACTGCCATTGCCGAACTGGTGGAAGGCGTCGAAAACGGCGAGACCGACCAGGTCCTCCTCGGCGTCACCGGTTCGGGCAAGACCTTCACCGCCGCCCAGGTCATCGCCCGCACCCAGCGCCCCGCGCTGATCCTCGCGCCCAACAAGACCCTCGCCGCCCAGCTCTACAGTGAGTTCAAGGGCTTCTTCCCCGACAATGCGGTCGAGTATTTCGTGTCTTACTACGATTATTACCAGCCCGAGGCCTACGTCCCGCGCACCGATACCTATATCGAGAAGGAATCCACCATCAACGAGCAGATCGACCGCATGCGCCACTCGGCCACGCGCGCGATCCTCGAACGCGACGACGTCATCATTGTCGCCTCGGTCTCCTGCATCTACGGCATCGGCTCGGTGGAAGACTACACCGCCATGACCATCGACGTGCAGAAGGGCGAAAAGATCGACCAGCGCCAGCTGTTGGCGAAACTCGTCGCCCTGCAATACAAGCGCGGAGACACCGGCTTCGTGCGCGGCACCTTCCGCGTCCGCGGCGATACGGTCGAAATCTTCCCGGCCCACTATGAAGCCGCCGCCTGGCGCGTCTCGCTGTTCGGCAACGAGGTGGAATCGATCACCGAATTCGATCCCCTCACCGGCAAGAAATCTGCCGACCTCACCTTCATCCGCGTCTATGCGAACTCGCACCACGTGACGCCGCGCACCACGATGAACCAGGCCCTGAAACTCATCAAGGCCGAGCTCGCCGCGCGCCTCCAGGAGCTCAACGGCGCCGGCCGGTTCCTCGAAGCCCAGCGCCTCGAACAGCGCACGCTCTTCGATCTCGAAATGATGGAAGCCACCGGCTCCTGCGCCGGCATCGAGAACTATTCGCGCTACTTCAGTGGCCGCAAGCCCGGCGAGCCACCGCCGACCCTCTTCGAATATCTCCCCGACAATGCCCTGGTCTTTGTCGACGAAAGCCACGTCACCATCGGCCAGCTCGGCGCCATGTATCGCGGCGACCTGCGCCGCAAGGCGACGCTCGCCGAATACGGCTTCCGCCTCCCGAGCTGCATGGACAATCGCCCCCTCCGCTTCGAGGAGTGGAACGCCATGCGCCCGCAATCGGTCTATGTCTCGGCCACCCCCGGCTCCTGGGAAATGGAACAGACCGGCGGCGTCTTCGCCGAACAGGTCATCCGCCCCACCGGGCTGATCGATCCCCCGGTCGAGATCCGCCCGGCCACCCATCAGGTCGACGACGTCATCGACGAGATCCGCACCACCATCAAGGCCGGCTACCGGACCCTGGTCACCGTCCTCACCAAGAAGATGGCCGAGGACCTCACCGAATATATGCACGAACAGGGCATCCGCGTGCGCTACATGCATTCGGACGTCGACACCATCGAGCGCATCGAGATCATCCGCGACCTGCGCCTTGGCGCCTTCGACGTGCTGGTGGGCATCAACCTCCTCCGCGAAGGCCTCGACATCCCCGAATGCGGCCTCGTCGCCATTCTCGACGCCGACAAGGAAGGCTTCCTCCGCTCCGAAACCTCCCTCATCCAGACCATCGGCCGCGCCGCCCGCAATGTCGACGGCAAGGTCGTCCTCTATGCCGACCGTGTGACCGGCTCCATGGAACGCGCCCTGGCCGAAACCAACCGCCGCCGCGAAAAGCAGATCGCCTACAACACCGAACACGGCATCACGCCGCAATCGGTCAAAGCCCGCATCAACGACATCGTCGACTCCGTCGCCGAACGCGACCACGTCACGATCAGCATTGGCAAGGGCAAAGACGGGAAAGAAAAGGTCGTCACCGGCGACAACCTCGCCACGGTCATCAAGGACCTGGAACGCGAAATGCGGGAGGCGGCGACGAACTTGGAGTTCGAGAAGGCTGCGCGGTTGAGGGATGAGGTGAAGCGCTTGCGGGAGATGGAGCTGGATACGCTTGAGGGCGAGGTCAGCTAACCCCCACCCCGCCTCCCCCTGTCAGGGGGAGGAGTCCATCGAGTTGGTCGCCGCTCTGGTGACGAGCACTCCACTGCTCCTCCCCCTATCAGGGGGAGGTCGGGTGGGGGTATCCCACGAAAAAATGCTCTCAATGCCTATGCCCTCCCGCAGCCCTCATGGTGAGGTGCGGAGCGCAGCCTCGAACCATGAGGGCGACCAGAACAACAGCTGTCCCCCCCCCCCGATCGTCAGCCAGCAAAAGCTGGGCCCAACTTGAGATCCTAAGATGGATCCCGGCGTAGGCCCGGGATGACAGCCGGTGGTTGCTGACGCCTTTGATACCAACCAAGCAATGAGCAAATTTCTCCGGGAGAGATTTGAATGGACGGGGCAATGAGAGCTGTGCCCAAATTGGGGGAGGTCAGTTAGCTGCTGGCTCCTCACCCCCGGCGCGTTACCCTCGGACCTGAACTGAGGGCTCTGAACTTTTGCTTGCAAAGGGCGCCTAGCAGTGCTGCCCCTGACCTTAAGGCACTCTCCAACGTCAGAGAGCCGCGATGTATAGCACGCTAGTCATGAGGCCCTTGATCCTCGAACGTGTTTCGCGCATTTTCACTCATGCACTCCCAACACACGGAGCCTTGAGAAACCGTTGCGCAAACCACGAGAAGCTCAAACAATAAAACTCTCAACGGCACCCCTTCACACAGTATTCGGGGCAACTCTTGGCGTATTACTCGCAACATCAAGTGTGTCCAATGCAAGCAAGAACCTAGATGTTACAGCGTTTGTCGTACCGATCCTGCTAATTGCGTGCATGGCAGTTATATGTGAACTTGTATTTGTTAGAATAGCAAATAGGAAAATTTTTAAACTTGAGGCTTCGCTCGCTATATTGTGTTGCGTAGCGTTTCTTTTTACTTGGCCGTCAAATTTGCAGTCCTACTCAACAAACATTTCTAATGAAAATTCCGGATTGAACATCGGATTCTACGTAGACAGTAGCAGCGCCTTTGTATGCACATTGATGTTTGTTTGGTTTATTAGTTGCTTTGCTATCGGCTACATGGAAAATGAATAGATGAATATGACCTACGCAATTGGGATCGCACTTTCGGCAATTACGTTGGTGTTAGTTTTTTATGCTGTAAGGGCGAGAAAATCCGAAGCCAAAGCGACAAATTTACATGATTTTGGCCCACTACTATTTCACGGAATTCACAAAATTCGAGTTACTGACCGACAACTCCCCTACTCATTCAGTTTTCTAAATATTGAACAGAAGTTTCCTATCCAAAAGACCGAAAGCACCCCAAATTCAGAAAGCAATTATAAAGTTGGAACTAAATTTGAATACTCTGACTCCTTATTGAATCACAACAATAACAAGTACTTTGCTGAGACGTCGGAAATAGGCAGGAAGACCGCAAGACCATGAATGCCACAGATAAAATCGAAGAAACTGCAGAAGAGCGCTCGAACCGCATTTTCACTGACAAACTCAGCTTTTATGAGCAGCTTTCATTCCAGTTCCTGGATGATGTTAATTCCTATCCAGTGCACATCCCGGGAAGGGATGGAGGGGCCGGCCTTTTTGGCAACAATATATCCATTTGTATTTCTGATGGCAGTGAAACGGCCTTCAGCGCAAATATACCGATCGAAGCTAACATAATTCTTGTTGCTCAAATGGTAGAGGCTATGGAAGAAAGCATGAAAACAGCCATGTCATCAAAGCTGTCAATAGACACATTAGTTTATTCCAGAATTACCTTACACAAGGCGTGCTTAGCAATTCAGGAACACGCCTCGAGACTTGATGCCATCATTGACCAAGTGATAGTTGATGACGGCGAAACTGCACCCAAGAAAACGCCATAATCTAAGGGATAATTGAGAAAGTATTTCGAGTGACCGTTTGGGTGGCGAGAACGTGCTAATTTACGCGCCGCGAAAGTAGGAAAGTTTTTATCACCATTGGGTAAGAACCGCATTGGCCGCTATTTCGTACGGCTTCGCGGCCACTCGCATCGGGGATCAAAAGCCAAGGTGTGGTTGTCCAGGTCGCCGAGACCCCCGCGCTGTGTGCGAACGGTGCCCCTCCGCCGGCTCCGGGTTCCAGAGCGGACTGACACCTCCTATCCCTTATCCCCTTAAGCGGATAAAGGCCCTACATAACCCCGCCCTATCCCCCCAATAAAAATCCTTCGTTGGACGCCCAGCCCCTCCAGCGCCACACTCCCTGCATGACCACCGCGCTCCTCTCCAACGGCGGCCCGCCGCTTGATGATGACGACAGTCACACCCCGCCCTGGGGCAGGAATGGCATTGGCCGCTACTTCGAGTGGGCGCAGGCGAAGAAAAAGGCCTTCGACGCGCCGTTCGACATTGCAAAACTCCGCGCCCAGCGCGCCGCGCTAATCGGGCTGACCTATGAGGAATATGTGCTGGAGATCCTCGAACGCGGGCGGTATCTCGCCGCCAGCGATACGGAGCGGATTGCGCAGATCGTGGCCAGGCGCGGGGTAAGGTATTGAGGGCACGACCTCGCCACAACCACCAGCGCGGCACCTCCCCCTTGACGGGCTTCGAGCCGGGCCGCAGGCAAACTCTCCCCTGTGGGGAGAGTTTAGGCGAGAAGGCCATGAGGCCTATGGCCGAATGGCGGGGCCGGCAGCGACGCTAGGCCCAAAGGGCCGTAGCAGAGCTGGTGGGGGTGCGCCACGTGCTGGTGGCCCCCACTTGAAAACCTGCCCAAACACCCCCCACCCCAGCCCTCCCCGCGAGGGGGAGGGAGTTGGATCGTGGCCAGGCGCGGGGTAAGGTATTGAGGCACACTTCATCCACCCCACCGCACGTCACCCTCGGGCTTGACCCGAGGGCTCTGCACTTTGGCGTATGGGCACTCCCCGACGGAAGGGAAGTACAACGCCCTCGGGTCAAGCCCGAGGGTGACGATCGAGGATCGCGAGACCTCCCTGCTCCCCAAAAACTTATCCCCGCCCCCTCCAACCTCCCCCATAATCCCCCCATCACTCCCGCGCGGACGGACTGCAGCGAACTTTGCGGGGGGAGCCGGGCGTAATTGGGTCGCTCCAGTTGCGCGATTAGGAAGCGGTCACCCTGCGACGAGCGTTCAATGGGGGCCGAGACCTATGCGAAAAACCGGTGTCCCGAGGCGGCGACGTCTCTATCTATTCAAATTTACTGAGACGCACGCGCCTCGGGATACGTCCATTTTCGAGAACCGGAGGTCGAGAGGGCCGGCCGGCGCTCGCCCGTGCCCGCAGCGCCCCTATGGCCATGGCCCACGGCACCGGATCGCCTTGCAAAGGCCACACCCATCCGGCATGCGGGAAAAAATTATCCAGGAGGCCCCCATGCGCTCTATGCGCGAATGGTGCCCACCGCACGCTCGAAGCTTGGACAGGCACAGATACCCCTCATCCGCCCGGAGCCTGCCCCTGGGCGCGAAGCGACCCGTGGGGGCACCTTCTTCGCCTTCTATCGCTCCACTGGAGCGATGAATTGATGCGCAACCGGCTCGAAGTCCCTCAAGAGGAGAAGGGGAAGCCCCAGCCCCCTCGCATCGGCCCCTAAACTCCACCATCCCCAGGCAGCGCCAACCGAGTTGCAAATGCCTCGCATATGCAAAAACGAACATGCATCCCCTTGCCCCCTCATTCATTCCCCTCCTGTCCCCACACACAGGAGCCGCCCCATGAACATTTCCGAAATGCTGTTTCAGAGTTGGGAGGACATTGTCCGCACGCTGCTGGTTGGCGCCCTCGCCTATATCACCCTGGTGCTGTTCCTGCGCCTCTCCGGCAAGCGGACGCTGGCCAAGCTCAATGCCTTTGATCTCGTGGTCACCATCGCGCTGGGGTCGACGCTATCCGCCATTCTCCTGCAGGAATCCATCGCTCTGGCCGAAGGGGCCACCGCCTTTGCGCTGCTAATCGCGTTGCAATATCTGGTCGCCTGGGCCTCGGTGCGCTCCAGCAAATTTGCCGCGCTGGTGCGCTCCGAACCCGCCCTCCTCGCCCGCGACGGACAATTCTGCCGCGCCGCCATGCACCGCGAGCGCATCACCGAGGAAGAAGCGATCAGCGCCATACGCCGGGCCGGCGCCAATGACGTCGACGAAATCGCCTTCCTGATCCTTGAAACCGACGGCTCGATCAGCGCCGGGCTGCGCTAGAATTGCAAAAGACCAAGCCGGAACTGAGCCTTAAAAAAGTAATCCCCGCCCCAAAATCCTCCCCCATAATCCCCCCATCACTCCCGCGCGGACGGACTGCAGCGAACTTTGCGGGAGGGGCCGGGCGCAGTTGGGTCGCTCCAGTTGCGCGATTAGGAAGCGGTCACCCTGCGACGAGCGTTCAATGGGGATCGAGACCTATGCGAAAAACCGGTGTCCCGAGGCGGCGACGTCTCTATTTACTTAGTTTTACTGAGACGCACGCGCCTCGGGATACGTCCATTTGCAACCGGAGGCCGAGAGGGCCGGCCGGCGCTCGCCCGTGCCCGCAGTGCCGCCGTGGGAATGGCCCACGGCGCCGGGTCGCCTTGCAAAGGCCACACCCATCCGGCATGCGGGAGAAAGCCATACAGGAGGCCCCATGCGCGCCCTCACCCGCCTTGCCATCGCCACGCTTGCCGCCATCGCCCTCGCGACGCCGGCTTTGGCGCTCACCATCACCGCCCGCGTCGCGGGCGGCAACATCGCCGTCCATGCCGGACCGGACGATCGCTTCGATGTGGTCGGCTATGTCCGCGACGGCGAGGAAATCCCCATCGACTCTTGCACCCAGGTCGATAGCGACAGCCGCCGCGGCACCTGGTTCGGCGATGCCGGCCACACCCTCTGGCCCTCGGGCGCCACCCAATGGTGCCGCATCCCCGACTATGGCTGGGTCAACCGCGCCTACCTCACCGGTCGGGGTCTGGTGAACGTCACCCCGCCCGATTTTCTCGGGCCGGGATGGTGAGGGGCAGCGTTGGAAATTGGAGTGAGGCGGGATGCCGCCTATTCTTCTCCCCTGAGGGGAGAAGGTGGCCCGATAGGGCCGGATGAGGGGTTCAGCGTTGCAGGTTTACCGACAGGCCTTCACCCCTCACCCCGGCCCTCTCCCCTGAGGGGCCGAGGGGGCGTAGGAGGCGAGGGTTGTGGACTTGCCTAAAGCCACCCCGCCAATTCCCGCCGCACCATGGATTCGATAAAATCCATGCCACCGGGCGAGGCATTCAGGCACGGGATATAGGCGAACTTCTCCCCGCCCGCTTCCATGAAGCTATCCTTGCCGCCCATGGCGATTTCTTCGAGCGTCTCGATGCAGTCCGCCGAAAAGGCCGGGGCCAGGATGGCGACCTTCTTCTTGCCCTGCCCCGGCAGCGCTTCCAGCGTCTTGTCGGTATAGGGCTGCAGCCATTCGGTCGGCCCGAACCGGCTCTGGAAAGTGACCATCAGCCGGTCCTTGTCCCAGCCGAGATATTCGCGCACCAGCCGCGTCGTCTTGTAACACTGGCAATGATACGGGTCGCCGCGCTTGAGATATTCCACCGGCATGCCGTGATAGGAGGTGATCACCACATCCGGCTCGAAATCGAGCTTTTCGACACCCTCGCGGATCGAATTGCCGAGCGCCGCAACATAAGCCGGGTCGTCGAAATAGGCCGGCGCCGTCCGCACCGCCGGTTGCCACCGCATGGTCTTGAGCGCATCGAAAGCCTTGTCATTGGCCGTCGCGGTCGTCGTTGCCGAATATTGCGGATAAAGCGGCACCAGGAGAATTTTCTGGCACCCCGCCTTCTGCATTTTCTCCAGCACGCTCTGGGTCGAGGGATTGCCATAGCGCATGGCAAATTCCACCACGATATCCTCGCCAGCCAGCCGCTGTGCTAGATTTTCCGTCTGTTCCCGCGTGATCACCCGCAGCGGGCTTTCGTTCTTTTCCTTGTCCCATATCTGGGCATAGGCGTGCCCGCTCTTTTGCGGCCGGAACGAGAGGATCACCAGATTGAGCAGCGGCCACCAGATCCATCTGGGCGTCTCGATAACGCGCGGATCGGAGAGGAATTCCTTGAGATAGCGACGCACGCTCCAGTAGGCGGTTCCATCCGGCGTCCCCAGGTTGAGCAGCAGCACCCCGATCTTCTGCTGCGGCACGGACGGATGGTCGGGCGGGAGGTGTGCGGACATGGGGGCCAGTTTGGAAATGTTCCAGAATTGGCCGGCACCATACCCGTTTGCCGTTTGATCGCAAGGCGGCGATGGGTCGCGCTTAAATGCTGGCCACCAGCAGCAGCACGCCGAATGCCAGCACCACCAGGGCGCCGGCCAGTTCCGCCCACCACACCAGCGTCCGGGCGATGGCGCTGTCGGCACCACCGATCCGTCCGGCCAGTCCCTTGGCCGTCACCGCCAGCGTCGCCAGCGCCGCCACCGTGATCGCCGTCCCCAGCCCCATCAGCAGCACGGCGGCAATGCCCGCCGCCAGCAAGCCCTGCGACAGCGCAAAGACCAGCACCACCAGAGCCCCCGAACAGGGCCGCAGCCCCACGGCCACGACCACGCCAAGCTGCTCCCGCCAATTGCCGCGAATATCCCCGGGCCCCACAGCGTGGTGCATATTGTGCCCATGGTCCTGATGCGCATGGGAGTGGTGGTGATCGTGGTCATGACCCTGATGATCGTGATGGTGGTCATGATCGTGGCTGTGACCCCAGCCAAGCACCTTGCGCAGCACCAGCCACAGCCCCAGCAGCGCCACCATGGCATAGGAGACGACGCCCACCCAATGCGCCGCCTCGCCCATCGCCGTGCTGGTCAGGTTGAGCAGGCCCGCCAGAACCAGCACGAAGCCGATCGCCACCAGCGATTGCGTCAGCGCCGAGAGCCCGCTGAGAACGATTCCCTGCCGCAATTGCTGCTCATTGGCCAGCACATAG
Organism: Devosia sp. CAU 1758; assembly: GCF_054482695.1. NCBI lineage: Bacteria > Pseudomonadati > Pseudomonadota > Alphaproteobacteria > Hyphomicrobiales > Devosiaceae > Devosia > Devosia sp. CAU 1758. The sequence continues at coordinate 621,085 of NZ_JBTLRJ010000001.1, read as the reverse complement.
GACGAGATGACCACCTTGCCATGCCCCGGCCCGGCCGCGTGGAAAATGCCATAGAGAAAGCTCAGCCCCCCCAGCACCCAGAACGCCGTCCAGTCGGTGCGCAGCGCATCGAGCGATGCCGTCAGCGCCGCGTAGAAGTCACGCTGCTGGGTCTGCAACCAGCCAAAAAATCCACTGCGCGGCAGGGTAAGCCCCACTTCGGGCGGCGGCCCGCCAAAGGGTGCAGCCGGGCGGGCAGCGGCCATTTGTTCTGTCGCCTCCATCGCCGTCGTGGCCGTATTTGCAGCGCCACAACTCAACACCACCATCCCTTGTGTTCCCCGCATGGCGGCGGCCAGATCCGGCGGCAGTTCGAGCACTTCCGGCCCAAGGGAATACAGGCGCTCCTCAATCTCCGGGGGCATCGGCACCGGCGGTTCCAGGCGCACGGCGCACCCTCCCGGCGCGTTCTCCAACACCACATCCGAGGGCTGGTTGACCGAGATCGCCACATAATATTCCGGGTCGTAGACCCCCAGTTCAAACCGTTCGCCCACCGGCTGCGGTGTCGTCGCAGTGATGGTGTAATCCAGCGTCACCCGATTGTCGGCATAGACCATTTTCTGGTCGCCGATCGCGGTGAAGTCCATGCCGTCTCCGGCATAGGTGTAAAATCCGTAGTCGGCCAATCCAAGCATGTTCTCGTCGGCCAGTTCCTGCATTTCTGCCGCGGTAACGACGCCGTCGCCGTCGGTGTCCAGCCCCTGCACCATCCACACCGAAAAGGCGGTATCGAAGGTCCAGCTGTGATGCAAAGCCGTAACGCGACCTGCTTCATCGAGGCGAACCACCGCCTTGGCATCGATCATGATGTGCGGATGTGCAAATGCAGGCTGCGCCAAGCCCAGTGCGACCAATGCCGCACCGATCAATCGCGCCGAAAGTGTGGTCAAGAACAGCCCCTAATGGACGGGATGGGTGGCGAACCACTCCACCAGATGATCGATCAAGGCCCGCACCTTGCCGGCCAGGTGCCGCCGGTGCGGATAGACAGCCTGCAGGGTCTGCCCGGTCGGCAGATAATCCACCAGCACTGGCACCAGTTCGCCCTGCTTCACCGCCGGTTCAGCCAGATAGGAGGGCAATACGACAAAACCGAGGCCCATTGCTGCCGCCGTGCGCGCCGCCAGGGGCGAATTGACGCGAACCGGCCCCGTCACCGGCACCGAGATGGTCTTGCCATCCTCGGTAAAGCGCCAGTTCGACTGCCCCTGCAGATTGACATCGACAATGCAGGGCAGGTGCCGCAGGTCCTCGGGATGCACCGGGGTGCCGACCCTTTTGATCAACGCGGGCGCCGCGCCTACCACGACATGCATGTCGGCAATCTTGCGGGCGATCAGCGAGGAATCGGCCAGCGTCGAGATGCGCAGTGCAACATCGATCCCCTCGTCGACCAAGTCGACATACCGGTCTTCCAGCCGCAGGTCGAGCGTCACCTTGGGGTATTTCGCGAGATAGCCGAAGATGGCCGGCGCCAGTGTGCGCTCGCCGAAATTGCGCGGCGCCGACACGCGCAACAGGCCGCGCGGCTCAGTGGTCTGGTCAGCAATATTGGCATCGAGATCATCAAGCTGCTGCAACAGGCTCGAGGCTTCCCGATAATAGCCCTCGCCGGCCTCGGTCAGGCTCAGCCGGCGCGTCGTGCGGTTCATCAGCCGCACCCCGAGATAGTCCTCGAGATCGGTCACATATTTGCTCAGCAATGCCTTGGAGCGGCCATGCTGCCGGGCGGCGGCCGAAAATCCGCCAGCGTCGAAGACCTGCACAAAGGCACGGATGCGAGAGAGGTCTTGCGACATGGCGTGTCCGTTCAGCCCAAGATGGTCAATGGACGCATAACTCATCTGCATGGGGTGAACAATAACGCCCCTTGGTCGTTGAGCGATTAACGATAGGATGGAACCGCAATCGACGGCGACAAGGAGATCGGACTATTTTCCCGCCCATGTCCAGACCCTCTCCCCGCTCCGCGCTCTACCGGCTCATCCAGGCGGGCCAACTCGCGCACAAGGCGCTGCTGGTGCCCGTGGTCGAGAAAGGTCTCGAGCCGGGCGACGACGCCGTGCTGTTCGTCCTCGGTCGGTCGGGCACCACCGAGGCCGAACTGGCCACCGAGCTGGGGCTGTCTGCCGATATGCTTGCCGGCCGTCTCGAGCGTCTCGCCAGCCGCGATTTCATCACCCGCCAGGCAGTAGGCCCGGAACTCGAGCCCGGCCTGGCGCTGACCGAGCGCGGAGTCCGCATCCGCAATGCGCTGGCTGAACACTGGGCCCAGGTGGAAGAGGCGCTTATGGGCGAACTCAAGCCCAAGCACCGCAAGAAATTCGCCGAGGCGCTGGGCCGTTTCGTCGATCTGCTGCGGCTTTAGCACGGCCACCGCGCCGCAACCTTAATAGTTCGTTCAGCTTGGGTTCATCCGCCATGGGCTTTTCTATGGGCAAGGCGTCAAAGCCAACCCAAAGGGAAAGGACCTTGCCCATGACCCTCCGGAATAAACTCCTCGCATCCGGCCTCGCCACGCTGGCTGTCATCGCCACCACCGTCGCTGCGTCTGCGGCTCCAGCCGTCGCCACGGGCAATGTTAATGTCCGGTCCGGCCCTAGCACGGGCTTTCGGGTTGTCGACACGCTGCGCCGCGGTGAACGTGTCGATGTGCAACATTGCCGCGGCAGCTGGTGCTTTGTCGAAAAGCGCGGCCCCGATGGATGGGTCTCCGCCAATTATCTGAGCAGCGGCCGTCCGAGCTGGGACAATGACTGGGATGACGATCACTGGGAGCGCCCGCGTCCCCCCCGTCCCCCACATTGGAATAATCCGCGGCCGCCGCGCCCGCCGCACTGGAACCCGCGTCCGCCGCGCCCGCAGCCCATCTACCCGAGCAATCCAGGCGCCAGCTTCTGCTTCAATGGCCCCAACGGATATTTCTGTGTCGGCAGCTGATCGCCAGCCACTGAACTCCAACGCCGCCCCGCAAGGGCGGCGCGTCCCATTGCGGCCGGCTTATTCGACCATCAGCCGGTCGATATCGACGCCACGCCGCTCCAGCGGCGCCCGCATGCGCCGCGCCAGATATTCATTGGCGCCGTAACCCACGATAGCGCCGATGGCCGCAACCGCAGCAAATCCCTGCCACCCCCCGTCCTGGCTGCCCACCACCGACGCAGCCAGGACCGTGGCTACGCCGATCCCGAGCACGGTCCAGCTCCTGCGTTGCTCGGCGACCTTGAGGTTCCGCGCGCCCGAATGCAGGAGATCACGCAATTCGGTGTCGCTCATCGCGGCCAGTTCGGGCGACCTGCGCTCGCGCCTTATAGTTTCGATATAGGCATCGACCCGCCGCATGGTCAGCGCTTCACGCTTTTCGCTCTGCTTGCCGCGCGTCAAAATGGTCCAGCCGCCGCCGACCAGCAAAAGCACCAGGGCTATCTCGATAAGCCAGATCATTGCGTGCTCCCCATAGCGCGACCAACCAAAATCCATCCTGATGCACACATGCCCTCTGAGACTTTCAAGTTCAAGGGCTGGGCTATTCCACGGCGGGAAGCGCCTCCTGCGCGACCTTGGGCACCCGTTTCGCCCTTTCGCGCGCCATCACCACCAGTCCAGCCGCCACGATGACGGCTGCTCCAAACAGCGAAATCGCGTCGATCCACTGCCCGAACACCACCACGCTCAGCAGGATCGCCCAGGGCAGCGAGAAATAGTTGAATGGCTGCAGCACACTGGCCGGCGCCATGGTGAGGGCTATGGTCATCACGCCATGACCGGCACAGGTGGTGATCATGACGATCACGACCAGAACGACATCCACCCAGCCCATGTTCTGCCAGAAGAACACGCCGACGCCCGCCGACATCACGAAGCCCACCAATGCGGCATAGGTCATGCTGGTGGCAGCGCTGTCGATGGCCGCGACCCTGCGCGTGACCACGATATAGAGCGCATAGAGCGCCGAGGAGGCCAGTGCAAACCCTGCGCCCCAGTCGAGCGGCACCCCGCCAGGCCGCATGATGATCAGCGCCCCGGCAAAGCCGGCCCCGACAGCCGCCAAGCGAAACCATCCGACCTTCTCGCCCAGCACGGGAATGGCGAACAGCGTTACCAGCAGCGGATAGACGATGACGATGGCCTGCAATTCGCCCAGCGGTACCGTTTGCAGTGCCAGCGCAAAAAACCAGATATCGGCCATCAGCAGCACACCGCGCAGCAGCTGTAACTTCGGGGTTCTTGAACGCAGGGCCTGCCGCAGGGGCGCCTGCCGCGCCACCAGTAACAGCGCAAAGGCGGCAAAGCCCCAATAGCGCATCATCGTGATCTGAAAGGGAGAGTAGTCCTGGACCAGCGTCTTGGCGATGGCGTCCTGGATGCCGAAAACGCCGATGGTCACAAGAGTCAGGACAATTGCGGGCCCGACCTGATCAGGGCGCTGTACGTCGGAAACAGGGGACATGAACGACTCGAATGAAAGACGCTCCGCGATCACAGGATCGCGGGGCGCCGTGAGACTATTGCAAGCCTCAGCTCTTCGCCATGGCCGACTTGATGATGCCGGCTATTGCCGTCAGCAGGCCGCCGCCGACCAGGCCAGTCGCGCCCTGTCCGGCCAGCGCACCCAGGTCGAGAGCACCCGCAGTTCCCGCTGCGCCATTGGCTGCACCCACCAGCGTGTCGAGTCCGGGGATCATGCCGGCGAGCCAGGTTCCGGCAAGCCCGCCAATCGCGCCGACAATGGTATTGCCGGCAGTGCCGAGATCAAGTTGCTTTGCCAATTGTCCGATGACATTGCCGCCAGCACCGCCAGCGATCAATTGCGCCAGGATGGGCACAATTACGTCCATAACCAGTCCCCCTCTTCTTGTGCAGAACCTCCCGTCCCGCAACAACAGCAGGCTACGCCCGTTATAAGTTCGGGCAAAGCACAAAACCCTGCTGTCAGCGGGTGACGCGCGCGAGACCTATCGCTGCCCGGCCCCGCAAGCCTGATTGATGCCCGGACCTGTTCCGGCCTATGGTCCGACCAATGTCCAAGACGAACAAAACCCTGTCGAATCAGCAACCCGGAGTGGCGCTTGTCACCGGTGCGGGAGACCGTATCGGCGCCGCTATCGCAATGGCCCTGGCCCAGGCCGGCCATGCGGTCATCATCCATTATCGCTCGGACGCGGACGGCGCCAGGGCGCTGCGCGGCCGCATCCATTCTACGGGCGGGCAGGCCGAAATCCTCAGCGCCGACCTCACCAGCCGTTCGCAGCGGCGCACCCTGATCTCCCGTGCCGCAGGCCTGCTCGGCCCTCTCACGGTCCTCGTCAACAATGCTTCCACCTTCGAGCCGGACAGTGTCCACGATGTCGATGAATCGCTTTGGGATACCCACTTCGCCGTCCACGCCGAAGCGCCGGTATTTCTTGCCCGCGACTTTGCCGCCCAGCTCCTCGACGGAACCGAGGGCAATATCATCAACATTGTCGACGAGCGCGTGCTGCGGCCCAGCCCGGCCTATTTCAGTTATTTCCTGTCCAAGTCGGTGCTCTGGACCGCCACCCAGACGCTGGCGCAATCGCTGGCGCCGACCATCCGCGTCAATGCGATCGGTCCAGGCCCGGTCCTGCCCAGTGCTCGCCAGAGCCAGGCCGACTTCGACCAGTCGGTCGACAATCTGCCGCTCAAGCGCCATGCCGACCCCGAGGCCATCGCCCAGGGCGTGCTCAACATTCTCTCAATGCCGGCCTTTACCGGACAGATGCTGGCGCTCGATGGTGGACAGCACCTGAGCTATTCCGCCCGCCGCGCACCCACGCCTCGACCATGACCGACGCGACCATGCCCCTCCCATCCGGCCCGGATGTCATTCGCGCCTTTGTCCGCACCCTGCCGGCAGCGCCGGGCGTCTATCGCATGCTCGATGCCGAAGGCGCGGTGATCTATGTGGGCAAGGCCAGAAGCCTCAAGGCACGCGTCACCAATTATACGCGGCCCGAGGGCCTGCCGGTGCGCATCCAGCGCATGATCGCGGCCACCGTGGGCATGGAATTCGTGCGCACCGAGACCGAATCCGAAGCGCTGCTGCTCGAAGCCAACATGATCAAGCGCCTGAAGCCCCGCTTCAACGTGCTGCTGCGCGACGACAAGAGCTTCCCCTATATCCTGATCACCGGCGACCACGAGGCGCCCGAACTCACCAAGCATCGCGGCTCCCGCCGCCGTCCAGGCAATTACTTTGGCCCCTTTGCATCCGCCGTTGCCGTCAGCCGCACCATCGCGAGCCTGCAAAAGGCCTTCCTCCTGCGCAATTGTTCGGACAGTTTCTATGCCGCCCGCACGCGGCCCTGCCTGCAATACCAGATCAAGCGCTGCGCCGGCCCCTGCACCCGCGAGATCAGCCTCGAGGGATATGCCGAACTGGTCGAAGACGCGCGGCAATTCCTCTCCGGCAAGTCTGACGCGGTGCGCAATCATCTGCAGACCGACATGAACAAGGCCGCCGAGGACCTTGATTTCGAGCGCGCGGCGCTGATCCGCGACCGCCTTTCGGCGCTGGCGCTGATCCAGTCGCAAGGCGACGCAACGGCTCGGTCGGTGGAAGAGGCGGACGTTTTCGCCATCCACCACGAAGGCGGACAGTTCTGCGTGCAGGTCTTTTTCTTCCGCGCCTTCCAGAACTGGGGCAATCACGCCTTCCGACCCAAGGCCGATGACAGCCTCACTGATGCCGAAGTGCTTGAGGCTTTCCTGGTCCAGTTCTACGAGGATCGCACCCCGCCGCGCCTGGTCTTGCTGAGCCACGACATGGCCGAGCCGACGCTGATTGAAGAGGCGCTTTCGAGTCGCGCCGGCCGCAAGGTGCGCATCGAGACGCCGCAGCGTGGGGAAAAGCGCGACCTCGTTAATCACGCCCTCAACAATGCCCGCGAGGCCCTGGGCCGCCAGCTCGCCGAAGGCGCCTCTAACCGCACTCTCCTCGAAGGCGTAGCCGAAACCTTCGGCCTTGAGGACGTTCCACGGCGCATCGAGGTCTATGACAATTCCCACATTTCCGGCACCAATGCGGTGGGTGGCATGATCGTCGCTGGCGAGGAGGGCTTTTCCAAGAAGCACTACCGGACCTTCAACATCAAATCGACCGACATCACCCCCGGCGACGATTTCGGCATGATGCGCGAAGTGCTGACCCGCCGTTTCTCGCGCCTCGCCGCCGAAAGCGAGACCGACGCCGAGGACGAAAATACCGGCATGCCGGACTGGCCCGATGTCGTGTTCATCGACGGAGGCGCCGGCCAGCTCAATGCCGTGCGCGAAGTCATCGCCGCGCTGAACCTGCCCAAGGAGGTGATCTTCATCGGTATCGCCAAGGGCGAGGAGCGCGACGCCGGTCGCGAGAAATTCTTCATCGAGGGCCGCGATGCCTTCATGCTGCCGCACCGCGATCCGGTGCTCTACTATGTCCAGCGCCTGCGCGATGAAGCCCACCGCTTCGCCATCGGCACCCACCGTGCCCGTCGCAAGAAAGACGTGGTGAAAAACCCGCTCGATGAGATCGAAGGCATCGGCCCTACCCGCAAGCGCGCCCTGCTCAACCATTTCGGCTCCGCCAAGGCCGTCTCCCGCGCCTCGCTTGTCGACCTCGAAGCCGTACCGACCATCTCGAGGGCGATGGCGCAACTGGTTTACGATCACTTCAACCGCAGCTAACGGCAGGCCGATTTGCCAGAAAGGGAACAGACAAGCTTGGTTTCCATTTTGCTAAGGCAATGGAGATTCCGGCATGAGCATCGTTCTAGCCACCCTGATCGGCTTCGCGGCAATGGCCGCCTCTGTGCTGCTGCACTACCAGTCCATGTTAGTTGGGCGCACTATTCTACAAGGCAGCGGTCTGTCGCGGCGAACCGGCGTGTTTGTCGGGATGGCTAGCGTTACCGTCGCGCAAATAATCGGCGTGTTCATATACGCGGTGATATACTACCTGATGAACCTGCAACCCTTCTTCGGCTCCCTTGAAGGAGAGTTGCAAGGTGGTTTCCTAGATCCACTCTACTTTTCCTTGATGAGCTACACTACACTTGGCGTCGGTGACATCTACCCAATGGGCGCTCTGCGGATCATCTCCGGAATCGAGGCTCTGAACGGCTTCGCCCTGATCGGCTGGACCGCGTCCTTCGCCTATACCCTGATGCAGCAGGGCTGGTCCGACTAAGTTTCGCTGCCACCATTGCCGCAATTCCCCGAGAATCAGTTAGCTTCCCTTCCCCAGGGGAGCCAACCCGATGTCACCGATCATTTCCGCCACTGGCGTGAGCAAGACTTTCCGCCAGCTCAAGCGCCTTTCCGGTTTCGGTGGCGCGCTCAAAAGCCTGGTCTCCCGCGACTACACGGAAATCCGCGCCGTCGACGGCATCAGCTTCGCGATCCAGCCCGGCGAGGTGGTCGGCTATCTCGGGCCCAACGGTGCCGGCAAGTCGACCATGATCAAGATGATGACAGGCATCCTCGCCCCCAGCGCCGGCGCCCTCTCGGTTCTGGGCCGCGAGCCACATGCCAATCGCATGGTCAACGCCCGCGAGATCGGCGTGGTCTTCGGCCAGCGCAGCCAGCTCTGGTGGGATCTGCCGGCGCGCGACAGTTTCGCGCTCAACCGCCATATCTACGACATTGCCGAACCGCGCTTTGCCGGCAACCTTGCCTATCTCACCCAGATGCTCGACATGGCGTCTTTCCTCGATCGCCCGGTGCGCCAGCTGAGCCTGGGCCAGCGCATGCGTGCCGAGATCGCCATGGCGCTGCTGCACGATCCGAAAATCCTGTTCCTTGACGAACCGACCATCGGCCTCGACGTCGTCGCCAAGGACGCGGTGCGCAAGTTCCTCTCCGAGGTCAACAAGCAGCGCGGCACCACCATCATTCTCACCACCCACGATCTGGTCGACATTGAGGAGATCTGTCCCCGCCTCATCATGGTCGACGACGGCATGCTGCTGTTCGATGGCGAGCTCAGGCACCTCCGCGCCACCCTCGGCTCCCGCCGCCGCCTGACGCTCGAGTTCGCCACCGATCCCGGCCCTATCACCCTGACCACCGCCATGCTCGCCGCCGACGAAGGCGCCGCCAAGCACTATCTGCTTGAGGACGAAAACGTCTCGCTTCTCGACGTGCTGGGCGAACTCGGGCGCGGTCACGGCCTCAAGGACGTCAAGCTTGAAGAGCCCGACATCGAGGAGGTGATCCGCACCTTCTATCAAAACAAGCCGAATCTGACCGGAGCAAGGGCATGAAGCTCAGGGCCTACCCTGCCTTCACCGCCACCGCCTTCCAGGCGCGTCTCGCCTATCGTAACCAAGTCTGGTCGGGGGTGTTCGGCGAACTGGTCTTCATGTTCGCTGGGGCTGGCCGCCTTCTGGCTGATGACCACCGACTCGCTCGACTGGTTCTTCAATTCCATCATGACCTTGCTCGCCGGTGGTCTGGTCCCGCTTTGGTTCTTTCCCTACTGGTTGGCCGCAATCGCGGGCCACCTGCCCTTTGCCTGGGTCTCATATTACCCGGCGGCCGTCTATATCGGGCAACTGGGCGTCACCGAATCCGTGCTCTATTTCGGCATCGGCCTCTGCTGGTTCGCCGTGCTGCTCGCCTTCCTCGCCTGGCTCTGGGCGAAGGCGCGCCATCGCCTCATCGTGCAGGGTGGCTGACCATGACACGTCTGCACATCATCATTCCGGCCCTCGTGCACACCTTCGTCAAGAGCAAGGTTGAATATCCGGGCGCCATGATCCTCGGCTGGCTCTCCCAGTTTGCCGCCTATGGTTCGATGTACACGGCCATCGCGCTGATTCTGGCGCGCTTCGGCACCCTAGGCGGTTGGGAATGGCCCGAAATGGCCCTGCTGCTGTCGTTCCACCTGCTCGCTTACTCGCTCGGCGCCTCGCTCAGTTTCGTGCAGTTCCGCGAAATTGAGGACAAGGTCCGGATGGGGACGTTCGATGCCATCCTGGTCAAACCCATCGGTCCCTGGACCTATCTGGTCTTTTCCGGGCTCAATATCGGCTATGCCGGCCACATCGTGCTGGCCATCGGTCTCATGTTCTGGTCGCTAACCCAGGTCGACGTGACCTGGACACCGCTGCTGGCGCTCTTCGTGCTGGGGTGCCTCGTCAGCGCCGCCATGATTGTGGCAGCCCTCATGACCATGATCGGCGCGACGGCGCTGGTTTGGGTCAAGTCCAACCACCTTTACCAGATCTTCTTCGGCTTCTGGGAACTGGCCCGCTACCCGCTCAACATCTTCCCCCTTCCCCTGCAGGTTCTGATGCTGACCATTGCGCCATTGGCTTTCCTCGCCTATGTGCCCGTCGCCGCAATCCTTGGAAAATCCGTGCCGTTGATCGGCGACATGGCGCCCCTCGCCGCCATTGCCGCTGGTCCATTCTGCGTCCTTATTGCCATGGCACACTGGCGCTGGTGCCTGCGCAACTACCAGGGCGCCGGCGGCTGAAGCGCGCGGCATGAATTGATGGGACATTAGTTGTCGCAACTCTTCCCCGCTTGGGCCGTTCGTTCACAGAACCACGGAGCACCCATCATGACCGATCAGCACGCCGACACGCTCTCGCCGGAAGAAGCCAATGACCGCATCTGGGAATTGGCCGACAAAATCAACATCTGCATGCTCACCACCTGGGACGGCGAACAGCAGCGCAGCCGCCCTATGGGGTCTCGCGTTCGCCGCGACGAACACGCCATTTACTTCCTCACGGACATTGAGGGTCACAAGCTCACTGAAATCGACAAGTTCCCGCACGTGTCCCTCGCCTGGGCCGACAATGGCGGCCACAAATATGTGGTGATTGCCGGTGAAGCGGTGGTCTCAAACGACCGCGCCAAAATCGAAGAGCTTTGGACGAATTTCGACAAGGCCTGGTGGGACGATGCAAGCGACCCCCAGATCAGGCTGCTGAAAGTGACCCCGGAGGACGGTGAAGTGTGGGACAGTCCCAACATGCTGGTTGCTGGAGCCAAGATGCTCGCCGCTGCTACCACCGGCGCGAAGCCCGACATGGGTGACACCGGCAAGGCGCAAATGTAACGACCTCGGCGTTCATAGATCGTCCCCCCCCTCGACCCGGTACGAGGGGGGACCAAAGAGTGAAGTCCTGCTCCCTACCAAAGTCGGGACTCGACAACCCCTCGCATCCTGAACTACAAATTGCCCATGACCAACGCCGCGACCTTCTTCTGGTATTTTAGCTATCCGCTCCCAGCGGAGGCTATCGCGCGCGTGTTCTGACCCCAGACCAAAAACACCAGATCGCAAGCCAGCCGCCCGACTTCCGAGGCGGCTTTTTGTTGGCCCCTCGCGTAAAATCGAGAAAGACCAACGAAATGCTCAAGTCCACCGACGACCTCCGCATCACTGAAATCAAGCCGCTGCCTACGCCCATCGAGGTGATGCGCACCCATCCGCGGACCGACGGCGCCACTCGCACCGTCATCGCCGCCCGCCACGACGTCCACAATATCCTCACCGGCCAGGATGACCGCCTCGCCGTCGTTGTCGGACCCTGCTCCATCCATGACCCCGCCGCCGCCATGGATTATGCCGGCCGTCTCTTCGCCCTGCGCGAACAGCTTGGCGACCGGCTCGAGATCATCATGCGCGTCTATTTCGAAAAGCCGCGCACCACAGTGGGCTGGAAGGGTCTGATCAACGACCCCGATATGGACGGCAGCTTCAATATCACCCAGGGCCTGCACTCCGCCCGCGCCCTGCTGCTCGACATCAATAATCTCGGCATCCCGGCAGCCTGCGAATTCCTTGATATGACGACGCCGCAATACCTGGCCGACCTGGTCGCCTGGGCCGCCATCGGCGCCCGCACCACCGAAAGCCAGATCCACCGCGAACTGGCCTCGGGCCTTTCCTGCCCGGTCGGCTTCAAGAACGGCACCGATGGCAATATCAAGATCGCGCTCGACGCCGTCCTTTCCGCCGGCCAGCCGCACCATTTTATGGCCGTCACCAAGGATGGGCGCTCGGCCATCGCGGCCACCACCGGCAACGAGGACTGTCACATCATCCTGCGCGGCGGCAAGACCACCAATTACAGCGCCGACAGCGTCGAGGCCGCCGCAAGTGCTGCGCAGAGGGCCGGCCTCAACCCGGCGATCATGATCGACGCTAGCCACGCCAATTCCTCTAAAAACCCGGAAAACCAGCCTCTGATCCTAGCTGATATCGGTGCGCAGCTCGCCAATGGCGACAGGCGCATCATCGGCGTCATGGTGGAATCCAACCTGGTCGCCGGCCGCCAGGACCTCGTCCCTGGCCAGGACCTGGTCTATGGCCAGTCCATCACCGATGGCTGCATCGATTGGGACACCACCGTCACCGCCCTCGCCGAACTCGCCGACGCCGTCGAAAAACGCCGCGCGGTCAACAGGAAGGCGGTGGCGTAACAACCCGCACCCTAATTCCCTCCCCACAAGGGGGAGGGCGCAGGGTATGGCGCCTCGGTTCCTCCTCTCCTCCTCCTTGTGGGAGAGAAGCTGAGCAGGGCTTAGCCCTTGCGAACTCCGTCGCGAAGCAGGGCGGGGTGTCGGCCTTTCAAAGCGCTCCTGTCTTTCGCATCGTACTTGACCCCCACCCCGCCATCCTGTTCTCTCCGGCCATGACCAGAAATCCGCTGCTGCTCGTTCCCAACATGATCACCATCGCCCGCATCCTGGCGATCATACCCATCGCTGCCCTGGTGATGTCTGGTCCACCTGCGGCCCGCTCGATCGCCTTGTTTCTCTATATTGCAGCCGCCGTCAGTGACTGGATAGATGGCTATCTGGCCCGCGCGATGGGTCAATATTCCGATCTCGGCCGCATGCTCGATCCCATTGCCGACAAATTGCTGGTCGGCGTGCTCATCGCCGTCCTCGCCTGGGACAGCAGCCTCTCGGCCCTCGACATGTTTCCGGCCATCGCCATCCTGCTGCGCGAATTCTTCATTCCGGGTCTGCGCGAGTTTTTGGGAAACAAGACCGTGGTCCTCAACGTCAGCAAACTTGCCAAGTGGAAGACCACTGCCCAGCTCATGGCCCTCGGCCTCATCCTGGCCGAGCCCATCGTTCCTGGTCTCGTCCTGGTGTCCGATCTGGTCCTCTGGATTGCCGGCGTCATCACCATCTGGACCGGCTGGGAATATCTGCGCGCCTCTTGGCCGCACCTGTCGGGCACGGGCAAATGAAAGTGCTCTACTTCGCCTGGCTGCGCGAGCGCCTCAACCGCGGCAGCGACGAGGTTTCGCCTCCTCCCGAAGTCGTCACCATGGCCGATCTGGTGGCCTGGCTGCGGAGCCGGGACGAAACGCTTGACCTTGCCATGACCAATCCGGCCATCTTCAAGTTCGCTCTCGATGCCCGCATTGTAACCTGGGACGCGCCCATTGCTGGCGCCAGCGAAATCGCCATCCTGCCGCCCATGACCGGCGGCTGATCTCTCAAAGACCTCATCCTGAGCCTGTCGAAGGGCGATGTCGCGGAGTGGAGTTTTCGATGATTATCGTCACCAGCGCCCCTTTCGATCCCGGCATCGAAGCCAATGCCTTCCAATCCGCCCATACCGAGGCAGGCGCCATGGTGACTTTCACCGGCATCGTCCGCTCGCGCCCTGACGACCCCATCAGTGCACTGATCCTCGAATGCTATCCCGAACTGGCCGAAAACGAGCTCGCCGCCATCCGCGACATCGCAATCGACCGCTTCGGCCTGATCGACGCCGCGATATTCCACCGCCACGGGCGCCTCGTGCCCGGCGAAACCATCATGATGGTCCTCACCCTAGCCCCTCACCGCCAGCCCGCCTTCGATGGCGCGCAATTCCTGATGGACTATCTCAAGACCGACGCTCCTTTTTGGAAACAGGAAGAGACCGCGACAGGACTTCGCTGGGTCGAAGCGAAGGCGGAAGACGATGCGGCTCGGGAGCGGTGGGCGAGTTAAGGCATTTATGCTCGCTCGACATCTCCATACACACGATCTTCACCCTCGGGCTTGAACCGAGAGCTCTTCACTTGCCGACACTTCAAGAAAGTACAGCATCCTCGGGTCAAGCCCGAGGATGACGATCTGTGGAGTGGCGGCAGATGTGACCAAAACAAAAAAGGCCGGACCTCTTGGCCCGACCCCATAAGTCCAATCCAGCGAAATCCTTATTCCGCCGCCGCCCGCTTGGGCTGGACGGCCACCGCATAGGCGTCGATGAGCGTCCGGCATCCTTCGCCTGGGGTAAACTTGTAGTCCCCGACCACCGAAACCGGTGTCACTTCGGCCGCTGTGCCGGTCAGGAAGCATTCGTCGAACTGGCTCAACTCCTCGGGCATGATATGCCGCTCGGTGACGGTGAACCCGTTCTCCTTGGCCAAGCTGATCAGCGTCTGGCGCGTCAGGCCATTGAGGAAGCAATCGGGCGTCGGAGTGATGATGTCCTTGCCCTTGATGAAGAACACATTGGCGCCGGTCGCTTCGGCCACATAGCCGCGATAGTCCAGCATCAGCGCATCGGCATAGCCATTGGCCATGGCCGCGTCTTTCGACAGCGTGCAGATCATGTAGAGACCTGCCGCCTTGGCCGAGGACGGAATGGTTTCCGGGCTCGGGCGCTTCCACTTGCTCCATTCAAGGCGAATGCCCTTGAGCTTTTCCTCTACAGAGAAATAGCTCGGCCACACCCAGGCGGCGATGGCCACATGCACCTTGTTGTTGCGCGCCGGCACCGAGAGCTCTTCCGAGCCGCGCCAGGCAACGGGACGCACATAGGCGTCGACCAGATTGTTCTTTTCCAGCACCAGGCGCTTGGCCCCCTCGATCTCGTCGACCGAATAGGGGAATGGCATGTCCAGCGTGGCCGCCGAGCCTATCAGTCGCTCGGTATGGTCGCGGGACCTGAATATCTCCCCGCCATAGGCGCGCTCGCCCTCGAATACGGAGCTGGCATAGTGCAGACCATGCGTCAGCACATGCACTTTCGCGTCTTTCCAGGGTTTGAGTTCGCCGTCAAACCAGATCCAGCCTTCACGCTGGTCCATAGGCAGGCCTGCCATCGTTCCTCTCCGAAATCTGTTCCCGCGCCGTTCTTGTGAACCGACCATTCCGTCAATCATGCATCAGGGTCATACCCTTGGCAAACCGGAATGGCTTTGGGATAAGACGAAACAGCGGCGCTGACGGAGGAACCATGCCAGCGGATCAAAACAATGTCAACATAGCTGACATAAATTCCCTGGCCGATCAGGCGCATCTTCCCCTCGACATTATGGGACTGTTCTTTTTCGCCTATCGCGACTTCACCGGCGACGCCGATGCCTTGCTTGAAAGGCAGGGGTTCGGCCGTGCCCATCACCGCGTCCTCTACTTCGTCAATCTCCGGCCCGGCATGCCGGTGGCCGACCTGCTCGACATACTCAAGATTACCAAGCAGAGCCTGGCCCGGGTACTGCGTCAGCTCATCGACAATGGGTATGTCGAGCAGCGCACCGGCCACGCCGACCGGCGCCAGCGCCTGCTGCACGCCACCGACAAGGGACGGGCCTTTTTCGCGCAATTATCGGCAACGCAAGCAAGTCGTATTGACTCGGCTATAGCGGCCATGCCACCGGAAGCGGCCCGTACCGTCCGTCAGTTTCTTGTCGGAATGGTCGACCCTGCTGATCGGCCGGTATTGGACAGGCTCAATCTTACGGCCAAGCTCTGACTTTGCACTTCGGTGTCATCGACTGAAGACCATTCCATCCGTCGAGGGACGACCGAGGATGATATCGTGACGGCAATGGCTGTTCCCCACCCCAAAGGACTGGATCGAGAGCAGGTGCTTGACCTTCTGACGACCGCCGAGGGGCATATCCGGGCCGATCGCCTCTCCGAGGCTGCAACGCTTTATCGGCAGGTCCTGGCCGAACCGGCCCTGGATGATCTTCCTACCGCCAAGACCGAAGCATTCGCCAACTACGGCGCGCTCCTGCTGCACGAGGTCCGCTCCGGTCCGACAAGCCCGGACCGGGAACGCATGCTGACACTGGCGATCGACCTGCTCACCCAGGCCCGCATGGGGCATAACCTCGGCAAGGGCGACGGCAGCAGTGCAGTTTCCGACACCAACCTGGCGTTGGCCTATTTTCAGCGCCACCTGGTCAATGGAGAAGACGGCGATCTGATGTCGGCCCATATTGCTCTGGATAGTGCTGAGAGCGCCGTCGCGGCCGAAGACTGGGACATGCTGGAGTGGATCAGGTCCATTCAGGCCCAGTTCTCGCAGAAAACTGACCGCCGCAGCGATCCGCGCTAACCCGGCTGTTTAGCCGCGGCCCAGTTCCTCGCTGCGTTTGCGCGCCGCATCCACCGCCCGCCCCACGAGCGGGGTCAGCCCGTCACCGGCCATTAGCACAGCAAGCGCTGCGGCCGTGGTGCCATTGGGAGAAGTCACATTCTGCCGCAACACGCTGGCCGGGGCCGGGTCGGCCTCCATCAGCGCCGCCGAACCAATCACGGTCTGGCGCGCCAACTGCATGGCCACATTCTCTGGCAGCCCCTGTGCCACCCCGGCTGCCGCCAGCGCTTCGACCAGGTTGAACACATAGGCTGGTCCCGAACCGGAAACTGCCGTCACAGCATCGAGATCACCTTCAGTATCGAACCAGGCCACCTGCCCCGCTGCTGACAGCAGTGCGTCCACGGCCACGCGATCGTCCGCTCCAATATCCGGTCCCGCCACCGCGCCGGTGATGCCTTTGCCGATCTGGGCCGGCGTATTGGGCATGGTGCGGACCACGCGGCCGGTTTCGAAGCCGCCCGCCAGTCGCGCGATGGAAATGCCAGCGGCGATTGACAGCACCAATGTCTGCGGTCCCACGACGGGCGCGAGGCCCTCCATGACCGTGTCGACGCTCTGCGGCTTGACCGCCAGCACCAGCACATTGGGCTCTAGCCCCGCCGCCTCGGCATGGATGATTAGGTCATAGTCGGCCGCCAGCGCCTTGGCCCCTTCGCTCGGCGAGGGATCGATCAGCACCAGATTGCCTGATGGCAGGCCCGCATCAAGCCAGCCGCGCGCCAGCGCCATTCCCATCTTGCCGGCGCCAACCAGCATCACGGGCCCCAAGCTTCGGAGGTTTTGTGTCATCAGGCTTCGCCTACCGTCTCGAACATCACATGGCTCAGCGCGTCGGCAGCGGACTTGCCCGCCCAGACCACGAACTGAAACGCCTGGTAGTAGAGATCGCAGCTGTCGGTGGCCGAGCGCAGCAGCGCCTCGCATTGCTGTGGCGACACATCAGCGCCGCCGGTCAGCAGATGCGAATTGCGGAACAGCACCACGCCTTCCTTATTCCAGATATCAAAATGACCAATCCAGAGCTGCTCGTTGATCAGGCTGATCAACTGCTTGATCTCGGCCCGCCGCCCATCGGGCACCTTCAGGTCGAAGGCGCAGGCGATATGGAGCGACTCGAGGTCCTCCATCCAGTTGAACGACACGTGATAATCGCTCCACCCGCCACGGACGGAAATGGAGATTTCGTCGGCATCCTGCCGTTCGAAATTCCAGTCGTTGATCGAAGCGATGTGCTCGACAAGATCCACGGGGTGGGACGTCCGGTCGGGCTCGAATTCAATCAGGGACATGCAGATAGTCCGTCCTCAAAAGGCGTTTTTCGTCCACGCGGCCTCTTGGCCGCCACTCTTCGGATACGCTGGGGAACAAACATCGCCGCAACAGCGGCATTCGAATCGTCCTCCGCAATCAACCCTACACTGCGTCACTGATTCAGGGGACGCGACGGGATCGGAGAACACCATTTCCTTGTGGATGATGATCGCGGCCCAAGGGTTAACGGGCGATTAACAGGCGGATCACACCTGTGCCGGATTGGGTCTTGTTCACAGCCAGGGTCAGCCCAGGCCCTACCCCAGGCTCTCCGGCCCCGCCCAGCCGAAACGGATCGCCTCGCCCCAGCCCGGAAAGCCGTTCGCCTTGGCCAGCCGCACCGCGGCGTCAGTGTCATAGGGCACCCCGATCAGTGCCGTCTGTCAGCCATTCTGCCGCTTTTCGATCACAGCATAATGGGCGTCCGGCGTACCGCGCGCCAATTGCATCCCTACCGACCCGGGATTGACGATCCGTCGCCCATCGGAAAGCCGCAGCGTGCGCGCAATATGCGTATGCCCGCAAAGGATCACGCTCTGCGCGATCCCCGCAGCCTCCCGCGCCACTTTTTCCTCCGAGGGCAGTATAGTGCTGCGGTCATTGTAGAAATTGTCGAGCCACGGCGCCTCGTCGTCGCCGGGCGTGCCGTGGCACAGAAAGACATAGTCGCCCAGGTTCTCCGTCGCCTTTAATGCGCCCAACCAGCCCAACTGCCCGGTGCTCAAACGCTCGCGGGCAAACATGTCGACCGACCACGGATCGCTCCGCAGTGACGGGTCCAGAAACCAGCGATCATGATTGCCGCGGATGCACAAAGCCCCGAGCGCCACGATCCGCTCCAGCGCGCCGGCCGGATCGATGGGACCGCTCACATGGTCGCCCAGGCACACCACCGCGTCAAAGCTTTGCCGCGCCATGTCCGCGAGCACGGCGTCAAGCGCAGGCACATTGCCATGAACGTCGGAGAGAACCGCGACCCGCAAAAGTTCAGGGCTTGCTCTCGCCGCCCGAAAACGCCGCCAGTTCCTTGCGCAGCGCCTCGATTTCCTCGCCCTGCACCTGCACAAGTTCGCGCAAAGCGTCAAAATCCTCGCGTTTGACCAGGTCCATATCGTTGACGATCCGCTGCGCCTGGGATTTCACCACGGTCTCGACTTCCCGCCGTACGCCGTCAGCGACTCCCGCCGCCTCATTCATCACCCGGCCCAGCCCGTCGAAGATCCTGTTGTTCTGGTTCATGGCTCAGCTCCGCATCGTGAAGGGTTTGCTCTGGCCTGATATGTAAGTCACGGGCAGCGGATTGACCAGTGCGGTGGAACGTAGCGGCGGCAGCCTGCGGTCCCAGCGCCCTCCTCGTCGCCAAGCCTTTCTGGTGGTAATAGCTCTTTGCTGCCAAACCAAAATTCTTGCACCCAGAGATGCCTACAATAAAATTTCTACTAAACCTTCTTGTAGTCTTCGTAAATTGAGCTCGGAGCAAGATGAAAAACCGCAGCTACTTCATCGACATAGACCATAGCGCACCCGTTCATGGAGCGGGCCGGCGGACCCGCAATACAAGCGCGTAGGCCACTCTCGCGGACGGCTCTTACCCCTCCCATTCCGACATCGTCGTCAGCGTCGCCCTGGCCAAGGGCATCCTGGAAACCATCGGCGGCAATGTAGGCGGCTCAGTCGGCCGCAAGCGCGTCGACATCGACCAGAACGGCCTCCGGCTCCCCCGCAAGGAGGGTGGACAGACCAATCCCTGGATCGCGGTGCTGAGGCTCGTCGGCGAGTGAAAGCTGGCCGTGTCCCTGCGCTGAGTGCTGTCCTCCTTGCACCTGGCCGATGCATCTCCTTGACGATTCCGACGCGCTTGTGGAACGACGGCGACCTTCACCCTGCGCTGAACTCCGCCAGCACCCCAAGCGCCGCATTTGTCACGCGCTCCGCTCCTCGTGAGCCCGATGTTCTGGTCCGTAGTGAATTCCATTTCACTAGTGCCGTTTTTCCGTACATAACTAGGCTGGTTTCCTCGCCCGTACTTGAGCATCCGACGATCGCGGGGACCGCGTCGAGCATAAAAATCGCGTTCGGTGCAGCTTTTGTTCGGTCTGAACGGAACCAGAGTCAGAATGACCAGTGGAGAAATTATGTCGACTATCACTCGAAACCATATCCGCATTAACGGATCAGGGGACAGAACCATGATTTTTGCTCATGGTTTCGGATGTGACCAGAACATGTGGCGATTCGTTGAGCCGGAATTCCGGGATCAGTTTCGCACCATCTTGTTCGACCATGTCGGTGCTGGCCAATCGGACCTATCCGCCTACGATCCCGCGAAATATGACAACCTGGACGGCTATGCCTCGGACCTTGTGGAGATTGGGCAGGAACTGGACCTTGAGGACGCTGTATTCGTGGGCCACTCAGTCAGCGCCATGATCGGCGCCCTGGCCTCCATCGAAGCACCTGGCATGTTCGGCAAGCTCGTCATGGTCGGACCCTCGCCGCGTTATATCGATGATGGCGATTACGTCGGAGGCTTCAGCGCTGCCCAGATCGAAGAATTGCTCGGGTCGCTCGACGATAACCACATGGGCTGGTCGGCAGCCATGGCGCCGGCCATTATGGGGAATCCCGACCGTCCGGAACTCGGCGAGGAATTGACCAATAGCTTTTGCCGAACCGATCCGGAAATTGCCAAGCAGTTCGCCAGAGTGACATTTATGTCTGACAATCGGGAGGACCTGAGCCGGATCACGGCGCAAACCTTGATATTGCAATGTAGAGATGACATCATTGCGTCCGAACAAGTAGGCGAATACGTTAACCGCGCTATTTCGGGCAGTCAGATCGTCTATCTCGATGCCAGCGGACATTGCCCTAACCTGAGCGGTCCGGATCAAGTTATATCGGCGATCCGAAACTTTGTGTGAAGACGGGCCCATCGAAAATCTCGAGGATCTATATGAGAATGCCCCGTGCGGGTACATTTCGATTTGGCCGGACGGTCGGATTGCGAAGGTCAACGCGACTCTTTGCGACTGGCTTGGCAAGCCGCGTGAGGAAATTGTCGGCAAGCGCCTGCGGCATCTTCTGAACGTCGCCGGTAGTATTTTCTACGAGACGCATTTCGCGCCGCTTCTGCGGATGCAGGGCTTCTTTCACGAGGTTGCCCTGGATTTTGTCAAATCGGACGGCGAGGTTCTGCCCGTCCTGGCCAACGCGGCCGAGCGCAGGGATTTGACCGGTGCAGTTGTCTTTACGCGGCTGACCATCTTCAAGGCGACAGGCCGGCGGCGCTACGAGCGCGAATTGGTTGAGGCTCGCGCTTCGGAACGGGAAGCGCGTCGGCGTCTTGAAGAAATGGTGACATCTCTTCAGGCCGGTATGGCCGAGCAGGTCGCTATTCTCATGAAGGAGAAAGAAGCCTCGGAACTGAAGGAACAGTTCGTAGCTGTCCTTGGACACGACTTGCGCAACCCCCTGGCCGCCATCGACGCGGGGATCGGCAAGTTGTTGCGCGACGACGCTTGGACCGACCGGACGCCGGTCATTCTGCACCTGATGAAGAACAGCGTTTCGCGGATGAGCGGACTAATCGACAATGTCCTGGATCTCGCGCGCAGCCGGCTCGGCGCAGGGATCGTTCTCGAAATCGAGAATGATCGACCTCTACAGCCCACCCTGAACCAGGTGGTGGAGGAGATACAAGCGGCCAACCCCGATCGGATCATCCACGCAGACCTGCGCATCGACCGTCCATTGAGCGTGGATCACGGCCGGATCGCGCAGCTGCTCTCCAATCTGCTCGGCAACGCCGTTACCCATGGGGCAGAGGAGGGCACGATTGAGGTTCGGGCATACATCGGGGAAGATGGGGCTTTCCTGCTCAGCGTCTCCAACCCCGGCAAGCCTATACCGCAGGAAATGGTCGAGCACTTGTTCCTTCCATTTCATCGTGGGCATGTGCGTAGCAATGCGCGGGGACTGGGCCTCGGCCTCTATATTGCTTCGGAAATTGCGCGCGTCCATGGCGGAACTATCGACGTTTTATCGGATGGGCAGTCGACCAGTTTCACCTTTCGAATGCCGTTACACTAAATTCTGCAGTCGGGCCTCTGGCCGCATTTAGGCGAAGGAGAGCATGTCCGCGTCATCCCCGCCCTTGAACCACCAGCAGCATCGCGTTACGGCACACATGGTGCTGCCATAATCGCCCGCCATGCCGGTCGGAGCTGCGGAGACGAGACTTGCCATTTCCCAATATCGACCCCATCGCCATAGCCATCGGCCCGATTGCCATTCGCTGGTATGCGCTGGCCTATCTTTTCGGGGTGCTGCTGGGCGCGGCCTATGGCTATCTGCTTTTGCGCAATCAACGTCTCTGGCATCGCGGGGCGCCGCCCTTTCCCGCCAAGGATATATGGGACTTCGCCTTCTGGACCATGCTGGCCATCGTCATCGGCGGCCGCGCCGGCTATGTCCTGTTCTATAACCTCCCCTATTATCTCGAAAATCCGGGCCAGATCATCAACACGCTTGATGGCGGCATGTCCTATCATGGCGGCATGCTCGGGTTGATGCTGGCCGTTATCCTGTTTGCCCGCTCCAGGGGCGGCAATTGGCTTTCGGGCCTTGATCTCATCGCCGCCGTCGCCACGATCGGCATCTTCCTCGGCCGGATCGCCAATTTCATCAATGCCGAACTCTATGGTGCGCCCACCGATGTACCCTGGGGCGTCGTCTTCCCCACCGATCCGCTGCAGGTCGCCCGCCATCCCAGCCAACTCTATGAGGCCGTGCTGGAGGGCCTCCTGCTCTTCCTCATTATCCGCATCGCCACTCATGTCTTCTATGCCCTGCGTAAGCCCGGCCTCGTCGCCGGCATCTTCGCCATCGGCTATGCCCTCTCGCGCATCGCCGTGGAATTCGTGCGTCTGCCCGATGTGCAGCTTGGCTACCTCTATGGTGGATGGCTGACCATGGGCCAGGTGCTGAGCCTGCCCATCCTGCTCGGCGGTCTTATTCTCGTCCTCTATGCGGCCTCCCGTCGCGAAAACCCATTGCGCCCATGACCGACATGACACAAGACGGCCTCACGCTCGAACAGCAGATTGACCTCCAAATCGTTGCCTCTGGCCCCATCTCGGTCGCCACCTATATGGGTCACTGCCTTACCCATCCCTCCAAGGGCTATTACCGCGCCGCCGAGCCCATCGGCAGCGGCGGCGATTTCATCACCGCGCCGGAAATCTCTCAGATGTTCGGTGAACTGATCGGCTTCTGGCTGGTCAATCTCTGGCAGCAGATGGATGAGCCCAAATCCTTCACCCTGCTCGAACTCGGCCCCGGCCGCGGCACGCTGATGGCCGATATACTGCGCGTCGCCTGTCGCGCCCCTGGCTTCCGCGATGCGCTCAACCTGCGCCTGTTTGAAACCAGTCCGCTGCTCATCGCCGAGCAGAAGGCGCGGCTCGAACCCTATGACCCGAAATGGCTGCAGGATTTCGAGAGCTTCGATGATGGCCCCGTACTGGTCGTGGCCAATGAATTCTTCGATGCCCTGCCCATCCGCCAGTTCGTGCGCAAGGAAGATGGCTGGCACGAACGACAGGTTGGTCTCGTCGAGGGCAAGCGCGCCTTCGGCCTTTCGCCCGCGCCAATTCCCGCTGCGTCCATGCCCGACGCCGTTGCCGATGCCGAACTCGACACCATGCTTGAAGTTTGCTTTGCCGCCGCCGAAGTGTTGACGCGGCTGGGCAAAGTGATCGCCAAGCACGGCGGCAGCCTCCTTGCCGTGGACTATGGCTATGGTGCAACTCAGACCGGCGACACCCTCCAGGGCATCCGCCGCCATGCCTATGCCGATGTGCTGGAAGCCCCCGGCGAAACCGATATCTCCGCTCATGTCGATTTTGGCGCCCTCTCCAATGTGGCGCGCAGCGTGGGCCTTGCCACCCAGCCCCTCGCCACACAGGGCCAGTTCCTCACTCGCCTGGGAATTGGCGAGCGTGCTGCGGCCCTTTCCGGCGCCAATCCCGCATCGGCGCCGGACATCCGGACCGCACATGACCGCCTGGTCGGGCAGGACCAGATGGGCAACTTGTTCAAGGTGTTCTGCACCCATAGCCCCGGCCTCGCGCCCGTTGGATTCGTACCGTGACGCCCCCATTCGAAGAGGCTCCGGCCCTCACGACCATACCCCACTTGCGCCACGGCTTTTTCGGGCGTGAGGGTGGCGCTTCGACTAACGAGTTTGCCGGGCTCAACATGTCTCTCAACGTCGGCGATGAGCCCGGCGCGGTCGAGGTCAACCGGCTCTCTGTCGCTGCTGCAATGGATATCGGCCCGCTTGCTATTCTCCGGCAAACCCATTCCAACCGCGTCGAAACGATCTCCGCGCCCATCGCCGCCGGCTCGGTCGATGCGGACGCGATGGTTACCACCACGCCAGGCCTGGCCCTTGCCATCCTCACTGCCGATTGCACGCCGATCCTCTTTGCCGACCCCGAAGCCGGCGTCATCGGCGCTGCCCATGCCGGCTGGCGCGGCGCTGTCGATGGCATTATCGTCAACACGGTCACGGCAATGGCCGCACTCGGGGCTACCCCCTCGAACATCCGCGCCGCCATTGGCCCCACAATCCACGCCGCCAATTACGAGGTCGGGGACCAGTTCATGGCCGACTTCCTCGCCCGTTATCCCGCTGGCGCCCATCATTTCCACCTGCCAAAGGGAAAGCGCGCCCATTTCGACCTGCCCGGCTTCGTCACCGCACAGCTCCGGGCAGCCGGCATCGCCAGTATCGATCAGCTCGGTTCTTGTACCTATGCCCAGCCGAAGCGCTATTTCTCCCATCGCTACGCCACCCATCAGGCCACCCGCACTGGACGTCAGGTTGCTGTCATCGGCATGACACAAGTTTAATTTACCCATCCGCCCAAAGTGGCGTTGCGAGTCCCCGCTCTGTTCGCTAAAGCTGCCCGCGAAACTGGAAGGTCCCGCCCCCGAGGGACCGGTTGAGACAGGATCGCGCCCATGAAGCTGGTGACCGGCAACTCGAACCGCCCCCTGGCTCAGGCGGTTGCCAGCTATCTCGAACTTCCCCTCACCGATTGCACCGTCAAGCGCTTCGCCGACAAGGAAGTCTATGTCGAGGTGCACGAGAATGTGCGCGGCGAGGATGTGTTCATCCTTCAGTCCACCAGTTACCCGGCCAATGACAACCTGATGGAACTGCTGATCATCGCCGATGCGCTGCGTCGCTCCTCGGCCCGCCGCATCACCGCAGTGCTGCCCTATTTCGGCTATGCGCGCCAGGATCGCAAATCGGCCCCCCGTACCCCCATCTCGGCCAAGCTGGTCTCCAATCTCATCACCCAGGCAGGCGCCAATCGCGTGCTGACGCTCGACCTGCATGCCGCTCAGATCCAGGGCTTCTTCGATATCCCCACCGACAATTTGACCGCCGCACCGGTCATGGTGCGCGACATCAAGGATAATTACGACGTCAAAAACGTCATGATTGTCTCGCCCGATGTCGGCGGCGTGGTTCGTGCGCGCAATGTCGCCAGCCGTATCGGGGCAAGCCTGGCCATTGTCGACAAGCGCCGGCCGCGTGCCGGTGTTTCGGAAGTCATGAACATCATCGGGGATGTGGAGGGCCAGACCTGCATCCTCATCGACGATATCGTGGATTCGGGCGGCACTTTGGTCAACGCTGCCGAAGCCCTGCTCAAGGCCGGCGCCAAGGAGGTCTCGGCTTATATCACCCACGGCGTGCTGTCTGAGGGCGCCGCTGAGCGCATTGCGGCCAGCAAGCTCAAGGAACTGGTGGTGACCGATTCCATCCTTGCCACCGAGGCCACCACGGCGGCGAGCAATATCCGCCCCATGTCCATCGCCCCGCTGATCGGCGAGGCCATTGCCCGCACCGCCAGCGAACAGAGCGTCTCGAGCCTGTTCGACTAGGCCTTTGTGCCTCGATAGCACCGCAATCGCTTGCTCCCGCGGGGCCTTTCCTCTATAGCCCAGCGCCATGAAGCGCTCGTCACCCCTGGAGGACGGGCGCGTGTGTCGTTGTGATAACGCCATACACCAACCAAATGGATGATTTCCATGGCTGAGACCAAAGTGCTCAAGGCACAGGCGCGTGAGGGAGTGGGCAAGGGGGCCGCTCGCGAAACGCGTCGTCAGGGACGTGTTCCCGCTGTTATCTATGGTGACAAGAAGCCCCCCGTCACCGTTTCCGTGGCCTATAAGGACGCGCTGAAGTTCATCTATTCCGGTGGCTTCAAGTCGCACATCCTTGACCTCGACGTCGACGGCACCGTCCACAAGGTGATCCCCCGCGATTACCAGCTCGACGTCGTCATGGACCAGCCGGTCCACATCGACTTCCTGCGCGTGTCGGGCAATTCCAAGCTGCATGTCGAAGTGCACGTCCAGTTCATCAACGAGGAAAAGAGCCCCGGCCTCAAGCGCGGCGGCACCCTCAATGTTGTGCGCCACACCGTCGAACTGATCGCCCCGGCCAACGAAATTCCCGAGCATGTCACCGTTGACCTCTCGGGCTATGAAATCGGCGACTCGATCCATATCTCGTCCGTGACCCTGCCTGCCGGCGTGAAGCCTGCGATCACCGATCGCGACTTCACCATCGCCACCCTGGTCGCGCCATCGGGCCTCAAGTCCACCGGCGGCGCCACTGCCGATGGCGACGAGGAAGCCGAGACCGAGGAATAATCCTCGGTCATGCGACAGACTTTTTGAGGCGGCCAATGGCCGCCTCATTGCTTTGCTGAGGTCGCCATCATGAAACTGCTTGTTGGTCTGGGAAATCCCGGCGCCCAATATGCCGGCAACCGCCACAATATCGGCTTCATGGCCGTTGACGCCATCGCCGCCGCCCATGGCATTTCTACCTGGAAGACCAAGCATGGCGGGCTTCTGGCAGAAGGCAGCGTCGGCGGCGAGCGCGTCCTGCTCCTGAAGCCCCAGACCTTTATGAACAAGTCCGGCGACAGCGTTCAACAGGCCGCCCGCTTCTTCAAGATTCCGGTCTCCGACATCGTGGTCTTCTACGACGAACTCGATCTCGCCCCCGGCAAGGTGCGGGTCAAGACCGGCGGCGGCAATGGCGGCCACAACGGCCTGCGCTCGATCGATCCCCAGATCGGGCTTGACTACAAGCGCGTGCGCCTTGGCATCGGTCATCCTGGCAAGGAAAATGTGACCCATCACGTGCTGGGCGACTTCGCCAAGGCCGACAAGGCCTGGCTCGACCCGCTGCTCCACGAAATCGCCCGCCAGGCGCCGCTGCTGCTCAAGGGCGACGATAGCGGCTTCATGAACAAGCTGGCACTGGCCGTGAAGGGCGATGAGCCGCCCCCCAAGCCGGCAAAGGCGGCTCCTCCTGGCCAGAGCCATATCCGCCAGGCCCGCCCCGCCAAGCCACAGGCCGAACTGCCCAAGAGCGGCCCCATGGCCAGCATGCTGAACAAGCTGTTCGGCAAGGACTGAGCAAACACCGGACATGCTGCTGTCTCGGCCGGCATCGCTGCCTCCGGTTGTTGCAATGGACGTGTCCCGAGGCGCGTGCGTCTCAGTAAATCTAATGAATATAGAGACGTCGCCGCCTCGGGACACCGGTTTTTCGCATAGGTCTCGGACCCCATTGAACGCTCGTCGCAGGGTGACCGCTTCCTAATCGCGCAACTGGAGCGACCCAATTACGCCCGGCTCCCCCCGCAAAGTTCGCTGCAGTCCGTCCGCGCGGGAGTGATGGGAGGGAGTATAGGGGTGGATTGAGGGGGCGGGGATTACTTTTTTTGCGGGCGGCGCGCGTTGAAGGGAATACCCCCCAGCCCCCTTCGGGTGACGGAAAGGGCTCGGCGCAAAGCCATGCACTCAGACAGGTCCGCTTTCTGGCTGTCTATTCTTGGGAGCAGACTATCCGCAGCACACCCCATACCCACCCTCCTCCGCACTTCCTCGCATCCCCGCCCTGACCCCGGCTTAATCTCATTGGCGCAGCCTTCCATTCAGGGAGACACCCAATGCGCGACAGATATTACCGGCTCGCAGCCCCGTCCGACCTGCTGCCCGGGGCGGCCCTGATCCGCATCTATCGGCGGGACGGGCAAATTCTGGCTTGGCTCTATGGCGACGAGGAAGAGGTGGAAGCCGAGCCCGATCTCATCCTGTTTCGCGCTGCGCTGCTGCGGCTGCGGCAGGACCTGGTCGGCATATTTGTCTGGCTTGAAGACAGTGGACTTTGGAACGCCGACTGGGGCGATCTGGTCGACTATCGCGGCGGACGGAAAAGCGAAGGGCCGGCGCCCCGTGAGACGCCGGCCCTGCTCATCGAACCAGACGTATCGAACGCCTGGGACTATACGTTAAACTTGAACAGCATCACGTCACCATCCTTGACGACATAGTCCTTGCCTTCGTCGCGCGCCTTGCCCGCTTCCTTGGCCGGCACTTCGCCGCCCAGGGTGACGAAGTCATCATAGCCAATGGTTTGGGCGCGGATGAAACCGCGCTCGAAATCGGTGTGGATGACGCCTGCTGCCTGCGGGGCGCGATCACCCTTGTGGATGGTCCAGGCGCGCGTTTCCTTGGGTCCCACGGTGAAGTAGGTCTGGAGGTGCAACAGGTCATAGGCGGCGCGGATCAGCCGGTTGAGGCCGGGCTGCTCAAGGCCGAGCGAGTCGAGATATTCGGCCTGCTCATCATCGGGCAATTGCGCCAGCTGGCTTTCGATTTCGGCCGAGATGACGACCATGCCCGCGTCATGGGCCTTGGCGTAGCCCTCGACCCGCTTGGAAAGCTCATTGCCGGTCGCGGCCGAGCCTTCATCGACATTGCACACATAGAGTACCGGCTTGCTGGTGAGCAGTTGCAGCTCGTTGAAGGCTTTCTCCTCCTCCGGGTCGCGCTTGACGAAGCGGGCCGACTTGCCGTCGCGCAGCAGCAGCAGCGCCCGGTCGATCAGGTCGAGGGTCAACTTGGCTTCCTTGTCATTGCCCTTGGCCTTCTTCTCGACGCCAGCGCGGCGCTTTTCCAGGGATTCGAGGTCGGCCAGCATCAGTTCGGTCTCGACCACCTCGGCATCGGCGAGCGGATCGACCCGGTTGGAAACGTGAATGACGTTGCTGTCTTCAAAGCAGCGCAGCACATAGGCGATGGCGTCGGTCTCGCGGATATTGGCGAGGAACTGGTTGCCCAGCCCTTCGCCCTGCGAGGCGCCCTTTACCAAACCCGCAATATCGACAAAGCTCATGCGTGCCGGCAGAATCTGCGCCGACTTGCCAATGGCAGCCAGCTTTTCCAGCCGCGCATCGGGCACCGACACCTCGCCCACATTGGGTTCGATGGTGCAGAAGGGGAAATTGGCGGCCTGTGCGGCAGCGGTGCGGGTCAATGCATTGAAAAGCGTCGACTTGCCGACATTCGGCAGGCCGACAATGCCCATCTTGAAGCCCATGAATATCTCCGGGAAACTGTTGGGCTCCAATTGGGTCGGATTGGCGGAGATGTCAATCTTTGCGGCGCCGCTGCCGTCCAAACCGGGTTCCCATCAGCCGGTGCGAGCATGTATCTCTTGCCTGCGATCGAGCAGCATGGCAAAAGTGCGTTGACGTATAGGGCAAGTAAATGACCAATCCTGTCACCAAAGATCGGCGTCATTTCGAGGATCTCGCTGTCGGCGAGGTCATCGACCTCGGTCGGACCACGGTCTCCAAGGAGATGATCGTCACCTTTGCCCGCGAGTTCGACCCCTTTCCCTTCCATCTCGACGAGGAAGCGGCCAAGGCAAGCCTGCTCGGGGGCCTCGCCTCCAGCGGCTGGCAGACCGGCGCGCTGAGCTTGCGGATGCTGGTCGACAGCTTCCTCTCCACAGTAGCCTCCTGCGGCGGGCTGGGATTCAAGGACCTCAAATGGAAGACGCCGGTCATGGTCGGCGACACCATTGGCGGCACGGTGACCATTGCAGAATTGCGCCGCTCCTCCACCCATCCGCAATGGGGCATCGTGACGCTCGATTTTGACATCCGCAACCAGAAGCAAAAGCCGGTGATGACCATGCGGCTCGCCAACCTGGTCGAGTGCCGCAAGGCTGAGGCGCCAGCATGACCCGCTGGTTCGAAAACATCGTTATCAACGAGGATTTCCCGCTCGGCAGCCACACCTTCACGGCCGAGGAAATCACCCGCTTCGCCACGCTCTACGACCCGCAATATTTCCACACCGATCCGGAGTTGGCCAAGGCCAGCCATTTCGGCGGGCTGATTGCCTCGGGCTGGCACACGGTCAGCGTCGGACACCGCAAGATGGTCGACGCGCTCTTTGCCGAGGAGGAACGCCTGCGCGGCCTCGGGCAGGAGCCGGGCCTCTCGGGCCCCTCCCCCGGTGTCAATTCCATGGAGTTCAAGGCACCGGTTCGCCCCGGCGACACCGTCACCTATACGCTGACGGTCACCGGCAAACGTGCTTCGAACTCCATCCCCGGCTGGGGCCTGCTCTTCAATCGCCTCGTTGCCGTCAACCAGCATGGCGAGCTGGTCTATCGCTCCGATCTGGTCGGCTTTTCAAAACTGCGCGACTATCGCATGCCTTTAAAGCTCAAGATGTTGCTCGCGCTCAGCAAGGTGCCTGTTCTCGGAAAGCTGATCCGTCGCGGCTCTTGAAACCGGGCGGGCGCATCGGCACTCTGGCCACATGCGCCGATTCGCCCTTTGCCTCGCCCTCACCGTCCTGTCCGCCACGCCTGCCTTCGCACAGGCCTATCAGGGCAATTGGAGCTGCCGCGACGCCACCACCAGTCGCGTCGGAATCCTGACCATCTATGGCGATGTCTATGGCTGGGCCTCCCGCACCTTAGGCGACGCCAATTCGGGCACTGGCTCGCTGACCGGCTATCAGGACGGCGTCGGCTTCAATGACGGCAATCTGCGGTCCAATGGTGCCGTGCAGGCCGGGCGGCTGGTCGATGACGCCAATTTCGGCACGGCACTGCAGCTCGAAACAGCCGACGCCATCATCATGCTGTGCCATCCGCGCTGATCTGCTGAACGCCCCTTCGAAGGTGGGGGTTGAACTTTTCGGCCGCCTCCCGCATTTATGGGAGGCAGTGCCGGGCCCCTCTGGTCATAGCCCCTTGCTATGGCGATGTCGGAACTGCTCCAATTATTCACATGGAGAAGGTCCGGCGATGGAATCGCTTCTTGCCGCCCTTTCGGGCGATTTTCTCGGTACACCAATTTATTTCTGGGTCGCGTTTATCACGATTGTGATCGCGCTGCTTGTCTTCGACCTTGGCATCCTGCACCGGGATGAACACGAGATCGAAGCCAAGGAGAGCCTGCTGCTCTACGGCTTTTACGTGCTGATAGCCCTGGCCTTTGGCGCCTGGGTCTGGTTTCAGCGCGGCGCCCAGGCGGGCCTCGAATTCTATACCGGCTATCTGATCGAACAATCGCTGGCGATGGACAACATGTTTGTCATCGCCACCATATTCGGCTTCCTCGGCATCCCCCGGCTCTACCAACATCGCGTGCTGTTCTGGGGCATTCTGGGCGTCATCCTGTTCCGCGCCGTGCTGATCGGCGTCGGCGCTGCCCTGGTCTATCAGTTCAACTGGGTGCTGTTCTTCTTCGGCGCCTTCCTGGTGTTCACCGGCATCCGCATGTTCAGCCATTCCGATGACGAGCCGGACATTGAGGCCAACCCTGTCCTGAAGTTCCTGCGCAAGCGCTTCCGCATCACCAACGAGTTGCGCGGGCGCCACTTTGCGGTCAAGGAACCCGATCCCAAGACCGGCAAGCTGGTCACCTGGCTGACCCCACTGGCCGTGGCCCTGATCATGGTCGAGGTCGTGGACCTCATCTTTGCCGTCGACTCGGTCCCCGCCGTGTTTGCGGTCACGCAGGACACCTTCATCGTCTATACATCCAACATCTTCGCCATTCTCGGCCTGCGAGCGCTCTACTTCGCGCTGGCGGCAGCCATGAACCGCTTCCGCTATCTGCAGGTCTCGCTGGCAATCATCCTGGTGCTGATCGGCATCAAGATTTTCCTCGTACCCCTGCACATCCATATCGACACCCTGCTCTCGCTGGTCGTTACCCTCGCGATCCTGGCGGGCGGCGTGCTCTATTCCTTGTGGAAGACCCGCAACGAACCGCCAATTAGCGCCGAGGAGAAGCCGGAAACCGGCCAACTGGAGCCCTGAGGCACCGGCCACAGCATTGTTTCAAAATCAGGGGCCGGCGGTTGACGCCGGCCCTTTGTCTTGCCTATCTTTCCCGCTCCATTATGGAGGTGCGACACCGAAATGATCTGAGAACTCGTCCCGGACGCCCGCCCCACACCCGTTCCGCGCCCAGCGCGCGACCGGATTGTGCTGGCTGCGACCCACGGCGATGTTGTCAGAATTGGTGTCATGAAGGCCTGATCCGGCCTCTCCCCGTCTGTCCCGGCCACCGGCGTCCTTTCAAAACCTGCACGCATCCGCGCGGCGTCTCCGCGCATCGTTTCACGTCAGCCAGCCCGCGCGATGACCTCGCCGGGCGGGAAAGGAAAACTTATGCCCAAAAACCAGTTCCAGCGACCACTTCCGGTCAATCATACCCATCAGGTCCCCCGGCACGGCAAGGCGCCACCGCCCGTCGTCAAGCCTGGCGGCAAGCCTCCGCTCAAGACGCCGGCCGCCACACTGCCGCCCCTGGCGGCCCTGCTGGACAAGACACCGCCAAAGTAACAACCCGGCCCCGGCGCTCAGTCGCCGGGGTCATTGCACCAGTCTTGCCGCAATTGCCCGTTAACCAATGGTCAAACGACAAAGGAGTTCGGCAGAATGGGTGCCATCCACGAAATCGTCTTTGACTGTGTCGAGCCAGCCGTTCTGGCCCCTTTCTGGGCAGATCTGCTCGAGGGTTATGCCCTGCGCGAAGCCGATCCCACCAATGCCGCGGTCAGCGCCGCCCTGGGCCTCAGTCCCGAAACACCCGCTACGCTCGTTATCGACGGGCCCGGGCCATCGATCTGCTTCCAAAATGTCGATGGCCAGCGTCCTGACAATAATCGCGTGCATTTCGATGTGCAGGTGGTGGATCGCGCTGGTGAAGTCGAGCGGCTCAAGCAGGCCGGTGCCGTCGTGGATCGCGTACTGCCCACCTATACCATCATGCGCGACCCGGAGGGAAACCAGTTCTGCCTGGTTGACCGACGCGAGGCCATGGCCGCCTGAACATTTGCGGCCCCCGTGCTGACAGAACCTGTCATCCCGGCGCTCCATGGTCGGCAAACGATCAACGGAGCCAAGCCATGACCCTGACAGCATCCTGCCATTGTGGCGCCGTCCGCATCGCCCTGCCCGAACACCCGACGGAGGGCGGCGAGTGCAATTGCAGCTATTGCGCGCGCACGGGTGCCGTCTGGGCCTATTACAGTCCTGGCGAAATGCAGTTTCTCTCTCGCGAGGGAGAGCGGCTCTATTCCACCAACCCCGAGATGCATCAGCACTATTTCTACGGCACCTGTGGCATGCAGACCTGGGGCGATGCCCCCGATTGGTCGTCCATGTACAACGATGACGGCACGCCCAAGGGCGATGACCCCCATGCCATTCCGACAGCCCGGAAACAGGCCGTCAACCTGAGGCTGGTGGATGATCTGGTTTGGTCGAGGATTGAAGTCACAAAGCTCGACGGTCGCAATAGCTGGTAAGGTTCAATGGCCCTCGAAGGCCATGAGCGAGCTCACCTTGACACCCTCGGATTCCAGCTTGGCTGCCCCGCCAATTTCCGGCAGGTCGATCACGAAGGCCGCGTCGTCGCACACGGCCCCGGTGCGCCGCAACAAGCCTGCGGCGGCGATCGCCGTGCCACCGGTGGCGATCAGGTCGTCGACCAGGAGCACTTTGTCGCCTGCACCGACCACGTCGGCATGAATTTCTATGGTATCGACACCATATTCGAGGGCGTAGTTCTGCCCGATGGTCTCGCCCGGCAACTTGCCCTTCTTGCGAATGGGCACAAAGCCGGTGCCCAGGGCAATGGCAACGCCTGCCCCGAAGATGAAGCCCCGCGCCTCGATGCCAGCGACATGGGTGATCCCCAGTCCGCGATAGGCGGCGGCAATGCGCTCGACGCTTTCCTTGAACCCTTCCGGATGCTCGATCAGCGTGGTGATATCCCGGAACAATATCCCTTTCTTGGGATAGTCAGGGATCGTGCGGACGAGCGACTTCAGGTCGAGCGACATGGATGGCCTTGAATGCAAAAGCAGATGTCAGGTCTTGTTGCGGCCCAGCACATGCCGGGCGATGACGCCGGCATTATAGGCTACGTTGCGCGTCGTGCTGATCGCCGTCTCACGCGCCTTGGGGTTGCTGACCACGGCCAAAACGCCGGCCCTGACCACCGGATGGCGGCTCATAGCTATGGCAGTGCTGACCACGGTAACGGCAAGGCGAACGGCGGACATCGCGGCTTCCTTCAACAACCCGAACTGCTGGCAATATCGCGATTGAGAGGCGTAATGGCAAGGGCCTCACGCCACCGGATCAAACAAAAGGGGCCTATGCGAGGCCCCTTTCAAATTCCTCTGTCCCTGCATGCCCTGCTGCCACTCGACCATAGGTCTCGTGGCCTGCTTGCCTAAAATTGCTCCCCTGGAGCAATTTTGCTTGCGGCACGGCGCGCAGTCTCCGGGGCTGACTTCCTCAAATCGCTCCACTGGAGCGATTCGCCCTTTGGGATAGAAGTCAGTGCTCGATGCCGGACCAGAGCTTGCGCTTGGTGCCATACATCAGGCCTGCGAACAGCACGAGGAACAGCAGCACCACGAAACCGGTCTGCTTGCGGCTGACCAGGTGGGGTTCGGCCATCCACATCATGAAGGCCGACACGTCGGTGGAATACTGCTCCAGCGTCTCGGGCACCATCACGCCATCTTCATTGGGCGTATAGGTCACCGACCCATCGGCCAGCGGCGGCGCCATGCCGATAGCGTGGCCCGGGAAATAGTCATTGTAATACTTGCCTTCAGGCAGTTCGAACCCTTCGGGCGCTTCCTCATGGTAGCCGTTGAGCAGGGCGTGGATATAGTCCGCGCCACCCTCCTGGTAGCCGGTGAAATAGTTGAAGACCCAGGTGGGGAACGGATCAACGACGCCGCGGGCCTTGGCCAGCACCGAAAAGTCCGGCGGCAGCGAACCACCATTGGCGTCGCGGGCCTCCTGGTCATTGGCGAATGGCGAGGGCCAGCGGTCGGCGGCAACGCCGGCGCGGCGCCCGCCTTCCGCAGTGGGATCAGCCACTTCATATTCGGCAGCCAGCGCCTTGACCTGAGCCTCGGAGAATCCCGGACCACCGGGCTCCGCCAGATTGCGGAACGAGATCAGATGCGCGCTGTGGCAGCTGGCACAGACCTCGCGGAACACCTGGAAGCCGCGCTGCAGCTGGTGCTCGTCATAGGTGCCGAAAATGCCGGCAAAGCTCCAGCCCTGCCGCTCGATATGCGGCGTCGAATGGCTGTCCTCGGCGGCCTGAACCGGCAGGGCAGCAAAGCCTGCCAGTGCGGCGAAGGCGGCGATGATGATCTTGGTCTTGAACATGCTCTTTGCCCCGATCACGCGTGTGCCTTGCCGAGAACGCTCTCGGAAATGCTGGTCGGCAGCGGCCTGGGGGTCTCGATCCGCGAGAGCACCGGCAGCACCACCAGGAAGTAGAGGAAATAATAGGCCGTGCACAGCTTGGCCAGGTGCGTATAGGGCGCTTCCGCCGGCTGCGCACCCAGATAGGTGAGCGCGACGAAATTGATTACGAACAGCCAATAGAACCACTTGAACAACGGACGGAAGTTGCCCGAGCGGACCTTGGACGTGTCGAGCCATGGCACCACCAGCAGCATCACCAGCGCGCCGCCCATGGCGATCACGCCGCCCAGCTTACTATCGATGAACAGCACGTTGAAGTCGATGGCGCGCAGGATGGTGTAGAACGGCAGCAGATACCATTCGGGCACGATATGGGCCGGCGTCACCTGGCTGTTGGCCATGATGTAATTGTCGGGGTGACCGAGGATATCGGGCGCGAAGAACACGAACCACGCAAACGGGATCATGAACAGCACCATGCCGTAGAGATCCTTCATCGTGTAGTACGGGTGGAAGGGGACGGTATCGCGGCTGTCCTTCACCTCGACGCCGATCGGGTTGTTGTTGCCCGGAACATGCAGCGCCCAGATATGCAACGCCACGATGGCGGCAATCACGAATGGCAGCAAATAGTGCAGCGAGAAGAAGCGGTTGAGCGTCGGGTTGCCGACGGCAAAGCCGCCCAGCACCAGCTGCTTGATCTGCTCGCCAACCACCGGAATGGCCGAGAAGATGTTCGAGATCACCGTGGCGCCCCAGAACGACATCTGGCCCCAGGGCAGGATATAGCCCATGAAGGCGGTGGCAACGGTGAGGATGAAGATCAAGACGCCCAGGATCCAGATGATCTCGCGCGGCGCCTTGTAGGAGCCGTAATAGAGGCCGCGGAACATGTGGATATAAAGCGCCACGAAGAACATTGAGGCGCCAACAGCATGGACGGCCTGGATGACCCGGCCGCCATTGACGTCGCGGCGGATATGCTCGACCGAGTCGAAGGCCATGCCGACATTGGGCGTGTAATGCATGGCCAGGATGATGCCGGTGACGATCTGGATACCCAGGCACATGACCAGGATCGCGCCGAAGGTCCACCAGTAGTTGAGGTTCTTCGGCGTGGGAAAGTCCATCAGGTGCTCTTTGGAGAACCGGATGATCGGCAGGCGGTCATCGAGCCATTTCTCGACGGCGCTGCCCGGAGTGTAGGTGGAATGTTCTGACATCGGGAAAGCCCCCACTAACCGATCTGGACCAGCGTATCGCTGACGAATTCATAAGGCGGCACGACCAGGTTTGTCGGCGCGGGACCGCGACGGATGCGTCCGGCAGAATCATAGTGCGAGCCGTGGCAGGGGCAGAACCAGCCATCGAAATCACCCGATTCACCCACCGGGATACAACCCAGATGCGTGCAGTTGGCGATCATGATCAGCCACTGCTCGTGGCCTTCCTTGACGCGCTGCTCGTCGGTCTCAGGATCCTTGAGATCGCTCAGCGGAACGGCCTTGGCTTCCGCGATCTCGGCGGCGGTACGATGCCGCACGAAAACCGGCAGGCCGCGCCAGGTGATGGTCACCGACTGGCCTTCGGGAATGGCGGCGACGTCGAACTCGATGCTGGCGAGCGCCAGTGTCGAAGCGTCGGGATTGAGCTGATTGATCAGCGGCCAGACCACGGCGGCCGCGCCAACCGCGCCGACGGCGCCGGTTGCGACGAACAGGAAGTCCCGCCGGTTGGTGGATGAATGTTCTGCTTGCGTGGCCAAGGTCCGTATCCCCGTACGATGCACAATTGACGGAGCCGGCCCCGGCCGTGTCGCCCGCGTAAACGGAATCGACCGCCGTCCGCCCTCAAGCGGCCCGTCAGGTCAGGTCTTTTTGCACTGTCACATGAACTTGTCCAGTGCGCGCGCCGTGACAGACCACAACTGCGACACTATACCCGAGCCAGTCGCAAAATCCCGCCACGACCGGCCGACTCGAGAAAGCCAGAATGACCGTCGCCCTTGCCCTCTACCAGCCCGACATCGCTGCCAATACCGGCACGCTGTTGCGGCTTGGCGCCTGTCTCGGGGTCAGTGTTCATCTCATTCACCCGGCCGGATTCGCGCTGACCGATCGTAACCTGGCGCGGGCCGGCATGGATTATCTCGACAAGGCAGCTCTGGTCGAGCACGCCAGCTTTGCCGCCTTCGACGGTTGGCGCATGGGCGAGCAAAGGCGGCTGGTGCTGCTCACTACCAAGGCCACCGACTCGGCCTATGGGGCGAGCTTTACTCCGGGTGATATCCTGCTGCTGGGGCGAGAAAGCGCTGGCGTCCCCGAAGCGGTGGCCGAGCAATGCGACCTGAGGCTACGCATTCCCATGCGAGCCGGTTTGCGCTCGATCAATGTGGCAGTCGCCGGCGCCATGATACTGGGCGAGGCCCTACGGCAGTCGCAGCACTTTACAGAATTGAGCTGAAGGTCCATTTCCCCGTCATGACCCTCCCCGCCGATATCGACACTAAAAAGACCATCGCCAGCGCCTGGTTTCGCGCCCTGCGCGACCGCATCTGCGCTGAACTGGAAGCCATCGAGGCCGAAGTGACCGGTCCCCATGCCGAAATGCCGGCGGGTATATTCGAGCGCACCCCCTGGGACCGCGCGGCGGGTGGCGGCGGCGAAATGTCGATGCTTCATGGAAGGGTGTTCGAGAAGGCCGGCGTGCATATCTCGACCGTGCATGGGAACTTCACTGAGGAATTTGCCCGCCAGATGCCGGGCACGGAGGCCGGGACGGCTTTCTGGAGCTCGGGCATTTCGCTGATTATCCACCCCTGGAACCCCCATGTTCCGGCGGTGCACATGAATACGCGCATGATCGTGACCGGCAGGCAATGGTGGGGCGGCGGCGCTGACCTGACCCCGGTGCTCGACAACCGCCGCACCCAGACCGATCCGGACAGCCGGGACTTCCACGCCGCCATGAAGGCCGCCTGCGACAACCGCCCGGGGGTCGATTATGAACGGCTCAAGGCCTGGTGCGACGAGTATTTCTTCCTGCCCCACCGCAACGAGCATCGCGGCATTGGCGGCATCTTCTACGACCAGTTCAACACTGGCGACTGGGACGCTGATTTGGCCTTCACTCAAGCCGTCGGCGAAGCGTTTCTGGACATCTATCCAAAACTGGTGCGCCGCAACTTCGAGAAGAACTGGACCGATGCCGAGCGCGACGAACAACTCATCCGTCGCGGCCGCTATGTCGAATTCAACCTGCTCTATGACCGCGGCACCACCTTCGGCCTCAAGACCGGCGGCAACGTCAATTCCGTCCTCAGTTCAATGCCCCCTGCCGTGAAGTGGCCTTGAGACTTATCCCGAGCTTGGCAGGGGATGGGCGACGCCCCTAATCTGAGGCCATGTCCCTCACCGATCTCGACATCACCGGCTATCGCTCCATCCGGTCCATCCGCTTTCCATTGAAGCGCCTGACCTTGCTGGTGGGTGGCAATGGCGTGGGCAAGACCAATCTCTATCGTGGCCTTGAACTGGTTCATGCCGCCGCCACCGGGGACCTTGTCCTCAGGCTGGCGCGGGAGGGCGGTCTCGCGTCGGCCATGTGGGCAGGACCGCGCAAGGTCAGTGACAAGCCCCGCCTGGTCTTCGAGGTCGGGCTCGACACCATTCTGCCCGGAGACGACGAGGCCGCCTTCGTGCCCCGCTATGCGGTCGAGGTGGGGTTCGGCGACCGCTACGAGGCCGTGTTCGAGCAGGAGCCGCAGATCAAGGCCGAGAGCCTGATCCTCCCCGGCAGGCGCAGTGTCACCTTGCTGGAGCGCAAGGGGCCTTCTGCCTGGTATCGTGGCGAAGACGGGCGCATGCGCCAGCTCGATCACCCCCTCCTGGCCAGTGAGTCCGCCCTCTCGGCGCTGCGCGGCACCCTGCCTGAGCTCGATGCCGTGCGCCACCTGCTGGCAGAATGGCGCTTCTACCATGGTTTTCGTACCGACGCGGGTTCGCCGCTGCGGCGCCCATCGCTGGCTGTGACGTCGCCCACCCTTGATGCCGACGGGGGAAATCTCGGCGCCGTTCTAGCAACGCTGCGTCATATAAGGGGTGATACCGTCGATCTTGACGCGGCGATCGACCAGGCCTTTCCCGGCGCTCGCCTCGACATTCCTCCGCCCGAACGCGATGCCAGCTTCTCGATGATTTTCCCGGAAGTGCCGCATCGTCCGTTCGGCCCTGCCGAGCTCTCGGACGGTACGCTGCAGTTCCTGGCGCTGCTTGGGGCCCTGCTCGCCTATCGGCTGCCGCCTTTCATTGCTCTGAACGAGCCTGAAACCTCGCTCCACCCCGATCTGTTGCCGGCCCTGGCCCGGGCCATTGCCCGCGCCGCCGAACGCACCCAGGTCTGGGTGGTCACCCATTCCATTCCCCTGGCCGAGGCCATCGCCGAAAAGACCGGCATCATCCCCCGCACCATTATCCGCCGCGATGGCGCGACCTGGATCGAGGGCCTGTCCGATATTGGCATCTTTCCCGACGAATAATGGAACCGTTTCCGCACCCCTGCATTTCCTCAGACCTGCCAATGCGAGTGACATGAGGAGATATGCGATGAAACGCTTTGATTCCGGCACGCTCATTCCAGGGTCCACCTGGCGCGCCGAAGCTGACTCAGAAGCCGAAGTGGTGCGCCGCGCGGTCGAGAACATGCGAAATCTCAATGGCGAAACCGAGATACGCCCCGAAATGGTTGAGCGCATCAAGGAACGCATAGTCGACGTCGACGATCAGGAGACGCGGCACTAGGTCTGAACAATATATTCAGCCCCCGGTCCTGACCGGGGGTTCTGTTTTGGCGGGGACTAGTGGAAAATACGCTCCAAAAGCGCGTCGCGGTCGAGTGAGAACTCGCTCTCGACCCAGACCCGCTCGAGCAGCGCCAGGGCGGCACCCATATCCGGTCCGGGCTTCATGCCGCGCGCTTCAAGATCGCTGCCGCTTACCGGCAGCGGCGCCACCGGCAGGCGTCCCAATTCGCGCGCCACTTCCGCCAATTGCTCGCGCGGCCAGTTCTCTTCTGCTGCGGCGACGGCCAGTCCTTCGACCGCATCCTCGCCAAAACGATAGGCCGCCCAGCCCGTATCGCCCCGGCGCAAAAGGCTTGCTGCCTCGGCAACGTGCTCGGCATGGGCCACGACGGCCTTACTCAGGCGCCAACTGCCCTGACGGCGCTCCAGGCCCTCACGGCCCATCAAAGCAAGGCGTGCCGACGCCGCATGCCCGCCCAGGTCTTCATAGCGCAGCAACGCCGCAACGGCGCCCGGTTCGATGCAGAGCAGCCCGAGCCTGTCCATGACCCCAAGCGTCTTGCCGACCTTTGGCAAGGCGAGCATCCGCATCATCTCGGCACCGACCCGTTCGCGGGATATATGATCCAGCTCGCCGGCCGCATCACGGCAGGCCGCCAGGCCCTCGGCATCGAAATGCTCGCCGCCATGGCTGGCCGAGAACCGGAAGAACCGATAGACCCGCAGCCCATCCTCGGCGATGCGCTGTGATGCCTCGCCGATGAACCGGACCCGTCCATTGACCAGATCCGCGGCGCCATCCAGCGGATCGAACAGAGTGCCATCGGCATGGCAATAAAGTGCGTTGAGTGTGAAGTCGCGCCGCGCGGCATCAGCCACCCAGTCCGTGCCGAACTGCACCTGCGCGTGCCGTCCATCGGTGACGACGTCCTGGCGCAGCGTTGTCACCTCGACATTGGTGTCGTCGAGCCGCAGCGTAACGGTGCCATGATCGATGCCGGTAGGATAGGCGGATATAGAGGCGGCCTTGGCCCGCTGCATGACCGCAACGGGCAGCAGTTCGGTCGCCATGTCGATATCGGCATGTTCGCGCATGCGGCCGATCAGGCTGTCCCGGACCACTCCGCCCACCGCACGCGTGCGCCCTTGGGCCCCATCGAGCGCCGCAAAGATTGCCTGTACGGCCGGACGCTCTAGCCACTCTGCCCCCGCCAGTGGATCCGCAATCACGCCGCCACCTCGGCCACGACCAGATCGCGGAATAGCCGCGTCAAATTGGCGGTAATGCCCCAGATGACATGCCCGTCATGGTCGATCTGCCAGGTCGAGTGCTCCTTGCCGCCGCGACTGATGCGGAAGCGGCCATAGGTCTCTGCATCGAGAATGCGGCTCAGGGGCACCTCGAAAACCGAATGAACTTCACCCGGATTGGGCACGAAGGGGCCGCTGGGGGTCACTTCGGCAATGACCGGGGTAATGAGATAATTGGTGCCGGTATAATAGGTCGGCATATAGCCCAGGATCACCGCATCGCCGGGCACCATTCCCACTTCCTCATTGGCCTCGCGCAGC
This sequence comes from Devosia sp. CAU 1758, assembly GCF_054482695.1. Taxonomy (NCBI): domain Bacteria; kingdom Pseudomonadati; phylum Pseudomonadota; class Alphaproteobacteria; order Hyphomicrobiales; family Devosiaceae; genus Devosia; species Devosia sp. CAU 1758. The sequence goes on along the minus strand of NZ_JBTLRJ010000001.1, from coordinate 579,337 downwards.
GCCGCTGCCGCCGCACCACCGTCGCTGCCATCGATCTTGCCACCGGGGAAGGCCACCTGTCCCGAATGGGCGCGCAGATCCGGCGATCGCTCGGTATAGAGTACGGTATGCCCTTCTGGCCGCCGCACCAGTGCAATCAGCACCGCCGCCAGAACCGGTGGCCGCTCGAACGGCCTAAGCGGCTGCCAGTCCGGCACCAGTTCCCGCGCCGGCGTCAGCGCCGGCGGTTCGGACAGCAACCGGGCAGACAGGGTCTGAGCAATGTCGAGATCAAGGACCAAGGAGCACACTGATTACGGCAAGTTCGCCGCCAAACCTTAGTTCAGCAGGTTGGTTCGCGCACCCCTTTTTGGCGTCACTGCCCCGTGTCAAACGCAGAAATAGTGCCCTTCAGCGACTTGGCAAGATCCTTGTCATCGGACAGCAGCAGCACGCGGCTGGGATCGACCGGCCCAGGGAATTCGATATTGCCCGGCGTAGTGATCTCCCACCCCAGCGGGCAATAGTAATCTTGGTCGCCGACCAGCAGCACGAAATCACCCTCGCCCCGCGCCAGCGCCATCCGGCTGACTTCGCGCGCCAACAGCTTGCCGGCGCCCCGCTTGCGGAAATTGGGATGGGTGGCCAGTGGCCCGAGCAGATAGCCCTTGCGCCCGTCGACGCTGATCGGTGTCATCCAGACCGAACCGCAGGGTGTGCCGTCCACATCGGCGATCAGACTGAGGCTGGGATCGATGGGGAACCGCTCGCGCACCCGGAAGGCCGTACGTGCATACCGCCCCGGACCGAAGGCAATCGCCTGCAGGTCCTCGATAAATACATCATCGGCTGGGGTCGCGAGCCGCACATGGGGCTGGCCTGCGACAGGGGGAGCAACGGCCTCGGCCGCAACGAGCGTGGTCATGGGTCTGGTCCAGAAAAGATGTGCAGAGCAAGGCGCGGCCAGCCCTTGGGCTTACCGCTCGAAACGACCGCTTAGGGTCGTCGGTTCCACTGCAATACCTTTACCATCCTGGACGCCTCCACGTCTGTTGCCGCATTAGCACCCGTCCGGCTGGCCGTAAATGGGAATGTTGAGTCATGCCGCGAAAATCCTTTAGGCGCCGCCTCTGTGTCATGAATGCATAACGCATTGTTGCATCATCACGGCCTTATCCCATCGGCGCTGTCTCACTAGATGATGACGAATACCGCAACGCTTGCGGCATCCGGGCATTTGACCCTGCAATGCCCACAGCATGATGACCGAAAGAGAGACGAATGGGACAATTGATCGACGGGAAATGGTCGACCCAGTGGTACGACACCAAGAAGTCAGGCGGTAAGTTCGTCCGCTCGCAATCTGGCTTCCGCAACTGGGTTACGCCCGACGGCGCGTCCGGCCCATCGGGAACAGCTGGCTTTGCCGCAGAGCCCGGCCGCTACCACCTCTATGTGTCCCTGGCCTGCCCCTGGGCTCATCGCACCCTGATTTTCCGCAAGCTCAAGGAACTGGAGAGCCTGGTCACGGTCTCGGTCGTGGCGCCAAAGATGCCCGACGAGACTGGCTGGAATTTCGACAAGGACGGCGGCTCGACCGGCGACGCGCTGTTTGGCAAGGACAACCTCTGGCAGGTCTATACAGAAGCGGTTCCCGACTATACCGGCCGCGTCACCGTGCCGGTGCTCTGGGACAAGAAGACCGGTGCCATTGTCTCGAATGAAAGCTCGGAAATCATCCGCATGTTCAATTCGGCCTTCAACGACTTGACCGGCAACACCGAGGATTACTACCCCGAGGCCCTCCGTCCGCGCATCGACCAGATCAATGCCCGCGTCTATGACGACATCAACAATGGCGTCTATAAGGCTGGCTTCGCCACCACCCAAGAGGCCTATGACGACGCCGTCTCAAAGCTGTTCGAGGCGCTGGACTGGGTGGAAGGCCTGTTGGGCGAAACGGCCTATCTTGCCGGTGACAGCATCACTGAGACCGACTGGCGCCTGTTCACCACGCTGGTTCGGTTCGACGCAGTCTATGTCGGCCACTTCAAATGCAATCGCAAACGTATCGCCGATTATCCCAACCTCTCGCATTATCTCAAGGCGCTCTACGAGGTGCCTGGCGTCAAGGAAACGGTCGATCTCGACCATATCCGCACCCACTATTACTGGAGCCACACGACCATTAACCCGCACCGCATCATCCCCATTGGGCCGGAACTGCCCTTTCTGGGTTGATTAAAAAACTGGTTGACTGCGGGTGACCCGACCCTCAATCCCTTCCCCCTTGGGGGGAGGGTAGCGACGTCAGTCCGAGAGCTTTGGCAAAGCTGGGTGAGGAACCTCAATACCCCCAGACCGACCGCTTCTCCTGACCATCAAAATATTCGTCGATCCGCTGGCTGGTGGCGGGGGTCACAAGCTCGGGCAGGTCGTGGCGGTCGAACCAGCCGACTTCGGCAATCTCATGATCCGGCTTGCGCTCGGCGACAAACTCAAACCTTTTTGCAACATAGAAGGCCACATGGTCCCGGTCTGTGACGGGGCTTGAATTGTGGTAGAGCCCGAACAAGTCCATCGGGCCAATGACGCGATAGCCGGTTTCCTCCAGCGTCTCGCGCGCCCCGGCCTCCTCGAAGGTTTCACCCGGCCCGACGCCGCCGCCCGGAAACTGCCAGCCCGGCACATAGGCATGGCGGATGAGCAGCACCTTGTCGCCATCGACCACCATGACCCTGGCGCCCACAGTCATCCGGTGCCACAGGCCCTTTAGGGTGAGGAAAACCTTGGCGCGCCCGCGCTGGAAGCGATTCATCATTCTATCTGGCTCCGTTCCTGCCTCTTGGCTATCAGAGCTTTGACCGCGACAAAATCGTGCGTTGTGACGATTGAACGTTTTCTTGCCGCATCCGTTCTGGCACAACCCCCGCGATGATCACCCTGGCGCATATCTCCGATATTCACTTGTCGCCCATGCCCGCAGTGGGATTGCGTGATCTGCTGGGCAAGCGCCTGACCGGCTTTCTCAACTGGAAGCTGAAGCGCCACGGCGAGATGAACACCGAGACATTGTCGCGCCTGGTTGCGCATATGCAGCAGCAGAATGCCGATTTCACCGCCGTTACAGGCGACTTGACCAATCTGGCGCTCGACAGCGAGGTCGAACGCGCCGGGCAATGGCTGAAGGCTTTGGGCAGTGCTGAAAAGACCATTGTGTGTCCAGGCAACCACGACGCCTATGTCCCCGGCGCCCTTGACTATGCCAAGGACCAGTGGGGCGATTATCTCAAGGGCGAGACGATAGAAGGCGAGGCCTTCCCCTTTGTTCGTCGCGTTGGCGAGATGGCCATCATCTCCTGTTCCAGTGCCGTGCCGACACCCCCCTTCATGGCCATCGGACGATTCGAGGAGAAGCAGGCGGCCCGCCTTGCCCGCATTTTGAAACTGCTCGGTGACGCCGGCTATTTCCGCGTGGTGCTCATCCACCACCCGCCCAATGCCGAATTGCAGCACCCATCCTTCGGCCTCAAGGGCCATCGGCTCTTTCGTCAGGTCATTGCCAATGAGGGCGCCGAACTGGTGCTGCATGGGCACACGCACCGCTCCTCGATCCACCACATTTCGGGCAAGGCGCACGAAGTACCCGTGATCGGCGTTGCCGCCGCCAGCGCGGCGCAGGGCGGGACGCTGGACGATCCGGCCCGCTACAATCTGTTCCGCATCGAAAAATCCGGAGAGGACTGGCGCTGCACCATGCGCGAATTCGGTTTCCAGCGCCTGGGCACCGACATTGTCATGCGCATGCAGATGCGGATCTACTAGCTTCGAACCGGCCGCAGGCAAAATCAGGCCAGTGGCGTGATTTTAGGTGAGAAGGCCACGAAGGCTGTGCCTGAGTGGCTGAGCGCATCGCAAGGCCGCAAACGCCAACCCCCGTCGAAATCCCCACCCCTCCCTCGTCGTCCCGGTATAATCTGCCGCATGAGGGAGGCCAAACCCATGACGACGACCAAGCCCACCACCATCGACGCCTATCATGCCGCGCAGGACGAGCCATATCGCGCAATCTGCGACAGGCTGCGCCGCCTCATCGACGAGCGCCTGCCCGATGCCGAAAGCAAGATCTGGCATGCCCATCCCGTCTGGTTCCTCGATGGCAACCCGATTGTCGGCTATTCCAAGCTCAAAGGCCCGGTGCGACTGCTGTTCTGGAGCGGCCAGTCCTTCCAAACGCCGGGGCTTGAGCCGGAGGGCACTTTCAAGGCCGCCGAGGCTCGCTTCACCGCACTCGAACAGATCAGTTCCAATGCCATGGCCAGCTGGCTCGAAGAGTCCCGGACTGTGCAATGGGACTACAAGAACATCATCAAGCGCAAGGGGCGGCTGGAGCGGCTGATCTAGCTACCCCGGCACCGGTCCCTCGCCATTGACCAGCCATTGTGCCGCAAAAGCCCTTTTATAGGCCGGTCGCGCCTTGCCGCGCTCGACATAGGCGACAAGGCTCGGAAACTCCGCAAGCAGCCATTCATCGGCCCGCCGCAGCACCATGACCATCATCAGGTCACCCGCGCTGAAGTCCCCATCGAGCCATTCCCCCTTGCCCAGCCGCGCCGCCAATTGCCCGAGGCGCACCCGGATCCGATCCTCTAGAAAGGCGAAGCGCTCTGTGCTGAACCAGCTTTGGCCCTTGTCCGTGAAGGTAGATTGCTCGCGCTCCACGATGGGTGACTCGACCGTGCTGACGGCGGCGAACATCCACATGACGGCCCGCGCCCGAGCCTCCGGATCGACCGGCAAGAGGCCACGATGTTCTCCGGCAATATGCAGGATGATCGCCCCGCTCTCGAACAGCACCACTTGTTCGGCCTCATAGGTGGGAATTTGTCCGAAGGGGTTGCGCTGCACATGCGCCTCCTGCCGGAGCTCGCTGAATGGCACCAGGCGAACATCATAGTTCTGCCCTACCTCCTCCAGTGCCCAGCGCACCCGCATGTCCCGCGCCAGACCCTGACCACCGTCGGGTGACTTTTCGAATGCGGTGATCATCGGTGTCATTATTCAGCCCCTGCACGCATTTCACCCAGGCGACGAACCGCATCCGGCATTCTCGACAGAGTGGATCGCAACGCCACACTCCCACCATCGCCGCAAATCACCTATATGGAAGGTAAGCCAGCGAGTAACCCGTGACCGAATTCTTCCGCATCGAACGTCCTTCCTTCAACCCCGCCAGCGGCGAGGCGCGCTTTTCCTATGGGCTCAACGACCTGGCCTTCAGCGAAGTGCTGATACTGCCACAGGGCGCTGACGTCGAAATGACCGGTTCGGCCGCCTTCGAGAAACTCCTGGGCCTCACTGCGCTGGTGCTCGGCGTCAGTTACTTCAAGCTGCGCGCACCCCTTGCTATCCAGGCTCCCGACATTCCTCTCTCCGAAGCCGAGCGGGCCTTTGTCATCGATGTCTATGAGAATGGCCTGGGGGAATTCTATGCCCGCAACAATCTGGCGCGTTTCGGCAAGCTGGTTCTGACTGCTCCCCACGATAAGGATGCCTGCAAGCCAGCCCCGGTACTGCCCGAGCGCACGCTGCTGCCGATTGGTGGGGGCAAGGACTCGCTGGTCAGCGTCGATCTCCTCACCCATACCGGACAGTTCTTCACGCCTTTCGCCGTCAATTCTAAGGGGCCGATCCTGGCCTGCGTGGAAACCATTGGCACCGCGCCGCTCTATGTCAGCCGGAGGCTCGACGCCGAGATGATCCGGCTCGGCCAGGAACCCGGCTTCTTCAATGGCCATGTGCCCTCGACTGCCATCAATTCCATGATCGCCTCGCTCTGCGCGCTGCTCTTTGGCTATGACCAGATTGTGCTCTCCAATGAGCGCTCGGCCAGCGAGGGCAATGTGGTGTTCGACGGGCGCGAGACCAATCACCAATATTCCAAGTCGCTGGGCTTCGAACTGCTGATCGCCGATACGCTCGCCAATGCCACCGGCGGCGCGCTGAAATATTTCTCCCTGCTCCGTCCCTATTCGGAGGCACGCATCGCCTCGCTTTTTACCAAGGAGAGCAAGTTCGACGCGGTCTTTTCCAGCTGCAACCGCAATTTCCGTCTCACCGGCAATGACGGGCATTTATGGTGCGGCGAGTGCCCGAAATGCCATTTCGTCTTCCTGATCTTTGCCCCCTTCATGGCCAAGGATCGCCTGCTGCGCATTTTCGGCAAGAACCTGCTCGATACGCCGGCCAATGAACAATCCTTCCGCGAACTGGCGGGGCTGACCGGCCAGAAGCCCTGGGAATGCGTGGGCGAAATCCTGGAAGCCGCCGCCTGTTTCTACACCCTTACCCGCCATGCCGACTGGCATGAGGATGCCATCGTGCGCAGCGTCAAGGCGGACCTCTTTAACCAGTATGGCGAGGAGAAGCTGCAAAGGGCCATGGCGGAATGCCTGACCGACAGCCACGACCATCACATTCCCCCCGCGCTCGCCGCCAAGGTGGCAGCCTATGCGGTTTGAAGAGCCGGTCCTGCTCTATGGCGCCGGGCGCGAGGCCCTCTCGACCCGCGCCTTTCTCAAGGCGCGCCAGCCGGATCTCATGGTTTTTGTGACGGTTGACAGCGGCACCGCCGACATTCCCGAGACCGAGCAGATCGCCGTGGCCAACCTGCCCGCCGCCATCGCGGCCCATCGCTTCGGCGCAATCGTCAAGAGCCCGGGCGTTTCGCGTTACAAGCCGGTTCTCGAGTTGGCTCGTGCCGCCGGCATTCCGGTCACCTCCAACCTCAATCTCTGGGGCGCCGCCTTTCGGCATAACCGGACCGTCATCGCCATCACCGGCACCAAGGGCAAGTCGACTACCGCCACACTGACCCATCTGATGCTGGCCCGCTCCGGCATCAATGCGGGCCTCGCCGGCAATGTCGGGCTAGCCCCGCTCGACATTGCCGACAAGCATCCGGTCGTGGTCTTCGAACTCTCCAGCTACCAGACGGCCGACATGAATTTCCTGCCCGACGTCGCGGCACTGACCAATCTCTATCCCGAACATGTCGACTGGCATGGGTCGGTCGAGCGCTACTACGCCGACAAGCTGCATCTAATCGACCGGGACGGCGACTTTGCGGTGGCTCTGGGCGCCACGGCGCGCGGCAATGCGATGGTCGCAAAGGCGGTTCGCGACCATCGCCGCCTGCTGCCGGTCCTGGCGCCAGAGACAGCCTTAGCCATCGAAAGTGCGGTTGCGCGTTCGCGCCTGCGCGGCGCCCACAATCTCGACAATGCCCTGCTCGCTGCCCAGATCACCCTGGGCGTCGGTGGCACCCTTGACGGCATCCTCCAGGGTATCACGGCCTTCCGCCCCCTGCCCCACCGCCTTGAAGAACATCGGATCGGCGCAGTGACCATCGTCAACGATTCCATCTCGACCACGCCCGAGGCCACCAAGGCCGCACTGGCCGCCTATCCGGGCCGCCGCATCGCCCTGATTGCCGGCGGCCACGAGCGCGAGCAGGACTATGCCGAACTGGCATCGCTTCTGGCCCAGCGCGGCGTCACGACGCTGGTCACCCTGCCGGTCACCGGCGAACGGCTGGCGCGCGCCACCAACGCCATCGCCAAGGACATTCTCGTCATTGAGGCACCCGATCTGGAGACAGCTGTCGCTTCGCTGGCCGGTCAACGGGACCGTTTCGATACGGTGATCCTCTCCCCCGGCGCCCCGTCCTACAACCAGTTCAAGAATTTCGAGGAGCGCGGCACTCGCTTTGTCGAATTGTGCCGAACACATTTCCCAACCGGCGCGTGAGGCGTGGCTTGTGCGCTAGCGATGCTGCGCGCAGCACACGGCTCAGTAAGGGCCGACAAGGCTTTTTTCGGGGACCCCGACCTTGAGTAGGGTGAGCTCAATCTGCCCCAGCAGAGCCTGATCGGTCATGCGGCGCTGCAGCCGGGTCATGATGCCGCTACTGCGAAAAGTCGGCACTTCAAGGATCCTGGGCAACACCTGCCCTACCGCCGCCACATCCCCGGCGCCCTGAGCAATGAGAATGGAGAGGATCGGACCCAGCTCGGTGTCCACCTGCCCGCATTCCTGAGCGAGGCGCTGCGCGCGCTGGAACATGTTGTTTTCCAGCGCCGCCATGGCCGGGACGCAATTGAACCAGTCGGGAACCTCGAGCGGAGGCACTGCGATGATCGCCCGCTGCGCCAGTGGAATGGCTTGGTCCAACCGCCCAATCAGCGCCAGATGACGCGCATGGGCAGCCGTGGCGTCGATATTTGCGGTGCTGAGTTGCAGCGCCGTTCCATATGCAGACTCGGCCTCCTCATGCAGACCCATGGCTTCATGCACGCGGGCCTGTTGTTCCCAGACGAAACTGCTCGTTGGAGCAATGCGCAACGCCTCGGCAAGAAGCGCCTCTGCCTCACGATACCGCTCGATCTGCTGCTCGCTGTTCCATGCCCCATCAAGCGGCGCCTCGGCCAGCAGGCTGGCCCGCGCGGCGATGACATTGCCGTTGGCCTGATCTGCCGCAGGCAAGGCCCTCAGGCAGGAGTTCAGTCGCAAGGTATTGCCCGTGGTGGGGGCCGCCCGGTATGCTCCGAACAGCACGCCACACAGATAGGGGTTCTCCTGGCCGGTTATGTCGGTCCTGTCCAGGAAATCCCTTGCCCTCTCATGCAGAGGACCGCGGGGCCCACCCAATCTCAGAATGAGCTCCTGCGAGATAAAATCTATCCCTCCACGCCTTGCAATCTGATCGCGTGGAATGTCGGCCGACCAATTCCAGACGACATTGTTGTCGATCGTATCGGTCAGGATGGCGTTGAACTGGAACTCTCCAGTCTTGGCACTGCTGTTGCGCACAATGCCTGTGAGTAGGAAGTCATCCTGTCGATCGGTCTCCGCAGTGACGCTGCCGCGACCACTGAAGACTGTGTCCACAAGCAGCACCTGTTCGAAATCGGAAACAAGTTCAACTGCGAGGGCGGCGATGGAGGGTGTCAGGGACAGGTCGCCGGTAAGGTTCTGGAACTCCATGATCCGCAGCAGCGGCATCTGGATCGCTCCCGCAGCAACCACCTGCCGCTCCAGACGCGGACCCAATGTCGCCAGTGAATAGGTGATGGCCGTCGCGCCAAGGGCCAGCACCAGCAGCACGAACCAGGATATCGTGACATGGCCACGCGGATGTTTATGGGACACCGGAGGAGCAATAACACTGAGCTCACGGCCGGTGGGCTTATCCGACGGCTCCGTCGCCGAGTCGACAAAATCAGGGACATAGCGGCCGATCGGCAACTCGATGCGTAGCGGATCGTCACTGCCGGGACCCCGATAGTACTGGTCGAGCAGCCCCCTCAGCCGGCGCGCCTGCACCCGCACAATGGGATCGGCCTGCGGATCGAAGTCCGGGGAGCGACCGAAAACATCCACGGCGATGGAATAGGCCTTGATCGATTGGGCATCCCCGACAAGCCGGCGCTCGACGATATAGCTCAGGAAGTTTGCCAACTGAGGCGAGCGGGCGATGTCCGGCCAGGCCAGCACGCGCGCCAATGCCTGATTTACTCCCTCCGTGTCAGCATCGCCGTCCAACACACTCAAACTCCCGCCACTTAGGGTAGTTTGCGCTTCTTTACATGTAAAATACAAGGGCCGCTTACCCCTGTTTTACCCTGTTTTGCCTCCCCTCGCGGCGCGACTTCAATCATATGCCGCCCTGTCGATGTCACGAACTCGACATGTTTCCCGAGCGGTCAGGCCCCGCCGGGCGTGTTCTACAAACCGTATAAACCACTCTGCCCGAGCGAATACGGCTTTCGGACAGCGATGGCGTTTTGTTGTGTTCGGACCCCGTGCGGCACGGGGATGAGGTGACTATTGAACGTTGTTTCAGACGATACGCCTTTCATCGCGTTGATTGATGATGACGGGCATTCGGCGCACCTGCTGACCCGCATGTTGCTGGCCCATGGCGCTCCGGAAGTCAGGCATTTCAGTTCGACTGCATCCGGCGAGGCCTTTCTGGCAGCGACGCTGGCAGACACGAGCCGCGAATGGCCAGGCATGGTGATCGTTGACCTGAAGGCCCATAGCGGCGCGAACCTTGAGTTCATCGCTCGCAACCAGGCTCTGCTCCGGCAAAAGGGTATCCCCATTGCCGTCATGACGCAGACCACGGACCGGGTCGGTCGCCAGGCACTGCATGAAGCAGGTGCTGCGGCGGTATTTTTTCGGCAGGCCGAACTCGATGCCTATCGGCATGAGGCGGCGGCCATAGTCAGTTTCTGGGCGCGCAATCAGCGCCTGGATGCGGTTGGCATGTGACTCCTGCGTCCACAGGTTACATGCCGATTGGCGGAGAGTAATGCTGCGCGTTGGTCCTCGGGCCGGCCTGCATTCCCAAGTGTTCCTCTCCGCCGTTCGAAAAGGTCGGCGGTCTGCACCACCGTCGATCCTCTAGCGGTGATCCTGCTTGCGGGGTCTCGCTCACGGGCACGGATACGACACCTCCCGGTCGTGTCCGTACCGGGGGGAGAAGCATAACGTCGGTGGCGCGGTCCCTCAGCGCTGCCTGGCACGCCTGTTTGCTTCTCCCCGCGGCCCTACACGGGCTCGCCGCCATTCTTGTCCTCGCGGCCGCGAATGACGCCGTGCGCAAGGGCGCGCAGGGCCGCCATAACCAGTACCGCCAACAATGCCACGCCAGCCGCAACCAGGTAATAGCCGAGCGAAGTTGCGACGCCCACCGCACCGGCAAGCCACATTCCCGCCCCGGTCGTCAGCCCCTGAACACCCGCTCCGCTGCGAAAGATCGCGCCAGCGCCGAGAAACGCTATGCCCGCCGTAACCGCCTCCACTGCACGGATCGGGTCGGCTTGCGGCCCCTGAGGTCCGATATCGAGGGTGTGGAAAATTTCAAAGGCAAGGATGGTGAAGAGGGCCGCGGCGACCGACACCAGGATATGCGTCCGCAGTCCCGCCTCGGCAGTATTCATCTCCCGCTCGACGCCGATCAGTCCCCCAAGCACGGCCGCAATGACCAGCCGGATCGCGATGATGTGCGCCGGAAGATGGGTGTCCACCCAACCAAGACTATTGCCAATGTCCATGATGCCTGCCCGGTGAAGTGACGCTGGGGAAAGAACCCCCGGGCCCATCCCAGGTTCCCCATCGGTTATGCTGGTGCCGGCTGCATCATACCGAAGACCAGGTAGATAACGGCGAACAGCACCACAATACCGATCAGCGAGAAAATCAGCACGCGCAGGTTCATCCGTCGCGGATTGGCCTGCCGCACCTCGGTCTTGTTCTTGTTCGGATCATAGGTTTCCATCAGACGCTCCTTGTTGCCGTATCAGAACCAACGTGGCCCGGGCGCCGCCGGTTCCTTACCATGCAAGCACAAGGGCTTGACGGGGCAGGTCCGCAGGCTGACTTTTCGACATGACCAATAAAGAGAACAACATCATGACCAGTCCTGCCCTGCTCACCCGCATGATCATGGCCGGGCAAAGCAAGGCCCCGGCAGACCTCGTCATCCGCGATATCGGGCTGCTCGATGTCATCACCGGCGCTGTAACCATCACCGACATCGCTATCGTCGCCGACCGCATTGTGGGCACTCATGCCCGCTTCGAAGGCGCGCAGATCATCGACGGCGCCGGCCGCTTTGCCGTGCCTGGCTTCATCGACACCCATCTCCATATCGAGTCCTCGCTGGTTACCCCGCTCGAGTTCGACCGCTGCGTGCTACCCTATGGCGTTACCACAGCGCTCTGTGACCCGCATGAAATCGCCAATGTGCTGGGCGCGGAGGGCATTCGCTATTTCCTCGACAGTGCTGAGCGCACCATCATGGACGTGCGGGTCAATCTCTCGTCCTGCGTCCCCGCGACCCCGTTCGAAACGGCGGGCGCGCAACTGGAAATCGACGACCTTCTGCCATTCCGCTCCCATCCCAAGGTAGTGGGCCTGGCCGAGATGATGAATTTCCCCGGCGTGCTCAATGCCGATCCGGGAATCATAGCCAAGCTCGTCGCCTTCCAGGACGGCCATATCGATGGCCATGCGCCGTTGTTGCGTGGCGAAGCGCTCAACGGGTACCTCGCCGCCGGCATCCGCACCGACCATGAAGCCACCAGCGCCGCCGAGGCGCGTGAAAAGCTCGCAAAGGGCATGGCCATCCTCATTCGCGAAGGCTCGGTTTCGAAAGATCTTCAGGCCCTCGCCGAAATTCTCGACGAAAACACGTCGAGCTTCGTCGCCCTCTGCACTGACGACCGCAACCCTCTCGACATCGCCGAGGAAGGCCATCTCGACAGCTCCATCCGCCGGCTGATCGCCATGGGGCGGCCATTGCACCACGTCTATCGCGCCGCCAGCCACTCGGCTGCCCGCATCTTTGGCCTCAAGGATCGCGGCCTGATCGGCCCAGGCTGGCGCGCCGATATTGCCATTCTGGACAGCCTTGAGAATTGCCAGGTTACCGACGTGATCGCCGGCGGGCGCCTGGTCACGCCCGAACTTTTCGATACGCGAGGCCATGTCGAGCCGGTCGGCCTTCATTCCGTCAAGGCCAAGCCTGTCACCGCCGAGGCTTTCATCACCGCTCCTCGACCAGGCCAGAACCGCGTGCCCGTGATCGGCGTGCGGCCCGGCCTCATCCTCACCTTCCGCGAGGAGGCATCCCTCGCCGTCACCGAACAGGGCCTGCAACCCGATCTCGACGCTGACGTCATCAAGGTCGTCGTCATCGAGCGGCACGGCAAAAATGGCAATATCGGCCGCAGCTTCGTCACCGGCTTCGGATTGAAGCGCGGCGCCATCGCCTCCTCGGTAGGGCATGACAGCCACAACATCACCGTTGTCGGCACGAGCGACGCCGACATGGCCGTGGCAGTCAACCGATTGATCGAGCTGGGCGGCGGCTTCGCGGTTGCCGATGGCGGCGAAGTCACGGCGGAACTGGCCCTGCCCATTGCCGGACTGATGAGCCTGAAAGGCTTCGAGGCGGTAGCCCGCGATCTCGACCATCTGCGCGACGCCGCCAAAGCGCTCGACTGCGTCCTGCCCGAGCCATTTCTGCAGGTGGCATTCCTCGCTCTGCCGGTGATCCCGCATCTCAAGATGACCGACCAAGGCCTGTTCGACGTCGACAAATTCGACTTCGTCAACTGATCAGTCCGTTGCCAGGCCCCGGGCCAGAAGGCCGGTCACGGTCTCGATCTCGGCAGCTGATCCAGCCCCGTTGGCACGACGATCCGTCCGGCCAACGGCTTGACGATGCGCACCAGGAGATCCGTCTTGCTAGGAAAGTGCCGAAAGTTCCCGGCTTCCGAGACGCCAGCGCGGTCGGCAATGTCGCGCGTGCTGGTGGCCACACTCACTTACAGGCAAACCCCTTGGCAGGACAATGCCACTGGATCAGACTCGGCGCGCGCCACTTCGGCCAGGCCAGAAGGATCATGATGCGTTTCCCCTCACCCACCAGATCGCAAGACAGTTCGAGGCCAACCCCGTCATGAGCCTTTCTTCGCTCTATCTGGCCTGGGTGGAAGACCTGCCGCCGCGGCTCAATGGCGTGCGCCGGAAACGCAGCATTCCGGTGATCATGGCCGATGGGGTGGTGCTGAAAACCGACCATTATGCGCCGGATTCGCCGGGGCCTCATCCGACCATATTGATGCGGCTTCCTTATGGAAGGCGGGGGTTTGCGCCGATTGCGGAGGCCTATGCCGAGCGCGGGTTTCATGTGGTGATTCAAGCCTGTAGGGGTACCGAGCGCTCAGGTGGGGAGTTCGATCCCTTTGCCAATGAGCGCGCCGACGGCCTGGCGACCCTGGACTGGATCAGGACCCAGGAGTGGTTTGATGAACGGATCGGCCTGACCGGGCCGAGCTATCTCGGATATGCCCAATGGGCCATCTGCGACGCCCTGCCCCCCACCGCGGCAATGGCCACCAAGGTGACCACGACGAACTTCCGGCCTGTGGTGTTCCCCTCGGGCGCCTTCCACCTCAATCTCTGGCTTTCCTGGGTGCAGGTGGTGGAGGGGTTGCGAAGCCGGACGCTGGCGACGGCGGCCCGCATGTTTTCGGGCGATATCGAGCGCCGCACCGAGAGAGCAGCCGCCGTCTTGCCGCTGATCGAGGCCGACAAGGCCGTGGTCGGCCACGAAATCGGTTTCTGGCGGCACTGGTTCGAACATGCCATCGGCAATGATGATTTCTGGGCCGACCTCGACCATCGGCACCGCCTGAGCGAGAGCACCCCACCGGTACATTTCATTTCCGGCTGGTACGATTTCATGCTCGACCCCCTGCTGGCCGATTATCAGCGGCTGGTCGCGCTGGGCCATCGGCCCTACCTCACTATCGGCACCTGGTTCCACATTGCCGAGGAATTGCAGCGCGACAATCTGCGCGAGACGCTGGCCTGGATGCGCGCCTGGCTGATGGGCGACCGTTCCGGCCTGCGAGCGCGACCTGTGCGCCTTCATGTTTCGGGGCGCAATGCCTGGCACGAATTCGACACCTATCCGCCCGGCGTCGCCGCACCGCAGACCTGGATGCTGGCCGCCAATGGTAATCTTGTGGACCACGGCTCCGCCGGAACCGGCAGCGACACCTATCGCTATGACCCTGCCGACCCGACGCCGAACCTGGGCGGCGCCATCTTCGCCTTTACCGGCGCCGGCGCGGTGGACAATGCTCCGCTCGAGGCGCGCCTAGATGTGCTCACCTATACCAGCCGGGTCCTCACAAGCGAGGTGACCATTATCGGGCAATGCATGGTCACGTTGAAAGCGCGCGCCAGCCTGCCCGATGTCGATTTCTTCGTGCGACTCTGCGACGTGGGACCGGATGGCTTTTCGCGCAACATCTGCGATGGCTTTACGCGTGTGACCCCCGACAACCCGACCGAAATCGATGGCAGTTGGAGCCTTTCCATCCCGCTTCATGCGACGGCCCACGGCTTCCTGCCCGGGCATCGCCTGAGGCTGCTGATCGCCTCAGGAGCCCACCCGCGTTATGCGCGTAACATGGGCACCGGCGAGCCAATTAACACCGCCACGACAATGCGCGCCAATGACGTCGAAATCCTCCAGTCCGGCTCCACGATCACCCTGCCGACATACGCGTTGGATTGACGAACGTGCCTCAAATCTCGGCCGGAAAAATTTTCCACAGCCTTGGCCAAGCCCATTGCTAAATCGATAAAGCCTAGCCCGTTGAACGGGTTCGCGTTTTGTCGACAGAGAGGGCACGTCGTCGCAAGACAGCCTCACATCACACCAGTGCCCTTGCCTATTTTGTTATTCTGCATAACCATATCCGGGCATCACAGATGCATTGGGAGGATGAGATGAAATCAGGATGGCGGAATTCCGTCGCGCTGGGCGCGATGCTGGCGGCGGCCTCATGGGCCGGCGCGGCACAGGCGCAGGCGCTCGACTGCGCTGACGTCGCCACGCATGACTTCGGGGTCGAGGGCCTCGTCGTCACCGAGGCACTGGCCGAAGCTTTGGGCGAGAACGCGCCCGTCGCCCATTGCCTCGTGCGGGGCCATGTTGGCGAACGCACCGGCATTGACGGCAACACCTACAGGATCAGCTTCGAAATGCGCCTGCCGAACGACTGGAACGGCCGGTTTGTGCATCAGTTCAATGGTGGCAATGACGGGTCCGTGGTTCCGGCCATGGGCAATCTGCTCAACGCCGATCCCGCCGACTCGGCACTGGCGCGCGGCTATGCCGTGGTCTCCAGCGATGCCGGCCATGATGGCGCCGCCCAGCCCGATGCCGGCCTCGCCGCCGGCGCCAAGTTCGGCTTCGATCCCGAGGCCCGCAGCGACTATGGCTATGGCGCGGTGATGAAGCTCAATCCCGTCGCCACCGGCATGGTCGAAGCCTATTACGGCGACGAGATCGCCTATAGCTACGGTGTCGGCGGCTCCAATGGCGGGCGCCATGCCATGGTGCAGGCCACCCGCTCGCCCGAGGCCTTCGACGGCATCCTCGCCGGTTATCCCGGCTTCAACCTGCCTCGCGCCGCCGTGCAGCACGCCTGGGACGTCCAGAGCTTCCACGCCGTCAATGGTGATGTCCGCAAGGCGTTCACGCCCCAGGACCTGCAAATCGTCGGCGACGCTATCGTCGCTGCCTGTGATGGCCTGGATGGTCTCGAAGACGGCATCATTGCCGACAGCCCGGCCTGCCAGGCAACCTTCGACATCTCCAGCCTGGCCTGCGCGGCCGGCACGACCAACCAGTGCATCAGCCCCGAACAGGTCGAAGCCCTTCGGCGCATCCATGCCGGTCCGACCAATTCCAAGGGTGAAGCGCTATACACAAACTGGGCCTGGGATCGTGGCATCGCCACCGGCGACTGGCGCTTCTGGAAGCTCGAAAGCCCCATTCCGCCCTGGGACAATCTCCCGCTGATCGCCACCATGGGAGCATCTTCGCTGGCCATGGTCTTTTCCAATCCGCCAGTCGAAGTCGGCGGCGATCCAAGCTCGCTGTTGCAGTTCCTGCTCGATTACGACTTCGACACTGATGCGACAGTCACGGCAACTGACGCCACCTTCACCGAGTCGCCGGTCGAGTTCATGACCCCCACCGATATGGAAAATCCCGAACTAGCGGAATTCCGTGAGGCCGGCGGCAAGATGATCGTCTTCCACGGTATGAGCGACCCGGTCTTCTCGGTGATGGACACCATCAACTGGTACAAAAAGCTCGACACCAATAATGGCGGCAATGCCGAGGACTTTGCGATGCTCTACACGGTGCCCGGCATGGGCCATGGGCCCGGCAGCCCGGCAACCGACAAGTTCGACGCCTTCAACGCCCTGGTGGACTGGGTCGAGAACGGTTCCGCACCGAGCCATCTGGTGGCCGAAGTCACGCCGGACAACCAATATGTCCCCGAGATGATCGGCATCACCCGCAAGCTCTGTCCCTATCCGGCCATTGCCCGCTATACTGGCGGCGATGAAGCCAGCCATGAAAGCTTCACCTGCGAGTGAAGGTGAAGCGGAGCGCGGATGTTTCCACACCCACCGGCGCGACACCTCCCCCTTGACGGGGGACGATGGGTTGGGGTGTGCACGCACTGGGTGCCCGGGGCGGAACCACCCCTCCCCAACCCTCCCCGTCAAGGGGAGGGTGCTCTATCGAGTGCGACCGGCCATTTGAGAAAAGTTGGAGACGCTAGTTTCCGGTCCGTGCCTTCACCTTGCGCCGGGCCGCATGCAGCAGCGGCTCGGTATAGCCCGAGGGCTGGTCGGCGCCACGCAGCGCAAGGTCCAATGCGGCCTGAAACGCGACGGACTGGAAATTGTCGGACATCGGCCGATAGAGCGGATCACCGGCATTCTGCTCGTCCACGACGCCCGCCATGCGTTCGAATACCGTCGTCACGTCGTCGCGGCTGACGAGGCCATGCCGGAGCCAATTGGCAACGGCCTGCGAGGAAATGCGGCAGGTGGCGCGGTCTTCCATCAGCCCCACATTGTTGATGTCGGGCACCTTGGAGCAGCCCACGCCCTGCTGCACCCAGCGCACCACATAGCCCAGGATGCCCTGCGCATTGTTTTCCAGCTCGCGGGTGATCTCTTCGCGGCTGAGCGAATAGGGCACCTGCACCGGCATGGAGAACAGGTCGCTCAATTGCGGCACGGCCTGGTTGTGCCGGCGCTTCTGCGCCTCGAACACGTCGACCTGGTGATAATGCAGCGCATGCAGCGTCGCCGCAGTGGGCGAAGGCACCCAGGCGGTATTGGCGCCGGCATTGGGATGGCCGATCTTGGCCTCCATCATCGCTGCCATGTCGTCGGGCCGCGCCCACATGCCCTTGCCGATCTGCGCCTTGCCGGAGAACCCGCAGCTAAGGCCGATCAGCACATTGCGATCCTCGTAGGAATGGATCCACTTTTCGGACTTGATCTCGTCCTTGCGCAGCACGGCGCCCGCTTCCATCGAGGTGTGGATTTCATCGCCCGTGCGATCGAGGAAGCCGGTATTGATGAAGAAGACGCGATGGCGCGCCTCGTAGATCGCCGCCTTGAGATTGGCCGATGTGCGCCGCTCCTCGTCCATGATGCCGATTTTGATGGTGTTGGGCTTGAGGCCCAGGAACCCTTCGACCGAGGCGAAGATGGCGCAGGCAAAACCCACCTCTTCCGGCCCATGCATCTTGGGCTTCACCACATAGATCGAGCCATGGCGCGAATTTCCGCCCTTGTCGTGCAGCGCACAAAGGGCCGTGAGGGCGGCATCCATCAGACCTTCGCCCACAGGCTTGCCATCGTGCAGCACCGCGTCGGTGGTCATAAGGTGACCCACATTGCGCACCAGCAGCAGCGAGCGGCCCTTGAGCACCAGCGGCTTGCCGTCGGCGCCATTGTAGTCCCGGTCGGCCTTGAGTGTACGGGTGACGGTTTTGCCGCCCTTTTCGAACGTGTCCGCCAGCGTGCCGGTCATTAGCCCCAGCCAGTTGCGATAGACCCCGACCTTGTCCTCGGCGTCGACAGCGGCCACGGAATCCTCGCAGTCCTGGATCGTGGTCAGCGCCGCCTCGACCAGGACATCGCTGAGCCCTGCCGCATGGGTCGCGCCGATGGCGCTGGTCGGATCGATCAACAGCACCGCATGCAGGCCGTTGTGGCGCAGCACGATCTCGGCCTTGCCGCCCTCGCCGGAATAGCCAACGAAAGCCGCGCCGTCCTTGAGCGTTGCAGGCCCATTCTTGGTATCGATGACGAAATTGGCCAGGCCCGCCTGCTCGGCCACCACATAAGCTGTGACGTCGGCATGGCTGCCTGTCGAAAGCGGAAAGGCTTGGTCGAGAAAAGCTGCCGCTCGCGCCACCACGGCCGCGCCGCGGGCCGGATTATAGCCCTTGGCCGGCGCCAGATCGCCATCGCGACCAATCACATCGGTGCCGTAGAGCGCATCATAAAGGCTGCCCCAGCGGGCATTGGCGGCGTTGAGCGCATAGCGGGCATTGGAGACCGGCACCACCAGCTGTGGCCCGCAAACGGTGGAAATTTCCGGGTCGAGCCTGTCGGTTTCGATGCTGAAATCCGCGGGCTCGTCGACTAGGTACCCGATGTCCTTGAGAAAGAATTCGTAGCCCTGCGGATTGTTCGCCACTGGGCCATATTTGCGATGCCAGTCATCGATCCTGGCCTGGAGATCGTCGCGCTTGGCCAGCAGCCGCGCATTGGTCGGCACATGCTCGCGCATCAGGCCCGCCAGGCCATCCCAAAACTGATCTGCCGATACCGCCAGCCCCGGCAGCGCTTCCTTTTCGACAAAGTCGACAAGAAGGGGGTGCACAGACAGGCCGGATTTCGTCAGATAGTCGGTCATGTTGGGGCTCTCTAGAAGGGAACGTGTGCAAGGTGTAGGCCAAAGCCCACCGGGTTCACAACCCGACCAAAGTGGACTTCGCCCTTGCGCCGGCCACATAGACCTCCGCCACCGCGCGGTCATCGCCAAGCGTCTGGAGCAGGAACAGTTCCTCGGCCAGCGTCTCGACCGTCGCCCTGCGCATGCGCATGGTCGGGGTCGCGCCGGCATCGAGAATGATGAGATCGGCCGCGTGACCGGGGGCTATCGACCCAATTTTCTGTTCCAGCCCCAGCGCCTCGGCATTGCCGCGGGTTGCCATGTGGAAGGAGGCGAACGGATTGAGCCGCTGGCCCCTCAGTTGCAATACCTTGTAGCCCTCGTCCAACGTGCGCAGCATGGAAACGCTGGTGCCCCCGCCAATATCGGTAGCAATCCCGACGCGCACTCCGTTGCTCATCAGCCGCTCGCGGTCGAAAAGGCCCGAGCCAAGAAAGAGGTTCGATGTCGGGCAGAACACCGCCACCGAACCGGTCTCTGCCAGCACTGCCGTCTCGCGGTGATTGAGATGAATGCAATGTCCGAGCAGCGTCTTGCGGCCCAGCAGCCCATAATCCTCGTAGATCCCTGTATAGTCCTTCGCGCCGGGATAAAGCTCCATGGAATAGGTGATCTCGGCGTCGTTCTCGCTGAGATGGGTCTGCACATGGCAATCGGGATGCTCGGTCACCAGCGCCTGCGCCGCCGACATCTGCTCTGGCGTCGAGGTAATGGCAAAGCGCGGCGAGATGGCATAGAGCGCCCGTCCCCGCCCATGCCAACGCGCAATCAGCGCCTTGGTGTCGTCGTAGCTCGACTGCGCCGTATCGCAGAGCCCCTCGGGTGCATTGCGATCCATCATCACCTTGCCGCCGACCATCAGCATGTTGCGCCGCTGCGCTTCGGCGAAAAAGGCATCGACGCTGCGCGGATGACTTGAACAATAGGCCACGGCTGTCGTCGTGCCATGCCGGATCAGTGCGTCGTAGAAATCTACTGCCACCGCATCGGCATGCCCCTGCTGGGAGAATTTCTGTTCTTCGATGAAGGTATAGGTATTGAGCCATTCGAGCAGCGAACCGGCATAAGCGGCCATCATCTGGCTCTGCACATAATGCAGGTGCGGGTCGATGAAACCAGGCAGGATCAGATTGGGCCGGTGGTCGATGATAACTGCGTCGGCGGTATTGATGGTCGCGAAATCACCGACGTCGACGACCAGCCCGTCCTCAATACTAACGGCCCCGTCTTCGAGATAGAGGTAGCTCTCTGCATCGTCGATGCCCTGTGGGGCGCGATGAAAACTCAGCACTCGCCCGCGCAGGATTGTGCGACTCATGAGCCGGACCCTTCGCGATACCACTCGACCAGCAGGGCCCGCTCGGCCGCAGTCATCTCGGTGACATTGCCCGGCGGCATGGCGTGGCTCCAGCCGGCCTGCATGGCGATTTCATGGGCGTGGTTGGCAATGGCGACATCATTGTCGAGAATGACATTCTTGGGCGCCTGGTAGACCCCTTCCCATACCGGCTCGGCTGTATGGCACATGGCGCAGCGGGTTTGCACCGTCAGGCTCGCAGAGGCGAAATGCTCAGTCGCCATGAATTTTTCGCCCGTCGCGGTGGCCAGGTTCTCCACCGGCAATCTGGGTGAGGTCGAAAGCCAGGCGATAACCAGCATCAGGATCACAGCGATGGCCCAGGTCCAGTGCGGATTGCCCTTCCGCGCGTGGCGGGTGTTGAAATAGTGTCGGATGACCACGCCGACGAGGAAGATCAGACTGGCAATGATCCAGTTCCACTGCGTGGCGAAGGCCAGCGGATAATGGCTCGAGAGCATGAAGAAGATGACCGGGAGGGTCAGGTAGTTGTTGTGCAGCGAGCGCTGCTTGGCGATCTTGCCATATTTGGCGTCGGGCACCCGCCCGGCCTTGAGATCCCCCACCACGATCTTCTGGTTGGGGATGATGACCATCGCCACATTGGCGGTCATGATGGTGGCGGTGAACACCCCCATATGCAGCATGGCCGCGCGGCCTGTGAACAGCTGCGTATAGCCCCAGCTCATGGCGACGAGGATCGCGAACAACACCAGCATCAGCCCGGTGGTCGACTGCCCGATGGGGGATTTGCACAGCGTGTCATAAAGCAGCCAGCCCAGCACGATGGAGCCGGCCGAGAGCAGAATCGCCACCCAATTGGGCACGTCGAGAACATTGCGGTCGATCAGGAACAGGTCAGCCCCGACATAGTAGAGCAGCGCCATCAGCATGGCGCCCGATAGCCAGGTCGCGTAGCTCTCCCATTTGAACCAGGTCAGATGCTCGGGCAGGAATTCGGGCGCCACCAGATACTTCTGGATGTGATAAAAGCCCCCGCCATGTACCTGCCACTCCTCGCCATGCGCCAGCGGCGGCAGGCTCGGGGTCTTTCTCAGGCCCAGGTCAAGCGCGATGAAATAAAAGGACGAACCGATCCAGGCGATGGCCGTGACCACATGCAGCCAGCGCGCTGCAAACATCGCCCATTCGTAGAAGATTGCCAGATCGCCCATCACTTCATCCTGTATTCCGCCCTGTTCCTCTCCCCGAGGGAAGAAGAAAAAGGGCGGGCCAAAACCCGCCCCTCTCAAATCGCATCGGCCAACCAATCAGGCCGGCGGAATGACGCCTTCGACATACCAGTCCATGCTGAGCAATTCCGCATCGGTGAGCGTTACGCCGGCCGGGACGCGCTCGGCGCCGGTATGGTCGTTGATCGGGCCGGTGAAGATGTTGAACGTGCCATCGATCTGACCCTGACGTACGGCTTCAGCAGCCGCCTTGACGTCTTCGGGAACCTTGGGTCCGTAAGGCCCGATCTGCACTTCGCCTTCCTTGAGGCCGGGCCAGCTGTCCTTGCTTTCCCAGGTGCCGTCGATCACCGCCTGCGCGGTCTTGACATAATGCGGACCCCAATTGTCGATGATCGAGGTCAACTGGGCCTGCGGGGCAAAGGCGCTCATGTCGGCGCCCTGGCCGAAGCCGCCCACGATGCCGCGTTCCTCGGCAACCTGCAGTGCGGCGGGGCCGTCCGTGTGCTGAGTGATGACGTCGATACCCTGATCAATCATCGCCCGGGCGGCGTCGGCTTCCTTGGCCGGGTCGTTCCAGGTCGAGATGTAGACCGGGGTCATGGTAAAGTCAGGGTTCACCTGGCGGGCCGCAAGGGTAAAGGCGTTGATGCCCATCACCACCTCAGGGATCGGGAAGGAGCCGATGTAGCCGCCCTTGCCGGTTTCCGACATATGGCCGGCAACAGTGCCGGCGACGGCACGGCCCTCATGGAAGCGAGCATTGTAGGTCGCAACATTGTCGGAACGCTGGTAGCCGGTCGCATGCTCGAACTTCACGTCCGGGAACTGCTGGGCGACCTTGATGACATAGTCGCCATAGCCGAAGCTGGTTGCAAAGATCAGGTCATGGCCCGACTGCGCCAGTTCGCGCAACACGCGCTCGGCATCCGGACCTTCGGGTACGTTCTCGACATAGGTGGTCTCGACCGCATCGCCCAATTGCTCTTCAAGATAGAGCCGCCCTTGGTTATGCGCGTAGTTCCAGCCATTGTCGTTGATCGTGCCGATGTAAATGAAGCCGACCTTGAGCGGCTCGGACTGAGCAAGGGCGACGCTACCGAGCAGCGGCAGCATGGCGACCGTTACGCCGGTCTTGAGGATGGTGCGACGATTGATTGTCATTGGCTTTCTCCTGAATGACTCTTCGTTGTGAATTGGGACGATCGTTTCACGCCGCCTCAATTGCTGGGCAAGAACGGCTTGCCGAGGCAGGCCGGAGCATTGGTGGACGCGTCGCGGCGCAGCGATATCAGCACCAGTACCACGACGGTGGCAAGATAGGGCATGGCGGCCCAGAGTTCGGCGGGGATGACCGAAAGCGGCCCGCCGCTGGCCTTGGCATAGAGTTCCATGGTCATGACGAGGCCGAAGAGATAGGCGCCCGCCAGCAGCCGGAACGGCTTCCATGATGCAAACACAACCAGCGCCACGGCAATCCAGCCGCGGCCGGCCGTCATCCGCTCGGCCCATTGCGGGGTCAGCAGCAGCGGGAAACAGGCCCCGCCAATGCCCGCCATGGCACCGCCGAACATCACCGCCATGTAGCGCACGCCGACCACCGAATAGCCGATCGAATGAGCCGACAGGTCGTTCTCGCCGACGGCTCGAAGGATCAGCCCGGCGCGGGATTTCTTGAGAAACCACCACACCGCAACGACCATGGCGAAGGAGAAATACACCAGCGCCGAATAGCCGAACAGCACGCGCCAGATGGGATGCGTCGCCAGCTCGGCCGGAAACATTGGGCCTAGCAGGGTCACCGGCCGGGCGGAATAGCCCTGCCCCGCCAATGCAGAAAATCCCGTTCCGAAAATGGTCAGTGCCAGACCGGTGGCCGTCTGGTTGGCCGAAAGGCTCAATGTCAGGAAGCCGAAGATCAGCGACGTCGCCACCCCGGCGGCGGCGGCCAGCAGAATGGCGAGATAGTGGTTGCCGGTGGTGAACAGCACGACGAAGGCGGTGATCGCACCCACCAGCATCATCCCTTCGACGCCCAGATTGAGCACGCCGGACTTCTCGACCACTAGTTCGCCGAGAGCGGCAATCAGGATTGGGGTCGAGGCGCCCACAACGGTGACGATGATAGCAATGACGAGTTCAATCGTCATGCGCGGGCCTCCCCCTGTGGGGCGACCCGCCTGATGCGGTAGCGCACCAGGATGTCGCCGGCGAGCAGGAAGAACAGCATCATCGCCTGGAACACGCCGGTTGCCGAACTTGAAAGCCCGATAGTGGTCTGCGCCACTTCGCCCCCCACAAAAGTGATGGCCATGACGATACCGGCAAAGATCACGCCCAGCGGATTGAGCCGCCCGAGAAAGGCAACGATGATGGCGGTAAAGCCGTAATTAGTCGGAAAGCCGGGGACCATGCGCTGGAACGGCCCGGACACTTCAAGCGCACCCGCAAAGCCAGCCAGTCCCCCGCTGACCAGCAGCGCCAGCCAGATGGTCTTTGTTTCGGAAAACCCGCCATAGCGGGCCGCGTGCGGGGCCGCGCCCACCACCCGCATGCGATACCCGAATACCGAGCGCGACATGATGAACCAGGCGATCAGCGCCACGATGATGGCAATGGGCACGCCAGCATGGACGATGGTGCCCGGGAAGATATTGGGCAGCAGCGCTTCGCTGGCAAAGCGCCGCGTCTGCGGGAAGCCCATGCCCATCGGATCCTTCCAGGGCGCGCGGACCAGATAATAGATCAGTTGCACCGAGGCATAGGTAAGCATCAGCGAGGTCAGGATTTCATTGACGTTGAGGCGCGTGCGCAGCAGTGCCGGAATGGCGGCATAAGCCGCGCCACCCGCAACGCCCGCCAGCATCATCAGCGGCAGCGTCCACCAGCCGCCCATGCCATGGGTCGCGAGCGCCACCCAGGTCGCGGCCAGCCCACCCACGATGTATTGCCCCTCGGCGCCGATATTCCACACATTGGCGCGATAGGAAATCGACAAGCCCACCCCGATGATGATCAGCGGCGCGGCTTTGACCCCCAGGTCCTGCCACTTGAACGAATTGGTCAGCGGCGTGAAGAAGATTTCGCGCACCGCCCCAATGCCGTCATAGCCAATCGCTGAGAAAATGATGGCGCCCATCACCATGGTCAGGACGACCGCCGCGACCGGGGTAGTATAGAGCATGACCCGCGAGGGCTCGCGGCGCTTTTCAAGACGAAACTGCATCACGCCGCTGCCTCCTTGCCGTGCACGCCACCCATCAACAGGCCGATTTCCTCCACGCTAAAATCCGCAACCGGCCGGGCCTCGCTCAGCCGGCCCATATTGATGACCGCCAACGTATCGGAAAGCGCCCGCAATTCATCAAGGTCCTGGCTGATGACGACAATCGCCGAGCCGGCCGCCGCCAGGTCCACCAAGGCCTGGTGAATGGCTGCTGCCGCCCCTGCGTCGACGCCCCATGTCGGCTGGCTGACCACCAGAACCGTGGGCTTTTGCAGGATTTCCCGGCCCATGATGTATTTCTGGAGGTTTCCGCCCGACAAG
This sequence comes from Devosia sp. CAU 1758, assembly GCF_054482695.1. Lineage (NCBI taxonomy): Bacteria > Pseudomonadati > Pseudomonadota > Alphaproteobacteria > Hyphomicrobiales > Devosiaceae > Devosia > Devosia sp. CAU 1758. The sequence continues at coordinate 553,835 of NZ_JBTLRJ010000001.1, read as the reverse complement.
GATCCGGCCGTCGAAGCTGGCCCCAGCGTCTTGACGGCGAATTCGGCAATGACCCGCCCCGTATAGGTTTTGGCGGCGCCCGAATTGATCAGCCCCAACACCACCATGCCCAACCGGTCGCGGGCGGTCAGTACGGAATTGTCTGAAAGACTGAAATCGCCCACGGCAGCATGGCCATTGCGTTCCTCGGGCACAGCGCAAAGCCCATATCGACGCCGCTCAGTGGTCTCCATCAACCCGATGCCCAGACCATCAATGGTGATGGCGTCGCGCTCCTCGCCCTTGATTTCACCCGACAGCGCATCGAGCAAGGCATTCTGCCCATTGCCGGCCACCCCAGCAATGCCAAGGATCTCGCCGGCCCGCACGGTAAAGGTCACCCCATCGACGGGCACATCGAAATGCCCGGTCTTTTTGGTGCGCAACCCGTCCACCACCAGCTTGGGTTCGCCAATACGGCGCCCGGCCGGTTTGACGATGTCCTTGAGATTGGTGCCGATCATCTTCTCGGCCATGGAGCGGCTGGTTTCCGCCTTGGGATCACAGGTATCGACCAGCTTACCGCCGCGCAGGATCGTCGCAGTATCGCACAGCGCCTTGATCTCATGCAGCTTGTGGGAAATGTAGAGGATCGAGCAGCCTTCCGAGGCAAGCTTGCGCAGCACGGTGAACAGCTGCTCCACCTCCTGCGGCGTCAGCACCGAGGTGGGCTCATCCATGATCAGGAGTTGCGGCTCGAGCAGCAGGGCGCGCACGATTTCGATGCGTTGCCGCTCCCCTACCGACAGCGTGGCCACTGTGCGGTGCGGATCGAGCAGCAAGCCATAGGTCTGCATGACGGTGCGAATGCGTTGCTCAAGTTCTCGCGAGGGTATCTTCGCATCCATGCCCAGGGCGATGTTCTCGAACACAGTGAGGGCTTCAAACAACGAGAAATGCTGGAACACCATGCCGATGCCCAGCTTTCGGGCGGCCTTGGGATTGGGTACCACCACCGTTTCGCCATTCCATCGCATTTCGCCGGCATCTGGCGCCATGATGCCGTAAATCATTTTGACCAGGGTGGACTTGCCCGCACCATTCTCGCCCAGAAGGGCGTGGATTTCACCCGGCTTGACGGCAAAGGATACGTTGTCATTGGCGAGAACGCCGGGAAACTGCTTGGTGATGCCGCTCAATTCGAGCCGATTGGGCATATCAGATTCCACTCGCCACCCCCTCTTTACTGGGGGTGGGCATCTGCCCGATCAAAACTTCCCGTTTCCCAATCTGGACCATAACTTCAGCAGCCGCCAGTGCCGCAATCACCGAAGGGCGTTTATCCCCAATCCCTTGCGCACCAATAGGCAGTACAAGCCGGTCAAGTGCGGCGCGGTCACCACCCTGTTCCAGGAACCAGCTGGTGAATTTTGCCCGCTTGGTCCTGGACCCAACCATGCCGACATAAGGGCTGTCCGTACGGGCAAGCGCTTCATTTGCAATGAGAAAATCGAGCGCATGATCATGTGTGAGGATGACATAGGCGCTACCCCTCGGAGCCGTGCGCACCACCGCCTCGGGCATGGCGACGCGTCGATGCGCAATGCCGGGGGGAAGCATGTCCAACTCCTCCTGTCGGGTGTCGATAACCTCGACCCTGACTGGCAACAGCACGAGAATTTGCGCCAGAACCCGCCCGACATGGCCTGCACCGAAGATGTAGACATGGGCCGCCGAAGCGTCCTCGGCCATGGTCCGCCCCAGCAATTCCCGCCTTGTATCCGCATCCGCGTAGCGCAGGCTGACCCCGACCCGCCCGCCGCAGCATTGGCCGATTTCCGGGCCAAGCGGCACATCCATGGCGGCTTCGGCACGGCCTTCGGCAATGAGGCGCCGGGCGTGGTCGATGACCATATATTCGAGCGCGCCGCCCCCGATCGTGCCGAAGATGACCTCCTGGCCTACGATCATGAACGTCCCCTGCTCACGCGGCGACGACCCCCGCACCGAAGTCAGTTCGCAGGCAATCGCGTCGGGATTGGCAGCGAAGAAAACCTCGAGTGCGGAGGAGGAGGTCATGGGATGGACGCCCTCATTCTTTCGACCCCCATCAGCACCCGCTCGGGCGTCACCGGCGTATCAAGCTGCGGGGCGACGGCGTAACCGGCCACGCTCGCCACCGCCATGCCCAGCGCCTCGACGACGCTCATAGCCAGCATGAGGGGTGGCTCACCCACGGCCTTGGAGCGGCCAATGGTCGGCTCGCGGTTCTCCGACCATTCGGCCAGCTTGACCTTGAAGACGGGCGGCACATCTGAGGCGAGCGGGATCTTGTAGGTGGAGGGCGCGTGGGTCCGCAACTGCCCCTTGGCATCCCACACCAGCTCTTCGGTCGTGAGCCAGCCCATGCCCTGGATGAAGCCGCCTTCCACCTGGCCGATATCGATGGCCGGATTCAGCGACTTGCCCACATCGTGGAGGATGTCGACGCGGTCGACCAGGTACTCGCCGGTCAGGGTGTCGATAGTCACTTCGCTGACCGAGGCGCCATAGGCGAAATAGTAGAAGGGATGCCCGCGTCCGGTTGCCCGGTCCCAGTGGATTTTCGGGGTCTTGTAGAAGCCCGCAGCGGAGAGCTGCACCCGGTTGAGATAGGCCGAGGCCGCCAGCTCGGCGAAAGGCACGATCTTCTCGCCGGCCTTGATGCCGCCCTGCACCCACTCGACTTCGCCCTCATCGCATTGATAGAGCTGCGCCGCATGAGTGGCGAGCCGCGCCTTGATCTCGGCGCAGGCATTGAACGCCGCCATGCCGTTGAGATCGGAGCCCGAAGACGCCGCCGTGGCCGAGGTATTGGGCACCTTGCCGGTCGAGGTCGCCATGATCTTGACCGTATCGAGATTGACCCCGAAGGCGTCGGCGACGACCTGCGCGACCTTGATATAGAGCCCCTGCCCCATCTCGGTGCCGCCATGGCTGAGATGGATCGAACCATCCTTGTAGACATGTACCAGTGCCCCGGCCTGATTGTACCAGGTGGCGGTGAAGGAGATGCCAAACTTTACCGGCGTCAGGGCAATGCCCTTTTTCAGCACCGGGTTGGACCGGTTGAAATCGAGGATCGCCTGGCGCCGCGACTGGTAGTCCGAACTGGCTTCCAGCTCATCCACCACGCGATGGACGATATTGTCCTCCACGGTCTGGTGGTAGGGCGTCACATTGTTCGTGTCGGTGCCGTAGAAATTGGCCTTGCGGATATCGAGCGGGTCCTTGCCCAGCGCATAGGCGATGTCTTCCACCCAACGCTCCGCCGCCATCATGCCCTGAGGGCCGCCAAAGCCGCGAAAGGCCGTGTTTGAAACGGTGTTGGTATAGAGCGGCTCGGACCGGACGCGCACCGCTGGATACCAATAGGCATTGTCGGCATGGAACAGTGCCCGGTCGCTGACCGGCCCGGTGAGATCGGACGAAAAACCGCCGCGCGCGCCATAGACGGCGTCCACGGCGACGATCTTCCCGCTCTCGTCATAGCCGACATCATAATCGACCACGAAGTCGTGGCGCTTGCCGGTGGCCTGCATGTCGTCGTCGCGGTCAGGACGGATCTTGCAGGCGCGGTTCCACTTCTTGGCCGCCACGGCAGCGACCGCCGCAAAGAGATTGCCCTGGGTTTCCTTGCCGCCAAAGCCGCCGCCCATGCGCCGCACATTGACGGTGACAGCATTGTGCCGGATGCCCAGCACCTGGGCGACCATGAGTTGCACTTCGCTCGGATGTTGGGTGGAGGAATGGACGACGACGTCCTCGTCTTCCCCCGGAACGGCAAAGGCGATCTGCCCTTCAAGGTAGAAATGATCCTGTCCGCCAATGGTGATGGCGCCCCTGGCCCGGCGTGGCGCGGCGGCAAGGCCGGCATCGACTTCACCCCTTTCCAGCTTCAGCGGTTCGGTGACCAACTTGCCGCCTGCCTGCTGGGCGGCCCGGACATCAGAGATGAAATCCAGATCCCGATATTCGATCTTTGCCAGATGCGCCGCCCGCCGAGCGGCATCGCGCGTTTCCCCGATGACCGCGAATATTGGCTGACCCCAGAACTGCACCTTGCCCTCCGCAAAGATCGGCTCGTCATGCTTGTGGCTGGGCGAAACGTCGTTCTCGCCCGGTATGTCCTCGGCGGTCAGCACGCCAATGACGCCCGGCGCCTTGCGCACTGCATCAAGATTCATCGACACGATCTCGGCATGCGGCCTGGTCGACAGCCCCAGATAGGCATGCATCGTGCCGACCGGCTCGATCATGTCGTCGATATATTCTGCCGTGCCGGTGACATGCTTGGGGCCGCTGTCGTGGCGGGTATTGGTGTGGAGCGTGGCGAGGGAAATGGGGGTGGAGTGCTTGTTCATCACGCCACCGCCCGCTTGAGACGTACGCCTTCGCCCTGGCTTTCGAGGTAAAACCGCTTGAGCAGGTTTTGCGCGGCCAGCAGCCGGTATTCGGCGGAGGCGCGCATGTCGCTGATGGGCTGAAAATCCTCGGCCAAGGCGGGGATGGCCGCTTCGATGGTTTCCATTGTCCAGGGCTTGCCGATCAGCGCCGCCTCCACCGCCCTGGCCCGCTTGGGCGTGGCCGCCATGCCACCGAAGGCGATCCGCACCATGCCCAAAGTCCCGGCATCGTTGACGAAGACGCGGAACGCGCCACAAAGCGCCGAAATATCTTCCTCGCGCCGCTTGGAAATTTTGTAGGTGGCAAATTTCTCGCCCGCCGGCAGCAGCGGAATGGTGACGCTCTCGACGAACTCACCCTGCTGGCGGTCCTGTTTGCCATAGGCGAGGAAATAGTCTTCGAGCTTGATTTCGCGACGATGCTCGCCCCGGCGCAGATGCAACTTTGCTCCGAGCGCGATAAAGGGCGGTGGCGTGTCGCCGATGGGCGAGCCATTGGCGATATTGCCGCCAATCGTGCCCATATTGCGGATTTGCTCGCCGGCAATCCGATCCCAGAACTCGCCGAGTTGCGGGAAGGTGGCGGCGATCACTGGAATGGCTTCGGAGTATGAGACGCCAGCATAGAAACGCACTTCGCTGGCGTTTTCGGCGATGCGTTTCAGTTCCTGCAAATGGCCGATGAAGATCACCGGGCCAATGGCGCGCATGAACTTGGTGACCCAAAGGCCCACATCGGTCGACCCGGCAACAATCCGCGCCTCCGGATTGGCCTCATAGACGGCGGCAAAGTCATCGAGCGAAGCGGGAATGATGATCTTCGCGTCGCCCTGGCCGACTTCCACCCGGCGCCCATCATGGATCGCCATGATCCGGTCGCGGACCGCGATGCGCTCGGCCCACAGCGGATCGCCTTGCGGCTGACCATAGTTGCCCATGGCCTCGCCGGCACGGATGATCGGGGCATATCCAGTGCATCGGCAGAGATTGCCCTGCAAGGCCTTTTCGATGGCAGCGCGCGATGGATCGGGATTGCGCATCCAGAGACCATAAAGGCTCATGACAAAGCCCGGCGTGCAGAAGCCGCATTGGCTGCCATGGTGATCAACCATGGCCTGCTGCACCGGGTGCAGATTGCTGTTTTCGCCGCGCAGATGTTCGATGGTGACCACATGGGTGCCGTGCAGGCTCCCCACGAAACGGATGCAGGCGGTGACCGAGTCGTAGATGATCTCGTCACCCATCAACCGCCCGACCAGCACAGTGCAGGCGCCGCAATCGCCCTCGGCGCAGCCTTCCTTGGAGCCGCGCAGGCGTCGGTCGAGCCGCAGCCAATCGAGCAGGGTCAGGTCCGGCGCCACATCGGTAAGAGTGATCTCCTCGCCATTGAGGAGGAAGCGGATGGCGTTGGAGACCTCGACCATGGCTCAACTCCCCCGATAGGTCGAATAGGCGAAGGGGCTGACCAGGAGTGGCACGTGATAGTGCTTGTCCTCGGAAATGGTGAAGCGGATCGGCACCACGTCGAGAAAGGGCGTTTCCGGCCCGGCTCCGATGCGCTCGAAATACTGGCCCACATGGAAGCGGATTTCATATTCGCCGTGCTGAAATTCGTCGCTCAGCAAGGGGGCATCAACCCGTCCATCGGCATTGGTATAGCTGTCGGACAAGTGGTGGGTGTGATCGCCATGCACATAATGCAGCTCCAGCCGCATCCCTCGCGCCGGCGTGCCGTGCATAGTGTCGAGAACATGGGTGGTGAGGGCTCCGCCGGCCATGCTTGCTGCTCCATTCTCGTTCCCCAGAGCAGCACCTTAGCACGCGCTATTGCTCTTGATACTCTCAAATTGGGAGCAGTATGATGCCGATATGGCAGCAGAGGATCGCCCTATGGAACCCCGCATCCCGCTTGATCGCCCGCGCGAGCACGCCCTCTCTGCCAATCTGTTGGCCCGGGTCTTCCACCAGCCGTCCTTGCTATATTTCAACGCGGTAGCCACCCATTTGTCCATCCGCGAAGCGGCGCGGCGGCTCAACGTTGCCTCGTCTGCAGTTACGAGACAGGTCGCACAACTCGAAGACGCCTTGGGCATTGCCTTGTTCCTGCGTGAAAAGCGCCGGTTGCGCCTTTCACCGGCCGGTGAAATCCTCTTTCGCCATTCCCGCCGCCTGGTTGCACCCATGGAGGCGGCCGTGTCGGAAATCGAATTGCTGCGCGGGGTGCGTGCCGGGTCGGTGCGTATCGCCGCTGCAGAGAGTGTCGGGCTGTCCTTCCTCCCCAGGCTCATCACCGATTTCGGCATGCGCTATCCGCGCCTCACGCTCGACGTCTCGATCATCCCGTCCTCCGAAGTGGTCGAGCGGCTGGTGGACGAGCGCATCGACATCGGGTTCGGCTTCATCGCCAAGCCGCCGCGCCAAGTGGACATTGCCTTTCGCCGCGATGTGTCTATCGGCGCGGTCATGGCGCCCGACCATCCTCTGGCCGCTGTCTCCAATCTGACCATGGCACAATGCCTCGAACACCCGCTGGCCGTGGCCAAGCCTGAAATCTCCATCCGCGAGGTAATCGAGCCTTTCCTAAAATCTTCGGCCAGCATCACCCCGCCGCTGGTGGAGGTCAATTCCATCCGCCTGCTGGTGGAACTGGCGCTGGGCGGCCACTATGCCTCGATCATGACCCCTATCGGCGCGCAGAACGAAATCGCGGATGGCCGGCTGGTCTTCCGGCCCCTCCACGATGGCGGATTGCCCACCAATCGCTTCGGCATCCTGGTGCGCTCAGGTAGCGCCCTGCACCTGGCGCCGGCCATCTTCTATGAACATGCCAAGGCCTATTTCGAAAGCCTCAGCCTGCCGGGCGCCATCTAGGCACCGGACCCCGTTGACATTCATAGCTCTTCGGCTATAGGTTCAATCCATAGCCAAAGATGAATGCATTGCCATGAATGAAACATCCGACGCCCTGTTCCGGTCCCTTGCCGACCCGACGCGGCGCGCCATTTTCGAGCAGCTCTGCCGGCAGGGCGAACAGACCGTGGGCACGCTGACCAGCATAGCCGGCGTGGCCCAGCCGACCGTGTCCAAGCATCTGGCCGTGCTCAAGCAGGCCGGGCTGGTCCAGGATCGGCATGCCGGCCGGCAAACCCATTACACCGCCAGGGTCGAAGCCCTGGCGCCACTTCTCGACTGGACCAGGGAAATGACCGGCTTCTGGGAAGCGCGGCTCGACGCCCTCGAAAATTTGCTCACAAGGATAGACCAATGAACTGGATCCGCCCGTTCCACCGCTGGACATCGATAGTCTTCACCCTGACGGTCATCGCCAATTTCGTTGCCATTGGCTTCATGGGCCAGGCCAGCGTTCCGCCGCTCGTGACCTACTCGCCGCTGTTGCCGCTGTTCCTGCTGATGTTCTCGGGCCTCTTCATGTTCTTCCACCACTATCTTGGCCGTCGCCGGGCCGGGGTGAACCGTGCCTGAGGGCAAGGCTAAACGGCCGCCACTCAAGCCTGGCCCCGATGGCATTGTCCGCCTCAGCGGCGGCAATCCTCAGATCGCCAAGGGCTACGGGGACGAAGTGGTGCAGCGTTATATCGCCGCCATGCCGGGTTGGCAGAGCGATGTGGGCAAGAAGTTGGACGCCATTATCGAAAAGACTGTTCCTGGCATCCAGAAGGCGGTGAAGTGGAACACCCCCTTTTACGGCTTGGAGCAGGACGTCTACTTTGTCGGCTATCACTGCCTGAGCAAATACGTGAAAGTCGCCTTTCACGATGGTGCAGAGCTCGATCCACCGCCTCCGGGCACTTCCAAGCAGCCCAAGGTGCGCTATCTCGACATCTATGAAGGCGACACGATCGACGAGGATCAGTTCGCCGACTGGATCAAGCAGGCGAGCCAGCTGCCCGGCGAGAAAATGTGAAAGGCCAGCCATGAATTTTTCCAAGAACAGCGCCGAGGGCCTGGCGACCGGCGCCTCCCCGACGGAATTGATCGACCAGCGCATCGCTGCCCTGCCCGATTGGCGCGGAGAGAAACTCGCCGAAATCCGCAGGCTTATCCATGAGGCGCTACCCGACGTGGTCGAGGAGTGGAAATGGGGCAAGCCGGTCTGGTCGCATGATGGCCTCATCTGCACCGGCGAGGTCTACAAGACGGCGGTGAAAACCACCTTCCCGAAGGGCGCCTCGCTGGACGATCCCGATCATCTGTTCAACTCGAGCATGGAAGGCAATGTCCGCCGCGCCATCGATTTTTTCGAAGGCGGAGCCATCGACGAGGCCGCCTTCAAGGGCTTGATCAAGGCCGCGGCCATCGCCAATGGCGACGCGGCCACCAAAAAAGCGAAGAAGTAGGAATTTTCGCCATGACCACCGCCACCCAGACCCGCGCCGTCGTCGTCGAGCGCGAAATTGCTCAACCGGCCGCCAAGATCTGGAAGGCGCTGACCCAGTCGCACCTCATCTCCGAATGGCTGATGAACAATGATTTCAGCCCAGTCGTGGGCCACAAGTTCAAGCTGCGCGGCGAATGGGGCGGCGTACTGGATTGCGAAGTGCTGGCCATCGAGCCCGAACGGTCCCTGTCCTATTCCTGGGACTTCGATAATGATGATCCGGCTTTCGGTCTCAAGAGCGTCGTCACCTATACGCTGACCCCCACGGCCAGCGGCACGCATCTGCGGGTCGAGCAGGCCGGCTTCCGCCCCGAGCAGAAGCAGGCCTATGGCGGCGCCCATGCCGGGTGGAAGCAATTCCTGGAGAAGCTGGAAGAGGTTGTGGGGGCTCAAGGATAGGGCCCAAGTCCGCCCAATATGCGATGCCGCCCTCGGGCTCGACCCGAGGGCCAGTCAAGGCAGTCCCGACAGTTGAGGCATGGCCTCGGGTCATCCAGAACTGCGTTCGACACCTAGCGCCCCACCTTGGCTTCTGATTACCATCGAGTCTTCTGCTTGACGTTTCAGAGACCCGATATGAACCGATACCCCCGCGACATGCACGGCCACGGCCAGACCCCGCCTCATGCCAACTGGCCCGGCGGCGCCCATGTGGCGGTGCAGTTCGTGCTCAATTACGAGGAGGGCGGGGAGAACAATATCCTGCATGGCGATGCCGCCTCGGAGGCCTTCCTGGTCGACGTGCTGGGGACCGCGCCCTGGCCCGGCCAGCGCCACGCCAATGTCGAGAGCATGTATGAATATGGCGCCCGCGCCGGATTCTGGCGCCTGCATCGCCTGTTCACCGAGGCCGAACTGCCTGTCACCGTCTATGGCGTCGCCACCGCGCTGATGCGCGCCCCGGCCCAGTTGGCCGCCATGCAGGAGGCGGGCTGGGAAATTGCCAGCCATGGCCTCAAATGGGTGCAGCACAAGGACATGCCGCCCGCCGAGGAAGCCGCGCAGATCGCCGAGGCGATCCGGCTGCACACCATCGCCACCGGATCACGGCCCAAAGGCTGGTATACCGGACGGTCCAGCCTCAACACCGTCGACCTGGTCGCCGACCATGGCGGCTTTGCCTATATTTCGGACACCTATGACGACGACCTGCCCTATTGGAAAGTCATCGGCGGGAAGCCGCAGCTCATCATTCCCTACTCGCTCTCGACCAATGACATGCGCTTCGTCACCGGACCGGGCTTCGACAATGGCGAAGAGTATTTCCAGTTCCTCAAGGACAGCTTTGACTGCCTCTATGCCGAGGGCCAGGCAGGCGCGCCCAAGATGATGTCGCTGGGCCTGCATTGCCGGCTGGTCGGCCAGCCCGGACGCTATCAGGGCCTGAGGAAATTCGTGGACTACATCAAGGGCTTCGACAAGGTCTGGATCCCCACCCGCCTCGCCATTGCCGAGCATTGGGCCGCCGAACACCCCTATATTGCGCCGGAGGTCGTCCCCAGCCAGCTCGACAATGCGACCTTCGTCGACCGCTATGGCTCGATCTTCGAGCATTCCCCCTGGATCGCCGAGCGCGCCTGGGAGAGCGAGTTGGCACCGGCCAATGACACGGCCATTGGCCTCCACTTCGCTCTGAGGACCCAGTTCCGCATGGCCACGACCGAAGAACGACTAGCTGTCCTCCGTGCCCATCCGGACCTCGCCGGCAAGCTTGCCGCCGCAAAGCGCCTGACCGCCGATTCCACCTCCGAACAGGCGTCGGCAGGCCTCGATGCCCTGACCGATGACGAACGGGACACGTTCACCGCGCTCAACAATGCCTATGTCGAAAAATTCGGCTTCCCCTTCATCATCGCCGTGCGCGACCACGACAAGGCGTCGATCCTTGAGAATTTCGAGCGGCGCATTGCCAGTTCGGCGGAAGAGGAATTTGCAACCGCTTGCGCTCAGGTGGAACGGATCGCGCTGCTGCGGCTGAAGGCCGTATTGCCCTGATCAGGTCGATCAGTCGTCGAGGCGCTGTTCCGGTGCCCCGACGTCGTCGCGATCAAACCCGAAGACCAGCGCCAGCACGGCCAGCCAGGGCAGGTTGTGCTGCACCCAATGGTGCGGTGAAACGCCGATACTCAACAATACTTGACGCATGATCCTTCGACCATAGCGCCAAATGTTGAAGATTGCGTAACCTTAACCGGCCCCTACTTGTAGAACCCCTCGCGCAGGTTGATGCCATGCTCGACCCACACGCGCATGGCGCAGAGCATGCCCGTCCAGCCCTCGCAATTACCATAAGAGGCCTTCTGGCCCGCCTCGTTATCGCGCCAGCCCGCTTCATGAATGGACACCAGCGTCCGCCCGTCCTCCAGCGCCTCGAAGCCCATGGTCACAATGGTCTGGTAATTGCCAGCCGGATCGTCATCGGGCGGTGCATCCCAGGTCAAGACAATCTTTTCGTCCGGCACGACTTCGACCACCTGCACCGGGAAGGCGCCAGGAAAGTCATGGAAATCCCAGGTGACCGTCGCGCCCGTCTCCAGCCGCCCCTTGGCCCCGCCCGTGGTGAAATAGGCCGACAATTCCCTGGGGTCGGCCACCGCTTCAAACACCTCATGCACTGGGCGCGAAATGCGGCCCCTGACCGTGAATTCATACGCCATTGCAGAGCTCCTCAGCTTGACTGAGGGCATATTATGTTATAATTCTATAACATGTCAAATGACGACGCAGATGACCTGATTTTCAAGGCGCTCGGCCACCGCGTAAGGCGGCGCATTCTCGATCACCTCAAGACCGAGTCCCGCACCACCGGCATGCTCTGCGACCTGTTCCGCGAGCTCGACCGCTGCACGGTCATGCAGCATCTGGGCGTCTTGGAAGAGGCCGGGCTGGTGGTGGCGGAGAAGCGCGGCCGCGAGCGCTGGAACCATCTCGACGCCCTGCCCGTCCACGCCATTCACGAACGCTGGATTGGTCCCTATGCAACCTATGCCGCTGCCATGCTGAGCCGGCTTAAGCAGAGTATTGACGCCTGAGGGCTCCACCCCATGGCGTCATCTCCCTGAAGTCTTTAGAGTCAGTCCGAAGCGACATCATGTGAAGCGATTCATGGCCTCTACCTACGCCTCTCCCCCCGCCGGCCTGCCGGGCCAGATGGCTCTCCATACCGGCCGCGCCACCTTCACCGAGGCATACGCCTTGATCCCCCACGGCGTGATGCGGGATATCGTCACTTCCTATCTGCCGCATTGGCGAGAGAGCCGGGCGTGGATCATCGCTCGCCCGCTGAGCGGCTTTGCCGAGACTTTTTCGCAATATATCGTCGAAGTCTTCCCCGGCGGCGGCAGCGAGCATCCGGAAGAAAACTCGGAAGCCGAAGGCGTGCTCTTCGTGGCCTCGGGCCAGATAACCCTGACACTGGAGGGCAAGACCCATCTCCTCAAGGAGGGCGGCTATGCCTTCCTGCCACCGGGATGCGCCTGGAGCCTGGTAAACAAGTCCACCGACCCGGTGCGTTTCCATTGGGTACGCAAGCGCTATGACGCAGTGGACGGCATCGAGACTCCTGCGCCCTTCGTCGCCAACGAGCAGGACGAACCCATCATCTGGATGCCGGGCACCAACAACAGCTGGGGCACCACCCGCTTTGTCGATCCCGCCGATGTCCGCCACGACATGCACGTCAATATCGTCACACTCGAACCGGGCGCCGTCATTCCCTTCGAGGAAACCCATGTCATGGAGCATGGTCTCTATGTGCTCGAGGGCAAGGCGGTCTATCGGCTCAATCGCGACTGGGTCGAGGTCGAGGCCGGCGACTTCATGTGGCTGCGCGCCTTCTGTCCCCAGGCCTGCTATGCGGGCCCCGAGCGCTTCCGCTACCTCCTCTATAAGGACGTCAACCGGCACGCCAAATTACCGTTCTGAGCCATGACCCACGCCCGTTCCATTATCGTTGAGCCCTTGACAGCCGACGCCTTCGCTCCGTTCGGGCAGGTGATCGAGCGGGACGGCGCCCACCACTATCCCATCAATGCCGGCATGACCGAGCGCTACCACGACCTGGCGCGGGTCGAACTGGGCGGTGTACATCCGCGCCCGCTCATCTCCATTTTTCACGGACAGCCCTATGCGCTGCCACTCGCGCTCAAGCTGGTGGAACGCCACCCGCTGGGCAGCCAGGCCTTCTATCCGCTCTCGGACGCACCCTGGCTGGTCATTGTGGCCGAGGACGAGGGCGGCATGCCGGAGCGCCTGCGCGCCTTCCGCCCTGCCCCGGGCCAGGGCGTCAATATCGCCATGAACACCTGGCACGGCGTGCTGACGCCACTGGAGCGCGAGAGCGACTATCTGGTGGTCGACCGGGGCGGCGAGGGCAATAATCTCGAAGAACACCACTTCGAGACACCATGGCTGATCGAGGCACCCGCACAGCGGACCTAACCTTAATATCTCAGCTGTCTCGCAACCAATATGCGCCTGGAGTAGTCTTGTCTCGGAAGGGATGGAGGCGAACATGCAAACGCGCACAGTCTTGCGCGCCCTGGCGGTACAGCTGCTGATGCTCACACCAGCCTGGGCCGGAACCATCACGCTCAATGGCAATGTGACCTATCGCGAGCGCATCACCCTTCCGCCCGATGCCTGGTTGCGTGTCACGCTGATCGAGCTGGACAATGCAGCGCCCATTATCGGCGCCAGCGCCAGCATCCCCGCCAGGGGACAGGTGCCACTGGCTTTTTCTCTCAACGTCCGAAACACTCTCGAAGCCGACACCGCCTATGGCCTGGTGGCAGAAATCAGCAGCGCTGGCGCCGTACTATTCTACAATCCTGTTCCCGTGCCGGTAGCGCCCAGGTCCGGGCACGTTCCGGACATTGTCGTCAATTTCGTCCCCCCGCCACCAGACCCAAAGCCTGGCCCGCTGCCCGATCCACCGCCCGAGGCACCCATATTTCAAGCCGATCTTGTGGACATTGTCTGGACCGTCACCAGCATCGGCGGCCGGCCGGTGAGTGGCGATCGCCCGCTGACGCTGTCCATCGCCCCCGATCATCGCGCCGGCGGCTTTGGCGGCTGCAACAACTACTTCACCGAGACCAGCATCGAAGGCAGCACCATCACCTTTGGCCCGGCAGCCGCCACGCGGATGGCCTGCGACGCCGTGACGATGGGGCAGGAAGCCGGCTATTTCGCTGCGCTCGCCGCCGTGGCATCCTATGAACGCGATGAACATGGCTTGCGCCTGCGCGACGCGGCGGGCGTCCCGCTCATCGGACTGATTGGCACGGAGTAGTCTCGTTTGGAAACGGCCGCACTGATTTCACGCCTTCTCGATGTCATCGAGCGGGACATCGCCCCTGTTACAGCAAAGGGGGTACAGCGTGGCAACAAACTGTTCGGCGCCGCCGTCCTGCGCAAGTCCGACCTATCGGTCGTGATCGCCGAAACCAATAACGAGGTGGAAAATCCGCTCTGGCATGGTGAGATGCACGCCATCAAGCGCTTCTTCGAATTGCCCGAGGACCAGCGTCCGGCCACAAGGGACTGTCTGTTTCTGGCGACGCACGAGCCGTGCTCGCTGTGCCTGTCTGGCATCACCTGGTCGGGCTTTGACAATTTCTACTATCTGTTCAGCCACGAGGACAGCCGCGACAGTTTCGCCATCCCTTATGACATCCAGATCCTCAAATCCGTCTATGCCGTGCCCGATCCCGAAACGGGCGCGGTCTCGCCCGAACGTGACCTCTATAACCGGCGCAATGATTTCTGGGTCAGCCACGGCATCCAGGACATGATTGCCGGACTCGACCGCAGCAATCGCGAAAGCCTGCTGGCGCGCGTCGATGACCTCAACGCGCTCTATGGCGAGCTGTCGGAACGCTACCAGAAAGACAAGGGCACCAGGGGCATTCCTCTGGCTTAGTGGCTCGTGGAAGTGATGGCCGGGGCTATCTCGCTGCGGGGCGCCTCGGCAAACGATGCCGCAAAGGTCAGGAAACTGATCGACAGGGCGAACAATGCGGTGAGCAATAACTGGGACATGATCTGAAGAGGCCTCATCTTGACGCTGGCTGGTGCCGGAGCTTTGCCCCGTCCGCCTTGCCTCCTTTTATTCATTCCGGTTTGAACTCCGGCCAAATGACCCATTAACCCAGCGTTCATAAATGCCGTCTGGCGCATACCAGCCATGTGGTGCGAACTTTTTGCACTCCTCCGCGTTGCAAGCAGTGACCACCAATGCAACCAAAGGGGCAGCCATGTCAGAACCGACAGCACATTCCGGCGGCGCGGCACCGTTGCTCGCCATTTTCACCGATTTCGACGGCACGCTCGTCGAGATCGCCGAAACGCCCGATGCCGTCGAAGTACCCACCGAGCTGACCGGCCAGCTGGAGGTCGCCGTACGCGATTTTGACCATGCCTTCGCCGTCATTACCGGTCGCGAGATTGCCGACATCGACAGGTTTCTCTCCCCGCTTCATCTGCCCGTCGCCGGAGCCCACGGCGCCCAGCGCCGCCGCGCCGACGGCAGCATGCTGGAGCTCGATGAAACCATCAGCCAGTCTGCCCAAGCCATTGCCACTGCCATTGCGCCCTTACTGGCCGAACACCCGGACCTGATTCTCGAACCAAAGGATGGCGCCGTCGCGCTGCACTTTCGTCAGGCGCCCGAGCTCGAGGAGGAATGCCTCCTCGCGATGCAGGCCGCCATTGCCGACCAACCCGAATTCACCCTGGTGCCCGGAAAGATGGTCATTGAGGCGCGACCGGCCGGCTTCGACAAGGGCAGCGCGCTCCGTGCCTTCATGCAGGAAGAACCTTTTGCCGGCCGCACACCGATCTTCATCGGCGACGACACCACTGACGAGGACGGCTTCCGCGTCGCCCAGGAATTGGGAGGCATCGGCATCAAGCTCGGGTCGGGCGAGACCATTGCCCGCATGCGCATCGCCGACGTCGCCTCGGTCCATGCTCTTTTGCAGGGTCTGGCCGAAATGTCTGCGCGACCACAGGCATCCAATGCTCTGACGGATGAAGAGCCGATCCTGGCGGATACAACCGCCCACTGATTTCCAGGCGAGCCGGACCGCCGGCTTGTTGCACGTTGAACCAGCCACGGGGGCACCAGTCACATGAGCCGCATCGTCATTGTATCGAACCGCACGCCCGGCAAGGGTCCCGCCGCTGGTGGGCTTGCCGTGGCGCTGCGCAAGGTGCTGAGTGAACGCGAGGGCTTCTGGTTCGGCTGGTCGGGCAAGCTCACCGACGAGCCCGCAAAACAGGCGCGTTTCGAGGATATCGACGGCATGAGGATCGCCCAGATCGACCTCACCCGCGATGACCACCACGCCTATTATGCGGGGTTTTCCAATTCCATTCTCTGGCCCAGCTTCCACCTTCGGCTCGACCTCGCGACCATCGAGAGCCATTGGTATGAGGGGTATCGCCGGGTGAACCAGCAGTTTGCCAAGGCGCTGCTGCCATTGCTCAAGCCCGACGATGTGGTGTGGGTCCACGATTACCACCTGATCCCGCTGGCCTCCGAACTGCGCCAGCTCGGTGCCCGCAACCGCATCGGCTTTTACCTGCACATCCCCTTCCCCACCGCGGACGCGCTTTACGCCATCCCGCACCATGAGGAACTGATGCGCGATCTCTCGCGCTATGACCTGGTGGGCATGCAGGCGAAACGCGACGTGTCGGCCTTCGCCGAGTTTGCCGAGCACCAGGCCCCCTCCACCTTTGGCGGTCATAAGGTACAGGCCATCGACTTCAGCCGCACCGAAGTCGAGGCCTTTCCCATCGGCTCGGACCCCGACGCCTTCGCCCGGATGTCGGTCAGTTCGGCGGGCACCAAGATGGTGCATCGCATGAAGCGCGCCATGGGCGATCAGCGCTTGATCCTGGGCGTTGACCGGCTCGACTATTCCAAGGGCCTGCCGCAGCGGGTGGAAGCCTATGAAAAGCTGCTCGCGAACAATGCGCGCCTGCGCCGCTCGGTGCATCTGTTACAGGTCGCGCCGCCGTCGCGCGATACAATCAAGGAATATCAGGAGACCAGCGACACGCTCGACGCAATCTGCGGTCGCGTCATGGGCCATTTTGCCGAGCCGGATTGGCAGCCCCTCACCTATGTGAAGCGCGCCTATGGCCAGCCCAGCCTGGCCGGTCTCTATCGCCTCGCTCGGGTGGGTCTCGTCACGCCGCTGCGCGATGGCATGAACCTGGTGGCCCATGAATATGTCGGTTCACAGAACCCCGAGGACCCCGGCGTTTTGGTGCTATCCCGCTTTGCCGGCGCCGCCGAGATTTTTCCCGAGGCGCTCCTGGTCAATCCATTCGACACCGACGAGACGGCCGAAGCCCTGCGCATGGCGCTCGACATGGATCTCGACGAGCGCAAGCAACGCTGGCAGGCGCTGATGGAAGCTGCCCGCAAGCACAATGTCGACGACTGGGCCCTCAGCTTCCTGGATCGACTGTCCCCGGAAGCGGCGGAAAAATCCAGCGCCACCCGTGATTTTCTCTACCTCGCCTCGGTGGCCTGAGGTTTCATCCATGGGCTACCGGCAGCGCCCAACAGGGTGACGAGCATGCGGTTGACCGGCGTGGTGATGCGGTGCTTTTCGCCCAGCCTGACAATGACGCCATTGCGAGCGTCGATTTCCATCGGATTGCCGGCCAGCCGGTCGGCATGAATGGAGCCACCAACCGCGCCTTCCTGCATGTTGCGCATATTGGCAATCGTGCTCTCCACCACGCTGTGCGGAACCTCGGCACCTTCTGCGCGACCGACTGCGGCGCATTCTTCCGCTAGTCCCCGAACGATGGCCTCAAGTTCGGCATTCCAGACCGGCCCCGTCGCCCGCAGCGTCAGCGCCGGCACGATAGACGCGCAATTGCCGCAAAGCTTGATCCAGACCTGGGACAGGAAATCGGCGTCTGCCTTTGCCTCAATGGCCGTATTGCCGAACAGGGCCGCAAAGTCCTCGCCATCACGGCCTGCCGGCACCGAGATAATGCCATCGCGGCTCTGCACGATCCGGCCCGGCGCGGTCCGCGCCGCCGGCAGGTTGATCATCACCGGCACGAGACGCGCGACGAGGACCAGGTGCTCGAACAGCCGCACATGCTCGACCCCGTTCTGGATGATCGCCACCCGCGTCCCGGGGCCGACTAACCGTTCAAGCCAGGGCCCGGTCGAATCGACGCTATAGGTCTTGGTGGCGACCATCACCCAATCGACCGGTCCGGCCTGCGATGGATCTGTAAACACCGTCGGGGTTGCGCGGATCGTGCCCTGCGGCGTTTCCACCACGAGGTCAGTGAGGGGCGTACGGGCGCAGACGGAAATGTTGAAACGCGGATCCTGCGACAGCCAGGCAGCGAGCGTACCCCCGATGGCGCCCGGTCCAACAATGGCAATGCTGGTCATGGCGTAATCTCCAAAACAGAATGGGCGACCCAAGGGCCGCCCATTCTTCTAGCCTATTTTGCTGATTCAGGCGCTGGCGCGACGGGCGCGGCCCGCTTCGCGCTGGCCCTTGTTCCAGCGCGGCTTGCCGCTCTTGGCGCCAGCCGGCTTGTTGCCGATGGGCTTGCCGGTCTCGGGGTCACGGCGCACATGCTTGACTTGGCCGCTCTTGCGGGTCTCGCCATCGGCAATGGCGGCCCCCTTGCCACCCATTTCCTTGGCAAACTCGGCGAACGGACGGCGCGGCCCGGCGGGACGGCGCACGGCCTCCGCCTTGGGATTGCGAGCGCCACGCTGGCCGGGACGGCCGGCATTGTTGCGGGGCTGGCGGGGAGCACTGGCTTCCTCGACCATGTTGAGATCACCCGAAACCGGCAGCGTGCGGCGGATCAGCCGCTCCACATCGCGCAGCTTGCTGCGCTCGGTACCATCACACAGGGTGATGGCAATGCCCGAGGCGCCATTGCGACCAGTGCGGCCGATACGGTGCACATAGTTTTCCGGATCGTCCGGCAGGTCATAGTTCACCACATGGGTGATGCCTTGCACATCGATGCCGCGCGCCGCGATATCGGTGGCGACAAGAATGCGCACATTGCCCGAGGAGAAACCCTTCAGAGCCGCCTGGCGGGCATTCTGGCTCTTGTTGCCATGGATGGCGGCCGCGTCATGACCGTCGATTTCCAGGTTCTTGGCGACGCGGTCGGCGCCATGCTTGGTGCGGGCAAAGACGATGACCCGCTCCATGCCTTCCTTCTCGTCGGCGAGCAGGTCGTTGAGCACGCCGCGCTTGGCCTTGGAGCCGGAAAGGATCACCCGCTGGTCGATCTTGACCACGGTGGAGCCCTGCGGCGCTGCCTCGACCTTGATCGGGTCCTTCAGCAGCGTCTTGGCCAGATCCTCGACCTCTGCCGCCATGGTCGCCGAGAACAGCATGGTCTGGCGCTTGAGGCCGATCTGCTTGGCAATGGCGCGCACCGGGGCAATGAAGCCCATGTCGAGCATGCGATCGGCCTCGTCCAGCACCAGCCAGCGCGTTTCATTGAGGCGGATCTTGTTGTCGTCGAGCAGGTCCTTGAGGCGACCCGGCGTAGCAACGACCACGTCGACACCCTTGGCGATCTTCTGGACCTGATGGTAGCGCGACACCCCGCCCAGGACGAGCACGGTATCGAGCCGCATCTTGCCGCCAGCGAACTTGCGCAGGTTCTCTTCGATCTGCACGGCCAGTTCACGCGTCGGCGCCAGGATCAGCGCGCGCGTCGTCATCGGCCGCGGACGGCCGGTCAGGGTCAGCAGGCCAGCCAGGATCGGCAGGCCGAAGGCCGCCGTCTTGCCAGAGCCGGTCTGGGCAATGCCCATCATGTCCCGGCCTTCAAGCAACTTCGGGATGGCCTGGGACTGGATCTTTGTTGGCTCGGTGAAGCCGCCGGCTGTCAGGCTGTCGGTGAGAAGGGTCGGCAGGCCGAGCGAAATGAAATCGGTCAAACGTTTGTCTTTCCTGTTGCGCGAAACCGCGCATGCGCCACGCCGCAAAGCGGCTGGCGCGTCTTGATAAGTGCAATCGGGCGAAACGGGATGTATCGCGCGGGTGCTGGCTCAAACCCGGACCACTTTCAGGTCTCCGGGTCGACTTCGCCGCTCACCGCATGAGTAAGGAGAGAAGTCCATCGACGGTCATTCTGCCGCGACGTAGCCCCCATATGGGGGAAATGCGCGCAAAAGGCAAGTGACCCCCACGCGGACCAGCAATGCGCCGGGGAACTGCAGGAGGGGTGGGGCGTTCGGCGAGCAGGAGGAAACAACGATGCTTTGGACCGGCGGATGCCTGTGCGGCAGGCGACACTATCAGATCGAGGCGGAGCCCGTAGCGGTTGGTCTTTGCCATTGCACCATGTGCAGGAAGGCCACGGGCGGACCCTTTGCCGTTCTCGTCCGACTGCCCCACGCCGAGCTCCGCTGGACCAATGCGAGACCCGCCATCTATCGCTCATCGCCCATCGCAACCCGGGGCTTCTGCCCCGATTGCGGCACACCACTCTACCTCAACTACGACGATGACGAGTTCATCCGCCTCACCGTCGGCTCATTCGATCACCCGGAGCGCCTGCACAGGCCCGAAGGACACTATGGCGTCGAGAGCCGCATTTCCTGGGTCGACTGCTGGAACGACCTGCCCGGCGAGACCACCAAGGAAGTATTCTAGATCCCGCCATACCAATCGTAGCCATTGTCCGGCCAATAACCGCCCTTGCCCTGGCCGAAGGGCGTCAGGTCATCGACCAGTTCGATCGTGTGCAGATATTTGGGCTGCTTGTAGCCCAGCGCCCGCTCGATCCTCAAACGGATCGGCGCACCATTGCTGACCGGCAGCACCTCGTCATTGAGACCATAGGAGAGGATGGTCTGAGGGTGATAGGCGTCGATCAGGTCCGAGCTTTCGTAATAGAGAATATCGCCGGTCAATCCGCGCTGGATATTGTCATAGCAGTGATAGACGCAATAGCGCGCCTCGGGCTTCACCCCGGCCTGGTCGAGCACCGGCCCCAGCGCAGTGCCCGTCCACTTGGCAATGCAGCTCCAACCTTCCACGCAATCATGCCGGGTGATCTGCGACCGGGCAGGCATATTGCGCAATTCTTCGAGCGAGAAACTGACCTCGCGCTCCACCATGCCTTTGACGGTCAGCCGATAGGGCGCGAAATTCTGCATGCGGAGGAAGGTGTATTCCGCCGTCGTCGGTTCGGTGGAGCCATTGGGCTTCATGCCCTGGCGGATTTCGCTGGCTGCGTATTCGCGGGCCAGCACCTGGTCTCCGATCAGCGCCCGCTGCGCCGAATAGGTCAGCACATTGGCCTGTTCCATCACCTGTCGCACCGGATTGCCGCGCTGCCCGAGGAAATCAAACTGGTTGCAGCCCGATAGGGCGAGCGAAGAGCCGATGGCCGCCGATCCGGCCAGGAACTTGCGGCGATTGACGATCAGCCGGCTCATGGCTTGTCTCCCTTCTGTGCGGGCGTGCCCGGGCTGGTGCGATACCAGCCGGTGATCATGGAGCGCAGCTCGTTGAGCGGCCCGGCCAGCAGCACCATGACGATGTGGACGATAAAGAACAGCACCAGCAGCACCATGACCCCGAAGTGAATGGTGCGCGCCGTTTGCCGCCCGCCGAAAATGTCGAGCAGCCAGGGCCATGCCGCATCCATGCCCGGGCTCATCGTCAGTCCGGTGAGGATGATGAGCGGGAAGAGAATGAAGAACACCGTGAAATAGCTCAACTTCTGCAATGGCGTGTAGCTGCGCCCATGATGGAGGCGGAAGCGCGCATGATCGAGCGCGTCTCGCGGCAATCCCTTCACATCGGCGCCATGGGGGACGATGTCGCGCCGCAGATGCCCGTTGATGAAGCTGGCGAGGAACCAGACGAACAGCGCCCCGACAAAGATCCAGCCAAAAAAGAAATGCACCACCCGGCCGGTGGCGAGGTCACGGAAGGACGGAATAGTCACCGCGCCCGGAAAGCCCACGAATTGCGGCCGCTCTGCGGACCCGCTCATCCCCAGCACGCCGGTCGTGTCGAATTTCTGTCCGAACACGGTGGTCTGGCCGCGCGCCCCCTCGGGGGTATTGGCCGCCCCGATCCTGAGGACCGAATTATCGAACTCGAACCCGGATTGCTCACCGATATAGAGATTGGGATGCGCATTGAAGATCTGCAGGCCAGAAAGCAGCAGGAAGAAGAGGCAGATCGCCCACACCCAATGGGTCAGGCGCGTCCAGATCGACTGACGATAGATCAGCGGCCCTCGGGTCGGCGGCAATTCCTGTGGCGACGTCATGGTCTTCCTCCGAGCCCCTCAATTCCCTATAGCTACGCTAGCGCGCCAAGGCTGTGCGGGTCATCACTGAAATGTCATGGCTCATTCGTTCCACACCGGCCTCTGGTTACCGTCAAAAAGCCCGTGTAACCTTGTCGCGTGACGCAGCGAATGGAAAGCGATGGTGAAGTCTGATCCGATCGAGGAGCGCCTGCGCAGCCTGATGCTGTCCTCGATTGAGGGCGATGGCGCGGCCTATCGCACGCTTCTGTCCGAACTCGGTCGGCATCTTCGCCCCTATTTTTCGCGACGCCTCAGCGCCGCCCACACTTCGCATGCGGAGGACCTCGTGCAGGAAACCCTGCTGGCTATTCATTCGCGGCGCATGACCTATGACACGACTCGGCCCTTTACCGCCTGGCTGCATGCAATTGCCCATCACAAATTTGTCGATCACGTCCGCCGCCATGCTATCCGCCCCACGGTCCAGCTTGACGATGATGCGCCAGTGTTTGCGCGGGACGACAGCGCCAATGCCGCTGACCGGCATGATGTGGAAACCGTGCTCAGTACCATCTCCGGCCGCACCGCCGATCTCATCCGCCAAACCCGCATCGAAGGCGCCAGCATTGCCGAGGCCGCCGCGCGCCAGGGCATGACCGAGACAGCCGCCAAGGTCTCCATTCATCGCGGTCTCAAATCGCTGATGGCCCGCTTTGCCGGGGGTGAGAAATGACCGACGATCTCATTGCCCGCCTCAGTTCCGATCTGAAACCTGTTCCACCCCGCGCCCTCGAGCGCCGGCTCTGGACCGCACTTGCGGTCGGCATTGCGGGTAGCCTCCTGCTCGGCCCGCTCTTTCTTGACCTGGTGATGGGCCGCCCCTTTGGCGGCGCCTGGGGCAGCGCCATGTTCTGGGGCAAGCTGGCCTTCACCCTGGGGCTGGGCCTGCTCGGCCTCATCGCGGTGCCGGCCCTGTCGCGCCCCGACGGGCGCCTTGTCTGGCCGCTGCTCGCCGCCGTCGCCCTGGCGCTCTCGGCCTTGGCAATGGGAACCATGGGCTGGATGCAGGCCGACTGGGCCATGCCTATGCTGATGGGCGGCACGGCCTTGGTCTGCCCCTGGCTGATCATCCTCACCGCGGCACCCATGCTGGCCATGCTGCTCGGCGCCATGCGGCGCTTCGCCCCTGCCTCCCCGACCCTGGCGGGCCTCGCCGCAGGGCTGCTGGCTGGCGGCTTCGGCGCCGCCGCCTATGCCTTTTATTGCGGCGAGACCAGCATGATGTTCATGGCCGTCTGGTATTCGCTGGGCATCGCCCTGACTGCGCTGCTGGGCGCGGTTCTCGGGCGGTTCCTGCTGCGCTGGTAGCGCCGGAAAAACGCATCGCGCTGCTGGCAAGGCCGAGGCGAAAATGTTGGCTCGCGAGAACCGGAGCGCAGCGTACCGCAGTACGTGAGCACCGGAAGCGGAGCGGGTCGACGTTTGCAGCCCGGCATCGTCAGCAGATCGTCGCGTTTTTTACTCGTCGCGCGCGGCCCAGTTCAACCCACGGCGCATGATGGTGGCCATGTTGGAATTCTCGAACTCCTTGGCCTGATGCCCCAGCGTCATGTGGAAGACCCGGCCCTGGCCGTAGCGATGCTTCCACACCACCGGCACGACGGCGCCATCGATCCAGGGGGCATGATCGCCGGTAAAGGTCGTCGTGGCCAGCACCTCGATCATCGGATCGACATGCATGTAATATTGCTCGGACTTATAGGGAAAGCTCGGCTTGATGCCAGCCATGATCGGATCGTCGGGCTTGGTCACATCGACCGTGTAGTCGATGATATCGCCTGGATGGGCTACCCATTGGCCTCCCACCATAAATTGGTAGTCCACCGCCTCGCGGAAGGCATCGCTCATGCCGCCGTGATGCCCGGCCAGGCCCACGCCACCGCGTACCGCCTTGGTGAGGTTCTGGACCTCTTCCTTCTCGATCTTGCTCATCGTAAAGATCGGAATAATCAGCGACAGGTCGGCAATGGACGGATCGGCGAAGGCACTGGTTTCCGTGGCGGTGCGGACCGAAAAACCGTCCTCATGCAGCCACCGGCGATAGATGGTGGCACATTCCTCCGGGTCGTGGCCTTCCCAGCCGCCATAGACAATCAAAGCACTGCGCATGAGCATTTCCCCGCAAATCAAACGGCGCGGAGAATACCCTAGTGAGCCGGTATTGAAAGCCCGTCAGGTGCGATTGATGGGCACGAGGCAGTTCACAAAATGCAGACGCCGCTCGAAAGCCCAGCTCAGCGGTGCCGGATAGAGCCCCAACCGGCCGGCGCGCCGCGCCTCTTCCAACCCCGCCTTGACGAACGCCGCTGACCACTCGCCGCCGTCGAGATAATTATAGGGCAGGCGCACATCGTGACCGCGGTTGCCGACCCAATCCATCAGCCTGAGGGTCGGACCGGCGAGCCAGCCCTCACGCAGATGGTCCTTTATCACCACCGATTGCCGCGCCACCCGCGCCGCCTCCGACAGCACGGCTGCCGGATCATCGGTGTGGTGCAGCACGTCGACAATGGTGACATGGTCAAAGCTCTGATCCGCGAATGGCAGCGTCGACCCGTCATAGGCGGTCACCGGAATATGGGTGACCGGCCGCACCAGCACGTCGACCCCCTCGACAGCCAGTTCCGGGCGACGCTGCATCAGCGCCACTGCCACCTGTCCGTCGCCGCATCCGAGGTCGAGCACCTGCCCGGTGCCCGCCGGAATAGCGTCCGCCAGCGCATCGGCGAGCGCCTCGACGCGCCGGCCGAAGATCAGCGCACCATGCACCGCATTGAGGAACTGCTTCCCCTGGGACGCGCCACTCATGCCGCTGCTGTGGCCATGCGTCGTTCATGGGCAAAGGCCCAGCCTTTGAGCACCATGTAGTTGACGCCCGAGGTGAGCAGGATGACCAGGATCGCCGCCGGCAGGCTGGGCAAGTGCAGCGCACCGTGAAACACGACGCCGAACAGGCTCGCCAGCACGAGCGCCATGGCCTGCACCGCCGCATAGCGCGGCAGCGCCTGGCGATGCGCGGCGGCCGAAGCGAAGGTGAAGCGCCGGTGCAGCAGATAGATCGGGATAATATAGGCCCCGTAGCAGGCGGTGCTGACCATCCAGGCCTCCAGCATGGTCAGGTGGGCGATCAGGAGGCTGCTCAGGACAACGAAACTCGCCGCAGCGCCGCCGCCGATCAGCAGGAAGGAGAGAATGCCCCCTCGGGGCCTCTCGCTCAAAGGGATGGTGGGTGGCTCGCGCATCAGGCTTTCAAGGGCGGCATTCATCGGCAGGCGATCCAGCATTTCACAACGAGAACCACAGCAATACGCGCGAACTCTTGCAGCCGCGTTTACGCAACAGGCGGGTGGCGATAACGCCATTGGGTCAGAAATTTTGACCAAAAGGTCCACTTTCCACTGTCACAATTACCTGATTAACTGTTTAGCGACGCTGCTGGCCGGCCTGAAGGCGTCAGGGTCGCACTGGCGGAGGTAACGTCGTCTGCAAAAAGCAAAAAGGGATATCAGGGATGAAGAAACTGCTTCTGGGCGCGACTGCGCTTACCCTCTGCGCCGGCTTCTCCACAGCCGCCTATGCCGAGTTCACGCTGAACATTCTGCATATCAACGATTTCCATTCCCGCTTCGGGCCGATCACTGGCACCGATTCCAATTGCGATCCCGAGACGGACGCTGCGGGTGAGTGCTTTGGCGGCATTGCCCGTCTCAAGACTGCGATCGACGCCAAGCGCGCCGACCTGGACGGCCAGAACGTGGTGCTCGTCGATGCCGGAGATCAGTTCCAGGGCTCCCTGTTCTATACCCAGTATCGCAGCGAGATCATTGCCGAGTTCGCCAACGATCTGGGTATCGAAGTGATGGCCGTGGGCAACCACGAATTCGACGATGGTCCTGAAGAGCTCGCCAAGCTGCTCGACGCCGTGAACTTCCCGATTATCTCGGGCAATACCAATGTCGAGAACGAGCCACTGCTGGCTGGTCGTATTCCGGGCACGCATGTGCTGGAGATCGGAGGCGAGAAGGTTGGCTTCATATCAGCCCTGGCCGAGGACACCGACGAAACCTCCTCTCCGGGTGACAATGTTCAGTTTGAAGACACCATCACCAGCCTCTCCACCCAGGCGGAAGCCCTCGCATCGGCAGGCGTGAACAAGATCATCGCCCTTACCCATGTGGGCTACGCGCAGGACCTGCAGATTGCTGCCAATGTTCCGGGCGTCGACGTCGTTGTGGGTGGTCATTCCCACACACTCCTGTCGAACACCGATGAAAGTGCCGCTGGCCCCTACCCGACCATGGTCAATGGTACCGATGGCACGGAAGTCCCCGTCGTAACGGCAGGCGCCTATGCCAAATATCTCGGCGATCTGGTTGTCACCTGGGATGACGAAGGCAACGTGGTGTCTGCTGACGGTGCACCCATCATCATGGATGCGTCGGTTACACCAGATGAAGGCTATGTTTCCCGCCTGGCTGAGCTCCAGGAGCCGATCAACTCGCTCATGGAAGAAGTCATCGGCACGTCCACCGATGCCATCGAAGGTTCGCGCGAAGTCTGCCGCGTCGAGGAATGTTCCATGGGCAACCTCGTCGCCGACGCGATCCTGGACGCGGCGTCAGGATCGGGCGCCACCATTGCCATCCAGAATGGCGGCGGCCTTCGTTCGTCCATCGATGCGGGCGAGATCACCATGGGTGAAGTGCTGACGGTCCTGCCCTTCTCCAACACGCTCGCAACCGTGGATATCTCTGGTGCCGACGTCATCGACGCGCTTGAGAACGGCGTGTCCGACATCGAGAACGGCGCCGGGCGCTTCCCACAGGTCGCTGGCCTGACATATGCCTACACTCTGGCCAATCCGGCCGGGGACCGCATCAGCGATGTCATGGTCAAGGGTGAAGGCGACGAGTGGGTGCCGATCGACGAAGAAGCGACGTACACAGTCGTCACCAACAATTACATGCGTGGCGGCGGCGACGGCTATGGCACCTTTGCCGAAGGCGACAATCCCTACGATTTTGGCCCGCCGCTGGAACAGGTTCTGGCCGACTACATCGCCAAGCAGGGTGGTGAATACACCCCCTATACCGACGGCCGCATCACCGTCGTCGAATAGGCGTCAGTGTCGCGAAATGGAAAAGGGCGCCCTCAGGCGCCCTTTTTTGCTGTTGCCTTCGGCCGTTAAGCCCGGCGAGCGATCTGACCCCAAGCCAGGAGAATGATCACTGCGCCGACGACTGACGCGATGAAGCCAGCGCCATCGCCCTGATCGTACCAGCCGATCTGCTGGCCAAGCCAGGTGGCCAGGACCGAACCGACGACGCCTAGCACTGTGGTCAGGATGAAGCCACTCGGCTTGTTGTCACCCGGCGTGATCCACTTGGCGATGAGACCGGCGAAAAATCCGATGATGATGGCCCAGACAATACCCATGCGACGCTCCTTTTCTGCTGCAAATAGAAATTGGTACAGCGTCAGAGGGTTGCAAGTGCACACATGGTTTGTGAGCCGATTGTGATCGCATGGGTCGCAACCATCAAGGGAACCTGTCGTTGTCTGGCTGTCCAAGTGGGGGGCACATCCCACAACAGGAGACTGAAAATGAAGAAGACCATTATCGCAACGACCGTCGCCGCACTGCTTGCTTCGAGCGCTCTGCCGGCTATCTCGCAGGATGCAAATGTCGGCGTCGATGCCGGCGCTGGCGTTTCTGTCGACACCCCGTCGCTTGACGCTGAAGCCGGCACCGACACCGGCGCGGATGCCGGAGTGGATTCTGGCACCAAGGCCAATGCATCGTCCACCACGGGCGTGAATGCCAATGCCAATGCCAATGCCAATGCCAATGATATGGCTGACGATACCTATGGCTCTGTCATGTCCTCGATCAAGGCTTCGGCCGATCTGGACCTGACCAGCATCACCGACGAGTCCAAGGTCTCGATCGTGCTGATTTCCTCTCTCAAGGGCAACGCAGAGACCGAGAGCGCGGCGCTCGACAATGAGCTGACCGCCAATGCGGACGCTCAGGCCGGCCTGCACACCCGCATTGAAGACAATGCCACCATCAAGGCTAAGCTCGAGGCTGAAGGCCACGCCGTCGAGGACGTGGTCAGCATCAAGACCAAGGCCGATGGTTCCGTCATCGTCTATGTTGATGACCGCGACTAAGCGCTCGGTCTGAAACAGAAAGGCCCCGGCATTTGCCGGGGCCTTTTCAGTTTAAACCCTGTGCTCCGCCCGGTCCCGGTCGGTTGCCGTCGCCAGATCCAGAACCTTCTGAATATTGGTGGCATGCCGGAAGCTGGGTTCGAGGTTCTTGCCCATCCGGCAGGCCTCGATGAAACGTTCGTAATTGGTAGGGACAGGATCGACTTCGACCTCGGTCCAGCTGCCGGTTTCGGCATCCGGCCCAAGGCAGGTAAACAGCTTCGACCAGTCGTGCCGGTGCTGCACCTCCACCGAGCCCTGGTCGCCATAGACGCGCAGACGCAATTCGTTGAAGTGCCCTGTCGCCCAGCGCGAGGCGTGCACAACCCCCAGCGCGCCATTTTCCAGCTGCGCCGTCATGGCGAAGCTGTCATTGGCATCCAGGTCATATTCGCCAATCTGGTTGCCCGGCGCCTTGTCGAAAGTCTCGAGCCGGCAAAATACTTTTGAAAAATCGCTGCCCGCGCCATAGGCGGCAAAATCGAGAATATGCACCCCGATATCGCCCAGCACGCCGTTCGAGCCGTGTTTTTTGGAGAGGCGCCATAGCCACTGGCTTTCTGTGCGCCAGTCGCCCCAGGCCTTGGACACCAGCCAGCTTTGCAGATAGCTTGCCTCGAAATGCTTGACGGTGCCGATCTGGCCCGACTGCACGATTTCGCGCGCTTTTTGCAGTTGGGCCACATTGCGATAGGTCAGGTTGACCATGTTCACGAGACCCAGCCGCTCGGCAGCCTCGGTCATTTCCTGGGCACGGGCGTGATCGGTCGCCAGCGGCTTTTCGCAGAAGACATGCTTGCCCGCCGCCAGCGCCGCCATGGTGGTTGGGTAGTGAACGCTGTCGGGCGTCACATTGGCCACCGCATCGAACTCGCCCCACGCAATGGCCGCATCCAGCGAGCCGAAGCCTCGCTCTATGCCATGTGCCGCGCAAAAGGTTTCGACCCGCGACGGGTCGACATCGACACCGCCGGCCAGGGTCACGCCTTCGATGGCCGCAAAGCTCTTGGCATGCGTATTGGCCATGCCGCCGGTACCCAAGATGAGGATACGCATAGTCTTATTCCCTGGGGTCACCGCCCCGCTTGAGATCTCACTGGTCATCGCCACAAAGCGCTGACCCATATTTGCACGCCACCACGGGAGGTCCCCGCTTGCGCGGGAACACTCCGTGGCATGGACGTTACGACTTCACTTCGCCGGCATGATCTGCGGACGAGAGCTTTGCGCCGCGCTCCTCGATCTTTTCGATGGCCTCGCCGACAGGCGTATTCGGCGCCTTCATCAGATGCGCGTGGCGATCGCCCTGATAGGCCCAGTTGACTGCATTGCGCAGCACCTGACCCACATTGGCGTCGTGATAGGTCGGGTAAGTCTCGTGGCCGGGGCGGAAATAGAAGATATTGCCGGCACCGCGGCGATAGGTCAGGCCCGAACGGAACACCTCGCCGCCCTGGAACCAGGACACGAAAACCGTTTCCAGTGGCTCCGGCACCGTAAAGGGCTCACCATACATTTCCTCGTATTCGAGTTCGAAATAGGCTGGCAGCCCCTTGGCGATGGGATGACCCGGATTGACCACCCAGAGACGCTCGCGCTCTCCGGCCTCACGCCAGTGCAAGTTGGCAGGGGAGCCCATGAGGCCCTTGAACACTTTCGAATGATGTCCCGAATGCAGCACGATCAGCCCCATGCCCTGCCAGACATGCTCCATGACGCGCTTGACGACGGCATCATCGACCTGGTTATGCGCGGCGTGACCCCACCATAGCAGGACATCGGTCTCGGCCAGAACCGCTTCGGTCAGGCCATGTTCGGGCTCCTGCAGCGTCGTCGTCTTGGTCGACAGGTTGCTGTCTTCCGACAGCAGCTTGGCAATCTGGTTGTGCATGCCGTTGGGATAGTTCTCGGCAACAACCTTGTTCTTCTGTTCGTGGACATTCTCGCCCCAGACCAGGGTACGGATCGGCATGAAATTCTCCTGAGCTTCGTCTGACCCTGCCGCGCGGTGGGAGTCCGGCGGCCCGGGTGGTTTCCAGGGCGCGACCGCGGTCGCGCCCGATCTTCAGTCAATGGTGGGCAAACCCAAGCCCGGGTCGCGAGCACCAATGTGTTCAAGGGAAGTGACGAGGATATGGCCACGTCCGATTTCCTGCACCAGCCCCTTCCGCAAACTCGTGAGCGCGACACAGCGTCGCCGCCTGCCTCAGCGGATCGGCTTGCCGGCTTCGTCGAACCGGTGGATCCGGTCTTCCATCGGTGAGACCCGCAGGACTTCGCCACTGCGATGCTCCGCGGCACCCTCAAGCCGCACCACGACCGGCTCCTCAGTGCCCATCTCGAGGTAGACATAGGCGTCGGCGCCCAGGTTCTCGGTGTGGATCACCGTGCCTTCCCAGATGCCATCATTCTTGATCAGCATGTGTTCGCCGCGGATGCCCAGGGTGGCACAATTGAAGGCAGCAGCCTTTTCTCCGGCGATGAAATTCATCTTGGGCGAACCGATGAAGCCCGCCACGAAGATGCTGTCCGGCTTTTCATAGAGCTCCATGGGCGTTCCGACCTGCTCGACCAGACCATCGCGCAGCACGCAGATGCGGTCGGCCAGCGTCATCGCCTCCACCTGGTCATGCGTCACATAGACCATGGTCACCTCGTGCATGCCTTCATGCAGTTTGGCGATCTCGATGCGGGTGGCCACGCGCAACGCCGCATCCAGGTTCGACAGCGGCTCGTCGAACAGGAACACTTTCGGATCGCGGGTAATGGCCCGGCCGATAGCGACGCGCTGCCGCTGCCCACCCGACAATTGCTTGGGCAAGCGGTCCAGATACTGCCGGATTTGCAGCATATCCGCAGCCTTTTCCACGCGGTGGCGGATCTCTTCCTTGTCCTTGCCCTTTTCCAGGGTCAGCCCGAAAGCCATGTTCTCATAAACGGTCATGTGCGGGTAAAGCGCATAGGACTGGAACACCATGGCAATGCCGCGCTTGGACGGCGCCAGCGCATTGACCACCTTGCCGTCGAACAGCATCTCTCCCGAAGTGATGTCCTCAAGGCCTGAGATCAAGCGCAGCAGCGTGGACTTGCCGCAGCCCGATGGGCCGACAAAGACCATGAATTCACCCTTGCGGATTTCCAGGTCCACCCCCTTGATCACCTGCACTGCGCCAAAGGCTTTGCGGATATTGCGAAGCTCGATGCTTGCCATTGTTTTCTCTCCCTAACCCTTGACGCCGCCGGCGGTCAGACCGCTCACGATCTTGCGCTGGAATATCAGAACCAGCACCACCAGTGGCACCGTAACGATCACCGATGCGGCCATGATGGCGCCCCATGGAATTTCATATTGCGAACCGCCCGACAGCAGCGCGATGGCCACCGGCACGGTCCTGGTGTCATTTGACGAGGTGAAGGTTAGCGCGAACAGGAACTCGTTCCAGGCACCGATAAAGGCCAGCAGGCCCGTAGTGACAAGGGCCGGCCACATCAGCGGCATGAACACGCGGGTGATGATAACCCAGGGCGTCGCCCCGTCGACAATCGCGGCTTCCTCGATTTCGACCGGCAGCTCGCGCATGAAGGTGGTCAGCACCCAGACGGTGAAGGGAAGGGTGAAGATCGTGTAGGAGAAGATCAGCGCCCAGGGCGTGTTGTAGATGCCCAGGAACCGGATCACCTCGAACAGACCCGCCAGCACCGCAATCTGCGGGAACATCGAGACGGCCAGGATTGTCATCAGCAGCAGGCTGCGCCCGCGGAATCGCACACGGCTCAGCGCGAACGACGCCGTCACCGCCAGGAACAGCGCCAGCAGCACCGTGACGGAGGCGATGAACACCGAATTGAGGAGATTGCGCGGAAAGCTGCCCGTATTGAGCACAGACTCATAATTCTGCAGGCTGAACGAGGTCGGCCAATAGGTGATGCGGAACAGGTCGGTACCCGATTTGAAGCTGGTCAGGATCGCGTAGTAGAACGGGAACACCGACACCACCACGATGACCACGACCAGCAGGTAGAACAGGGCTGTCTTGGTCATTTTCCACAGATCGAACGTGCCGGTCATCAACGATCTCCTCCGTCGAAATTGACCTTGCCCAGCCAGATATAGAGGATAGTGAAGATCGCGATGATCAGGAACAGCAGCGTCGACTGCGCTGACCCATAGGCGAAATTATCAAAATCGAATAGGTTTTCGCGCGCCAGCACGCTCATGGTTTTGGTCGCCGCGCTATTGGGCGTCAGCACATAGATCAGGTCGAAGATGCGCAGCGCATCAAGCACGCGGAAGATGATCGCCACCATCAGCGCCGGACGCACTAGCGGCAGGGTGATCTTGAAGAACTGCTTGACCGGATGCACGCCATCGATGTCGGCGGCCTCATAGATGTCCTTGGGGATCATCTGCAGGCCGGCCAGGATCAGCAGCGCCATGAAGGGTGTGGTCTTCCAGATGTCGACTACAAGCACGGCCGTCATTGCCGTTTCGGCTGTTGCAGTCCAGGCGACTTTTTCACTCAAGAGGCCCAGGCGCAGGCCCAGGTCGTTGAGAATGCCGAACTGGTCGTTGAGCATCCAGCCCCACATGCGGGCTGAAACGATGGTCGGGATGGCCCAGGGTATGAGGATTGCGGCACGGACAATGCCACGCCCCCTGAACTCTGCGTTGAGCACCAGTGCCACGATCATGCCCAGTACGGTTTCCCAAAGCACGGACCAGAAGGCGAAGCGCACCGTATTCCAAACTGCATTCCACCAGGCAGAGTCGACCAGCAAGCCACGATAGCGCACCGTGCCGCTCTCGAGCACGCTCCACCGCAGGTAATTGCCAAAACCGATCCACTCGGCGCCATAAAGGTTGTTGAGAGACGCATCGGTGAAGGAGAAATAGATCGATCGCAGCAGCGGCCACCCGGCCACGATCGCCAGCGCAACCAGCATGGGCAGCAGGAACCACCGCGCGGCCCGCACACGCTGTTGCATCAGTTCGGACTTGATCTTGGCTCCGGTCGCAGCAACCGGTGACGTCATTGTCTCAGTCGCCATCACGTCCCCTCCCCCTTTTGTTGTCCATCATTGCGCGAAGCGGGCGGCAGGGAAAGTCCCCGCCGTCCGCTTGCTTGGGCCCTGGGAGGACTTACCAGGCGTCGCCCTTGAGGTCGGCCAGGTCGGCCTCGAGCATTTCGAGGTTTTCCGCGGCGGAACCGTTACCGGACAGCGTGTTGTGCACCGCGCTCCAGAACAGCGACGACACTTCGTTGTAGCTGGTCTTGGTCGGGGCGGACGGACGCGGCACGGCGTTCTGGAAGATTTCCTTCCAATTGGCCATGAACGGGGAGGCGTCCAGCACGTCGGTATCTTCATAGAGCGCTTCGATGGTGGGCAGGTTCGACTGGTTGATCGCCCGCTCCTTCTGGACTTCCGGGGAAGCCAGGTAGAGGGCCAGTTCGATGGCAGCATCCGGGTCCTGGGAATACTTGGACACCGCATAATTCCAGCCACCAAGCGTCGCCGCCGAACGGGCGTCAGCGCCTTCGCCGGCGGGCAGCGGAGCAACGTCAAACTTGCCCTTCACAGCCGAGTCGTCGCTATTGCCCAGCGAGTAGGCATAGGGCCAGTTGCGGTGGAACACGGCATTGCCGAGCTGCCAGACGCCACGGCTTTCTTCTTCCATGTAGCCCAGCACGCCATCGGGCGCGATCGTACCAACCCAGCCTGCTGCCATTTCGATAGCGGCCGCAGCCTGGTCGTTATTGATCGAGATTGAGCCGTCGGCTTCCACGATCTGGCCGCCGCCATAGGACTTGACCCATTCCAGGGCGTCGCAGGTCAGGCCTTCATAGGCATTGCCCTGGAACACGAAGCCCCACATGTCGGGGTTACCCTCCGCACGTTCGGCATCCATGATTTCCTGCGCAGTTGCCGTCATCTCGGCCCAGGTGGTCGGGACTTCCTTATTGTACTTTTCGAGAAGGTCGGTGCGGTAGAACAACGCCGGCGCGTCGGTGAAGGCCGGGACGGCAACCAGCCGCCCGTCCACGGTCTGCGACTCGATGATCGAGGGGAAATGCTCGCCGACGACGTCGGCAGCCGCTTCGCTCAGGTCGAGAAACTGGTCGGCGAGCTGCGGCGCCCAGATCACGTCGGTGGTGTACACGTCGATATCGGTATTGCCGGCAGCCAGCCACAGGCGGTACTGGCCGAACTGGTCGGTGGTCGAGGACGGCATCGGCACCACGGTGACGGTATGGCCAGTCATCTCTTCAAACTTTTCCAGCTGGGACTGCAGGAACGCCAGACCATTGCCGGTATCGCCCGAAACCACGGAGAGCTCGGCGGCCTGGGCGGAGCCCGCCACCAGCGTCACGGTCGTCAACAGACCAACGAGCAGCTTGTTCATCTTCATTGGAAATCCTCCCGAAAGAAACATGTCACGGAGGAGGCGCGTTGGACCGATCCTGCGCATTGTGCCGGACCAGACCTCCTCCCCTTTCAAAAGCACCCTACCGAACCGATTTGCCGTTCAGTTTGAAAGCGCTTTGGAAGCCAACCAACCAGAGCCTCCAATTTCTGTCAAGCGGAGCCTCCTGTGATTTTCAGGTCTTTTCAACGCTAGGAAGATTTTACCGCTATATTTCAATTGGTTGAGTTCAGGCCTCGCCCGAGAGCGCTAAAATTCCCTGGATTTAGGATGATGTACGCACCTCAGAAATCTGAAACGATTTCCACCTCTTGCGCCAAAAATTGAAATCGCTTTGAATAGCCGGAGGAGGAGAATGACGGTAAGCCCTGTTCAAAGGGAGCCGCCTGCCCTAATGGCTGAAGCGACCGGGGTTTTTCGCGCCGCAACCGGCGGCGAGGCCGGAGCGTCAGAGCATACGGGCCGTATCGCCGCCATGAGATTGAAAGACCTCGCCGAGCATCTCGGCCTGTCGCAAACCACGGTCAGTCGTGCGCTCAACGGCTATCCTGAGGTCAAGGAGGCCACGCGGCGGCGCGTTGCAGAGGCGGCCAACATGCTTGGCTACCGCCCCAATGCCAGCGCCCTGCGCCTGGCGACCGGCCGGGCCGGCGCCATTGGCCTTGTGTTGCGCGGCGCCGACGAGTTGGGCCCGCACATGTCCGAATTCCTCTCCGGCGTGGGCAGCTACATGGCCAGCCAGGAAATCGACATGCTAGTTTCCACTGTCGCCAGCCACCAGGAG
Organism: Devosia sp. CAU 1758; assembly: GCF_054482695.1. Taxonomy (NCBI): domain Bacteria; kingdom Pseudomonadati; phylum Pseudomonadota; class Alphaproteobacteria; order Hyphomicrobiales; family Devosiaceae; genus Devosia; species Devosia sp. CAU 1758. Next base: position 518,235 of record NZ_JBTLRJ010000001.1, on the reverse strand, counting down.
GAACTGGCGGCCTATCGACGCCTGGCCGCCAGCCAGAAGGTGGATGCCGTGATCCTTCACTCGCCCACGGTCAGCGACGAGCGCGCCGAATTGCTGATGGATCTCGATATCCCCTTCGTGCTGCATGGCCGCACCAATATCGGCCGTCCGGTCTCCTGGCTCGACATCGACAATACCGGTGCCCTGGAGCGCGCCACCAGCCACCTGCTCGATCTCGGCCATCGGCGCGTTGCCCTGCTCAATGGCGTCAAGGGACGCACCTTTGCCGAACATCGTGAAATCGGTTATCGCGCTGCCCTCACCGCGCGGGGCCTCCCGGTCGATCCGGCCTTGCTTGGCAATTCGGCCTTCACCGACGAAATCGCCTTCCGCATGGCCCAGGCCATGCTCGAACTGCGCCCCCGCCCCACCGCCTTCCTCGCCGGCTCGATGATGACGGCGTTGGGCGTCTTCCGCGCCATTCGCCAGGCCGGGCTGCAATTGGGCACCGACGTCTCCATGATCGCCCATGACGACGTCTTCCCCTATCTCAACGCCGACAATATGTACCCATCCATGTCGACAACACGCTCCTCCATCCGCCAGGCCGGCACGCGCATCGCCGAGCTGATCATGCAGTTGATTGCTGGCAAGCCGCAGGGCGACATCCACGAGCTCTGGCCGGTGGAACTGGTCCTGCGGGAAAGCTCGGGACCGGCGCCCCGCGCCTGAACAGCGTCGCCGCATTGCCACAAAGCCCCTCCTGTCCCTCCGCCTCCCAGACGTGTCCTCATGCGTTCGAAGCTGGCGGGAACTCCGGTTTGCCGCGGCACGTTCAGTAGGCAGGTTGGCCCACCGCCTCATGGGTCCGAGGTCGCAGTCTGCCTGCCTGTGGCCGATCTCATGATGTTGCCGCAATAATCATTTGCGCTGACATCGCCGCAATAGCGCTTGCTGGCCTCCTGCCAGCAGGGCTACCACAGGGCGCAGTGCTGCGGCCGCGGAGACAAGCGCATGAACCACCCCTTCTGCTCCACTGACTGGCTCGCCAGCCATCTCGCGGCCCCCGATGTGGTTGTGGTCGACGCCAGTTGGCACCTTCCGAACGCGGCCCGCAACGCGCAGGCGGAGTACCTTGCCGGCCACATTCCCGGCGCTGTGTTCTTCGACATCGACGGCATTGCCGACTCGACCACCGACCTGCCGCACATGTTGCCGGCGCCGTCCGATTTCGCCCGCGCCGTTGGAGCACTGGGCATTTCGGCGGACATGACCATCGTGATCTACGACGAGGTGGGCCTGTTCAGCGCCCCGCGCGTCTGGTGGACCTTCCGCACTTTTGGCGCCCGGAACGTCGTCATGCTCGAGGGCGGTGGCCCCAAATGGCGTGCCGAGCGCCGTCCTGTCGAAGCCGGTCTGGTCAAGCGCGACAAAGTCCTCTTCGAGACCGATTTCGATCCCCACGCCGTAGTGGATTTCGATGCAATTGCCGCCAATCTACGCAGTCACACTGCGCAGGTGATCGATGCCCGCCCGGCTCCGCGCTTTCACGGGGAAGTGGCCGAGCCTCGAAAAGGCCTCAAGCCCGGTCATATTCCCGATAGCCTCAACGTTCCGGTTTCGCTTCTGACAGAGGGCGGAAAGCTCCGCTCGCCCGAGCAATTGCGGGTCATCTTCGCCGATCGCGGCGTCGATCTCACGAGACCCATCGTCACAACCTGCGGTTCCGGGATCACCGCTGTTACACTGGCCCTCGCCCTCGAGCAGGCCGGCGCCACAGATGTCGCTGTCTATGATGGCTCCTGGGCCGAGTGGGGCGCCCACAAGGACGCCGAAATCGAGATCTGATGTTTAGCTTGCATAGGCAATCCAGCCCCTGAAATCGAACGCGGCATAGAAAAGGCTCACATCGCTGAACCCCGCTTCGGCCAGCATCGCCTCTTCATCCTCGGGCGACAGGAAATGCAACCGGTCCAGCATCATCTGCTGCGCCGACTGGGCGCTGAGCGCGTCCACCCCGTTCGAGGCTGCAAAGGCGGCGTGTCGCTTGGTCCAGAGCCGCCGGCTCGTCTCGTCCTGGGCAAAACTCATATGGGCCACAACCAATGGCGCCCCCGGCCGCAGGCGCCGGTGTAACTGCTGCAAGGTCGCCAATCTCTGTTCAGTCGGAATGAAGTGAAAGGTCAGCAGGCACGTCGCCCCGTCAAAGGGCCCCTCCGGGGCATTCTCTATATAGCCCTCGTGAAGGCGCACCCGCCCGGCATGCGCCGCCAGCGCTGTCCGCGCGGCCTCCAGCATCGGCGCCGATGGGTCGACCCCGTCAAAACTCCAACCGGGATGCGCCTCCGCCAGCGTTGCAAGCTCCATACCGCCGCCGGCGCCCAGCACCAGCACACGCCCCGTCTCCGGCACGCGCTCCGCCAGCAGCAATTGCATCATCCGGTGCAGCCCCGCCAAGCCTGGCACCTGCTTTGGTGGACCTTCGGCATAACGCGAGGCGGCATGGTCAAACCCGGTCATTCCACGATCCTTCGCTTAATAGGTAACTTTTAGTGTTACATTTGTTTACAGCCGTCAAGGCCCAGATCGCCGCCCGCCGAGATTTGCGCTATGCTCTGATTCTGGCGCGGCCCGCGCCTCCCCCCTCCACCGGGAAAGCAGTTGTCCTGCCGGGCCAGTTAATCGCCAAACCGACATGTCGCGCGACAGCAAAAGGAGGGATTGCCTGGATCGACCGCGACAGGAGGTTTTATCATGACGCTATCTGCTCCCATATTTCGTTTGAAACGTCTCGCCCGCAAAACGGCGCGCGAACAATCAATCCCGCTCCATGCCGCGCTCGACGGCATTGCCGCCCAGAATGGCTACCCCAGCTGGAGCTTGCTGGCGGCCCGGAATGCCGGGCAATCCACCACGGCAGCAAATTTGCTGACCGAACTGAGAAGGGGTGAACTGGTGCTCCTGGCGGCTCGTCCGCAACAGGGCAAGACCATGCTGGCATTGCAATTGGTTCTGGAGGCAATTGCGGCCGGGCGGGCGGCCCATTTCTTCACGCTGGACTACACGCCCAATGAAGTTATCGAAAATCTCACCCAGCTTGGGGCAGGCCCGTCGGCAATCGCCGCCATCGGCGTGGACTGTTCCGATGGCATCTGCGCCGATCACATCATGACCAGCCTCGACCGGACCTTTGCGGGAACACTGGCCGTAGTGGACTATCTGCAATTGCTCGACCAGAGGCGCAGCAACCCGCCGCTCCAGGAACAGATCGAGGCCCTGTCGCGATTCGCGCGCCAGCGTGGTCTCACCCTGATCTTCATCGCCCAGATCGACCGGACCTTTGAGGGTGCGGGCGACGCCCATCCGGACCTCTCCGACATAAGGCTGCCCAACCCGCTCGACCTGTCGCTGTTCGACAAGGCCGTGCTGCTGCATGCGGGCGAGGTGCGGATCACCGTCCCCTGAATGCGAAAGGCCGCCGGATCGCTCCGGCGGCCTTGTCATACTTGCGCTCGGAAATCAGGCCGAGCGGTTCTTGTTGTAGAGATCGAAGAACACGGCCGCGAGCAGCACCACGCCCTTGATCATCTGCTGCCAGTCGATATTGACGCCCATGATCGACATGCCATTGTTCATAACGCCCATGATGAAGGCGCCGATGACGGCACCCGCCACTTGGCCGACACCACCCAGTGCCGAAGCCCCGCCGATAAACACGGCCGCGATCACGTCGAGCTCAAGGCCCTGCCCTGCCTTTGGCGTCGCCGAATTGAGGCGGGCCGCATAGATCATGCCGGCAAGAGCCGCCAGCGCGCCCATGATGGCGAAGATGTAGAATGTCGTGCGTTCGGTCTTGATGCCCGAGAGCGCCGCCGCCTTGAGATTGCCACCCAATGCATAGATGCGGCGGCCAAAGGTCAGGCGTTTGGTCATGAACACAAAGCCCGCGATCAGCACGCCCATCACCACCAGCACATTGGGCAGACCGCGATAGGAGGAGAGCATATAGGCAAAGAACAGCACTAGTGCCGTCACCACCACGTTCTTGATGATGAACAGGCTGAACGGCTCGACATTGTAGCCACGGGCAATGCGGCGGGCGCGCGTGCGGATGGAGAAGAAGATCATGCCCACGATTGCAAGGATGGCGATGACCATGGAGGTGGTGTGCAGCACCACATTCTGCCCATTTTCTGCTAGCCAGGGCATAGTGGTGGGCCCCACGACGTCGGGGATGAACCCGGCTGAAAGCATCTGGAATTCAGCCGGGAACGGCCCGACTGACTTGCCGGAGAGAATGGCCAGCGACAGCCCCTTGAAGATCAGCATGCCGGCCAGCGTCACGATGAACGCCGGGACCCGGTGATAGGCAATGATATAGCCCTGCGCCGCGCCTATGGCCGCACCGGCTACCAGGCATATGGCGCCTGCTACGAGGGGATGGGCGAGAAAAGCCAGCTCTGGCGGAAAATCCCACCCCACCATTAGCATGGCGGCCAGGGCCCCGACAAACCCGGACACCGAGCCAACGCTGAGGTCGATATGCCCGGCCACGATGACCAGCAGCATGCCCAGCGCCATCACGATGATATAGCTGTTCTGCAGGATGATATTGGTCAGGTTCACTGGCTTGAACAGCACGCCATTGGTAAAATACTGGAAGAACAGCATGATCAGGATCAGCGCCAGCAACAGGCCATAATCGCGCATATTGGCGCGCAGGGCGCCGACCAGGGTCAACTCCTGGGACTGGGCCGGCTGGGCGGCCGGGCTGGTTCCGGTCGAAACAGTTTCGGTGGTCATGATGCCTTTCCTTCAGCGCGCACGATGGAGCGCATGATCTTTTCCTGGCTCGCCTCGCTGGTGGGCATCTCGCCCACGATGCGGCCTTCATTCATTACGTAGAGTCGATCGGTGATGCCGAGCAGTTCGGACATTTCCGAGGAGATCACCAGGACCGCCTTCCCCTGTGCGGCGAGCTGGTTGATGATCGTGTAGATTTCGTACTTGGCGCCCACATCAATGCCGCGGGTCGGCTCATCGAGAATGAGCACGTCCGGGTTGGCGTAGAGCCATTTCGACAGCACGACCTTCTGCTGGTTGCCGCCTGAAAGATTGCCCACCACCTGATAGACGCTCGACGAGCGGATATTGGTCTTCTTGCGATAGTCATTGGCCACGTCCATCTCGGTCAGATCGTCAATGACGCCCAGTTTCGAGACACCCCGCAGATTGGCGATGGTGGTGTTGTGCTTGATATGGTCGATCAGGTTCAGGCCATAGGTTTTGCGGTCTTCCGTGGCATAGGCAATGCCGTTGCGGATGGCCTTGTCGACGGACGAGGTGTCGACCTTCTGGCCATTGACCAGAACCTCGCCGCTGATCCTCTGCCCATACGACTTGCCGAAGACGCTCATGGCGAATTCGGTCCGGCCCGAGCCCATTAGCCCGGCAATGCCCACCACCTCGCCCTTGCGCAGGGTGATGTTGATGTCCTTCAGTATCTGCCGCTCGCGGTGCTGCGGGTGGTACGCATTCCAATTCTTCACCTCCAGCACCACTTCACCCACCTTCGGGGTGCGGGCAGGATAGCGGTCGCTGAGGGCACGGCCCACCATGGACGTGATGATGCGGTCCTCGGTGATATGCTCGGTATCCATCGTCTCGATGGTCCTGCCATCGCGGATCACCGTCACCCGGTCGGCAACGCGGGAAATCTCGTTGAGCTTGTGACTGATGATGATCGAGGTAATGCCCTGGGTCTTGAATTCGAGCAGCAGCTCGATCAGCGCCTGGCTGTCCTTCTCCGAGAGCGATGCGGTCGGCTCATCGAGAATGAGCAATTGCACCTGCTTGGAGAGCGCCTTGGCGATTTCGACCAATTGCTGCTTGCCCACGCCGATATTGGTGATCAGCGTGTCGGGGTCTTCGTTGAGGCCCACCATCTTGAGCAGCTTGCGTGCGCCATCGCGCGTCTCATCCCAGTCGATCACGCCGCCCTTGGCCTGCTCATTGCCCAGGAAGATGTTCTCGGCAATCGAGAGCAGCGGCACCAGCGCCAGCTCCTGATGGATGATGACGATGCCCTTGTGCTCGCTGTCGCGGATCGACTTGAAGTGCTGTTCCTCGCCCTTGTAGACGATCTGCCCTTCATAGGAGCCCGCGGGATAAACCCCGCTCAGCACCTTCATCAGCGTGGACTTGCCGGCCCCGTTCTCGCCGCAGATGGCATGGATTTCGCCTTCCCGCACGTCCAGATTGACGTCGGACAGCGCTTTCACGCCGGGGAAGGTCTTGGTGATGCTGCGCATCTCCAGAATGGTCTTGGTCATGCTGACCCTGTCATTTCAGTGACCTATCAAGGATTCGGCGAAGGATCGGGCCTTCTACGAACCCGACCTCCCAATCGCCCCAAGATAGAAGAGGGCGTCCGCGAGGTCTTGCGGAAAATCGCGAAAGGGCCCCGCACGCAGCGGGGCCCCCTCTTGGGTCTTGCAGATTACTGCAGTTCTTCGGCCTTGATATAGCCCGAAGCGATCACGCGTTCTTCGTAATTGGTCACATCGACCTCGTACGGGGTCAGCAGGATCGAGGGCACGACCTTGACGCCATTGTCATAGGTGGTGGTGTCGAGGCCACCCGGCTCGTTGCCCGACAGCACGGTATCGATCAGCTGGGCGGTGTACTGGGCCAGCTCGCGCGTGTCCTTGAACACGGTCGAGTACTGCTCGCCGGCAATGATTGCCTTGACGGACGGGACTTCAGCATCCTGGCCGGTGATGATCGGCCAGCTCAGGTCGCCCGAGCCATAGCCAACGCCGCGGAGCGACGAGATGATGCCGCGCGACAGGCCGTCATAGGGAGCCAGCACACCGTGCACACGGCTGCCGTCCGAGTAGTTCGCGGACAGGATATTGTCCATGCGGGCCTGTGCAACCGCACCGTCCCAACGTAGCGTACCAACCTGTTCCATGCCCTGCTGGCCCGACTTGATGACGATGTCACCAGCGTCGATCATCGGCTGCAGTACGGCCATGGCACCGTCATAGAAGAAGAAGGCGTTGTTATCGTCCGGCGAACCGCCGAACAGCTCGACGTTCCACGGCTTTTGGTCGGGGAAGCGCTCTTCGAGGCCCTTCACCAGGCTGTTGGCCTGGAGCACGCCCACCTGGAAGTTATCGAAGGTGGTGTAGTAATCGACATTGGCGCTGTCGCGGATCAGGCGGTCATAGGCAATGACCTTGACGCCCTGGTCGGCAGCGTTCTGCAGTACGGCAGAAAGCGTGGTGCCGTCGATCGAACCGATAACGAGGGCCTTGGCGCCCTTGGTGACCATGTTTTCGACTTGGGCCAGCTGGTTCGGAATGTCGTCTTCTGCGAACTGCAGGTCGACCGAATAGCCCATGCCTTCGAGCGCGGTCTTGAGCTCATTGCCGTCCGAGATCCAGCGCAGCGAGGACGAGGTCGGCATGGCAACGCCAATGAGACCCTTGTCCTGGGCAAAGGCGCCCGTTGCGGCGGTGGCCAGAACGGCACCGGCAGCGACCAGCGTCGCGATTGATTTGAGAACCTTCACGTCTCGACTCCCTAAAAATGTTTCGAGATTGGTTGTTTATGGTCTTTTGGGTTCGGGAAATTCAGACAGCGCCAACGGCCCGGATCCGCCCGCCATGGCCACACGGGCACGGCAACGGATGCCGACTTGCGCCGCATCTGGTGGGGCCGACGCCCTGGGGCATCGCCGCTCGGATCTGCATGAAGTCCTCCGGCACGGACGACATTATTGTCGCCATGGACTCTCCCAAGCCCATGGCCCGGACGCTAGAATAATCAGACAGGCCTGTAAAGCATCGAGTCACCGCAAACGCATATTTTTTCGACTCATGCAATAAAATGAGACGCCCGCTTGCTGGCCTCCTCAGCCATCGTTATTGTCGCGAAATCCATGGGAGAAGCTGTTGCAATAGGTCAAATAATTACCCACAACAGTTTAAAGGTATCAGATACCTTTAGGGAGGATGAACCATTAGGACCGGAGAAATCCGGCCTGATCAGCCGAGCGCCGCCAACACGGTCGCCGATGATCTGGCCAACGAAATCCTGACCGAGCTGGCACCCGGCGCCAGCCTGCCCAGCGAGGCTGAACTAGCCGGCCGCTTTGCCGTGAGCCGGCTGACCATTCGCGAGGCTGTCAAGCTCCTTGCGGGCCGCGGCCTGCTTGATCTGGCGCGTGGCCGCCGCGCCGTCGTGCGTGAGCCGGATGGCGCCGCCTTTGCCGACTTCCTGACATCCATGCTGCACAACGATTCCAAAGGTCTTTTTGATCTGGTTGAGGTACGTCTGTCATTGGAGGTTCAATGCGCCACCCTGGCGGCCAAGCGCGCCAGCCGCGCCGCCATCGCGGCCATCGAAAGCGCCCTGCAAGGCATGCGCGACAATGCAACCGCCGCCATGGCAAATGACCCGGAAGCCGACCGGCGCTTCCACGATTTCGATGTCGGCTTCCACGAAGCCGTCGCTCTTGCCAGCGGCAACCGCATCATGGGCTATCTGTTCGAAGCCATGGCCGTGCCCCTGCGTCAGGGCATCCAGATCAGCCGGCGCGGGCATGCCAATCGCGGTCATACCCTGTTTGACACCCTCGCCCTCCACGAGCGCATTCTCGACTGCATCAAAGACGGCAATGGCCGCGCTGCAGGCGAGGCCATGCGCCTCCACCTCAAGGATACGGAGCGCGACATCCGCAATGCGCTCTCCAGCATGGCCGATCGCCCCGCCCGTCCCCGCGCGCGGTAATCACCCTTGCGGCTTGCCGCTGTATCGCAATAATCGCGGCAACATCACCACGAGGGGCCGATGGCTGCGCGAACCGATAATAATGCGACCCGGCTGGACGATGCCGCCCGGGCGGGCTGGCTCTACTACGTAGCCGGCAACACGCAGGAAGAAATCGCCGCCAAGATGGGCATTTCGCGCCAGTCCGCGCAGCGCCTTGTCTCCCTTTCGGTCAGCGAGGGCCTGATCAAGGTAAGGCTCGACCACCCCATCGGGCACTGCCTGGATCTCGCCGAGCGCCTGCGCACCCGCTATGGGCTTGATCATTGCGAGGTCGTTCCATCCGACCCCGGCAGCGCCTCCACCACCATCGGCGTGGCCGAGGCCGGAGCCGCCGAAATCGAGCGCTGCCTGCGTGCGCCAGAGCCTCTGGTCATGGCCATCGGCACCGGTCGTACGCTCAAGGCCGCCATCGAGCAGCTCCAGCCCATGGACTGCCCGCACCACAAGGTCGTCTCGCTCACCGGCAATATCGCGCCCGACGGCTCGGCCGCCTTTTACAACGTCATCTTCAACGTGGCCGATACGGTCAAAGCCCGCAGCTTTCCCATGCCCCTGCCGGTCATTGCCTCCTCCGCCCGCGAGCGCGAACTGCTGCATAACCAGCCCATGATTGCCTCAACGCTCGCTCTGGCGGCGCGCGCCAACACCACCTTTGTCGGCATCGGCCATCTGGGCCCCGACGCGCCCCTGCTGCTCGATGGCTTCATCACCGAAGCCGAGCACAAGGCCCTGCAAAAGGCCGGTGCTGTCGGCGAGATCTGCGGCTGGGCCTTTGACGCCGAGGGGCGGCTGGTCGATGGCCTCACCAATGAGCGCGTCGCCTCGGCCCCCATTCCCAGCCGCGAAAATGGTCTCGTCATCGCCCTGGCCATGGGCCCCGCCAAGGGCGCCGCCATCCGCGCTGCCCTCACCAGGCGCCTCGCCAATGGACTGATCACCGACGAGCGCACCGCCGAACTGCTGCTGGGCTGAGGGCTGTCCGCCCGCCAATCGCGTGCGGCAGTGGCCACATTGAAAAAACCGGCCGCGCCATGTCGATCCGGAACGGGATCAATCGTCATGTCAGCGAAACGACTTCAAGGCACACGATCAATCAGGAGGAATTTTCTATGCGCTATTTCATGAGCATCATCCCGCCCGCCGACCTCAAGCCCGAACAGGTGCCCCAGGGCCTGATGGACGCCATGGGACCATGGATGGAAAAGAACCTCGCCTCTGGCGCCCTGGTCTCGACCGGTGGCCTCACGCCCGCCAGCCAGGGCAAGCGCCTGATCGGCCGGACTGGCGAAGCCGTGGTCACCGACGGCCCCTTTGCCGAAGCCAAGGAAGTGCTTGGCGGCTACGCCGTCTTCGAGGCTACCGATCTCAATGCCGCAACGGCGCTGGCCGGCGAGTTCCTGCAACTGCACATCGACAACGGACTGTCGGACATCATTCTCGAGATCCGCGAAATCGCCGGTGGCGTCAACTACTAGCGCCCCGACTGAATGGGCGCGGATTCGCCGCGCCCAGCCCCGCACAAGGAGACTGGCCTATGGCGCTCAAGCGCATGGACAATGTCGGGATCGTCGTCGAAGACCTCGACCGGGCGATCGAGTTCTTCTGCGAACTCGGCCTGACCCTCGAAGGCCGCGCCATGATCGAAGGCGAATGGGCCGGACGGGTCACTGGCCTGGGCAACCAGCAGGTCGAGATCGCCATGATGCGCACGCCCGATGGCCACAGCCGGCTTGAACTTTCCCGCTTTCTTGCCCCGCAGGTCATCGCCGATCACCGCACCGCCCCGGTCAATGCCCTGGGCTATCTGCGCGTCATGTTCACGGTGGACGATCTGGACGAAACGCTGGAACGGCTGGCAGCGCGTGGCGCCCAGCTGGTCGGCGAGGTCGTCAACTATCAGGACGTCTACAGGCTCTGCTATATCCGCGGCCCCGAGGGCCTGCTGCTGGGCCTGGCCCAGGAACTCACCTGAGTTCAAAGCCCCCATTTTCGAGCATTAGTCAGCATTTTTTCCAAGTGCCCAGGGCATTTTGAGGTCCATTTCCGGACCTCGAAATGCCTGCAATGAAGCACGTACGCCAGCCAATCGCGAAAAACCGCGCTTGACTCGCGTACACAGTTTGTGAACATTTGCTCACATCCGAAGCAAATGCCCGCTTCGGTATCTGGGAGGATATAGATGAAACTGACACCCCTTTACGCGGGCGCCTTCATGCTCGCCCTCGTCGGCACCGCTTCTGCGCAGACGCTCACCATTGCCACCGTGAACAATGGCGACATGATCCGCATGCAGGGCCTGTCCGGCGCCTTCACCGAAGAAACCGGCATCGAGCTGAACTGGGTGGTTCTGGAAGAAAACACGCTGCGCCAGAACGTCACCACCGACATCGCCACCAATGGCGGCCAGTACGACATCATGACCATCGGCACCTATGAAGCGCCGATCTGGGCCGGCCAGGGCTGGCTCAAGCCCCTCGACGGTCTGGCCGCCGACGCCGAATATGACATCGACGACCTGCTGCCTCCGATCCGTGGCGGCCTCTCGGTCGATGGCAAGCTCTATGCCGCACCCTTCTATGGCGAGAGCTCCTTCATCATGTATCGCACCGACCTGATGGAAGCCGCGGGCCTTGAAATGCCGGAAGCTCCCACCTGGGAATTCATCGGCGAGGCCGCCCGCGCCGTGACCGACCGCGCCAATGACATCAACGGCATCTGCCTGCGCGGCAAGGCCGGCTGGGGCGAAAACATGGCCTTCCTCACCGCCATGTCCAATTCCTTCGGCGCCCGCTGGTTCGATGAAGACTGGAAGCCCCAGTTTGACAGCCCGGAATGGAAGGCGACCCTCGACACCTACCTCTCCCTGATGGCCGATGCCGGTCCCGCCGGTGCCTCCTCCAATGGCTTCAACGAGAACCTGACCCTCTTCCAGCAGGGCAAATGCGGCATGTGGATCGACGCGACAGTGGCGGCCTCCTTTGTCACCAACCCCGCTGACTCCACCGTTGCCGACAAGGTCGGCTTTGCCCTGGCGCCCGACAATGGCCTGGGCAAGCGCGGCAACTGGCTCTGGGCCTGGTCGCTGGCCATCCCGGCCTCCTCGCAGAATCCCGATGCGGCCGAGCGGTTCATCAACTGGGCAACCAGCAAGGATTACCTCGCCATGGTCGCCGCCGAGGAAGGCTGGGCCAATGTGCCCCCGGGCACCCGCATCTCGCTCTACGAGAACCCGGAATACCAGGCTGCCGCCCCCTTCGCGGACATGACCCTGGGCTCCATCTACGCGGCTGACCCGACCCAGCCGACGGTCCAGCCCGTGCCCTATGTCGGCGTGCAATTCGTGGCCATCCCCGAATTTGCCGGTATCGCCACCAATGTCGGCCAGCTCTTCTCGGCGGCTCTGGCCGGTCAGATGTCGGCCGATGACGCCCTGGCCCAGGCCCAGGACGCCACCACCCGCGACATGACCCGCGCCGGTTATATCAAGTAGGCTCCTCCAAAACCCGGCGGCCGGATCGTCTCCTCCCGGCCGCCAAATTCCGGACCATGCACGGAACCCCTCGTCCTCCCTTGCATCGCGTCCCGAACCGGAGCCGCCCGGCAAATCGCCCCCTCGGGACGCCGGACGGCTCCAACCCTTCAGACGAATTCCGTTGCGCGCGGACCTGATCCGATGGCCACCTCGTGACCATCCGGTGAGGACCGGCGGTCTGGACGAACCGGACCCGACAAACGGCCCTGGGAGGAATGGATGGCGACCCGGCAGACCCGCACCCTGGCGCGCGTAATGATGGCTCCTGCCGTCATCGTGCTGCTCATCTGGATGGCCGTACCGCTGGCCATGACCCTGTGGTTCTCGTTCCAGAACTACAGCCTCATCAACCCGATGATGACCGGCTTTGCCGGCTGGGGGAACTACTCCTACGTCATCGGTGATCCCAGTTTCACCCAGGCCCTGGTCAATACCCTGCTGCTGGTCGGCGGCGTGCTGCTGATCACCGTCATCGGCGGCACTTTCCTCGCGCTGCTGCTCGACCAGCCCATCTGGGGCCAGGGCATCCTGCGCATCCTTGTCATCTCGCCCTTCTTCGTCATGCCCCCGGTGGCGGCGCTGATCTGGAAGAACGGTTTCATGCATCCCGGCTACGGCATGCTCGGGCATGTGTGGAAATTCTTCGGCCTCCAGCCCGTCGACTGGTTCGCGCAATATCCGCTCTTCTCGGTCATCGTCATCGTCGCCTGGCAATGGCTGCCCTTCGCCACGCTCATCCTGCTGACAGCGCTCCAGTCGCTCTCCGAGGAACAGCGCGAGGCCGCGGAAATGGACGGCGCCAAGGCCATCAACCGCTTCCGCTACATCATACTGCCGCACATGGCCCGCGCGATCACCATCGTGATCCTGATCCAGACCATCTTCCTCCTCGGCATCTTCGCCGAGATCCGCGTCACCACCGGCGGCGGCCCGGGCTATGCCTCGACCAATATCGCCTTCCTCGTCTTCCGCACCGGCATACTCAGCAATGACATCGGCGCCGGTTCCGCCGGCGGCGTGGTCGCCGTCATCATCGCCAACATTGTCGCCATCTTCCTGATGCGCGCCGTCGGCAAGAACCTGGACGCTTGAGGAGTTCACCATGGCCCGCACCGCAACCGTCCAGACCAAAATCGGCTTCACCATCCTGGCCTGGGCCGTCGCCCTGCTACTTTTCTCGCCGATCCTGTGGACCATCGTCACCGCGTTCAAGACCGAGGCCGAGGCTATCGCCACCCCGCCAACCTTCCTGCCGCAGACCTTTACGCTCGAGAATTTCGTCGATGTGCAGGACCGATCAGACTATTTCAAGCACGCCTGGAACTCGATCCTGGTCTCGGTCGGCTCGACCCTTTTGGGTCTTGTCATCGCCATCCCCGCGGCCTGGTCCATGGCCTTTGCGCCGACCAGGCGCACCAAGGACATCCTGATGTGGATGCTCTCCACCAAGATGATGCCGGCGGTGGGCGTCTTGATCCCGATCTATTTGATCTTCCGCGACCTGCGCCTGCTCGATACCGTGCATGGCCTGACCATCATCATGACGCTGATCAACCTGCCGATCATCATCTGGATGCTCTACACCTACTTCAAGGAAATCCCGGTCGACATCCTCGAAGCCGCCCGCATGGACGGCGCCGAGCTCTGGAACGAGATCGTCCATGTCCTCGTCCCCATGGCCGTGCCCGGCATCGCCTCGACCCTGCTGCTCAACGTCATCCTCGCCTGGAACGAGGCCTTCTGGACCATCACCCTCACCTCGGGCCGCGCCGGTACGTTGACGGCCTTCATTTCCTCCTTCTCATCGCCGCAGGGCCTGTTCCTTGCAAAACTCTCCGCCGCCTCGCTGCTCGCGATCGCCCCCATCCTGCTGCTTGGCTGGTTCAGCCAGAAACAGCTGGTCCGAGGCCTGACCTTTGGCGCAGTGAAATAAGGACACCAAAAAATGGGCTCCATTACCCTCGAACACGTCAAGAAGTCCTTCGGCGAAGTTCAGATCATTCCGGACATCTCGCTCGAGATAAAGGACGGTGAGTTCGTCGTCTTCGTCGGCCCGTCCGGCTGCGGCAAGTCCACCCTGCTGCGCCTGATCGCCGGGCTGGAAGACACCAGCGGCGGCACCATCCTGCTCGATGGCGAGGATATGACCAAGGCGCCGCCCGCCCGCCGGGGTCTGGCCATGGTGTTCCAGTCCTATGCGCTCTATCCCCATATGAGCGTGCGGGACAACATTGCCTTCCCTCTCAAGATGGCAAAGGCGCCGCAGGCCGAGATTGACAAGAAGGTCGAATACGCCGCCCGTACTTTGAACCTCGGCTCTTATCTCGACCGCCGTCCGCGCGCCCTTTCCGGCGGCCAGCGTCAGCGTGTCGCCATCGGCCGCGCCATCGTGCGCGAACCCAAGGCCTTCCTCTTCGACGAGCCCCTGTCCAATCTCGACGCCGCGCTGCGCGTCAACATGCGCCTCGAAATCACCGAGCTGCACCAGCAATTGAAGACCACGATGATCTACGTGACCCATGACCAGGTCGAGGCCATGACCATGGCCGACCGCATCGTGGTGCTGAACGCGGGCAATGTCGAACAGTTCGGCTCCCCGCTCGAGCTCTACAAGCGCCCGGCCAACCGCTTCGTCGCCGGCTTCATCGGTTCGCCCAAGATGAACTTCGTCGATGGTCCCGAGGCCGAAAAGCACAAGGCCCATTCCATCGGCGTCCGCCCCGAGCACTTTACCCTCTCCACCACCCAGGGCGCCGGTCAATGGGCCGGCAAGGTCAATGTTGCCGAACAATTGGGCTCCGACACCTTCCTCCATGTCGAGGTTGAGGGCCTGGGACTGATGACCATCCGCACCGATGGCGATCAGACCTTTGCCCATGGCGACAAGGTCTGGCTCACGCCCGACCCCAACCGCATCTACCGCTTCGACGCCGGCGGATTGGCGCTCTAGATGGCAAATGCCCCGGAAGCCCTCATGGTGAGGTGCTTTGCACCGCGAAGCCTCGAACCACGAGGGCGGCAGGCGCCGAAACCTCCACTCAGCGACCTCGTGGTTCGAGGCTCGACTTGCTCGCACCTCACCATGAGGTCTTTCGGAATAGCCCCATGACCACCAAGCTCTCCCTCGCCACATTGCCCGCCCTGACCGGCGTGGCGACACCACAATACACCCGCGCCGATCTCACCCCGGGCATTGTCCATTTCGGCGTCGGCAATTTTCACCGCGCCCATCAGGCCGTCTATCTCGATGCCCTGTTCAACCTGGGCGAGGGCCATGACTGGGCCCTTATTGGCGCCGGCGTGCGCGAGGCCGATGAGGCTATGCGGCAAAAGCTCATGGGCCAGGACTGGCTCACCTCTGTGGTCGAACAGGAGGCCGACCACAGCGCCGCCCATGTCACCGGCGCCATGATTGACTATCTCAAGCCCGGCAATGCGACGGCCATAATTGCCCGCCTCGCCGATCCCGCCATCCGCATCGTCTCCCTTACCATCACCGAGGGCGGCTACTATATCGATCCGGCGAGCCAGCAATTCGATCCCACGCATCCCGACATCGCCCATGACGCCGCCCATTTCCATGCGCCGAAAACCGCCTTCGGTCTAATCCTCGCCGGCCTCGTCAGGCGCCGCGATGCCGGTGTGCAGCCCTTCACGGTTATGAGCTGCGACAATATTCCGGGCAATGGCCACGTCACCGAGAACGCCGTCGCCGGACTTGCCGCCCTCATCGATCCGGCCCTGGCCGCGTGGGTCAAGTCCTC
This sequence comes from Devosia sp. CAU 1758, assembly GCF_054482695.1. Classification (NCBI taxonomy): domain Bacteria; kingdom Pseudomonadati; phylum Pseudomonadota; class Alphaproteobacteria; order Hyphomicrobiales; family Devosiaceae; genus Devosia; species Devosia sp. CAU 1758. The sequence continues at coordinate 502,122 of NZ_JBTLRJ010000001.1, read as the reverse complement.
GGTCGCCTTCCCTAATGGCATGGTCGATCGCATCACGCCCGCCACCTCGGACCGCGAGAAGAACCTCTTGGCCGATAATTTCGGCATTGACGACGCCTGGCCGGTCTTCTGCGAAAGTTTCCGGCAATGGGTACTGGAAGACAATTTCCCCGCCGGCCGCCCGGCGCTGGAGAAGGTCGGCGTGCAGTTCGTGCCCGACGTCGCCCCTTATGAACACATGAAAATCCGCATCCTCAATGGCGGTCATGCCACCATCGCCTATCCGGCCGGCCTGATGGACATCCACTTCGTCCACGAAGCCATGGAGCATCCCCTGGTCGCCGCCTTCCTCAGGAAAGTCGAGACCGACGAGATCATCCCGGTCGTTCCGCCCGTGCCCGATACCGATCTCAACGACTATTTCACGCTCTGCGAGCGGCGCTTCGCCAATCCCAAGATCGGCGACACGGTCCGGCGCCTGGCGCTGGACGGCTCCAACCGGCAGCCCAAATTCATCATTCCCTCCGCCCTCGACCGGGTCCGAAGCGGCGAAGGCATCACTGGGCTGGCGCTGGTCTCGGCCCTCTGGTGTCGCTACTGCTTCGGCACTACCGACAGCGGCGCCGTGATCGAACCCAACGACCCCAGCTGGCCTCGCCTCGCCGCGCAGGCGCGACTGGCCCGGGACAATCCTCCCGCCTGGCTGGATATGGCCGACATCTATGGCGAACTCGGACATTCCCTGACGTTCAAGTCGGCCTTTGCCCATGCCCTGACCACGCTCTGGTCCATCGGCACCGCCGCAACGCTCGAACGCTACTTGGCAGGCACGCTCTAGCTCCAGTATGGTCCGCGCGGACCAAAGAGAGAGGGCGGCGTGTCGCAAAACCTCCTGGTGGGAGTCGACGTTGGAACAGGCAGTGCCCGGGCCGGCGTCTTCACGCCCGACGGCCGCCTTCTGGGCCGCTCCGAAAACCCCATAGCCATGCGGCGCACCGACGCCAACTTCGCCGAACACGACAGCGAGGATATCTGGGCGGCCGTCTGCGCCGCCGTGCGCGAGGCCATTGTCGCGTCCAGGGCCGCTCCTGCCGATGTCGTCGGCATCGGCTTTGACGCCACCTGCTCCCTCGTGGTCCGCGATGCCAATGGCGCGCCGGTCACCGTGGCCAGCGACGGCCAGGACCGCTGGGACACCATTGTCTGGCTCGATCACCGCGCCCTTGAGGAGGCCGACGAATGCACCCGCACCGGCCATGAAGTGCTGCACTATGCCGGCGGTGTCATGTCGCCGGAAATGGAAGTGCCCAAGCTCATGTGGCTCAAGCGCCATCTGCCCCGGAGCTGGGCCCGCGCCGGCCAGATGTTCGACCTGGCCGACTTCCTCTCCTGGAAGGCCACCGGCTCGCTGGCCCGTTCGCAGTCGACCCTCACCTGCAAATGGACCTATCTGGGTCACGCCGAAGAGAAATGGCGGCACGACTTTCTCGCTCGGGTCGGCCTGGAGGACCTCATCGAAAAAGCCGCCCTGCCCAAGATTGCCAGCCCCGTGGGCGCCGATCTCGGCCCGCTGACCGGGGACGCGGCCAATCAGCTTGGTCTCTCCACGTCCTGCCGTGTCGGCGCCGGCCTCATCGACGCCCATGCCGGCGCCTTGGGTGTGCTCGGCGCCTTCACGGCCGATGTCGACACCATCGACCGCCACCTGGCCTTGATCGCCGGCACCTCCAGCTGCGTCATGGCCCTCTCGGCCGAGGATCGCCCGACCAATGGCGTCTGGGGCCCCTATTTCGGTGCCGTCCTGCCCGGCGTCTGGCTCAACGAGGGCGGCCAGTCCGCCACCGGCGCCCTGCTCGACCATATCATCCGCTGGCATGGCGCAGGGGGCGAGCCGACCCGCGAAAAGCACGTCGCCATCTGCCGCCGCGTCATGGAACTGCGCGCCACCGAAGGCCTGGCCCTGGCCGACCGCCTGCATGTGCTCCCCGATTTCCACGGCAACCGCTCGCCGCTGGGCGACCCCTTTGCCCGCGGCGTCATCTCCGGCCTGACGCTGGACAGCGATTTCGACTCGCTGTGCCGGCTCTACTGGCGCACCTGCGTCTCCATCGCGCTCGGCGTCCGGCACATCCTCGAAACCCTCAACACCAGGGGCTATTCCATCGATACGCTCCACATCACCGGCGGCCACACCCGCAATCCGCTGCTGATGGAACTCTATGCCGATGCCACCGGCTGCACTGTTGTCCAACCCTCGACCCCTGACGCGACCCTTCTCGGCATGGCCATGGTCGCCGCCAATGCCGCCGGGCTCCACCCCAGCCTCGACCAGGCCTGCCTCGCCATGCAGCAGGGCGGCACCTCGCGCGCATCAGACCCGGCGGCCCGCCCTCAGTTTGATCGCGACTACGCCATTTTCCTTGAAATGCTCAGGCAGCGTCAGGCCATCGATGCGCTGGAATGAGCCGAAGGCGGTTCAGGCGGTCGTCAGTTTCAAATCCGAGAAATGCAGGATGAACCCATCGGGGTCTGTCAGCACGAACTCTGTGGCGCCGTTATACTCGGTCCGACCCAGGGGCTTGAGCACGCACGGCATGCCTTCGACGCGAGCAAAACGGGCGGCAATATCGTCTGCCTGTATCCACAGCGTCAGCGCACCGCCATCTGCATGCCTGGCCAGCAGCGGAAACTCTTCTTCCAGTGTCTCGCGACTCTGGAACATCAACCGCACGCCGCCGCTTTTGACATGGGCCCAAATAGCCTGCCCGGTCGCAGGCACTCTCTGAACCAGCACGAACCCTAAATTCCGGTAGAAGGACAGGCTTTCCTCGACGTCATCCACCCTCAGATTGGGGGTCAACGCATGCAGGGCGGCTAATGGGAAGGCTTCGGTCATGGTCTTTTCCTCGACTGCTTGCCTCCCCCATGCCCCAGGCACATGTGCCAAGGCAACGCGAACCATTGCACCTCCAAGGTGCAGGGGCGCACAGGCATCGGACATTTCCTGCAGACAGGGGCTTTGTGCTTAGCCTCCGCCTATCCTTCTCTCCCAATCCCCGCTAAGCTCTTTTCCGGGAAGTCGAATTCCGTGGCCTTAAAGCGAGCGACAAAACTGCATGTCGATCAAAGCCGCCATCTATCATCTGACCCACTACAAATATGACCGCCCGGTCACCTTGCAGCCGCAGATCATTCGCCTGCAGCCCGCGCCCCATTCGCGCACCAAGGTGCTCAGCCACTCCCTGCGGGTCAGTCCGTCCCTGCACTTCGTCAATGTGCAGCAGGACCCCTATGGCAATTTCCTGACGCGCTTCGTCTTTCCCGAGCCGGTGACCGAGCTCAAGATCGAAGTCGATCTCATCGCCGACATGACGGTTTACAACCCGTTCGATTTCTTCGTCGAAGAAAGCGCCGAGACCTGGCCGTTTCAATACCCCGAGGATGTGCGCGCCGATCTGTCCATCTACATGCAGCCAGAGCCGGCCGGCCCGCTGCTCCAGCAGTTCCTCGACAGTATCGACCGCACCCCGCACAACACGGTGACCTTCGTCACCGATCTCAATGCGCACTTGCAGACCATTGTCGATTATATCGTCCGCCTTGAACCCGGCGTCTGGACACCCGAAGAAACCCTGAGCAATGGCCGGGGCTCGTGCCGGGATTCAAGCTGGCTGCTGGTCAATATCCTGCGCCATCTTGGCCTGGCTGCTCGCTTTGTCTCCGGCTATTTGATCCAGTTGAAGCCTGACCTCGTCTCGCTCGATGGCCCCGCCGGCACCGATCACGATTTTACCGATCTCCATGCCTGGTGCGAAGTCTATCTCCCCGGCGCCGGCTGGATCGGCCTTGACCCAACCTCCGGCCTGCTCACCGGCGAGAGCCATGTGCCGCTGGCCGCCACTCCGCATTACCGGAATGCCGCGCCCATATCGGGCTTTGCCTCCTTTGCCGAGGTCGATTTCGCCTTCGACATGAAGGTGACGCGCGTGGCCGAACATCCGCGCATCACCAAACCCTTTTCGGACGAAAGCTGGGAGCGGCTCAACGCCCTGGGCAAAAAGGTCGATTCCGTTCTGGTCGACAATGACGTCCGCCTCACCATGGGCGGCGAACCAACCTTCGTTTCCATCGATGATTTCGAGGCCGACGAGTGGAATGCTGGGGCAGTTGGCCCGACCAAGCGCGCCCTGGCCGACGATCTCATCCGCCGCCTGCGCGCCCGCTTCGCCCCTAATGGCATGCTGCATCACGGTCAGGGCAAGTGGTATCCGGGGGAAACCCTGCCGCGCTGGACCTTCTCGCTCTATTGGCGCATCGACGGCAAGCCTGTGTGGAAGGACGAAAAACTCGTCGCCCGCGAAGGCGTCAAGACCACCGCGACCCATGAGGACGCGAAGAAATTCCTTGATGCCTTTGCTCGCAATCTGGGCCTGACCGGCGACACCATCGACGAGGCCTATGAAGATCCCGGCGAATGGCTGCTCAAGGAAGCCAATCTGCCAGCCAATGTCGATCCGGCCAATTCCGAGCTGGCGGACCCGGAAGCCCGCTCGCGCATCGCCAAGGTGTTCGAACGGGGCCTGACCAATCCCACCGGCTATGTGCTGCCGGTGCAGCGCTGGAACGCCCAGGCCTCCAGTCCCTGGCTGACCGAAAAGTGGAAGACGCGTCGGGGCAAGCTGTTCCTTGCCCCCGGCGACAGCCCGGCGGGCTATCGTCTGCCGCTCAGTTCGCTCAAACATCTGAAACCCACCGAATATCCGCATGTGGTCCCCATGGACCCCGGCGCGCCGCGCGCACCCCTGCCCGATCCCGAGGAAGTCCTGGCGCGTCAGAAGACCGGGCTCGAAACCGATCCGCGCGCGCAGGCCGCCGCCGGCTTCACCGCCGCGACCGAACAGCAGGACATCACCGAACAGGTCATCAGCGAGATCGAGGGCGAGGTCCGCACTGCCGTGACTGCCGAAGTGCGCGAACACCGGCTTTGCGTCTTCCTGCCGCCGGTCGAAAAGCTCGAAGATTTCCTCGAACTCGTCGCTGCGGCCGAGGCAGCGGCAAAGGAGATCGGCCAGCCCATCCATCTCGAAGGCTATGGCCCTCCGCACGATCCGCGCCTCAACGTCATCCGCGTCGCCCCCGATCCGGGCGTCATCGAGGTCAATATCCACCCCGCGTCGAGCTGGGACGATTGCGTCGCCACCACCCAGGCCGTCTATGAGGAAGCCCGCCTCTGCCGGTTGGGCGCCGACAAGTTCATGATCGATGGCAAGCATGTGGGCACCGGCGGCGGCAACCACGTCGTGGTCGGCGGCGCCACGCCCCATGACAGCCCCTTCCTTCGCCGGCCGGACCTCTTGAAGTCCCTGGTGCTGCATTGGCAGCGCCACCCTTCGATGAGTTTCCTCTTCTCGGGCATGTTCATCGGCCCCACCAGCCAGGCGCCGCGCCTCGACGAAGCGCGCCATGACAGTCTCTACGAACTCGAGATTGCCATGGCCCAGGTGCCCCTGCCCGGCGAAGGCGCCCCGCCCTTGCCCTGGCTGACCGATCGCCTCTTCCGCAACCTGCTCGTCGACGTCACCGGCAATACCCACCGCGCCGAGATCTGCATCGACAAGCTCTATTCCCCCGATGGCCCCACGGGCCGGCTGGGCCTGGTCGAATTCCGCGGCTTCGAAATGCCTCCTAATGCCCGCATGAGCCTGGCCCAGCAATTGCTGGTCCGCGCCCTCATCGCCCGCTATTGGGCCAAGCCCCTTGTCGGCGATTTCACCCGCTGGGGCACGGCCCTGCATGACAGGTTCATGCTGTCCTTCTTCGTCTGGCAGGATTTCCTCGGCGTGCTGGCCGACCTGAGGGACCATGGCTTCGATTTCGAGCCCGAATGGTTCGCCGCCCAGCGCGAATTCCGCTTTCCCTTCTGCGGCGAAGTTAGCGTCGATGGCGTGAAGCTCGAACTGCACCAGGCCCTTGAACCTTGGCACGTCATGGGCGAACAGGGCGCCATTGGCGGCACGGTGCGCTTCGTGGATTCCTCGGTGGAACGCCTTGAAGTGCGGCTCGAAAGCGACAATCCCGCCCGCTACATCGTCACCTGCAACCAGCGCCCGGTTCCGCTCAAGCCTACGAGAACCAGCGGCATCTCCACCGCCGGTGTCCGCTTCAAGGCCTGGCAGCCGGCCTCGGGCATGCACCCCGCCATTCCGGTCCATGCCCCGCTGGTCTTTGACATCTATGACACCTGGACCGGTCGGGCCATTGGTGGCTGCACCTACCACGTCGCCCATCCGGGCGGGCGCAATTACGAAACCTTCCCGGTCAATGGCAACGAGGCCGAGGCCCGCCGCCTCGCCCGCTTCGTTCCACACAATTATACGCCCGGCGCCTACCCCCTCCGCTCGGAAAAGCCTGCGGATGAATTCCCGCTGACGCTTGACCTTCGGCGGCCGCCACGGTTCACGTAACCCATGACTTCGCGGAATCACCAGACCCGCGGCAAGCCCCCGGCCGGGCCCAGCATTGTCGCTGGCTACCAGCTGCTGCCCGGCGTGCCGGACGAGATGATCGACCCGTCCGGCGCCATCAGGCCCGGCTGGGACAAGCTCATGTCGGCTTTCGATGCGCTGGGGCCGATTGAACTCGCCGCTCGCTTTGAGCGTGCCGACCAATATCTGCGCGACGCCGGGGTGTTCTATCGCAAATACGATGGCGCCGAGGGCAAGGAACGCGCCTGGCCGCTGGCCCACGTCCCGCTGCTCATCGACGAAGACGATTGGGTGCAGATTTCAAGCGGCCTGACCCAGCGCGCCGAACTGCTCGAAGCCATCGTTGCCGACATCTACGGCGACAATACCCTGGTGCAGGAAGGCCTGCTGCCGCCCGAATTGATCGCTCAGAATGGCGAATTCCTGCGCCCCATGGTCGGCATTCGCCCGGTCAGCGGCCATTATCTGCACTTCTGCGCCTTCGAGCTGGGCCGCGGCCCCGATGGGGCCTGGTGGGTACTGGGCGACCGGACCCAGGCGCCTTCGGGCGCCGGCTTTGCGCTCGAAAACCGCGTCGCCACCACGCGGGCCCTTTCAGACATCTATTCGGACCTAAACATAAACCGGCTCGCCGGCTTCTTCCGCGGGTTCCGCGACACGCTCTTTGCCCAGGCCCGACGCGATGGTGGCCGCGTCGGCATTCTCACCCCCGGCCAGCTCAACGAGACCTATTTCGAGCACGCCTATATCGCCCGCTATCTGGGGCTGATGCTGCTCGAAGGCGAGGACCTCGTGGTCGAGGATGGCCAGGTCATGGTTCGCACCGTGGCCGGCCTCAAGCCGGTCAGCGTGCTGTGGCGGCGGCTCGACGCCAGCTTCGCCGATCCACTCGAATTGCGCTATGACAGCCATATCGGCACACCGGGCATGGTCGACGCGCTGCGCGGTGGCTCGATCTCCATGATCAACGCGCTGGGCACCGGCATTCTCGAAACCCGCGCCCTCGCCGCCTTCATGCCGCGCCTCTGCAAGCACCTGCTCGGCACCGGCCTCGAACTGCCCGAAATCGCCACCTGGTGGTGCGGCCAGGGCGCCGAGCGCGAATTCGTGCTCGACAATTTCAATGGCCTGATGATCGGCCCCGCCTTCTCGACCGCCCTGCCTTTTGACGATCTGCGCGGCACCGCGCTGGGCGCCAGCATGACGCCAGCGCAAAAATCCGAGCTCAAGACCCGCATTGCCGCACAGGGCGGAAGCTATGTCGGCCAGGAACCGGTGCGGCTCTCCACTGCCCCCATATATGTCGATGGCAGGCTTGAGCCGCGGCCCATCACCCTGCGCGTCTATGCTGCCCGCACCGAGAGCGGCTGGACCATCATGCCAGGCGGTTTTGCCCGCGTTGGCTCCACCACCGACTCCTCTGCGCTGGCCATGCAGCGCGGTGGCCAGGCCGCCGACGTTTGGGTGCTCTCCTCAAAGCCGGTAGAGCCAGTCTCGCTCCTGCCGCGCGAGGGTCAGAAGCTGTTGCGCAATTCGCCAGGCAGCCTGCCCAGCCGCGCCGCCGACAATCTCATCTGGCTGGGCCGCTATGCCGAGCGCTGCGAAGCCACGGTGCGCATCCTCAGGGCCTATAATGCGCGGCTGGCCGAACTCTCCAAGCCCGATCTGCCGATCCTGACCCATTGCGCTGCCTTCCTCGACACTCTGGATGTCGACGCATCCGAGGCCATGCCGCAGGGTCTCCTCGCCTCCATCGATAGCGCCGTGCACAGCGCCGGTCAGATCCGCGACCGCTTCTCGCCCGATGGCTGGCTGGCGCTGAACGACCTGCAGAAGACCGCCAGGCGCTTTGCCGCCCGTATTAGTACCGGCGACGACTCGACCCGCGCCATGACCGTGCTGCTGCGCAAGCTGGCTGGCTTTTCCGGTCTGGTACATGAAAACATGTATCGCTTCGCCGGCTGGCGCTTTCTCGAACTGGGGCGTCGGCTGGAGCGCGCCATTCAGATGGCCCGCGCCGCCGCCTGGCTGACCGCAGCCGACGCCCCTGACGGTTCTCTCGAGATGCTGCTTGAAATCGGCGATAGCGTCATGTCGCATCGTCGCCGCTACTCGGTCAGCGCCGGCACCCAGAGTGTGGTCGACTTGCTCGTGCTCGATCCGCTCAATCCGCGCTCGGTGCTGTTTCAGTTGACCGAACTGCGTGCCCAGGTCGAGACCTTGCCCGGCGGCATCGTCGACGATCAGCATTCGCCTGCCGCCAAACTGGCCCTGCAGATTCATACCGATCTGGTGATCACCGAACCGGCACACATGACGCCCGAGCGACTCGAACGCCTGGCCGGGGACATCGGCATGCTGTCCAGTCTCATCGCCGCAGCCTATTTCACCTGACGCCATGTTGTACGATATCCGCATGACGCTCGAATATGATTACGACGCCCCCGTGCATGGCGGGCGCCACCATATTCGTGTCGTCCCGGCTAATGTGCCCGGCGTGCAGCGGGTGATCGCCGCCTCGCTCACCGTCGATCCGGGGCCATCGCGCCAGAGCGGGCACCTGGATTTCTTCGGCAATTCGGTCACCGCCATCACCATGACCGATCCGCATGATACTCTGAGCATCCGTCTGACCGCCCGCGTGCAGGTCGAAGATCTGACCCCGCCGGCCGATCTGTCGCCACCCCTGCCGCAACTGACCCGCGAGGTCGCGCAATACTGGTCGATTGCGCCCGCCAGCCCGCAGCATTTCCTGGCCGCCTCGCCCCGCATCCAGATCGTTCCGGCCATCACCGACTATGTCCGCGACGCCACGGAGGGCGAACACTCGACCCTCTCCATTGCCACCGCCCTCTGCATGGCGATCCACAAGGATTTTGAATACGACGCCAAGGCCACCGATGTCGAAACCCGGCCAGCCGAAGCCTTCGCGCTCAAAAGGGGCGTCTGCCAGGATTTTGCCCATGTCATGATCGCCGGCCTGCGCGGCATCGGCATCCCCGCCGGCTATGTCTCGGGCTTCCTGCGCACCAATCCGCCACCGGGCAAGCCGCGCCTCGAAGGCGCCGATGCCATGCATGCCTGGGTGCGCGCCTGGTGCGGCCAGCATGTGGGCTGGGTCGAGTTCGATCCCACCAATGCCATGATCGCCGGCGCCGATCACATCTCCATCGGCCATGGCCGCGACTATGTCGATATTTCCCCCATTGTCGGGGTGTTGCGCACCAATGGCTCGCACGAAACCAAGCAGTCCGTGGACGTGCTTCGAGTCGAATAAGACGCGTCACGGAACCAAAATCATCCGCCTCCGTTTTCTTGCCACGGGCCGTACGGCACCGCCAGGAAGGTCCGGTCAACCCGGATCGCAGGAGACCCCAAGATGAACCACTCCCAGTTCAGGACGATTGACAAGTCAGCCCGCGCCACCACCGCTTATTGGGGTGACGATGTGCTGAACCATCAGCCGCGCTTTGCCGAAGTGGCTATGGCCCTCCTGCCAGCTTCGCTGATCCTCGCGACCGCTACCGCCCTGCTGGTCGCCCTCGTCTAGGGTCGAACAGGCGCACTGGCAATCCGAGGTTTAGGAGGGTTTTATGACGCTCGGCACTATTCTTATCATCATTCTCATTCTTTTGCTCATCGGCGCGCTGCCGACCTGGGGGTATTCGCGTGGCTTCGGCTACTTCCCCTCGGGCATTCTCGGCGTCGTGCTGGTCGTGGTGCTCATCTTGGTCCTCATGGGACGAGTATAGCACTCAACGTCAGAAACGGGCACGCCAGGTCCCTCTGGTATCCGCCAATGGAACGTGCCCCTCAGCGGACCGATGGTCGCCCCCCTTTTCGGTCCGCGCCCTTTGTCCCGACAGGCAGCGCCTGTCGGGACTTCTTTTTGTCCCAATCGCACTGTGCCCCGGAACTTGGGCAGAACCCCCGCGTTAAGCGGCTAAGCAAACAAGGAGCGTCCTATGGCTACCACCGCAGATATGGCCCCGTCCCGTGGCAAGACCGGCAATGCCGGCCGCACTGCCGCCACCAAAACTCGCGAACAGGAGCTGGAAGCCCAGGTCTCCCAGCTTCAGGATGACCTGAAGGCCATCACCGAAACTCTGGGCAAGCTGACTGGCGAAAAGGTGGGCGAGGCCCGGTCCCTGGCGACCACCGAGATGAAACATCTCCAGGCCAAGGGTCAGCAGATGCTCGACGAGGCACAGGGCCAGGCCGGGGAGATGGAAAAGCAGCTCAAGGACACCATCCGCGAAAAGCCTCTAACCGCAGTGGCCGCCGCCGCCGGTATCGGCTTCGTTCTGGCATTGCTGACCCGGCACTGATCATGGGTTTGCTTGCAAACCTGGCGTCACTCTTCGGGCTCGAGGTCGAAAATCTCGCAGATCGGGTGAAGTCCACCGCGCTGGTTTATGGGTTGATCGGTCTGTTTAGCTTGGTCGCGGTCGCCTTTCTGGTTGCGGCAGGCTTCATGACGCTTGCTGAGAGAGTTGGCCCAATTCAGGCTGCCCTTATCCTGGCCGGAGTCTTTCTCGCTCTGGCCCTTGTGGTCTATCTGGCCGCGCTGGTGCACAGGAATAGCCGCCGACGCCATCTGGCGGAGCGTCGTCGTTCCCACGAAACCAGTGCAGTGATCTCGACGGCTGCCATTACCGCCCTGCCGCTACTGGCGAGATCACCCGGCTTGCTGAAACTAGGCCTGCCGGTCGCAGCACTCGCCGCCTATGCCCTACTGCGAGGCCATAAGGACGATTGAGCCTGACACGGTCTCCCAATACCGCGCGGGACTTCTGCGCGGTTTATTCAAAGTTGCCGGATAGTGTTTGGTCGAATGACCGAGAGCGCTTTGGGATGAATTGTCAGGGTGACCTCGTTTTCGAGGTCAATCAGCTCGCCATCCAGCACCGCATGGGTGCCGCGCTTGCGCTTGGGAAATCGTAGGACAACCTCCCGCACTTCGGTCTCGTTCACAGCGGGATTGGCCCGCCACCGGCCGGTCATCACATCGAGCGCCAGGTTCAGCAATTCATTGGTCGTGACGCTGCTCGCAACATAGACACCCAGCACCCCGGCATCGAGCCGCTCGGCAACCGGCACCGGGCTGTCATCAAGCGGATTGTTCGAAACGGCAACACCGGAGGCGGTGAAACGCACGTCGCCGCGATCCGTATGCATTGCCACTTCGAACTTGGGCGGATCTACGGCAGACGCGAGGATCGCCCGCATACTCGCCAGCATCTTGCCTGCCCGGCTGCCATACACCATGCCATTGCGGATGCGCACCAGGCGCGCATGAATGCCCACTCCAAATTGGTGCACGAAGGGGCGGCCATTGGCCGTCGCAATGTCGATGCGAGCGACAGTGCCTTGCGCATTGGCCAGCAATGCCTGATCAAGATCGAGCGGCATGCCCAGCGCCCTGGCAAACAGGTTCATAGTCCCGGCCGGCAGGACGCCCAGCGGCTTCCCGCTTGCAAAGGCCATAGCCGCTGCAGCCGAAATCGTGCCGTCGCCGCCACCGGCCAGCACCGCCTCTACCCCATCCTCATCGGCTGCCGCCTGGAGTTCGGCTTCGACCGATTTCCCCGAGACGATCCGACAGTCGAGTTCATGGCCTTGGTCGCTGAAGATCTCCGTGGCCCTGGTGCAAAAGGCGTCTAGGTCCATCGTCTTGAGCGTACCGCCGTCCCTGTTGAGAATGGCCCTGGTTTTCAAAGCAAATTGTCCTTGCTGGAGGGACCTGCGCCGCGCAGCTGCGGCAACAGGATCGTCACCTCCAGCCCGCCACCTTCGGAAACACCATACGCCGGCTGCCCCCCGAACTGCTCAGAGAGTTGCCGGATGATCACCGAACCGAGGCCCTGTTCGGTCGCGGCCTCGTCTTCGGTCATGCCCACACCATCGTCCCGCACTATGAGCTGTGGAACACCATCCTGATTGCGCCGCAACATGACGACAATCTCACCCTTCCGGTCGCCCGGAAAGGCGTATTTTAGAGCATTGGTCACCAGCTCGCCCACCAGGATACCTAAGGTCGTCGCATCGCGCGCGCTGACCTCGATGGCCGAAAGGTCGCCGCGCACCGTAATGCGGCGTGCCTCGGCGTGAGTCTCGGCAATATCCTCAAGCACCGCGGACAGGAACTCATCGGCGCTCGCCGTTTCAAGGTCATCCCCCAGGCGCAGTCGCCGATGCGCCGACGCCACCGCATGCACCCGCAGTCGTGCCGCCTCCAAGGCATCGCGCACGGGTTCGGACGTGCTGCGCATCATCTGCAGGGCCAGGAGCGACGACACTGTCGCCAGTGAATTGCCGATCCGGTGGTTGGTGTCCTGCAGCAGCGCCTCTACGCGTTGCCGCTCGCGTTCGGCATGAGCCCGCGCTTCTTCGATGTCGCGGGTCCTTTCGGCCACCTCCGCCTCCAGTGCCTCGTTCTGAGTCAACAGTCCGCGGTGACGTTGCGCCAGTGCGCTGACCTGCTTCTGGGTCCGCATCAAGAGCGCAGAAGCGAGGAGCACAGCCGCAGCCAGCGCCCCCATCAGCGCGGCCACCAGCCCGGTCCGGGTCTGGTCGATCCCCTGGTTGCGGCGGGCGAGCTTTATATCTTCCTCGGCAATGAAGTCTTCCAGCGTCTCGCTGACTTCCGCCATCAGCCGGGCGCCCATCCCGGTTTCTGTCAGGGTCTGCGCCTCGTCGCTACGCTGGCTGGTTACCAGTTCGACGGTGCGGTTCATTTCAGCCATCTTGCTGGTAATATCGCCCGTGATACTGGCAACCCGCGCACCCTGTTCGGGGTCGTCTGCCGTCATCTCCATCAGCGCGGCCACGCGGCGATCGAGACTGGATACAGCCTCCCGATAGGGCTGCAGGAATTGCGCGTCTGCCGTCAGCAGATAGCCGCGCTGGCTGGCCTCGGCCTGGCTGAGCGCATGCGTCAGCTCACGCGCCGCATTGCGCACGGCATAGGTCTGGTTGATGTCACGCAATTGCCGGTCGATGCCTTGCATCAGCATCAACGCCGAAATCGCCGCCAGGCAGATCAGGCCCAGTGACACCCAGATGGCGAGGCGCCGTGTGGCGGGTCGTCCGGGCTTTGCGATATCCACGCTGTGCAAACCATCGGTCAAGACGCTCATCTCCTTGCACCCATCGGCGACGAGGTCGGGAGCGGAACCAGCTTTGCCTCTTCGCGGTGGCAGCATTGAGGCCTACTCTAGATCAGGGGCCTGACGCGCTCGCCTGGCCCGTCCCAACCAGCGACACGCGCCAGTTCTGCGGCATCGAGCACCTGGCAACTGCGTCCCAGCCAGCGGATGAGACCGCGATTGGTCAGCTTGCGCAGCGTCTTGTTGGTGTGGACGATGGACAGTCCCAATGTGTCTGCCACATGCTGCTGCGTCAGCGGAATATACGCGCTGCCATTTCCCAGCCCAACCGATACCGCTCGTTCATGAAGGAAGGCCAGGAGGTAGGCCGCGCGCTCGAGCGCGGTGCGTCGGCCAAGGCTGAGCAGGTGATCGTCCAGCATCCGCTCCTCGCGCGCCGCCAACCAGGTGACATCAAAACTGAGCCCCGGTTGGTTGCGGAACAATTCATCGAGCCGGTCGCGCTGGAAAACACACAGGATCAGCGGCGACAGAGCCTCCACCGAGTGATCCATCTCGCCGATGACCGAACCTTGCAGGCCCACCAGGTCGCCAGGCAACAGATAGTTGAGGATTTGCCGGCGCCCGTCATCAAGCATCTTAAACCGAAAGGCCCAGCCAGAAAGCAACGTGAACAAATGGGCGCTATGGGCGCCCTCCGAAATGATCACCGCGCCGGCCTCGGCGGTCATCTCGCCGGTTTTGAAGCTGGATACGAATTTCAGCTCCTGGGCCGTGAAGTCGCGAAAAGTCGGCAGCGGGCGCAGGGGGCACTGCTCGCAGGGCACGCGACGCCCCGTGGAAGGAACAACAAGGCTCACGACGTTTCCTGACCCTTTGAAGCTCGAACCGCAAACGCGTGCGTCCAACATGTCAAAGTTAAATGACAATATGGGCAGCAAAGCCCATCAGGGGATTCCGGATAACAGGCGGAATCATGCTGGCAGATCGCACGGTTCTCGTCGTTGAGACCCAATTCATAATAGCTTTGGGTATTCAAAACGTCCTCGAAGGCTTGGGTGTATCCAAGGTCGTACTTGCCACCAGCGCCGGTGAGGCCCATGGCAATGCTCGGTCCTGGGCCCAGGCTGGTCTGGCCATTATCGAACTGGAAACCAACCACCCCGAACTGATCGAACTGGCGCGGCAGGTTTCCCAGAGCGGCATACCGGTGCTTGGCCTCAGCGCGGACGCCCGCTTGGCCTTCGGCGTTCCGGAACTGCCCGGCACGCCCATTGTTCTCAAGCCCATCCCCGATGAGGACCTGGCTTCTGCTATCATCGCGCGCCTGCGTCAGAACCCGTTGCCCGAGGTCACCTGAGCCGAGACTGCATCGGGGCCGTAATCGGACTCGCCGGTGATCTTGAGCAGTTCGGTCAGCCGCGCGCGAGCCCTGCTGACGCGGCTTTTCATGGTTCCCACCGCGCATTCGCAAATGGCGGCAGCCTCCTCGTAGGAAAAGCCGGAGGCGCCGATAAGGATAATCGCCTCGCGCTGGTCGTCCGGCAATTTTGCCAGTGCCATCTTGAAGTCCTCAAGGTCCATCAGGCCGTATTGCGAGGGATGCACCGACAGTCTCTCGGTAAAGACCCCGTCGCTGTCCTGCACTTCGCGACCGCGTTTACGCATCTGGCTATAAAACTCATTGCGCAAAATGGTGAAGAGCCACGCCTTGATATTGGTGCCCATTTCGAAGCTGGACTGCTTGGCCCAAGCCTTCATCACCGTGTCTTGGACCAGGTCATCAGCCTTGTCGTGCTTGCCCGTCAGGGAGACTGCAAATGCGCGCAGGCTTGGAAGTGTCGCGAGCATTTCTCGCTTGAATGAAGTTCCCTCGGCCCCCATGCCGTCACTCCCCGCCCTGGTCAGAAGACTTGCCGCCTTGGGCTTTCTCCGCGCCATCGAGCTTTTCGAGCAGGTCGAGCAATTGATCAGGAACACCCTCATCCTGAACCGCCCCATAAAGCGCACGCAAACGCGAGCCGATATCGGTCGTTGGACCGAGCCCGTCATCTGCCCGCCCCGCCTGCATGCGCACACGTTGCTGGGTCACCAAATTATCCTTCTTCATGCTTGTACGACCGTTCCGTCCCTGGAATCGCCCTATTCCCAGCCTGCAATGCACACTGGCGCAGAAAAGTTCCGCAGGTCTGGAACTTTTATTGCAAATGGACGTTCTGTGCCATCGTGAGGTTCTGAACCACTAGCGTCACCTTGGGAGTTTTCGTCTATGTCCTTGTCCACGCGGATTGCACCGCACCTGCCCTATCTGCGGCGTTTTTCCCGAGCCGTCACGGGATCGCAGACCTCCGGCGATGCTTATGTCGCCGCTACCCTCGAAGCCCTTATCGCCGACATCTCCCTGTTCCCCGAAGCGTCCAGCGACCGGATTGCTCTCTACAAGCTGTTCTCAGCTCTCTTCTCGTCTTCAGCGGTGTCCATTCCCGAACCCGCATCCAGCTTTGCCTGGGAAAAGCGGGCGGCGGCAAACCTCGCCAATCTCGCTCCGCTGCCCCGCCAGGCGTTCCTCCTGGTGGCAGTTGAGGGCTTCAATCACGCTCAGGCTGCGGAAATCCTCTCCGCCAGCGATGAAGAATTCGCCTCCCTGCTCGACCAGGCCTCCACCGACATCTCGCGTCAGGTGGCCACCGAGATCATGATCATCGAGGATGAACCGTTGATCGCCATGGATATCGAGCAGATGGTGCAGAGCCTCGGACATACCGTTGTCAGCATCGCCCGCACCCACAAGGAGGCGGTCAGCCTGTTCAACCAGACCCGGCCGCGCATGATCCTCGCCGATATTCAGCTGGCCGATGGCAGCTCGGGCATTGATGCGGTCAATGACATTCTCAACACCCATTCGGTGCCGGTGATCTTCATCACCGCCTTCCCTGAGCGCCTGCTCACTGGTGAACGGCCCGAGCCGACTTTCCTCGTGACCAAGCCCTTCAATCCCGAAATGGTGAAGGCTCTGATCAGCCAGGCGCTGTTCTTTGATGAAGGATCGCGCGCTGCCGCGTAAATTACCTGCCGAGCATCAGACAATGGGCAAAGGCCGGCGCGAGCTGGCCTTTTTGCTGTCCACCGGAACTTGCCGCCGGCGGCGGGCGTTGAGATGACAGATCAATCATGGAGTTACCCATGCTGTATTATGCACTCGTCTTTCTGGTGATCGCGCTGATCGCCGGCGTTCTTGGCTTCGGCGGCATTGCCGGCGCCTCGGCTGGCATCGCGCAGATACTTTTCTTCCTGTTCCTGGCATTCCTGGTCATTTCCCTCGTCATTGGCTTCTTCCGCAGGACCTGACCGACAACATCGGAACCACGATGCGGCGCTTGCGGGCGTCGTATCGTTATCAGGGCCCGGGAAAGATCGTCTCGATCTGTCCTGTGAGCCGGTAGACAGCCAAACCGATCCATTCGCGCAGGGCCGTTGTCGCCACATCCAGGTTCTGGTCAGGCGCGGCAGTATCGAGGCCAAAACCCTGCGTTCCACTACTGCGATAATCGGCTGGCCAAGGAACCACGTCGATCCCTGCCTGCCGGAACAGCCCCACAGACCGGGGCATGTGGAACGCCGAGGTCACGAGGATAATGGTCCCACCCGCGTCGCCGAGCGCATTGCGGCTAAACTGCGCGTTCTCGGCCGTATTGCGCGACTGCCCCTCGAGGACCAACCGTTCTTCTTCAATGCCAAGCCCGATAAAAAAGCGCCGGGCCGTCTCGGCCTCGCTTTCGGTTTCGCCCGACAACAGGCCACCGCCGCCGGAGAGCACAATGCGAGCCTCGGGATATTGCATGGCCAGCCACAGGGTTGTGGTCAACCTCTCGCCGGCATCATTGAGCGCCACGGTCTGGCGTGCCGAACTCGCTCGTGCCACTGTCGCCCCGCCCAGCATGACAATGGCACTGACCGCACCCGACGGAACATCTGGCCGCGCAAAGCGGTCCTCCAGCGGCTGGATCAGCAGATAGCCGATGCTGGTAAAGCTAAGCCCACCCAGCAGGACCGCCGCCGTAAACAGGGCCGCCATCGCAGACCGGCGCCGATTCACGAGGACAAGCGCCAGCGCGCCCAGGATCAGCAGCATCACCACGCTGATCGGCTGTGCAATGAGCCAGAAAATTTTTGAGAGCACAAAGAACATGCCGCTACCTCGTCGCGTGGACGCGGGCAAAACCCGCTTTTTCGCTTGCTATATCACTGACTTCTGGTTTTCTACCAAACGGTCAAGATTGCCAGCCCACAATTAGGCAATCGCCGGTCAGGAAGGCGCCCTCATACGGGCAATGGTGAGCATGAAGCAGGCCGAACCCGCCATCGCGGGGGCATCGCCAGTTGTTGAGCTGCGCGATCTTCACAAGTCCTTCGGGGCGCTGGAAGTGCTCAAGGGCATTTCCTTTGTTGCACGCGAAGGCCAGGTCGTTTCGCTCATCGGCTCATCCGGGTCCGGCAAGTCGACCCTGCTCCGCTGTATCAACATGCTCGAAGTCCCCGACCAGGGCGACGTCCTCATCGCTGGCGAAGCCATTGCCCTGAGGGGTAAGGGACAGGGTCGTCGTATTGGCGACGAGAACCAGATCCGCCGCATCCGCTCCGAGCTCGGCATGGTGTTCCAGTCCTTCAATCTATGGGCCCACATGACCATTCTCGAAAATGTCATGGAAGCGCCGCTGGTGGTGCAAAAGCGCGACCGGACCGAGGTCGAGGCGGAGGCCCGGGCCATGCTCGAGAAAGTGGGGATCGGAGCCAAGGCCGACGCCTATCCCGCCCAGCTCTCCGGTGGCCAGCAGCAGCGCGCCGCCATTGCACGGGCCCTTTGTATTAATCCGCGCGTCATGCTGTTCGATGAACCCACCTCCGCCCTCGATCCGGAGCTGGAAGTGGAAGTCCTGCGCGTCATCAAGCTGCTCGCCGACGAAGGCCGCACCATGGTGCTGGTTACGCATGACATGGACTTCGCCCGCTCGGTCTCGGACCGGGTGATTTTCCTGCATCAGGGGCTGATCGAGGAAGAAGGCACACCTGACGAAGTGTTTGCCGCCACACGATCAACCCGTCTCAAGCAATTCCTCAATGCCGCCAACCATGCGTGACGTCATTGGGAACCGACCCGGAATACCGGGCGCTCAATACAACGAACAACCAAACGGAGAACAACCATGAAGAAGATGATGCTGGCCGCTGCGGCCGTCCTGGCGCTCGGCACCCCCGCCTTTGCGCAGGAAACCGTGCGCATCGCCACTGAAGGCGCTTATGCTCCCTGGAACTTCCTCAACGACGCCGGTGAGCCTGCCGGCTTCGAGATCGATCTGGGCAATGCCATCTGCGAAACCGCAGGCCTCACCTGCGAATGGATCATCAATGATTGGGATTCCATCATCCCGAACCTGCTCGCCGGCAACTACGACCTGATCATGGCCGGCATGTCGATCACCGACGAGCGTCTCGAAACCATCGACTTCTCGGACAATTATTTCCCGCCCGATCCATCGAGGTTTGTCGCGGCATCCGGCGCCGGTCTTGATATCGCTGCGCTCTCAGGCGCGCGCGTCGGTGTCCAGGGAGGCACCATTCAGGCCGCCTATGCCGAAGAAAACCTCGGCAGCGGCAACACCGTGGTCACCTTCTCGACTGCCGATCAGGCCATGGCCGACCTGGCCGCGGGCAACCTCGACACCATCCTCGCCGATGGTGCCTATCTTGAGCCGGTCGTTGCCGCCTCCGGTGGCGCCATGGAGTTCATTGGCGAGGACGTCATGATCGGCAATGGCGTCGGTGCAGGCATCCGCAAGGAAGACCCCGATCTCAAGGCGACAGTGAATGAAGCCCTCGCGACCCTTAAGGCCGACGGGACCGTCGATGCCTTGATTGCTCAGTGGTTCGAGGGTCGCGGCCCCTATTTCGCCGAATAAGCCAGACAGACCTGCTCCTCCCGCCACCGGGGGGAGCATCTAACCGCGGGGCGGCGGCATGTCCGAAGACCTGGCCTTCTGGGTCGGCTACATCACCAACGGCAAGCATCTCACCTGGTACGCAAGTTTCCAGTTCACGATCTATGCCGCGCTGCTGGGAGGCACCCTGGCCGTGGTCTTTGGCCTCATCGGCGCAACCCTGAAGAACTCGCGCTTTGTCGGCTTCCGCCTCATCGGTTCAACCTATTCCTCGATCGTGCGCGGCGTGCCAGACGTGCTGTTCTTTCTGTTTTTCCCGCTGGCTTTCGAACAGGGCGTGGAATGGCTGATTTCCACCCAGGTCTGTTCACCAGAAGCCATCGCGGCCCAGACCGCGCCCTGGCCGCCCTGCCGCGAGGCCAACTGGTTCCTCGGCACAACCGAATATCTGCTGCTCGCCAGCGTTTCGCTGGGTCTGGTCTATGGCGCCTTCGCCACCAATGTCATCCACGGCGCCATGCGCGCCGTGCCCGCCGGCCAGCTTGAGGCGGCACGCGCCTATGGCATGAGCACCGCCCAGGTGCTCTGGCGGGTGCATATTCGCCAGATGTGGGTCTATGCCCTGCCCGGCCTCTCCAATGTCTGGATGCTCATCGTCAAGGCGACCTCGCTGCTCTCGCTGCTGCAGATTGCCGATATTGTACTCTGGGCCGACCGCCTCGGCGCGCCCAATTTTCTGCCCACCGTGGGCCTTGTCCACGACGACTGGCGCTGGCGCTATTACCTCGTGCTCTTCATATTCTACATCCTCGTCACCTGGCTCTCCGAGCGCGCCTTCGAGGCGATCATGCGCCGGGCCGGCCGCGGCATCCTCAGCGAGGTGCCGGCCTGATGGAAGGGTTCTTCAACGATCTGGCGATCATGGCCCCGGCAGTGGTGTTCAACATCTATTTTGCCGCCGCCTCCATCCCACTCGGTTTCGTCATGGCGGTATTCCTGTCCCTGGGCAAGGCGTCGTCCAATCCGCTGATCAACGCCCTGTCGCGCGGCTACATCTATGCCTTCCGGGGCTCGCCGCTCTTCATACAGTTCTTCATGTTCTATTCGCTGGCGCTCTCGCTCAACCTGACAGTGTGGCGACCGCTCGGCATTTCCGGTTTCGTGCTGCATCCTTTGTTCATCGGCCCGCTGGTGCTGGTGCTCAACACCGCGGCCTATACCGCCGAGATTTTCTATGGTGCCCTGCGCGCCGTGCCGCGCGGTGCCGTCGAGGCCGCCCGCGCTTATGGAATGAGCCGCGCCCAGCAGTTCCACCGCGTCGTCTGGCCCAATCTCATACGCCTAGCCTGGCCGGCCTATACCAATGAGGTAGTATTTCTGTTCCACGCCACGGCCATCGTCTATTTCGCCCTGCCGGTGGTTGGCCCCCAGGCCGATCTGATGATCACCGCTAAAACCTTGTTCGAGCGTGACTACAATGCCTTCCTGCATTTCTCGGTCGCCGCTCTCTATTTCCTATTGGTCTCGCTGGTGGTGTTCTTCCTTTTCGGCCTCATCTACCAGCGGCTAATGCGCCATCTTCCAGCGCAACCCGGCCTGCGCTTCGCCCCAAAATGGCTACGATAGAGCATTTCCATGACCTTTCAGCAGCACTCCACCGTGCTGGCCGGCGATGCGCCGGGCCAGTCCACCACGCTCTACTGGTACACCGCCGGTCCAGATGACGCGCCCACCAAGGTATACCTGCAGGCCGCCCTCCATGCCGACGAGCAACCCGGCACCATGGCGCTGCATCACCTTCTGCCGATGCTGCGCGACGCTGATGCCGCCGGCACGCTCAAGGCCCGCTTCGTCATCTTCCCTTCGGTCAATCCGCTAGGCCTCGCCACCCGCGTGCTGCGCCGCCATATCGGCCGCTACGACCTCGAAACCGGCGTCAATTTCAACCGCCGCTGGCCCGACCTCTATCCTCAGATCGCTGCGGCGATTGCCGGCAAACTGACCAGTGACCCAAAGGCCAACCTCGCGACTATCCGCAATGCCGTTGGCGTCTGGCTCGACCAGCAGCAACCGGCGACAGCCGCCCAGCGCCTGCGGCTTCTGATCATGCAATCAGCCCATGACGCCGACATCATACTCGACCTCCATTGCGACGATGAGAGCCTCAAACACATCTTCACTTCACCCGACCTGATGCCCGGCTTGCAGGACTTGGCCGACCGCATGCAGGTCGCCGCGACCCTGACCGCCGAGGACAGCGGCGGCGGCTCCTTTGACGAAGTGCTGCCCAGCCTCTACCGCAAGGCGCAGAGCGCCAATCCCGCTTTCCCCATCCCTATGGGCGCCGAAACCGCAACGCTGGAGTATCGCGGTCAGGCCGACACCCATGATGTCATCGGCCTCGAAGATGCCATGGGCCTGTACAACTTCTTCGCCGATCGTCGCCTGATCGATGCAACGCCCCCAACAGCCACGCCCGCGCCTGGCCCGACCTCCTTGGAAGCCACCGAGATGCTCCGTGCTGACCGGCCGGGTTTGCTCGCCTATAGGGTTAACTTGGGTGACCGAGTGAAAAAGGGCGACGTCGTCGCCGACATCATCGCCATGGACGGGCCGGAAGCCTTCCTGCAACGCACGCCGCTGCGCGCCGGAACTGACGGCCTCATCCTCTCCCGCGCCACGGCCAAATTTGTCGTGGTCGGTTCGTCCGTCGCCAAGATCGTCGGCAGCGAAGTTTTGCCAGCCCGCGCTGGCGGATATCTGCTCGAGGATTAACTCGCCAGCGCGCGTTCTGGCTCAACTAGCGCCGTGGCGCCGCCGGCAACAGTGGAGAGCAGATAGGCCGGCAAATCCTCAGGCGTCAGCGGACGCGCGAAATAAAACCCCTGCAGCTGATGACAGGCGATCTCCGACAGGAACTCCGCCTGCTCCGCGGTCTCGACGCCCTCGGCGGTGATCCGGAGCTTCAGCGTCTTGGCCATCGAGGCGATGGCCCGCAGGATGTCGCGGGCAATCGGATCATTGGTCGAGGCCTCCACGAAGGAGCGGTCGATCTTGATCTTGTCGAAAGGAAACTTCAGCAGATAGCTCAGCGACGAATAGCCGGTCCCAAAATCATCCATGGCGATGGTGACGCCCAGTGCACGGATTTCGGCCAGCTTCTCGATGACCTCATCTGGATTTTCGATCAGGAGGCCTTCGGTGATCTCGATTTCCAGCCGTTTCGGCGCGAGACCGGAATCGCGCAATGCCCGCTGCACCACCCGTCCGATATCGGACCGGCGGAAATGCCGCGCCGAAAGATTGACGGCCACAGTCAGATGCTCTGGCCAGGCCGCCGCGGCGATACAGGCCTGGTTGATCGTCCAGTCGCCAATATCGACGATCAGGTCGGACTGTTCGGCAATGGCGATGAACTCGGCCGGCGCCACCAGGCCCCGCGTCGGATGATTCCAGCGGATCAGCGCTTCAAAGCCGGTCGGCAGCCCGTCCGTGGCGTTGACCAATGGCTGGTAGTGCAGCACCAGCTCGCTCCTGGCGATAGCGCCGCGCAGCTCGGCCTCGATCAGTCTTCGCTCGCGCTGCTCCGAGTCCATCTCGGTTTCAAAGAACCGGTGCATCGAACGTCCATCGGCCTTGGCACGATAAAGCGCCAGGTCGGCATTGCGCAACAGGTGGTCGGGGCGGATGCCATCATCGGGGGCCATGGCAATCCCAATGCTGGCCCCGATCAGAAACATGTCGCCCTCGATCACGAAGGGCTCGCGCATGACGCTGACCAGCCGCGCCGCAAGCGCTTCGACGGCTTCCCGGGTGCCCGCATCGGGAAGCAGGATAGCAAATTCATCGCCACCAAACCGGGCGGCAATATCGATGTCCTTGAGCTGCGCCTGCATGCGGGCAGCCACTTCCGTCAGCAGCCGGTCACCCGCCATATGCCCTTTGCTGTCATTGACCCCCTTGAACTGGTCGAGGTCGAGAAACATGACGGTAAACGGCGTGCCATAACGTTCCAGTCGCGCGACATTGAGTGTCAATTGCTCGGTGAACTTGGTCCGGTTCAACAGCCCCGTCAGCGAGTCGTGGTGCGCAAGCAGGGTAATACGGCGCTCGGCAATCTTGCGCTCGCTGATGTCAGAACCGGTGCCGAGATAGCCCAGATACTTCCCGGCTTCGTCAAAGGCCGGCTTGCCCGTCAGCCGCCACCAGCATTCCTGCCCGGTGATCATGATCTGGATTTCGACATCCTGGAAGGTTTCCCGCGCCGCTATGGCCCGCTCGATCCGGCGCACCAGCGGATCTGACGGCGCCGTGATCTCCTGCAAAAACAGATTAAAATCGGCCCCGATCAGGTCAGCTTCCGTAGCCCCGGTGGCCTTGGTGAAGCCCCCTGACAATCGGGTGACGATACCGGCCTGGTCAACGCCCCACACCCAGTCCGAGGCCGTCTGCTCGAACTCGCGCAGCAACAGGCCAATGATCTGGCCCTTTTCTTCCACCAACATCTCCGAGGCGCGCAGCGCTACGAACGCCGCCGCATGATTGAACACCACTGTCACCAGGATAAAGGTGAACCCACCAATCAGCGTGCCTTGCACCAGAATGTCGCCCGATTGCCCGAGGCCGGTAAGCCCGCGCAGCGAGCCGATGACGATAGGAATGGTCAACGCCGCAAGGGCCTGCGGGTAATTGATCAGTGCGATCAGCGAGATGCAAAGCAATCCGCCCGCACCCAGCAAGGCCACGGTACGAATGGCGATATCCTGTTCGACCGGCAATACCGAGAGGACCACGGCCCAAAGCACACCCACGCTCAAGGCGAGTATGACAGCCTGCGTTGCCGCGCGGCCGACTGCCTGCCCCGGTCGGCTCCGGGACGCCAGCGCCGTGGCGTAGAGGTGGATGATATTGATCGCACTCAGAAGAGCCGCCAGCACGCCGAAGCTGGGAAGGCCCCAGGTCACCACCATGAACACGGCCGAGACGATCAGCGAGGCGGCCATCAGCGCCGGAACCATCAGCGCCACCGAGGCGAGTTGCTGGCCAAGTAGTTTTTCGCGCAAAGCAGAAGACAGGCCGTCCGCACCAATCGCGCGGTCGACGAATCCATCGATCTGGGAAAAGGCGGCTCCGGGCGCAGACATGGTCCACACAATGAGCCTTACCCCTTAACATAGCGTATTTTTCTGTGTCCGCTTCAGTACCGGGGCCGCCATCCAGCCCCGGTTTCATCACCCGTGGACGTGGCGCCTCAGCGCTGCGGCAGTCCCCATCGCGCGTGTTCAAGCGCCGTCATCACGCCGCGCAGTTCCGCCAGTCCCTTCATCCGGCCGATGGTCGGATATCCCGGCTGCGAACGACGCCCGAGATCGTCGAGAATATCCTGTCCATGGTCGGGCCGCATCGGGATTTCCCAGTCCTTGCGGCCCTCGGCCTTGCGCCGGCGCTCTTCGGAGAGAACCGCCGCGATCAGCGCCACCATATCGGTATCACCCGCCAGGTGCTCGGCTTCGAAGAACGAGCCCGCAATGTCACCATTGTCGCGCTTGACGTTGCGCAGGTGCAGGAAATGCACCTTGGGCCCGAACCGCTCCATCATGCCGGGCAGGTCATTGTCCGGCCGGGCCCCAAGTGAACCCGAGCACAGCGTCATCCCATTGGCCGGACTGTCGACGGCATCGAGGATATATTTGTAATCTTCCTCGGTGGACATGATGCGCGGCAGGCCGAGCAGCGCGAATGGCGGATCATCGGGGTGACAGCAGAGCCGGAGGCCTAGCTCTTCAGCCACTGGCACCACCTCTTCAAGGAAATCCACGAAGTGGGTGCGCAACTGCTCGCGACTGATCGCGCCATATTCATCAAGGTGGTCCTGGACATCCTCCAGCGACATGGACTCGGTCGATCCGGGCAGGCCCATGGTCACATTTCGCGCCAGCTGCTTCTTGTCGTCCTCACCCATCGCTTCAAAGCGCCGTGCGGCCTCGTCGGCAATGGCATTGGTGAAGTCCGTGGCCGCTCCTGGGCGTTTGAGGATATGGATATCGAAAGCCGCGAAGTCATTGATATCAAAGCGCATGCAGGACCCACCATTGGGCACGGTCCATCGCAGGTCGGTGCGCGTCCAGTCCAGCACCGGCATGAAATTGTAGCAGATAGTCTCGATGCCACTATCGGCCAGATGCTTCATCGAGATCTTGTAATTCGCGACATGCTTGCGCCAATCGCCCTTCTGCTTCTTGATATCCTCGGTGACCGGCAGGCTTTCCACCACGTCCCAGGTGAGGCCCGATGCGGTCCCGTCCTTGCGGGTCGCAATTTCGGAATGGCGCTTGGCGATTTCCTCGGGCGTCCACACCACGCCATTGGGCACGTGATGCAGCGCGCTCACCACGCCTGCTGCGCCGGCCTGGGTAATGTCATCAATGCTGGTGAGGTCCTTGGGGCCAAACCATCGCCATGTCTGTCGCAACTTGAAGTCTCCATTCGCAAAATTCGAAAATGTCCGGCCTTGGCCGGACTAATCACTGGCCAGCCGCAGCAGGGTATCTACATGGCAGGGAGAGCCTTCCCGGCACCAGCAGGCGAGGTTTCTGCCCGCCAGCGCCGCCCGGATAACTGCTTGTTCCGGGCGTGGCCTGTCGGCCTCGATCTCGCCGGCCATCCATCGCCCATAGCGCGCCACGGCCTCGGCCTGCGCCGCATCCTTGTCGAGCCCGGTCTCGGTCATTATCGCATCGATTGTAAAGGGATTGCCCCAGGGTCCGGGGCGCGCCACCGACTGCGCCGGCAGGCCGTTCAACGCCTGTGACACGGCCTGCAGGTCAAACCCCGCCCGGCGCGACAAAACAATCCGCGCCGGCCTCATTTGCGCATGTCCCGGTCGTAGACGAATTTGGGCATTTCCCACTTCAGCACCAGCGCCAGCACGCGCAGCGAAAAGCCCAGGGCAATGGCAATCAGCACCATCACGTCGCCCGGCATGCCCCCGGTCAGGCCCAGGTAATAGACCACGCCGGTGACCAGCGAGACCGAGGCATAAAGTTCGCCCTGGAAGATCAGCGGAATGTCGTTGCACAGCACATCGCGCAGTACGCCGCCAGCCGTACCCGTCACCATGCCCGCAACGATGACGATGATCGGGTGCACGCCCGCCTCGATGCCGATATTGCAGCCGATCACCGTGAACACCACCAGCCCCAGCGCATCGAGCAGCAGAAACGGCCATTTCAGCTTGTCCACCAGCCGAGCCAGCGGAATCGTCGCCAGCGCCGCCCCGCAAACCAGCAGCAGTACATAGGGGTTTTTCACCCACACCAGCGGATAGTGGTCGAGCATGATATCGCGCATGGTGCCGCCGCCAAGCGCGGTCACGCAGGCGATCAGGCACACCCCGAACCAGTCCATGTTGCGGCGCCCGGCCGCCAGCGCCGCCGTCATCGCTTCTACGGAAATGGCAATGTAGAAGGCGATCAGCAGCATGGCGCATGTCCTCCGTATCGTCGAAACCGGATTGCCCGAACGGGCTTACGCCTCCAGCATGTGCCCGTCGCCCGCCAAGGAAACAAGCCCCATGCGCCAACCCCGCACTGTCCGCGCTCTTGAGGAGTTCGGCCGCACCCGCCTCAGCGACAGCTTCTTCATGCGCGACTTTCTCTATTCCGAGATCGCCGCCATCCACGGCTTCACAAACCTGCCCGACAATCCCGACCTCGCCATTGCTGCCGGAACACGCCTCTGCCAGGACTTGCTCGAACCCCTCCAGCAGCGCTTTGGCCGCATTTCCGTGCGTTCTGCCTATCGCTCGCCCGAGGTCAATGGCTTCGGCAATGCCGACAAACTCAACTGCGCCGCCAACCCCAAGAACTATGCCGGCCACATCTGGGATCGACGCGACGCCGAAGGCCGCATGGGCGCCACCGCCTGCATCGTGATCAACCGCTTCATCCCCTATTACGAGCGCACCGGCAATTGGGAGGCCATGGCCTGGTGGGTACACGATCACTTGCCCTACTCCGATATGGAGTTCTTTCCCAAGTTCGCCGCCTTCAACCTGCACTGGCACGAAGTGCCAGTGCGAACGATCTACAGCTTCATCCCGCCCCGCCGTGGTCGGCTTACAGCGCCCGGAAAGCCCAACTGGACCGGGCAGCACGGCGAACATTACGCCGCCATGCTGGCAGAACTGGGCTAGACGAAATCCTGCCGCATGGGCGTGAACACATCGACCAGCCGGCCCTTTTCCAGCGCCACGACGCTGTGAACGACGCCGGTCGGCACGATGAAGCTGCCGCCTTGCCTCACCACTTCGACCTTGCCGTCGATGGTCACTTCAAAGCTGCCTTCGGCGACATAGCTGACCTGGATATGCGGGTGGCTGTGCGGCGCGCCCACTGCCCCCTTGTCGAAGCCGAATTCCACCTGCATCAGCTCGGGTAGGTGGATCAGCACCCGGCGCGTATTGCCCGGCGCCAGTTCGGTCCATTCGGTTTCATTGGGCTGGGCGAAAAGCTTCTGTTCAGTCATGTCATTACCTCGTAAGCCAGCCACCATCGACCGGGATGACGGCGCCATGCATGTAGTTGGAAGCTGGCGCCAGCAGGAACACAGCGGCATCGCCGATATCGGACGGCACGCCCCAGCGACCCGCCGGAATGCGCCCCAGGATCGACGCTGACCGGTCCGGATCATTGCGCAGGGCCTCGGTATTATTGGTCTCGATATAGCCGGGCGCCACCGCATTCACATTAATGCCCTTGGCCGCCCATTCATTGGCGAGCAGCCGCGTGATCCCCAGCACCCCGCTCTTGGAGGCGGTATAGCTGGCGACCCGGATACCGCCCTGAAAGCTCAGCATCGAGGCAATATTGACGATCCGCGCCGCGCGACCCGCCGCAATGGCTTTCTTGCCGATGGCCTGGCAGAGAAAGAACATCGTCTTGAGGTTGACGTCCATCACCGCGTCCCAGTCGTCTTCGGTGAAATCGACCGCGTCGACTCGCTTGATGATCCCGGCATTATTGACCAGACCGTCGATCGGACCATGTTCATTCCATGCCGCGTCGAACATCGCCTGCGCGTCCTTGGTAGACCCCAGGTCCGCACGCACCTCCGCGAAGTCGGCACCCTGCCCCGCCATTAGCGAGGCAGTTTCTTCCATGGACGAGCGACCGACCCCGATCACCTTGCCGCCGGCCCGGCCGATGCTGAGGGCAATGCCCTGCCCGATACCGGTATTGGCGCCGGTGACCATCACGGTATTGCCGGATAGGGAGAAGGCGCCGAGATCCATCAGCGTAGGTCCTCCATGGCGACCTTCTCGACATCGGTATAGTCGACATTGTCGCCAGCCATGGCCCAGATGAACGTATAGGCTCCGGTGCCGGCACCACAGTGGATCGACCACGGCGGCGACAGGATCGCCTGCTCGTTGCGCACGATCAGGTGCCGGCTTTCGTCCGGCTCGCCCATCAGGTGCACCACGAAAGCATCGGGCTTCAGGTCGAAATAGAGATAGGCCTCCATGCGCCGGTCATGCACATGCGCAGGCATGGTGTTCCATACCGAACCAGGGGCGAACTGGGTCAGGCCGACGACCAGTTGGCAGCTCTTGAGATCGTTGGTGTATTGGTAAATCGAGCGTTCATTAGCGGTCTCGGCGCTGCCCAGGTCGAGGCGCTTTGCGCCCGACTGCTGCAGCAGCGTCGTGGGATAGCTCGCATGGGCTGGCGCGCTCAACAGGTAGAACTTTGCGCCCTCCCCGGCAAACCGCACATCCTTTGCCCCCATGCCGATATAGAGCATGTCGCGCGACCCTACTGCATGGTCCGAACCATCGACCGAGATCGTCCCGGCTTCCCCGATATTGACAGCGATCATCTCGCGCCGGTCCAGGAAATTGGCCGTGCCGGTAGGCTTGATGACATCGAGTTTCAGCGCCCCGCCATTAGGCACGGCCCCGCCCACCGCCATGCGGTCGTAATGGGTGTAGGTCCAGCGCACCTGACCGGAAGCAAACAGATCGTCGATCAGGAAGTTCTCGCGCAACTCACCGGTGCCCATGGCCGCAGCCGTCACGGGATCAATGGCAAATCGGATATCGAAATCGGTACTCATGGAAACGTCCTAATTGGTCTGACTTTGTTCGGCCAGGCGACCGCGATAGCGATCCTGGCTGCGCGAAAGATGGTCCCGCATCGCCTCACGCGCGCCATCGGCATCGCGGGCAGTAATGGCGGTGAGAATGCGGCGGTGCTCTTCATGCAGGCCCACTTGGTATTCATAGGTCAGCACGCTTTCCGTGCCCCAGGGCGAGGCCACGTCGCACGGAATGGTGCGGCTACCCAGGGCATCGAGCACTTCGAGATAGAACGGATTATTGGTCGCGGCCGCTACGGCGCGATGGAATGAAAAGTCTGTCTTGCCGGTCGGCGTGCCCTGCGAAAGCAACCGCCCGAACTCATTCCAGGCTTCCTGGATCGCGGCGACCTGACTGGTGCTGTGGCGCTGTGCCGCAAGGCCAGCCGACTCGATCTCGATGCCCATGCGCACTTCGAGCACATTGAGCGCCACCGAAATCTTGTTCGAGCGCTCCCCGGCAATGGCGCTGAAGGCCGAACTCGCCTGTGCCATGACAAAGACACCGGCACCCTGGCGCGACTGCACCATGCCATCGGCGGCTAGCGCCGCAATGGCCTCGCGAACCACAGTCCGGCTGACCCCGAAATGAGTGGTCATCTGGCTCTCGGTCGGCAGCTTCTCACCTGGGCCGAACTCGCCGGCTCCGATGCGCTTGCGCAGTGCATTGACCACCAATTCGGCGAGTTTTGGTTTTCGGGCAGGGAGCGAAACGTCGATTAGGGACATGCCATCACCGGAACAGGCTGGGCAGCCACAGCGACAGTGCCGGGATATAGGTCACGAGTCCCAGCACGGCGATGCCCGCCAGATAGAACGGCCAGACGCTGCGCATCGCCGTCCAGATGGAAATCTTGCCCACGGCCGCGGCCACGAACTGCACCGGCCCCAGGGGCGGCGTGTTGAGGCCAATGCCCAGGTTCAGGATCATTATGACGCCGAAATGCACCGGATCGACGCCAAAGCTGGTGACCATGGGTAGGAAGATGGGGGTGGTGATGATGATCAGCGGCCCCATGTCCATGAAAGTGCCGAGCAACAGCAGCAACACATTGATGAGCAACAGCACCATCAGCGGATCGCTGGTCAGTTGCGTCACCATTTCGGTCAGCATCGGGGCAACTCGCATATAGGCCATCAGCCAGCCGAACGAAGCCGCAGCGCCGATGATGAACAGCACCATGGCCGTCGTTCGCACCGCGCCGATGACGCAGTGAACGAAGTTCGACCAGTCCATGGAGCGATAGACGACCAATGTCACGAGGAAGGCGTAGATGACGGCGATGCAGGAGCTTTCCGTCGCCGTGAAAATGCCGGAGCGTACCCCGCCAAAGATGATGGCGATCAGCATCAGGCCCGGAATGGAGATCAGGAAATACTGGAATGCCTTGGCGAAGCCCGGGAAAGGCTCTGTGGGGTACCCGCGCCGGCGCGCCACGATATAGGCGGTGATCATCAGCGCCAGCGCCAGCAACAGGCCGGGAATGACGCCGGCCGTGAATAGGTCCGCAATGGAGATACGGCCACCGCCTGAGAGCGAATAGATGATCATGTTGTGGCTGGGCGGCAGCAACAGCGCAATCAGCGCCGCCATTGAGGTAACGTTGACCGCATAGTCGGCGCCATAGCCGCGCGCCTTCATCTGGGGGATCATGATGCCGCCTACTGCGGCCGCCTCTGCCACAGCCGAGCCGGAAATCCCGCCGAACAGGGTCGAGGCAACGATATTGACCTGGCCGAGCCCCCCGCGCACATGCCCGATGATCGATCCGGCAAAGGCGATGATCCGCGCGGCGATCCCTCCCCGCATCATCAGGTCGCCGGCAAAGATGAAAAATGGAATAGCCATCAGCGTAAAGGCGGAGACGCCAGAATTGAGCTGCTGGAACACAACCACCGGCGGGCGGCCCAGATAGACGATCGTGGCAAGGCTGGCGATGCCGAGACAGAAGGCGATGGGTGTGCCGACAAACATCAGGCCGCCGAAAACCCCAAAAAGAACCCAGTATTCCATCGTGATCAGACCTCAGTAATAGCGGGTTCGGCGGAGTCGGCATCGACAGGTTCGCCGGCTAGGCGCAACGCCATGCGCTCCAGGATGAACAGGCAGATCAATGCACCGGAAACCACGATGGGCAGGTAAGTGACGGTCTGGGGCAGGCCGAGCACCGGAATGCGCACACTGGCGCCGCGAATGGCCAGCTCGCCGCCAAACCAGACCATGCCGAAGCCGAAGCCGAAAATGGCGATATCGCTGACGCTGCGCAGCCAGGGCGTGGCGCTGTCCGGCAGCGCGTAGAGCAGCACGTCGAAGCCCATATGAAACCTTTCGCGCACGCCAACGGCCGCGCCAAGAAAGATGAACCAGCTCATGATCTGGATGGATGCCGCCTCGGTCCATGACGGCGAGGAATTGATGACGTACCGCATGAAGACCTGGTAGGCCACGAGCCCGGTCATGGCGACAAGGCCAGCCCCGGAGAGCCACAGGGCGAGGGTGGACAAAGCGTGAAAGACACGACTAGCCGATAGGAGCCCGCTTTTCATCGGCTCAATCTCCTTGAATCAGATGCCGGGCCGGCCGCAGGACCGGCCCGGCGAAAGGCATCAGCCTTCGGTGGCCTGAATGCGAGCCACCAGGTCCTGCAGAGCAGGATCGGTAACATACTTGTCGTAGACCGGCTTCATCGCGTCGATGAACGGAGCCTTGTCGACTTCGTTGATCGTGACGCCCAAAGCCTCGACCTTGGCCTTGGATTCCACTTCCTTGGCAGCCCAGAGTTCACGCTGATAGGCGACCGATTCCTTGGCCGCTTCACGCATCGCGGCCTGGTCTTCGGCGGAGAGGCCATCCCAGACGATCTTGGAGACCACCAGCACCTCGGGCACCATCAGGTGCTCGTTGAGCGAGTAATACTGGGCCACTTCGGCATGACCGGCAGTGTCGAAGCTGGGATAGTTGTTCTCGGCACCGTCGATGACGCCGGTCTGGATACCCGAATAGACTTCGCCATAGGGCATCGGGGTGGCATTGCCGCCCAGGGCCGCAACCATGTCCACGAAAATGTCCGAGCCCATGACGCGGAACTTCATGCCTTCCATGTCGGCCAAGGTATTGATCGGCTTCTGGCTGTTGTAGAAGGAACGGGCGCCGCCGTCGTAATAGGCGAGAGCCACCACGTCCACAGCGTCAAATGCCGCCAGGATTTCTTCGCCGATAGGACCGTCAAGCACATTGTGGAAGTGCTCGGTCGAGCGGAAGATATAAGGCAGCTGGGTAACGGTAGCGGCCGGAACCTGGGTGCCGAAGGCGCCAATCGAGATGCGGTTCAGGTCGATCACACCGAACTGGGTCTGCTCGATCGTATCCGCTTCCTGGCCAAGTTGGGCCGAGTGGAACACTTCAACCGAATAGCGGCCGTCGGTCTTTTCGGAGAGCAACTCACCGAACTTCTTGACCGCTTCGACGGTCGGGTACCCATCTGGATGGGTGTCCGAGGAGCGCAGCACCGTCTGGGCGCTGGCAGCCGAAACCATAAGAGTAGATGCGATGACGGCAACAGCCGCCATCTTAGGCAGATGAAACATAATTGTCCTCCCAATGTGTCTCAATGGCCGGCTGTCCATAGGTCCTTGCCGGCCTGAACGGCAGATCATCCTGCCGCCGGCCCGTCTTTTCGTTTGCCGATCGGCGAGCCTTGGACAAAACTGGTATGGAAGAAGAAGTGACAAGTCAACATACAATAATTGGTATGTTGTATGATGACTTTGGACGGTCAGTGCGAGTCAGGAAACCAAGCTCATGGCCCGGGCCGCTGACTTCATTGGCTATGGGGCGACGCCCTAGATGTGGATCGCGCCGTCGCCCAGCGACAGCGCGGCCTCTCGAATGGCCTCGCTCAGCGTCGGATGGGCATGGGTGGTGCGGGCGAGATCTTCCGAAGCCCCGGAGAATTCCATCAACGTCACCAGCTCGTGGATCATCTCGCCGGCATTCTTGCCCACGATATGCGCGCCCAAAACCCGGTCGGTCTCCACATCAGCCAGTATCTTAACGAAGCCCTGCGTGGCCAGCATCGCCTTGGCGCGGCCATTGGCGGTGAAGGGGAACTTGCCGATCTTGTAATTGATGCCCTCAGTCTTGAGCTCGTCCTCGGTTTTGCCCACCGAGGCGACTTCGGGATTGGTATAGACCACCGCCGGAATGGCCGCATAATTCACATGCCCCGCCTGGCCGGAGAGGATTTCTGCCACCGCAATGCCTTCGTCCTCGGCCTTGTGCGCCAGCATCGGGCCGGTAATTACGTCGCCAATGGCATAGATGCCGTCGACCGAGCTCTTGTAATGCGCATCGACACGCACCCGGCCGCGCTCATCCAGCGCAACCCCGGCAAGGTCGAGGCCTAGTCCCTCGGTGAATGGCTTGCGGCCGATGGCGACCAGTGCCACATCGGCATCCAGCACTTCGGCTTCCCCGCCCTTGGCCGGCTCAACCTTGACCTTGAGCGAACCGTCTTCCTGCTTTTCGACCCCGGCCACCTTGCTCGAAAGCTTGAATTCCATGCCCTGCTTCTGCAGCATGCGCTGGAACTGGCGGGCCACTTCGCTGTCCATGCCGGGCAGGATGCGGTCGAGATATTCAACCACCGTCACCTGGGCGCCTAGGCGCATCCACACTGAGCCAAGCTCCAGCCCGATCACCCCGGCTCCGATGACCACCAGCCGGTTGGGGACCTGCTCCAGCACCAGCCCGCCGGTGGAGGTAACTACGGTCTTTTCGTCGATCTCGATGCCCGGCAGGTTCGCCGACACCGAACCGGTAGCGATCACGATATTTTTGGTGACGATCTCGACCTGCGAACCGGTCTGCGGCGTCACCAGCACCTTGCCGGCTGCGGGGATCGACCCGATGCCGCGGAACACGGTGATCTTGTTCTTCTTGAACAGATAATCCACGCCGCCGACATTGGAGGCCACCGTCTCGGATCGATGGTTCTGCATCTGCTTGAGATTGAGCTGTGGGGCGGGAATATCGATGCCCAGCGCCTTGAAGCCATGCCCTGCCTCTTCGAACAGTTCGGAGGCGTGCAGCAGCGCCTTGGAAGGGATGCAGCCGATATTGAGGCAGGTGCCGCCCAGCGTCGCCCACTTCTCCACCACGGCCACCTTCATGCCCAGCTGTGCCGCGCGAATTGCGCAGACATAGCCGCCCGGGCCCGAGCCGATGATGGTAAGGTCGAATTGGTCTGCCATTGTCTTCAAGCCCCAGAGAGTTTGTCAGCGCTGTTGAGCGAGTGCGACACGCACTGCCAACGCCAGGAATGTAATGCCGGTGACCCGATTAAACCACCGGCCGAAACGGAAAAAGCCCTGCCGCACCGAAGCTGTCGTAAAGAAAACCGACACCAGTGCGAACCAGGCAAAAAGCATCAGGCTCATGCTGCCCACATAGAGCACCTTGGTCTGTCCTGCCGTATGCACCGACACCAGCGAGGTGAACAGCGCCAGGAAGAACAACACCGCCTTGGGATTGAGAAGATTGGTGAGGAACCCCAGCGCAAAAGCCGCCATGTCGCCCTTGCGCGCCACGCCATGCTCGCCCACCACAGGTGGCTGGGGCGGCGGGCTGTGCAGCGCCGATATGGCCAGCCAGACCAGATAGGCCGCGCCTGCCCACTTGAGGATGTTGAACAGCAGCAGCGAGTGCCCCACGATCACCCCGACGCCAAGCAGCGTGTAGCTGCCATGCACTAGAATCGAGGTGGCAATGCCCGCTGAAGTGAGCAGCGCGGCGCGCCGTCCATGCACGACCGACTGGCGCAGCACCATGGCAAAATCAGCGCCCGGGATGACCGCATTGATGCCAAAGGCCAGCATCAGGCCAGCAAATTCGAGCCAGGGAAAATCCATCGGTCGTCACCGCCGCAAAAGGTGCGCACAGGGTTACACCAGCGTGCACCAAGGGGCAACGCAGACCGACACAAGTCCCCCTGCCCTATGGGCAAGACCCGGAAGAAGCTGGAAGAGAGTGACGTGTCTAGATCGCCACGCCGAAAAACAACATGATCAGCCCGATAAGGGACACCGTCCAGAACGCCGAGCGCATCAGCGGCACATCGATGAAATAGGCGGGCAGATAGGCCCAACGCGCCCAGAACCAGATCTGCGCGCCCCATTGGGTCAGCCCATTCGACCGGCCCGTCAATTCGGTCGCCACCGCCAATGCGATAAAGATGCCATAGGTCTCGAGAAAATTGCGCAGGGCCCGGTTGCCGCGCGCCGCCCATTTGTTCGGCGGACGCTCATTGTCGCGCTGCGTGCCGGCGAACCTGATCCCGTAATCCAGGCGATAGGCCGCAGACTGTACCCCGAGATAGGCAAAGGCCAGGGCGGCACTCCAGATCAGAAGGGTCAGTTCAACGCTCATGTGGCTCTCCAATTACCGCCAGCACTACGACAGGCACGGGCCGCTGGATCACGTGTTTTATTGGTTCGCCAACCACTTGGGTGGCAGTCAGGACGCCGAAATCTCCTGCGCCCGCTTAAGCACACCGGGCAATTGCTGGTCAATGTCCAGTGCCTCGCTCTCGATCTGCTCGAGGAAGGTGCGGCAGAACACACCCTTGTCGGGAGCCTGATTATAGGCGGTCATGATCTGGCTGCCACCATAGGTCGCGGCGGCCTCCTGCTGCCCCTCGGTGCCGCCGCCCAGCCGGGCGATCACCCGGTCGGCAAGATCGAGATAGCCGATATTGCGCAAATACCAGTTTGCGGCTGCCTCGTTATAAACGCCGTCAAGCCCTGTGGTCTCGTAGCAATGCGTCGTCATCACATCGACAATGGCCTTGGAACCATGAAACGCCATCAACTCCCCCACAAGTGCGGGATCGGCCGCCTCCTGCGCTGCCGTCGGCAAAGCCAGCATTGCCGCGGCTGCACCCAGAACCACTCTTGCTCGAAACACGAAATTCTCCAGAACCCGAACCCGATTGGCGTCCACCGCCCCAGCGTATCGCTGCCGAACGCTAACAGAGTGTTACCGCGCCAGCGCGCCGGCACGCACCAATCGGTGACCACGAAAAAGGCCCGCCGAAGCGGGCCTTTCAATCAGCAGAAGGTGGCGAAACTTAGAGATCGAGCACCAGGCGCTCCGGCGCCTCCAGGCTTTCCTTGACGCGAACGAGGAAGGTCACGGCTTCCTTGCCATCAACGATCCGGTGATCATAGCTCAGCGCCAGGTACATCATCGGGCGGATGACGATCTGGCCGCCGACCACCACGGGACGCTCCTGGATCTTGTGCATGCCCAGAATGCCCGACTGCGGTGCATTGAGGATCGGCGTCGACATCAGCGATCCATAGACGCCACCATTGGAGATGGTGAAGGTGCCACCCTGCATGTCGGCCATCGAAAGCTGGCCGTCGCGGGCCTTCTTGCCCATGGCGTTGATGCCCTTCTCGATCTCGGCAATCGACATCTGGTCGGCATTGCGGATCACCGGCACGACCAGACCTTTGTCGGTACCCACAGCCACGCCAATGTGGGCGTACTGCTTGTAGATCAGGTCATCGCCGTCGATTTCGGCGTTGATCGAGGGGATTTCCTTGAGCGCGTGAACCACGGCCTTGGTGAAGAAGCCCATGAAGCCCAGCTTGACGCCGTGCTTCTTCTCGAACAACTCCTTGTACTGGGTCCGCAGTTCCATCACCGGAGCCATGTCCACCTCGTTGAAGGTGGTCAGCATGGCAGCGGTGTTCTGCGCATCCTTGAGGCGGCGCGCGATGGTCTGGCGCAGGCGGGTCATCTTGACCCGTTCCTCGTTGGCTGCGTCATCGGCGGCAACAGGCGCACGCGGCGCGGCAGGGGCCTTGGCTTCAGCCGACTTGGACGCTGACGCGGGGGCAGCGGCTGGCGCCGCCGGCCTGGCGAGTGCGGATAGCACGTCCTCCTTCAGCACTTGCCCGGCTTTGCCCGAACCGGCAATTGAATCGGCATCAAGGCCCTTCTCGTTGATCATTTTCTGGGCCGAGGGTGCCGGAGCGCGATCGGTGGCCGTCGTCGGCTGTGGCGCAGGCTCCGGCTTGATATCTTCGGGACCGGCGGCGTTATTGGCCGGTGCCTCGCTCTTGACTTCTAGCGCAGGGGCAGCGGCGGCAGGCGCCGAAGTGGCAGCGCCCGAACCGGCGGCAATGGCACCGAGCAACGCGCCGACATCGACGGTCTCGCCGGGCTTGGCGGCAATCGCTTCCAACACACCGGCGGCAGGCGCCGGCACTTCGATGGTCACCTTGTCGGTCTCGAGCTCGACAATGGGTTCGTCGGCGGCGACACTGTCGCCCACCTGCTTGAACCACTGGCCGATCGTGGCTTCGGTAACGCTTTCACCCAGGGTCGGGACGCGGATTTCTGTCGACATTGAAAATTGTCCTTCTTGGTCGGGTTACGGCGCGAACGCGTCGTCGAGAAACGCCTGGAGTTGGGCAAGATGGGTCCGCATCAAGCCGGTCGCCGGCGAGGCCGCTGCCGCGCGGCCGACATAGCGGACGCGCTGGTTTTCACGGCCCATCTGGTCGAAGACCCACTCGATATAGGGCTGGATGAACGCCCAGGCCCCCATATTGCGCGGCTCTTCTTGGCACCAGACCACGTCAGCATTGGGGAAGCGGCTCAATTCATCCAGCACGGCCTTGGCCGGGAACGGATAGAGCTGCTCGACGCGCAGCAGATAGACATCGTCGATACCCTTCTTCTCGCGGTCCTCCAGGAGGTCATAATAGACCTTGCCGGTACACAGCACGACACGGCGGATCTTGTCGTCCGCAGCCAGCTTGATCGTGGTCTTGGGCAGGCCGGGCGCCTCGGCATCGTCCCAGAGCAGGCGGTGGAAGACGCTGTCCGGGCCGAATTCCACCAGACCCGAAATGGCGCGCTTGTGACGCAACAGGCTCTTGGGCGTCATCAGGATCAGCGGCTTGCGGAAGTCCCGCTTCAGCTGCCGCCTGAGGATGTGGAAGTAATTGGCCGGGGTCGTGCAGTTTGCGACCTGCATATTGTCTTCGGCACACAATTGCAGGAAGCGCTCCGGACGGGCCGAGGAATGCTCGGGGCCCTGCCCTTCATAACCATGGGGCAAGAGCATCACCAGGCCCGACATGCGGAACCACTTGCGCTCGCCCGAGGAAATGAACTGGTCGATGACCACCTGCGCGCCGTTCACGAAATCGCCGAACTGGGCTTCCCACAAGGTCAGCGCGCGCGGCTCGGCGAGGCTGTAGCCATACTCAAAGCCCAGCACCGCCTCTTCCGAGAGCATCGAATTGATGACCTCGTAGCGCGCCTGCTCGGGCGAGAGATTGTTGATCGGGGTATAGGTCTTGTTCTCGACCAACTGGTCGTTAAGTACCGAGTGGCGTTGGCTGAACGTGCCGCGTTCGACGTCCTGGCCCGACAGGCGAACCGGGTGTCCATCGGTCACCAGCGTACCGAAGGCCAGCGCCTCGGCGGTGGCCCAATCCACGCCCTCGCCCGATTCGATGGCGCTGAGGCGGTTATCCATGAAGCGCTTCACCGTCTTGTGGACGTTGAAGTCAGCCGGAACCTGGGCCAGCTTGGTGCCGATCTCGATCAGCCTGTCGATGGCAACGCCCGTCTCGCCACGGCGCGGACCCTCGTCCTCGGCGGGTTTGAAGCTCTTCCATTGGCCGTCGAGCCAGTCGGCCTTGTTTGGACGGTAATCCTGTCCCGCCTCGAACTCGGTTTCCAGCACTGCCCGCCAGTCAGCCTTGAGCTTGTCGACCTCGGCCTGCGACACCAGGCCTTCGCCGATCAGCTTTTCCGAGTAGAGCTCCAGCGTGGTCTTGTGACCACGGATCTTGGAATACATCGTGGGCTGGGTGAAGCTGGGTTCGTCGCCTTCATTGTGGCCGAAGCGACGATAGCAGAACATGTCGATGACGACGGGACGGCCAAATTTCTGGCGGTACTCGACCGCCACCTTGGCGGCAAACACCACCGCTTCCGGATCATCGCCATTCACATGCAGCACCGGCGCCTCGATCATCTTGGCGACATCGGTCGGATAGGGCGAGGAGCGCGAATACATCGGCGAGGTGGTAAAGCCGATCTGGTTGTTGATCACGAAGTGGATCGATCCGCCGGTGCGGTGACCCTTGAGTCCGGAAAGTCCGAGGCACTCGGCAATCACGCCCTGGCCGGCGAAGGCGGCGTCGCCATGGATCAGCAGCGGCAGCACCATGGAGCGGTCCGGCTTGCCATCGGTGGCGATGTTCACCAGCCTGGCGTCAGGGGCGATATGCTGGTCCTGCTTGGCGCGCGACTTGCCCAACACCACCGGATCAACAATCTCCAGGTGGGACGGATTGGCGGTGAGTGACAGGTGAACCTTGTTGCCGTCGAAATCACGGTCGGACGAAGCACCCAGATGGTACTTCACGTCACCTGAACCCTCGACATCATCGGGGTAGAAGGCGCCGCCCTTGAACTCGTGGAACAGCGCGCGATGCGGCTTCTGCATCACCTGGGTCAAGACGTTCAGGCGACCACGGTGAGCCATGCCCAGGACGATGTCCTTGATGCCCAGCGCGCCGCCGCGCTTGATGATCTGCTCGAGCGCCGGAATGGTGGCTTCGCCGCCATCAAGGCCGAAGCGCTTGGTGCCGGTATATTTGACGTCGATGAACTTTTCGAAGCCCTCAGCCTCGACCAGCTTGGAAAGGATTGCCTTCTTGCCCTCAGGGGTAAAGGTGATTTCCTTGTCCGGGCCCTCGATGCGCTCCTGGATCCACTGCTTGGCTTCCGGATCGGAGATATGCATGAACTCGATGCCCAGCGTACCGCAATAGGTGCGCTTGAGAATGGACAGCATCTCGGGGATGGTGGCGTATTCGACGCCCAGATAATTGTCGATAAAGATCTTGCGGGAGTAGTCGGCCTCGGTGAACCCGTAACTCGTCGGGTCCAGCTCGGGTGCCGGCTCGTCAGTCTTGAGCTTCAGTGGATCGAGATCGGCATGCAGATGTCCGCGCATGCGATAGGCGCGGATCATCATGATGGCGCGGATCGAATCGCGGGTTGCCTGCAGCACATCGGTGGCACTCGGCGCCGGCTTGCCTTCAGCGGCAGCCTGCTTGCTCGCGGCCTTTTCGACCTTCAAGGCCGCCTGGCCCCAGTCGCCATCAAGCGCGCTGACCAGTTCGCCGCCTTCGGGCTGCGGCCAGTCCTTGCGGCCCCAACTGGGCCCCTCGGCGTTTTTCTGGGCCTGGTCCTGGCTGTCATCGAGCCTGGTAAAGAAGCTCGACCAGGTCTCGTCGACGCTGGAAGGATCGGTTTTGAACCGAGAATAGAGTTGTTCGATGTAGTCGGCGTTCCCCCCGTAGAGGAACGAGGTCAGCAAGAACGTGTCGTTCTTTTCCTGTCGTGTCATCGCGTGTTTCGCAGGACCTTGCGCCCTGCCATCCTTCTCAACGAACCAGCCTCGATTATCGGAGCCAGTGTCAAATGCGGTCATCCTAAAGTGGGGCGAATATTGACCGCGTTTCCTTTGTATCTTGTTAAGACTTGCGGCGCCCCGCAAGGCGCCGCGGCTCACTCGATTGAGTTTTCAACCGGCCACGCCCGGGCTTAGCACCGAACCATGTCCGAAGCGCGACCAACATTGGTCGCATTGGCATCCATTGACGCTGGGGAATGCAGGCATCCCCGCCGCCCCCAGAACCACTAGCCCTTCAGCACTTCCGCCAGCGTCCGGCCAATGCGGGCGGGCGACTTCGAAACCCGAATCCCTGCCGCTTCCATTGCTGCGATCTTGTCTTCCGCACCGCCCTTGCCGCCCGAAATCACGGCGCCGGCATGGCCCATGGTGCGGCCCGGAGGAGCGGTCAGACCCGCGATGAAGCCGGCCATCGGCTTCTTGCGGCCCTTCTTGGCCTCGTCGATGAGAAACTGGGCCGCTTCTTCTTCAGCAGAACCGCCGATTTCGCCGATCATGATGATCGACTTGGTCTCTTCGTCGGCCAGGAACATTTCGAGCATATCAATGAACTCGGTACCCTTGACCGGGTCGCCCCCGATGCCGACGGCCGTGGTCTGGCCAAGGCCTTCATTGGTGGTCTGGAACACGGCTTCATAGGTAAGCGTGCCCGAGCGCGAAACAATGCCCACCGAACCCTTGGAGAAGATCGAGCCCGGCATGATGCCGATTTTGCATTCTTCCGGGGTCAGCACGCCGGGGCAGTTCGGACCAATGAGGCGCGACTTGGACTTTTCAAGCTTGGCCTTGACCCGAACCATGTCCATGACCGGCACGCCTTCGGTGATGCAGATGATCAGCTCGATTTCCGCATCGATGGCTTCTTCGATGGCAGCGGCAGCGCCCGCGGGCGGCACATAAACTACCGAGGCATTGGCGCCGGTTCGGTCCTTGCCTTCCGCAACCGACGCAAAGATCGGAAGTTCGGTGCCGTCGACACCCGAGGACCAGACCTCCCCGCCCTTCTTGGGATGGGTGCCACCCACCATCTTGGTACCGAAATAGGCCAGGGCCTGTTCGGTGTGAAAGGTACCGGTCTTGCCGGTCAGACCCTGCACAAGAACCTTGGTGTCTTTGTTGACGAGAATGGACATCTGTTTCTCTTCCGTCTGTGGGCGCCAGGCGCCGCATTCATGCCCGTTTTTAAGCGGGAGGTTAACTATTGGCTCGGCGCCGTCCTGGGCGTGACAATCGTGAGCTGGATGACAAAGCCGGTATCGTCCCAATGTGTGGTCAGCAGTTTCTGGCCGCTGCCCGTGCCGGCAAGGCTTGCATAGCTGCCGCCGTTCTCGGTCTTGACCTCGCCCTGGTAGCGGTCGAGCCCGGATAGTGCAGCGATCACGGCTTCGCCGCGTCCCTTGGGTTCAGCAACATC
Source organism: Devosia sp. CAU 1758 (assembly GCF_054482695.1). NCBI lineage: Bacteria > Pseudomonadati > Pseudomonadota > Alphaproteobacteria > Hyphomicrobiales > Devosiaceae > Devosia > Devosia sp. CAU 1758. The sequence goes on along the minus strand of NZ_JBTLRJ010000001.1, from coordinate 459,552 downwards.
GAGCCGGCAATAGCCCAGAGTTGTTTCGGGATAACTCTCCACCAGGATGAACATGTCACCCCAGCCCATGCCGGGAATCTCGCGGCTGGCGGCATAGGACCGGATAAACGGGCTTTCCGCGTCCTGGTCATAGGCATCCCAACCCGCTTCGATCGCGGCTTCCACCGCCAGCACGTCGCCACTGGCAAATGTCTCGCACATCTCCAGCGCCGCCAAAGCCTCATTGGCGCCGGAGGTCTTGGTCTTGCCCTGGGCCATGGCCGGCGTGACTGCCAGCACCAGACCCAGGAAAACGGCGAGACCGGTTCGCATCGGGCTAGCCTTGGACCGCCTTGACGATCTTCTGGGCGGCGTCGTCCAGGTCATCGGCCGAGATGACATTGAGGCCGGACTTGTCGAGGATTTCCTTGCCTTCCTTGACGCGGGTGCCTTCGAGACGCACCACCAGCGGCACTTCGAGGCCAACCTCCTTGACCGCGGCGATCACGCCCTCTGCAATCACATCGCAGCGCATGATGCCGCCGAATATGTTGACCAGAATCCCCTTCACGGCCGGATCGGCGGTGATGATCTTGAACGCTGCCGTCACCTTCTCCTTGGAGGCACCGCCACCAACGTCGAGGAAGTTCGCAGGTTCAGCACCATACAGCTTGATAATATCCATGGTCGACATGGCCAGGCCCGCGCCATTGACCATGCAGCCAATGTTGCCGTCGAGCGCCACATAGGCGAGGTCATACTTGGAGGCTTCGATTTCCTTGGCGTCTTCTTCGGAAAGATCGCGCAGGGGCTTGAGTTCCTCGTGGCGGAACGCAGCATTGTTGTCGAAGCTGACCTTGGCATCGAGCACGCGCAGGCGCCCGTCGGTCATCACGATCAGCGGGTTCACTTCGAGCAGGCTCATGTCCTTCTCGGTGAAGGCCTTGTAGAGGATCGGGAACAGGGTCTTTCCGTCTTCTGCTGCCGCGCCTTCGAGCTCATAAGCCGCATTGATCTTGGCAATATCGTCAGCGGTCACGCCGGCCTCGGGATCGATCGCGACGGTGATGATTTTTTCGGGCGTGTGCTCGGCCACGGCTTCGATATCCATGCCGCCTTCGGTCGAGACCACGAAGCTCACCTTGGAAGTGGCGCGGTCGACCAGCAGCGAGCAGTAGAGCTCGCGGGCAATATCGGCGCCATCTTCGATATAGAGGCGGTTGACCTGCTTGCCGGCATCGCCGGTCTGCTTGGTCACCAACGTATTGCCCAGCATCTCCTTGGAGAACGCGACCACGTCGTCAATGGTCTTGGCCAGGCGCACGCCGCCCTTGGCGTCGGGACCCAGTTCCTTGAACTTGCCCTTGCCACGGCCACCGGCATGAATCTGGCTCTTGACCACATAGAGCGGACCCGGCAGCGCCTTGGCGGCGGCCGCCGCTTCGTCAGCTGAGAAAATGGCGACGCCCTGCGCAACCGGCGCGCCATACTCTTTCAGCAGCGCCTTGGCCTGGTGTTCATGGATATTCATTCTATTCCCCTTGGATGGGCAGACATTCGTCCGGTATTTCTGGAGCCGGAAAGCCAAAAGCCGCTGGCGGCGCCAGCGGCTTGTTATGTCACGCGAGCTTCGGCGCGATCTTCTTGCAAGCCTCGATCAGGCCGTCCACCGAAGCGACCGACTTGTCGAAGGCCTTCTGCTCGGAAGAGTTGAGCGCGATCTCGACGATCTTTTCCGCGCCACCGGCGCCGATGACGACTGGCACGCCGACATAGGTGCCCTTGACGCCATATTCGCCATTGAGCTGCACTGCGGAGGGCAGTACGCGCTTCTTGTCCTTGAGATAGCTCTCGGCCATCGCAATCGCGGAAGCGGCCGGCGCATAGAAGGCCGAACCGGTCTTCAACAGACCCACGATCTCGGCGCCGCCATCGCGGGTGCGCTGGATGATCTGGTCGAGCTTTTCCTTGCTCATCCAGCCCATCTTGACCACATCGGTCAGCGGAATGCCGGCAACGGTGGAATAGCGGGCCAGCGGCACCATGCTGTCGCCATGGCCGCCCAGCACGAAGGCGTTGACGTCTTCGATCGAGACGCCCAGTTCATCGGCGATGAAGTGGCAGAAGCGCGAGCTGTCCAGCACGCCGGCCATGCCGATCACCTTGTTGGCGGGCAGGCCGGAGAACTTCTGCAGCGCCCAGACCATGGCGTCGAGCGGATTGGTGATGCAGATGACGAAGGCATTCGGAGCATATTTGGAAATGCCCGCACCCACCTGCTCCATCACCTTGAGGTTGATTTCCAGGAGGTCATCGCGGCTCATGCCGGGCTTGCGCGGCACGCCGGCGGTAACGATCACCACGTCGGCGCCTTCGATGTCCTTGTATTCGGACGTGCCCTTCATCTTGACGTCGAAGGACTGGGTGACCGCCGACTGGGCGATATCGAGCGCCTTGCCGGGGCCGACGCCGTCGACCACGTCGAACAGCACGACGTCTCCGAGTTCCTTCTGTGCCGACAGCAGGGCTAGCGTCCCGCCGATCTGACCTGCACCGATAAGGGCAATCTTCTTGCGCGCCATATATCCTCATCCCGGACTGCGTTGAATTGGCGCACCTCTTAACCCTGTCAGGGGAGCCGGGCAAGTGAACCCTTCGTCGTAATGCTGAAATCTGCCTTGCTCATGGGCGATGGGGGAGTGCCGATTGGGCAAAGGCAATCCTCGCGGACCGGCAGGGATGCTTACAGATGGTCGAAGTATTTTTTCTCCAGCGACTTGCGACACAGCTGAGCTTTGAATTAATTCCTCCCCTGGGCGGCACATCGCCCTTGGGGGAAACCATGAAAAAGATTGTAGCAGGCCTTGCATTCGCTTTGGCCTTGGTCGGTGTCGTAGACGCTTCGGCCCTGGATCGGCGCGTGAAGATCAACAACGTGTCGTCCTACGACATCTACGAGTTCTACGCTTCCAATACCGGTGCCGACACCTGGCAGGAAGACATCCTTGGCAACGACATTCTGCCTTCTGGCTCCAGCGTTATGATCAACATCGACGATGGCAGCGGGTACTGCAAATATGACTTCAAGGCCGTGTTCGAAGACGGCGACGAAGCGATCTCGGCGGACAACAACGTCTGCGAGCTGACCGAATTCAATTTCACCAACTGACAGAGGCTGCGTGGCGACCCGGTGACCTCACCGGGCCGCCCGCCTCCGCCTAGACCCGCCCCGCTTTAACGACGATTTCCTCCGCGGGCGCGGCATCCCGCAGACCCTTGCCCAGATACTCCTCCGACTGCATTTCAGTCAGGCGCGACAGCGTGCGCTGAAATTCGAAGGCCGTCTTGTCGTCTGCACCCAACTCTTCAAGCGGCACGGCAAAGCTCGCCGCAAGCTTCACGCCGCGGTCGTAGAGCGAGTCTATAAGCAGAATAAAGCGCTTGGCCGCGTCGGACTTGGTCCGACCCATTTGCGGCACATCGTCGAGCACTATGCTGTCGAACTGATGCGCGATACGCACGAAGTCCCGCGTCCCCAGTGGCTTTTCACAAAGATCCGTGAACCCGAACCGCGCCGCGCCCATCGCCGTCAGCGGCACGGGGATCTGCCGACCAATGCTTTCCACGACACCGGGCGTGCCCGGCTCACCCCCGGTAATGCGCAGCCACATCTGGTCCATGGCCGCCCGCACCTCCGGCCCGGCGCCGAAAGCATAGACCTGCTGGCCGGCAAACTTGAGCCGCCGGTAATCCTGCTGGCTGGGCAGACCCGCCACTACGGTTCTTTCCTTGAGCAGCGCGATGAACGGCAGGAACAATTGGCGGTTGAGACCGTCCTTGTAGAGACCGTCCGGCACTACATTTGAGGTCGCCACCAGCGTCACCCCGCCCGCAAAAAGCTTGGAAAACAGCCGGTCGAGCAGCATGGCATTGGCAATGTCATGCACATGGAATTCATCAAGGCACAACAGCCGCAGGCCGTCCTTGAGGATCGGCCTGACCACCGCCTCGACGGGGTCGGCATCATCATCCTTGCCACGCGGCGACTTGCGAAAGGCTGCGATCCCGGCATGCACCTCGTCCATGAACTCATGGAAATGCACCCGCCGCTTTTCCCGCAATGGCACTGCGCCAAAGAACAGGTCCATCAGCATGGTTTTGCCCCGCCCCACCTCACCATGGAGATAAAGGCCACGCACCGCCTCGGCCCGCTTCTCGAAAAAACCGAACAACCGCCTGGGCCTGCGCGAAACGAGGTCTGCCAAAACCCGATCGAGCTCTCGTACCGCTTCCAGTTGCGCCGCATCAGACGTTAGCGCGCCACGCGCCACGAGGTCGTCATAGGCGGCGCGCACGGAGGTCTTGGAATAGGGGGATGCCATCAACAGATACCGTGCCGCCCTCGGGGTTGCCCCAAGGGCCAATGGTTGCACCCAATGCGTTGAGAATGGCCTCGGGTCAAGTTTGTCTCCCGGCGAGAAGCGCCCCGCAGGCCTGATGGCGGAGCCGTGGACGAAGGCGGCATCCCGGACATGAAAAAGCCGGCCCTGCAGGCCGGCTTCACCAAAAACTCAGCGCGCCATCGAGACGGCCTGGCCGCCGCCCATAGTGCCGATATAGCGGCCACCCGAAGGGGCGAGGAACGCGGCGATATTGCCGTTTTCATCGTAGAGCTGGAGCTGGCTGCCCACCTGCTGCCAGCCCGTAACCGAGGCAATCTGCGGCACGGTGCAGCCCGGCGCGGACGCACGGTAATAATTGGTGCCGGTCTTGGCGGTGAGCGGCAGGTTGAGCCGGCAGTTCTGACCTGCGGCCACCACGTTCCAGGCGCCTTCGGGACCGGTGGAAACGCCGGTGGTCAGCGGCTGGCCCACGGTGACGATGGAGCTGTTGCTGCCTGCCGCCGGGGTCGTTGCACTGGCAGTAGTCGTGGTCTGCCCCCCCAGCACCGGCTGGCCGGAAAGGCCGGGTGCCGGGGTGCCCGTGGCGCCGATGGCCGGCAGCGTCGTCTGCTGCACGGTGGAATTCTGCACTGGCTGCAACTGCTGGGGCTGACCCACCACATTGAGATTGGCGGTATTGGTCCGGCTGGACGGGGAACATGCTGCCGCCAGTAGGGCGACGGCTGCCAGGCCGACAATGGACGAAGCGCCGCGCTTCCAATCCTGCATTGATCACTCCTGCCGCTAGGCTTAATGCACATTAACACTTGTGGCGGCTTATACCCAAAGCCTCCACTCGGTTCAATCGCCCGTCCCGCATAACTCGGGCTCTCACATCAATGTGGCCGATTTCGGTACATTGGCCGCAAATCGCATCCGATTTGGCCCTCAACTCACCTGCCGGTGCCATCCATGTCCTTGAGCAGATCCTGTGCAAGCAGGGTGGCATCGGCGGCTTCGTCTTCGGGCACCTCGACCACAAACCCCTCAGGGCCGAAAAAGTTCGGTACGCCGGGCAGCCCTCCCTCGCGCGGCGCAAGTGGATGAAAGCCATGCGCCCGCAGGGCAACTATCAGCACCAGCGCCTGGGATTGGCTCCTGACCTGCACGATGGGGGCAAAACGCATATCGGCTCCTTGTTCGGAGCCAATGGTGGCGGAGTGTGATGCGCGCGGCAAGAGCGTTGGCGCTGGAGGACCACAGCTATCCCAGCGTCTTCCCATCCGCATCGAAGCGATAGCCCCGGCCCTCGGCGATATCCAGGTCCAGCATCTGGTCGATCTCGACAGAGTGCTCCGGTCCCAGTTCGACCGTCAGCAGCGTGCCATCGTCCAGCGCCGCATAGGCATAGGAAACCGAGCCCAGATTTTCCACCGTCTTCACCTGCGCCCTGAGGGGCCCGCCGGCCCTGACCTCCAGATGCTCCGGCCTGACGCCAATGGTGGACGCGCCCGCGCTCCCCGGCACCAGCGCGGCTGAAACAAAGTTCATCTTCGGGGAACCGATGAACCCGGCCACGAACATGTTGGCTGGCCGGTGATAGAGCTCCATCGGGCTCCCGCACTGCTCGACCACCCCATTGCGCAGCACCACGATCGTGTCGGCCAGGGTCATGGCCTCGACCTGGTCATGCGTCACATAGATGAAAGTGGCCTTGAGGCGTCGCCGCAATTGGGCAATTTGCAACCGCATCTCCACCCGCAGCTCGGCATCGAGATTGGAAAGCGGCTCGTCGAACAGGAAGACCTTCGGGTCGCGCACAATGGCCCGGCCGATGGCGACGCGCTGGCGCTGCCCGCCGGAGAGATGGGCCGGCTTGCGGTCAAGATAATCGCCCAGCCGCAGCAGGTCCGCGACTTCATTGACCCTGGCCTCGATCACCGCCTTGTCCTGCTTGGCCACTGACAGAGGAAAGGCGATGTTCTGCCGCACCGTCATATTGGGATAGAGAGCATAGCTCTGGAACACCATGGAGACGTCCCGGTCCACTGGCGCCTCCTCGGAAATGTCGGCGCCATCAAGCAGGATTTCCCCGCTCTCCTTGTCCTCGAGCCCGGCAATGGTGCGCAGCAGCGTGGACTTCCCGCAGCCCGAGGGGCCGACAAAGACCACGAAGCTGTTGTCGGCAATGTCGAGATTGATGCCGTGCAGGACGCGGGTCTTGCCGTAGGCCTTGTTGAGATTGCGAATGGCGATGGAAGACATGGCTTACTCCTTGACCCCGCCCTGGGTCAGGCCCTGGATGAACTGGCGCGACGCGAGCAGGAACGCGACAATGGTGGGGATGAGCATGATCAGGATCCCCGCGAACATCAGGTGCCACTGCACGTCAAATTGCAGACGGAACTGGCTGATTCCCAGGGTGATCGGAAAATTGCTCTGCGATTGCAGGAAGATCAGGGGCAGGAAATATTCGTTCCAGCTCTGGACGAAGGTGAGCAGCGCCACGGTGGCCAGCGCCGGCTTGATCAGGGGCAGCACCACCCGCCAATAAATCTCAAAGGGCAGCGCCCCATCCATCTTGGCGGCCTCTTCCAGTTCCGCCGGCACCGCCCGCAGAAAGGCCGTGAGGATGAACACCGCCACCGGCATCATCGAGGCCGACTGCACGAAGATGACGCCCCAGAGGCTGTCCAGCAGTCCCAGCGATTTCACAATGGTGAACAGCGGCGCCAGCGTCAGCCGAATTGGGATCACCACCCCCAGCATGTAGCAGCCGAACAGGATCATCGACCCCTTGAACGGCATGCGCACCAGCACGAAGGCCGTGGTCGACGCACAAAAGGTCACGATCAGCACCGAGGCTCCGGAAATGATCGCCGAGTTTAAAAAATAGCGCCCGAAACTGGCGCCCACCCAGGCTTCGTAATAATTGCCGAAGGACCAGATCGAAGGCAGCGCGAAGGGAGCGCGATAGACTTCGCCCAAGTTTGGCTTGAGCGAATTGATCACCGCAATGCCGAGCGGGAAGATCACCACTGCGGTATAGGCGAGCAGGATGAACTGTACGATCGCCTGCTCCACCTTTGAAAGCCTGAAGAGCCGGTCCATGGGTCAGTCCTTCCGCACATTGCGTAGCGCCAGGAACAGCGCGGCGGGCAGGATGATCACGGCGATGCAGAGGCCAATCGCCGCCGACATGCCGAAATTGACATTGGTGGAGGTCGCCGAACCGCCAAAGGCGGCGCGGAACAGGAAGGTACCCATGATGTCGGTGGCGCCATTGGGCCCACCCTCCGGTCCCATCAACAGCAGCGTGTAATCGGCATTGTTGAACACATCGACCAGCACAATCACGGTGATCAGGATGAAGGCCGGCGCCAGCACGGGCAAAACGACAGCCTTGAGTGTCTGCCAGCGATTGGCGCCATCGAGCATGGCGGCTTCCAGCAGGTGCACCCGCACCCCCACAATGGCCGAAAGAATGAGGATGATGGCAAAGCTCATGCGGTGCCATGAATAGAACACGGCCAGCGTCGGCAGAGCCAGGTTCGGCTCGCCCAGGAACCCGATCGGCGCCTCCACCAGGCCCGATCCCACCAGCATCTGGTTGAGCGGCCCGCGTGTCTGCACCAGCAATTGCATCAGGAACGCCACCGCCGCGCCGGCCAGCGGATAGGGCAGGAAGAAGATGGCACGGTAGTGATTGCGCCCCCAGGTGCCGAAGCTCAGCAGCAGCGCAATCGCCGAACCCAGCACCAGCATCGCGCCGATGATGATGAGGAAGAAGACGATATTGTTAAGAAAGGCATTGACCAGCTGGTCGCGGAAATAGGCATTGCCGAACAGGGTCTGGAAATTCTCGAGGCCGACAAAGGTCATCGGCCCGATGCCCGGCCACTTGTAGAGCGCCAGCACCAGCAGCCCCAGCAGTGGCAGGAAATTGAACACGCCATAAAGCAGTGCCCCGGGCGCCAGCAGCGCCAGCCGCTGCAGATTGGCCTTTTGATTATATTTCATGGCAACACCGGACCATCCACAACCACCATGTCATTCCGGCGAAGGCCGGAATCCATCCTGAGGTTTTGCCGCGACAGTCATCTCAAGATGGACCCCGGCCTTCGCCGGGGTGACACCGAGTTTGCGAGCTGCTCAGCGAACAAAAGAAAGTTTGGGCGCGGGGACGATTCCCTGCGCCCCGGGAGAGACGCTGGCTTACTGGCAGTTAGCAGCGCCGGCATAGTTCCAGGAGTTGAGACCATCCTGGATTTTCTGCGCCAGGTCTGCCGGACTGATCGAGCCCGAGAGCATGGACTGGTAGCCATCGGCCACCAGGGTGCCATAACTGGGCTCGCCTGAGTTCAACGCATAGGCGAAGAACGGCGTCTGGCTCGACGAATTGGTGGCGATCAGGTTGGCGACTTCGGCCAGTTGCGGGTTTTCGACCACATATTCGCCGCCATAGGCGGGCAATTCGCCGACTTGGGCGACAAACAGTTCGGCGAATTCCTTGGTGGCGGTGAAGTCGAGAACCTGCTGGGCAATCGCAGCCTTGGAGGAATTGGCGTTCACCTGATAGGTGCCGTCGCCAAAGGCATAGACCTTGCCGTTCGATCCCGGCAGGGCGAAGAAGCCCATTTCGAGCGACGGATCGATTTCATACATCGGCGAGGTCGGACCGGTCGACCAGGCGCCGTCGATCATCATCGCCGCTTCGCCCAGGGCGAGCGAGGTGCGCATGGCGCCGTAGTCGTCGGCCATGGCCGAGGCGTTGAGGTAACCGGCATCCTGCCAGCCCTTGACCGTTTCGAGCGTGGCGACGAATTCCGGATCGGTGAAACAGGCCTCGCCCGAAATCAGCTTGCCGGCGAACTCATCTGAAACAAGGCCAGCGGTCATCACCTCGCCCACGACCTGGTTGAGCCACCAGCCCGAGCGGCCACCAAAGACCACCGGAGTGATGCCTGCGGCCTTGAGGGTTTCGGCAGCGGCGTTGAATTCGTCCATGCTGGTCGGCACGGCAATGCCATTGGCCTCGAACACAGCCTTGTTGTAGATCACCGACTGCATCTGGATGGCGAACGGCACGCCATAGAGCTGGCCATCGGCGCCGCGGCCGGATTCCAGCGCCGCCGGAGCAATGCCCGAGAGATCGACACTGGTGGGCTTGATGATGCCAGCATCGATGAACGAGGCGAGCCAGGCCGCGCCAGCGCGGGCCTGGAACAGGTCCGGCGCGTTCGACTGGATGTCAGTCCTGAGCTTGGTGTCGTAATTGTCCGACTGCACCAGCACGGCTTCGACATCGATGTCGGCGCCCAGCAGGTCATTCTCCGAAATATAGGTCCAGAGCGGCACTTCCTGCTCGCGCCAGGTGTAGAGCTTGACGGTTTCGGCATAGGCGCCAGTGGACAGCAGCAAAGCCGAGACGGCGCTGGTGGCCAGCAGAGTTGCGATCTTCATTGTTCCATCTCCCTTGGAAAGCGGTGCAGGCCATTTCAAGACCTACTAGATACCACTTTAGAACCAATTTTTGGAAATGCAACTGCCCAGCCCAATCAGCGTTAAATCCGTCTCATGAAAATCCTTTACATTCCAGTAGTTTAGATTGTTTTTCAATGACTTACACCCGTGCCTGACTGTGAGTAATTGGTACTTAATTGGTATGTCACACTTGCCGGCTCTGCCGCCTTGCCAAGCCGTCATCGAAATGTTGCACTGCCCTAGGTCTCACCGCATGGTGATTTGTCCCAAGGCGTCGAGACCCGCCAGGATACCGACACACACGTTCTGCCGGAGCAGGAATGGGCGCCTATATCATCCGTCGCCTTTTGCTGATGATCCCGACCGTTTTCGGTATCATGGCGATCTCGTTCCTCATCACCCAGTTTGCCCCCGGCGGCCCGGTCGAGCAGGCCCTCGCCAATCTATCAGGCCAGAATTCCTCCATTGCCGAGCGCATCACCGGCAGCGAGGCGGGTGACTTCGCGGCCCAGCCTGGCCAGGGCGGCAATAAGTCGAGCTATCGCGGCAGCCAGGGCCTGTCGCCCGAACTGGTTGCCCGCATCGAAAAGCAGTTCGGTTTCGACAAGCCGCCGCATGAGCGCTTCTTATCCATGATAGGTAATTACCTGCGCTTCGATTTCGGCGAGAGCTATTACCGCGATATCTCGGTGATCGACCTGGTGCTCGAAAAGATGCCGGTCTCGATCTCGTTGGGCCTGTGGATGACGCTGATCGCCTATGCGGTCTCCATCCCCTTGGGCATCGCCAAGGCCATGCGCGACGGTTCGCGCTTCGACGTCTGGACCTCCACCATCGTCATCATTGGCTATGCCGTACCGGGTTTTCTCGTCGCCATCGCGCTGGTCGTGCTATTCGCCGGCGGCTCCTTCTGGTCAATCTTTCCGCTGCGCGGTCTGACGTCGCCGGGCTTTGACAACTTTCCCTGGTGGCGGCAACTGCTCGACTATTTCTGGCACCTGGTCCTGCCTGTCCTCGCCATGGGCCTGGGGGCCTTCGCCACCGCCACGCTGCTCACCAAGAATTCCTTCCTCGATGAGATCGGCAAGCAATATGTGGTGACGGCGCGCGCCAAGGGCCTGAGCGAACGCCAGGTGCTCTACGGCCACGTTTTCCGCAACGCCATGATGCTGATCATTGCCGGTTTCCCCGGCGCCTTTATCGGCGTTTTCTTCGGCGGTTCGCTCTTGATCGAAACCATCTTCTCGCTCGATGGGCTCGGCCTGCTCGGTTTCCAGTCGATCGCCAATCGCGACTATCCGGTGGTCTTTGCCACGCTCTACATCTTCTCGATAATGGGCCTCATCATCGGGCTCATATCCGACCTGGCTTATATGTGGGTCGACCCGCGTCTGGATTTTGAAGGCCGCGACGTATGAGCGTCATGTCCGAATCCATCCCCGGCAAGGCCCCCCTCCTCTCGCCGATCAACCAGCGGCGCCTCGCCAATTTTCGCGCCAACCAGCGGGGCTGGTGGAGCCTCTGGATTTTCCTCGTGCTCTTCACCCTGACGCTGGGGGCCGAGTTCATCGCCAATGACCGGCCCATCCTTGTCTCCTACAAGGGCGAGGTTCTGGTGCCAGCGCTGGTCGACTACCCCGAATCCAAATTCGGCGGCTTCTTCGCCACCACCAATTTCCGCGATCCCTTCATCGCCGACGAGATCGAGGCCAATGGTTGGATGCTCTGGCCCCCGATCCGCTTCACCCATGGCACGGTCGATCCCTATGTCGCCTTTCCCGGCGCCAATCCGCCCAGTTGGCTGCTGACCCGCGAGCAACTGTGCCAGCGCTACCCGCTGGGCATCGAGGACCCCGATTGCGTCCCGGGCAATTACCATTTCCTCGGCACCGACGACCGCGGCCGCGACGTGCTGGCCCGCTTGATCTACGGCTTTCGCATTTCCATTCTCTTTGGCCTTATCCTCACCATCGCCTCCTCCATCATCGGTGTCGTCGCCGGCGCCATGCAGGGCTATTTCGGGGGCTGGGTCGACCTGATCGCGCAGCGCCTCATCGAAATCTGGACCTCTATCCCTGCGCTTTACCTGCTGCTCATCATCTCCTCTGTCATTGCCCCCAGCTTCTGGGTCCTGCTTGGCATCCTGCTGCTATTCTCCTGGGTCACGCTGGTCGGCATCGTCCGCGCCGAGTTCCTGCGCGCCCGCAATTTCGAATATGTCAACGCGGCCAGGGCGCTTGGCGTCTCCAGCCGCATCATCATGTGGCGCCACCTTCTGCCCAACGCCATGGTCGCTACCCTCACCTTCATGCCCTTCATTCTCTCGGGCTCGGTGGCCACCCTCACCTCGCTCGATTTCCTCGGCTTCGGCCTGCCCCCCGGCTCGCCCTCGCTGGGCGAACTGCTGGCCCAAGGCAAGAACAATCTCCAGGCCCCCTGGCTCGGCCTCACCGGCTTTCTCACCATCGCCGTCATGATGACCCTCCTGGTCTTCATCGGCGAAGCCATCCGCGACGCCTTCGATCCCAGGAAGACGTTCCGATGACCGCCCCCCTGCTCTCCATCCGCGACCTCACCATCAGCTTTGGCGCCTTCGAGGCCGTGCGCGATGTCGCCTTCGACATCGCGCAGGGCGAAACCCTGGCCCTGGTGGGCGAGAGCGGCTCGGGCAAGTCGGTGACGGCCCTATCGGCGCTGCGCCTCCTGCCCCCCAATGCCCATCTCGACGGCAGCATCCGCTTCGAAGGGCAGGACCTGGTTGGCGCCGCCGAGGCCACCCTCCGCTCGGTGCGCGGCAATCGTGTCGGCATGATCTTCCAGGAGCCGATGTCGTCGCTCAATCCGGTGCACACGATCGGCCGGCAGATCGGCGAAGTCCTCGCCCTGCATCAGGGCCTGCGCCGCAACGCCGCCCGCGCCCGCACCCTGGAATTGCTCGATGCCGTGGGCATTTCCGACCCGGCCTCGCGTCTCGAAGATTACCCGCACCAGCTTTCCGGCGGCCAGCGGCAGCGCGTCATGATCGCCATGGCCATCGCCAACGACCCCAAGCTGCTCATCGCCGATGAGCCCACCACGGCGCTGGACGTTACCGTGCAGGCGCAAATCCTCGACCTGCTTAAATCCCTGCAGCGCCAGCATGGCATGGCCATGCTGTTCATAACCCATGACCTCTCCATCGTCCGCCGCATTGCCGACCGCGTCTCGGTCATGACCCAGGGCGAAATCGTCGAAAGCGGCCCGGTCGAGACCATCTTCGCGGCTCCGCAACATGATTATACAAGGCACCTGCTTGCCGCAGCCCCGCGCGTCGAACCCCAGGCGCCGCCGGCAGATGCCCCCACCATCGTCCAGGCAAGCGACCTCAAGGTCTGGTTTCCGGTCAAGCGCGGCCTCCTGCGTCGGACCGTCGGCCATATCCGCGCCGTCGACGGCGTCGATCTTTCCATCCGCAAGGGTGAGACACTGGGGATCGTTGGCGAAAGCGGCTCGGGCAAGTCCTCGCTGGGCTATGCCCTCCTGCGCTTGATCCCGTCGCAGGGGCGTATTGTGCTCCTCGGCAACGATGTCCAGTCCCGCTCCTGGCGCACCCTCCGGCCCTTGCGCAAGCACATGCAGATTGTCTTCCAGGACCCCTTCGGCTCGCTGAGCCCGCGCATGTCCGTGGGGCAGATCGTCGAGGAGGGACTGGGCGTACACATGCCTCGACTTACTCGCGCCGAGCGCGCCGAAAAGGTTGCCGCTGCCCTGCGCGAAGTCGGCCTCGACCCGGCCACGACATCCCGCTACCCCCATGAATTTTCCGGCGGCCAGCGCCAGCGCATCGCCATTGCTCGCGCTTTGGTGCTCGAACCCGATTTCCTCGTGCTTGATGAACCGACCTCGGCGCTCGACGTCTCCATCCAGGCCCAGGTCATCGACCTGCTCCGCGCCGTGCAGGCACGGCGGCAATTGAGCTATCTGTTCATCAGCCACGATCTGCGCGTGGTCCGCTCTCTTGCCCATCGCCTGCTCGTCATGCGCAACGGGCAGGTGGTCGAGGAGGGACTGGCCGCCGGTATCTTCGCCGACCCGCAGCACCCCTACACGCGCGAACTCCTGGCCGCAGCCTTCGACCTGGCCCCGCCGGGAACCGTGAACACCGACGCATTGCCGTCCACCCCGACAATTGACTAACCTCTCGTTCGAACATCCATGCGGAGCCGCACCATGACGCTCTCTTTCAAGCCCTCCTCGCTTCTCGCCTCAGGCCTGCTGCTCCTGGCCATGGCGGCGCCCGCCACGGCCCAGACGGCCACCGATGTGTGGACCAATTCCTTCACGCTCGAAGGCGAGGCCAAATATGGGCTCGACTACCCCCATTTCGACTACGTCAATGTCGACGCGCCCAAGGGCGGCACGGTGCGGCTGGGCGATCTGGGCGGCTTTGACACCTTCAACCCCATCCTGCCCAAGGGCGAACCGGCGGGCGGCATCGGCCTCCTCTACGAGACGCTGATGGGCCCCTCCGCGGACGAGAACAACACCTATTATGTCCACCTGGCCGAGGCGCTGAAGATCGCCCCGGACTATGGCGCCGTCACCTTCCGCATGGACCCCGACGCCCGCTGGCACGATGGCGAACCCGTCAAGGCCGAGGATGTGGTCTGGACCTATGAGAAGCTGATCGAGGTCAATCCCGACCGCGCCCAGTATTATGCCAACATCACCTCAGCCGAGGTCACCGCACCGGGCGAAGTCACCTTCACCTTCGACCAGACCAATAACCGCGAACTGCCGCTGATCCTCGGGCAGCTTCTGGTGCTGCCCCAGCATTGGTGGGAGGGCACGGACGCCGAGGGCAAAGCCCGCGACATCGCCGATTCCACGCTAGAACCACCGCTCGGCTCCGGCCCCTATCGCCTCGCCAGCTTCGAGGCTGGCCGCTCCATCACCTATGAGCGCGTCGAGGACTATTGGGGCGCCGATCACCCTACCCAGGTCGGTCAGAACAATTTCGACGAATACCGCATCGAATATTTCCTCGATCTCACCGTCATGTTCGAGGCCTTCAAGGGCGATCAGTTCGACTGGTGGAGCGAGAACCAGGCCCGCCGCTGGGCCACCGCCTATGATTTTCCCGCGGTCACGGAGGGCCGCGTCATCCGGGAACTCTTCCCTCAGGACTATAATGGCTCCGGGGTGCTGGTGGGCTTTGTCATGAACCTGCGCCGCGACAAGTTCGCCGATCCGCTGGTGCGCGAGGCCCTCAACTACGCCTTTGATTTCGAGGAATTGAGCAACACCCAATTCTATGGCCAGTATGAGCGCATCGACAGCTTCTTCTTCGGCCTGCCCTTCAAGTCCACCGGCCTGCCCGAGGGCGAGGAACTCGAAGTGCTCGAAAGCGTCCGCGACCTGATCCCGGCCAAAGTCTTCGACACGCCCTACACCAACCCCCTCAGCGGCGATCCGGCCAAGCTGCGCGCCAACCTGCGCACCGCGCTCGACCTGTTCACCCAGGCTGGCTACATGCTCGAAGGCAACCAGATGCTCGGCCCCGACGGCCAGCCTTTCACCTTCGAAATCCTGCTCAATGGCCCCACCATCGAGCCGGTGGCGCAGAACCTCGTCACCAATCTCGCCCAGATCGGCGTCACCGCCAGCATCCGCACCGTCGACAGCCCGCAATTCATCAATCGTGCCCGCAGCTTCGACTATGACATGATCTATGCCGGCTGGAGCCAGTCCTACTCGCCCGGCAACGAACAGCGCTTCTTCTTTGGCTCCTCCACTGCCGACCAGGAAGGCGCGCAGAACTATGCCGGCGTCGCCGATCCGGCTGTCGATGCGTTGATCGAGCAGCTGATCATGGCCGATGATCGCGACACCCAGATCGCCATCACCAAGGCGCTGGATCGCGTGCTGCTGGCCAAGCACTTCGTCATCCCCAGCTATACCCTGCGCACCACCCGCTCGGCCCGCTGGGACCGCTTCAGCCGCCCTGAGGAACTCCCCGAATTCTCCTCCGGCTTCCCCACGCTCTGGTGGTGGGACGAAGCCAAGGCTGCCAAGACTGGCGGGGCAACGGCGCAGTAGGCCGCCGAAACAAGTCATTGGGTGCGCCGCGTCACCCCACCCTCAATCCCGCCCCATCAAGGGGAGGGAGGCGCAGGACCGAAGCGCCGCTGTTCATCTCCTCCCTCCCCCTTGTGGGGAGGGTAGCGTCGCTAGGCCGTCAGGCCCTAGCAGAGCTAGGGTGGGGGTTCTTGTGGAGCCGATATCTCACCCACACAATCCCGCCCTCGGGCTCGACCCGAGGGCCAGTGGTCACCCGCACAACGGCATTTCTGGATAGAGGTCCTCGGGTCAAGCCCGAGGACGGTACGGTGTGGGGTAAACAGGACCGCCATTCGAGCGTAGCTCTCATGGCCTTCTCACCTGAATTCGCTCCACCGGAGCGAAATCGCCTGCGGCCGGTTCGAAGCTAGTAATCCTGCTCGAAGAACACCCCGACGCTGGAATTGCCATCCGCGCCTGCCGAGCCCCTGATAGTCAAATCCTCGGTGACATCGAGATTGATCGTCACCTTGGATTGCCCATTGGCGCCGGCGGTAACGCCGAGATAGACATTGTCCTGGATATAGGTACCGGCCTGCACCCCGACATTGCCCTGGTCGTCGGTGACCACGTCGAGATCGGCCAGCCCCGCCGCACCGCGCAGGCTGTCGACCAGCCCGCCGCCACCGCCGCCCACCAGTTCGGCCGCTGCCGCCGCCAATTGCGCCAATTGGATGGGCGACAGTTCGCCCATTGAGCGGTTGAAGATCAGCCGGCTCAGCACTTCGTCCTGCGGCAGCGTCGGGTTGGAGCTGAAGCTGATATCGGGCGCCGAAGCCCGGCCCGAAAGCGTCACGAACACCGTGATGCCATCACCCTCGGTGCGCGCCACAAAATTGAGCTGCGGATCGAGATCGCCCACCAGCGTCACCGTGCCGGTCTCGAAGATCACCCGCTGCCCAAGGATGGACAGGCGGCCACGGATCAGGGTGAAGGCGCCCACCGGCTGGATCGCATTAATCGGCCCGGTCAGCCGCACCGATCCGCCCACTTCCGCATCGAGACCACGGCCGCGAATGAAGATCTGGTTGGGCGCGCTGACCGTCAGGTTAAGCTGCATCTGCGGTCCCCTGCTGCCGGCGGCAATGCCGGTGCGCTCGTCGATCCGGGCGCGGTCAAGCGTCCGTTGCACATCTGCGGGCGTCCGCAAATGCTCGACATCGATCAGTTGCGCGCCCCCGCCCAAGCCCTCCGGCACGGTGATATTGGCTTCCTCCACCAGCACATTGCCCGAGAGAAGTGGCGCACCCGTCAGGTTGCCGGTCAACGTCAGCCCGCCCGACAGGGTCGCGACGAACAATCCCCCATCGGCATAGCGCGCCGAATTGATATTGAGCGAGAGATTGGCCGGCATGCCGCCCGTAAGTCCCACATTGCCCGAGGCCGAAACGCTGCCACCACCGGCCAGGTTCGCCGTGAGGCTTTCCACATTGGCGTTGCTGCCCGAAAGCTGCACCTGCCCGGCAATGCCGGTCAGTCGCAAATTGAGTTCGGGATCGATATAGCCCGCGCCGCTCGTCGACACTGAGCCGGAAAATTGCGGACTGGACAGCGACCCGCCAATGCGCGCGTCAATATTGGCCGTGCCGGACAGCTGCGCCCCGCGCTCGGCCACGAAGCGATTGGCCAGCGACAACGGCGCGGAACCCTTCAGCGCCAGGGCCATGCCATTGCCCGCAAGCGGCACCTGGCCCGAGCCGCTGATCGAGAGCCCGCCATTGCCATTGGCCGTCAGGCTTTGCAGCCGCACCACCTGGTCGGCATAGCTGCCCGAGGCCGTAAGTGCCAGCGGCGTGATGCCGAAGGGCGCGATGGCGCTGGCCCCGATTCCGTCGGCGCGAACCTCAAAACTCACCTGCGGGTCAGACGCCTGCCCCGTCACGACCGCGCGGCCGTTGGCCGTGCCGGACAGGCCCAGGTCCGGCGCCACGGCATTGGCGATGGAGAGCGGCAGCGCTGAAATATCGACCACCATGTCGAGCGTCGTGCCCGCCGTTCCGGTCGCGGCAATGCTGCCCGACCCGACATTGAAGCGCAGCGCATCAAGCGTCACGCTCTGCCCGCGCACCACCAGCGCTGTCGGATTGGCAAGCTGCGCGGAAAGCGCGCCCTGCACGAGATCGGCGCGATCCAGCTCCAGCCGATACCCGCCATCAATGGGTGCCAGCGCGCCGCTGATGTCGATATCGGTGCCCGTCGCCAATGCGGCCTGCGCATCAAAGCTCGTGGTCTGGCCGCTCTGGCTGGCC
This sequence comes from Devosia sp. CAU 1758, assembly GCF_054482695.1. Lineage (NCBI taxonomy): Bacteria > Pseudomonadati > Pseudomonadota > Alphaproteobacteria > Hyphomicrobiales > Devosiaceae > Devosia > Devosia sp. CAU 1758. The sequence goes on along the minus strand of NZ_JBTLRJ010000001.1, from coordinate 441,359 downwards.
CGCGCATTGAGCGTGTCGATCTCGACGCCACCGGCCACCACATCGTCGGCCGCCGCAGTGCCATTGACCACGGGCACCCCGAAGAGGTCGGCAATGCCCGCAGAAATGTCCGCACGACCCACGGCAATATCATTGACCCTGAGATTGGACACATTGGCGGTGATCCCCGCCCCCTGCCCGCTCTCCTGCGGCGTCAGCTCGATGGCGGCATTGACCGCCCCCGATGCATCGGCCAGCAGCAGCGCCGCCGCCAGCGACACATCGCTCGCCGCCACGTCGAGACGTCCATCGATCAGGCCGGTCTCGACCATGCGGGCGAGTTCGCCCGAAATCCGCGTGCCGGCAATCTCGAAATTGATGCCGGAAAGCACTTGCCGGAGGTCATCAGTCTCGAAATGCGTTGCCAGTGTCGCCCTGTGCCCGTCCAGCATCGCCGCACCGGTAACATCGCCATCAATGGCGCCGTCGAGCAGCGTGGCCGCTACCCCGATCTTGGCTTCACGCAACCCATAGCGCCCCAGCTGGCCATTGGGGACCTGTCCATCCAGCACCAGCATCAGCGGCGCATCCGCCCCCGTCCTGCGCGCTGAACCACGCACCGCCAGCGCTCCGCTGGCTCCATCCGAGATCAGGCCCAGATTACTGAGGTCGAGGGCAATGTCGAAATCCGCCAATTCGCTCGCATATTGCCCGTCGGCGCTGAACTGCACCTGGCTATTGGCAATGGTGAAGCCGTCGGCGCTGATGCCGGCCTCGGTCCGCGCCAGCCGGCCGGAAAGGGTCACCTCTCCCTCCAGCAGCGCGTCGGCCGTCGCATCATCAACGCTCAAATTCGTGCCCGTGCCATCGAACATCAGGTCGAACCCGCCCGAAACCGGCATGATCCGGCCATCGGCAACCAGGTTCAGCGCCCCGGAGAGCGTGCGCCCGGCCAGCCCCGAAAACGGCGTGATGCTCTCGGTGGCAACCTCTACGCGCCCATCGAAATTGGTGCCGTCGATCACGCCCGTCAGGCCCGCCGTCAGCGCCTGGCCAACCACGCGCAGTTCGGCAAGCTGGATCGGCTCGCCCGCATTCCACAGCCCCGCAAGCCCGAGCCCGACACTGTCGCCCAGCGCCGCCTCGGCGCCAGGATCGGCATCAATGCCGGAAAGCGCGCCGTCACCATTGAAGGTCACCATGCGCGTCCCCGGGTTATTGAGGTTCCGCGCCAGCCCGCCAATGCCCAGCCCGAAAGTGCGCGCGGCAAAGCCGTCGGTTTCGAAGCCTTCGATGTCGAGCCGTGCCTGCCAGTTTTCGCTGGCCTCCGTGCCGAAGGTCACGCGCAATTGCCCGCCCTGCACCCGCGTCGCGCTGCCCGGCACCGGCAGGATGACCTTGTCCCCTTCGGGATCGGCAACAGTGGCAGTCAGGTCGAGCAGGCTGAGGAAATTGTCCGCCGTCGTCTCGGCCCTTGCGGTCAGTCCCAATTGCCCGCCGCTCAGCGTCAGGTTGGAAATATCAAGTCCCCCTGCACTCTTGACCAGCGCCGCCGCCGTCAGCCGCGTCTTGGCGCCAAAAAAGTCGCGATAGGGTTCGGCGACCAGCGTCGAAAGCGGTCCACCAAGATCCGCAGTGATCGCAAAGCCAGTTTCGCCCTGCGCAATGCGCGCCGTGCCCGCCAGCGCTTCGCGCTCATTGGCCAGCAAGCGCATCTGCGCCGTCAGGTCCGACACGGGTCCCTCGCCATCCAGCGTCAGTGTCATCGCCGGACGATCCTGGATATTGAGGAGGTTCGCCATCACCCCATTGGGCGGCTCCACCAGCGCCAGGCCCAGGTCAATGCTGTTGCCCTCGCGCCGATAGGCGACGTCTAGGTCGAGCGTCCCGCCCGGCCCGTCCAGCCGCGCAATATCGAGCACCGCATCGAGATTGCCGCCATCCAGCGCCATGGAGCCCGCGAGCGAGATTTCCGAGCCCAGCCCGAACACGCCTTCCCCGAAGGTGACGCTGGGCACGGCCAGTTCGCCAATGCGGATCGCGACCGGGAATTCTGGAATCTCCAGCGCCCCGGCTTCGGGCGGCGGCAGGTCGACCGCGCCTTCGACAGGAATGGCGTTGCGCACATATTCGATGGAATCGGCGCGGAGCGAATTGATCTCCAGCCGTCCACCAAACAGCGCCGCCTGGTTCCAGTTGAGGCTGGCATTGTTGACCCGCAGCCACACGCCTTCGGCGTCTGAAATAGTGATCTGGTCTATCGAAACATCGGAGCCGAGCACGCCCTCGATATTGGAGAGCCGGATCTGTCTCTCGGGGGTCGAAAGCCTTTCCTGCACAAGGCTGGTCAGCCAATCCTTCTGCTCTTCATTGTTCATGTCCTGCGCCACCAGCGCCACTGGCACGGCAGCCGGCGCCAGCAACAGCGCGGCGATGAACAGGCTACGGCGGGTCTTTGCGGTTATTCCGACCATCAGAACGCCTGCCCGATGCCGGCATAGATCGCATAATCCGGGTCGCCCGCTTTCCTGTTGAGCGGCACTGCCAGGTCCAGCCGCAGCGGCCCCAGCCCGGTATAATAGCGCAGGCCCACGCCCGCCCCCAGCCGCAGGTCATCAAGGCCGGGGAAGGTATCGGCGGCGACATAGCCGCCATCCACAAAGCCCACCACGCCGATATCGTCCGTCACCTTGGCCCGCGCCTCGAGCGAGGCTTCCAGCAGATAGCGCCCGCCGGTGACATTTCCTGCGCCATCATCGACGCCGATGGATTTGAATCCATAGCCGCGCACCGAGCCGCCACCGCCGGTAAAGAACAGCTTGTCGGGCGGGATATCGACCAGGTCCGGCCCCAGCACGGCGCCGGCCTTGAGCCGTCCGGCCAGCACAAAAGGGTCATTCTCGCCAAAGCCGAAATAGGTGCGCCCCTCGACCACCAGCCGCACGCCGGGCGAACCGCCGAGGAGATCATAATAGGGCTCGAGATTAGCCGAGCCATACCAGCCTTCAGTGGGATCGACCGAGCTGTCCCGCCCGTCATAGACCACGCCGGCAAAGACGCCTGCCGTCTGGAAGTCGCGCGTGCCGAAATCATCGTCGAACCGCGCCACCTCAAAGCTCGCGCCGCCCTCGAAAGTGATCTGGTCCGAGAAGAACCAGTTCAGCCCCACCCTCCCGCCGGCCGAGGTCTCGGTATATTGCGGATAAATGGTGCGCTCTGCCGAGACCGTCGCCACCAGGTCCACGTCCGGATGATAGAAGCCAGGCTTGGTAAAGGTGCCGCCGACGAAATAGTCGAACTGCGCCGTGTCGATGGGCCAGCCGATGCTGGCGACCCGCGCGTCGAGCCGCAACCGTTCGGCCTGCCCGAACAGGTTCCGCCACAGGTGGTAGCCCTCCAGCCCCAGCCCGTCGACCGTCGAATATGTGGCGCCAAGGCCGAAACGACGCCCCGGCAGTTCCTCGACGATCAGGTCATAGGGCAACAGCCCGTCGCTGCCGATGCTCTCGGCTGCTTCGAGGCGCGCCGAGCGGAACACTTCGAGCCGGTCGAGGCGCTTCTGCGCCCGCTCCAGCGCATCGGGGTCATATTCCTCGCCCACCGCCAACCCGGTCTGCTGCGCCACGAATTCGGCGTTCATATTGGTGGTCCCGGACACACGCACCGGCCCGAAGGCAGCCAGCCGCCCCGGATTGACCGTGATGGTTGCGTCCACACTATTGGTCGTGTGATCGGCCACCACTTCGCGCGAGACGATCTCGGCCTTGGCATAGCCCTGTTGCCGCCAAGCCTCCAGCGCCAGTTGCTCCGCCCGCAGGATCACCGCTGACCGCGCCACTTCGCCCCGACCAAAACCGCGCAATATGGGCAGGTCGACCTGGTCACCGGGATCCAATGCCGGTGGCGCCTGGTTGGCAATGGCAACACTGTTGAAAGTAAAAAGCGGGCCGGCCGTCACGGCGATGGTCACATCCACCGGATCGGGCAATTTGCTGTCAGGCGGCAGGTTCGCGGCTTCCGTTCCACCGATGCGGATACTGACCGCGCCGCCATAATGGCCTTCGCCATAAAGGGCCGCCAGCAGTCGCCGATAGTCGCCCCGCGCCTTGGCGATCAGCCCCGCAGCGCCCGAGGCCGGCTCCGCCTCGTCGGCCAGCAAGGCCGAGGCATTGCGCAGCGCTGCCTCGACCGCGCCGCCTTCGCTTGATGAGAAGGCCACCACATAGGGTTGCGGATCGACGATCAGCGCATTGGCGTCAGCCGTCTCGTCCTCGAAGAACTTGAACCCGAACAATTCGAACGCGCCAGCAGACGCAGTCGCCCCTGCCGCCATGGCCAGGCCGATGCACAAGGCGCCAATACTAGTTACCAGACGCGCGCTTCGCAGTGGTCTATCCCGCCCTCTTACGCATTCAACCAAACCGGGCTGAATGTGATATTGCCGCATGGCCGGAAAGATTGCGTTAATCCTTCCGTCCCCACCCGCGCCGACGCCATGCGCCGGCCCAAATGGCGAAGTTTTCATGGCGAGTTTAGGGCCGCGCCTGCTGCGCGAACACCCTTTGCGTTGAATTTATTGGCAATTGACCGGACCAGCGTGGCCGAGGCGCAACATTGCTACTCCCGAGCCAGTGCCTCGACCGGGTCGAGCCGCGCCGCCGCGCGGGCCGGCATGAAGCCAAACACAATCCCGATCACACTGGCGGAAATGATGGCGAGCACGATCGATTCGGTCGAATAGGCCAGCCTTGCGCCCGCAACGATGGCCGTCAGGCCCTGCCCCAGGGCAAAGCTCAGCGCCACACCCGCAGCGCCACCGGCAAAGCACACCAGCACCGCTTCGATCAGGAATTGCCGCATGATGTCGCTGCGCCGCGCGCCCACGGCCATGCGAATGCCGATCTCCTTGGTCCGCTCGCTGACCGAGACCAGCATGATGTTCATCACTCCGATGCCGCCCACCACCAGCGAGATCACCGCAATGGTCGAGATCAGGATGGTCAGCGTCGCAGTCGTCGACTGGATCGTTTCCCGGATCGTGTCGGTATTCTGGAGGAAGAAATCAGTGTTCCCGCCATGCAGCCGTGTCATCAGCTCGGTGATCTCGGCTTCGGCCTGGGCCGTGTCATAATCGTCCGTCACCCGCACCGCGATGGAATTAAGCCAGCTCTGGCCCAATATGCGGCTCATGGCCGAGGTATAGGGCACATAGACATTGGCATTGTCGCGCCCGCCGCCGAAGCCCGTCGAGGCGGCCACCACGCCGATGACCCGCACCGGCACCTTGCCCAGCATGATCACCTGGCCCACCGGATCTTCGCCATTGGTAAAGATTGACGTGACCGCGTTCTGGTCGATCACCGCCTCCTGCGCCATGGACGCGATGCTCTCGGCGCCGAAGCCGGACCCTGCAGTGAATGTGCGGCCATTGACCTGGAAATAGTCTGCGCCCACCCCGGTCACCGAAGCGCTGGTGGCCGTGTTGCGATAAAGCGCCGTGGCACTGGAACTCACCTGCGGCGTGACGCTGTCAGCATAAGGTTGCTTGGCCAGCGCCTCGGCATCGGTGGGGCGCAGGGTTCGCACCCGCCCCGAGCGCATGTCGCCAAAGCCGGAGCCGGGATAGACATTGATCGTATTGGTGCCGATCGAGGAGATGTTTTCCAGCACCGTCTGCTGGCTGCCCTGTCCCAGCGCCACCACCGACACCACCGAGGCAATGCCGATGATGATGCCGAGCATGGTGAGGAAGGTCCTGAGCTTGTGCGCGCCCATGGCCCGCAGCGCCATGCGCAGCGCCTCCCCGGTTCGGTCCAGCCCCCGCCGCCAGCTTGCAGCATGCTTTATGTCCGTTTCGGCCCTTTCCACCCGGCGCGGCTCGACATTGTGCCGGTCTGCGATGATCTCGCCATCGGCGATCTCGATCACGCGCTCGGTCTGCGCCGCGATCTGGGGATCATGGGTCACGATGATGATGGTATGCCCGTCGGCATGCAGCTCCTTGAGCAGCGCCATCAGATCCTTGCCCGAACGCGAATCGAGCGCACCTGTCGGTTCGTCGGCGAGGATCACCTCCCCGCCATTCATCAGCGCCCGCGCCACGCTGACGCGCTGCTGCTGGCCGCCCGAAAGCGCATTGGGCCGGTGGTCCAGTCGCTCCGCCAGCCCCAGCCGGGTCAGGAGCGCAGTAGCCCGCTTCCGCCGCGCACCTGCCTCCACCCCCGCATAGACAGCCGGCACTTCCACATTCTCGACCGCATCGAGATCGGGCAGCAATTGATAGCGTTGGAAGATGAAACCGAAATGCTCGCGCCGCAGCGCTGCCAGCGCGTCCGCATCGAGCTTGCCCACATCCTTGCCGGCAAAGCGATAGCTGCCTTCACTGGCGCGATCGAGGCACCCGAGGATATTCATCAGCGTCGACTTGCCCGAACCGGACTGGCCGATGATCGCCACCATCTCGCCGCGATGGATGTCGAGGTCCACGCCCTTGAGCACGGCCACGCTTTCGCCGCCCGTCTGGAAGCGGCGCACCAGGCCTGAAATTGAAATGATGGGCTGTTGCGATGGCAATGGCGCCGCGCCAACGCGGTCCTTGTCGCTGAAAGGGCGGTTCATTAGCCGCCGCCCCGAATGGCAAAGCCGCCGGGTCCGCCGAAGCGTGCACCACCGCCAGGGGGACCGCCCGCATTGATCAGCCGGGCACCGGTACCATTGACCACCAGGTCCCCCTCGTTGAGACCTGAGACGATCTCGGCGCTGATGTTGTTGTTGAGGCCCACCTCGACCCGCGCCGGGCGCACCTCCTCGCTCGCCGGGTCATAGACCATCACCATGGTGCCGCCATCAGGTCCGCGGCGGCTGACAAGGCTCGAAGGGAGCGTCAGCACATTGCGCGCTTCATCGAGCACGATGGTCACCGATGCGGTCATCGAGATGCGCAGGCGATGATCGGAATTGGGCACCTCGAACAGGCCATTGTAATAGACCGCGCTGCCCGAACTTGCCGTCTCGTCGGCAATCGAGGTCGGGGCCGGTTCGATCTCGCGCAGCGTGGCCTCGATGCGGGTGTCGGGCTCACCCAGGATGGTGAAATAGACCTTTTGCCCCGCCTCCACCTTGACCACATCGGCTTCCGAGATTTCAGCCTTGATCACCATGGTGTCGAGATTGGCAATCTTTGCGATGGTAGGCGTCGCCGAATTGGCGTTAAGGGTCTGGCCCTCTTCCACCAGGAGCGCCACCACCGTGCCATCGGCCGGCGCCACGATCTGCGTGCGGGCCAGGTTCAGCTCCGCCGATTCGACCGTCAGTTCCGCCTGTGCGATCTGCGCGTCGAGTTGGTCGATCTGCGCCAGCGCCTGTTCCACCGCCGCCTGCGCCGTTTCCAGAGCCGTCTGTGATACCAGGCTGCTCGCGCTCAACTGCTGTTGCCGGGTGAGGCTCGCCTGGGCCGTTGCCAGCCCCGCCTGCTGGTTGCGCTTCTGCGCCTGGATTCCGGCCAGCGCCGCCTCTGCCGATTTCACGGCATTCTCCTGGTTGAGACTGTCGATCTCGGCAATCAGGTCGCCGCGGCTGACCTGCTGGCCCAGCGTCACATGAACCGCCTTGATATTGCCCGAGACCTCCGCGCCCACGCTGACCAGCGCGCTCGCCTCCAGCACGCCCGACGCCAGCACCGTGGTTTCGATGTCGCCGCGAGCCACAGTCACCGTGTCCGGTGTGGTACTCGCCTGGGTCGGGGCCAGGAAATACCACCAGCCCGCCGCTGCTGCACCGCCCAACACGATCAGGACAATCAGAAATTTGGCAAAGCGCTTCATGGCTGGCGAATGGCCTTGAACAGGGAATGACTCCTTTTCCATAGTCCCAAAGCACGGCAATTTCACGTTAGCTCTGGGCAAGCCGCATTAAACTTTGGAAATGTTGACGCCACCACGCCGCCCGGTCCACCCTGTGCCGACCGCGAAATCAATCCCCCAGGACCTGCCATGTATTCGCTGCTCGACCCCAGCCGCTTTGTCGTTTTCATTACAGGCGCCACCTCCGGTTTCGGGGCTGCCGCCGCGCGCCGCTATGTCGCCGCTGGTGGCAAGGTGATCGCGACCGGCCGCCGCGAAGACCGCCTCCTGGCCCTGCGCGACGAACTGGGGCACGACAATTGCCATACCATCCCGCTCGACGTGCGCGACCGCGCTGCCATGGAAGCGGCCATCGCCGCCATCCCCGCTCCATTCGATGCCATCAACATCGTCCTCGCCAATGCCGGCCTGGCGCTTGGCCTGCAACCGGCGGCCGAGACCGATCTCAATGACTGGGAGACCATGATCGACACCAACATCAAGGGCCTGGTCTATACCGTGCGCCTTCTACTGCCCGGCCTCATCGCCCGCGGCGGCGGTCATGTGGTGACGCTGGGTTCCGTGGCTGGCGAATTCGCCTATCCTGGCGGCTCGGTCTATGCCGCCTCCAAAGCCTTCGTAAAGCACTTCGCCCTCGCCATCCGCTCGGACCTGCAGGGCAAGAATGTGCGCGTCACCGATATCGAGCCGGGCCTGACCGAAACCGAGTTTTCGGTGGTCCGCTTCAAGGGCGACGCGGACAAGGCAGGCAATGTCTATTCGGGGACCAAGGCCATGAGCGCCGAGGACATTGCCGAAACCATTTTCTGGGCGACCTCCCTGCCCGAGCATGTCAATGTCAACAAGATCCAGCTCATGGCGACCACCCAGGCCATCGGCGCCTTCGACATATATCGCGAAAAGTGACCTAAAGCCCCAGGAATCTGACAGTATCGGGGTCGACCGGAATTCCCTCCGCGCGCCGCCTGTCCATTTCTTCCCATTCCCGGTCGCCCGGCGCCATCACCCGCCCGCCGGTCCGAACGTGCGACCCGCGCAGACTGGCCAGATAGCCGGTGATCGCCGCCGCGAACACATCGCGTCCAGCGAACTTGTCGGGGTCGATGACCAGCACGAAATGGCCCATGTTCCGGGGCGTGGAAATATCCTCGCCGCCATACATGGGGATGAAATCGGGATCGAGCGTCGTCCCGGTCAGAAGCGCTGAGAATAGAGTTGCCACACCCGCCAGCGCCGCGCCCTTATAGCCATAATCCGTGCCCCCGAGCGGCAGCAGCATGTCCGCCGCATGCGGGTCGGTGGTCATCTGCCCGTCCGGCGTCGCCGCCACCCCTTCGGGCAATTCCTCGTCGAGCGAGCGATGCAGCAGCACCCGGTTGAGCGGAATGGAACTGGTCGCCATGTCAAGGAGCCATGGCCGCGAACCCGGCACTGGAGCGGCAAAGGCCAGCGGATTGGTGCCATGGAATTTCTGTGCCCCGTCGAACAGCGCCACCATGGAGTCGGTATTGGTGGTGGCAAAGGTCACAAAGCCCTGCTCCGCCCCGGCCAGCGCATAGGCGCCTGCTGCGCCCAGATGCGACGAGTGCTTGACGCCCACGGCGCCGACCCCGGCCTCACGCGCCAATTCCATACCTACTTCAACGGCCTTATAAGCCGCATAATGGCCCAATCCGTCGTCGCCATTGATCATGGCGCTGCCGGCGCCGCGCGTCTCGACGCCCAATTGCGGGTTCTTGTTCAACCGCCCGCCACCCAGCATGGCGCAATAATGCCCGGTGAGACGCACGCCATGGCTGTCCACACCCACCAGCGAGGCATGCAGCATGGCCCGCACCGCCGCGTCGCGCGATTCGGCGCTGGCCCCGGCCTCCGCCAGCCGCGCTTCGACGCGCGCGCGCAGCAGGCCCTCGTCAAATCTCTGAGCTTCACTTTCCACGACGCAGTGCTTTCATAGACTTCAACTTCCATGCACCATGAGGTCCGTGGCAGGCCAATGTCCACCTCCATGTCCCCAATGCATGGCCCCATCCGCAACTTTGTGCTGGCACTCACCGGACACCGGTTTATGCTGTGCCAACCCCCATTGAGACTGCCGCATGCCGAACGCCCCCGATCCGATGACCCGCAATCTCTGGCACGTGGTCGCTGCCACCGACGAGCTGCCCATCGGTCTTGTCGAAACCACCATGTTGCTCGATACGCGCCTGGCCCTGACGCGTGGCAATGATGGCGAACCCGTGGTCTGGCTGCGCAGCGATGAAGCGCCGGGCGAGGAGATCGACGCCGAAGCCGTGCTCGACCGCCTGCCCGTGAAAACCGCCTATGGCTATACGTGGACCTGCCTCGGCACGCCCTCCGATGATCTCTTCCCCATCCCTGAATTTGCCGAGCCCGACCGTGTCAACATGAGCTGCGGCTCCATCGGCATCCATGTCTCGGCCCCCCGCGCCGTCGAGAACTTTCTCGACATGGGCCACTTCCCCTATGTCCACACCGACATTCTGGGTTCCGAGCCGCATACCGAGGTCAAGGAATACGACGTCGAGGTCTCCGAGGAACGCGACGAAGTGCTGGCCACCAGATGCCGCTTCATGCAGCCGCGCGCCGCCAAGTCGGCGACCCAGGCCATGGAAGTGGAATATGTCTATCGCGTGCCCCACCCCTTCTGTTCGGTGCTCTACAAATCCTGCCCCGAGGATGAGACCCGCCGCGACGTTATCGGCATCTTTCTCCAGCCCGTGACCGAGGAACGCTGCCGCGCCCATCTCCTGCAATCAATGATCGATTCGACCTCGACGCTCACCGAGTTGCGCCGCTTCCAGCAGACCATATTCGGCCAAGACAAGCCGATCCTCGAAAACCAGTATCCCAAGCGCCTGCCGCTCGATCCCCGCGCCGAAACCCCGATCCGCGCCGACAAGAGCGCCATCGCCTACCGGAGATGGTTGAGCCAGAAGGGCATCACCTATGGGGTGATCCCCCAGGCGAGCTAGTACCGCCCCCCACCCCTCTTTCAAGAAGGAGGGAGCCACCGCCCCGTACGCCAGGGTGGTTGTGCTATCCAGCATTTGATCGTGGCGCGATCAAACCTCGGATGGACCACATTGCCCCTAAGCCTTTCCGATCCAACCTGGTACCCAATCGCCACCAGCGAGGACCTGCCCTTCCGTCATGTCTATCACGGCCAATTGCTCGGCCGCGAACTCGCCGTCTGGCGCGCTGATGATGGCAATGTGAATGTCTGGGAAAACCGGTGCCTCCATCGCGGCGTGCGCCTCTCCATCGGCATCAATGAGGGCCAGGAGCTCAAGTGCCAGTATCACGGCTGGCGCTATGCCAATCAGTCCGCTGGCTGCACCTATATCCCCGCCCACCCCGCCGACGCCCCGGCACGCCGCATCGAGAACCGCAAATATCCGATCCGCGAAGCCTATGGCCTGATCTGGTCTGCCGCCAATGACGAGGCGCCCTTCGCGCCCTTTCCCGGCGCAGATGCTCACGATTGGTTCGCGCTCCGCCCCATACCGGTCAACGCGGCCCCCGATGATGTCGTCGCCGGCCTCGCCCGCCTCGCCCCCGATGATCAGCCGGCTGATCTTCTCCCCGGCTTGACCGTCCGCCTGGGCAGCGCGCTCTACATCGTGCAGCCCGTCGATGCCGGCCGTGCCGTCATTCGCGGCCTCCTTCCCGGGCGGCCCGCCGACGAAATCGCGACCCTGCGCCACTACAATGAAATACTGACCAAGCTGCGCGACCGCCTCGAGCGTACCGCTGCCCGCAAGCCTGCGCCCGAGCCGCTGCAACCCACTTACGAAAAGGTCTCGGCCGATCTCGCCAGCATGCCAGATATCGCAATTCCGCGCGGTAATACGCTTGCCGTCATGGTCCGGCGCAAATGGCAATCGGCGGACGGTGTCACCGGCTTCGAATTGGCCGACCGCGACGGCAAGCACCTGCCCACTTTCCAGCCCGGCGCCCATATTGACCTGCACCTGCCCAATGGCCTGGTCCGCCAATATTCCATCACCAATGGCCCCGGCGACCTCTCCAGCTATGTCATCGGCGTCAAACAGGAGAGCGCATCAAAGGGCGGCTCCAAGGTATTGGTCGAAACCGTGCGCGAAGGCGACGTGCTGGCCATTTCCGAGCCGCGCAACAATTTCCCGCTGCGCCGGGACGCCACCCGCACCGTACTTATCGCTGGCGGCATCGGCATCACTCCGCTCCTGTCCATGGCCCGCTTCCTCGACAAGTCGAGCCTCAATTACGAGTTGCACTACTTCACCCGCACCGGCGAAAGCGCCGCCTTTTCCAGCGAACTGGGCATTCTCCACGGCAAGGTCCAAACCCACATTGGCATGGCCCGCGATGCCATCAAGGCGACGGTCTCGGAGATTCTCGGCCCCCATGCCTTTGCCAACCACGTCTATATCTGCGGCCCCGGCGCTATGCTCGAAATGATCACGGAAGCCGCCGCCGCCCTGGGCTGGCCCGACGAGGCGATCCACTTCGAGTATTTTCAGAACGACAAGGTGATAGACGCCTCCTCCGCCTTCGACATCGAGCTCGCCCGCTCGGCCATGACGCTCCATGTCCCCGCCGGCAAGACCATCCTCGAAACCATGCGGGAAGCCGGCCTCAGCGTGCCTTCCTCCTGCGAACAAGGCGCCTGCGGCACGTGCCTCACCACTGTCATGGAGGGCGAGGTCGATCATCAGGACGTCTATCTCAACAAGACCGAAAAAGCGTCGAACACCTGCATGATGACCTGTGTCAGCCGTGCGAAATCGGCCCGGCTCGTGCTGGATATCTGACCCATGACCATCACCCTTCACGACTTCGAACTCTCCGGCAATTGCTACAAGCTGCGCCTGCTCATGGGCATTCTCGGCCTGCCCTACGAGATCATCCCGGTCGATTTCTTCCCCGGCCGCGAGCACAAGGCCGACTGGTTCCTGCGCCTCAACCCCTTCGGTCAGCTCCCGGTTCTCAAGGACGGTGACCTGACCCTTTCGGATTCAGGCGCCATCCTCGCCTATCTCGCCAGGAAGTACGACACGAGCGGCCTCTGGTTCCCTGACGACCCGGTGGTTATTGCCGAAATCCTGCGCTGGCATGCCGTCGCCGATGACATCACCGGCACCAGTTCTGCGGCGCGCCTTGCGCTGGGCTACGACTACGACTTCGACATCGAAAAGGCCCAGCAGGGCGCCCATCGCATTTTCCGCCTGATGGACGAGCATCTCTGGTTTGGCGAAAAAGCGGGGCGCGACTGGCTATGTGCCCCTGCCCATCCCACCACCGCCGATATCGCCTGTTTCCCCTATGTGATGCTGAGCGAGGAAGGCGGCATTTCCCGCCAGGACTATCCCGCCCTGCGCCGTTGGACCGACCGCGTCCGCCGCATCCCCCGCTTCACCGTCATGTCCGGCATTTTCCCTGCAGGACCGGCGAAGGTGGATTGAGGAGACCAGCCATGCCCCATTCCACGATGCCGCTCCTCCCCCCTGTCAGGGGGAGGTTGGGTGGGGGTACAGCCGTTCCGCCCCTAGCCCTCCGCCGCCATTCCCGCTATTGGCTTGGTCAAACCGAGGAGAACATCCCATGATTATCGAGCCAAAAATCCGCGGCTTCATCTGCACCACGGCCCACCCAACTGGCTGCGCCACCAATGTGCAGCGCCAGATCGATCATGTCGTGATTAAGGGGCCGATCGCGTCGGATCGCAAGCGCGTCCTGGTGCTGGGCTGTTCGACCGGTTATGGCCTTGCCTCGCGCATCGTCACCACCTTTGGCTCGGGCGCCGATACGGTCGGCGTCTCCTTCGAGCGTGAGCCGGGCGAGACCAAGCCGGCCTCCGCTGGCTGGTACAATAACCGCGCCTTCGAAAATCGCGCCCGCGCCGCCGGCAGCAAGGCTGTCACCATCGAGGGCGACGCCTTTTCCGATGCGGTCAAGGCCGAGACCATCGAGGCCATCAAGGCCAATCTGGGCCAGGTCGACCTCGTGGTCTATTCGCTCGCCTCCCCCGTCCGCACCGACCCCAAGGACGGCGTCACCTATCGCTCGGCCATCAAGCCCTATGGGTCGCAGGTCACCTCCAAGACCCTCAATACCGGCACCGGCGAAGTCTCCGAAGTCACCGTCGAGCCCGCCACCGAGGAGGAGGCCGCCGCCACCGTCAAGGTCATGGGCGGCGAGGATTGGGAACTCTGGATCGCCGCGCTCTCCGAGGCCGGTGTCCTGGCCGACGGCTTCACCTCTCTCAACTACACCTATCTCGGCAGCGAACTGACCTGGCCGATCTATCACAAGGGCACGCTGGGCAAGGCCAAGGGCGATCTCGACCGCGCCGCCGCCGCCATTCGCGCCAATCATGGCGACAAGGCCGCCCATGTCGTGGCCCTCAAGGCCGTGGTGACCCAGGCAAGTTCTGCAATTCCGGTCGTGCCGCTCTATGGCACCCTACTCATCAAGGTCGAGGACGAAATGGGCCTGGGCGAAGGACCCATCCAGCAGATCGACCGCCTGTTCCGCACCAAGCTCACCAAACTCCAGCTCGATGACGAAAGCCGCATCCGCGTCGACGATTGGGAACTGTCTGATCCCATGCAGTCCGAACTCAAAAGGCGCTGGGCGGATCTCACCACCGAGACCCTGCCCGCCCTCGCCGACCTGCCCAAATACCGCGAGGAATTCCTCAAACTCTTCGGTTTCGCCGTCGGCGGCGTCGACTACTCCAAGGATGTCGACCCGCGCATTGTGGACTGACATCAGGCAAGGCGTCGCTTGGCGCCCTGTCAGATTCAGATGCCAAGGCGCTTGCCATTCATGCGACGCCCATCTGCCATGTGAAACCTCTGCCCCTCTTCTCGGTTGACCTCCGTCCGCGATCGAGAAGAGGGCTATGATGTCGCAACTGGAAAGAACCGTCGCCACCGTCATGGACTGGCTGCCGCCATGGCTTATCAGTCTGGTCCTGCTCGCCTTCGCCATTGTCGGTGCTGTCTACGGCGGGCAGGTACTGCATGGTTTCCTGACGCGCTTGGTAGCCGAACGCGATCTGTTTTGGCGTTCCCTGGTCAAGCGCTTGGAACTGCCACTCAAACTCGGACTGGGCATTGTCCTGTCCTGGCTGACTGCCGTCGTGGCACCGCTGACACCGTCACAGTCCGCATTTGTCCGACACGCCTTGCTCATCGCCCTCATTGTCCTCGGTGCCATAGCGGCGCGCACGGCCATTCACATCTGGCTCACCCTCTATCTGCGCCGGTTCAAGCTGGACAGCGAGGACAACCTGCTGGCGCGAAAGCACGTCACGCAATCGCGGATTCTTGAACGGGTTGCGGTTACGCTGCTGTTCATCGTCGGCGCGGCCGCAATTCTCATGACCTTCGAGGGAGTCGCCCAATATGGCGTGAGTCTGCTCGCATCAGCCGGCGCGGCAGGCTTGGTGCTCGGTCTGGCGCTACAGCCCGTGCTCAAGAACCTCTTTGCCGGCATTCAGTTGGCCATCACGCAACCCATCCGCATCGGCGACGCGCTGCTGGTGGAAGGTGAATGGGGCACGGTGGAGGAAATCACCTCAACCTACGTGGTAGTGAAAATCTGGGATTGGCGCCGGCTCATCGTCCCGCTCAGCTACTTCATGGAAAAGCCCTTCCAGAACTGGACCCGAGAGGGCGCCGCCCTGATCGGCACAGTTATGCTCTATCTGGACTATTCCGTTCCGGTAGAGGTCATCCGCGAACAACTAGGCAAGATCGTCAAGGACTCTCCTCATTGGGATGGCAATATCGCTCATGTACAGGTGACGGATCTTCGGGAGGCCAGTTTGGAGGTGCGTATCCTCGTCACCGCCCGCAATGCACCCAAGGCCTTCGACCTGCGCTGCGAAGTTCGCGAGAAGATGATTGCCTTCCTGCAGGAAAACTATCCCCAGACCCTGCCCCGGGTCCGGACGCTTTCTGCCGAAACTGGCCAAGACGACGAGAGTACGCGAGCCGTGGCAGCAGAAACCTATGAGGGTTCGGATGTTGGCGGATAGGCGTGCTCCCCGCCCTGCCAGTCACGCACGGTGAAGCATCCATCACCACCGCCGATCGAAGCTGCGCCAATGTCCGCCTTGCCATATCCACCCGGAATATCCAGCACATAGACCGGCTGGCAGAGGCCCGAAATCCGCCCCCGCAGCGCGTTCACCAGCGCCTGCCCCTCCTCGATTCTCACCCGGAAATGCCCGGTCCCCGGCGCTAGGTCAGGGTGATGCAGATAATAGGGCCGGATGCGGTTTTCGACAAAGCCGCGCATCAGCGCGGCCAGCGTCTCGACATCGTCATTGATGCCCTTGAGCAGCACGCTCTGGCTGATCAGCGCGATCCCGCCCGCGATCATCCGGTCGAATCCGGTCCGCGCCGCCGCGGTCAATTCGCGCGGATGATTGGCATGGACCGCCAGATAGGTGGTCTTGCCGCTGGCCTTGAGCGCCGCAACCATGGCGTCATCGATCCGCTCCGGCTCCACCACGGGAACCCGCGTATGAAACCGCACGATCCTGACGTGGTCGATCCCCGCCAGCTTTTCCATGATCTCGCGCAGCCGCCGCGGTGAGAGCACCAGCGGATCGCCGCCCGTCAGGATCACTTCCCAGATTTCGGTATGATCCGCGACATAACCGATTGCCGCGTCAAGCTGTGCCGGGGTCAGTGTCCCAAGCCCCTGCGGTCCCACCATCTCGCGGCGAAAACAGAACCGACAATAGACCGGGCAGACGTGCACGGCCTTGAGCAGCACCCGGTCGGGATAGCGGTGGACAATCCCTTCCACCGGCGAATGCGTCAGATCGCCTATCGGGTCCGCACGCTCCTCCAGCGTCGTCACCATCTCCGCGACTGAGGGCACGAACTGCCGCGCAATAGGGTCATCCGGATCGTTCGGATCAACCAGCACCAACACTGCCGGCGTTATGCCAATGGCATATTTGTCCGCGACAGGACCCAGCCCCCCAGTGTCGCGCACCAGCCCCGCCTCAACCAACCCTTTGACGGTTTTGATAGCGCTCATTCCGCCACCGGCGCCCACAGCACCGCCTCAATCCGCTGCGCGCCAGTCGCCAGCATCACCAGCCGGTCAAACCCCAGCGCCACGCCGCTGGCCTCGGGCATGAACTCCAGCGCCGCGAGGAAGTCCGCATCAATCGGATAGCGCTCGCCATAGATCCGCGCCTTTTCGTTCATCTCCGCTTCGAACCGCACCCTCTGCTCGCCCGCATCGGTCAACTCGCCAAAGCCATTGGCCAGTTCGACGCCGCACGCATAGACCTCGAATCGCTCCGAAACCCGCCGGTCCCCCAGCACCCGCCGCGCCAGCGCCGCCTCGCAGGCCGGATAGCGATCCAAAACCGTCACGCGCCCATTGCCCAATTGCGGCTCGACCTTGTCGACCAGCACCTGCGTGAACAGATAGCTCCAGCTTTGATCCTCGCTCATCGCCATCCCGACACCTGCCATCTGCGCCGCCAGCGCCGCCCCATCCGGCACGCCATCAGCGTCCATAGTCGCGAGCAGGTCGATCCCAGCATGGGTCAAAAACGCCTGGGCAACGCTGATCCGCTCCGCCTCGGCCCGTGGGTCACACACCCGCCCCCGATATTCGAATTGCCTGATCCCAGTGACCGCCGCCGCCAGCCCGATGATGGCCAGCGTGTCGGCAATGATCGCCTCATAGGGTTCGCCCGTCCGATACCATTCGAGCATGGTGAATTCGGGATGGTGCAGCGCGCTGCGCTCGCGATTGCGCCACACATGCTGCAGGCTTGCGATCCGGGGCTCCCCGGCCGCCAGCAGCTTCTTCATCGTGAATTCGGGAGAGGTATGCAGATACATCGCCTGCGTCACCCCGTCATTGCCGATCATGCTGGTGCCAAAGGCATGCAGATGTGTCTCATTGCCCGGCGAGCGCTGCAGCCCGGGCGGGTCGACCACGAGAAAATCGCGTTCGGCCAGCCAGCCCCGTACCGCCGCATCGATCCTGCCACGCGCCAGCAGCGCCGGCCGCCGGTCTCGGTGGCGCTCGGGATGCCACCAGGGCGAGGCAGGCGATGTGTCAGCGGCGCTCATTATCTGGTTTCTTCCCGTCCGGTCTGGCGAAAGGGCGCGGAATATTGTATCGGGCGCACCACTATCGAATTCCGGCGCCCGGACGGCCCTGCCTCTAGACCGCGCCAGTCAAACGAACAAGGAAGAAATATGGTCAAGGTCATCGCCTCGTCCCTGCGCAAAGGCAATGTCGTCGAGCAGGACAACGCCCTGCACGTCGTTCTCACCGCCGAGAACGTCCATCCCGGCAAGGGCAATTCGGTGACCAACGTCACCATGCGCCGCATTTCCGATGGCGTGAAGGTGCTGGGCCGCTGGCGTACCGTGGAAATGGTCGAGAAGGCCGACGTGGACGATCGCGTCTATGACTATCTCTACTCCGATGGCGAGGGCCATCACTTTATGGAACCTGAGACCTACGAGCAGATTACCGTTGGCGACGACGTGATCGGCGACCAGAAGGCCTATCTGTCCGATGGCATGAAGGTCCACCTGATGACCCATGAGGGCATCGCCCTTTCCATGGAACTGCCCCAGCGCATGACCTTCGAGATCGTCGAGACCGAGCCCGTGGTAAAGGGTCAGACGGCCTCGTCCTCGTTCAAGCCCGCTGTACTCAACAACGGCCTGCGCGTCATGGTGCCCCCCCACATCGGCACCGGCACCCGCATCGTCATCCTCACAGAAGACAATTCCTACGTCGAGCGTGCCCGCGACTAACTGAAGTCCGGAGAGCTACGCTCACAGGGCTCAGGCCATCACACGATACTCAATATAAAAACGGGCCCGCGGGCCCGTTCTCATTTCTCTTCGATGTCGCGCTCGGCCTCGATCCAGTGGCTGTCGGAGCGCCCGATCGGCGCGCCTTCCGCCAGCCATCGATCATAGGCCAACTGCCGCTGATGCATCTGCTTGGCGCGCAGCCAATAATCCATGGCCCCATCCGTCGGCCGACCATCCTGTTCCCAGAGGAAATAGGCGGTCTGCCGAATCTGTTCGGCCATGGCCGTGTTCTTCAGCATCGCGCTGCCGCGCCGTCGGTCAGGCGGCGGCTTTGAGGTTCACCGCGCTCTTGGCCAGTTCAGTCAGCTTGAGGTCGGTCGCTTCCTCTTCCTTGAGCGTTTCGAGGAACAGGTTCAGCGCCTCCTTGTGGCCAAGCTGCTTGGCCCAGGTCGCCAGCGTGCCATAGCGGGCAATTTCATAGTGCTCGACCGCCTGCGCAGCAGAGACAAGGCCGGCGTCGAGCGCCTGGGTGCCCTTGTACTCTTCCATGATTTCCTTGCCTTCCTCGATAATGCCGAGAATGGCGTCGCAGGTCTTGCCGCGGGGAGCCTTGCCGAGCAATTCGAACACCTGTTCGAGCCGCTCTACATGCACTTCGGTTTCCGCCCGGTGCTGCTCAAAGCCGGCTTTGAGGTCTTCGGATTTGGCGGCCTTGGCCATCTTGGGCAGCGCCTTGAGGATCTGCCGCTCGGCATAATAGATGTCCTTGAGGGTATCGAGGAAGAGATCGTCCAGTTGCTTCTCGGCCATTGTCTTCAGCTCCAGTTCTGAATTCGGTGATGACGCTGGCCATGCAACGGCGGCGCCGCAACCTCGGTTCCGGCCGCATCCGATCAAATCTGAGGCAGGGCTAGAGGAAGCGCCGGCTGAGCCAGACCATCTGCTGTCGATCCTGGAAGGGGCCGCCCCCTTCATGATTGTTGAATTCGTATTCGATCATGGTCTTGTCTTCGCCCGCAAAGGCCTTGAAGGCGCCATAGACCGTTGAGGACGGGCAGATATCGTCCATCAGCGCTACCGAGAACAGCGCCGCAGCCTTCGACTGCCGCGCGAAATTGACCCCGTCGAAGTAGCGCAGCGTCTCGAATACCTTGTCCTTCTTGTCTCGGTGCTGCGCCAGGAACCGCACGATCTCGCCATAGGGATCGCGTCCGGCCACCCGCACGGCGCGCGGAAAATCGCAGAGGAAGGGGACATCCGGCATCACCGCCTTGACACGCTCATCGATCCCCGCCACCGCCAGCGCAATGCCGCCGCCCTGCGATCCACCACACACGGCTACCCGCTCCGAATCGACGAAATCCTGCCCGATAAGCGCGTCAATGGCCCGCACCCCGTCGGTGAAGAGCCGCCGGTAATAATAGTCGTTCCGGTCAAGCACGCCCTTGGTCATCACCCCCGGAATCTGTCCGGTCGATCCCACCGGGTCCGCCGTCGCGCCCGTGCTCCAGCCACTACCCTGCCCGCGCGTGTCCATGCGGAAATAGGCAAAGCCCGAAGCCGCCCAGTGCAACTGCTCATGCGCAAAGCCACGCCCCCCGCCATAGCCAACATATTGCACCACCAGCGGCAGCCGACCCTCACGCTCTTTTGGCAGCACCAGCCAGCCCTTGACCGGGTGACCGCCAAAACCGGGAAAGGTCACATCGAACACCTCGACGAGCTTCAGCGTGGTTTCCGCCGGCACCATGCTGACGCTGCCGCCCGCCGCCCGCGCCTCGGCCAGCGTTTGCTGCCAGAAGAAAGCAAAATCGGCCGGCAGGGGCACGGCGCTTTCATAGGCGTCGAGTGCGGGATGAACGAGATCGGGAAACGGCATGGCGGGTCCGGGTAAATGGTTTCAGCCGCGCCAATCTGCGCCCCGCGAACCGGTTTTTCCAGTCCGCGGCGGCATTTGCCCACCATTCATTGCGCGCGAAACAGGCTCCGGTGATAGCCGATCATGGACCGCTCGGGCCACAGCGACACTTCTTCCGGCAGCCACAGGCGACGCCCCCGCGACCGCTCCGGATCGCTGGGCGCGCCAATGATCTCGGGATGCGGCGTATAGGCGAGAAAATCATCGCTGATGAAGATCAGGCCCTTGCCCAGGAGACTGGCCACCGCCGCTTCGACCACCATCGCGTTGCCAGTGCTCATCGTGCCGCCATGGCTCAGCGGCTGGAACAGAAACAGTTCCAGACTTTCTCCGTCTGCGTCCACCGCTCGCCCGGTGACCGCGCAGCGCTCGTCATAAAGCCCCAGCATGAAACCGCGGAAGGCGACGGCGTCATCCAGCGCAAAGCCCCGCTGGAAGCCTTCGTCAAATCCCGCGCGATGATGCTTGCCAGCCAAATCCCAGGGTCCTCTCTCTTGTGAAAAGACACTAAGGAGTTTCCGCAATAGCGCAATCACTCTGTCCACCCCGGGCCATCACGTTTTGACCCGTCCATTCCCGCTAGCGCGCGACGGTCTGGCGGAAATGGGTCAGCACCTTCTCGGCATCGACGCCCGTGCAGATGGTCTGGACCGGCCGGCCGGCCCACGCCGGATGACCGCCCTTGCGCTCTTCGGGCATCTGGATGGTCTGGCCAGCGGCAATGCCGTCGCGCAGCACCAGCACCGGGCCGCGACGCGTCTCGAACCACTCCGGATGCAGGGCATAGGTCACCGCCAGCAGGTCGTGTCCGACCACGCCGGAAAGACCCATGATCTCCTTGTAGAAGCGCGCATAATGGTCGCACATCTGGGCCAGCAAGGCTCCGTTCTCGCCTACGTCGCGCGACAATGCGGCGAGGTAATCAGTGTCGAGAATGATGTCGTGGGTAACGTCGAGCCCCACCACGACCACAGGCCAGTCCGCGGCAAGGATTTCGTCGGCCGCCACGGGATCCCCATGGATATTGGCCTCCGCCGCAGGGGTAATATTGCCGCTGCGGCCCTGATAGCCGAAGGCGCCGCCCATGATTACAACCTGCTTGACGAGCTTTGCCACCGCCGGCTCGGCGCGCAGCGCCAGTGCCAGATTGGTCATTCGCCCCACCGCAATCAGCGTCACCTCGCCCGGATGGGCCTTGAGCGTGTCGATGATGAAGTTGCTGGCATCCCCTGCCTGCAATCCGCTCTCATTGACAATGGGTATGTCGATGTCGCCCAACCCGTTGACGCCATGCACAATCACCGGCTCTGCCTTGTCGACCCCATCCAGGGTCTTGCCCACGCCCTGCACCACCGGAGCCGCAAGGCCGAACTGTTGCCGGAGGAACAGCGCATTGCGCGTGGTGGTGGCAATATCGGCATTGCCCACCACTGTCGTGATCCCCAGCAGTTCGATTTCGGGCAGCTTGCTGAGATACAGCAGCGCCATGGCGTCATCGATGCCCGGATCGGTGTCGAAAATTACTTTCATCGTCTCATCCGCTTTATGGTCCCGGCCCCTTGCCGGATAGTTTGGGAACAGGCTCTATCCCGGACAGCTGCTTGTCCTCATCGGGCTTTAGCATGAAGCGGCTTGACTATCGATCATTTTTGACCAAACGATCAAAAATCGACCAGGACACGCGGGAGGGGCAAGCATGCGCTTCGGTTACAAAGCATCGGCGGAGCAGTTCGGCCCGAACGAGTTGCTGCGCTTCGCAGTCGAGGCCGAGCAGGCCGGCTTTGATTCCGTCTTCGTTTCCGACCACTTCCAGCCCTGGAAGCACACTGACGGCCACGCGCCCTTCGCGCCGGGCTGGATGTCCGCCGTCCTCGCCCGCACCGAAAAGATCACGCTCGGCACCTCGGTGCTCACCCCAACCTTCCGGCTGCATCCCACCGTGGTCGCCCACGCCTTCGGCACCATGGGCGCCATGTTCCCGGGCCGTGTCATCCTTGGCGTCGGCACCGGCGAAGGTCTCAATGAAGTCCCCGCCACCGGCATGGTCTGGCCCGAACTCAAGGAACGCTCGGCGCGCCTGCGCGAAGCCGTGCGCCTCATCCGCCAGCTCTGGACCGAGGACCGCGTCAGCTTCGAGGGCGACTTCTACAAAACCGTCAATGCCACCATCTATGACAAGCCTGCCGAACCGGTGCCGATCTATCTCGCCGCTGGCGGCCCCCTCAACGCCAAATATGCTGGCCGCGCCGGCGACGGTTTCATCTGCACGTCCGGCAAGGGCGCCGACCTCTATGTCGATCAGCTCCTGCCCAATGTCGAAGCCGGTCGTGCCGAAAGCCCGCTCAAGGCAAAGCGCTTCGAGCGCATGATCGAGGTCAAGGTCTCGTTCGATACCGATCCTGACCGCGCCCTCAACGACACAAGAAACTGGGCCGCGCTCTCTCTCTCCGCCGAGGAAAAGCACTCGGTACAGGATGCCGAGGAGATGGAACGCCTGGCCGCTGCCCTCCCCATCGAGCGCGTCGCCAAGCGCTGGATCGTCTCGTCCGATCCCGACGAGCATGTCGCCCAGATCCAGACCTATGTCGACTACGGCTTCGACCACCTGGTCTTCCATGCCCCCGGCACCGACCAGAGCCGCTTCCTGGCACTTTATGCCGGGGAAATCCTGCCACGGCTCAGGAAGCTGGTGGTATGACCATGCCCCCCCGCTTCTCCGTCTGGGGCATTACCGGCATCCCCGAGATCACCCCCCATGACGATCTCGTCGCGCTGATCACTGAGGCCATCAAGGCCCAATCCGCCACCGACCCGAACCTCGCTTTGCAGGACGGCGACATCCTCGTCGTGACCTCCAAGATCATCTCCAAGGCCGAGGGCATGCAGGTCCCCGTCGCCGAGCGCGAACAGGCCATTGCCGCTGACACCGTGCGCGTCGTCGCCGAGCGCGTGCATCCCGGCGGCACCTTCAGAATTGTCGAGACCCGACAGGGCCTGGTTATGGCCGCCGCCGGCATCGACATGTCCAATGTCCCCGAAGGCACGGCCCTTCGCCTTCCCGCCGACCCCGACGCCTCCGCCCGCGCCCTCTGCTCGGGCCTCAGGCAAAAATTCGGCGTCGACATCGGCATCATCATCACCGACACCATCGGCCGCGCCTGGCGCATCGGCCAGACCGACATGGCCATCGGCGCCGCAGGGGTGCAATTGACCGATGATCTGCGCGGCGCCAGCGATGCCAACGGCCGGCCCCTGCACGTCACCCAGGCTGTCATCGCCGACGAAATCGCCGGTGCTGCCGACCTCGTCAAGGGCAAGACCTCCGGCATTCCCGTCGCCGTCGTGCGCGGCCTCGCGCGTTTCGTCCTCGGCCTCGACGCCCCCGGTGCCCGCACCCTCACCCGCACCGGCGACGACGACATGTTCCGCTTCGGCTCAGCCGAAGCCTACCGCCTCGGCTACGAAGCCGCCTTGGCGGAAATCAAATCCAAATCCAGGCAACGTCAGGATTAAGTCATGTCGACAACGGGTATTACCAGTTCGGGCTCAAACCCATGGCGTGCCACCCCAAGCGCCTTCGCAGTCCTGGTCGGTCTCCTGGGTTCGGCCCTCCCAGCCCAGGCCGCCACCACCTATCCGCTCACAATCGAAAACTGCGGCCACACCGTCACCATCGCCGCACCACCTCAGCGCGTCGTCACCATCAAGTCCACCGCCACCGAACTGATGCTCTCGCTCGGCCTCGGCGACCGCATCATTGGCGTCGGGTTCCAGGATGGTCCCTTGCCGCCCGATTTGGCGCTGGCCGGCTCCGGCCTGCCGATCCTCTCCGACAAGCTTCCCAGCCAGGAAGTGGTGCTGGAGGCCGAGCCCGACTTCATCTATGGCGGCTGGGAGAGCAACTTTGCGGCCGATGGCGCTGGAGAGCGCCCGACCCTGGAAGCGCTCGGCGTCGCCACCTATGTCGCTCCCGCCGCCTGCCGCTCGGTCAAGCCGGTCAAACTCAACTTCGACCAGCTCTATGCCGAAATCACCGAAATGGGCGCCGTTTTCGACGTCGCTCTCGATGCGGAAATCCTGATCGAGGGCCAACAGGCCATGCTCGACGGCATCGAACCCGACACCCGCGGTCTGACGGCCCTCTGGTATTCCTCCGGCACCAAGACCCCCTATGTCGGCGCCGGCAGCAATGCCCCAGCCATGATCATGGAAGCCCTCGGCCTCGCCAATATCTATGCCGACGTGGACGAAGGCTGGACCTCGGCCTCCTGGGAAGCCATCGTCGATGCTAATCCCGATGTCATCATCCTGGTCGATGCCGCCTGGAATTCTGCCGAGCAGAAAAGACAGCTCCTGGCCGAAAACCCCATCACCAGGGAGCTCGATGCCGTCATCAACCAGCGTTACCTCACCATCCCCTTCCCCGCCGCCGAAGCCGGCATCCGCAACGTCCCGGCCACCGCCCACATGGCCGACCAATTGCTGCGGCTAACGTTTGGAGAATGAGCCAATTCCTGTTGGCAGGGCCGCTATCCCTTTTCCTCCCCCTATCAGCTGGAGGCCGGGCGGGGGCATCCTCTCCCCCGACACCCGCATGACGCGCCTTTCCCTTCCCGCCCTCGCCATCCTGCTTCTCCTCAGCGCCATCGCCGCCATTACCCTCGGCCCGGCCGATATCACTGCCCCGGAAATCTGGTCGGTCATCCTGCACCATCTCGGACTTGTCCCTGAAAGCCCGGTCTCGCGCCTGCGCGACGCCATTGTCTGGGAACTGCGCCTGCCCCGCGTCCTCTGCGCCATGGGCGTCGGCGCCGGGCTCGCGCTCTCCGGCACCGTCATGCAGGCTATCACCCGCAATCCCCTCGCCGATCCCTATCTCCTCGGCCTCTCCTCCGGCGCAGCACTCGGCGCCGTCAGCTTTGCGCTCATCGGCCTGACGCTCCTCATGCCCCTCGGTGCCTTCATCGGCAGCCTCGGCGCCCTCGCCCTGGCCCTGCTCATTGCCGGCCTTCTTGGCGGCGCCACCCCCAGCCGGGCCATCCTCGCCGGCATCTGCATCTCGGCCCTCGCCGCCGCCGCCACCTCATTCCTCATCTTCTGGTGGGCCACCGGCGACAGCTATCGTGAAATCCTCTCCTGGCTCCTGGGCTCACTTTCCGGTTCCCTCTGGTTCGACGCCGCCCTGGTCACCGCTGCCCTGATCCTCTGCGTCCCCATCATCCTCGCCTCCGGCCGGGCGCTCGACGCCTTCGCCTTCGGTGACACTGCCGCCGCAGCCCTGGGCATCGACGTCCCCCGCCTGCGCTGGACCCTCCTCGGCGCCACGGCGCTGCTCACCGGCATCATGGTCGCCGTGGGTGGCGCCATCGGTTTCGTCGGCCTGGTCGTGCCGCATGCCGTGCGCCTCGCCGCGGGCTCGCGCCACCGCGCCCTCTTGCCCCATGCCATGCTGGCCGGCGCCATCTTCATGCTCTGGGCCGACACCGCCGCCCGCACCCTGTTCGATCCGCGCGAACTGCCCGTCGGCATCATCACCGCGCTGATCGGCGCCCCGGTCTTTCTTCTGGTCCTCCTGCGCTACCGGAGGGTCACATGACCCTTGCCGTCACTCGCCTTTCCGTCACCAAGTCCGGCAAGCCCATCCTCTCCGGCGTCGGCTTCACCGCACCTCTCGGCAGCATCACCGGCCTGATCGGCCCCAACGGCGCCGGCAAATCCACCCTGCTTACGGCCCTCCTCGGCCTCACGCCTGCCACCGGCACCGCCCACTTCGACAACCGCGACCTGCCCGCCATGCCCCGCCGCGACCGTGCCCGCCTTGTCGCCTTTGTCGAGCAATCCGCCTCCACCGAAGAGCGCCTCTCGGTCCGCGACGTCGTGGCCCTGGGGCGCATCCCCTTCGAGGCAGCCTGGCAATCCGGCCCCAGCCCCGAAGACGATGCCATCATCGGCAATGCCCTTGCCGATACCGAGATGACCGCTTTTTCCGCCCGACGCTTCGATACCCTCTCGGGCGGCGAGCAACAGCGCGTCCACCTTGCCCGCGCGCTCGCCCAGCAACCCCGCCTGCTGCTGCTTGACGAACCCACCAGCCATCTCGATATTCGCGCCCAGCTGCAATTGCTGGCACTGCTGCGCCGCAAGGCCGATGCTGGAATGACCATTCTTATCGCCCTCCACGATCTTAACCTCGCCGCCCGCTTCTGCGATCACATGGTCGTCCTCTCGGAAGGAAGACGCGTCGCCGAAGGCGCGCCTTCCGACATTCTTACCCCTGCTCTGCTCGAGGCCGTCTATGGCGTCCACGCCCGGCTCGTCCCCGATGCCGGGTCCGCACGGCCCCTCATCGTTTATGACGAAGCGACCCCGCGAAATTCCCCGTAAATACCCGATTGACAATCGTGCCTCAGGCACTCAAAAATTTGATCGGCTGGTCAAAAATCCGGCTGTCAGGGAGCGCAGGGGAACACGCATGGAATTCGGCATCACCTTCAAGGGATTCATCGAGGCCGAGCGTGCCCGTTATCTGGTGCGCGCCGCCGAACATGCCGGCTTTTCCTATTGCTGGTTCTATGACAGCCACATTCTCTGGCGCGATTGCTATGCCGCTATCGCCATGTGCATGGAACACACAACCGACATGCGTTTTGGCCCGCTGGTCACCAATCCTGACGTCCGCGACTGGTCGGTTGCCGCCTCCATCTTCGGCTCGCTCTCGAAACAGTCCGGCGGCCGCTTTGATCTGGCGGTCGGGCGCGGCGACAGTTCCATGCGCGTCATGGGCAAGAAACCCGCAACTCTCAAGCGCGTCGCCGAATTCATCGACAAGACCAAGGCCATGGTGCGGGGCGAGGAAGTCTCCTATGGCGAAATCCCCGCCCCGGTAAAATTCCCCTGGGCCGTTGGCCACGACATGCCCAGCTGGGTCGCCGCCTATGGCCCGCTGGCCCTCAAGACTGCCGGCGAAAGCGCCGATGGCGTGGTGCTGCAGATCGCCGATCCGGGCCTTTGCAAATGGTTCACCGACCAGTGCCTCGAAGCGGGCAAGGCCGCTGGCAAGGACATGTCGAACTTCCGCTCCATGGCTGCCGCCCCCGCTTATTTCGGCGACAAGAAGCGCGCCATTGAGCATGTGAAGTGGTTCCCGGCCATGGTCGGCAATCACGTGGCCGACATTGTCGAGAAATACGGCGCCGACAGCGACAAGGTGCCTTCGAGCCTCACCAGCTACATCGAAAAGCGCCGCGGCTACGATTATTCCAAGCACGGCCAGGCCGATAATCCTTATCTCGATTTCATCACCGACGATGTGGTGGAAAGTTTCTGCGTCCTGGGCGAGCCTGAGGATCACATCAAAAAAGTCCATGAACTGGAGGCGGCGGGCGTCACCCAGTTCAACATCTACCTCGACAGCGGCGACGAGGAAGAAATCATCGCCAACTACGGAAGGCACGTCATTCCCGCCTTCCGCTAACCGACCAAAGGCGCGCCACCCGGCGCGCCTTTTTCTTTATCTGCCAATTCCTTGCAGTGCGGCTTGGCAAATCGCGAACAGCCGGGGATGAACAGAGCAATTGCCTTCCAACGGCCTTCGCCTGCTGCTTGAATGGGCGCAGGGAGAACTGATCAACAAAACATCAAACAGGGGACGCACATGACTACCATTACCCGCCGCGCCATCATCGCGGCACTCAGCCTCACCACCGCATTGAGCTTTACCGGCGCCTCCTGGGCCCAGGACATGCTCAAGGTCGCGGCCATCTGGACCGTGCCGGTCGAGCAGCAATGGGCGAGCCGTCTGCACAATGCGCTGATCGCCGCCGAAGAGGCCGGCGAAATCGACTACGTCTATTCCGAGAATATCGCCAATACCGACTATGAGCGCGTCATGCGCGAATATGCCGAGCAGGGCATTGGGCTCATGGTTGGCGAAGCCTTCGGCGTCGAGCAGCCGGCGCGCAGCGTTGCCGCTGACTATCCCGAAATCAGCTTCCTCATGGGCTCGTCGCTTCCGCCAGCCGAACCGAACTTTGCCACCTTCGACAATTTCATCCACGAGCCGAGCTATCTCACCGGCATTATCGCGGGCATGAAGACCGAAACCAACCAGATCGGCATGGTCGGCGGTTATGCCATCCCCGAGGTGAACCGCCTCATGCACGCCTTCATGGCCGGCGCCCTCTCCGTCAACCCTGAGGTCAAATTCTCGGTCAGCTTCATCAACTCCTGGTATGACCCACCGAAGGCCAAGGAAACCGCCTTCGCCATGGTCGATGCCGGTGCCGACATTCTCTATGCCGAGCGCTTCGGCGTCTCCGACGCCGCCAAGGAGCGCGGCATCTTCGCCGTGGGCAATGTCATCGACACCGCAGCCGACTATCCGGGCACCATCCTCGCCTCCGCCCTCTGGCACGGCGAACCCATGATCGACCAGGCCATTGCCGATGTGAAAGCCGGCAGCTTCACCGCCTCCGATTACGGTATCTACGCCTTCATGGAACATGGCGGCTCCTCCATGGTCGTCGACGAAGCCCTCGCCGGCCCAGAAGCCGTCGAAGCCGCCGAAGCCGTCGAAGCGAGTATCCTCGATGGCTCCTTCACGGTCGAAATCAACGACAGCGAACCCAGCTCAACGCAGTAAACGGGACGTCAGGCTGCTGTTCGATATCACCACCCGGCGTGTCCGGGTGGTCCAATGCCGCCTACCCACCGGCCGACACCCTCGGGCTTGACCCGAGGGCTCTTCACTTAGGAAGAGCATTCGGCAAGTGCAGTCCCCTCGGGTTAAGCCCGAGGGTGACGATCGTGGACGACAAGTAACTTGACGCAAGACGCGGAGCAGGAGCCCCATGACCGACCCCATCCCCCTCCTCTCCCTCACCAACATCACCAAGCGTTTCGGCGCCCTCACCGCCAATGCCGCGATTTCGCTCGACCTGCATCGCGGCGAAATCCTCGCGCTTCTGGGCGAAAACGGCGCCGGCAAGACCACGCTGATGAACATCCTCTTCGGTCACTACGTTCAGGACGAAGGCACGGTCCGCGTCGCCACCACCGATAGCAACGCGATGACCGCCCTGCCGCCCGGTTCGCCCGGCGCCGCCCTCTCTGCCGGCATCGGCATGGTGCACCAGCATTTCACCCTGGCCGAAAACCTCTCCGGCCTCGATAATATCCGCCTCGGTACCGAACCCCTGCTCTCCTTCGGCAGCCGCCGTGCCGCCCGCGACAAGGTCGCAAAGATCATCGCCGAGAGCGGTCTCGACGTCGATCTCGACCGGCGCGTCGATGGCCTCGCCGTCGGCGAAAAGCAGCGCGTCGAGATCCTCAAGGCGCTCTATCGCGACGCGAAAGTCCTTATCCTCGACGAGCCCACCGCCGTCCTTACCCCGCAGGAGGCCGAGGGATTGTTCACCGTCCTCCGTCGCCTCGCCGCCAACGGCCTTGGCGTCATCTTCATCTCCCACAAGCTGGGCGAAGTGCTCTCGGTGTCGCATCGCATCATGGTGCTGCGCGCCGGACAAAAGGCCGGCGAACTGGACACTGCCAAGGCCGACCGCCGTGCCATCGCCGACCTCATGGTCGGCAAGGCCGTGGCCGAGGTCACCCGCACCCCCGGCAATCCCGCCGAACCCCTGCTCCAGTTCCAGTCCGTCAGCCTTGGCAAGCCGGGCAATCGCTCCGCCCTGCACGGCGTCAGTTTCGACCTGCGCGCCGGCGAAATCGTCGGGCTGGCTGGTGTGTCGGGTAATGGCCAGTCCGGCATTGCCGCCCTGATCTCCGGCCTCGCCATGCCCGATAGCGGCACCATGCTGCTCTACGGCAAACCCGTCGCCCACGCCGATCCGCGCGCGCTGGTCGCCGCGGGCGTCGCCCGCATGCCCGAGGACCGCCAGCACGACGGCGTCGTCGGCACAATGAGCGTGGCCGACAATATCGCCATCGAGGAGGTGCGCTCACCCGGCTTCTCACGCTACGGTTTCATCGACACCAAAGCCATCAGGGCCCGCGCCACCGCCGCCATTGCCGCCTATGACGTGCGCTGTCCCGGCCCCAATGCCGAAGCCCGCCTGCTCTCGGGCGGCAATGTGCAAAAGCTCATTCTGGCCCGCGTGCTCGAACGCTCGCCCCGCGTCATCTTCGCCAATCAGCCGACCCGCGGCCTCGATATCGGCGCCCAGGCGGAAGTCCATCGCCGCATCATCGCCGCCCGGGATCGTGGCGCTGCGGTCCTCGTCATCTCCGAGGATCTCGACGAACTCTTCGCTCTCAGCGACCGCTTCCTCGTCATTCATGCCGGCGAAATCACCGATGCCGGCCCCGCCGAAACCCTCGACCGCGCCACCATCGGCCTGTTGATGGCCGGACAATCCAGCACAACGGAGACCCTTGCCTCATGAGCCTCCGCCTCGAACCGCGCGAACACGCGCCCCTCGGCCTGCGCCTCCTCGTGTCGCTGCTCTCGGGCGCCGTGGCCCTGCTGCTGGTCGCCATTCCGGTCATGGCCGCCGGCGCCAATCCGCTCGACGCCTATCTGCTCATGGCGCAAGGCGCCTTCGGCTCCATGTTCGCTCTGAGCGAAACCCTCAACCGCGCCACCCCGCTCATCCTCACCGGCCTTGCCGCCGCCGTCGCTTTCCGCGCCCGCCTCTGGAACATCGGCGCCGAAGGCCAGCTCTATATGGGCGCGCTGGCCGCCGTGCTGGTCGGCTCCGGTTTCCTGCAATTGCCCGGCCCTATCATGATCCCCGCTATCATGCTGGCCGGCTTCCTCGCGGGTGGGCTGATGATGGTGGTCCCCACCATTCTCAAGCAGCGCTTCGGCGCCGACGAGGTGGTCATCACCCTGCTGCTCAATTTCGTCGTCATCCTCTTCATCCAGATGCTCATCGAAGGCCCCCTCAAGGACCCTTTGGCCATGGGCTGGCCGCAATCCGTGCCGCTCCTGGCCGAAGCCAAGTTCGATAAGCTCGTCCCGCGCCTCCGCACCCATTGGGGTCTGGTCATCGGCCTGGTCTCGGCCCTGTTGCTCTGGCTCATGGTCAAAAAGACCGTGCTCGGCTTCGAAATCAAGGCGGTTGGCGAGAACAAGCCTGCGGCCCGCTTCGCCGGCATTCCGGTGGACGCCACCATGCTCAAGGTAGCGCTGATCTCCGGCGGCCTCGCGGGCCTTGCCGGGGTTGGCGAAGTCGCGGGCGTCAAAGGCTATCTTTCCGCCGATCTGTCTCCCGGCTTTGGCTATTCCGGCATCGTCGTCGCCATGCTGGCGGGCCTTTCGCCCATCGGCAGCGTTCTCGCGGCAATCTTCATCGCCGCGGTCTTTGTCGGCGCCGATTCCATGAGCCGAGCCACCGGCATTTCCAATTACCTGGCCGATCTGGTCGTCGCTCTCAGCCTTCTTTGCGTCCTGGTCGGCAGCTTCTTCCTGCGCTTCCGGCTGCGCTTTCAATCCAGCGTGCAGGAGGCCTGAGTCATGGACGTACTCCTCGACATTTTCGGCTCCGCCAATTTCTGGGCCGCCGCCATCCGCATCGCCACCCCGCTGATCTTCGGCGTGCTTGGCGCCCTGATCTGCGAGCGCGCCGGCGTCCTCAACCTCGGCATCGAGGGCATCTTCGTCGCCGGAGCCATGGCCGGCTGGCTCGCCGTCTATCTCGGCGCCGGGCTCTGGGGCGGGGTTCTCGTCGCCGCATTGACCGGCGCTATGTTCGGCCTGCTGCACGCCTTCCTCACTGTCATCCTCGGCCTCTCCCAGCACGTCTCAGGCATCGGCATTACCCTGCTCGCCACCAGCGCCAGCTATTTTACCTATCGCACCGCCCTGCCCAATGTGTCCTCGCCACCGCGCATCGTGCCCTTCCAGCCGATGGATATTCCGGTCCTGTCCGACCTGCCCTTCATTGGCCCCGCCCTTTTTGTTCAGACTCCGTTCATGATGCTGGCCCTGGCCCTGGTCCCCGCAATCGCCTTTGTCCTCTACCGCACGCCCTTGGGCCTCGCCATCCGCGCCGTCGGCGACAATCCCGCCTCCGTCGAAGCCCAGGGCCTCTCGGTCCAAGCCCTTAGAATATCAGCGGTAATCGTCGGCTCGGCCCTCATGGCCTTAGGCGGCGCCTTCCTCACCATGTCTGCCTTCGACGCCTTCTTCTTCGGCATGGTCAATGGCCGCGGCTGGATCTGCATCGCCCTGGTCGTCTTCGCCTCCTGGCGCCCCGGCCAAGCCCTTGTAGGTGCTTTGCTTTTTGGCGCCTTCGATGCCTTCCAAATCAGGCTGCAGGCCGAAATTGGCCAGGTCGTCCCGGGCCAGGTCTTCCTCATGTTGCCCTATCTGCTCTCCATTCTGGCTCTGGTCCTCGTCGCCCGAAAAGCCGACTATCCCCGCGCCCTGCTCCAGCCCTGGACCAAGGGGCAGCGTCACTAACCCTCTGGAATAAAACGATGTTCGACCTTACAATCACCAACGCCACCCTGCCCGACGGCCGCACCGGCATCGACATCGGCGTCCAGAATGGCCGCATCGCCGCCCTCGAACCGAACTTGGACGGCGAAGCCGGTGAAACCATCGACGCCGCCGGCCAATTAGTGACCTCGCCCTTCGTCGATTGCCACTTCCACATGGACGCCACACTCTCGCTCGGCCTGCCCCGCCACAACGAAAGCGGCCGTCTTCTCGAAGGCATTCAGATCTGGGGTGAACTCAAACCCCTCCTCACTCACGACGCCGTCATCGCGCGCGCGTTGGCCTATTGCGACCTCGCGGTCAGCCAGGGCCTTCTCGCCATCCGCACTCATGTCGATATCTGCGATGAGCGACTGCTTGGCGTTGAAGCCCTGCTCGAGGTCAAGCGCCTCGTCGCTTCCTATATCGACCTGCAGCTCGTCGCCTTCCCGCAGGATGGCTATTTCCGCTCGCCTGGCGCCGTTGACCTCCTCAATCGTGCCCTCGACATGGGCGTCGATGTTGTTGGCGGCATTCCCCATTTCGAGCGCACCATGGCCGATGGCGCCGCCAGCGTAACCGCCCTCTGCGAAATCGCCGCCCAGCGCGGGCTCTTGGTTGATCTTCATTGCGACGAGACCGATGATCCGCTCTCGCGCCACATCGAAACTCTCACCTACGAAACCCAGCGCCTCGGGATGGGCGGTCGCGTCAACGGCTCGCACCTTACCTCCATGCACTCCATGAACAATTACTACGTGAGCAAGCTGCTGCCGTTGATGGCCGAAGCCGGTGTCAGCGCCACCGCCAATCCGCTGATCAATATCGGCATCCAGGGCCGCCACGACACCTATCCCAAGCGACGCGGCATGACCCGCATCCCCGAAATGCTGACCTATGGCATCACCTGCGCCTTCGGCCATGACTGTGTCATGGACCCCTGGTATTCCCTGGGCCAGGGCGACATGCTCGAAGTCGCAAATATGGGCCTGCACGTCGCGCAGATGACGAGTCGCGACGCCATGCGCCAGTGCTTTGCCGCAATCACCACCGGCCCGGCAAAAATCATGCATCTCGACGGCTACGGCCTCGATATGGGCTGCAAGGCCGACATGGTCCTGCTCCAGGCCGCCGACCCCATCGAGGCCATCCGATTGAAGGCCACCCGCCTCGCTGTCATCAAGGCCGGCAAGGTCATCGCCTCGGCGCCACCCCGACAGAGTGCCCTCAACCTGCCCGGTCGTCCCGAAACGGTTGACGCTTCCCGCTCAGGACCCCGCTGATGCATCTCTCCGCCTGTATCGAATGGCTCTTCGCCGATGAAACCGAAGCCATTGGCGACCGCATCCGCCTCGCCAAATCCGCCGGCCTCGACGCGGTGGAATTCTGGTTCTGGAGCAACAAGGATATCGACGCCGTCGAGGCCGCGCTGGCCGATACCGGCCTCGGCCTCTCCGGCTTTGTTGCCGAACCGATGATCCCGCTCACCGACCCGGCCAATCATGCCGCCTTCCTCGAAGGGCTGAAACGCTCCGTCGATGTCGCCACCCGCCTCGGCGCCAAGGTGCTCATCGCCCAGGCCGGCAATGACCTGCCCGACCGCTCCCGCGCCGAACAGCGCGCCGCCCTCACCACCTGCCTCGCCGCCGCCGCCGATGTGCTGAAGGGGTCAGGCGTCCGCCTCGGCGTCGAACCGCTCAACACCCTGATCGACCACAAGGGTTATTTCCTGCCCTCGACAGTGGAGGCCCTCGACATCGTCGACGACGTGGCACGCCCCGAAATCGGCGTGGTCTATGATCTCTACCATTCCCATGTCATGGGCGAACGCACCGAGGAGGTCCTGGCTGGCCGCGTCGACCGCGTCATCCATGTCCACGTCGCCGATCACCCCGGCCGCCAGGAGCCCGGCACCGGAGAGCTCGACCTCGCGCGCGCCCTCGCCTGGCTCTTCGCCAATGGCTATTCCGGACGCGTCGGGCTGGAATATCGGCCGTCCATTCCGACGAGTGCTGGACTGGCGAAAGCGCGAAGCCTGCTGTCCCGGCACTGACCACGCTATCAACCACATTGTCATCCCGCGAAAGCGGGGATCCCTGTTTGTTGTAACTAATTCCAGTGCCTGAACCATCTCCGAACCGCCCTCGGGCCCGACCCGAGGGTCACTCACCCCGACCACCGTGCCGGCTGTTCGCGGTCCTCGGGTCAAGCCCGAGGACGGACCTGTCGTGTTAGGGGAATACCTGCCACCATGCCGCCCGCCCCTCAATCCTCCTCGACAAACACCTCCGCCCGTTTCCTGCGGATCGAGGGCAGCACCGCTACCACCACCGCCGCCAGTGCCATCGCCAGCAACGTCGCCGAAATCGGCCTTTCGACAAAAATCATCGGATCGCCGCGCGAGATGATCATGGCCCGCCGCAAATGCTCTTCCAGCAGCGGCCCCAGCACGAAGCCCAGCAGCAGCGGCGCCGGTTCGCAACCGAAGCGGATCAGCAGGTAGCCGACGATACCGAAGAAGGCGATGGCATAGATGTCGTAGATATTCTGGTTGATCGAAAACGTTCCGATACAGGCGAACAGCACAATGGCCGGGAACAGCACGCGATAGGGAATCGAGAGCATCTTCACCCACAGCCCCACCAGCGGCAGGTTGAGGATGACTAGCAGCAGATTGCCGATCCACATCGAGGCAATGATTCCCCAGAACAGCGCCGGCTGCTCGTTGATCACATTGGGACCGGGTGTAATCCCCTGCAGGATGAACGCGCCGATCATCAATGCCATCACCGGATGCGCGGGAATACCCAGCGTCATCAGCGGTATGAACGAGGTCTGCGCCGCCGCGTTATTCGCGGATTCTGGCCCTGCCACGCCCTCGATGGCGCCCTTGCCGAATTCCTCGGGGTGCTTGGAAAGCCGCTTCTCTGCCGAGTAGGAAGCAAAGGACGAAAGGATATGCCCACCCCCTGGTAGGATGCCCAGGATCGAGCCTATGCCCGTGCCGCGCAATACTGGCCAGATGATGCGTTTGAAGTCATCCCGCGTCAGCCAGAGGTTTTTCACGGCTTTGACGCCCACCTCGCGCTCATGCTCGTTCTCGAGATTGCGCAGGATTTCCGCCACCCCGAACACGCCCACTGCCACGGCGACGAAATTGAGCCCGCCGAACAGCTCGCGCAGCCCGAAGGTAAATCGCGGCGTGCCGGTATAGATGTCCTGCCCCACCATGCCCAACAGCAGCCCCAGCACGATCATGGCCAGGGCCTTGATGATCGAACCATGCGCCAGCGCGATCGAGACCAGGAGGCCCAGGACGATCAGCGAGAAATATTCCGGCGCCCCGAAACTTAGGGCAGCCCGGGCCAGCGGCGGCGCAAAGGCGGCGAGGAGGAAGGTCGCCACCGAACCGGCAAAGAAGGAGCCGAGTGCTGCCGCCGCCAGCGCCGGTCCCGCACGGCCCTTGCGGGCCATCTGGTAACCGTCGATCGCTGTGACCGCCGCCGAGCTTTCGCCCGGCAGGTTGATGAGAATGGCCGTGGTCGAGCCGCCATACTGGGCGCCGTAATAGATGCCCGCCAGCATGATCAACGCCGTTTCGGCATTGAGCGAAAAGGTGATGGGCAGCAGCATGGCGATGGTCGCCGTCGGCCCGATCCCCGGCAACACGCCCACCAGCGTGCCCAGCAGCACGCCCACGAAACAATAGAGAACATTGTACGGATCGAGCGCGACCGAAAAGCCCAGGCCCAGTGAGGAGAAAAGATCCATGCGTCTGCTCCTAGAACCGCAGCCAGGGGCCGACCAGCGGCACGATCATGCCCAGCCCGACCACGAAAATAAGGTAGCAAAGCAGGCAAAGCCCCACCGAGATTACCAGAGCGGACAGCACGGTGTTCTTGGCTGATGACATGGCGGTCACAAAGCCGGCAATCAGCACCACGGGGATGAATCCGAGCCCTCGGAAGGTAGCAGCAAAGAACAGGATCGTGCCCAGTACCAGCAGGAGTCCGCGCCATGGCCATGGCGGCGCGACCTCCGTATCCGGCTTGCCCATGCCCTTGGCGGCGACGGCAATGCCAAGCGCGATCAGCACCCCACCGAGCACGATCGGCATGAAGCCCGGCCCCATGCGGAACGGCGTGCCAAATTCATAACGCAGCGCCTCCAGCGCAAAATAAGCGCCGAAAGCGACAAAGATCGCCCCCGATGCAAGATCATTCCGCGAAGCATTGAGAGCCATCGTTCCCCCTCCCGATTTCGGCATCGCACCACACCGAATAGCCCCCACCCTTCCTCCATCTCCACAAAGGGTGGGAGACGATGAACACCGACTTCTCAACCTGCGCCTCCCTCCCCTGAATGGAGGGATTGGGGTGGGGTGGGTTCAACGAGTGGAGCCAAAGATGGGAGGGACTTGCCACCGCAAGGTCGCGAGCCCCTCCCGCAAGGTTTACTGCGCGGCAACACCGGCAGCGGCGATCACCTCGGCCCAGAGGGCCGTCTGACCCTCGAGCTTGGCAGCCAGTGCCATGGGCGTGGCTTCGGTCGCAGGCACGGGATAGGTGCCAAGCTCGGCAAAGCTGTTGCCCACGGTTTCATTGGCCAGGGCCACCTGCAGCGACTGAGTCAGACGCTCGATGATGGCCGGGTCGGTGCCCGCAGGGGCATAGAGGCCGTGCCAGATCGCCAGGTTAAAGTTCTCGACCCCACCCTCTGCCATGGTCGGCACATCGGGTAGCACGGCGATGCGTTCCGGCGTGGTCACGGCATAGGCCTTGATCTCACCGGCCAGAATCTGGCTCGTCGTATTGGTGGTCTGGTCGCACATCATGTCGATCTGCCCGCCGAGCAGGTCGGTCATGGCCGGGCCAGTTCCCTGATAGGGCACTTCGGTCAGCTTGGTGTCGAGCGCATCCTGGAACAGCAATCCGCAGAGCTGGCTGGCGGCACCGATACCGGCATTGGCATAAGTGATGTTCTCGCCGTTTTCCTTCACATGGGCGATCAGGTCTTCCAGCGATGCCGGCTCGAAATCCTTGCGCGCCACCATGGTCATCGGCACTTCGGTAACCAGGCCAATTGGCGCGAAGTCGGTCATCGGATCATAGGGCAAGCTGGCATAGAGCGCGGGGGCGGTCGACATGCCGATATGATGCAGCAACAGGGTATAGCCATCATTGGCTGCCGCAGCGACCTGGCCTGCACCCAGCGTTCCGCCGGCGCCACCCACATTCTGCACCACCACCTGCTGGCCGAGATCTTCGCTCATCGCTGCAGCGACAAGGCGCGTCACCGTGTCGGTCGGCCCACCGGCCGAGAACGGCACCACGATGGTCACGGGCTGGGTTGGATAGTCCTGCGCCACCACCGAAACGGCGCTGAGGGCAGAGCCGACGACGAGGCCGGCGGCAAGCATCTTTACGATGGTCTTCATGTTTGATTGGTCCTCCCAATTGCATCTCCCCGAATGTTCCCCCGGGGCCAGCCACATCCTTGCAAGCGGCGTGCCACGCGAAAAACGCAAGGCAGATATGCAATCGCTCCGTCACATGTTAGCACTTCTGGCAAGAACTTGCCCGCCCGTGCCACCAGGATCGGCAAATTCTTGCCAGAACGAGGGAGAAATCGTGGCCGCTGGTCCCACGCAACGCTACTGGATCGCCCGACGTCATCTCGGGGCCATCGCCGCCGCCCTCGCGGTGGTCGCGCTCGTCTTCTGGGTAGCGTTCGAACTGACACTTGGGGCAGCCGTACGCGATGCAGGCGAGCAGGCGCAGCGCCGCCTCGCCTTGTTTGACCGGACGCTGGAAGCCATTATCGAGCGCTTCCACTACCTGCCGGTAGCCATTTCCCAGGCCCGAGAGACCCGCGCCGCCCTCGACCATCCAGACGACCCCTCCACCATCGAGGCCGC
Source organism: Devosia sp. CAU 1758 (assembly GCF_054482695.1). Lineage (NCBI taxonomy): Bacteria > Pseudomonadati > Pseudomonadota > Alphaproteobacteria > Hyphomicrobiales > Devosiaceae > Devosia > Devosia sp. CAU 1758. The sequence goes on along the minus strand of NZ_JBTLRJ010000001.1, from coordinate 402,421 downwards.
CAATGGTTTTCTCAGCAAGCTCAACGAAACCGCCGGGGCCAGCGAAATCTTCCTCATGGAGGACAGTGGCAGCGTCGTTGCCGCCAGCAATTGGTGGACGCTGACCAGCCTGGTCGGCACCAACTACTCCTTCCGACCCTACTTCGCTGACGCCGTGACGCGTGGTCGGGCCGAATATTATGCCTTCGGCATGTCGACCAAGACGCCCGGCTTCTTCCTGTCACAGCGGGTCGACGGACCCGATGGCCCTTTGGGCGTGGCTGTCATCAAGATCAATCTGGGCGAAATCGAAGCCACCTGGTGGCGTTCGGGCGAGCTGATCGGCATTGTCGACGTCAATGACGTCACCATTCTCTCGACCCGGCCGGACTGGCGCTATCGGCCTCTCCAGACCATTCCGCGCACGCAGATAGGGACCATAGCCAGCCAGCAGCGCTATGGTGACAACGGCATCGAAAACACCGGCATCATCACCGATCGCTGGTTTTCGCGCGGTTCCGAATTCGCTCTCCTCTCCGGCTCGGATCCGGAAACATCCGGCTATTTCATGCTCCAGGAACTGCGCCTGCCCAAGCATGGCTGGCGCATCCTGTCCTTCACGCCACTAACACCGATCTATGGCGCAGCGCTGACCATGGCAACCGCCGCCGCCCTGGCTTTCGCGGCATTGATCCTGATCGTGGTTCTGCTCGAACAGCGACGGCGCCTGGTGGCCCACCGGCTGGCCGATCACAACCGGCTCGAACAGCGCGTCGCTGAACGCACCGAGGACCTGCACGCCATGAACGAGCAATTGCGCGCCGAAATTGCCGACCGCGTGCGGGCCGAAAAGGCTGAACGCGATGCTCAGGAGGGGCTGGTGCAGGCGGCCAAGTTGGCCAGCCTCGGCCAGGCCCTGGCCGGCGTCGCCCACGAGGTCAGCCAGCCGGTTGCCGCCCTCGCCACCCATATGGCCAGCGCCCGCCTCCTCGAACAGCGTCGCGGCCGCAGTGATCTTGGTCCCATCCTATCGGCCATGGACAAGGTGGTGGATCGCCTCGCCACCCTTACCGGGCACCTGAAGACCTTCGCCCGCAAGGAAACTCAGGTCGCCATGGCCGCCGATATCGGCACGGTTATCGCCAATGCCCTGGACCTCACCGATCATCGCCTGCGCCAGGCAGGCGTTGACATCGAATACCGTCGCCCACGCCCGCCCATCGGCGTCTCGGCCAATCCGGTCCATCTCGAACAGGTGCTGATCAACCTGATCGCCAATGCCGCCGATGCCATGCAGGACGCGTCCCTGCGCGTGCTTTCCATCGGCGTCACCAGCGAAGGCGGCACAGCCAGCATATCCATTGCCGATACCGGAAGTGGTATCGCGCCGGGCGACATGAGTACCCTGTTCGATCCCTTCTTCACCACCAAGCCGGCGGGCAAGGGGCTGGGCCTCGGCCTTGCCATTTCCTACGGCCTGGTGCGCGACAGCGGCGGCACAATCACCGTCCGCTCCCGGCCCGGCAAGGGCAGCACCTTCACCATCAACCTGCCGGCTATTGTCGCCGACTCATCCCGGGTGTCCGCATGACCGAACCCAGTGTCCTCATCGTCGATGACGAAGACATGGTGCGCACCGCCCTTGAACAATGGCTGCGCCTGTCCGGCTTCGACACTGCCACCGCGTCCAATGCTCAGGAGGCTCTGGCCTCCATCGACGACCGCCACCCTCACGTCGTGCTGACCGATGTGCGCATGCCGGGCTTGTCAGGTCTCGACCTCCTGCGCTCCATTGCCGAGCGGGGCCTCCCCACAGAGGTCATCCTGATCACCGGGCATGGCGACGTACCCATGGCGGTGGAAGCCATGCGCGGCGGCGCCTTCGATTTCCTGCAAAAACCCTATGTGCCGGACCAGCTGGTCAATTCCATTTCCCGCGCCGCCGAGCAGGCCCGCCTCAAGCGCGAACTGGCCGATCTTCGCCGCCGCCTCGATGGGGGCGAGAATGAACTGGCGACCCGCTTGGTCGGCACTTCCAGCGTCATGCAGGAATTGCGCCGCGCGGTGCTGGAGCTGGCCAGCATCCCGGCCGATATCATCCTTCTGGGCGAAACCGGCACCGGCAAGGAAGTCGTCGCCCGCTGCCTCCACGATTTCTCGCCCCGCGCCAAGAGCCCCTTCGTCGCGGTCAACTGCGCCGCCATTCCCGCCGAACTGATCGAGAGCGAATTGTTCGGCCATGAATCAGGCTCATTCACCGGCGCTTCCGGCCAGCGCGTCGGAAAATTCGAATATGCCCATGGCGGCACGCTGCTGCTCGATGAGATCGAATCCATGCCCCTGCTCGCCCAGGCCAAGGTGCTGCGCGTCATCCAGGAGCGCGAGGTCGAACGTCTCGGCTCGAACAAGCAGATTCCGCTTGATCTGAGGATCATTGCAGCCTCCAAGGTCGACCTCAAGGCCGAGAGCCAGGCCGGCCGTTTCCGCGCCGATCTCTTTTACCGCCTCAACATGGCCACTCTCGATCTGCCGCCGCTGCGGGACCGGGGCGACGACTGCGTCATCCTTTTCCACCACTTTCTGGGCGAGGCGGCTCGCCGTTTCGGCCGGCCCGTGCCCAACCTTCACCCCGCCGATATCAATGCCCTGCTCTCCCATGCCTGGCCCGGCAATGTGCGTGAACTCAAGGCTGCCGCCGACCGCTTCGCCCTGGGCCTGGGCGCCACCGGCCGCTCCATAGGAGACATACTGGGCCAACGCGTGCCGGTCGGTTCCGGCGCGAGCCTGGCCGAACGCGTCGCCGCCTATGAGCGCCACCTCATCGAGGCCGAACTGAACCGGCACGAGGATTCCATCGCCGCCGTTGCAGAAGCCTTGCAGGTCCCCCGGCGCACCCTCAGCGAAAAGATGAGCCGCCTCGGCGTCCGCCGCTGACCCCATTGGCGCCCTGCGCCCACCTGAGACCTGACAGGAACTGCCCGTGATCCCCATCATCGACACCCATCTGCATCTGATCTACCCCGACCGCCTTTCCTATCCCTGGATATCAGGCCCCCATCCGCTCAACCGGCACTGGACGATCGAGGACTATTGGACCGAAGCCAAACCATTGGGCATTACCGCAGCCCTGCATATGGAAGTCGATGCGGACGAAGCCGATATCGAGCGCGAAACGCGCTTCGTCCTCGAGCGTGAAGGGGTTGTCGGCGCCATTGCCGCCTGCCGCCCCGAAAGTCCCGATTTCCCACAGCAATTGGACGCGCTAGCCGCCATCCCCGGCGTGCGGGGCCTCCGCCGCATCCTCCACGAGATGCCCGACAGCCTCGGCCAGACCCCGCATTTCGCCGAAAACCTGCGCCGCCTTCCGGCCCATGGCCTCAGCTTCGACCTCTGCGTCCGCCCCGACCAATTGCCCATCGGCCAAGCCCTGATCGCCAGGTGCCCGGACGTGACCTTCGTCCTCGACCATTGTGGTGCCCAGGACATCAATGTGGATCAGCCGGGCTCCTGGCGCGAAAACATCACATCCCTGTCCAGACTGCCAAATGTGAATGCCAAGGTCTCCGGCATCATGGCCTATGCCGGTCCCGATTGGTCCCTCGACCAGCTCCGCCCCTATGTCGAACACATCATCGAAAGCTTCGGCTGGGACCGCGTCGTCTGGGGATCCGATCATCCCGTGGTGACACTCGGCGGCAGCCTGACCGACTGGGTCACGGCCGCCCGCGAAATCGTCAGCGGCGCCAGCGCGGACGAGCAGGCGAATCTCTTCAACGCCAATGCGAGCCGAATTTATCGGCTATGATAGGTTTGCCGTTTGATCAGTCATTTTGCGAGATCCAGGCGGATTGTGGAGTAGCCAAATCAGAAACTTCCAAGGACCAGCCGATCTAGTAAACTGAGGTGTGCTTGCGGACACCTAGCGCTTAACGCGGCAGCTTCCCCTTGGTCTTGGAATAGACTTTCCACGCACCACTCTGTGCCCGCTCGGCGGCAGCAGCGAGAGAAAAACCGTTTGCGGCATTGAGCCCGGAGACCTCGTCCCAGTCAACCGGCACCGCCACCGGCGCGCCTTCGCGTGAACGCACCGACCAGGGGCAGATGGCCGTCGAGCCTCGTTCATTGCGCAGGTAGTCGATAAACAGCCGTCCCTTGCGGCGAGCCTTGGAAATGCTGGCCGTGTAGCGCTCCGGCTCATCATCGGCCATTGCCTGCGCAAACGCCTTGCAGAACGCCTTGACCTCTGGCCATTCCGCCCTGGGTTCAAGCGGCACGATCACATGAATGCCCTTGCCGCCCGAGACCATCGGAAAACTCTTGAGGTTCATATCCTTGAGACGATCCCGGATGTCGGTGGCCGCTGCGGTGATGGCCGAAAAGTCCAAAGCTTCATCAGGGTCGATGTCGAAGACCAGCCGGTCCGGTTTCTCGACATCGGAAAAGCGTGACCCCCAGATATGCCATTCCAGCACATTCATCTGCGTGCCCGCCACCAGCCCCGCCAAGTCATCGACACGGAAATAGTCCTTTTTCTCGCCGTCCTTTTCGGTGATGGATTTTGAGTGCAACTGCTCCGGGAATCCCCCGGTATCGTGCTTCTGGAAAAAGCAGTGTTTTGTGCGCCCCTGCGGGCAGCGGACCAGGCTCAGCGGCCGATCCTTGATATGAGGCAGCATCGCCTCGGCGACCTCTTCGTAATAGGCCACCAATTGTGCCTTGGTGATGCCCTGTCCCGGATAAACCACGCGGTCAGGGGAGGTCAGCCGCACCCCCAGTTCCTCCGCCACCGCCTCGCCGTCGCCCTCAATCGATTGCGCCTTTTCCATGCGCACCTCCTTGGCCGGCTTGTCTCCGCGCAGGCCGATGAAACTGGGATGGCGGAGGATGTCGTCACCGGTCAGCTCGGTATAGGCGATTTCGGCGACAAGGTCCGGTTTCACCCATTTGGCGCCGCGAGCGATCTCCTTGGGCACGGCCGCGAATGGATTGGTCTTGCGCACCAGCTTTTGAAGTTTCGCGTCGATCTCGTGCAGCAGATCGTGCGAGAAGCCCGTGCCCACGCGGCCGCGATAGGCCAGCTTGTCGCCCTCCCAGCTCCCCAGCAGCAGCGAGGCGAAACCCTTGCGTTTGGACGAGGGTGACCAGCCGCCAATGACGAATTCCTGCCGCTTGAGGCACTTGATCTTGAGCCAGCCCTTGCTGCGCTCGCCGCGATAAGGCGCATCGGCGCGCTTGGCGATCACCCCCTCATGCCCGTCCCGGCAGAGGGCATCGAGCACCTTCTGGCCATGCTCCGCGATATGCGATGAATACTGGATCGGGCCTTTCTTTGGCGCCTTGGCCAGCAGTTTCTCAAGCTGCGCCTTGCGCTCCACGAGCGGCAACCTGGTCAGATCCTTGCCTTCGGCTTCGAGCAGGTCGAAGGCAAAGAATTCGAGCCGCCCGCCATTCGACAACACCCCCTTGAGCGTCGAGAAATCCGTCCGCCCCTTGCCGTCAAATGCGCAGATTTCCCCATCGATCAGCGCCGAGCCGGCCTTGAGCTTCTGCAACGGCTCTACCAAAGCGCCAAACTGCTCGGTCCAGTCGTGGCCATTGCGCGTATAGAGCCGCACGTTATCTCCCGCCACGGCAGCGAGGCACCGGTAGCCGTCATATTTCATCTCGAACAGCCAGTCCTCGCCAGCCGGCACGCTGTCCACCAGCGTCGCCAGTTGCACAGGGCGGAAGGCCGGCACCTTGCCCGATTTGGCCGTGCTCATGATCCGCGTTTTCTGATCGGCCTTCTCGGCTTTGTCCGGGTCGGAATGCCAGACCGCTTTGGCGGGCACCCTGGTCTTCTTCTCGGGCTTGGCGCCGCTGGCAATGGCCTTGAAATCGCGCCCGCTCGCCACTGAACGGGTGAAGCGCGTGGTCAAGGTGTCCTTGTCCCGCGCATAGCTGTCGCGGTGCTTGATCAGCAGCCAGTTCTCGCGGTCCGGCCCGTTGCGGCGCTTGCTGTCGCGTCCCTTCATATGCACCAGCACATATTCGCCCTTCATCCGCTCGCCGAAGAGCCGCATCTTGAGATCGCCGCCCTCCAACCCCTCATGCGGATCGCCAATCGGCTCCCATGTGCCGCGGTCCCACAGCATCACTGTGCCGCCGCCATATTCGCCCTCGGGAATAGTGCCCTCGAAGCCGCCATATTCGAGCGGGTGATCCTCCACCCTCACCGCCAACCGCTTGTCGCCGGGATTGTTGGATGGCCCTTTGGTTACCGCCCAGCTCTTCAGCACACCGTCAAGTTCGATGCGGAAATCGTAGTGGAGGCGGGTCGCATCGTGCTTTTGCACAACGAAGCTGCCGCGACCTTCCTTGCCGCCAGCCGCAACAGCTCCCGCAGGCTCCTGCGTCTTGGCGAAGTTTCGCTTGGCCTTGTAATCCTTGAGCAGGTCTTCAGCCTTGCTCGCCATTCTCAACTGGCCTTCTTTCGCGTGGATGAGGATTTGGACGGAGCAGCCTTCTTGGCCGGGGCCTTCTTCTTCCCGCCGCCCTCGAGGCTCTCCTTGAGCGCCGCCATCAGGTCGACCACATTCTCGCCGCTCGGACGCTCCGGCGCCTCATCCTTGCTTGCCGTGATCTTGCGGCCCTTGGCCTTCATCTTGCGCCCGATCAGTTCGCGCAGCGCGCTCTGATAGTGATCCTTGAACGCGCCGGCATCGAAAGGCGCGGTTTTCTTCTCGATCAACGCGGTCGCAACTTCGAGCAGGTCCGCCTCGGCCTTCTTCCCTGAGATTTGCGAAAAGAACGGGTCGGCTTTGCGGATTTCCTCTTCATAGTGCAGCGTTTCCAGCATCAGCCCCGTGCCTGAGGGCTTGATAGCCGCCAGATATTCCTTGCCGCGCATGGAGAGCTGCCCCAACCCGACCTTTTCGGTCTTGCGTAGGGCATCGCGAATGACCCGGAACGCATCTTCGGCCAGCTCGTCCGTCGGTACGACGAAATAGGACTTGTCGTAGAAAATCGGATCGATCTCGCAGGCGCCTACGAACTGGGTGAGTTCCAGCGTCTTGCGTGTCTCGAGCTTGACCGCGTCGATCTCCTCGTCGGTGAGCAGGACATAGTCGCCCTTCTCATACTCGAACCCTTTGATGATATCGTCCTTGTCGACCGGCCCGACACCCGCCACCACCTTTTCATAGTGGATCGGCTTGCCGGTCGGCTCATGGATTTGCCGAAAACTTGGCTTGGCGCCGGAACGCGCCGCACTGAACAATTCGACGGGGATGGCGACCAGCGACAAGCGCAACTGGCCTTTCCAGATCGGACGCGATGCAGGCATGGCAGGTTCCCAGGTTGAATTTCGCCGACTCAACGCCGCATCTGCCTCCCCGTTCCGGTTCACCTTTGTGCGCGTCGGGAACGCTTGTCCCGTCCAGATCATTTCCAGCCCGATCAACAGGTGCAGAACCATGAAACTGGCAAGAATAGTGCTGGACCGCATGCGGGCCGATGAAATCGGCCCGGCGCCTAGACTTGCCTTTGCGTCCGACGAGGAGCCGGGCTGGCACCGGCAGAGGCACGGCAGCGGGTTTTCCTACCACGACCAGGCCGGAAATCATCCGGACAAGCATGTCCTGGCCCGCATCCGCGCCCTCGCCATTCCTCCGGCCTGGACCGATGTCTGGATCTGCAAGGACGCCTGCGGCCATATCCAGGCCACCGGCCGGGACGAGAAGGGCCGCAAGCAATACCGCTACCACGCCGACTGGACCGAGCACCGCAGCGCGACCAAGTTCGATACGCTCCTGGATTTTTCCAAAACCCTGCCGGGTCTGCGCGAACAGGTGCAAACGGACCTGCGACGGCGCACGCTGGGCTACGAACGTGTCGTCGCCTCGGTGGTCTGGCTGCTGGATCACAGCCTGATCCGCATTGGTAATTCCGCCTATGCAAGGCAGAACAAAAGCTTCGGGCTGACGACGCTGCGCCGCCGGCACGTGGAAATCACGGGCCACAAGCTGCAGTTCCAGTTCAAGGGCAAGTCAGGCAAGCTTTGGCGCTTGCAGCTCGCCGACCGGCGTATCGCCAATATCCTCAAGAGCCTCAACGAACTGCCGGGCCAGCAATTGTTCAAATATGAGGATGAGGCGGGCTTGTGCGCGATCTCGTCGCGCGATGTGAACGATTACCTTGCGGCCTTTGCCGGTCCCGAATTCACCGCCAAGCATTTCCGCACCTGGGCAGGCACCGTCCGCGCCTTCGGTCTCTTCGCCGACACCGAGCGGCCCGAGCCCAAATCTGCTCAAGCCCGCATCATGAATAGCCTCATCGACCAGGTCGCCGCCCAGCTGGGTAACACCAGGACAGTCTGTCGCCAGGCTTATATCCACCCGTCTCTGCCCGAGGCGTGGCAGGCCGGGGCGTTGCGCCGCTCAGGTCGGCTGAAACCGGTGGAGCAGCTTGACGAGGATGAAGTTGAAACCGCCGCCTTTCTGAGACGCCTCAGCCGATAGCCTGAATCGGTACGGAACTGTGTTCGCATTGCGGCGTTGCGTCTCCATTCACGCCAATGGGAGGGCAGCATGGCCGCGCACGTTTCATCGCATCCTGATCGCAAGGGAATAGGGTTTTGGTGGACCATGCTTGTCGCCATTGTGCTGTTCGTCTTCGGCCTGCCGATCGCCGCGGGCGGGCTTTGGCTCATCACCTTGGGTGGTTCGTGGTATTATTTTCCAGCGGGCATCGGCCTTATGCTGACGGCGTGGTTCCTGTTCCGGCGCCAGTTGATGGCGGTTTGGATATATCTTGTAACCTGGGTTGCAACGCTGATCTGGGCCCTGTGGGAAGCTGGGCTTGACGGCTGGGCGCAGGTGCCGCGGCTGCTCGCCCCGACCATAGTGCTCATCCTCGTGCTTACCACCCTGCCCATGCTGCGCGGGTCCGCGCGGCGGTTCGGCAGCGGCGCCGTCGCTGCCATGGTAACCCTCGCCGGCGCAGTGGGTGCCATCGGCGTCGCCAACCATGGCGTCGGGAGCACCATTGCCCAGGAGGTCGACGAACCGATTGGCCAACCAGAGGCACCCGAGGCACCCCCAGCCACTGAAGCACCGGACGCGACGCCGGGTGCTCCGGCAGAAGCGGGCACGCAACCGTTAGAGCCCGCCCAGCCTGCCGACGCCGGTGTAACGCCTGAAGGCGCGCCGCTCGAAGCCGGCGAAGAAGAAAATACGGGCACCGAGGCGCCTCCGAGCGAAGAAGCCGGCCCCACTTATGTGGCATTGGAGACCGGGGTCGACTGGCCGGCCTATGGGGGCGATTATCACGCAACCCGCTATTCGCCGCTCGAGCAGATCACCCCGGACAATGTCGGCCAACTCGAAAAAATCTGGGAATACCGCACCGGTGACATGCCCGAGGGCGACGAGCCATTTGGCAATCAGAACACGCCGGTCAAAGTCGGCGACCGCCTCTATCTCTGTTCGGCCACCAACCACATCACAGCACTGGATGCTGCGACTGGCGCAGAATTCTGGACCTACGATCCGGAGGTTTCCACCGACAATGTCGGCTACAACGCGTCCTGCCGGGGTCTTGTCTATTTTGAAAATCCCGCAGCTGATCGCACTGAACTTTGCGCCACGCGCACCGTCAATCTCACCCATGACGCGCGCATGATCGCGCTGGACACTGAGACAGGTCAGCTTTGCCCCGATTTCGGCAATGGCGGCATGGTCAATCTGCTTGAAGGCATTGGCGACACCGCCCCGGGCTTTTACGCGCCGACATCCCCGCCGACCCTGGTACGGGACGTGCTTGTGGTTGGAAGCCAGGTCAGCGACAACCAGCAGCGCACCGCGCCTTCTGGCGTCATCCGCGGCTACAACGCTGTTACTGGTGAGCTGGAATGGGCCTGGGACATGGGTCGTCCTGGCGAAAACGGTCTGCCGCCGGAGGGAGAAATCTATACTCCCGGGACCCCCAACATGTGGACCATCGCCTCGGGAGACGACGAACTGGGCTTGGTCTACATGCCCATGGGTAATTCGGCTGTCGACTATTGGGGCGGCACCCGCTCAGAAGCCGAAAATACCTATTCGACCGCCATTGTGGCGCTCGATGTGGAAACCGGTGAAGTCGCCTGGCATTATCAGACCGTCCACTATGACGTCTGGGACTATGACCTGGGCGGCCAGGGCACTCTGGTGGATTTCCCCACCGAAGACGGCCCCGTGCCTGCCATCATCATGCCGTCCAAGCAGGCGCAGTTCTATATTCTCAATCGCGAAACCGGCGAACCGCTGGTAAATATCGAGGAACGTCCTGCGCCGCAGGGAGGCGTCGAGCCCGAGCGCCTGTCGCCTACCCAGCCCTATGTCACGGACTTTCCGAACTTGCTCAAGCCAAACCTGACGGAGGCAGACATGTGGGGTGCGACACCGCTCGACCAGCTCTGGTGCCGCATTCAGTACCGGCAGGCCACCTACGACGGCGTCTATACGCCGCCGACCGTCGATCAGCCCTGGATCCAGTTCCCAGGCTATAATGGCGGTTCGGACTGGGGCGGCATCGCCGTCGATCCGGTCAACAACATTCTGATCGCCAACTACAACAACATGCCTAATTACAACCAGCTGATCCCGCGCGAACAGGTCGATGAGATGGGCATCTATTCCATCGCCGACCCCAATTATGAGCCCTCCGCAAGCTCGGGTTCGCATGGCTCGGTCAGCCCGCAGGCCGAAGCGCCCTATGGTATTCGCGTTAATGCTGGTTGGCGGGTGCCGTTCACGGGCATGCTTTGCAAGGAGCCGCCCTATGGGGGGATTGCGGCGATCGATCTGAACACCCGCGAAATGCTCTGGGACCGCCCCTTCGGCACGGCCCGCAAGAACGGTCCGTTCGGCATCCCGTCCATGCTGCCGTTCGACATCGGCACGCCCAATAATGCGGGCGGCTTCATCACCGCCTCGGGCCTGTTCTTCATCGGCGCGGCCACGGACGACCTGTTCCGCGCCATCGACGTCGAGACCGGGGAGCGGGTGTGGGAGGTGGAACTCCCGGCCGGCGGCCAGGCTACCCCTATGACCTATGAGTCCCAGGGCCGCCAGATTGTCGTCATCAATGCTGGCGGGCACGACTTCATGGAAACCCCCATCGGCGACTACTTCATCGCCTATGCCCTGCCGGACAGCGCAACAGGAGAGAGCGAGGGCGACGAGCAGCCCTAAGCCTTCCCAAACACCACAACATTTGGAACGGAAATGGACCCAGCGTCAGCCTTTTCCTTCGATATGAGTTATTGCGGACCGCCACCGACCCTGGACACGCTCTGGGGCCGGTGGAATTTCGATCCCCTGCTGCTTACCCTCCTGCTCGCACTCGCCATCGGCGGTGCATTCGTGCTCCGACATGCGGGGCGTCGCCAGCAATGGGTCTTTGCCGCCGCATGGCTGCTCGCGACGATGCTCTTCGTGTCGCCCCTCTGCGCCTTGAGCGTGGCGCTGTTCTCGGCCCGCGTCACCCATCACATCGCACTCACCATGCTGGTCGCGCCGCTCGCCGCCATGGCTTTGCCCAAGGCATGGGGACACAGCGTGTCGCTATTGCCTCCACTGGTTGTCTCGACCATCGCGCTCTGGCTTTGGCACGCCCCCGACATCTACGCCGCCGCCTTCGTGCACCCAGCTATTTACTGGGCCATGCAGTTGAGCCTTCTCTCCAGTTTCACCTGGCTCTGGCTGGGCCTACTGCGCAGCAATGCGCCTATGGCCGCAGGGGTGACTGCACTCTCCAGCGCTATCCAGATGGGGTTGCTGGGGGCGCTGCTGGTCTTCGCGCCGCAGCCGCTCTACCTGCCCCATCTCAGCACCACGCTGGCCTTCGGGTTCTTGCCGCTCGAGGATCAGCAGCTTGCGGGCCTGATCATGTGGGTGCCGGCCAATCTGCCGCTGATGGCGCTGGTGCTGTGGCGGCTGGTTGATGCGCTCAGACCAGATCGGGCGATCGCTGAATGATCGTCACCTGGCTCAAATTCATCCATGTCGCGACCATCGCGCTCTGGTCGGCCGGGCTGATCGCCCTGCCCTTCCTTTATCGCCAGCGTCAGGGACTGGCGGGCGAGTCGCTGCACAAGCTGCACGCTTTCACTCGCTTTCTTTATGTCGCCGTGGTCTCTCCCGCCGCCTTTGTCGCCATCGGCACGGGCACGGCGCTGATCCTCTTGCAGGGAACCTATGAGAACTGGTTTTCGGCCAAGCTGGTCGGCGTCTCGGTGATGACCGGCGTCCACATCTTTTCCGGACTGATGATTTTGAGGCTCTTCGAGCCGGACCGGTCCTATCCCCTTGGCCGCTTCGTCATTGTGATGACGCTGACCCTGCTCTCCATCGGCGCGATCCTGGCTCTGGTCTTGGGCAAGCCGGAGATTGCATGGCCGCCAGTATTGGCGGCCTTCTTCGCACCCGGCGCGCTTTCGGCTTTTGTGGATCAGTTCATTGGCGGGACGAAATGATGAGGCCCACGCCGTGCTCGAACACCAGTTTGCCACCATGCCACCCCGCGAAGCCGGCGGACATTGTCGCCAACACCGAGAGCATCAGCCCATTAGGCAGGATCGTCTCCGGCCAATAGAGCCGGAGGCCGGCATTGGCCCCGACAATGGCCAGCATCACCATGGCCGCAATGGCGTGGTTCCAGCTGGCCACGCGCACGCGGATGCCCGGCACGGCCAGCAGTTCGAGCGTGCCGACGATCGCAGCCAGCACGCCAAAACCGAAGGCGGCGCCGGCAGCCCATTTTCCAACCTCGACCCAGAACAGGTCACCATTCCACCAGTAAAAGATATCGACGCCAAGGGTCGCAACCACGAAGGCAATGGGGAAATGCACCAGCATGGCGTGAACCGGATGGCCGGCCACCGCGATGCCGGAACCGATGTCCTTTTCGGCCACGGCGCGGATAGCCGGATTGGGATGATCGGACCGCGCCTCGGGCGGCGTTTCCTCGTCGCGCAGCTCGGTTTCCTCGTCATCGCGCGGGATATCGGTCATCTGGTTCGCCCCCTGGTCAAAGCCGTTGCACTGGGTGCAACGCCGCTGGCGCTTGCCGGTTGCAGTGGCGCCTTGTCCACGCTCGACCCCGCCGGCCCCCGCGCCGCCAATCTGGCCAGTCTCTGGTGGATCATGCTGGCAGGCTCGGTGCTGCTCTTTGCATTGGTCATGGTGCTCTTCGCCCTAGCGTATCTGCGCACTGATTGGGTGACGCGCATCACACCCGTGCAGTGGATTGTGGGTGGCGGGCTGGTCATGCCCATTCCCATCCTGGTGCTGCTCACGGGAACCGCCCTGGTGCTGGGCGAGCAATTGCTGCCTAGGGGCCAGGCGCCGATACGCCTCGGCGCCCATGCCGAGCGCTGGACCTGGACCTTCACTTACCCCGATGGCAGCCCCACGCACGGCGAAACGCTCCACATGCCTGCCGGCATCCCCGTCGATATCGTCGTGACGGCCGAGGATGTCATCCATTCATTCTGGGTCCCCAGGCTCGGCGGCAAGATCGATGCCATCCCCGGCCACACCAATGTCATCCGCCTCGAAGCCGAAGAGCCCGGCATCTATTGGGGCCAATGCGCCGAATATTGCGGCGAGGGCCATGACGGCATGTTCTTCAGGGTCGAGGCCCACAGCGCGGAAGGCTTTGCGGATTTGATGGAGGCAGGCCGATGAGCGCGCCCATCTCCCCCATCCAGTTGCACAAGCAGCTCGACGCCATCTGGCGCACCCCGCCGGGTCTCGCCCGGCTCTCCAGCGTCAATCACACCATATTGGGGAAGCGCTTCATGGTGCTGGCGCTGGTGTTCTTCGCCATTGGCGGCCTGCTTTCCATGCTGATCCGTGCGCAATTGGCGACGCCGAACAGCGCTTTCATCGGGCCCGAACTCTACAACCAGATATTCACCATGCACGGCACGGTGATGATGTTCCTGTTCGCCATTCCCATGTTCGAAGGCTTCGCAGTCTATATGCTGCCCAAGCTCCTGGGCGCCCGTGATCTGGCCTTCCCACGCCTGACGGCTTATGGCTTCTGGTGCTATCTGTTCGGCGGTTCGATCCTGATTGTCGCCATGTTGGCCGGCGCCGCCCCCAATGGCGGCTGGTTCATGTATACCCCGCTCTCCTCCAGGCCCTATTCGCCGGGTATCAATGCCGATGTCTGGCTGCTCGGCATCACCTTCGTGGAGATATCGGCGGTAACGGCGGCGGTGGAAATTTTCGTCACCATCCTCAAGATGCGGGCGCCTGGCATGGCGTTGCACCGGATGCCGCTCTTCGCCTGGTACATGCTGGTCACGGCCGGAATGATGATCATCGGCTTTCCGCCGCTGATCCTGGGCTCGATCCTGCTCGAAATGGAGCGCGCCTTCGACCTGCCCTTTTTTGACCCGACACGCGGCGGCGATCCGCTCCTCTGGCAGCACCTGTTCTGGCTGTTCGGGCATCCCGAGGTCTACATCATCTTCCTGCCGGCCGCCGGGGCGCTCTCGACCATCATCCCGGTCTTCGCACAACGCCCTATCCTGGGCTATCGCGCCATCATTGCCGCCATCGTCGCCATGGCGTTCCTGAGCTTCGGGCTCTGGGTCCATCACATGTTCACCGTGGGCATACCGCATCTGGCGCTGGCCTTTTTCTCCGCGGCCAGTGCTCTGGTCGCCGTGCCCACTGCCGTGCAGATATTCGCTTGGCTCGGCACGCTGGCTTCCGGCAGGCCGCGCTGGGACATTCCCATGCTCTATGTCCTCGGCTTTTTCATCGTCTTCGTCATCGGTGGATTGACGGGGGTCATGCTGGCCATGGTGCCGTTCAACAGCCAGGCCCATGACAGTTATTTTGTGGTGGCGCATCTGCACTATGTGCTAGTGGGCGGCTTTGTCTTCCCAATGCTGGCGGCCATCTATCACTGGCTGCCCCATATCTCGGGCCGGCAAAGCCTCTACCAGCTCTCTGTGCCGGCCTTCTGGCTGATCCTGATCGGCTTCAATCTCACATTTTTCCTCATGCACCTGACCGGGCTCATGGGCATGCCGCGCCGCATCTCCACCTACCCGTCCAATTGGGGCTGGGACTGGCTGAACCTGCTGTCCTCGGTCGGCGGCTTCATCCTCACCATGGGTTTCGCACTTGTTCTGGCCGATATGGTGCTGCAATTCCGCTTTGGCGCCCGCTTCCGCCGCGACCCGTGGCGAGCACAAACCTTGGAATGGGCCACGGCCACCCCGCCGCCCAGCTACAATTTTGCCTCCCTGCCTCGCATCGAACCCCGCGCCGACCAGCTGGAGCCAGCCTTGATCGGACCGGTTCTGGCCGGTGGCCATGGCTACCTCGGCTTCGCCCGCAATGGCGGGCAGGAAACCCTCGGCGTCGATATGGCCACCGGCGAGGTCGATCACCTGATCATCCTGCCGCGCCGTACCTATCTGCCCCTCTGGACTGCATTGGCCACGGCCAGCGTCTTTCTCGCCCTGCTGTTTAAGCTCTATTGGCTGGCCCCGTTCGGGGCGCTGGCAACGCTTGGCCTGTTCCTGTTCTGGCCCGTCAGCCTCGGGCAACAGCACGATTCCGGACCTGTCGATATTGGCCGCGGCGAGGCCGTAGTGCCCGATACCGAGGCGCCGGGCAATGTCAGCATTCTTGCCAATCGCACCGCCCTGGTGATGGACGGAACCCTCTTCGCCTCGCTGCTCTTCGGCGGGCTGTTCCTGCTTGTCGTCGCCCCCGGCTGGCAGGGGCTCCCCGCGCTGGACTGGCTGGCATGGCCCGGTGCTCTGGGAGTGCTGGCCGCCGCAACCGGTGCCGGTCTGGCCGTTGCGGCGCGGCGGACCAATAGTTTCGGCATCTGGCCACGAGCCGCCCTCATCGCATCCGCTCTCGTCCAGGCGATTGCGGCTGTCCTGATGGTCTGGAGTATTGCCAGCCTGCCCGGGCCGACCCAGCATGCCCGTCAGGCCGTGATCTTTGCCCTTCTGGTCTATGCCGCGCTACATTGCGCTCTGGGTGCAATCCTATCCGCCCATGCCCTTTGGCGCCTCGTGAGGGGCTATGTATCGGCCCGCCGGCAGACTGAACTGGTGCTTGCCTGGCTCTGGAATGGCTATGCCGCGGGCGCAGCCATTCTGGCGCTCGGTCTTGCCCTTCTATTGGCGAATATCGGGGGCGGCGCATGACCTCCACAGCCCGAACCGGCCTTGTCCAACTGATCGCCGGCTTCCTCGTCTGGTCCCTGGCCTTTGTGGTGCTCTATGCTCTCCAGGCCCTCGGCTGCGCCCTTGGATGGGGCATGTGGCACCGGCCTTTGCTCATCGCGGCCTATCTGACTTTTCTGGTCCCCATGCTCTGGCTCGCAACGAGGCCAAGATCTCCTCATGAGCCAGCAGACATGCTGTCCGTCACCGCCCTCTGGGCCAATCGGGCCGCCCTGCTGGCCGGTGTGCTGGTGTTCATGCCCGTCACCTTTGCCAGCCTCTGCACCTGACCGCCGCGGAACATTGCCGTCACCTGCTTGTATGCGATAAGGGTGCGCAGGTTCAGGCGACAGGCCAGAGTGGACACCGGACGCGATGCCCTCTTGGCTACACGAACAGCGCCTGGAGGCGGTCGAAGCGGTGATACGAAGCCGCAATGCCACAACCTTGCTCGATCTCGGTTGCGGCAGGGGCGAACTGCTCCGTCGTGTGGCCGGAAAACAGGACCTGCATCGGATCGTTGCGGTGGATATAGACGCCGGTGCGCTCAGCGAACTGCGCCGCTGGCTCGCTCTTCGGAGCCCGGACACCTGCCCCTGCGATGTCGAGGTGGTCCAGGCCTCCATGCTGACGCTTCCGGCGCGCTACAGGGCACATGATTGTGCTGTCATGGTGGAAACCCTTGAGCACCTGGAGGCCGGACAACTGGGCCAACTCGAGACAGCGCTTTTCAGACACCTCCGGCCTGCAACCATCGTCATCACCACACCAAATGCCGAATACAACCCGCTGCTCGGCGTGCCCGCAAACCGCATGCGGCATCCCGGCCACCGTTTCGAGTGGGACCGGGGGCGCTTCAAGGCCTGGGCCAATGGCGTGGCCGCTCGAAACGCCTATTCGGTCACCTGCTCCGATATCGCGGGAGCACACCCCGAGTTTGGCGGCGCCAGTCAGATGGCGGTGTTTGACCTTGCCCCAGACAACAGCGCGCCCGCTCCGTAAATCTCGGCAGTGATACCCCTGCCCTCCAAGGCCAGGCAGCGGTCGCGCCGCCGCCCTCACCATCGCGGTCGCGCGGGGCCGGGGTCAACTTGTGCCCGGTCCGGCGTCATCGAAGTGACCCCACTGGGCAAACACACCGCCGGCCAGCCGGTGCCTTGGGTCGTCGGGATCGAGCGGCTTGCGGGGGTCGGGCGCACCAAGCTCCAGCGATCCATGAGCCGGCGCCCAGGCGAAATCGGGATCGGCATCATTGACGAAGAACGCGTTGGGATTATTCGAGATACCAAAAACGGTGCGATGCCCCAGGGTCTCGATATCGAGGGCATAGGCCACGAGGCCCGCCAGATCGTCGCGATTGAACCAGAGGCGGGCTTCGCGGGGCGTGCCCGGCTGTCCGGCCGTACAGATGCGGATGGCGAGGCATTCCACACCGAACTTGTCGAAATAGAGCCGGCTCAGGGTCTCGCCAAAGGCCTTGGAGACCCCATAGAGCGAGTCCGGCCGATAGGGCGCGTCGATGCCCTTCGGCAATTCCTCCGTCGGATACATGCCCTGCACATGGTAGGACGAGGCGAAAATGACCCGCCGGACGCCTGCCTTGCGAGCCGCTTCGAAGATATTGTAGGCGCCCATGACATTGGCTTCGAGCACGGTCTGCCAGCCCGCCTCCTTGGCCATGCCGCCGAAATGCACAATTGCGGAGATGTCCCGCGCCATCAGGCGGTCAATCGCCTCGCGGTCGGCCAGGTCGGCGATCTCGACCGCTGATCCATCTTCCGGCGCGACAATGTCGGTCGCGAGGAAGGCCCGGCCCTCGGCTTCAAAGGCCCGGCGCAAATGGCTCCCCAGCCTACCCGAGGCACCAGTCAGCAGGATTTGGGGCATGGCATAAATCCTTAGGCGGGAGCGTCGGCGCGCAGGCGCGGATCGGGACGGGGCACGGCGCTGATCAACTGCTGTGTATAGGCGTGCTGCGGGCGCTCGCAAATCTGGGCGACATCGCCGATCTCGACGATCTTGCCATTTTTCATCACCGCCACCCGGTCGCAGAAATATCGAATGACCGAAATGTCATGCGAGATAAACAGATAGGACAAGCCGAATTCCGACTGCAGGTCGCGCATCAGGTCGAGCACCTGGTGGCGCAGCGACACATCAAGCGCCGAGGTGGGCTCGTCGGCAATGATGAGGCGCGGGCGCACCGCAATAGCCCTGGCGATAGAAATGCGCTGCCGCTGCCCGCCCGAAAAGGCATGCGGATAACGGTCGCCGATATCGGATGGCAGGCCCACGCGCGTTAGCAATTCCTGCACCCGGTCCATCATCTGGTGCTCGGACATGTCGGTATTGGTGCGCAGCGGTTCCGAGATGATCTGGTAGATACTCATGCGCGGGTTGAGCGAAGAATGCGGGTCCTGGAACACCATGCGCACCTCGCCATAAAGCGATTTCATGCCCGCCCTGCCCAGCGAGGCGATATCGACAGAAGTCCCGTCGCCCCGCCAGTAATGCACCTGCCCGCCGGTGGGATTGTAGACGCGCAGCAAGGTGCGCCCCAACGTCGTCTTGCCCGAGCCTGACTCGCCCACGACGCCCACCGTCTCGCCCTGGTTGATCGTGAGGCTGACCCCGTCAATGGCCTTGAGATAGTCCGTGGGTCGCCCGAGAAAGCCCGGATTGAGCGGAAAGTGCAGCGCTAGGTCGTTGATCTCGGCAATCGGCTGTTCCGCCATGGGCCGGGCCGGGCGCGGCGCCGGCGTTTCCAGCTTCAGCACCGAACCGAGCAGCGCCCGCGTATAGGCCTGCTGCGGCCGCGCGAAGAGATCAAAGACATTGGCCTCCTCGACCTTCTGGCCGCGAAACATCACCATCACCCGGTCAGCAATCTGGGCCACGACGCCCATGTCATGGGTGATGAACAACACGGCCATGCCGCGGTCCTGCTGCAATTCTCGGATCAGCGAAAGGATTTCGGCCTGGGTGGTGACATCGAGCGCCGTTGTCGGCTCGTCGGCAATCAGGATTTCCGGATTGCACGAGAGCGCCATGGCGATCATCGCTCGCTGGCGCATGCCGCCGGAAAACTCGAACGAATAGCGATCCAGCGCCGCGTCGGGATTGGGAATGCGCACCCGCTCGAGCAAAGCCGCAGCCCGCTTGCGCGCCTCTTCCTTGCTGATCTTTTCGTGCAAGAGGATGGTCTCGATGATCTGGTGTCCGATGGTGTGCACCGGCGACAGGCTCGTCATCGGCTCCTGGAAGATCATGGCGATACGCCGGCCACGGATCTGGCGGATGGAAGGACCACGATTGCCCAGGGCAACAATGTCGACCTCTCCGGCCTCGGTCGCAAGGTGAATGCTGCCCGCCGTGATCACGCCCGGCTTGGCCACCAATTGCAGGATGGCGCGCGCTGTCACCGATTTGCCCGACCCGCTTTCCCCCACCACGCAGAGGGTCTCCCCTCGCCGCAGCTCGAAACTCACATCCTTGACGGCATGCAGTACCGATCTCTGCATCGGAAAGTCGACGGACAGGTTGTTGACCCGCAAAATCGGCTCGGCTTTGTCGATCATGTCGGCCTCACTTGGCATAGGGGTCGGCGGCGTCGCGCACGCCATCGCCGAGGAAATTGAGCGCCAGCACCGCCACCACCACGCAGGCGCCCGGAACGAACAGCCATGGCGCCTGGGTGATGGCGCGCAGGTTCTGCGTGTCCTGCAGCAACACGCCCCAGCTGACGATGGGCGGTTGCAGACCCAGGCCAAGGAAGCTCAGCGAAGTTTCCGCCAGGATCATGTTGGGGATGGCCAGCGTGATCGCGGCAATGATGTGCGAATAGAGCGAAGGCATCATGTGCCGCATGATGAGGCGAAACTCGCTGACCCCATCGAGCCGGGCGGCGATGACGAAGTCCTCGCTGCGCAGGCTCAGGAACCGTCCCCGGACCACGCGTGCTATTTCGGTCCAGCCGATCAGCGACAGGATGATCAGGATGGCGAAATAGACCTGCAGGGGCGGCCAGTCCTTGGGCATTGCGGCGGCAAGGCCCAGCCACAGCGGAATGGTGGGCACCGAGCGGATGAACTCGATGACGCGCTGGATGACGCGGTCGACCAAGCCGCCGCGATAGCCCGAAATGCCGCCCAGCACCATTCCGATGACCAGCGACAGACCCACGCCGACCAGGCCGATGGACATTGAGATGCGAGTGCCATGGATCGTGCGGCTCAAAAGGTCCCGGCCCAGCCGGTCGCCACCGGCAAGGAACATCGGCTGGGTCGGATCGAGCGGCCCGATGAAATGCAGGTTCATCTCGAATAGACCCCACATCTTGTAGCTCTGGCCGGGCACGAACAGCCCGATGGGGATCACCTGTTCAGGGTCGGGCGTGAACACGCGCCGGAAGCTCACCGGGTCGAGTTCGATGTCAAAACCCGTGACATGGGGCTGGAAACTCTGGCCACCGGCGCCGTCCTCCACGAACCAGCCAATGGATTGCGGCGGCACGAAGGTATAGCGCGGATCGAACTTGCCCGGATCATAGGGCGCCAGTAATTCGGCAAACAGCGCGACGAAATAGATAAGGCCAACCACGAAGAGCGACACCAGCGCCAGCTTGTGCTTGCGGAATTTGTTCCACATCAGCGACCACTGGCCCGCCGCCTGCAACTGGCCGGCATTGATCTGGCGGTCCAGCAGGTCGTCTTCGTTCTGCGGCAAGGGAGCTTCGAGGGTCATGACAGGCGGATCCTCGGATCGGAGATGGCAAGAAGGATGTCGGAGACCAGCGTGCCGATCAGCACCAGGCCACCACTAAGCAGGATGAAAGCGCCGGCCAGATACATGTCCTGGCTCTTGAGCGCCTGCAGCAGCAGGGGCCCGGCCGTGGGCAGGTTGAGGACGGTCGAGACGATCAGCTCGCCCGAGATCAGCGCGGGCAGCACCCAGCCGACGGTGGAGATGAAGGGGTTGAGCGCCACCCGCGTCGGATAGGTCAGGATCAGCCGCATTTCCGGCAACCCCTTGGCGCGCCCCGCCTCGACATAGGGCTTGTGCAACTCGTCGAGCAGGTTGGCGCGCATAATGCGAATGAGCGAGGCGGTGCCGGCCGTGCCCAACACGAAAATCGGCACCCAGGCATGGGTGATGAAGTCCCAGATCTTGGCCAGCGACCAGAGTGCCCTTTCGAACTCCGGAGAAAACAGCCCGCCCACCGAAACGCCGAACCACATGGTGGTGATGTAGAGCAGCACGATGGCGAGCAGGAAATTCGGCGTCGCCATGGCGAGGAACGCGAAGGCGGTGGAGAGATAGTCGGTGACCGAATATTGCCGCGCCGCCGAATAGATGCCGATGGGCAGCGAAAAGGCCCACATCAGCACCAGGGTCAGTAGCGAGATGACCGCGGTCATTCCCATCCGGCCCCAGATCAGATCGGTGACCGGCTGATTCCACTCGAAGCTCTGGCCGAAATCGCCGCGGGCAATGCCGCCGATCCATTTGAAATACTGGACCACCACATTCTCGCCCAGCCCATAGCGTTCGCGCAGATTGTTGAGCACCGCGCTGTCGACGGCCTCGCCTGTCTGGGCGATCTGCGCGGCATAGGTGGAGACATAATCGCCCGGCGGCAACTGGATGACCGTGAAGGCCAGGACCGAAATCGCCAGCATGGCGGGGATCATCCCGGCAATGCGTTTGAGAATGAAGAAGAACATGACTGACCACCCATTGCGGGGAACGGTCCGGCCAGTGGCCGGACCGCAGGGAGTGCGCTACTGCTTGAAGTAGAACTGCTCGATGCTCAGCGTGCCTGGGTCGGGATGGATCCAGCCCACCGGCGTGCCTTCCGGCACATTGCCCAGATTGTTCGAGACCACGGCAAAGCCATTGATCGCGGTGCTGACGCCGATCTGGTAGAATTGGTCGGCACTGATTTCGAGCAATTGCTGGAACAGGGCGGCCTGCTCGTCGGCGTCGGATGTGGCCTTGATCTGGTCGTAGAGCGCCCACTGTTCCTTGACATAGTCCGGCGGCTCCTGCCCGCCATCGCCGATATAATATTTCGCCCATTCCACCGCGAAATTGGACTCCGTGGAGAAGGGGAAATAGTCGCGCGGGTCGATGAACACATCGATGCCACCCGAGGTCGCCCCCCACACCACGATATCGTGCTGGCTGGCAGTCTTTTCCTCGTAGAACCGGGTGCGATCCATGGCCGCAAAGCGCGCATCCACGCCAATGGCCTGCCAATATTGCACGAACAGTTCGGCCGCGTCGGCCATGGCGCCCAGCGCCGTCACCGCCGCCACATTGACCACCAGCGGGCTGCCGTCCGGCGCCAGGCGGAAACCATTGCCCCCGCGCTGGTCGAGCCCCATGCCATCGAGCAGGCGATTGGCCTCCTCGACGTTATAGTCGATGAACTGGGTGGCCAGCCGCTCGTTGTAATAGGGCGTGCCCTGGCGCGGCGACACCTGCTGTGGCGTCCCCTGCCCCAGATAGAGCGCGCCAATAATCGCCTCGCGATCGAGCGCATGCGAGAGGGCGACGCGGAAGTCCTTGTTCCCGAACACTTCGTTCTTGACCGGGTCGAGCGAGTTCAAATTAACAGAAATGGTCATGGCATTGCCGACACGCGATTCACGGGCGCTGATATAATAGCCGCCCGTCTCCATGCCCTCTGCCAGCACCGGCAGGTTCGGGGGATTGGCGGTGTGGCGGGATTCATAGTCGATTTCCCCGGCCAGCACTCCAAGCAGCAGGGTCTGGGATTCCGCGTTCACCGAAATGGACAGATCGTCGATATAGGGCAGCTGGTTTCCGGCGCTGTCCACTTTCCAGTAATAGGGATTGCGTTCAAGGGTCACGCGCGTGGCGCCGGCCTTATAGGGCTCGACAATGCGCCAGGCCTCGATCGTGGGACGCTCCGGATTGCGCCAGCGCTGGATGTTCTCGATGCCGACACCGCACATATTGACCATGTGCTCGGTCCAGTCGGCGGCCCCGGCTGCCGCGGCGTTGGCTTCGGCCTCGGGATTGTATTTCGGCATGAACGGGCTGCAATAGGCCTTGCTCAGCATGGCCAGCTGCACGCCATAGACGCTGGCGGCGTTGACCACGAAAAGCCCGTTCGGCTTGGTCCAGGAAATCGTGAACTCGGTTGGCGAGGCCACCGAAACCGTCGGCAATTCCCCCTCGACAGTCAACCAGCCTGGCTTGGTGGGAAAGAGCTTTGCGTCGGGCAGCACATCCTCGATGAAGAACGCCACGTCGTCGGCGGTGAACGGGCTGCCGTCCGACCATTTCATGCCTTCGCGCAGGGTGAAGGTGAAGTCCTTGCTGTCTGCGCTGGCCGAGTAGCTGGCCGCGATATTGGGCACGATGGCGCCGGTCCAGTCCGCGTCCCATGCGATCAGGGGCTCATAGCCAAAATGGGTGAACAGCATATTGCGGTCATTGCCGCCCACCATGCCGCCACGGAAGGTGCCGCCATAACGCCCCACTTCCCGATAGGGCACGACCACGCGCGGCTCGGCCCCGACGCGCTCCGCCACGGCCGGCAACGCCCCGCTGGACACCAGCGCCTTCAGTTCGGGCGCCTGGCTATAGGTCTGCGCATAGGCGCCATAGCCCAGCGCCAATACGGAAATTCCCGCCAGAGCGGCACTCCTGAGATGCTTCAATGTTCCCTCCCATCAAGCTTTTTCGATCTGCTGCACCCCAGGGATTGATCCCGATTATGGCGCTGCCCTGCACTCTTGTATGACTGCATTATCCTTGTCAATAATGAATCATACTTCTCTGCACGGACCTATGCCAACAGAGCGTTGACAGCGCCTATTTGGTGCTGTTTACTCGATGCAGTAATACTACTTGTCGCAGCAGGAGATGGATGTGACCCTCGACGAAATCAAGGCCAAGATCGGCTCGGGCCTGCTGTCCTTTCCGGTGACGGACTTCGACCAGGACGGCGAGTTCGACCGCCAGTCCTATGCGGCGCGCCTGCAATGGCTGTCTTCGTTCGACGCATCCGGCCTCTTCGCTGCCGGCGGCACGGGCGAGTTCTTTTCCATCGGCTATGACGAATATGACGACGTGATCCGCACCGCGGTGAGCAATAGCGCAGCAAATGTGCCGGTACTGGCCGGGGTGGGCTATGGCACCCGCATGGCGGTGGACCTGGCCAGGCGCGCCGAAAAGGCTGGGGCAGCAGGTATCCTGGTGCTGCCGCATTACCTCATGTTCGCCGAGCAGGAGGGTATCATCGCCCATATGAAGGCGATCTGCGACGCGGTGGGCATCGGCGTGATCTACTATGCGCGCGACAATTCTCGGCTGACGCCGGATTCCCTGGCCCGCCTGGCAGAGCTGTGCCCCAATCTCATCGGCTACAAGGACGGCATCGGTGACCTGCAATTGATGGTCCAGGTGGCCAGCCGCATCGGCGACCGTATGGTCCATATCGGCGGTCTGCCAACGGCAGAGGTCTTCGCCCAGCCCTACCTGGAAATGGGCGTCACCACCTATTCCTCCGCGGTCTTCAATTTCGTGCCCGAACTGGCTTTGCGCTTTTATCGCGCCATCCGCCAGCGCGACGGCGAGACCGTGCAGGCCCTGCTCAAGAGCTTCTACCTGCCGCTGATCGAGCTGCGCGACAAGAAGCGCGGCTACGCCGTCTCGATGATCAAGGCCGGCGCCGACCTGGTGGGACGCCCCGCCGGCAAGGTGCGCAGCCCCCTCACCGAACTGACCGCGGCCGAGCGTGAAACCCTCGCGCAACTGATCGCCACGCATAGCTAACCCGCTCCCGGCACTGTCCTCCCAGTGTCAAAAAGCCCGGACCACCAGGTCCGGGCTTTTGGTTTTGGGAAGTTTGCTTGCATTGCCACACGGCCCCCGTCGAGGCCCGTGCCGAATTTGGATGCCCTTCAACGAGCGCCACTCATGTGCCGAGGCGCAAATGCTCATCGTCTCCCTCCCCCTTGTGGGGAGGGACCAAGGGTGGGGGTTCCGGACCCACCACAATAGTGGAGCTGAGGCAGGTCAGCACCCTGCCTTCGGGGGTGGAAGAAAAGTGGACAATCGACTGGATTGTCCCAGCCACTACCGCCCGTATGGATCCCAGCCATTGGCCTGGAACAGCCCGATAATATAGCCAAAGCTGAAGGCGAAGGCGGTCTCGAAAGGCGCCTCGCCGTCGATCTCGGGGCAATGGTCCGGCATGATCATGCAGTCCACACCCACTTCCTTGTAGAGGCGCAGCGCCGCCGCCATGTCCATGTCGCCGGCATCGGGAAATTCCTCGGTAAAGGAATAGCGCCCGCCTTTGATATTGCGGAAATGCACGTTGAAGATCTTCCTGCGCTCTCCGAACCAGCGGATGATGTCACCGATCTCCTCGCGCGGATTTTCTAGCCCCTCGGCAATGGTCCCCTGGCAGAAATTGAGGCCGTGATAGGGGCTCTCGGCGATGGAAACGAACTTCTTCAGCCCCTCGGCGCTGCCCAGCACGCGCTCCTCCATGCCGCGATAGCCCGGCGGCGTCAGCGGATCATGGGGATGGCAGGCGAGACGCAGCTTGTTGGCCTCGGCGACCGGTACGACGCGCTCGAGGAAATAGGTGATGCGCTCCCACATCTGCTCGACACTGACCTTCCCGGCCGGCGTCAGCTTGTCTGAATCGCTAAGCTGGTCCTGCCGGAAGGTCGAGAGGATCGCCCCGCCGCGACCTCGCTCGGACGGCGTGCGCGGAATGCCCAGCAGGTTGAAATTATACTTGGCCGCGCCAATGCCCATGGCGCTCAGATCCTCGATCAGCCGGCAGATGCCCTCGATCTCGCGGTCGCGCTCCGGCCCCTGCCCCAGCACGATCCCGGGAGACTGATGACGCTTTTCGATGCCCGAGGAGGGCATGGGCAATTGCACCATGTCCAGCACCAGGCCGGCAGCATCCAGGCGCTCGATATGGCGCTTGAGCACGTCGCGCGTCCACTCATAGGGGTTGCCGGGCGGATCGATGCAGACATGGACAATGCCCAGTTGCGCCAGCTGCCGCAGATAGCGATCACCGACCTCTTCGAGTTTGCTGCCGCCGAGCTGGGTGCCCACATACATCGTCTTGTCCCCGTGTTTTCCGATTTATGCAGAGTTGTATGATTAATTTGCGACTGATACAAGAGGACAACCAACATCCGGGCGCGCAGCCACCACGATCGGGCGGCCCTTTGGCTTTCGCAGGATGACAAATTGGTCTAAGTGATGGTGACAGGCATTCTGGGCGACCGGCAAGACGACAAATGGCAGACACCATGGCACCACGACTGACCGACCGGGTGAAGGACGGACTGACCCGGATGATCGTCGAGGCCGGCCTGCAGCCCGGCGACAAGCTGCCCCCTGCCGATCAGCTCTGCGCGCAGTTCTCGGTCAGCCGCACCGTGGTGCGCGAAGCCATAGCCAGCCTCAAGGCCGAGGGGCGGCTGCGCTCCCTACGCGGCAGCGGCGTCTTTGTTAGCGAGCCCCCCAAGCGGGTCGGCGGCTCGATGTTCATGGAGACACCCCAGGACATCGGCGAAGTGCTCGATTTCATCGAATTCCGCATGAGCGTCGAGATCGAAGCGGCCGGCCTCGCAGCCGAAAGACGCACTGAAACCAATCTCTTGCGCATGGAACAGGCCATGAGCCAGTTCGCCCGGCACCTTGAGGACAATACCCTGGCGACCGACGCCGACCGCAGTTTTCACCGAGCCATCGCCGACGCCACTAACAACACAAGGTTTCGTCTGTTCGTCGACGAAATGGGGGAGCGGCTGATTCCGCGCCGCGCCCTGGGCGCCAGCTTCACCGACGACAAGGATAAGGCCGAGTTTCTGGAGAACATCCAGAGCGAACACCGGCGCATTTTCGAGACCATTTCCGACCGCCGCGCCGACGAGGCCCGCGCGGCCATGCGGCAGCACCTGGAAGGCGGACGCCGACGCTACCGGGAATGGAGCCTGGCGCATGACAGGGTGTCCTAGCCTCGATGACCCAGCCTGAAATCAGCTTCCTGCTGCGCGAGCGCTTCGGGGTCGGCGAAAGCCCGGTCTGGGACGCCGAACGCCAGCGACTGTTCTGGTGCGATATCCCGGCTGGCGTGATCCACGAACTGGACATGTCGAGCGGAACCCGGCGGCAATGGACCTTTGACGAGCCGGTGCCGAGCCTCGGACTGGCACAGTGTGGCCGTCTGGTCGTCGCGCTCCGTCAGGACGTGGTGCTGTTCGACCCCGAGACCGGCGCGCGCGACCTCGTCGCCAGCGTCTCCCATGCCAAGCCGGCCATGCGCCTCAATGACGGCAAGGTCGGCCCCGACGGCGCCTTCTGGGTCGGCAGCATGGACGCCAGCACGGATGGGAAACCGGCGGCGAAGCTCTACCGCATTAGTCCGGACGGACAGGTCAGTGCAGTCGCCGATGGCATCGCCATCTCCAATGGTCTGGCCTGGAACGCGGCGGGAACCCGGATGTATCACTCGGACTCCCGCGGCGACACCTGGCTGGATTGCTATGACTTCGATGCCGCCAGCGGTGCAGTATCCAACCGGCGCCGGCTGCGCGAACACGACCAGGCCAATGGCCGCCCCGACGGCGGCGCCTGTGACATGGCCGGCAATTACTGGTCGGCGGGCCCCTCCGCCGGCCGCCTCAATCGCTTTTCCGCCGATGGCGACCTGCTCGACTGGATCGACCTGCCATTGGCAACGCCCACAATGCCCTGCTTCGGCGGCACCGACATGCGAACGATCTATGTCACCAGCATGGACTCGCGGACCGAAACGGCCGGGCGTGACGGCATCGTACAATTCAGGACCGATATACCGGGCGTACCAGTCTCAAAATTCGGCGCCTAAGGTCCAATGCCTGACACCGGGTCGACCCGGCGCCGGCATGCAATATGTCATGTGAAAGAGAATTGCGCGCCGGGAACGATTCGAACGTCCGCCCCCCATATTCGTAGACTGAGGATTCTGGTTGCCGCAAAGTTTCCATGTTGCCGCTCGTAGCGTAAACACTTTGTTTTACAGCAGATTTCGTCGTACGGCATTGCTCGTGATAGCGTACAGCGCGGCAATTTGGTGGCGACGTAGCAGGAAACAAGATCACCAAACGTACAGTAGACGGCGCAGAGGCTCGACCGTCGCGTTACACTGTGTTCGATGGCGTCATTTCCGGCTTTGGTTCACGCATGTACCCGAGTGGCAAAAAACTTTGAGTATCGCGTTGGCGAGGGCGGCCGCCAGGAAGCCAAGAAGCGTGTCACGATCGGCAGGGTATCGCACTTCGCCGTCGATCAAGCACGGAAAGCGGCTGACATTTTACGGTCGAAGGTAGCGAGTGGCGCTGATCCACAGGCCGCTCAAGCAGAAGATCGCCAAGCCCTACCCTTGCCGAAGTCGCGGCTGTCTTCCTTGAGCAACACGTGCATGCGAAGCGCAAGGCGAGAACCGCGTCGCACTATGATGACATCATCAACCGCATCGTCATACCGGAGCCTGGCTAACTTCGGAGGCTAGAAAGTGTCGCTCCGGGAAGACGGCCGACACTCATTCCTGTGGTGGATCGCATGGTTCTCGGGCGAATTTGGTCGCGCGCAAGGGCGTCCAGATCGCCGTCGGCAAAAAGTCGAACGAACTCCGCGAGTTGGAGGTTGGTTACGTCGACTAGAGCAGAAATTTGCGTTGTCACGACTGACGGAGGTAGCCCAGAAGTTAGGATTCGCGGGCGCAACTCCGCAACTGGATTTCCACCACGCCAATGGATCTCGTGGGGCAGGTCAAAGGCGACAGGAAATGAAACGCCGCTCGAGTATCAAGTCGACCCTACCGCAACAATCGCAAAGATTTTCGGCTTACTCAAGCTGAGAAGGGTACCGCCCAGCTGAATGTCCGACTCGATTGCCACCACGTAGCTTCGCAGCTAACGGCTGAGACGTGGCGGTAATGGACGGTCAGCTTTTGGTGTGTTCGGAGTGATAACTGACGCTGATCTGAAGCTCAGACGGAAATGGGCTCCCGATAATTCCCGTCACTATCCCCCACCAAGAGTTCTAGGGGGACCACCCTTCGCGTGATGCCGAGCGAATATGCATCGGCGTATGCTGGCATTGTGGCCAACAGTCCCTCTGCCAGTTCGATGCCCAAATCGCGCAGCGAGAGATAGAAGCAGGTCAGCTTGGGATTGAGATATTGGGCATTGGTGCTGTGGCGGCCGATAATGGCTAAGTCCACGCCTGGGCGGATGCCGCAATCGTGGAGCCCACGATAAAGTCCGACGGTCAGCATTTCATTGGTCAGGATGAAACCGGTTGGTCGGCGCTGCGGCGGCATGGCCGCGATCCGCTCGCCGATTTCGTGCCCGCCTCGGTCATTGGGATTGGCGCGGAAAATCAGCTCGGGGTCGAAGCCGATGCCGTGGCGCTGCAGCGCTGCCCGATAACTGTCGAGGAAGACATAGCCCAGATTGGTGTCGTCATTGGGGGCGAAAACGCCAATCCTTGTGTGCCCCTTGCCCACCAGGCGGTCCACGCCGGCCTGCGCCATGCCCTCGAAATCGAGGTCGAGCCAAGGATGGCTGGCATCGGTGAGGCTACGCCCCAGCGCGATGAAGGGAATGTTGCGACCTGCCAGGAAGTCGATGCGGGGATCATGCCGCTTTGTGGCCGAAATGATCAGAGCGTCGACGGCGCCGCGCGCCACCAAGCGCTGCAGATAGGCGCTAGGATCCTCCTCCGACGAGCACAGCAGTACGACCAGATCGAGATGGTGGCGTGCCAGAACTGCCTGCACGCCGTCGAAGACGCTCATGAAGAACACATCGCCCTCACCGGTGATCTGGGAGCCGGATTGCATCATGAACCCAACTACGCCGGTCGACCCCTTGCGAAGGGATCGACCGGCCTGATTGGGCACATAACCCGTGGCCGCCGCCGCATCGAGCACGCGCCTGCGGGTCTCTTCGCTGACGTCCGGCTTGCCGTTGAGCGCACGCGAAACCGTGCCGATGGACACATTGAGCTGCTGCGCGAGGCGCCTGATACCGGTCATCTTCCCGATTTATCCTGTGGTTCTGGCTGGTTCCAGAAACGTTTACGATTCTCCATTGACACGTCCCAGCCCGTAAGAATAGCGTCGTAAACGTTTACGGAACACTGTTGGTAGGCTGCGGCAGACGGCGCGCCAACATTATCCGGGGAGGATGTCTTGGTTTTCACGGCGGTGCTGGCCGGTTGTGGCGGCATGTCCAAGGGCTGGCTGACGGCCATTTCCGAACACCCCTTGCTCAAGGGTCGGGTTCAGGTGGTCGGGCTCGCTGATCTCGATCGCGCGAATGCTGAAGCGCGGGCCGCCGAGTTCGGTCTGGTTGACGCGGTCATAGGCACCGATCCCAAGGCAGTGTTGGGCCAGACCAGGCCGGACCTGTTGTTTGACGTCGTGGTTCCCGGCGCGCGCGCGCAGGTCGTGGCGGCCGGGCTCCGGCACGGCTGTCACGTGCTCAGCGAAAAGCCGATGGCTACCAGCCTTGCAGAGGCCCGGGCGATGATCGACCAGGCACAGGCGGCCGGAAGGGTCCATGCCGTGGTGCAGAACCGTCGATTCATTTCCGGCGTTCGCCGCATCCGCCGGTTCATCGAATCCGGCGCCATCGGCTCGCTGGCCAGTCTCAATTGCGACTTCTTCATCGGCGCGCATTTTGGCGGCTTTCGCGACGAAATGGAAAACGTGCTCCTGCTCGACATGGCCATCCATACTATGGACGCGGCACGCTTCATGTCCGGAATGGTGCCGCTGGCCGTCTATTGTCTCCAGACCAATCCGCCCGGCTCGTGGTATCGCCATGGCGCGGCGGCCAACGCTATTTTCGAATTCTCCGACAATGTCGTCTTTAACTATCGCGGCTCCTGGGCGGCCGAAGGTGCCAATACGTCCTGGGAAAGCGCCTGGCGGATCGTCGGCAGCCAAGGCACGCTACTCTGGGATGGCGCCGACGCCTTCGAAGCCCGGGTTGTGGCCAGCGATACCGGCTTCCTGCGCGAGCTGCGCGAGATCGAAGTCCCTATGCCCGCCGATATGGATCAGACCCATGGCCATGCCAGCGTCATCGCCGACTTCCTCGCTGCCATCGAAGCGGGCCGTCAGCCCGAAACCGTCTCCACCGACAATATCAACAGCCTCGCCATGGTCCTTGCCGCAATCGACAGCGCCCGGACCGGCCAGCGTGTCACCATCGAACCAGGACCAGACAATTGAACGACCCCGCAACGTCCATCCGCATCGGCACTATGATCTCCGCTTCCGGCGGCAAGGCCGCCGAGCGCATCGCCGAAATCGCCGATCGGGGCTTTGAAAGCTTTCAGCCCTTCTTCTGGCAGACTACCAACGGTCAGGACATTGCCGAGCTGGGCAGGCGCTGCAAGGACGCCTTAGGCGATCGTAACATCACCATCTCCACCATCGGCATGTTTGGCAATGTGCTTGAAGACCAGGAGATGGACCGCCAGACGCTGCAGGGTTGGAAGGATTGCATCGACAATGCGCACCACTTCGGCGCGACCTGTGTGGCCGGCTTCACCGGTCGCATCCGCAACAAACCGCTGACCGACAGCCTGCCCAAATACCGCGAAGTCTGGTCCGAACTCGCCAAGCGCGCCGCCGACAAGGGCGTCAAAGTCGCCTTTGAAAACTGCGCCATGGACGGGAACTGGCAGGCAGGTGACTGGAACATTGCCCACAATCCCGATGCCTGGGAGCTGATGTTCAATGAGACGCCGGACGACAATATCGGGCTCGAATGGGAGCCCTGCCACCAGATGGTCTACCTTATCGATCCACTGCCGCAGATCCGCAAATGGGCGGCCAGGATATTCCACGTGCATGGCAAGGACGCCACCATCCGCTGGGACGTGATCCGCGAGCACGGAATCTTCGGCAAGGAACCCTTCGTCTTCATGCGAACACCTGGCTTTGGTGACAGCAATTGGACCGACATCATTTCCGAGCTGCGCCTGGCCGGCTGGACGGGTTCGATCGATATCGAAGGCTGGCATGACCCGGTCTATCGCGATGCGCTGGAAATGACCGGGCAAATTCATGCCCTGAACCATCTCAAGCAGGCGCGCGGTGGCGATTACCTCGCCTTGGCGGGATAAATATGACTATTGACGAGAGCTGAAAAACCGTTTTACCAATAGTGAGAAAAGGGTTTTCCATTGAGGTATATGGACGTGGTAAAGGCCGAACGCATTCGCATCTACGACGTTGCCCGCGTCGCTGGCGTCAGCGTTGCCACGGCCTCCAAGGCCCTCAACGATACCGGTCGAATGACCGAAGAAACCCGCAAGCGCGTCAAGCAGACTGCGACGGCCCTCGGCTTCCGGCCCAATGCCATGGCGCGCGCGCTCACTCAGCAGCGCAGCTTCACCATCGGCCTGCTGACCAACGACACCTATGGGCGGTTCACTCTGCCGGTCATGGCCGGTGTATCCGAGGCCTTGGTAGACCAAGGTGTTTCGGTATTTCTATGTGGTATTGAGGACGATGCGGCGCTCGCCAAGCTCCATCTCGACGCCATGCTGGACAAGCAGGTGGACGGCATCATCGCCACCGGCAAGCGTATAGACCGGCGCCTGCCTGTCGATTTGTCCGATCTGCCGGTTCCCGTGGTCTATGCCTTCACCGAGGGGCCCGAAGACGCAGTGACCCTGGTGTCCGACGATGCGCAGGGTGCGCGAGAGGCGACCGAATGGCTTGCACACATTGGGCGCACGACGCTGGCGCATATCACTGGGCCGGAGAACTTCGCCTCGGTTACGACGCGCGCTGGTGCTTTCCGTGCGACGGCCGGGCAAGGTGCGCAAGTCCTGCATGGGCCTTGGTCCGAGGCTT
Organism: Devosia sp. CAU 1758; assembly: GCF_054482695.1. Taxonomy (NCBI): domain Bacteria; kingdom Pseudomonadati; phylum Pseudomonadota; class Alphaproteobacteria; order Hyphomicrobiales; family Devosiaceae; genus Devosia; species Devosia sp. CAU 1758. The sequence goes on along the minus strand of NZ_JBTLRJ010000001.1, from coordinate 369,287 downwards.
GGGGCCATGAGGCCATCGACAAGCTTTGGTCTGGCAACGCGCCGCGCCCGGACGGGATTTTCTGTGGCAATGACCAGATCGCCCGCGGCGTGGTTGATGCCCTGCGTGAGCGCGGTGTCCATGTGCCGGATGATGTTTCGGTCATCGGCTTCGACAATTGGGAAATCGTCGCGTCGGCCACACGCCCCCCGCTGACCACTATCGACATGAACCTGAAGGAACTTGGCCGCGAAGCGGGCCGCCTGATCCTGGACCTTGCCGAGGGCAAGCCTGTCGATCCGGGCATCCGCACGCTGCCCTGCAAGCTCGTGCTGCGCCAATCCTGTGGCGGCGATGCAATCGCTGTCCGCAACCAGGGAACGGCGCTTCAGGAGAGTTGAGATGCTGCCATGGGCGATTGCACCGCCCATGGCAGCGAGGAGGGCCGCAAGGGAAAGAGGAAACCCAAGCGGCATGTTCACGGCCAGAGGGCCGCAAAGGGAGGATATAATGCAGTTTACTAGAGTAGGTCTATTGGCCGGGCTCGCGCTCGGCGCATTGGTCGCAGCTACATCGACCCAGGCGCAGGACGATGTGACCATCACTGTCTGGTCGATTGACGGTGCCAACCAGGTCGGACCGTCCGATACGTTCTCGGCCGAATTCGACGAGATGGATAATGGCATAAATGTCGAATACCGGATCTTGCAGTTTGACGAGATCGTCAACGAGACGCTGCGAGCCTTTGCCACTGGCAACGCGCCGGACATCGTCAGCCTTGATAATCCGGACTTCGCCCTGTTCTCATCGCGTGGGGCGTTTCTCGACATTACGGATATGGCCGCCGGGAGCGATGTCATAAATCCCGAGGTCTATTTCGAAGGACCGCTCAACTCGGTGAGCTGGGACGGGCGCCTCTATGGTGTCGGCAAGTACACTGATACGATCGGGGTCTTCTACAACAAGGACATGTTTGCAGCGGCCGGGATCGAGTCTCCACCCCAGACCTGGGCGGAGTTCGAGGAATACGCCCGTATGCTCGCCAAACCCGACCAGGGGATATACGGCGCGACGCTTTCGGCTCGTGGTAACGAGGAAGGAACCTTCCAGTTCCTGCCCGTCATCCAGATGTCCGGCGGTGGCTATGATGACGTCAACACCGAGGGCGCCCGCGAATGGCTGTCCATGGTCAAGGGCATGATCGATGATGGCGTGCTGAGCCAGGACGTCCTCTCTCTCGGTCAGTGGGATTCGACCGGCACATTCAATGCGGGTAACGCGGCCATGGCGATCTCGGGCCCGTGGGAAATCGACCGCATGGTCGAGGATGCCGAATTTGACTGGGGCGTTACCCTGCTGCCCACTTTCGGGGAAGGCGACGCACGCTCCTCGGCGCTCGGCGGCTTCAATCTTGGGATCATGTCCACGACCGAACATCCAGAGGAAGCCTTCAAGGTCCTGGAGTATTTCGTCAGCCAGGACGACCGCCTCTTCCCCGAATTCGGCTATCTGCCGACGCGGTCCGACGTTGAACTGCCCCTGTCCGGCATCGAGAAGAAGGACGCCGCACTCGCTGTCTTCCAGGAGCAGCTGCAGTTCGCCCAGCCGCGTGGTCCGCATCCTGAATGGCAGAAGATCTCCAAGGCGATCTACGACGCCGAGCAGGCGGCCCTGACCGGTCAGATGACGCCTGACGAGGCGCTGAGCCAGGCCCAGGCAACGATCGACACGATCCTCGACTGAGCCTGATGGCCACAAGTCTTCCCGGGGCCTTGGCGCCCCCGGGAAGATCCCTCATGTCATTGGAAAAAACGGGAATAGGTCAGACCATGCGCAGCATTCTGTCCAGCATCACCGATGGGAAGGGCTTCGATCTCATCCTGGTCGGGGTGACAATGCTTTTTCTGTTCGCGCTTGCCGGCGTACCGCTCGTCTACAACGTCGTGATGAGCTTCCAGCAGGTCGACATGTTCAATCTCAATACGTTCTCCCGGCCATTTGCCGGATTTGAGAACTATGTTGCGATTGTCCGCCAACCCGAATTCTGGCTGGTCATCCGAAACACCGCAATCTTCGTATTCGGTTCGATTGCCGGGCAGTTCATTTTCGGCTTCGCCCTCGCCATCTTCTTTATGCTCAGCTTCCCATTTGCCTCGACGATCCGCGGCCTGTTCCTTGTCTCATGGGTCATGCCCGGCCTCGTAGTAGGGGCGCTCTGGGGATGGATACTGGCCGGCGATTTCGGCGTGCTCAATGCGATCCTGCGAGGGCTCGGGGTGATCGATGGCACCATGTTTTGGAAATCAGACCCGAACCTGTCGATCTGGGCCGTCACCATCGCCAATATCTGGCTCGGCCTGGCCTTCAATATGATGCTGCTATCGGTCGGCCTCGCCGGCATTCCGCGTGACCTCTACGAGGCGGCCGAACTCGACGGTGCCAATGGCTGGCAGCGCTTCACCACGATCACGCTGCCCATGATGCGCTCGACTATTGGCGCAGTCCTTGCCCTTGGCCTGATCTACACACTGCAACAGTTTGATCTCTTCCCCGCCATTACCGAAGGCGGGCCGGCGAACAGTTCCAATGTGGCGCAATATTGGGCCTGGCAGTGGTCGTTCCAACTGTTCGATTTCGCCAAGGGCGCCACCGTGTCGATGATGATGCTGGTCTTTGTGTTGGTCGCATCGATTGTCTATGTCCGCTCGACCCGACATGAGGTGCGCGGATGACCCGGGTGGCTGCTCCAAAAATCTTGCTGGTTCTCGCCCTTGCGCTGGCGGCGATCTACCTGTTCCCGCTCTATTGGATGTACGCCACGAGCCTCAAGGGCGCCTCGGAGATATTTGCCAATCCTCCGACCTTCTGGCCCCGTGACCCGGATTTTTCCATTTTTCCGGCGACCTGGGAACGGCGGACCATGGACGTGTTCCTCCGGAACAGTCTGGTCATTGCCACGGGGGTGACCACTCTCACGGTGCTGCTCGGTACCGGATGCGCCTATGTGTTGGCGCGCTACCGTAATCCCTGGATCGATATCGGCCTGTTCGCCATCCTGATGCTGCAGGTCCTGCCGGCTTCGGTCATGATCACGCCGCTCTATGTGGGGTTCAACCAACTCGGACTGCTCGACTATCCGCGAACCGCAGTGATCATCGCTGCCGCAGGCAAGTCGATACCGTTTTACATTGTCCTCGTCCGCGCCACTTTCATGAGCGTGCCGGGCGAGCTCGAGGAAGCGGCACTGGTCGATGGCAATTCGCGCTGGGGCGCCTTCTTCTTCATCGTACTCCCGCTGGCCCGAAACGGCATCCTCGTGCTGGCAATTCTGACCTTCATGCAGGCCTTCGGCGAGTACATCTACTCGAAATCCATCATTACGACGCAGTCCCTCCAGCCAGCGAGCGTTGGCCTGTCGGGCTTCCTCGGGCCGAACTCCACCGATTGGAATGGCATCATGGCCTACGCCGCCATGTACGTAACCCCGATCGTCGTCGTCTTCGTAATCCTGCAGCGTCGTATCGTTGCCGGCCTAACCTCGGGAGCCCTCAAATGAGCGCAACTCCACAGATCGAACTCGCAGGCATCGATAAGCATTACGGCAGCTTTCACGCCCTCAAGGACATCAATCTGGTGATCCCCAAGGGTCAGTTCGTGGCGCTGGTGGGCCCCTCGGGCTGCGGCAAGTCCACATTGCTGCGCTCCCTTGCCGGGCTAGAGAGCATATCCGGCGGCTCCATGAAGATTGCCGGCGCGGTGATGAACGGGGTGCCGCCACGCAAGCGCGACGTCGCCATGGTGTTCCAGTCCTATGCGCTCTATCCGCATATGACGGTGGAACAAAACCTGACCTATTCACTCCGCCTCAAGCGCGTGCCTCGAGCCGAAGCGAAAAAGGCTGCCGACGACGTTGCCCAGACCATCGGGCTGCAGCAATTGATGCACCGCTATCCGCGCGAACTTTCGGGGGGCCAGCGCCAGCGCGTCGCCATGGGCCGCGCCATCATCCGCAATCCCAAGGCGTTCCTCTTCGACGAACCGCTGTCAAACCTTGATGCTGCCCTGCGCGTGCATATGCGCAAGGAAATCCGATCCCTCCATGATCGTCTGGGCGCGACCTCTGTCTATGTGACCCATGACCAGATCGAAGCCATGACCATGGCGGACCACGTGGTGGTCATGCGTGACGGCGCCATTGAGCAACAGGGTCGCCCGCTTGAACTCTACGACTCGCCGGTCAATCGTTTCGTTGCCGGCTTTATCGGATCCCCGGCGATGAATTTCCTGTTAGGACGCATTTCGGAAACGGGGAACACGGTGGTGCTGTCTGATGGGGGTGGCACCCTGCCGCTTGAACGGGCGTTTGAACCAAATCGCGATGTCATCGCTGGTGTTCGACCGGAACAACTCGTTATCGCCAGCGAGGGAGCCACATTCCACATGGACGTCGGCGTCGTGGAGTCCACCGGCTCTGCCACCTATCTCACCTCTCAGGATGGCACGTTCCAGTTCGTGCAGTCTGAACGAACAAGCTCGGCATCGGGTGATCGCATAGGCCTACGGATTGATCCGGCCAAAGTCCACCTATTCGATCCATCGACCGGCATCGCTATTTAAGGTTTCCTCATGTCCCGCTACGCTCCCGTCCCGTTTCCCCAGGTTAAGCTTGAAGGCCGGTTTTGGCATGAGCGGCTAGACACAGTTCTTGGTCGCACCGTACCTAGCCAGCACAAAAAGCTGAGCGAATTCGGCATTCTGGATTCGCTCAAGCTTCCCAGTCCACCGCCACCCCTACGCTTTCCGCGTCACTCCAATGGATTCACCGTCCAGGTGTTTTGGGACAGCGATGTTGGCAAATGGATTGAGGCGGCAAGCTATGCATTGGCACATCGCCGCGATGAGGACATTGAGGCCAAGATCGAGGCGGCAGTGGACGACCTCGAGAACGCCCAGGCGGCTGATGGCTATCTCAACTGCTGGTATCTGGGTCGGGAGCCGGACAAGCGCTGGACCAATCTGCGCGACAACCATGAGATGTACAATGCCGGACACCTTCTCGAAGGCGCAATTGCATATTTCCAGGTGACCGGTCGGCGGCGCTTCCTCGACATTATGGAGCGCTTTCTGGACCACATCTACGCCACCTTCGGCACGGGCACCGGGCAGCGCCGGGGCTATGACGGGCACGAGGAAATCGAGCTGGCGCTGATGAAACTCTACTATCTGACCGGCGACAAGAAGCACCTCGAGTTCGCCGCCTATCTCATCAATGAGCGCGGTCAGCAGCCACCCCATTATTTTGATGTCGAGCGCGAGGCCCGCGAGGGCGGTGGTGACCAGCGACAGCCCTATGTCTTTCCCAACTACGAATATTCGCAAAGCCACAAGCCGGTGCGCGAGCAGGACAAGGTGGTCGGTCATGCCGTGCGGGCCATGTATCTCTATACCGCCATGGCCGACCTCGCTGCCGAGCTGGACGATGCCAGCCTCAAGCGGGCCTGCGAAGTCCTATGGGACGACGTCATGGAGACCAAAATGTATGTGACCGCGGGCCTTGGGCCCTCGGCGCATAACGAGGGCTTCACCCACGATTTCGACCTGCCCAATCAGACCGCCTATGCCGAGACCTGCGCCTCGGTGGCGCTGATTTTCTGGGCCCAGCGCATGCTGCATCTCGATCTCAACGGCAAATATGCCGACATCCTAGAACTGGCCATGTTCAATGGCGCCCTCAGCGGTCTCAGCCGCGACGGCACGCATTATTTCTACGCCAATCCTCTTGAAAGCGACGGCACGCCGACGCGTTGGGACTGGCATACCTGCCCCTGTTGCACCATGAACGTGTCGCGGCTTGTGGCGTCGGTGGGGCAGTATTTCCTCTCCACCGCCCCGGATGGTGTTGCCTTCCATCTCTATGGCGGCATCGCTTCGGAGGTCGAGGTCGGCGGGGTCAAAGTCGGCTTGCGCGAGGTGTCCAACTATCCGTGGTCCGGGGACATCGCGATCAGCGTCGATCCTGAGACACCGGCGGAATTCGCTTTGGCGCTGCGCATCCCCGGCTGGTGCAAGGGCGCCAGCGTGCGCGTCAATGGTGAGCTGGTGGACATAGCCAAAGCACAGCGCGGCTATCTCACCATCATGCGGCTGTGGCGGGCCGGCGACACAGTCACCCTTGATTTGCCCATGCCGCCGGTCCGACTCTATGCCCATCCTGGCGCTATCATGAACGCGGGAAGGGTGGCGCTGAAGCGCGGCCCGCTGGTCTATTGTGTCGAGGAGGCAGATAATCCGGGCGGCCGCGTCCAGCGCCTGAAACTGCCTCGCCATGCCGAACTCAATGTCGAGCAGCGACCCGATCTGTTCGACGGCATCATTGCGCTCAAGGCTGACGCTATTATGATAGATGAAAGCGAGTTTCATCAGCTCTACCGGACAACTCCCCCAAAGGAATTGGCCACCAGCCTGACCGCCATTCCTTACTTCCTTTGGGCCAATCGCCAACAAGGCTCCATGGTGGTCTGGGTACCCGAGGGGCAACTGCCTACACAGGCCAGCGTCACCCCCTGAAGGTGTTATTCGAACCGTCAGCCACAGCCACGGACACCTCAACCTGGCGGTAGTCGGCGCCAGCGAAGCCAACACAGCTGCCTACTCGCCGCAACACCTCATGGTTGAGGGGGCAAGCGACACGACGCGCTTGCGGCTTGAAAAGGGGGAACCGGGCTCGTTAAAGCCGATATGACCATTCTGACCGATGCCATGCAGTTGCAGGTCAATCCCGCCCGTGCCGCAATAGCCTCCTCGTAGTCGGCGCAGGCCTTGTCCAGATCGTCGGATGTGCCGGGCAGGTACGCCCTGACGGCAGGCGGATCGACATAGCCAAACAGATGCTACGGAAAAACCGATTAGACGATACGCGCTTACAAGCGCGGCATAGATTGGAATGAACGTCTTGCCGGTGGCAGACCAGGTGTCGCATGGGGTGTCGCACGAAGGGTTTCAGCCGAGCCAGCAGCGGCGACAGCTTCAGCCGATTCAAAAACGCGAAAAACAGGCCTTGTCATGGAATTCTGAGTTTATTCCGCCGCCCGCAGGCTGCCAGTACCACCCGATGCCTGAACCGAGCGAGTACCGGCATCGGTGGCCGCTGAAAGACAATCTTGCGCAACCGAACCATTCAGCCAGCTATTCAGAAAGCCGGCATTGAACGCATCGCCCGCTCCGGTGGTATCGACGACATCGACGCGTCGGCTGGGCAAGCGCAGGGTATTGCCATCGACAGTGAGCATGGCGCCCTCGCTCCCGCATTTGAGCGCCACCAGCGGAAAATGGCGTGCCAGGTGTTCAAGCGCTGCCTGAGGATCGCGATGACCTGTGAGGACTTCGGCTTCCTCCATGTTTGGCAGGAAAACGTCGGTGCCCGCGGCGCGTTCGAAGAAATCCGGATCGCGGATCAGCTCGTCGTCCCAGCTTGGATCGAGCGAGACGGTAAGCCCCTGCCCCTTGGCAGCACTGATTGCGTCCGTCATCTCGTGCAGTGTCGCGTACTCGGCGATGTGCAGGTGGGTCGCGTCGGACCAGGCAATCGCCTGCTCAAAACTCGCGGGGCGGGCGTGACCGGCGCGACGGGAGAGAAAGGCACGGTCTCCATTCTGTACCATAACGACGGTCAGCTGGGGCCCGGCGCTTTCGTGCCGGTCCAGAAATCGCAGATCAACGCCAAGGCTGTCGATTTTGGCGGCCAGCATTTTGGAGAGCTCATCTGTGCCGAAGCGAGCCAGAAGGGCAGCGGGACGCCCCATCGCCGCAAGATGCGCAGCGGTTATGAGCGCACCACCGCCGGGCGTCAGGTTGAACTCTTCGGCAAAGACTTCCCGGCCTAGCTGGGGCATCCCCTCAAGCCCGCGAAACACCATATCGCAATAGATGCGGCCCAGGCTCAGCACCGCCCCGCCCGGTGATTTCGTCGACATCATGCCCGACCTAGTGCCTTCTCAGTCGCTGCATCGAAAAGGTAGAGCGAACCAAGCTCGGCTCTGATCGACAATGTGCTGCCGATCGCCGGGACCACGCGGCCGGGGGCGGTAGCAATGACCTTGCTCGAACCAAGCGCGACATGCACAAGGGTTTCCGCGCCGAGCGGCTCCACCGCCTCGACAATCCCCTCCGCGCTGAAGCCAGACCCGCTCACATCCTCGCTGACCACCAGATCATGCGGGCGGATGCCGACAAGAACCTTACCCTCATGGGATGGCAGAGTGAAGCTGTTGAGTTTTGCATTCTCGATGGTGAGGGTGCCCGAAGCGAGCAAACCTTCGACCATGTTCATGGACGGGCTGCCGATGAAGCGGGCAGTGAAAACATCCTGAGGGCTTTCGTAAAGATCGGTGGGGGTACCGACCTGCAGGATATTGCCGTCCCGCATCACCACAATCTTATCAGCCATGGTCATGGCTTCCACCTGATCATGCGTCACATAGACAATCGTGGTTCCGAGGCGACGATGGAGGCTCTTGATCTCCATACGCATCTGGCTGCGCAATTGCGCATCAAGGTTGGACAGCGGCTCGTCGAACAGGAAAGCTACGGGATCGCGGACCATGGCCCGGCCAATCGCCACGCGCTGGCGCTGTCCTCCCGAAAGCGCAGCAGGGCGACGATCCAGAAGATCTTCCAGCCCCAGGGTCTTGCCGGCCTCCAGAATACGCGCCTGCTTTTCCGCCTTGGAGAGCTTTGAGGTGTACAGCCCGAAGCCGATATTCTGCGCCACGGTCATATGGGGATAGATCGCGTAGTTCTGGAACACCATGGCAATGTTGCGCTGCTTTGGCTCACGCTGGTTCACCACCTCACCACCGATGAGAAGCTTGCCGCCCGAAATGTCTTCGAGCCCCGCAATCATGCGCAGGGTGGTGGACTTGCCGCAGCCCGAAGGCCCCACGAACACCACAAACTCGCCATCCTTGATGGCAAGATCAATGCCATGCACGACTTCCGTCTTGCCGTATTCCTTGACCAGTCCCTGTAGTTCAATCCGGGCCATCAGACGGCTCCCTTCAATGCGTCAAAGCGCTCTTTGAGCATGCGCGCGGCATCGGATTGGCGGCGCAGCAGTTTGTGGTGTTTGGCGGCCAGGTCGGACGCATGTTGCTTGTAGCCGGCAATCGCTGCCTCGAGCGGCTCAGGCGCCGGTCCACCGAAGCGGGTGCGCACCGAGACGAAGTATTCGGGAGACACGATTTCGGCGAAGGCGGCCTCGTCCAGCGTGCTGGAGCGTCCAGTCGCGGCCTCAAACGCCTTGGCAAATGGGCCGTATCCATCCTTGACGATGTCACCATCCATTCCGACCACAGCTTTGGCGACGGCAGCGGCAATCTCGTGCCCCTCGCGGAAGGACAGCCCTTTCCGGCGCACGAGGCTGTCGGCCAGTTCAGTGATCGTGATGCAGGAGCGGCTGATATTGGCCGCCACGCGTTCCGGATTGATGCGGATCTGGGTGACCAGCGCTGCAAGCAGATCGAGAACGCGATAGGCGCTGGCAAAGGCGCCATAGCCCATGGACTGGGTTTCGCCTTCACTGTCGTTCATGTCGGTAAAGGGAGTATTGTGCATCACCGACAGCATGGAATGGGCCCGACCGACGGTCTGGCTCGCCAGATGGCGCAGATGCTCGATCGGCACCGGATTGCGCTTCTGCGGCATGATCGAGGAAATCTGCACGAGGCTATTGGGCATGTAGACCTGCCCCACCTCAAAACTCGACCACACCTGCAGGTCCTGAATCGGGCGGCCCAGATGCAGAAACATCAGCTCGATGGCCGAGTAGGTCGAGGTGATGTAGTCAACGCCCGCGATGCAGGAATAGGAATTTTGCAATGGCGCGGCAAAGCCCAGAAGTTCGGCGACAAGCTGCCGATTGGTGGGGAAGCCGGTTGTGGTAATGGCCGCCGCGCCCATGGGCGAGAGATCAACGATCCGATAGGCCTCGAACAGTCGTTCTATGTCACGCCCGACTAATTCGATGATGGCCGAGAGATAATGGCCGAATGTCGTCGGCTGGGCGGGCTGACCATGGGTATACGCTACGATCAGCGTCGCCTTTTCCCGCTCCGCCGCCGCGATCAACGCCGTGTGCAGGGCCAGTGCCTTCTCTATCAGCACGTTGAGCCGCTCGCGGAGGCCGAGCTTGAACAGTGTGTGGTCGATGTCGTTGCGCGAACGGGCGGTGTGCAGCCGCCCACCAAGATCGGGGCCGACGCGCTTTTTCAGCTCCTTCTCGATGAGAAAAAAAAAGTCCTCGACTTCGCCAGTATAGACCAGCTCCGATGGTTCGATCTCGGCATCGATGCTGTCGAGCGCGCGGGCAATATCGGCGGCCTGCGCAGGCTCGATGATGCCCGTGTCGGCCAACATGACCAGATGAGCCCTGTCGATGGCGCGGAAGGCCTGGACATGATGGTCCTTGGCGCCATCGAAGAGCGGCGCGAGAACCGTCTCCTTGTAGACGGGGTCGGGAAAGACCGATGTATCGGACAGACGTGGATCGGTCATGACTTAACCCTTGAGGCCGGCAAGCATCACGCCGCGCACGATGAAGCGCTGCAGCACGAGGAAGACGATGAGCGTTGGAATTGTGCCGATGGCCGCGCCGGTCATGATCAGCTCCCACTGAATGGATGCTTCAGCGGAGAAACTCGATATGCCCACAGGCAGCGTATAGAGCTCACGCGAGGTGGTGACGATTAGCGGCCAGAAAAATGCCGTCCAATTGCCAAGGAAGGTAAAGATCGCCAGGGCCGAGATGGCGGGGACGACCATGGGCATCGCGATCTTCCACCAAATCGTGAATTCGTTCAGCCCGTCGACGCGCGCAGCCTCAAGGAAGTCGTTGGGCACGCCCTCGAAGAACTGCTTCATCAGGAAGGTGCCGAAGGCCGTCATCATTCCCGGGAACATGATGCCCCAGTAGCTGTCGAGCCATCCGAGCTGGCTGGACATCAGATACCACGGGATCACCAGCATTTCGGTGGGGATCATCAACGTTGAGAGAATGGCCAGAAAAATGAAGTAGCGGCCACGAAACTCGAACTTGGCAAGCGTATAGCCCACGAGACTGTCGAAGAAGACGTTGGACGCGGTGACGGTCAGCGCGATGAAGGTGGAATTGAAAAACCACTGCATGAAGCGCCCATCGCCCAGGACCTTGAAATAATTGTCCAGCGTCGGCGCGACCGGGATAAGCCGCAGGTCATAAACCTGTGCAGACGTCTTGAGCGACGTTGAGAACATGAAGAGCAGCGGCGTGACCATGATGATCCCGCCGATCAACAGCAGCGTCCAGACGAGGATGGGGCCGGGGCGGATATTGCGGCTATTGGCTGCCAGCTCGGTCGAGGTCGTGGTGGCGGTCATTTCTTTTCCCTCAGCACATAAAGCTGGAGCAGGGACACTATGAGCAGGATGGTGAAGAGCACCACAGTCTGCGCAGCGGCGTACCCCATCTGGTAGGACGAAAAGGCGGTCTGGTAGATCATGAGCACCAGCGGTTTAGTCGCATTGAGCGGCCCTCCCGGATCATTGGTGGTCATGTTGTAGACCTGGTCGAAAATGCGCAGGAAGCCTATGGAAGAGAACACGACGAGAAATATGGTAGTGGGCTTGAGCAGCGGGATAGTGATCTTGCGCAGGACGGCTCCGTTACCCAGGCCATCAATGCGGGCGGCTTCGTAAAAGGTTCCGGGAATGGCGCGGAGACCCGCCATGAAGATGATGATCTGGAAGCCCAAACCGGCCCATATTGCCGGGATGAGAATTGAAATCAGGGCCTGATCGACGGAGCGAAGGAATGGTTGCTGGGCAATCCCGAGCGATCCGAGAACCCCGTTGATCGCCCCGATTGGCACCGGCTGGTAGAACCAGCGCCAGACCCAGCCCATGGCCGCGGCCGTGGTGAGGAACGGCAGGAAATACAGCGCCCGGATGAAGCCATGCATGAAGCGCACACGATCAAGATAATAGGCAATCACAAACGAGATCACCAGGCTCAGCGGCGTGCCGATGATGAGATAAAGGAACGTGTTCTGGAACACCTTCCAGAATACCGGATCGGCAAACATTTTCTGGTAGTTGGCCAAGCCGATGAACTGCGCCGGACGCAGCAAATCCCAGTCGGTGAGCGACAACCAGAATGCCTGAAAGGTGGGGTAGAAGCGGATGACCGCATAAAAGAGCACTGGCAGGGCCAGGAAGGTCCAGGCCCAGATGACACGCTTGGTGCCGATATTAAGCCGGTCCCAGAAGCGAACCTGGACTGCTTGAGAGTTCGCGTTCGCCGACGCCATTTTCGCTCCTGCGCGTTAAGGGGCTCCAACGGAACCCTGGCAGTTATTTCATCGCAGGCGGCCATTTCGGCAACAGCCGGGCCGACCACCTGCGATGGCAGTTACGCTTACTGACGGCCAGCGTCGATGATCGCCTGCTCAGCCTGTGCGGCCTGGCTTATCGCGTCTTCAATCGACTGGTTTTCGAGCAACACCCGGTTGACCATGTCAATCGCGGTCTGGCGCTGGGCCGCTTCGTCATAGAACTGGGTGGTGTGGGCGTATTCGAGACCCTTGAGGAAAGGTCCAAGGATTGGGTCTTCAAGGTTCGCGTCAGTTAAAGCTACATCGCGACGTGCAGGAAGCTCGCCCACGGTTTCGAGCCAGACTTCCATTGCCTCGGCCGAAGAAATGTAGGCCAGGAACTTCTGGGCAGCTTCGAGCTCTTCGCCCTCTGCGGTTGCACCGATGCCATTAGCGAAATAGCTCGAATAGTTCGAGCGCAGGCCATTGGCGTCAGCCGGGAGTTCCACCACGCCCCATTCAAACGGGTTATTGGCGAAGGCACCGAGACGGAACGTGCCGTCGATGGTCATCGCCGCCATGCCCGCACGGAATGCGGCCTGGCCCTCATCCATGAAGCCAATGAGACCAACATTCTGCTCGGTCTGAAGATCGGTATAGAACTTCAGCGCTTCAGCACCGGCTTCGCTGTCATAGGCGACATTGCCGTCGGCGTCATAGGGCTCGCCGCCCATCTGGCGCACCAGGACTTCGCGCCACCAGTGGTGGTCCTGGCCGGCCATGTCCATCGTGATACCGGCGGACGTGATATTGCCACCGCCGTCACGCTTTGTGGTCGCCTCGGCCGCGGCCAGCAACTCATCCAGAGTATCCGGAGCCTCGATACCGGCTTCCTCAAAGATCGCCTTGTTGTAGAATAGGGCAAGCGAGCGCACTGCCGTGGGCAGGCCGTAGTAGTCGTCGCCGCGCTTCATGGCCGAGACAATCGGAAAGAAATCGGATTCGATTTCGTCATGCGGGAACACGGCTGGATCCAGAGGCTGGATCAGTCCGCCATTCACGAACTGGTCGGTCCAGCCATAAAACAGCTGCACGACGTCAGGACCCTGGCCGGCAACCTTGGCCGCAACGACGCGGGTCTGGTAATCGGCATAGGGGAATGTGGTGTGCTTGACGGTGATGTCCGGATTGGCTTCTTCGAAATTGGCGATCAGCTGGTCCATCGCCTCGATGCGGCTATCGAACACATACTGCCAATACTCGATTTCCACCGCCTGAGCGGAGCTCATCGCCAGTAGGCTAACGCCTGCGGCCAGCCCGGCCAATTTTGCTTTGTTGGTCATTCCTGTAAACCTCCATCTGACCGCCAGCCTTCCGGCGGCTTCTCCATGAGCGTGAGCGGACCCCGCCTAAGCCTGACACCAGCGTCGAATAAATACGGCCGGCTTGTCAATAAAATAATCTACTTGAGTTATTATGAGCCTGTTCTATCGTGTGGAGAGCCAAGGGAGGGCGTTTGGATTGAGCAACCGTGACAAGACGAATTTGCGCCAACGCATGGCCATCGGTTCAAATCCGGAACGAAATCGCGCGCATAACCGGCGCGTGGTTCTCGAAGTTATTCGAATGAGCGAACATTTAGGGCGAACCGAGATCGCCCGCCGCGCCCACCTCACCCCTCAGGCTGTGGCGAACATTGTCGATGAATTGCTCGAGGAAGACCTGTTGATCGAGCTTGGGCGGTTACGCTCAGGGCGTGGTCAGCCACCGATCCAATTCGCCGTCAACCCAAACGGACCTCTGACGGCAGGCGTAGAAATCGCTGCCGATCACATCGTGACCGCGTTGCTGGATCTGTCCGGCGGCATACGGGGCCAGTCGATTGTCCCGCTGACGGATGCGGGTCCCGATGTCGTTCCCGGCCTCGTTGCCAAGGAGGTGGTCCGGCTCGAAAAGGAACTGGGGGCCGACCGCAGCAAGCTGCTCGGCATTGGCGTGGTAATGCCAGGGCCCTTCGAAGTTGAGGGCATGAGTTCTGTCGGACCCGCCACCCTGCCCGGTTGGACCGGCATTGATCCCACCACCCTGTTCGCCAAGGCAACCGGTCAGCACGTCGTCGTCGACAACGACGCGACCGCCGCCGTCGTTGGCGAACGCCTTTACGGCGCGGGCCGTCAGTTGGGCAGCTTCTGCTATCTTTATTTCGGCGTTGGACTGGGCCTCGGCGTCATCCAGGACGGGCGCCCCCTGCGCGGCGCCTTCGGTAATGCCGGCGAAATCGGCCATGTTGGCCTGGTGCCGCGCAACAGCAAGAGCAATGTTCGCTATGGCCCCGCGGGCGCCCTTGAGCGCTTCGTCTCGGTCTTCGCACTGCGCGAGCGGCTCGCCATGGCCGGCGAATATGTGGCCAACGTCGATGATATCCAGAAGCTGCATGATGCTGGCGATCAGACGCTGCTCGACTGGATTGCGGTGGCCGCCGACTACCTGGCCCCGACGGTGGCAATGCTCGAAAATATCTTCGATCCGGAAACCGTAATCTTTGGGGGCGGCCTGCCAGACTCCGTCCTTGAGGCGGTCATTGCGGCGCTCGATCCCATGCCAGTCTCTGTGGCGACACGGCAGCAACGGCCCATGCCGCGCGTGATCCGGGGCCAGACCGGCCAACTTACCGCAGCACTTGGCGCTGCCGCGCTGCCGCTTCTTGACACCGTCTCCCCCCACCTCAGCACCGCCGACCCAACCCGCTGAACTGCACAACCGGACCTGCCCAATGCTGCCTGATCGAGACCGCCTGCACCGCCGCGCCGCCTCCCCGCGGCTGGTTTCCCTCCACCGCGCGCTCGGCAGGTTGGGCTCTACCGTCACGATTATGAACACGGGCGCTCACCCCGACGACGAGCATAATGAAATGCTGGCGACGCTGCGCCACCAGCATGGCGCACGCATCGTGGTGGCCTGCTCCACGCGCGGCGAAGGCGGACAGAGTGTTCTGGGCCCGGAACGGTTGGGCGCGCTGGGCGTGATCCGGTCGCGCGAAATGGAGGAAGCAGCGCGCGTCATCGACGCCGATATAGCCTGGCTGGGTCACGGACCGGACGATTCTGTCCATGATTTCGGCTTTTCCAAATCCGGCTCCGACACCCTCAGCCGTTGGGGGGAGGAGCGCATTATCGACCGGCTCGTCCGCGCCTATCGCCAGTTCCGGCCCGATATCATCATTCCAACATTTCTGGATGTGCCTGGCCAACATGGCCACCACAGGGCGATGACCGAAGCGGCCGAGCGTGCCATCGCTCTGGCTGCCGATGCCGCTTATGAGATCGAGGGGCTCTCGCCGTGGCGTGTTGCCAAATTCTATCTGCCAGCCTGGTCGGGCGGCGGCGATACCTATGACGACGAGGTGCCTCCGCCCCCGGCGACAACACTTGTCACCGCGCGCGGCGTTGATGCCGCGACGGGTATGAGCTTTGACCGGCTCGGCGAGGTTTCGCGCGCCTACCATGCCAGCCAGAACATGGGCTTCTGGCGTTTCCCGCCCCATTCAACCTGGTCGCTTCATCTCGTCGGCGGCAGTTCAGAACCCGGTATCTTTGCCGGGCTTCCTGCCCGTCTGGCCGATCTCGGCGAATCGTCGTTCCTAGCCAAGGCCGATGCGGCCATTGATCGGGCTACTGCCAGCTTCCCTGAAGGCGACGCTATTTTCCAAGGGCTGGTCGAGGCGCGCAGCGCTATCGTTGCGGCCCTGCCCACGGTGGCGGAAGAACACGCTCATCGACTCTTGCGTAAACAGGAGGAAATCGACGCAGCCATGGCACTGGCCGCCGGTATCGACATTTCGGTAGCGCTTTCCGAGCCAATGATAGTCCCGGGTGGCAGCGTTGATATCATAGCGGAAGTTCAACTGGGCATGGCGACAGCCGTTCACCTCAGCGTCCACGCCGACCCGTCAATTGCCGCTTCGCCACGCGACGCGCAAATCGGTGGTCGCTCCGTCATTGCCCTGACCGCTAACGCCGATGCCAAGGTGACGAATGCCTTTCGTCCGGACTGGCAGAGTCTCGGCGGCAACGGGCTCGCCTATCTCGAGGTCAATGCTACGATCAATGGCGAGACCATCCGCTTCATGGTCGACACAGAAGAGCCGCTACAGATCGATCCAGAGCACAGTCTGTCCATCGCGCCCGAGGCCCTGATCGTTCCGCTGGGCGGAGCCGGCACCTATCCAATTGCGATTAAGGGAACTGTCTCCGCCTCTATGTCCGTTACCGGCACCAAGGGTGTCGTCATCAGAAGCGATGCGGCCGGCCTCGTGCTCGCTGTCACCCCCGATCTCGAAGCTGGCCGGCACAGCCTGCCGCTGACAATCGATGGCGCTCAGGCCTTTTCGATCACTCCGATTGCTTACCCCCATATCGGCCATACGCGCTTCGCAGGGCCGCAAAGTCTCGACATTCTGTCACTGGACCTAAAAGTGCCAGACACGCAGGTAGGATATGTCGGCGCCGGCTCCGACCGGGTGGGGCTCTGGCTCGAGCGCATGGGCGCGCAGGTTACGGCGCTCGATAGCGATGCCATCGCGGGTGATCTTGGTCGCTTCGACACGATTGTCATCGGCATTTTCGCCTTCGGCGCCCGGCCAGACTTGGCGGCTGCAACTCGCATGCTGCACGAGTGGGTGCGCAAGGGCGGCCATCTCGTCACGCTTTATCACCGGCCCAGCGATGCTTGGCACCCCGATTCCACGCCGCCACTCCCCCTTCGCATTGGCAGCCCGTCACTCCGCTGGCGCGTCACCAATCCAGCAGCGCCGGTGACGATCCTGGAGCCGGGCCACACCTTGTTGTCCGGTCCAAACACCATATCCGCCGCCGATTTCGAGCACTGGGACAAGGAACGCGGGCTCTATTTCGCTGCCTCATGGGACGATGCCTATGTGCCGCTCCTCGCGTTGAATGACGAAGGCGAGAAGCCGCTTAAGGGATCGTTACTGTCGGCAGCAATCGGAAATGGCCGACATACACATACGAGCCTCGCGCTGCACCATCAGATGGACAAACTCGTTCCCGGCGCGTTCCGGATCATGGCGAACTTGCTGCAGACCGCCTGACCATGGGCGTCACCGGCTCCTCGCGCGCGGGCGTTGCCTGGCTGATGAGCGACATGATGCTGGTGACGGTGATGACCGTTCTGGTCAAGCTCGGTGGCGCGAGTTACCCCGCTGTGCAGATGGTTTTTATCCGCTCTCTGATCGGACTGGTCAGCGTATTGCCCCTGGCTTGGCGCCATCGCCATGCCCTGCGGCAGACGCGCCAGTGGAAACGCCACAGCTTCCGCGTCTTGTGCAACACGATTGCCCTCAATGCCAATTTTGCAGCGCTGACGGCCCTGCCTCTGGCCCTTGTCAATGCCATTGGCTTCATGCGCCCGCTGGTCGTCCTGGCGCTGGCGACATTGCTTCTGGGCGAGAAATCGGGACGCTGGCGCTGGATCGGCGCGGGCATAGGCTTTTTAGGTGTGCTGGTCATGGTTGGCCCCAGCGAGATCAATTGGAATGCCGGCCTTGTCGCAGCCTTGGTTATGGTGGTTTTTGGTTCGCTTGCCACCGTGCAGACCAGAGCCCTCGCGGGTGAGAATACCACTGTGCTGATGGTGTTCTACACGATGGGGCTGGCGCTGTTTACCGGCATCCCAGCCCTTTGGAGCTGGCAGCCAGTCGCCGCTTCCGATTGGCCGCTTCTGCTGGCCATCGGCGTCCTCGCGCAAACTGGACAATATTGCTACTTGCGCGCTTATAAGAGCAGCCCTGCAAACCTGCTGGTGCCCATCAGCTACCTGTCCATAGTGCTCGCCGGCCTTGGTGGTTTCGTGGCCTTCGGTGAAATTCCGGCAGTCACGACGGGTATAGGGATTGCCATCATTGTGGGTGCCCTTGTCCTCACCAGCCGACTTGATCGCCGGTCTGGCCCCAAATCCAACCCGTAAAGACCCCCGGCCAGAGTCAACCGGGGGTCTTGTGCCGCGGGAGGATTGCGGCGAAATCGGCTCGCGTCCCGGGAGGCCGGCGCGAGCCAATATTGTCAGCTCTGGCGCTTGGCCGGCTGGATGAGGTTGGCCATCAGACGGAAGGCGCCTGGAGTCAACTTGTCGAGTTGGTGGTGCAGGATCAGGCTCGTATGCGTGTGGCGACCCTCGCCGATTTCGGCGGAAAGCAGCGAGCCGATCAGTGGCTCCTCGCCGGGATCACTCATGCTCAGAAGCGGCACGTAGACGTCGTCCCATTCAGCAGCGAAATAGAGCCCGCGCTCCTTGTCCCAACCGGCCCAGTCTTCAGGCCCAATGGCATTGGGATAGGTGAGTAGCGGGTGGTCGGGTTCCAGCACATCCACGACCGCCTCGGCGTCGGTGACGCGATAGCGGATCGAGGGCGAGCCGATCTTGAGATAGGCCAGAGGAACGGTGTTGTCGTTCCAACCATCGCTGGGGCGGTGATAAAGCGTGAGCAGGTGCCCACCATTTTGCACCCATTCATGGACGCCCGGCAACGCCGCGATCAGGTCTGGACGCCGACCGAACGAGAAAATGCCGACCACCAGAGTATCGAGATCACGATAGGCGCCGGACTCCATATCGGATGGAGTCAGCTCAACGAGATCAACACCAAGACGCTTGAGCCAGATCGCGACATTGTCGTTGCCACCGCCGATATAGCCGATCTGCCCTTCTGGGATAATCGCTTCCACCGATTGCACCGGTACCGCCACCTCCGTGGGCACGACGGAGCGACCAATGTGGGGATAGCTGAAGACGTTGATGGCGTAAGACTGCTTGCCCAACAACTTGGGCGCGATGGTAATGCGGGTGGTGCCAAGATCAGAAGGTGGAATCAGGTCGTACGAGCCAGCTTCGGCGCCGGTTTCGCCTGTTGCGTTCATCGACCATCCTTCTGGCAGATCAAAATCTAGATCGGCCGTCGTGCCGCCCGAAACCACCGCAGTCATTTCGACCGGTGCAATTTCGGTTTCGGTGTTGAACACCACAGCCTCAGGCTTTAGCTCGAGTGAGGCCTCGGGCAAGACGCGCAAGGCATCTTCAAGGTCGATATCGAGCACAGCCTGATGCCCATCAATGAGGGCCGTCAGACGCACGAAAGCGTCGCCATTGCCGCCGAGCGGGTCGAACTGCTCGTTGAGCGGATTGGTCAAGTCAGCGTCATCGGCGACACTGACTGTGACATCGTGTTCACCGCTCTCAGTGCTGGAAATCCCTTCGCGAGTGATCACTTCCACCTTTTCGACACTGACGGAATCTGGGGCGTCGACCTGCGTCTTGACGATAATCTCATCACCCGGACGCAGGTCGCCGCCATCAGTGTAGGCGCGGATGTTCATGCCTGCAGCGGTGGCCAGCGCGAGATCGGTTTCCTTGATCTTCCGATCAAGGCGGTGGGCAATGTTGTCCTCGAGTTCGGAGGGCAATGCGGAACGCGCCTCAGCCAAAGACTTGGCAATTTCAACCAGCTTGCCGCTGACACCAACCGGGTCACCATAATCGTCTATGGCTTCATCGATCAGCCCCTGGGCATTGCGTAATGCGTCAGCAGCCGACGCCGGCATGCCATCCACCTCAGCAATCTGACCAAGTGTGGCTAGAATGCCCTGGCGAATGTCGCTTTCGTTCTGCCCAGCTTCTCCGACACTGGCCCAGCTCAAGTTGATCGGCCATTCGGTCTGCGGATCGGGCCGCCAGCGACCCATGCCCTGCGTCAAGTGGCACGAACGGGACCATTCTCCCATCTGCGGGAAGGTAGCGCCCGAGATCGGATCGCGCTCGGGAGCCTTCACGACTAGTGTCGTTGGCGGGGGTGGGGTTTCGTCGTCATAGACGCCGCCGCCGCCGCCCCATGCCGGCTGGTAGATCTTGGGCACGGTCCAGGGCTTGAGGCCCGCAGCGATCTGTTCGGGGAATTCTGTTTCGTCGCCCGAAAGACCGGCAACGATAAAGGTGGCGACGTTGGCGGCGCGGTGGTGGCCATGCTGACCGCCCACGTCGAGGAAGCAGTTCATGATGGCGTCGGGCCGGTATTTCCGCACCGCCCAAGTCATGCGCTCTACCACACGGTCCCTACCCCAGCGGTCGATCGTCGCGTTGGGGTCCTTGGAGAACCCGAAATCGTGCATATGGTCGTGATGCCCCTGACTGCCGAAGACCAACGAGGCATCAAGAGACCGAGAAGCTTCGGTCATTTCGCGCGTACGCAACACGCCCAGAACAGAACCGAGCTCAGGCCCGATGGCATTCTGGCCGCCTTCGCCGCGCGTGATGCAGTAGAGCACCGGGTGGATGCCATAAACGTGCCGCAGGGCAGCCAGCATTCCGCTGGGCTCGTCGTCCGGGTGGGCACCCGTGGTCATGAGCGTCATGGTCGAGGTCAGGCGCTCAAGTTGACGATAAAGCTTGATTATAGCGGGCTCACCCTTCTGCTCCGCGATAAGGTCAAGATTAGAGGCGGGGGCAGCCCATGCCGGAATTTGCGTGGCGGCGAGCAATGGCGGGACCGTGGCAATAAAGGTGCGCCGCGTCAAACGTGTCATTTTTCTCTTCCTCTCTAGCCGCCGACAACAGACCCCTCCGGCCGGCTTGAACGACGGTTCATAGTAGACTATGAGAGCACGATTAACTCAACTCAAGTAAGTTATTCGATTTTGTTTGGAGATTTCTCGGTGCTGGCATCGGGCTGCCAAAAACTTCGTCAGTCCGTGCGCTTTGATGGGTCCATCCGAGATAATCATGCCGCCATTGATCTAAAACCGAACTGTCAGCAATACACCCAGTTGTTGCAACTACCGCGACGTGGGCGGACCGTCCGCTTCTAGAAAAGCCAAAAGGTCAACTGGGTGTCTGAAATAGGCGCATCGACGATGGTCCGGATGCGCTCTTTGGAAGAGAAGCGATCCTGGAATTGCCGACTGTCCGGTTGCCGTTTTCGAACCGGGATCCTGAGCCGCCGTCATCATCTCGTGCGGCCTCACTTGCGGTGGGGCCGCTGATCGTTGCCCCCCTGCCCCACAATATTCTTCTGCAACGCCTTCAGCGGGGCCGTAAGAGGACTGACCGCAATACTTGCGAAGCGGGCATAAGCCGACACCCCAGCGGCGCTCGCTGTCGATGTGCCTTTAGAAGCTTTCACCCAGTTCGGATCGTCGCGATCAATTGATGACTGAGCTTCTGACCAATGTGCTGTCCCGGACCACCAATTCGGGATCTATCTGGGTAACGCGAGGATGTGGCAGGTCTTCACCGCTGCCAATGAGAGACATCAAGCGCTCAACGGCTAGTTCGGTGACGATGTCGACGGGATAGTTGACGCTGGACAGCGGGACCACCGCGTGTTCGGCAAACTCGATATTGTCGAAGCCAATAATGGCAAGGTCACGCGGGACGGAGTGGCCATTTTTGATGCACCAGCGCAGCGCACCCAGGGCCAGCGAGTCGTTGGCCGTAAAGACAGCGGTGGGCCGTTTCGGCCCAGCCATCAACGAATCCATGGCCAGATAGCCCCGCACCACCGAGTGCCCACGGGGGTCGACGGTCAAGGAAAGGTCGACTTCAATGCCGGCCTCAGTCAAAGCCTGCGCATAACCCTGGCGCTTTTCCAGATTCCCCAAAGGATTCGCGCTGTCGATCAGACCGATATGCTTGTGACCGATATCAACGAGATGCTTTGTGGCCTTGTAGGCCCCGCGCATTTCATCAACGCAGACGGCGTCCAGCCCCGAATCCGGATCGCCGACCAGCATGACCACCGGATAATTGGCCAGGCGCAACGCTCGGATGTGCTGTATCTGCCGGTGGCTGGTCGGGTAAATGAGGATGCCGTCAACCTGGCGTGAACGCACCAGCTCTAGCACCTTCTTTTCTTCCGCCAGATTGTTGTTGGATGTCGCGAACAGAGTTGCGTAGCCGCGTTCGGCCAGAGCCAGTTCGATGGCTTGTGCGGTGTGAGTCAGGGTGGGATTGGTGATGTCGGTGAGAACCAGACCAATTGTCTTGGTTTCCCGGCTCACCAGTGATTTGGCGATAAAGTTGGGCAGATAATTGAGGCTAGCCGCCGCTTGGTGGATCAACTCGCGTGTTTCAGCCGGGATGCGCGGGCTGTCGCGCAGCGCCAACGACACTGTATTGGTCGAAAAGCCGGTCTTGTCGGCAATATCCTTTAGCCGAACCGTGGCCTTGCCCATGGATCGTACCCGCCCCTGTGGTGACGCCGACAAAGGCCGGCACCACCTTGCTTCAATTGGTGCTAGCGGCCTTCCTCATGCAGCCGTGCGATTGCCTTGAGCTGTAGGCAATCAGGGTTCATTTCCATAAGTTCGATCCGATTGCCATCGGGATCTTCGATCCATGCCTGCCGATTACCGTCAAGTCCCATCGAAATCTGCGACGTGAGGACAATACCAGCGTCCTGAATGCGCTGCACGGTGGCATCCAGGTCATCAATGGTGAGGCAAAGATGATTTGCGCCATTGGCGTTCCACCCTGGCGCGCGATCATTTTCGGCGCCTGGGAAGACCTCAAGAAAAACGTCGTCGGTAATTCGCAGATAGACCAGCCAGGTGCTGCCGTCGTCGTTCTTGAGCCGCAACATTTCGGGAAAGCCGAGCCGCTTCTCCCAGAAATCCAGCGACAGATCGAGATCCTTGACCTTGATGGCCAGGTGACCAAATCCAGTTATGCCCTTCATTGTATCCTCCAAGTATTTTTGACGCTGACCTTGCCGTGGCATTTGGGTCAGAACTGATGACCTATCTCATCGCTAATACAAAAACTGACGCCATTCAACTGCATTCATACATCCCAGTCAGGACCCCATTCGGGATCAATCCGGCGACGTCCTTGATCGATCATTTCGATGTCCCGCAGCTCGTCCGCACTCAATGAGATGGACTGGCTGGCGAAGTTTTCGCGGATACGCTCGGCCTTGCTGGACGTCGGGATCGCCGCGTAGCCCTTGGCCAACTCAAAGGCGAGCGCCACCTGTGCAATGGTGGCGCCATGGGTCGTTGCGATGCGCTGAAGCACCGGGTCGTCGCCCAATGTGCCGTGCGCGATGGGCAGATAACAGGTGACCAGAATGCCGTTGGCAACGCAGTAGTCGGCCAAACGCTTGTTCTGCATGTGCGGATTAAGTTCAAATTGATTGGTGGCAATCGCTGATTTTCCAAGGATGCCGGAGGTCTGCTGGAGCAGGTCGATGGTAAAATTTGACACGCCGATAAAGCGGGAAAGCCCGGCCTTCCCGGCTTCTCCGAGCTGCTCGACATAGTCGCCCAGCGGAATATCTTCGTTTGGAGAGGGCCAGTGCAGAAGGGTAAGATCGACCTGGTCCAATCCCAGCCGATCCAGGCTCTCGCGCAGCGACGGTATCAGCGCGCCCTTGGCATAGTGTCGCGGCGCGATCTTTGTAGTCACGAAGATGTCGCTCCGGGACAACCCGGAGCGCGCCACTGCAGCGCCGACTTCGCTCTCGTTGCCGTAGTCCTGCGCCGTATCCAGATGCCGGTAACCGACGTCAAGTGCGATCAACATCGCAGCGATTCCGTCAGAGCCAGTGCGGCCATAGGTGCCGAAGCCGAGCTTCGGTATTGCGTCTCCGATCACGGGACCTCCCCTGTATCTCCTGGGCATTCACCCTTGTTTTGAGCGCCACCAAAAAGAGTGTTGACGGCCCAACCGAGATGAACTTAGATTAACGCTAATACGAAGGCAAGCGGAACAAACCCGCTGCACCAGAAACGAGGGAGCCCATCGAATCGCGATAGCGTGGTGGGAGGAACTGATGAAATCCATGCGCTGGAGTCGCATATCGCCGCAGGCTGCGCTGGTTCCAGCAGTAGCCGTGACGCTGGTCGCGTTTGTCGGCTCGATCTTGTGGACGCTATATCTGAGTTTTACCCGGAGCCGGCGGCTACCGGAGTACGGGATCGACTGGTCCGAGTGGGGACGGCAGTACGACCGGCTGTTCAGGGATGCCGGCTGGGAAATCTCATTGCGCAACCTGATCGTGCTTGGACTGGGCAGTGCTCTGGCCATTGTCTTTGGCTTCATCCTTGCAGCGATGATCGACAAGGAAAAGCGTGGCGAAAGCCTGTTTCGCACGGTCTTTCTCTATCCCCTGGCGGTCTCGCTAATTGTCACTGGTGCCGCCTGGCGCTGGATTCTCAACCCAACATTGGGTGCGCAGGCGTTCCTGCGTAGCTTGGGCTGGGACATAGATTTCAACTGGCTCGCCCAGCCCGACACCGCCATGTACGCCATCATTCTGGCCTCGGTCTGGCAGAGCGCAGGCTTTTACATGGCCCTGATGCTTGCGGGTCTGAAAGGCATCAACTCCGAGATATGGAGCGCCGCCAAGCTCGATGGGGTTCCGCTGTGGCGACTCTATCTCGAGATCGTCATTCCGATGATGAAGTTCACCTTCATCACCTGCGCCATCCTGCTCTCGCTCGGTGTCATCAAGGCCTATGACGTGGTGGTCGCCATGACCAACGGCGGTCCCGGACAATCCACCTGGGTGCCAGCCTATTTCACCATCAACGCCCTCTCAGCCAAATCCAACCTCGGCTATGCGTCCGCCGCGGCCGTCATGATGCTGGTCATCACCCTGATCGTCTTCCTGCCATTGGTTGCGCTCACCGCCTGGCAGCAACGCAAGGGAGCTGCTCGATGAGTCAGATGTCCGTATCCGAACGCGCTGTTGGCGCCACCGAAGTGCCCGTCGCCCGCGCGCCGTATTTTGTACGCAAGAAAAAGGGCATCACCCCGCAGTCGATCGCCATTATCGTCTTCCTGTCGATGTGCGCCCTGTTCTTCTGCATCCCGCTCTATGTGGTGGTGGTAACCTCGTTCAAATCGATGGACCAGATCCGCGAGGGCGCCATTTTTGCCTTGCCCCAGGTCTGGAGCCTCGACGCCTGGGACCACGCCTGGAATAAGGCCTGCTCCGGGATCAACTGTAACGGCCTCAAGGTCGGCTTTCTGAACTCGGTGATGATCCTGTTCCCCTCGCTGATCCTGTCTATCGGGCTGTCGATGGTGACCGGTTATGCCCTGGCCTTGTGGAATGTGCGCTGGGCTGGCTCGTTCCTGTTCCTCCTCTTCATCTGCGCCTTTGTGCCGTTCCAGATCATCATGTATCCGCTGATCGTGATGACATCGAGCATCAAGGTCTATGGCACGCTCTGGGGTGTGGCGATTGTCCATGCCGTACTAGCCATGCCCGTGCTGACGCTCATCTTCCGGAATTACTACAAAGACATTCCCCAGGAGATCATGAGCGCTGCGGTGATGGATTCGGGGTCGTTCTGGAAGATCTTCGTTGAGATCATCCTGCCCATGAGCGGTAACATCCTGATCGTCATACTGATCCTGCAGATCACCTCGATCTGGAACGATTATCTGATCGGGGTGACCTTTGGCGGCCTTAATGGCCAGCCCATGACGGTCAACCTCGCCAATCTCGTCACCATCTCAACCGGCACGACAAACTATGCCCACAACATGGCTGCGGCCCTGCTGACCGCCATTCCACCGCTCGTCGTCTATTTCGTGGTGGGCAAACTTTTCGTGCAGGGCGTCACCGCCGGCGCCATCAAGGGATAACCAAAATGCCGACAGTCAGCTTCGAACATATCGTCAAGAGCTATGGCTCGATGACCGTGCTCAATGACCTCAACCTGTCCGTGGACGATGGTGATTTTTTGGTGCTGCTGGGGCCCTCGGGTTGCGGCAAGACCACCCTGCTCAACCTGCTGGCGGGTCTGCTTGAAGTGAGCGACGGGCGCATCATGATCGGGGATCGTGATGTCACCGATCTGGACCCCAAGGATCGTGGGCTGGCCATGGTGTTCCAGTCCTATGCGCTCTATCCAACCAAGACCGTTCACGGCAATCTCAAGTTTG
This sequence comes from Devosia sp. CAU 1758, assembly GCF_054482695.1. Classification (NCBI taxonomy): domain Bacteria; kingdom Pseudomonadati; phylum Pseudomonadota; class Alphaproteobacteria; order Hyphomicrobiales; family Devosiaceae; genus Devosia; species Devosia sp. CAU 1758. The sequence goes on along the minus strand of NZ_JBTLRJ010000001.1, from coordinate 343,002 downwards.
GCCTGTCCGCCAGCAAGCTGCCGAAGAACGAAGTTGAAAAGCGTATCGCCTGGGCCGCCAAGTTGCTCCAGATCGAGCCGCTGCTGCATCGTAAGCCCGGACAACTTTCTGGCGGTCAGCGCCAGCGCGTCGCCATCGGCCGAGCGCTGGTCAAGAATGTCGGCGTCTTCCTGTTCGACGAGCCGCTTTCCAACCTTGATGCCAAGCTGCGCACGGAAATGCGGCTCGAAATCAAGAAACTTCACGACGAGCTGAAATCCACCATTGTCTATGTCACCCACGACCAGATCGAAGCCATGACCATGGCCACCAAGATCGCGGTGATGGATGGGGGGGTGATCCAGCAGTTTGGCACTCCCGACGAAATCTACGAGCGTCCGGCCAATCTTTTCGTTGCCGGCTTCATCGGCTCACCGGCGATGAACCTGCGCGAAGCGACCCTGAAAGTATCCGGGGCCTCAATCACCGCCGAGCTGGCATCGGGGGTCGCCCTGGACCTTGCAGGCTATGATTTCGCAGAGACGCCCACGGACGGCGCAAAAGTCATTGTCGGCTTGCGGCCCGAGCACTTCGGGGCGCCCGATGTGGCGGAAGCGAACGCTGCCGCGCGCTTCACCCTGCCGGTACAATACACCGAGCGCACGGGCTCGGATGCAACCGTCTATCTCAAGCTCGACAACCAATTGCTTGCCCTTCGGGTCGCCCCCGACGCTGCAAGCCGGCTGAAGCCCGGCACCAGTGTTTCGGTCGATTTCCTGAGCGGCAAAGCCAATCTCTTCGACGCCCAGACCGGGCGGCGGATGTGAACGAACCATCGTAAGGGAGGAAACAAACGATGCTGAAGAAATCTCTAGCTGGACTGACCGCGGCGCTGCTTCTGAGCGCTTCAGCGTATGCTGAAGAAATCGTCGTCTATCATTCCTGGTCTTCGGGCCCGGAAGTGGCGGCGCTCAATGTCATCAAGAGCGGCATTGAAGCCAAGGGTCACACCTGGACCGACATTGCCATTCCCCATGACACCGGCTCCAATGTGAACCTGATGAACCTGGTGACCGGCGGCAGTCCCCCGAACGTCTTCATGGAATCCAATCCCGGCGTATTCCGCGATCTGGCGGGCCTCGGTTTCGGTCGTCCTGTAACCGAGTTCTTTGAGGAACAGGGCATTACCGAAAACTTGCCGCTGGCCGTCGCCAAATCGATCTCCGTCGATGGCGAGATCGTCAAGATCCCGACCGCGCTCCATATCGACGGCATGGCCTACTACAACATGGAAGTCGCCAAGGCCTCCGGAGTTGATCCCGCATCCTGGGACTCGCTCGATGCCATGTTTGCCGATTTCCAGAAGGTCAGCGATGCCGGCTATGTGCCGCTGGCGATTGGCGGTCAGCAGTGGCAGGTGGGCTATCTGTTCCATGCTCTGGCGGCTGCCACTGGTGGCGTCGACTTCTACAACGGCGTCTATGGTGCAGAGCCCGATCCGGCGGTGCTGGACAGCGCTGAAATGCGCAATCTGCTCGAGACCCTGCGCCGTTTCCAGGAAGCGACAGACGAAGGTTCGGCCAACCGTGAATGGAACGTGACGACCAATATGGTCATCACCGGCAAGGCCCTGATGCAGATCCACGGCGACTGGATGAAGGGAGAGTGGACTGCAGCCGGCAAGGTCGCAGGCACCGATTTTGGCTGTATTCAGATCCCAGGTGCTAAGGCCGTTGTGGCCACGGTTGATAGCTGGGGCCTGCTCGGCGGCCAGTCGCCGGAAATGGACCAGGCCGAACTCGACTTTGCTTCAGTCGTTGTTGACCCGGAAGTTCAGGCCGAATTCGCGCTGGCCAAGGGCTCGACCCCAGTGCGCCTCGATGCGCCGGAATCGGCGCTTGATGCCTGCTCGGCCGAAGTGCTGCAAATCTTGGCAGACCCAGCTCACCAGGTGCAGAACCCGCACTCGATGAGCGATGCCGACTGGCAGAATTCCATCTGGGACGTGGTGTTCAACTTCTGGAGCGATCCGTCCATCACTGTTGATGATGCCATCGCACAGATGCAGGACAACTACGAAACCATCCTCGGCTAATCGCCGAAAAACGTCTCCCCCCAGCGGAGGGCGACCCGGTGCTTGCATCGGGCCGCCCGCCTCCCAACTCAGCAAATGGACAATCCGAATGGACAAGCGCCTGCTTGATGAAGACGAAGTTATGCAGATCTGCTTCGTCACCGACGACGTGGTGAAATCAGCGCAATGGTTTGCCGATCTCACCGGCAAACCGATGCCGACCGAAGGTCGCGCTGCCGAACCCGAAGAGGCCAAGGCCATCTATCGCGGCAAGCCCGCCGATGTCGGCTGCCGGATCATGATGTTCAAATTCGGTAATATCGACGTCGAATTCCTGCAGCCCGGTCCGGAAAAGAGCGCCTGGCGTGACCTGCTCGAAGAGAAGGGTCCCGGTTGCCACCATATCGCCTTTCGTACCCGCAACCTGACCAAGCGCGACGCCTACCTTGAATCTAAAGGACATCCCCTGCTGCAGCGTGGCGAATTCGATGGCAGCCATGGGCGCTACGCCTACTACGACACCGTCAAGGATCTGGGCGTGATGATCGAGTTGCTGGAATTCGACAAGGACAAGGAAGCCCAGCCCTGAGGCCAGGTCTTCCTGCCTATGCGTCCCGGCACTGGTCGGGGCGGAAACACTCTACCGACCAAATGGGCTACCATGACCTATCCGATCGCCTACCAGCTTTATTCATCGCGCAATTTTCCGCCACTGGCGGCGCAGCTGCCCGTCCTCAAGGCGATGGGCTACGATGCCATCGAGCCATGGCTTCCGGCCTATGAAGCCGATCCGGCGCTATTCCGTCGGCAACTCGATGATGCGGGCCTGAAATGTATCGGCTTCCATATGCCGCTGGCAGGTCTTGTCGGAGAAACTCAACGCTATATCGAGATCGCCCAGACCCTTGGCGCGACTTATCTCATCCCGCCCTATGTGACCGCCGAAGAGCGCGAACCCACCGTTGCCTACTGGCGGGCACTGGGCGAAAAGCTGGCGCGCGGCGCGGAAGCGGTCGCCCCGCACGGCCTCATGGTCGCCTGGCATAATCACGATTTTGAATTCGTGGCGCTGGACGATGGCAGCCGTCCCATTGACCATATCTTTGCCGCCGGCGGCCCTTCGGTAAAGTTCGAGATCGACTGCGGCTGGGTCGTTCGCGCCGGTGCGGACCCAGCAGCGGAACTGAAACTTTTCGCCGACAGGATTGTTGCCATCCAGACCAAGGACACTGCGCCGCCGGGGACAAAGCAGGATGATGGCTGGACGGCCACCGGCGATGGCATCATCGACTGGGCGGCGCTGGTACCGTTGTTCGGCAAGACGGCAGCCGATCACATCGTCACCGAGCACGACAACCCAAGCGACTGGCAGGCCTTTGCCAGCCGGTCCATCAATCATCTCAAGGCGCTGGGGCTTTAACGGGCTATGGGCACGCCAACAATTGCAGAGCTCGAGGCGCAACAGACGCTCCTGCAGTTGCCGCGCTTCGATTATGCCATGGCCTGGGCGCTGGGCGCACATATGCAGTCTGAGGCGGCCCGGCGCAATTTGCCCGTGGCCATTGAGGTAACTCATGGGGCAACACCGGTGTTCTTCGTGCTTATGCCCGGAGCAACGCCCGACAACCCGGACTGGGTGCGACGCAAGCGCGCCGTCGCCCTTCGGTTCCACCAGAGCTCGCTCCATATGCGGTTGCTGTGCGAGCAGCATGGCTGGGACTTTGCCACCCGCTTCCGGTTGTCAGACGCCGACTATGCTGCCAGCGGCGGCGGCGTGCCCATTGTGGTCAGCGGCGTCGGCGTGGTGGGGGCTGCAGCAGTCAGCGGACTTCCAGATGTGGAGGATCACGATCTGGTCGTTGCGGCATTGCAAAGCCTGCTGTCGGAATAGGCCATCACCAAGAAGGAATTCGACATGTCCACAAACTCACCGGAACTGTTCTGGTCAAAGCCGAACGGCATGCTGCCGAATAGTCGCTTTCCGCTGCTTGTGCACCGCAGTGGCATCAACGGAGGTAGTGAGGCGGCAGTGCTGGAGCGATTCAAGACCAACGGCTGGCTGAACAACTGGCGTTATCCCGGCGTCTATACCTACCCCCATTTCCATTCGACCACGCATGAGTGTCTGGGCGTGGCCAGCGGCTGGATGGATGTGGCGCTGTTCGGCAAGGGCGGTATTACCATCCGCGTCTCAGCTGGCGACGTCATCGTTATGCCGGCCGGCGTTTCGCATAGCATGGTCGGGCACTCCGACGATGTCATGATGATCGGTGGTTATCCCGATGGCCGCGACTGGGACAATATGCAGGAAGATCATCTCTCCGAAGAGGGGCGTCGGGCCGCTGCCAAGCGGATCATGATGTTGCCCATTCCCAATCTTGATCCCGTCACCGGCGAGGTCATGCAGGAATGGATCGACGCGCCGTCTTCGGTCGATGCCGATCTCAACGACTTCCGGGATGGCCTCGACCCCGTCTGAAACGAGGCCGATGATGCCGCCGCAAATATTCAAGGTGATGAAATGAGCTTCAAATTTCCCCGGCGTGGTCGCAGCCTCGGCAAGGGCCAGCTGTCAAAGCTGACAGTCATCGACCTCGATGGCAAGCAGGAGATCATCTTCAGCGCTGACGAAGTCATTGAAGCGCCCAATTGGAGCCCGGACGGGAAGTGGCTGGTGTTCAACGCAGGGGGCAGGCTCTTTCGCATGCCAACGGTCGGCGGCGCGCCCCAAGAGATCGACAGCGGCCACCTTGATGACCTCAACAATGATCACGTGATTTCACCCGATGGCCTGACGGTCTATGTCAGCTCGGACGACGGGCACCTTTACGCCGTTCCCGTCAATGGTGGCGCACCGCGCAAGGTGTCGAACAACCATGCGACCCCGCACCACTATTACCTCCACGGGATATCGCCCGACGGAGCGACCCTGTCCTACGTTGCCGTCGAAAAGCCGGCAGGCGAGAGGATGGTCAATGTCTTCACCATTCCCTCTGCCGGCGGACCCGATACGCGCCTGACCAATTTGACCGTCCCTAACGACGGCCCTGAATACTCACCGGATGGCCGGTGGATCTACTTCAACTCCGAACTGGCTGCGTCGCGCCTCGGACACGCCCAGATTTTCCGAATGCACGCCACCGATGGCAGTGGCTTGGAACAACTAACATTCGATGCGCGCGTCAACTGGTTCCCACACCTGTCGCCGGATGGACAATGGCTTGTTTATCTGAGCTACCCCGAAGACACGGAGGGACATCCGACCGACAAGCACGTGGAACTACGCCTGATGTCTCCGGAAGGCGGTGACTACAGCGTTCTGGCACAGTTTTTCGGGGGGCAAGGCACAATCAATGTAAATTCCTGGTCGCCGGATAGCCAGCGTCTGGCGTTCGTATCCTACCCCGTGGAAGACGTGCCGCTTTAGGATCGTGGTAACTCCCGAGGACAGATGCTCCGCAGGGCGATTTGCCACACATGGCCTGTGCCTGCCTACGGACGAGGCCATACCTGTAGACTGAAGGTGTGTGGAGGCCACACGGCCCAATGTCCATCCTAGACCAGCCTCCAATCATCGCATCTGTTTGCTGCGTTGGCCTGCAGGTAGCCAGTCTGGGCATGGTACTTCAAGCACCCAGGGGAGCATTTTCAATCATGTAACGGGAATGAAGGCAGAGCGCCGCTGCGCCGACGGCTTTGCCGAGGCTGCCTATATCGCCACGCTGCACCGCAACGCCAGGGACGTCTTGCTGCAATAAGCTAGCGACCCGGTCGCACAGTTCACCTGCGACTGAGCGGGGGAAGCGCCCGTCAATGATAGCTATGCGGATGTCAACGAAGCTGGAAAGCGCCGTGATCGCGTCGGCGAGGTCAGTGGCACATTTCTTGAGCCAGTAAGATTGCGCGGCACCGAATACCGGCCAATGCTCATCGCCGCGCCAGATGGCATTGGCTTCGTCCCGCTCAATCTCGTTGATCGCGTCATGCAAGTCGCGCAGGGACGTCATTTGCGGACTGGTCTTGAAAGGGCGGCCGGCATAAATCCGGTGGCCGAGCGCAAGTCGGCAGCTGGTGGAGCCGCCGACGAACATATAGGCAAAATCGTCGAGCTGGCGCGCGGAGCCGAAGATCATTTCCGCCCCGGTGGCCGCCGTGACATCGTTCTGGATATGCACTTCCATGCCAGCAATAGTGTTTACCTCGGTCTCGAAATTGACTTCGGACCACCGTTTGACTGCATGCGCTGGCATGTCGGGCAAGTCGAGGTTCTCTATGCCCTCCGGCACGGCGATGCCGATACCCGTCAGCCGTTCCTGGTGACCGGCCGAAAGAGTTCCGCGCAATCTGTCCAGGTCAGACCCTAGTCGATCAAAAATGACTTCGGCGTCGGGCCAGTCATAGATATAGCCGATACGACTGCGGACCTGCCCGAGGAAGTCGATCAGGATCAAATCGGTGCTCTTCATGCCGATTTTCATGCCAATGGCGAAGGCGCCGTCCGGGCGAAGCGACAGAGGGGTGGTGGGCGGCCCGACACGACCACGTTGCGCATCGCCAAGCACCACAAGTTCGTCCCGCTCCAGCGCGCGTACGATCACCGAAATCGTCTGGGCGCTCAATCCGCTGCGCTGGCACAGCTCCATCCGGGACAAATTGCCGTGCTGACGCAGCAGCGACATGACGAGTCGCTCATTATAACTGCGGACACTGATCTGATTGAGACCGCCGACCCGATCATCAACTCTTATCGCCGTTGGCGGCGCGAAACGCATGTCAGGCACAATTTGGGCCCTTCGTTTTTCTCATTGATCGAGGTGTCACAGGTCCGGCCAGCCAATAGCCAGAACTGCTTCGGCCATTGCAACGCCAAGTCGTTTATGTCCATCGGCGTCGAGATGGAAGCCATCGATATCGCTAGAGCTCACGACCGAACCGGCATCAAAGAAGTGTACTTCCATCGCGTCGGCAATGCTCGAATATTCCGCTGCCAACAATAGAGATTTCCCGCGCCCGCCATCGAACACGCTTTCCCAGCCATGCAGGTCCTCAAGGATTGGCGGCGGCGAGACGATCATGATCTCGGGGATGCGTCCGCCCGGCCCGGCGCGCAGCTCCTTGATGTCCTGAACCAACGCACCTATGCCCATGGCGATTTCGGAGGCTGGCTTCCCAAACCGCACCTTGAGATCATTGGTGCCCAGCATGACGATCACCAAATCCAGTGGTTTATGGCTTTGGATACAAGGCTTGAGGTAGCGACGACCATTCTTCTCACGACCTTCGATGGGGTCATCGCTCACGGTGGTGCGGCCGCTGAGACCCTCCTCAATGACCAGCCAGTGCGGTGCCAGTAGGCCACGCATGACCCCGGGCCAGCGGATGGTTGGACCGAAGCGCTCATCAGGAGTGTCGGCCGATGTCTGCCCATAAGTATTTGAATCGCCGAAACAAAGTACGGACCTCATCGTCTCTCCTCAAGATGGCGCGCGCGTTATGTGGTGCAGGATTCGCCCGACCCTAGGTAGGCCACTCTGCAAAGTCAATTGTTCATTCATTCTGACTAATCATTTGACAAGGCCGTTTGGCTGCTGTTTGCTGCAGGCGAATGAGCGGGGGAGACCGTTGAACGGTCGCTGGTTTTTCATTCAATCCTGAGGAGGAGAACATGCAACTTCAATTTGCGACTGCGCGCCGGGCCCTGACGCGACTGGCCTGTGCCGTGTCGCTGACGGCGATAGCTGCCACCGCGCCTATCCAGGCGCAGGAGGAAGGTCCGATCCTGGTGGTCAGCGGGCCGCTGTCTTGGCCATTCTTTGCTGCGGTAAAGCAGGGCTTCGACGACGCGGCAGAACTTTACGGCGTGGAGTACCAGTACATCGCGGTGACAGACACCGCCAATATGACCAGCGACTATCCGCGTCTGCTTCAGCAGGCCATCAGCCGCAATCCGTCCATACTACTGGTCGGCGAGTTCTTTCCCGACGGAATGGATCCACTGATCAAGGAGGCCACCGAGCAGGGTATTCCAGTAATCATCCACAATTCGGGACAGACCCTTTGGGAGCAGAACGGGTCGCTCGGCTTCATCGGGGAAGACCCCTACCAGATGGGCTATAAGGCTGGACAGATCCAGGCGGAGAGCGGCGTCACCAAGGGACTTTGTTTCAACCAGGTGCCAGGCAATCCGACCGTCGAAGCGCGTTGCACCGGCTATGTAGCCGCCATGACTGAAGCCGGGGCCGAAACCATCTACCAGACGATTGGCACGGGGGAAGCAACCAACCTGCAGGCGATGAAGCAGTCAATTATGGGCACCTTGCAGGCCAATGCCGATATTGACGGCATCTACACACTAAATGCAGAGCCAGCGATCAGCGCTCTGCGGGCCGTTCAGGATGTCGGGCGCGTTGGCGAGGTGAGCATTGGCACCGCTGACTTATCCAATGAAGTGCTCGAAGCGATAAAGTCGGGCGAAATCGCCTTTGCGATGGACCAACAGCCCTACCTGCAGGGTTACCTGTCGATCCAGTCTGCGGTGCTCTATCAGCGCTACGGCCTGCACCCGATTGGCGCCGTGACCACGGGCCCGCTGGTGATCGACAGCAGCAATGTCGACAAGACATTGGAAGTCAACCGTGAGTTCGCAGGCGTCCGCGGCGCCTCCTGACAATAGGACCTCCCCGGGTGGCCGCGTGGCCGCCCGGGTCATTGCCGCAATCTAACCTGGGAAAGCATTGCCCTGATGCGAAGTCTTCTACGACGGCCCGAATTCGGCGCCATTGCCGCCTTCCTGGTCACCTATCTGTTTTTTGCCCTGACGACGAGTTCGGCGGGCTTCGTGTCGATCAACGGGACGGCGGGATGGCTTAACCTGGCGGCGGAACTGGGGATCATCGCCATTCCGGTTGGCCTGCTGATGATTGCGGGGGAGTTCGATCTCTCCATCGGATCAACGGTGGGAGCGGCGTCCATGGTCGTAGCCATCGGGACCAATTTTCTTGGCATGCCGATCTGGCCGATGGTCGGGCTTGCGCTGCTCATGGGTGCCGTCATCGGGCTGGTCAATGGAATTGCCGTGGTCAGAACAGGCGTTGCCTCCTTCATTGTGACGCTGGCAACCAATTTCGTGGTGTTGGGCGCAGCCATGGGTCTGTCGCGGCTGATTGCCAACGTAACCTCAAGCTCCATCGTGTCCGACCCGGCCGCCAAGTTCCTGTTTTCCGCGCGCTGGGGACAGGCAAACATCTCGATCCTGTGGTGGGGCCTGATTGCGCTCGTTGCGGCTTACGCGTTGGCCCGGACCAGTTTCGGCAACTGGATCTTTGCAACTGGCGGAAATCTCACCGCCGCACGCGGCGCCGGCGTGCCGGTCGAGCGGGTAAAGATCACTCTCTTTGTCTGCACGGGCATGGCAGCCGCCTTTGTTGGCATTCTCCAGGGCGTGCAGTGGAATTCGGGCAATGCGACATACGGCATGGGGTACGTGTTCCAGGCGCCAATCGTGGCGGTCATCGGTGGTGTGCTGCTGGGCGGTGGTTATGGGTCCGTGCTAGGCATCGTCATCGGCACCGCCATCTTCGGAGTGATTTCAACCGGCATTTTCTACACGGGATGGAGCACCGACTGGATCCAGCTCTTTCTTGGCCTGCTGCTGGGGGCCGCCGTACTGGCCAACAATTACATTCGCCGGTTCGCCCTGGCGGCACCGAAGGGTTAAACCATGACGGACCTCCACCCCATTCTCGAACTGCGCGGCGTCAGCAAGACATTTGGCTCGACCCATGCACTGGACGATGTCTCCCTGCAGGTCCACCCCGGCCGCATTCTCTGCCTTCTGGGTGATAATGGCGCGGGCAAGTCTACCCTGATCAAGGTTCTGTCGGGCTTTCACCCGGCAAGCCGCGGCATGGTGCTGTTTGATAACAAGGAGATCCGTTTCAGCGGCCCGCGCGAGGCGCGCAAACTCGGAATCGCGACGGTGCATCAGGATGTGGGCTCGATTCCCCTCATGAGCGTTGGGCGCAATTTTTTCCTGGGCGCAGAGCCGGTGCGCAGATTTGGTCCTATGCGAGTTCTCGATCTGAAGATGGCTAATCGCATCGCCCTTGAGCAGATGCAGAAGTTCGGCATCACGCGAGTGAAAAATGGTGATCAGCTAGTCGGCACCATGTCCGGCGGCGAGCGGCAAGTTCTCGCTATTGGTCGGGCCATGTATTTCGGGGCTCGAGTGCTCATCTTGGACGAGCCAACCTCGGCCTTGGGCGTCAAGGAAGCGGCCATAGTGCTGAAGTTCATGCGACAGGCGCGGGCGAATGGGGTCGCCATCGTCTTCATCACGCACAATGCCCGTCATGCCATGGCAGTGGGGGACGACTTTTCCGTCCTTATTCAAGGAAAGATCGCCGCGCAGTTCCACCGCGGTGAAAAAACGCGCGAGGAGGTGCTGAACCTGATGGCTGGCGGGGAGCAGATGGCTGATCTCGAGCGCGATTTAGAGGACATTGACTAATGGACCTCTCAATAAGGACCATCAGCTCATCAAAACGGTTCAGCGGTATATTGGCTTACTGGGGTGATCGTCGCGTGTCCGCCTTCAGGCATGGCCAAATTCCGTCCAGTGACCGATTTGAAGCGCAAGGCTGTCAGGTAACTGCCACCCCGCCACCCTGTTGAGGCGTCCTGATTGCGGGATATCGCCGATCATCGGCGCCGTGGTCGCCGAATTCGTCACGGCAGAGGATCGCCTGGGCTTTTTCATCGGCTTTTCGACCTCATTCTCCAAAATCTGGCAGGCCTTCGCGGGGCTGGTGGTACTGGTGGCCCTCAGCCTGCTGATGTTCCGCACCGTGGTCCGGGTGTAAACACGGCTCGCGCCATGGTCGCTGCCGAGGGCTGAAAGGAAATAGAGCTCGGCGCGATCAACTGATCTGCTCATGGCAATCCGCACTGCCGGTTGGCACCACGTCCGCTTTCGGGACAGCGTGAAGGCGACTTGAACGACCGAAACGGGGCGCATTGCAGTCCGGCGGCTTCCAACCTCCGCTAGGCGACTACGACCTATCCGGCCTGCTCTGCTATTGGCCAATCCCGCTTCACTGCCTAGAGACTTTGCCTGTGGAACCTCGGGCCGTGCGACCTGGTGGTGCCCCATGACAGAGCGCCAAGGAAATTAAGCGCCACGAAATTACCTAAGACATTGGTTTTCTTTAAGATAAATGGCGCGCCCGGAACGATTCGAACGTCCGACCCCCAGATTCGTAGTCTGGTGCTCTATCCAGCTGAGCTACGGGCGCGCAGGCCGACGATGCGGCAGGCTTCGTGGATCGGTGCGGCTGGCGCTTCCGATCGAAGCGGGGCAACCCATACATGGGCGTTCTGCCCATTGCAAGCGGGTCACCGCGATTTTTGTGGACGCAATTAGGTCTCCAGGCGTCGGCGCGGCAGGGTGATGTCAAATTGTGTACCATGCTCTGCCTCGGCCAGCGCCAGGGTGCCGCCATGCGCCTCCACGATCTCGCGCGCAATGGCCAGGCCCAGCCCGGTCCCGCCCGAGCGCGCCGACCCTTCGAACGCCACGAAAAGGTTCTCCCGGGCGCGCGGCGGCAGGCCGGGCCCATTGTCACTGATCGAGATCACGACCCTTTCGGCCTCGCTGCTGGCGGCCACGGCAACAGCCGGCTCTCGCAGTTCTGAGGCGTCCGCTTCGAGCGCCTCGCGCGCATTCTTGAGCAAATTGACCAGCACCCGTCCCATCTGCCCGGCGTCCACCTCGACGACCAGCGCCGCGTCGACACTATTGTCGAATCCGATCAGCGGATTGCCCGACACGCGAGCCTCAAAGGCTGCGTCATCGACCAGCGCGCGCAGCGCCACCGCGGCAAAGCGGGGCACCGCCGTAGTTTCCCGTCCATAGTCGAGCACCGACTGGGCAAAGCCGATCGCCTTGTCGAGGGTATTCACCAGCCGTGGCGCCAGCCGCTGCACCTTGGGATCATCCAGAGTCGCCACCTGGTCCGAGAGCAATTGCGCTGAAGTCAGCGTATTGCGCAGGTCATGATTGATCTTGGCCACGGCCAGCCCCAGATCGGCCAGATGCCGACGCTGTCGCAGCATGGAAAACAGGTCGCTTTCCATGGCCGCCAGCTCCCGCTCCAGGATGCCGATTTCGTCGCCGCGCGCGGATGGCGTCAGGATCAGGGCTGCATTTTCTGGCGCCTTGCGGAAGGCCAGCATGTTGTCGGTCATCCGCAGCACCGGATCGATAAAGAGGCGGCTGACCAGCACGTAGAGCACAAACGCGGTCACCGCTGCGATGCCGAGCGACACCAGGGCAATGGAGCGCGAGTAGTCGATCATGTCGCGGCGCAGCGGCGCCTCGGGCATTAGCAGCTCGACCAGGCTCTCGTCCATGTCGCCGGCGCCAACCACGCGCACGGTCCGGCCCGGCCCTGCAAACAGGGTGTCAAGCGCACCCCAGACCTGGCTGGGCAGGTCGCGCAACCGCAGGTCGGCGGTCACCACGACGTCGGGCATGACCGGGTCGGTCAACTCGATCATCTGGCTCTGCCCCTCGCGGCGATAGACGATGGCGTCGGCGCCGGCCGCGTTGAGCAGCCGGTCGGTAAGTTCGCGCGGTAGCGCCATGACATCGGGAACGGCGTCGAGCACGCGGGCAGCCACCACACCGACCCGCAAGCGATCCTCCAGCCAGGTGGACCTGAAACTGGCCAGCGAGGGCAGATAAACGACAATCTCCACGAACAGGATGACCCCGATGATCGTGGCGATCAGCTTGCTCGAAAGGCCCGAAAACCGGCCTGTAATAGTGCTGGGCTGGTCTTTCATCGCCCCGATCCTATGCCAGTCGCCCCCCGGCGTCAGGCGAATTCTTACCTCGGTTCAGAGGCGCAACATGCGGGCAAGCGCGCCGCGGCGCTTCGCCCAGGAAGATACGGTGCGCACCGCCATTCGGTTTTCGCCCAGCGCTGCAAGGCTCGACATCAGGCTCGGATGGGGCACGGGCAGGTCCGCCAGAGCATCAAGCGCCAGCCCCTGGTCCATCGCCAGGGCGAGGACCCCGGCCATATCCGCTGCGCCCGGCCCCACCACGCTGGCCCCGACCAGCCGGCCCTTGGGGTCGGTGAGGACTTTGACCAATCCACCGCTCTGCCCGCGTGCCTGTAGCAGCGCGTTTTCGACGAGGTTGGCGCGATAAAGGCCATGCCCCGGCGTCAGCTTGCCGGTATCGGCCGGCAAACGCCCGATCTCGGCCAGGGCCGGTTCGGTCAGCACCAGTCTTGGCTGCGCTGCAGGACGATGCCGCGGCGCGCCTACGGCTAGTGCCTCGACCACCGACCGTCCATGCGACAGCGCATGCTGCCATTGTTCCATTCCCGCGGCCATGCCGGCAACACGAATCCGACGATTGCTGGTCTGCCCCAGCGCCCCAATGGCATATCGGCCGGCCTGGCCCCGCAGGGACCGCAGCCTGGCCATGTCGGGTTTGAGGTCCGAGAGGCGAGCCAACCGTCCATCGCACACCAGCACATGGGAGAGATCGAGCATCGTCTCGCCGCCACTGGGCAGATCCACCACCGCGCCAATCCCCTGCGCGCGCGGCTGGACCGAACGGACCGTGCCGCCATCGAGCACGCGCACGCCCTCTTCGGCCAGAACCTGCAGGAGAATGCTCGCGGTTTCCGGATCATATCCGCTCAGTGCCCAGCCCTGGGGCACCAGGGTCACCTGTGATCCCAGCCGCGCATAGGCCTGCGCCAGCGCCAGCCCCTCGGGGTCCGACCCGATCACGAGGAGATGGCTAAGTTTGCGGGTATTCTCCAGGATGCTGTCGGGGGTGAAATAGCCCGCTTCCTCCAGCCCCGGTACCGCCGGCACGACAGCATCATGCCCGACGGCCAGCACGAATGCCTGGGCGCGGATATGCGTGTCGCCAACCACCAGGCAAGTCGGATCGGCAAAATGGGTAGCCCCGGTCAACATGCTGATCCCAAGGCCCGCCAGCCGCTCCTGGCTGTCAAGCGGTGCCGCGCCTGCGGCTACCTGCCGCGCACGATCCTGCACCGCCTTGATATTGATCTTGGGCTCTACAGCGCCGAGGCCCAGGGCGGGGGCAGCGCGCATGCGGGCCGAGGCTGCTGCGCTAGCGACAAGCGCCGCCACGCGCAGCGCCCGTTGCGGCCCGTCGCCGGGCTCCACAAAGCCGCGGTCAACAAGTGTCACGCCAGCACCCAGCCGCTTTGCATGCTGCGCGAGCATTATGCCCAGCGCCCCTGCACCGACAATGCACAGCTCGGGTCGTACTATCTCAGCCATATCCGCCATCAGGCCAGAACCAATGCAGCTCTTATGCGGGGGAAAGCCCGGCTTGACAACAGGACCGGCAGGCGTGTTCTGGGTGCTGAGGCGCGTTGACTTGAGAGACTCTTTTCCCTATAGACGCGACCAACCCGGAAGGCGGCCTGTCTGTCAGCCGTCATCACAGTTTCTGCTTTCAAGCAGCACCAAACAAGAGGAACCGTGCAACTGCGCGGTCTGATGTCATGAAGCGTACATACCAGCCCTCCAAGCTCGTGCGTGCCCGTCGTCACGGTTTCCGTGCCCGTATGGCCACCAAGGACGGCCGCGCGATTCTCAACCGCCGCCGCCGCGATGGTCGCAAGAAACTTTCGGCCTAAGGGGTTTTTGGCCGGATGACGGCCGAACCCTCTCTGCCAAAAGTGACATTGCGCCGCCTCCGGCGGCGCGCGCAGTTCTTGAGAGCCGCCCGGGGCAATCGCGCCGGGCGTTCTGCGTTTGGGTTGCAGGCCATTGCCAGCCCCGAAAGTGAGCCGGGTGTCGGCTTCACGGTGACCAAGAAGGTCGGCAATTCGCCCGAGCGCAACCGGATGAAACGCCGACTGCGCGCGGCTGCGGCAGCTTGCGCGCGTGACTTTGTGCCCGGACATGACTATGTCCTCTTGGCGCGGCGCGAAGCCCTGAGCCAACCCTTCGACAGAATGGTCGCTGATCTTGGCAGCCTCATCGCCCGTGTGCATGACCCAAAGTCAGGCGACAATCGAAATACTCCCGGCCGCGGCCAACGGAACCCGAGACCATGAATTCTGACAATCGCAATGTGATCCTCGCCGTCGTGCTCAGCATGATCGTGCTGTTCGGCTGGCAGTTCTTCATTGCCGGCCCGCAACTGGAACAGGCCCAGCGCCAGGCCGAGATTGCCGCCGCCCAGCAGGCCGAGGCCGAACAGCTCTCCGTTCCCCAGACCAATGCCGATGGCACCACGGCTGCCGCGCCTTCCGCTGACGGCGCCCTGACCTTTGCCGACCGCGACAGCGCCCTGGCCGCCAGCCAGCGCGTTTCGATTTCCACGCTCGACCTCGATGGCTCGATCAACTTGGCCGGCGCCCGTATCGACGACCTGCAGCTCAAGCAGTATCGGGAAACCACTGATCCTGATTCTGCGATCATTGCCCTGCTCAAGCCTGCCGGCCTGCCGGATGCCTATTTCGTGGAACAGGGCTGGGCCGCCGCCGCCGGTTCAACCGTAAACTTGCCCGGTGGCCAGACCGTCTGGACAGTTGAAGGTGACAACGCCACGTTGACGCCGGAAACGCCGGTAACCCTGCGCTATGACAATGGTGCCGGCCTCGTCTTCCACCGCACCTTCGCCGTGGATGATTATTACCTTTTCACCATCACCCAGACCGTCGACAACACCGGCACCGGCGATGTGGCGCTCTTCCCCTATTCGCGCGTCATCCGCCACGGCAATCCGAGGGTGCAGAACTTCTTCATCCAGCATGAAGGCCCGATCGGCGTCTTGGGGTCGAACAATTATGTCGCCCGCAAATATGGCGACCTCCAGAATGAGCGCCAGGTCGATTTCTCGGCCACCACCGGCTGGCTCGGCATTGCCGACAAATATTGGGCCACAGCGGTCCTGCCCAAGCCCGGCACCGCCATCAATGCGCGCTTCGCCTTCTCCCAGCCCAATGGCACCAATGTCTTCCAGACCAATTACGTCGAGACCCAGCCCGTGGTCGTCCCCGCTGGCGGCAGCGTCAGTCACGAGGCCTATGTCTTTGCCGGCGCCAAGGAAGACCGCGTGATAGGCTCCTATGAACAGCAATACGGCTTCGACCGCCTCGAGCTGCTGATCGACTGGGGCTGGTTCCACTTCCTGACCAAGCCCATGCACTGGCTGCTGGTCACCCTCTACGGTATCCTGGGCAATTTCGGCCTTGCCGTCCTGGCCGTGACCGTTATCGTCAAGGCCATCTTCTTCCCGCTGGCCAACCGCTCCTATGCCTCCATGGCCGCCATGCGACGCGTGCAGCCGGAAATGAAGGCCATGCAGGAGCGCTTCAAGGACGACCGCGCCGCCCAGCAGCAGGCGATGATGGAACTCTACAAGAAAGAGAAGATCAACCCGCTCTCCGGCTGCTGGCCGATCCTGATCCAGATCCCGGTCTTCTTCGCGCTTTACACCGTCATCTTCATCTCGCTCGAAATGCGCCATGCGCCGTTCTTCGGCTGGATTCAGGATCTGGCCGCGCCCGATCCCACCAATATTTTCACCCTGTTCGGCTTGATCCCCTGGGATCCGACGGCTTTGCCGATCCTTGGTTCCTTCCTGCATCTGGGCATCTGGCCGGTCATCATGGGCATCACCATGTGGGTGCAGATGCGTCTCAATCCGCCACCGCCGGATCCGACCCAGGCCATGATCTTCAACTGGATGCCGGTGATCTTCACCTTCATGCTGGGCACTTTCCCCGCCGGTCTGGTGATCTACTGGGCTTGGAACAACACCCTCTCGATCGCCCAGCAATGGGTGATCATGAAGCGCCACGGCGTCGAGGTGAATCTGTTCGGCAATATCCTCGATAGCTTCCGCCGCAAGCCCAAGCCGGCCGAGCCGACCGAGAGCTGAGCCGCAACCAACCCGTTCGAAGGCCCGCCGCAAAGCCGGCGGGCTTCCTCTTTGTGGGAACGACAAGAATGACGCAGCCCGATTACTCCCCCCACATCATCGAACGTGGCCGCCTGCTGTTTGCCCGGCCCTTCCTGTTCGTGAAGGGTTGCGTGCGCCTGGCCGACCTGCCGCCGATGGATCGGGTGGAAATCGCCTTTGCCGGCCGCTCCAATGTGGGCAAGTCCAGCCTCATCAACGCGCTGTGCGGCACTTCCGGCCTGGCGCGCACCTCCAATACGCCGGGCCGCACCCAGGAACTCAACATCTTCGAGAGCCAGAGCGAGAACCTGCGCATCGTCGACATGCCGGGCTACGGCTATGCCAAGGCGCCCGAGCCCAAGGTTCGCGCCTGGACCGCGCTCATCCATCAATATCTCACCGGTCGCGCCACCCTGCGGCGCGTCTATGTGCTGGTGGACAGCCGCCATGGCCCCAAGGACAATGACCTCTCGGTGATGAACGAGCTCGACCGCGCCGCGGTGAGCTACCAGGTTGTGCTGACCAAGATCGACAAACCCTCAGCCGGGGAACTGGAAAAGGTCATCGCCATGACCGAGGCCGCCATCGCCAAGCGTCCGGCGGCTCACCCCGACGTCATCCAGACCTCGAGCGAAAAGGGCTCCGGCCTCAACCAGCTCCGCACCGAAATCGCCATGCTGCTCGAGAGCTGATCGGGCAGGCGATCGTTGAAAATGATCCGGGCGCCACGCAATGCCCCTTGTTTCTCCCGCCGCCGACGTCAGCCTGCGGACGCTACCGCGCCTGCTCGAAAAACTGCCTGATATAGCGGCGCATGGCCATGCTGTCGGAGGCGGTGGCAAACGAGGTCAGCGCCCCCTCGATCACGGCATCCGGTGCCCTTCCCCGCCGCAACTCCACCAGCGCCCTTGCATAGTCGTCATCGAATTCGGGATGCGGCTGAAAGCTGAGCGCGCGGCCGTTGCGATAGAGAAGCCCGGCATTGGGCGCGAACTCTGATGCTAGGATCACCTCCGCCTCGTCGGGCGGCGCGATCACCTGGTCCTGATGCGAACACGCCACCATCAGGGTTTCCGGAGCGTCGGCCATGAAGGCGGGTCTTTGCTTGACTACATAGCTGTGCCGGCCCATGCCCCAGCCGCGTTCAGATTTCCGCACATCGCCACCCAGCGCGTCGGCCATGATCTGATGTCCGAAGCAGATGCCCAGCATGGGGGTGCCCGCAGCATAGGCGTTGCGGATGAATTCGCGCAGCGGCGGCAGCCAGGTGTGATCCTCATAGACCCCCGCCGGAGAACCGGTGATGACGACACCATCAAGACCCGCCGGGTCGGGGAGGGCGCTAGCCACCTCGACATCGACATCCTCGAAGTCAAACTGGGCACCAGCCGATTCGAACATATCGCGGAACATCAACCGATATTCCTTGAATCGCGGCTGAAGTGGCGCCGGGACGGCGCCGGTCTGGACAATCGTGAGTTTCATGAAGGGGCAGGATTTATTGAACCTGCCATTCAGATACCGATATCATGGCCTTCATGCAACTTTTCGCTGCACCCTACTTGTCGCCGTCCTTGGGAGGCGACTTGTCGGCGTCGTTCTGGCTATCCTTGGTCTTCGCATCCCCCGGCACCTGCCCGAAATGCGTGCCGCCAAGATGACCACCAGCGTTGACGTTGGTTGGTTTTTCCTCGGACTTATTCTCGTCCCGATTGTCACTCGTCTTCTCGTTGCTGGCCATGGTGACCCTCCTTCTATTGAGGTCCAATGGACGACAGCGAACTTCGTTCCGCCGAGCCTGGCCTACACCGCCGGCTCAAATCGCAGCGACAACCCGTTGATGCAATAGCGGAGGCCCGTTGGCTCGGGACCATCCTCGAACACATGGCCCTGGTGCCCGCCGCAATTGGAGCAGTGTACCTCAATGCGGGTCATGAACAGGGTATTGTCTTCCATCGTGCCGATAGCGCCAGGAATGAAATCCCAGAAGCTCGGCCAGCCGGTTCGGCTGTCATACTTTTTCTCGGATTCGAACAGCGCCTGGTTGCAACCGGCACAGTGGAAGATGCCGGCGCGCTTCTCATCATTGAGCGGCGAGGTGAAGGGGCGCTCTGTGGCCTCGTGCCGCAGCACCTGATAGGCCGATTCCGACAGCCTGTCCTGCCATTCCGCGTCGGTCAGCGTGAAGGGAAAATCGCCCTCCGCGGCCTGGGTCACCCGGCCAAGGCCAAGGGCGGCGCCAAGGCTCAACAAACAGCCGGAAATCAGAAACTTGCGTCGAGAAATGCGCATCACGCGTCTCCTTCAATTGAGATGACGCCACCCGGTCGAATGAAACGACTGGGCAGCGTCAAAGCAAGAGTGACGTGACCATAGCAGCCAGGGGAGCGCTATGGTGTCACGTCAAGGTGAGGCTCCGCCAGAAGGAATGGAAGCGGGCGGAGCCCTGTTCCCTGCGCCATTCGATGCGGCGCAGGTTTTGGTTACATCGCCGGCAGAAGCACGGCGTCGATGACGTGGATCACACCGTTCGACTGGTCGACGTCAGCGATGGTCACGGTGGCCATGCCGCCATTGGCATCGGTAATCTTGACCATGTCGCCATCGAGCGAGAATGTCAGTTCGCCACCCTGGACGGTTGCGGCCTTGTACTCGCCGCCATTGTCGTTGATCATCTGCACTAGATCGCCCGAATTGATGTCGCCGGCAATCACGTGATAGGTCAGAACGGCAGTCAGCTGGTCCTTGGCTTCGGGAGCGAGCAGGCCTTCAACAGTACCGGCCGGCAGGGCCTCAAAGGCAGCGTTGACCGGTGCAAACACGGTGAAGGGGCCTTCGCCCGACAGGGTCTCGACCAGGCCAGCGGCCTGAACGGCGGCAACCAGGGTCGTATGGTCAGCCGAATTTACAGCGTTTTCGATGATGTTGTTGGTGGCAGGCATGGCGGCGCCGCCGACCACGGGAGCGTCCTGGGCGATGACGCCACCGGCGACCGAACCAAATGCCAGAACGGCAGCGACGGAGAGAGCACGAAGAGAGATAGTCATATTGAAGTTCCTTCCTGTGTAAATCTGTTCCCATTGCTTTCGTGGGACGCAGGAAGATACGGGCCGTTGGTCGAGGCAGTTTCGATATCAGCAAAAAAAGTCGTTCTAGCCGAAAATAAATTTTTATCTCTTATTTTCAGTCTCTTACGAGATGTCGCTTCGGACATCTCCAACCGAAATAAAAGAACTAATTGTGGTGATCCGTCCTGACGGCGTCTGCGTAAGAAGGAACTCCTCACCCTCGGGTTGCCTGGTGACAATAAAAAATCCCTCCGGCCAGCGGAGGGATTTCCAAAGGAGTACTAGGGCCTAGGCGACCTAGCCGCGCAGTCCAGACCAGGCCGGATCCGAGGCATAGCTTTCGGTGGGAACAGTCTGGGCCGCCCTTCCCCAGATATCCACGCTCATCAGGCGCGGACCGTCATTGCCGCCCGGATCCTGGTAGAACATGATCACCCTTCCATTGGGCGCCCAGGTTGGTCCCTCGGCGTGATAGCCGGAATAGAGCAGGCGCTCGCCCGACCCATCGGGGTTCATGATGCCGATATGGAACTGTCCGCCCGACTGCCGGGTAAAGGCGATGAGATCGCCATTGGGCGACCAGACCGGGGTGGAATAGCTGCCCTGACCAAAGCTGATGCGCTGGGCGTTGCCGCCACCGGCACCCATCATGTAGATCTGCGGCGAGCCGCCACGGTCGCTTTCGAACAGGATGCGGCTGCCATCGGGCGAAAAGCTCGGCGACGTATCGATCGCTGCGCCGGAGGTGAGCTGGCTCGGCTGCCCGCCACCAATGGCAACCGTATAAATATTGGTGCTGCCGCCCTGTTCCACCGAAAATGCCACCGTGCCGCCATCGGGCGAAAAGCGGGGCGCGAATGTCATCGCGCCGACATTGGCCAGGCGCTGTTGCTGCCCTGTGGACAATTGCAGCAGATAGACCTGTGGATTGCCCTCGGAGAAATTCATATAGGTGACCAGGTCGCCATTGGGCGAGAATCGGGGGGTCAGCGCCATGCTGTTGCCATCGGTCAGATAGCTTACATTGGCCCCGTCCTGATCCATGATGGCCAGGCGCCGCACGCGATTAGCCTTGGGGCCGCTTTCGGCCACATAGAGTACCCGCGTATCGAAATAGCCGGTGCCGCCGGTGAGCTGGGAATAGATCGCGTCCGAGACCAGATGCCCGATACGGCGGGCGGAACTGGGATCGGTATTGTAGCTGTTGCCCACCACCTGTGCGGCCTGCTGGGTGTCCCACACGCGCACCGATGCCGAAATCTGTCCCCCGCGCTCCACCGCGCCCATCACGACGCCATCGACATTGGCCGTGCGCCAGACATTGAAGTCCGGCGTCGCATTGACGTCGCCCACCTGCACCGGCAGCGAGGCCGGGTCGAGCGGCAGGAACAGGCCAGAGCGCCGTAGATTGTTGCGCACGATATCGGCGATTTCCCGCCCGAAGGCCGGATCGGACGAGGCGAAATTGGGAATGGCAATCGGAAGCGGCTGGAAATTGGCGCCCTCCACCACGATGCGCAATTGCGCAAAGGACATGGGTGCCGTGGCGAACAGGGCGCCACCGGCCAGGCCGAGCTTGAGCGCTGCGCGTCGATTGAAAAGGGTCATAGGTCCTAAATCTCTCCGGTCTTGCCGTTTGGGCCGCAGTTTGGCCAGCAAACAGGCAAATTCAAGGTCAGGGTCTGAGTTCCACTTCGATCTGACGCCATTCATCATAGGCGTCAGCCGAAAGCATTGAATAGGGGCCGCATTGCACCACGGCACGTTGCGCCGCACGGGCAATGGCCTGGCCTGCCGCCGACGGGTCAGCGGCCACCACCTGCGGCGTACCGTTGACGCTGCCATCGCGGTTCATGCTCACCGACAGGGTAACGTTGAGGCCGCTGTTGAAGTCCGATGGCAACAGGTTCCAGCAGCCCTTGATCCTGGCGACCAGACCATCAATCTCATTCTGGCTCAAGCGCGCCGAGGTGCCCGTCGTGTCGCCAAGCGTCGGCGACCCGCCCTGCCCGGTGGTCGCGCCGGTGGTCGGCGCATTGTTGATGATCGAGGAAATTTCGTCAGCCGTTTCCGAACTGATTTCCGTCGGCGGCGCCGGCTGGGCCGCAGCCTGTTGCCGGCGCGCTTCTTCCTCGCGACGTCGCGCTGCGGCAAGCGCGTCCTCGCGGATCTGCGCAAGATCGCTCGGCCGCGATGTCGGCATGGCAACGTCCACCTGCGGCGGCGGCGTCGGTTTCGGCTCCGGTTCTGGCTCCGGTTCTGGCTCGGGTTCCGGCTCTGGTTCGGGCTCAGGTTCCGGTTCCGGTACCGGCTCTGGCTCAGGCACCGGCTCCGGTACGGGTTCGGGCTCAGGCTTTGGCTCAGGTTCAGGCGCGAGATCTTCCGGTCGCTCCTGCGGCAGCACGACCGGCGCCGGTTCAGGCGCGGGGGCCGGCTCAGGTTCCGGCTCGGGCGTTGCCTCGGCCTCCGGAGCCGGCGCCTGCTCGGTTACCGGCGCAGGAGTTGGCACATCGGCCGGTGACGGGATCACCTGGTCCTCTTCTGTATTGCCCGTGGGCTGCGCCAGTTCGGCCGGGTCCTCGGACTCCACAGCGGACGGCGTCTCGGTCTCCACCACCTCGCTGTCGAGCTGGCCCATGCGAATATTGGAATATTCCTCGATCGGCACCAGCTCGACCGCAATGGACTGTACGTTCGGCTCCAGAGGCTCGGTCAATCCCAGATTGACGAGACCCAGAACCAGCAGCAGCACATGGATGGATGCCGATACGACGAGGCCGGTGCGCATGCCCTCGGCCTACCTCTCGCGCTCGGTAACGAGCCCGATCTTGGTATAGCCGGCGCCCGACAGCAGGCCCATGACCCGCATCACCGTGCCGTAATTGGCCGTGGTGTCGCCACGCAGGAAGATGCGGTCCTCGACCGTGGCGAGGCCGCTGACAGTGGTCAAAAGGCTCGCCTCGTCCACTGGCGTCTCATCGACGAAGATCGCGCCTTCCGGCGTCACCGCCACGGTGACCGGGCGGGTCTGGCTCGGCATCTCGCTGGCCGAGGTGCGCGGCAGGTCGACAGTCACGCCCGAGGTCATCATCGGCGCGGCAACCATCATGATGATGAGCAGCACCAGCATGACGTCGACCATCGGGGTCACATTGATTTCGCTCATGATTGCGCTCTTGCGGCGACGACGGCGGCGTCCGCCGCCGCTTCCGCCTCCTGACGTGCCCATGCCCATGTCAGCGGCCCCGCGCTTCGAGCTGGCGTGAAAGGATGGTGGAGAATTCGTCGGCAAAACCCTCCAGTCGCCCGATCATCTTGCCGGCATCCGAGGAGAGCTTGTTATAAGCGATAACTGCCGGAATAGCGGCGACGAGGCCAATCGCCGTGGCAAACAGCGCCTCGGCAATCGGGCCGGCAACCACCGCCAGGTTGGTATCCGAAGAGGCGGCGATATTGGTAAAGGCATTCATGATGCCCCAGACCGTACCGAACAGGCCGATGAACGGCCCTGCCGAGCCGACAGTCGCAAGGAAACTCAGGCGCTTTTCGAGAAACTCGCTCTCACGGGCAATGGCCACGTCGAGCACCTTGTCGAGCCGCTGCTGCATGCCCACAAAACTTGCCGCGTTCTGCTCGTGGCTGCGTTTCCATTCTTTCATCGCCGCGACGAACACCGAACCAAGCCCGCCCGAGGGCTTTTCGGCCTGTTGCTGGTAGAGTTCCTCCAGCGACTGGCCCGACCAGAAGGTGCGCTCGAAGCGGTTCATCTCCGCCTGCGTCCGGCGATAGGTGATGGTCTTGTCGATGATGATGGCCCAGCACCAGATCGAGGCGCCCAACAGGCCCAGCATCACCGATTTGACCACGAAGTCGGCAGCCCAGAACAAGCCCCATATGGAGAGGTCCGCATGCGGAGCGACCGCTCCCACTGCATCCATGGCTTCCATGTCGTGATCCCTTTTGGCCGGCCCGTGCTTGCGGCCCCATAGCCGCTGCGATGGGGACGAAATCTGTCAAAATTAAGAGAAATGCCCGCAATTCCGGGCGCTGGGTGGTCCGGCGCGGCGCAAATCTGCCAATGCGCCGTTTATGGTCACCAAAGGGTTAATAAAGAGAGTCCGAGCTTCAGGCGTCCGGTACCAGCCGCGCCCGCAAATCCACCGGCAACCGCGCCGGTCCGCCGCTGGTCTTGATCGCCACCACCATCACCCTGGCGCGGGTCAGCACCGCGTCATCACGATTGATTGTCTGGGCCAGCACCAGCCGCACCCCACTCGTCTCGATCACCTCGGTATTGACCGTGAGCAGGTCGTCGATCCGCGCCGCCGCCACGAAATCGATCTCCATTGAGCGCACCGCAAAGGCGATCCCCTGCTCAGCCAGTTCGGCATGATGCACGCCTAGGTCGCGCAGGAACTCAGTCCGGCCCCTCTCGAAGAACTTCAGATAGGCCGCATGATAGACATTGCCGGAAAAATCCGTGTCCTCGTAATAGATGCGAACGATGTGGCTTTGGATGCTCATGGTGTCTTGTAGTCCAGTCCGCGTGCCGCCATGGCCGGGTCGAGCTCTACAAAACTCTTTGGTCCAATGCCATGAAGCTCGGCAACATCCTTGCGCGTCCAGCTCGTCAGGTCGGCAAAGCTGATGATGCCCGCCGCCGCCAGCGCCCGATGCGCCGGACGGCTGAGCGTCAGCGTATCGGCTATGCGGTCAGCGGAACTGCTCATGCCGAGCTGCGCTCATCATGAACAATGTGCGCCTGCCCTTCCGGCAGATCACGCAGGAAGCCCGGAAGCCAGCGCGGCAAGAGGTTGAACTGCTCCAGCGCGTCCCCCGTCAACGGCACCCAATGAAACGAGAGGATATGGCCTTCGTCGGGCCGTTGCAGCCAGGGGGATGTCCCGTTCGGTCCCTGCCCCGGCAATTCGACCCTGTAGAAGAACCCCAGTTCGTGAAAGTCCTCGCCCTCGCGGCGATAAAAGCTTTCCGAGGTCGCGATCATCGCCCCGACATTTGCCGGCATCGCCAGTTCTTCTGCCATCTCCCGCTCAAGGCTGACCGCACTGGCCTCCCCCAGCTCCACCCGCCCGCCTGGCAGCATGGTGTAAACGTCATCATCCTCGCGGCAGACCAGCACTTGGCCGTTCATGATGATGATCCCGGCCACCCGATAGTTGAACCGCTGTCCCTCGATGGGGAAGCTGATGACGTGACGCGCGCTCACTCCCCCTCCTCCTCGAACAGGCTCGATTGCAGGCCCACAAACCCCTGCGGCAGGGCCCTGCCCATATGCTGGAAGGCAATGGAAGTCAGCATGCGTCCGCGCGGCGTGCGCTGGATGAACCCCTGCTGCATGAGATAGGGTTCGACGATTTCCTCGACCGCGTCGCGCGGTTCCGAAAGCGCCGCAGAAATGGTCTCGATCCCCACCGGCCCGCCATTATAGAAATCGGCGATGGTGGTGAGATAGCGCATGTCGAGCTGGTCGAGGCCCCGCGCATCCACGTCGAGCCGCAGGAGCGCCTTGTCGGCCACAGCGCGATTGATCTCGGCGGCGCCATCCACCATGGCAAAATCGATCACTCGCCGCAGCAGCCGTCCGGCAATGCGCGGCGTCCCGCGCGAACGCCGTGCGATTTCCATCGCCCCGTCCGCCGACATCGGCATGCCCAACAGTCGCGCACCGCGGGTGACGATCTGAACTAGTTCCTCGGGCGTATAGAAATTGAGCCGCACCGGAATGCCGAAACGGTCGCGCAGCGGCGTCGTCAGCAGCCCCGCCCGCGTCGTCGCCCCCACCAGCGTGAATTTGGCCAGGTCGATCCGCACCGAACGAGCCGCCGGCCCTTCCCCGATGATCAGGTCGAGCTGGAAATCCTCCATTGCCGGATAGAGCACTTCCTCGATGGCCGGGTTGAGCCGGTGGATCTCGTCGATGAACAGCACATCCCGCTCCTCGAGATTGGTAAGGAGCGCGGCCAGATCCCCCGCCTTGGCAATCACCGGGCCGGACGTGGCGCGAAACCCCACGCCCAGCTCCCGGGCGATGATCTGGGCCAGCGTCGTCTTGCCCAGGCCCGGCGGGCCGACAAACAGCACATGATCTAGCGCCGAGCCACGCTGCTTTGCCGCCTCGATGAACACTTCAAGGTTAGCTCGCGCCGCCGCCTGCCCGACAAAATCGGAGAAACCCGAAGGGCGCAGGGAAACATCAAGATTGTCATCGCGGCCGGCAGTGGCGGAGGTCAGGGTCACGCTGGGAGCATCCGCGCCGTAATCCATACCAGGGCAAAAAGCAGCTTCGCCTCCCTCTCCTGATCGGTGAAGCCACTAAAGCCGTCAACTGATCCCACATACAGGTCTTCGCCATCAACGTCGGGATAGCTCACTGTCATCCCACCGTGCCAAACTCTGATATCGCCGCAAAGACGGCCGGACCTTGAAACGTCATATTGTTCAGGGACCGATGGGGAGGTCATCTTTAGTACCATGCCAAGGCGATCAGCCGCCTCCAGGACTAGCGACGGGATCGTGGGCGCCTGCCCCTTCGGAAGGTTTAGCTTCTCAAGCTGTTGCACAATTGATGACATAAGCTTCAACCAGATTTTGAACAGTCATAATAAGTTAAGCCTTTGAAAGCTTTAGCTCCCAACGTGGACGATCAACTGGCCATGTTAGAACCCAGTCGGGTTCAAAGGTGCCCCACAAGCTCTCGTATGCCGACGCCAAATTTGGCCGCCGCCGCCTGATCTCACGATAGCATTCGATGAACGCTCGTCGGGGATTATCATAGTCCCCGAACAACAAATCCGTCTCAAATGGATAGCGCCAATCTTCAAAATAACGTGCTATCTCCGACACGCACCCGGAAAGGTGGGGGAGGTTTTCACGAACCCCTTCCGGCAAGAGACTGAACAGCTTCTCGAGATCATGTCCCTTCGCGGGACTGCCGATCGCAACCACATGAAGGACCTTGAGCGCCAGTTCAACTGCAAAGGCATAGTTCACTATCGTCGGAGCGGAGACCGAATGAAACCCATAGGGATCGAACTTCAACTCCAGTGAGCAGCGCTCCGCTGCCAAGAAAAAAGCAGTGGCGGTATCTATCTGCCGCTGTAGATCGGGACTCAACTGCTCAATTCCCGCAATCCCAGCCGGATCAGCTTTTCGGTCGGGGTGTCGTCGCCCTCCTTGGCCACGACCCGCGCCACGGCGCTTGAAGCCTGTGCCGAGGAATAACCAAGATTGGTCAGCGCCGACACCGCATCAGACACATTGCCGGCGGCAAGGCCCTCGCCCAGCGCCGTTTGCAGCCCCAATGTCCCGGCATCGATGCCACCAATGGCGGGCACCTTGCCCTTGAGCTCGGTCACGACGCGCACCGCCAGTTTTGGCCCCACGCCGTTGGCCCGGCCAATCATCGCCTTGTCCTGCAGGGCTACCGCGCTGGACAGTTCTGACGGCGAGAGCACGGATAGGATCGCCAGCGCCACCCGCGCGCCCACGCCCTGCACGCTGGTCAACAGGTTGAACCAGCCCTTCTCGGCCTCGCTGGCAAAGCCGTAGAGTTTGATGAAATCCTCGCGCACGATGGTCTCGATGAACACCACCGCCGCCTCGCCCACCCGCGGCAGCGCCTGCAGCGTTCGCCCCGAGCAGAACACCTCGTAGCAAACCCCGCCGCAGTCGATCAGCACGACATCGTCGCCAAAACTGTCGACCAGGCCCTTGAGCTTCCCGATCATGCAAAGGCTCCCATGCGGCGGGCAGAGACACGGTGATGCGCGTGGCAGATGGCGATCGCCAGCGCGTCGGCCGCATCGGCGCCCTTGACCACGGCGCTGGGCAATAGCGTCTTGACCATCAGCGCCACCTGGTTCTTGTCGGCATGGCCGGTGCCGACCACCGATTTCTTGACCAGGTTGGCGGCATATTCGGCCACCGGCAGCCCGCGCATAGCCGGCGTCACCAGCACCACGCCGCGCGCCTGGCCTAGGATCAGCGCCGAGCGTGCTCCGGCATTGACGAAGGTTTCTTCCACCGCAGCCTCGTCCGGCGCATGCATGTCGAGCACGCCATTGAGCCCGGCCGCCAGCGCGGCGAGGCGTTCGGCCAGCGAGCCATCGACCGGTGGCGTCAGCGTGCCGCCCGCAACAAAGCTCAGCCTGTTGTCCCACGCTTCGATAATGCCCCAGCCGCAGCGTCGCAGCCCCGGATCGATCCCGATGATTCGCACAGCCCGTGTCATGGCATTCCTTGTAGTGGCGGCACTGCACCTTACCAAGCGCAAAGTGAACAAATGAGCAACAAAGCTACATCTTTGGACGCTTCGTTCAATTTTTACCGGATGGACAAACCCTGTGTAGAGGAACCGCTGCTAGCTTCGGTTTCTGGGAATGCAGGCATTGGGGCGAACATGACAGGGGCATACGACACGCTCACCGGACACGCCTGGATACGGGCTTCTCGCAGGGCAAGTCTGCCCGCAGCCATCTCGGTTGTGCTGCGGGAGCATTTGCAGCAACTCGCTTCCGTCGACTGGCTCACCCGCCGCCTTCCCTCGGCGGCGGCATGAAACAGGAACAGCTTGCGCCCTCCCATTTGCGCCCTCCTGCATCCCCGCGATCGCATCATCGTTCGTCGTCGGAGGAACCCGTTCGGGTCATACCCTTGCAGAACTGGACGAGCGTCGCGCGCTGGACGCTGTTTGGCACCCTGGCCTGTGTCCTCACCTCCCTTGCCTTCAATCTGGTGGCCTTTGGCGACCTGGGCGGGGAAGTGGCCATGCGCCTTCTGATCAGCGCCACCGCCCTGCCCATCCTAATCGGCGCGCCGCTCTTCTTCTACTTCAGCCTGCGCATGCGGGGGCTGGCCATTGCCAATGTGCGGCTGGGGCGCGTAGCCCGTACCGACAGCCTGACCGCCTGCCTCAATCGCGGCGCCTTTACTGGCCGCATCGATGCCTGGCTGCGCGATCCGTCGGCCGCTTGCTGCGGCGCTCTGCTGATGATTGACGCCGACCATTTCAAGTCGATCAACGATCTTTACGGCCACGACATCGGCGACGAGGCCCTGACCATCATCGCCCGCTCGATCCGCTCCATATTGCGCAATGGCGACATCGTCGGTCGTATGGGCGGCGAGGAGTTCGGCGTCTTCCTGCCCGGCGTCACTCATCGGCAGGCGCAATTGGTCGCCGACCGCATACGCCTCTCCGTCAACACCGCCGATTTCCGCCCGCATGGCGAGATCAGGCAGCTTTCGGTCAGTATCGGCGGCGCGGCCTTTTCCGAGACCACCAGCTTCGCCCAGTTGTTCCGTATCGCCGACCAGCGCCTTTATGGCGCCAAACATGCCGGCCGCAATTTGGCAATCGTGGTCCAGGTCGAAGATCATCCGGCCATCAATCTCAAGCGCACGGCATGAAAAAGGGCGGCCTGAAGGCCGCCCGGAATTCTTGCTCAGCACACGATTGCCGACCGCTCCTCAGCCTTCCAGCTTGGCGGCGTCTTCGTCGCTCATGTCGAAGTTCGAATAGACGTTCTGCACGTCATCGTCTTCCTCGAGCGTATTGATCAGCTTCATCAGCGTCGCGCCCTTTTCGGCGTCGATCGGTGTCTGGTTCTGCGGCCGCCAGATGGCCTTGACCGCCTCGGCCTCGCCCAGCACGGCCTCCAGCGCCGCTGACACTTCGGCCATGGTCTCGAAGCTGGTGTAGATATAGTGGCCGTCCTCGTCGCTCTCGACATCGTCAGCACCGGCCTCGATGGCCGCTTCCATCACTTTGTCTTCCGAGCCCACCGTGGCCGGATAGGTGATTTCGCCGACGCGGTCGAACATGAAGCCCACCGAGCCGGTTTCACCCAGCGCGCCGCCATTCTTGGAGAAATACGAGCGCACGTTCGACGCCGTGCGATTGCGATTGTCGGTCAGCGCCTCGACGATGACGGCAACGCCGCCGGGGCCATAGCCCTCGTAACGGATTTCGTCATAATTCTCGCTGTCGGCGCCGGAGGCTTTCTTGATGGCCCGCTCGATATTGTCCTTGGGCATCGACTGGCTGCGCGCATTCGACACCGCCAGGCGCAGGCGCGCATTGAATGCCGGATCGGGCTGGCCCATCTTGGCCGCCACGGTGATTTCACGGGCTAGCTTGGAAAAGACCTTGGAGCGGACCGCGTCGGACTTGCCCTTGCGGTGCATGATGTTCTTGGCGTGGGAATGGCCGGCCATTCGATACCTCGGATATGCGCAATTCTTCGATTTCGCCGGTGCTTATAGGGTGAGCAGGCGTAAAAATAAAGCGCCCGCCCCGCGTGTCCGGGGCGGGCGCGTTTCAAATAACGTTCGATCAGCCCGGATCGTGCTTGTTCCAGATGGTCTGGTCGATCCTGCCAACAAGTTCGGGATAATCGGCTGCATGGAACAGCGGTTCCTTGCCGGCCTTGCGCTGCGCCCGATAGTCCTTGGTGAGCTTGGCCACCGTCCCAGAGAGCAGCACAATGGCGATCAGGTTGACCGTCGCCATCAGCCCCATCGAGGCGTCCGCGGCATTGAACACCGTCGCCACACTTTCGTATGCCCCCCACACCACCATGGCCAGCACGCCCAGCCGAAGTACGGTAAGCCCCGGCATATTGCCGATCCTGAGAAAGGTCATGGCGTTTTCGGCATAAGAGTAATTGCCGATGATCGAGGTGAACGCAAAGAACAGGATCGCGATGGCGATGAAATATTGCCCCGCCCCGCCGATATGGACCGTCATCGCCGCCTGTGTCAGCGGCGTGCCGGTAAGCTCGCTCCCCTCACCCATCACCCCCGACAGCAGGATCATCAGCGCCGTCGCCGTGCAGATCAGCAATGTATCGATGAACACGCCCAGTGCCTGCACGAAGCCCTGCGAAGAGGGATGGTGCGGGTCAGGTGTCGCCACCGCCGCGATATTGGGTGCCGAACCCATGCCCGCTTCGTTGGAGAAGAGGCCGCGCTTGACCCCGTTGAGCAGGGCCCCGGCAATGCCGCCGCCGGCCGCATCCAGCCCGAATGCGCTCTGGAATATTTGCCCGAACACCCCGGGCACCTCGCCGATATTGATGGCAATCACATAGAGCGCCACCAGCAGATAGATGACGGCCATGAACGGCACGATGATCTCGGCCACGCGGGCAATCTGCCTGATGCCGCCGAAAATCACGATCGCGGTCAGCGCCGCCAGCGCCACGCCCACCCAGATCTTGTCGAAGCCGAAGGCGCCCTGCATGGCATCGGCAATCGAATTGGCCTGCACCGCATTGAACACCAGCCCAAAGGCCAGGATCAGGCAGACCGAAAAGACCGCACCGGCCCACGGCGCCTTGAGACCACGGGCAATATAGAAAGCCGGCCCGCCGCGATATTCGCCGTTCTCGTTCTTGGTCTTGTAGAGCTGTGCCAGCGTGCTTTCGGAATAGGCCGTGGCCATACCCACCAGCGCCACCATCCACATCCAGAAGATGGCACCCGGACCACCCAGGTAAAGCGCCACCGCCACCCCGGCCAGATTGCCGGTGCCCACGCGCGAGGCAAGGCTGATTGTTAGCGCCTGGAAGGGTGAGATGCCGGCACTGTCGCCTTTGCGCGAGCCGGCCACCGCCCGGAACATTTCGGGGAAATTGACGAACTGGATGAACCCCAGCCGCAGGGTGAAGAACAGGCCTACCGCCAGGAGGCCGTAAATGAGGACATAACCCCAGAAAATGTCATTGAGAAAATTGATGACCGGATCGAGCATGGCCCCACTCCTGCATGCGTGGACGGTTGATCGGCACGACTTGCCGCGTCCGGGGCCAGTTTCCCTATTCAGCCAATATTCACGATGCGCCCCCGGCGCAACATGCCCGATCCGACCTTAAATTGCGGAGCCCGGCAAGGGGAAATCTGCCGATGCTCAGGTCTCTTGAAAATCCGGCAGTGCCTGGGCCAGCACGCCACCCAGCCGAAGCGGTGCGATGAAGCGCGCAAGCCCCGTTGCCGGGTCCGTCTCTACCGCCACGCCACACAGCGTCGCCTCCCCTTCGGCCGGGGTAAACCGCCCATTGGGAATGCCGGTAAGAAACCGGTTGAGCGGCTCGTCGGTCTCGGTGCCGATAATGCTGTCGAAATCCCCGCACATACCGGCATCGGCCATGAAGCCGGTGCCGCCCTTGAGCACCCGATGATCGGATGTCGGGATATGGGTATGGGTGCCCACCACCAGCGTGACCCGGCCGTCGAGATAATGCCCCATGGCCTGAATTTCCGACGTCGCTTCGGTGTGAAAATCGACGATCACGGCATCGGCGACATCGCCCAGCGGCGCTTCGGCGATTGCAGCTTCCACCGCCCGGAACGGATCGTCGATGGGCGGCATGAATACCCGCCCCAGCGCATTGACCACCAGAACCCGGTGCCCGTTGCGCCCCTCAACCATCATCGCCCCACGCCCCGGCGTGCCGGGCGCGTAGTTTATCGGCCGGATCAGCGTCGGCTCGCGCTCAATATAGCTCAGCGCCTCGCGCTGGTCGAAGGCGTGATCGCCCAACGTGACAATATCGGCGCCGGCATCGCGCAGCGCCTGGAAATGATTTTCGATCAGGCCTTTGCCATGGCTGGCATTCTCGCCATTGACCACCACGAAGTCGAACTTGTAGCGCGCCACCAGTCCCGGCAGGCGCTCGGTCACGGCTTCGCGGCCCGACCGGCCCATCACGTCGCCCAGAAACAATAGCCTCATGCGGGCGAACCGAAGAATCGCACACCGTTTTCGGTCACGACGGCGTCGAGCGGCACATCATGGCTATCGCGCGGAATATGCGGCAATTCCTGCGCCGCAAAGGCCAGACCGATCAGCATCGGCTTTTTCGGCAATACGGCCAGGGTCCGGTCGTAATAACCGCCGCCATAGCCCAGCCGCGTCCCCTCGCTGTCGAATCCCAGAAGTGGCATCAGCACGAAGTCCGGCACAGCGCGCGGCGCCAGGTCGGACGGGGCAAGGGTGCCAAAGCCGGCTTCATAGAGGGCCGCATCAGCCTCCCAGACCCTGAGGTCCAATGGCTCTTCATCGCCTGCAACCACCGGCAGCACCACCTTTTGCCCGCTATCCATCAGCCGGATCAGGATTGGCTGGCAATCCAGTTCATCGCGAATGCGCCAATAGCCGGCGATTACGTCTTCGGGGGCATAGGCGATGGTTTCGAAGAAATGCCCCGCGACCGCGCGGGCGGCATCACTGCGGTCTTCTTCCGAAAGAGCAGCGCGGACGGCATGGGCCTCCTTGCGCAATGCAGCCTTTGCGTCTTCGAATGCCTGGTCCGCCATGCGCCCTCTTCAGTACAGAATTCTGTGCCGCCCTGGCCGTGGGACATCTGATCCCGGGAACCTACTTACGTAGGTGGGCGCCGTATGTCCGAGCCCACGGGCCCGGTCAGGGACAGCTCCCTCAGGATCGATTAAGGCCCCGGGGATATGTGTGTCCTCACGCGCCGGGCAGCCCGCCAGATATAGGCGCTTCGCAATGACCTGCAAAGGGCGGACTCGTCACTTCTCCTCTCACATCTTGTGCAAGTGCGAAGCCGGCGGTCCACCCCAGCCAATGCGCCCCGCATGCTGGAGATCTAGGCTGGCAGCGGAGCCGCCTCGTCCAGACTATCGGCCACCCCTTCGAGGGCTTTGGCGGCTTCGGTCAGCTTGGTGGCGAAGCGGGCCTCGGTGTCTTCGAGCTCGGCGGCAATGTCCTGCCCGGCCTGGGTCAGTTCGGCCACCTCGGCCTCCAGAGCCTTGATCCGGCGCTCGGCCTCCGCGAGCTCGTCGAGCACGGCAATGCCCGCCATAACCGTTAGCCGATTGTCGCCAATCTCGCCGACCGCGCCCTTGAGGCCCTCCACCTGCGTATTGAAGCGCTCGGCCAGCCCGATCAGATGACCCTGCTGCCCCTCTTCGCAGGCCATGCGATATTTGCGGCCATTGATCTCGACATTGACCTCGGGCACGACTCTACTCCGCCTTTTCCAGCACGGAGCGCACGGTCTCCATGGCATCGACCAGCCGGCGCGACACCTCATGCGCGCTGTCATCGAGCCGCTTGGCGCGTGCCGCCGTCTTGTCGAGTTCCGTCGCCAGGCGCGCCCGCTCATGCACCAGGCGCTGTGTGTCCACTTCCATGCGTTGATGACGCTGCATACGGGTGCCGAGATCGCGGGCACTGATGCTGAGGCGCGCCAGCGCCCGGTCGAACCGGGCTGCCGCCGAGACCAGGCCCTCTTCAAGTTCCGTCTCACTCATGGCCGCTACTGCCCTCAAGACGCGACGATTCCAACCGCGCCAGCCTGCCCCAGCCATTGTGGCATTGCAACCGCATTGACGTCCTGACCCCCGGAATTCCGGCCCGGAGCCGAACGCCAAAGCCGATTGGTGACATTGACAGCCAAGACGAACCTGTTATGCCTCAAAACCGCCTTTTGGGAGGAGGCAGGCCCAGCCGCCGCTCCCGAGAAATCCTGGATTTTTTCAAGCGAGCGGACCTTCTCATGACGAATACAGCCCAGCAGAACGAACTGGCCAATGCGATCCGGTCCCTGTCCATGGACGCGGTCGAGAAAGCCAATTCCGGCCATCCGGGCCTGCCCATGGGCTGTGCCGACATCGCGACCGTACTTTTCACCAAGGTGATGAAATTCGATCCGGCCGATCACAAATGGGCTGATCGCGACCGCTTCATTCTCTCGGCCGGCCATGGCTCGATGCTGCTCTATTCCTCGCTCTACCTGCTCGGCTACGAGGACATGACTATCGATCAGGTCAAGAACTTCCGCCAGCTCGGCTCGAAAACTGCCGGCCACCCCGAATTCGGTCATGCCACTGGCATCGAGACCACCACCGGCCCGCTCGGCCAGGGCCTGGCCAATTCCGTGGGCTTTGCCGTTGCCGAAGCCAAGCTCGCCGCCGAGTTCGGCTCCGACATCGTTGACCACCACACCTACGTGCTGGTCGGCGACGGCTGCCTGATGGAGGGCATTTCCCAGGAGGCCATCTCGCTGGCCGGTCACCTCAAGCTCAATAAGCTGGTGGTCATCTGGGACAACAACAACATCACCATCGACGGCAAGGTCTCCAACGCCGACTCCACGGACCAGATCGCGCGTTTCAAGGCCGTCGGCTGGAACACCATCGAGATCGACGGCCACGATCAGGCCGCCATCGAAAAGGCCTTAAACGACGCCAAGGCCTCGACCGACAAGCCGACCCTGATCGCCGCCAAGACCACCATTGGCTTCGGCGCGCCCAAGAAGGCCGGCACCGAGAAGGTGCATGGCGCCCCGCTGGGCGCTGAAGAACTGGCCGGCGCCAAGCAGGCCTTGGGCATCGACTATCCCGCCTTCGAAATCCCGACCCATATCCTGGAAGCCTGGCGCGCCGCCGGCACCCGCAGCCAGAATGTGCGTGGCGAGTGGGAAGCCCGCCTTGCCGCCTCGCCGCACAAGGACGAGTTCACCCGCCGCATGTCCGGCACGCTCCCGTCCGACTTCGCCGCCACCATGGCCGCCTACAAGCAGAAGCTGGCCGAGGACAAGCCCAAGGTCGCCAGCCGCAAGGCGTCGCAGATGGCGCTCGAGGTCATCAACAAGGCCGTGCCCGAGACCCTGGCCGGTTCGGCCGACCTCACCCATTCCAACCTCACCAACACCCCGGAGACCCTGCCCTTCCAGGCTGATAATCGCCTCGGTCGCTACATGATGTACGGCATCCGCGAGCATGAAATGGGCGCCGCCATGAATGGCGTGGCGCTGCATGGTGGCCTCATTCCCTATGGCGGCACATTCATGGTCTTTACCGACTATGCCCGCCCGGCCATCCGTCTTTCGGCTCTGATGGAACAGCGCGTCATCTATGTCATGACCCACGATTCCATCGGCCTCGGGGAAGATGGCCCGACTCACCAGCCGGTCGAACATCTCTCGGCCCTCCGCGCCATCCCGAACCTCCTGGTCTTCCGCCCGGCTGACGCCATGGAAACCGCCGAATGCTGGCAGCTGGCCATGGAAACTGCTGACCGCCCCTCGATCCTGGCCCTCAGCCGCCAGAACCTGCCGGCCGTCCGCACCGAATATTCGGCCGAGAACAAGTCGGCCAAGGGCGCCTATACCCTGGTCGGCCCGGCCGATGCCGATGCCGTCATCTTCGCCACCGGCTCGGAAGTCGCCATCGCCGTCGAGGCCCAGAAGGAGCTGGCCGAAATGGGCGTCTCTGCCCGCGTCGTCTCGGTGCCCTCCATGGAGCTCTTCGCCAAACAGTCCGACGCCTACAAGACCGAGGTGCTGGGCAAGGCCAGGGCCCGCGTCGCCGTCGAAGCCGGCATCGAGATGAGCTGGAACAAGCTGCTCGGTGACAACGGCCGCTTTGTCGGCATGCATTCCTTTGGCGCCTCCGGCCCCATCGACGCGCTCTATGCCCACTTTGGCATTACGTCCAAGGCCGTTGTTGAAGCCGTCACCGCACAGTTGTAAGAGAGCCACGCCTCCCTTTCTCCTCCCCTCCCGCTAGGAGCGTATAACCATGGCAGTTCGCGTCGCCATCAACGGTTTTGGTCGTATCGGCCGCAATGTCCTGCGGGCCATCATTGAATCGGGCCGCACCGACATCGAAGTCGTGGCCATCAATGATCTCGGCCCCGTCGAAACCAATGCCCACCTCTTCCGCTTCGATAGCGTGCATGGCCGTTTCAACGGCACTGTGACCGTCGATGGCGACACCATCGATGTCGGTCGCGGCCCCATCAAGGTGACCGCCGTGCGTGACCCTGCCGAGCTGCCGCATGGCGCCATGGGCGTCGATATCGCGCTCGAATGCACCGGAATCTTCACCAGCAAGGAAAAAGCCTCGGCCCATATCAAGGCCGGCGCCAAGAAGGTGATCATCTCGGCCCCCGGCGACGGCGCCGACAAGACCATCGTCTATGGCATCAATCACCAGTCCCTGACCAAGGACGACCTGGTGATCTCGAACGCCTCCTGCACCACCAATTGCCTGGCCCCGCTCGCCTATGTGCTGCACAAGGAATTCGGCATCGAAAAGGGAATGATGACCACCATCCATTCCTATACCGGTGACCAGCCGACCCTCGACACCATGCACAAGGATCTCTATCGCGGCCGCGCGGCTGCCCTCTCGCAGATCCCGACCTCGACCGGCGCCGCCAAGGCCATTGGCCTCGTGCTCCCCGAACTCAAGGGCAAGCTCGACGGCGTCTCCATCCGCGTGCCGACCCCCAACGTCTCCTGCGTCGACTTCAAGTTCATCACCAAGCGCAATGTCACCGCCGAGGAGATCAACGCGGCCGTGAAGAAATATGCCGATGGCGAGCTCAAGGGCATTCTGGGCTACACCACCCAGCCCAACGTCTCCATCGACTTCAACCACGACCCGCATTCCTCCACCATGGCGCTCGACCAGACCAAGGTGATGGACGGCAATTTCGTCTCGGTCCTCAGCTGGTACGACAATGAATGGGGTTTCTCCAACCGCATGGCCGACACCGCCGTGGCCCTGGGCAAGACCCTCTGAGAGTGCCAAAGCACTGAATTTGAAGGGCGTCCTCCGGGGCGCCCTTTGTTTTTGGGAGTGGCTGCTGACGCGAACTGGCAGCGGGCCCGGATACTTTACCCATCGTCATCACCAGGCTTGACCGGATGGTCCATGCAAATCCGGTAAAGGTGTATTGGCCGGTCAACGGCGGAGGACGGGAAGATCGGGCGCAGACTTAGGAGAAAATGGCGACAGTGACAAAAATCGACATACGCAAGACGCTGAAACCCCTCTACAGCGCACGCCGGCAATTCGACCTCGTCGACGTCCCTCCCCTCAACTACGCCATGGCCGATGGATTAGGCGACCCCAATACCGCACCGGCCTATTCGTCAGCCGTGCAGTGGCTTTATTCCATCAGCTATGCGCTCAAATTCGCCGCCAAATCCCTGGGCCAGGATTATGTTGTGCCGCCGCTAGAGGGGCTCTGGTGGAGTGATGACCCGGCCGACTTCGTGGCCCGTCGCAAGAACAAGTGGCGTTGGACCATGATGATTCTCGCCCCCGATTTCATCACGGCGGACATGTTTGCAGTCGCGCGCGACAAGGCCAAGTCAAAGCTGGGCAACGCCCCCGATACCCTCCGCCTTGCCACGCTACACGAGGGCCAGAGCCTGCAGATCCTGCATGTGGGCAGCTATGACGATGAGGCGGCCATCCTCGCGCAACTGCATAGTGTCGAAATGCCTGCGAGGGGCCTGACCTTCAATGGCCAGCACCATGAAATTTATCTCGCGGATCCGCGTCGGACGGCGCCCGAAAAGCTGAGAACCATCCTCCGGCAGCCGGTTCGCCCGGCATGACTCACGTGCAATTCTGCGGCTTGTGATTTGGCCGCGCATTTGATGGAAATGCTGTCGCAACCGGGAGGCCGACGCCGTGACGCTCAATCGCTCCATCCGCTGGCGGGGTCTCCACCTCGAGACCTCGGAGCATTGCCACATCGTCGACGGACGGGCGACAAATATTCGCGGCACCATTATCGGGCCCGATTTCGGCCTCTTCTACCGCCTGAAGCTCGACGAAAATGGCCATACGCGAACTGTTAAGATTGAGCATGCCGACGGCCGCACGCTGGAGATTTTCGCTGATGGCGCAGGTGGTTGGTCCGACGACCGGGCCGAACCGATTTCCGCCCTGCGCGGCTGCCTCGATGTCGACATCTGGCCCACGCCGCTGACCAATTCCCTGCCCATCTGGCGCGCGGCGCTGGAGATCGACAAGCCCGTCCGCTTCGACATGGCCTGGATCAACGCCACGGCCATGGAGGTCAAGCGCTCCGAGCAGGTCTATACCCGCGTCGACGATACCCACATTCGCTACCAGTCCACCAATTTCGAAGCCGTTCTGGAAGTCGATGGAGACGGCATTGTCACCTACTATCCGGGCCTGTTCACACGCATGTGAGTCACGGCGCTGTCACCAAATCAGCATAAATGCTGCATCGTCTCGGCAACGGAGCAGTGGCATGTTCCTCCTCACCAAGCGCTTCGCGACAGCCCTGCCCCTGAGCTGGCTGGTCATCGGCTTCCTGCAATTGCCCTGGCTCATCCCCCTGCCCTCGGCGGCCATGCTCGGCTTTCTGGTCTGGCGCCATCGCCGCATCCTCACCCAGGTCGGCGATGCCCCTCTTGCCAGCGATGGCTTTGCCAAGCATGTCATGGTCGATGACCTGCTGCGTCTGGGCGGACAGGTGCTGGTTTCGCCCCTGCTCTACCTTGGCGGCGCCACGCTGGCCGCCAACCTGCCTGGCTAGAGAAAACTTTATCCCCGGCCGCAAAACCTCCGGCATACTCCCATCCATCACTCCCGCGCGGACGGACTGCAGCGAACTTTGCGGGGGGAGCCGGGCGTAGCTGGGTCGCTCCAGTTGCGCGTCTAGGAAGCGGTCACCCTGCGACGAGCGTTCAAAGGGGTCCGGAGTCCTCTACGAAAAACCGGTGTCCCGAGGCGGCGACGTCTCTATTCACTTAGTTTTACTGAGACGCACGCGCCTCGGGATACGTCCACTTGCGAAAACCGGAGGCGTCCAGGCCGTCCGGCGCACCGTCGCGTCCAGCACAATGTCCAATCGTCCCTCCGACAGAAAATTGCTGTCCCCGCTTCCGCCAATCGTGCCACTCTGCTACCCACGGCGCGGATACAAACGACCCGGAGGCGGCACCATGAGCGCGACTTTCAAGACCCTCGACGAATTAGATCTGACGGGCAAGCGCGTGCTGTTGCGAGCCGACCTCAACGTGCCGGTCGCCGATGGCAAGGTGAGCGATGCCACCCGCATCGAGCGCCTGGTGCCCACCATCCGCGAGATCGTAAAAAGGGATGGCAAGGTCATTCTCCTGAGCCATTTCGGCCGCCCCAAGGGCAAGGTTGACCCCGAATTTTCGCTCGAGCAGGTTTGTGCCGCCGTCGCCGATCAGACCGGCCATCCGGTCGGCTTCGTCGCCACTGACTGGACTGATGTCAGCGCCGCCAAAACGGCTATCGACGAGGCGCCCGCCGGTTCGGTGCTGGTCATGGAAAACACCCGCTTCCATCCCGGCGAGGAAGAAAACGACGTCGAGCTGGCCAGGCGCATGGCAAGCCTGGGCGATTGTTATGTCAACGACGCCTTCTCCGCCGCGCACCGCGCCCATGCCTCGACCGAAGCGCTGGCGCGTCTGCTGCCCGCTGCAGCGGGTCTCGCCATGCAGGCTGAACTCGAAGCGCTGGAAGCAGGCCTCGGCAAGCCCAAAAAGCCTGTCGTGGCCATTGTCGGTGGCGCCAAGGTCTCCTCCAAGATCGACCTCCTCGAAAACCTCGTCACCAGGGTCGATGGCCTCATCATCGGCGGCGGCATGGCCAATACCTTCCTCCACGCCCAGGGCGTTGGCGTTGGCAAGTCGCTGTGTGAAAAGGACCTGGCCGAGACCGCCATCCGCATCATGGACAAGGCCGTCGACAGCGGCTGTGCCATCATCCTGCCCATCGACGCTGTGGTCTCCTGGCACTTCAAGGCCAATTCCCCGACCCGTCTCTATGGCGTCGACGCCATCGACCCCGATGGCATGATCCTCGATATCGGCCCTTCCTCCATCGAACGCATCACTGGCGCCATCGATGATGCCCATACATTGGTCTGGAATGGCCCGGTCGGCGCTTTCGAGATGGAGCCCTTCGACGCCGGCACCGTCGCCATCGCCAAACATGTCGCCAAGCGCACCCATGACGGCCATCTGGTCTCGGTTGCCGGCGGCGGCGATACCGTCAGCGCTCTCGCCCATGCCGGGGTCAAGGACAAGCTCACCTACGTCTCCACCGCCGGCGGCGCCTTCCTCGAATGGATGGAAGGCAAGCCCCTGCCCGGCGTTGAGGCGCTGAAGAAGTAGGGCACGGCAGTCGCCAAGCGCACGCTTACCCTTCTCCCCTTGTGGGAGAAGGTGCCCCGAAGGGGCAGAAGGGGTCTGCAATCTACACGCGACATCCAGCGCGCGGAGAGAACCCCTCACCCTGCAATTCTGCTGAACGCTGAATTGCTGTCCCTCTCCCACAAGGGGAGAGGGGAAAAGAGACTAGAACGTCGCCGACATCGGGTCCGATCCGATCCGGCCATCGGCCGCATCAAGCCCGGCAATCGCCGCCTTGTCTTCCTCGCTGAGGGCAAAGTCGAAGACCTCGAAATTCGCGACGATCCGGCTCGGCGTCACCGATTTTGGGATCACCACCAGGCCCATGTCCAGGTGCCAGCGGATGATCACCTGCGCCGGGCTCTTGCCGTGACGCTGCGCGATCTGCCCGATCACCGGGTCGGCCAGCATCTTGCCTTGTCCCAGCGGGCTCCAGCTTTCCGTCACCACGCCGAGCTTTTCATGCTTGGCCCGCATCGCCTTCTGCTGGAAGCGTGGGTGCAGTTGGATCTGGTTGATGGCAGGCGTGACGCCGGTTTCGGCGATCAGTTCGTCGATATAGTCGCCCTCGAAATTCGAGACGCCGATGGACAGCGCCTTGCCCTCCTCGCGCAGCCGAACCAGCGCCTTCCAGGTCTCGACATATTTGCCCCGATAGGCCGAGGGCCAGTGGATCAGATAGAGGTCGACATAACTGGTGCCCAGACGCTTGAGGCTCGCATCCATGGCCCGGAGCGTTTCGTCAAAACCCTGGTCCTCGTTCCACACCTTGGTCGTGAGAAAGATATCCCCGCGGTCTACTCCCGACGCTACAATGCCTTTGCCGACGCCTTCCTCGTTTTGATAGACGGCTGCGGTGTCGATATGGCGATAGCCGGTTTTGAGCGCCGTGCTGACCGCTTCGACCGCGACATCGTCCGGGGTTTGCCAGACGCCCAGGCCCAGTTGGGGGATTGAACGGCCGTCATTGAAGGTCACGTGCAGTTGCGTGCTCATCTGTCTATCCTGATCTGTGCTTGAAAATGGCGCCGAAGCGCCCGAAGAATATCGTCAATCTACGATGGACAAGGGACAATTCCAACCCCGCCCCAGAGTTCCATCTTTATCTTCCATACAAGATTAGCCTTTCGTCGCATAACCGGAGGTCTAATCGAAAACCGGGTGACGAAAGTCTAATCTCGAGGTCAATCCATTTCCGAGGTTTAGACCCCATGACCAAGTCGCTCAACGCGATCGCCCAGAAGCTGATGACGCCCGGCATGGGCATTCTTGCCGCCGACGAATCCGAAGGCACGATCGGCAAGCGCTTCTCTAAGATCAACCTGCCCAATACGCTCGACCTGCGCCGCGATTATCGCGAGATGCTGTTCGGCGCCACCGAGGCGATGAAGAACTATATCTCCGGCGTCATTCTGACCGAGGAAACGCTCAAGCAGGAAGCCGCCGACGGTACCCCCTTCCGCGCCATCCTCGCAGATACCGATGTCATCCCCGGCATCAAGGTCGATCGCGGCGCCTTCCCCATGCCCGGTGAGAGCGGCGAAAAGATCACCGAGGGGCTCGATGGCCTGCGCCAGCGCCTCGAATCCTACGCGGAACTGGGCGCCGGCTTTGCCAAGTGGCGCGCCGTCATCACCATCAATGACATCGCCCCCACCCGCAACAATATCCGCGCCAATGCCCATGTTCTGGCCCGCTACGCC
The DNA here is from genome assembly GCF_054482695.1 of Devosia sp. CAU 1758. Classification (NCBI taxonomy): domain Bacteria; kingdom Pseudomonadati; phylum Pseudomonadota; class Alphaproteobacteria; order Hyphomicrobiales; family Devosiaceae; genus Devosia; species Devosia sp. CAU 1758. Next base: position 300,220 of record NZ_JBTLRJ010000001.1, on the reverse strand, counting down.
ATGCTCTGCCAGGAAGCCGGCATCGTCCCCATCGTCGAGCCCGAAGTCGTGGGCGATGGCGAGCCGGGCAATCACTCGCTCGAACGCTGCGCCCAGGTCACCGGCGATGTGCTGGAAAACGTCTTCAAGGAACTGCGGCTCGCCGGTGTCGATCTTGCCGGCATGCTCTTGAAGCCCAACATGATCCTGCCCGGCATCAATTCGCGCGACCGTCCCTCGGTGGAACAGGTCGCCCGCCGCACGGTCGAGGTTCTAAAGGAACATGTGCCCGCCGCCGTGCCCGGCATCGCTTTCCTCTCTGGCGGCCAGACCGACGAGGAAGCCACGGCGCACCTCTCGGCCATGAACCGGATTGCCGGCAAGCCCTGGCCGATGACCTTCTCCTATGGCCGCGCCTTGCAGAACGTCGCGCTGCGTACCTGGGCCGGCCGCCGGGAGAATTTCACCGCCGCCCGCCAGGCCTTCGCGCACCGGGCTCACATGAATTCTCTGGCCGCCATGGGCGAATGGTCCAACGACCTGGACCGGGCAGCCTGAACCGGAACGATACTCTTCTCCCCGCGATCCCAACGTCGCGGCTGGCGCGCGCTTCCTCCCGGGGCGCGCGCATTTTTATCCCCGGCGCCATGCCATTGCCTATACTGGGGTCTATCCCCTATTGAGGCTTGTCCCTTTGTTGCCAAAATGGCCACCTAGGGAGCGTCGGCTTGTTCACCGGGAATACCATGGCTCCGCAGCTTTATCTCATCACGCCGGAAAACCCGGACACAGGTCAGTTTCCGCGCCAGCTCATGAGTATCCTGTCTGGCCCCGAGATCGCCGCCCTGCTGGTGCGGCGCGGCACGCTTGAGAGTGCTGCCTATGCCGACCTTGTCGAGCGACTGGTCCAGGTCGGCCAGGCGGCCGGCGCGGCCGTGTTGGTCGAGGACGACGTCGAACTGGCGCGCAGCCTTGGCGCCGATGGCGTGCATGTCACCACCGGCGGCATCAAGGCCATCCGCGCCGCCATCGCCACCCTCAAGCCCGTGGGCATCGTCGGTGTTGGCAATATCCGCTCCCGCCATGACGCCATGAGCTTTGGCGAGCTGGACGTGGACTATGTCATGTTCGGGCCCCTGGGCGGCGCGCCCGACCCTCAGGCCTCCGAACTGGCGCAGTGGTGGGCCGAGACCTTCGAAGTTCCGGCCATCTACTCCAACCCCGCCGCCGCACCGGATATGCTGTCCTCAACCAGCGCCGAGTTCATCGCCCTCTCGACCTGCATCTGGGAGGCCGCCGATCCGGCCGCAACGCTCGATGCGTTTGACAAGGCCGGCAAGGCGCACGCATGAGGCAGTTTCACGTACTCGCGCCAATGGTCCTGCTGGCCCTGACGCTTCCGGCGCAGGCCCAGATCAACCCTGCTGACCAGATCAGCAACTCCATCTTTGGCCCGCGCCATCCGGTTGACTATGCTTTTGGCGCTTTTCAGCGTGGTTATTATCTCACCGCCCTCGAGCTTGCCTTGCCTCGCGCCGAGCAGGGTGATGCATCCGCCCAGACGCTGATCGCCGAAATCTATGCGCGAGGCCTAGGCGTCGTGCAGAACGCCGAGCGCGCTGCCGGCTGGTATCAGCTCGCGTCCAACAACGGGGATCGCCTGGCGACTTTCGAGCTTGGCATGCTCTATCAGGGCGGCATTGGCGTCCCCCGCAACCGTCAGCGCGCCGCTGAACTGTTCAGGGTCTCCGCCGAGGCCGGCTATATCCCCGCAAAATACAATCTGGCGCTGCTCCATGTCGAAGGCATCCATGCCGAGCCGAGCCTGACCACCGCCGCCGCGCTGATGAAGGAAGCCGCAGAGGCGGGCCTACCGGAAGCTCTTTACGATTATGGCGCCATGCTGCTCGAAGGCGCTGGCGTGGTCCCGGACGCAGCCGAGGGCGCCCGCTATATGCGCCTCGCTGCAGAAGAAGGGCTGGCCGACGCCCAGGTCGACTATGCAACTCTGCTCTACCTCGGCCAGGGTGTTGACCGGGACATCGCGGAGGCGGCGCGCTGGTATGGCATCGCGGCCGAGGCCGGCAATGTGGTCGCCCAGAACCGCTATGCCAAGCTGCTGGCAGTAGGCGAAGGCGTAACGCTCGACCTTGAAGAATCGGCCATGTGGCGAGCCCTGTCCCGCCGTCAGGGTCTCAGCGACCCCGACCTTGATCGCCTGCTTGTGTCCATTCAGGCCGAAGCTCTGGCCCGGGCCGAAGAGCGGGCACGGTTCTGGCCTTCGCCGCCGCCCGGCAGTGAAACGACCGCCGCGACACCGGGCGTGAGCGGTCCGGTCCTGCCGGCCCCGACCGACGCCGCCAACGCTCCTAGTCAAGCCAATGAATCCGACGCTGACACGGAATTGTAGGAGGGAGGGGATGCCGAGCCCGGCACCGCAGAAGCCGGCAATGACGAGACGGAGGCACAGGCGCAGGCGCAAGACCCTTGAACCTCAAGCAGTTCTGGGGCAATAAGCCCGCCACACTTCAATCCAGCGGCGGGACCAGGCGGTCCCTTGGCCGGCCGGCAGCCCGATCTGCCCGCGCCGGCTGGCCCGCATGAGCTAGCGAGCACCTCCCTATGGCGCGTTCCGCCCTTCTCAATGTCATGGTCAGCGCCGCTTTCAAGGCCGGTAAATCCCTGTCGCGCGATTTCAACGAGGTCGAGAACCTGCAGGTGTCCCGCAAGGGCCCGGCCGATTTCGTGTCCAAGGCGGACCTGCGCGCCGAACAGATCGTCTTCGACGAACTGCGCAAGGCCCGCCCCACTTACGCCTTCCTGATGGAAGAAGGCGGGGCAGTTGCCGGTACTGATGGCCAGCACACCTGGATCGTTGACCCGCTCGACGGCACGACCAATTTCCTGCACGGGATCCCGCTCTTTGCCGTGGCCATTGCACTGCAGCGCGGCGACGAGATAGTCGCATCGGTCATCTACAACCCGATCATGGACGAGCTCTACACCGCCGAAAGGGGCGGCGGTGCCTGGCTGGCCGACACTAAGCGCCTGCGCGTCGCCGGCCGTCGCCACCTCTCCGACGCAGTGATCGTCACCGGCATCAAGACCCAGGGCACCAGCAATGACGCCCTGCAACTGCGCCAATTGGCCAGCATCAACCCCGCCGTGGCCGGCATTCGGCGCTCCGGCTCGATTGCCGTCGACATGGCCTGGCTGGCCGCCGGCCGCTATGACGCGCTCTGGGAAGCCGGCCTTGCACCCTGGGATGTCGCGCCGGGTCTGCTCATGGTCAAGGAAGCGGGGGGCCTGGTTTCCGATTTCGCCGGCCAGCCGGGTTCGGTGGCCAATGGCCAGATCGTTGCCGGCAATGAAGCGCTTCAGGGCGCCCTGCTCAAGACCCTGCGCACCATTCAATAGGGGCGCTCTGCCCCATTGCTGCCAAAGCAAATCGTTAACCTTTTCCATTGTCACGCCTTTATCCCGCCTCTAGACTCCGGAGCGGTTGATTTGCGCGCGTAAGGGGCAAGGTTCGGCAAGATGACGCAGACTTACGATCCCTACCACCTCGCCAGCCCGACCGTTTACCTGGTCAAGATCGTGATCTTTCTGGTGCTGGTGGGCCTGGTCGCCGCCATCCTGATCACCAATATCATCAGCTTTTTCTGGGCCAACCCCTTCATCAATTCGATGATTTTCTTTGCCCTGTTCGTCGGCATTTTTCTTAGCTTCCGCCAGATTTTCCGTCTGTTCCCGGAAGTCAAATGGGTCAATTCCCTCCAGGACGGCACAGTCACCTCCACCCGCCCGCCGGTGCTTCTGGCCCCTGTAGCCGGTATCCTTCGCGAGCGTATCGGGGAGGCAGTGATCACCCCCTCCTCCATGCGCTCGATCCTCGACTCGGTGGGCAATCGCCTCGACGAGGCCAAGGACACCTCGCGTTACCTGACCGGCCTCCTGGTCTTTCTGGGCCTCATGGGCACCTTTTACGGCCTGCTTGAAACCGTCAGCTCGGTGGCCGGCGTCATCAATGCGCTCGACGTGACCTCGGCCGACACTGCTTCGCTCTTTGCCAATCTCAAGGAAGGCCTCGCGGCCCCGCTGGGCGGCATGGGCACGGCGTTCTCGTCCTCGCTGTTCGGCCTTGCCGGTTCGCTGGTGCTCGGTTTTCTCGACCTGCAAACCAGCCAGGCTCAAAATGCCTTCTATACCGATCTCGAGGACTGGATGACCTCCATGACCGAGCTCGACCATCCGGTCAGCGCCATGCAGGCCAATGCCGGGGGCCCGGAAATGGCCGCCATGTTCGAAAAGCTCGGCGACAGCATGCAGAACCAGAATTCCTCTCAGAACGCCATTCGCGCCATGGCCGAACTAGCGCGCGGCATTGACGGGCTGGTCAAGCATATCCGCGTCGAGCAGGATGACTTGAGGGGCTACATCACCGAGCAGGGGGAGACCAACAAGAAGCTCCGCGACCTGATCGAGGCCATGCTCAACGAAGCCGATAACGAGCGCCGGGACTGATCCATGCCCGGAGCGCGCGCCCGCCGCAGACAGGAAGCCAATTACTGGCCCGGCTTTGTCGATGCGCTGTCGAGCCTCTTGCTCGTCATCATCTTCATGCTCTCCCTGTTCATGCTAACCCAGTTCTTCCTGGGTCAGGAAATCCAGGGGCGCGATACGGCCTTGGCCCGGCTCAACAGCCAGATCGCCGAACTGACCGACCTGCTGCAACTCGAACGCGCCAATTCGGACGATCTTAACGCGCAATTGGCGAACCTGACGGCAACCCTGGCCGGCGCTCAGGCCGACAACGAGGACCTTGCAAACCAATTGGCCGGCATCGGCTCCGGGCTGGGTGATCGGGACGCCGCCATTGCCGGGCTCGAATCCGATCTCCTGGAGGCCGAGCAGCTTTCCGACGAAGCCAACGCCCAGGTGGCCCTGCTCAATCAGCAACTGGCCGCCCTGCGCACCCAGATCGGGGCGCTTGAAGCGGCCCTTGAAGCCTCCGAGAGCCGCGACGCCGAATCGCGCACCCAGATTGCCGATCTGGGGCGCCGTCTCAACGTGGCGCTGGCCCAACGCGTGCAGGACCTGACGCGCTATCGCTCCGACTTCTTCGGTCGGCTGCGGCAGATTCTCGAGGGCCGAGCCGATGTCACCGTGGTGGGCGATCGGTTCGTCTTCCAGTCCGAAGTGCTGTTCGATCCCGGCCAGGCCGACGTCAATGCCGGCGCCCTGCCCCAACTTGATTCTCTGGCCGATGCCATCCTGCAGCTCGAAACCGAAATCCCCACCGACATCAATTGGGTGCTGCGCATCGATGGGCACACCGATAGCCGGCCCATTTCCAATGCCCGCTTCCCCTCCAACTGGGAGCTTTCGGCCGCCCGTGCCATTTCCGTGGCGCAATACCTGGTGTCTCAAGGCGTCTCGCCCAACCGCCTGGTCGCCGCCGGCTTCGGCGAATTCACCCCGCTCGATCCCGGTGAAAACGACGACGCCTATCGCCGCAACCGCCGCATCGAGTTCAAGCTCACCGAGGGCTGAGCCTCGTTTGCGCGTGACCCGGCATCGGACCGCCTTGCAGAGCGTCCGGTTTCAAACAGAGCGGAGTCCCGAGACGGCCTGCGTCCCAAGGTAAGGAAAAAACGAAACGAAAGCCGTCTCGGGACGCTAGCCATTCGCGCGTAGCGCTTATGGCCTTCTCCCCTCAAATGTCACCACCGGAGAGATTCGCCCTGCGGGACGGATCGAAGTTTCTCGTTAGGAGGGACCTTGCCGGCCTATTCCGGGGACTGCATCACAGTGCAGCACGGTGTCCGGACTCTCATCCAGTGCCCCCACCCCCAGACCGTGGTGGCAAGCGACTGCCCCACGCCCGGCTCCCTCCCGCCACTGTTCGCTGCAGGCCGCCCCATCGCGGGAGAGATGGGCAGGAGTACGAGGGAAGATTTCGGACCGGGGATTACTTTTTCGCGGCGGCTGCGACCCCATTCCTGCCAGGCGAACCTCGTCCATTCCCGAAAGCCGACATCCGCCCTGAAACTCGTCGTCGCAAAACGCAGTGTACGTGTGCTGTAGCTCGTTGGCTGAGGGCAGCGCCCATGATGGGACGCGCTCCCCTCGAGGGCTCTTGCGCCTTGGTAGGGCAAGCCCCTCAGGCCGCCTCTACCGCCCCTCCCGGACTGCAAAATTCCCGAGCCATTGCGTGGGCCGCGCGTCGAACGTCGCCGGCCAGATCGCTGTCCGGCAAGGTCCGGGCGAGGATCATGCCGCCAACGCACAAGGCGGAAATGGCCATCGCCTTCTGGCGTGCCTCGGGACCAACCGCACCTGTGTTCACTTCGAACAACCAGATCATCGCCGACAAGAGCTTTTGATAGCTCTCCCTCACCTCCTCGGACGCCCTGGCCACATCTGATGACAGTGCGATCATAGGGCACTGACCAGCCAGATCAGCCAGATGCGCGTCGCTCAGATAGGCGTCGATCATCCGCTGTGCCATTACCAGCTCACGGCGGTTCGGATCTATTCCAGCGTCCCCGCGCCACTGCGCTCCCCGGCCCTGAAGAAAGCTGTCCACCGCCTCGGCGAACAGCGATTCCTTGTTACGGAAATGGGCGTAGAATCCGCCGCGCGTCATACCGGCGCTGGCCATGACCATGTCCAGTGTTACCCGATCATACCCGTGGGTGTTGAACAACTGACGCGCCGCCTCGACGATGCGGGCGCGGGTCTTCTCCTTGTGGTCCTTCGGATAGGGCATGCGGTCCTCCTTCGAACAAACCATAGCCTGCCAGCAAAAGATGTTCTTGAACATATTCTCAGGGCAGCGATCTTCGGCGCATTCACTCGATTAGGAAGGAAATAGCAGATGCCAAAGTTCGTATTCGTATTCCGTGGTGGTAAGCCAGATAGCCCGGAAGCTGGCCAGAAGTTGATGGACGACTGGAACACCTGGCTCACCGACCTGGGTGGCGCGGTGGCGGATCCGGGGGCCGCGGTGGGTATGTCCACATTCGTCGACTCGGGGGGAGATGTAGTTGCCGCCGGGGACCCGGTGTCGGGCTACATGATCGTTGAGACTGCCGACTTGCGGGCAGCAACCGCCTACGCCAAGGCGTCTCCTCTTCTCTCTCTGGGCGGCTCGATCGAGATCGCCCCTGTCGTCCAGATGTGAGCCGAACACGATGACAGGTATCGACTTGCCGGTGACCTTCACCTTCATTGCACTATGCGCCGCCCTGCTCATGCCTTTGACGGGCTGGATCGGCCTCTATCGCGGCTCTCATAATATTCTGCGAGGCGACGGTGGCGATCCTGTCTTGTTCAAGCGCATTCGCGCTCATGGCAATTTCATTGAGACCGCGCCGCTCATAGCCATGGTCCTGTTCGCGGCCGAATGGCTGGGACTTGAACAAGCCTGGCTCTGGGCGGCCGTGGTGTCATTCTTTCTGGGTCGCGGGCTGCACTGGTTCTTGTATGACAACAAGATGCGTGCCGGCCCCATGACCCTGGTCACCGCCCCCGGCTTGCTGCTGGGTGCGTGGGTCATTTTTGCCATCTGGAGATAGGACGCTGGAGAGGGTTGCAGATATGTATGACGAAGATCTCTCGGCCCGGCTGCGCGAGGCGCTCGAAGGCATAGTGGGAATGAGCGAGAAACGCATGATGGGCGGCCTGTGCTTCATGCTGAATGGCAACATGCTTGGCGGGGCGCACCGGGAAAAGTCCGGCGAGCAGCGCTTCATGTTTCGTGTCGGCAAGGACAGTGAGGGGGCGGCACTGTCCTTTCCGGGAGCGAGGCCGATGCAGGTGGGCGACCGGTCCCCCATGCGCGGGTTCGTGTTTGTCGATGCGTCGCAATGCGATGACGGCCAGTTGAAAGCTTGGGTTTCGATGGCACTTGCCTATGTGTCTGCGCTTCCGCCGAAATGAGGAGATCGGCATGACGATGGAGTTCAAAGGCTTTCCCAACGCGGGCATCCAGTACCTTTTTGATTTGGACGCCAACAACAATCGTGACTGGTTCACGGCGAATAAGACGACGCTGGAGAACCAACTGCTGGAACCAGCTCGTTTGCTCTGCGAGCAATTGGAAAGCTACCTGGGCACGTTAACCGGAGCGACATATGCCTCGAAGGTGTACCGCATGCATCGCGACTTGCGCTTCAGCGCAGACAAGACCCCATACAACACCCATCTGCATATCACCTTCCTCGGCCCACCAGACGCCTGCGCCTGGCATCTGGGTATCGACACCAAGAAGGTGAGCGTCGGCGCGGGGGTGTTCAGATTCAGCGAGCAGCGGCTTCGCGCTTTCCGAGCTCTTGTTTCCCAATCGGGTCCGACGATCTCCGAAAACCTGGCGCAGCTTGTGTCCAATGGAGCCCGGCTCGAAGAGCCCGAGTTGAAGCGGGTGCCGAAGGAATATCCAGCGGATCAACCCTTCAGCGATCTGTTCCGCCGCAAGGGGCTGACGGCATGGATCGACCTGGGCGCCGCGTCAGAGGCCACGGCTCCAGACTTTGCCCGGCGCTGCGAGGAATCGTTCCGCGCCCTGATGTCTATTTCGCTGGTCGTTAGCCCAATATAGTGCTCGACCTAAACCCGCGAAACGAGCATAACAAAGCAGCGCGCCCCGGTTGATCCTAACTGGCACCTGCGATCTTCGTTTGCCATCCGATGAGATCACAGGTCCGCACGTCCGCTTCCTGACACTGCCGATGGAAAGCGGACTGCCCGAAAACCACCCCCGACCAGACGCCAAGACTGGCGGACTCTATTGCCTTGGGACTACTGGCCCCTGTCCGGCGCTCCGGCAGGTGGGAAACGCGTGACGAAGCTCTGACACTGGCCGTGCAGATGACCCGACTTTAACCCTATACCATCCTGCCGCCCCTCTGTTGCGCCTTGGCAACGTCACAGAAAAGCCTGGTTTCCCGCCACATCCACGCCCCATTAGGAAAAGATTAACTGTGCCGGAACACCGGGCCTTAAGATTAAGTGCGGTAAATGTCGTGCTTAAGATTGAAGCCTTTCCGTTAGGAGCCTGCCTTGGTTATCCCCGCCCCCATCAACACCGCCATGCGCGCCGCGGCCATGCTGCTGTTCGTCGTGGTCATCGCCGCCTGTTCGCGGAGCGCTACTGACAATGTCGGCCTGACAGGGGTTGGCAATGCCGGGGCCGGCGCCCCGGGCAGCCAGCAGGAATTCATCGTCACCGTGGGTGACCGCGTCTTCTTCGAGACCGATTCCAGCTCGCTCACCAGCGAGGCCATGGCCACTCTCGACAAGCAGGCCGCCTGGCTCAACCAGTATGGCAATTATCGCATCATGGTCGAAGGCCATGCCGACGAACGCGGCACCCGCGAATATAATATCGCCCTGGGCGCCCGCCGCGGCTCGGTGGTGGTCAATTATCTCGTGTCCAAGGGCGTCAGCGCCCAGCGCATCACCACCCAGTCCTTCGGCAAGGAACGCCCGGTCGCGATCTGTAATGACATTTCCTGCTGGAGCCAGAACCGCCGCGCGGTCACGGTCGTGCAGTAGAACGAACGGCTTTTCGGGAAACCAAAAGTCCCAACCGATCCAGTGAAAACTGGAGGCAAGAGCGCCCGGAGCCCCTAAAAAGGCCCGGGCGCTTTCTTTTGACCAAAATTGCTCTTTATCGGCAGACCGACAACACCCATCTTGGCGGGCAATGGCAGCATTGGAGGCAGGCTTGACGCTTACGAAACTTGCAAAACTCGGCCGCGCGGCGCTCTGCGCCCTGGGCGTGGGGCTCTGCTCTCCCGCTGCGCAGGCGCAGACCGTGTTTCCACCGGGCGAACTGAGCGGCCTCAGTTTCAACAATGACGGCGGCCGCATCCTGGTGGCCCAGGCCGACAGCGCCCAGCTCATGGTGCGCATCCAGCAGCTCGAGGAACAGATCCGCCTGCTCAACGGCCAGGTCGAGGGCCTGACCTTCCAGCTCACCCAGCTCCAGGAGATTCTCAACCGCTTCCAGGAAGACGCCGAATTCCGCTTCCAGCAGCTGGAAGGCGGTGGCTCGGGAAACGCTGATGCGGCAACCCAGGCGGGCGGCGTGACGCAGCCCCAGGCGTTGCCGCAGGACCCGGCTCAAGGCGAAACCGAAATTCCCCTGACCGACATCCCCGAGCAGGGTGTGCAACCCCTGCCCGGCGAGGTCGAATTCGACCCCACCTTCGACGATGGCACAGCCCCCGTGGATAGTCTGGGCCAGTCCGGCGATCCGCTGGTTGGCACTGGCCTCTCCGGAGGCGTCGATCTCATCACCGGCGAGCCGCTCGATTTGAGCTATGATCCGGCGGCCGACGCCACCGGCAATCCCGACGCCGACGCCCAGTACCGCGCCGGCTACGAGGCATTGGTTGAAGGCAATTACGCCTTTGCCGAACAGCAGTTTTCCCAGTTCATCGAACTCTACCCCGACAATCCGCAATTGATGGATGCCAGCAATTGGCTGGGCGAGTCGCTGCTGGCCCGCGCGGCCTATGCCGAAGCCGCCGATGTGCTCGTTGATGCCTATCAGAAGAACCCCGACCATCCCCGCGCCCCGGACCTGCTCCTCAAGCTCGGCGTATCGCTGGCCGGGGTGGGCGAACGCGAAACCGCCTGCCGTACCTTCGCCGAGATCGACCTGCGCTATCCCGACACCATCCCCGCCTTCCAGACCCGGCTGGGCGAAGAAAGGGCCAAGGCCGAATGTCCACCGGCCTGACGCCGGACCTGGGCGATCCGGCCGTGCTCGACCGGCTCTTTGCCCCGGCCGCCACGCATAAGTCTCTGGGGCTGGCCGTGTCGGGGGGGCCGGACAGCCTGGCGCTGATGCTTCTGGCGCAGCGCTGGGCAGCTGGCCTGCAAACGCTGCCCAGGATCATTGTTTACAGCGTCGACCATGGCCTGCGTCCCGAGGCTTCCGCTGAGGTTGGCATGGTGATGGACATCGCCGTGCGGCTGGGCCTTGCAGCGCGTGGTCTCGTCTGGACCGGCGACAAACCGGAAAGCGGTTTGCAGGAAGCGGCCCGACAGGCGCGCTATCGACTGATCGGCGCAGCCATGGCCGAAGATGGGGCAAGTCTCCTGCTCACCGCCCATCATCGCGCCGACCAGGCCGAGACGGTGCTGATGCGGCTGGCCCATGGCAGTGGCATCGAGGGCCTGAAAGCCATGACGCCGTTAAGCCGCGTCGAGGGCGTCGAGGTATTTCGCCCACTGCTTGATGTCGAGCCGGCTGGCCTGCACCTACTGGTGCAGGAGGCGGGGCTGACGCCGGCACTCGACCCCTCCAATGACGACATCGCCTATGAGCGGGTGCGCTGGCGCAAGCTGCTGCCGGTGCTGGCGGCAGAAGGGCTCGACAGCGCAGCTCTCGCCCGCTTCTCAGCCCGCATGGGCGAAGCGGACGCGGCTCTCAACCAGATGGCCGAGGCCGCCTTTGCAGAACTGGTGAGCCTTGATGGCTTCGGCGCAGCGAACGTCCCTCGCGACGCCTTCCGCGCGCTCAGCCCGGCTATCGGACGGCGGCTGCTGCACCGCGTGCTCAATATCGTCGGCGGCCGGCAGAAGCCCCGCGCCCTGGGCCAGGTCGAGCGGCTCTATGACAAGATTGTAGAGGACGATCTGCCTTGTTCAACAACCCTTCTGGGCGCAGTGGTGCGTCTCAAGGGCACGGCATTGACCCTGTCGCGCGAGCCGGGCCGGGCGCTGCCCGAAGACATTACCCTGCCGCCCCATCAGGGTCTCGTCTGGGACCAGCGCTTCCTCATCACCAATATCTCCGGAGACCAGGATATCGTGGCGGGCGCTACCGACTTCATGCCCCGGCACCGGCTGGAGGATTTCCTGGGCTTCAAGGTCACCACCCCTGCTGAAGCCATCCGCACTGCTCCAATGGTGCGCAACGTGGCCGGAGACATCCTGGCGCTCGGCGGCTGGTCGTTCGACGAACGGGTGAAGGTGGAATTGTTGATCGACTAGATCTGGTGCACTTCGCCTGCCGCGACCACCGGACCGGTGGGCGTGCCGTCCGGCGAACCACCCCTGGGTTCGAGCGTGAGCGCCAGCACCGAGCCTTCGCCCCAGCCTTGACGGACCTGTTCGGAGAGCTCAACCACCGAGCGCGCATTAACCGGCACGACACCCATGGAAATCGGGTCCTGACCGCCCTGGATCGCCCAGAGTTCAAGATCGCGGTCGGTTGCCACATCGCCTGACAGCGCGGTCAGCCGCACCGCGCCGCCGCCATCATAAAGCGCCAGGAAGCGCACATCGCTGCCCTCGGCCTCGAGCGCGGCCACCAATTGGGTGGTGAGGCTCGTCACGTCCGGCGTCGGCTGCATGAGATTGAAGCCTGTGGCCGCCACGGCCACAGCCAGCGCGCCGGCAGTGATGCCGCGCCACAGCGCTAGGCTGTCGAGCCATGACGTATGCTTCTCCGCCCCGAAGAGCCGCGCTTCCACGCGCTCCAGCACATGGGAGGGCGGCGGCGCTTCCGCAAATTCGCCGTCCAGCGCGGCGAAGCGCGCCGACCAGAAATCGCGCTCCGCCTGCAGGGCCGGATCGGCCTCGATCAACTGCCCCACGCGAGCATGTTCGTCCGGCCCGAGCAGGCCCAGGACATACTCGGCCACCAGCGCATTGCGCCCGCCACTTTCCTCTCTGCCCTGAGTCTCGCTCATGCTGTCAGACACTCTCTCAACTTCATCAGGCTGCGCCGCAGCCAGGTTCGCATCGTATTGAGCGGCACAGCAAAGCGCTGTGCCAACTCGTCGTAACTATAGCCATCCAGATAGGCGCCGCGGACCGCATCGGCCCGGTCGGGTTCCAGCGTGGCGAGGCATGCCTCGATCCGCCCGCCCTCCTGACTGGCCTCCGTCAGCTTTTCCGGACTGGGACCAGCATCGGCAATTTCCATCGCCGCGTCGAGACCGTCACTTGCAGGACGCCGCGCCCGCACCATGTCGAGCGCATGGTTGCGCGCGATCGCCACCAGCCAGCTGATGGGAGAATACTGCCCCGCAATGTAACGATCCGAACGCTGCCAGATCTTGATATAGACCTCCTGTATGGCCTCCTCGGCCTCGGCCCTGTTTCTCAAGATACGCAGCACGACCCCGAAGAGTTTCGCACTTGTGCGTTGATAGAGCGTGCGAAATGCTTGCCGGTCGCGCAGCGAGCAGCGTGATATTAAATCCGCGATGTCGGCTGTGGCAGATTGCATGGCCATAGTCTGGCATCCCTCCAATGCACCGCAATCGCGATGTTCCCATGAGGCGGATAACGCAAACGCGGGACAAATGGATCACTCCATCTGAAAATGTAGGCCAAGGCGATTTCATCGGAACCGGAAATCCTTTAGACCCTTTCCCCGACACGAAGGCCTTTCCAGGGAGCCGCTTACAATAATGACCGATCAAGCTTCGACGGACAGGTTCAGCCACGATGCCGGCATCCTCGCCCAGGCCCTGCCCTATATGCAGCGCTATGAGGGCAAGACGGTCGTGGTGAAATATGGCGGCCACGCCATGGGCGACGCCACGCTTGGCCAGGCCTTTGCCCGCGACATTGCGCTTTTGAAGCAATCCAAGGTCAACCCGATCGTGGTGCATGGCGGCGGCCCGCAGATTGCCTCCATGCTCAAGAACCTGGGCATCGAATCCAAGTTCGAGGGCGGATTGCGCGTCACCGACAAGCGCACCATGGAAATCGTCGAGATGGTCCTGGCCGGCTCGATCAACAAGGAAATCGTGGCGCTGATCAATGCTGAGGGTGAGTGGGCTATTGGTCTGTGCGGCAAGGACGGCAACATGGTCTTTGCCAAAAAAGCCGAAAAGACCGTCAAGGACCCCGGCTCCAATATCGAGCGCGTGCTCGATCTCGGCTTTGTTGGCGAGCCGGTGGAAGTCGACCGTACCCTGCTGGACCTTCTGGCCCGCTCCGAGCTGATCCCGGTGATTGCCCCGGTCGCTCCCGGCCGCGACGGCAATACCTACAATATCAACGCCGATACCTTTGCCGGCGCCATTGCCGGCTCGCTCGGCGCCAAGCGCCTGCTGTTCCTCACCGATGTGCCCGGCGTGCTCGACAAGAACGGCACGCTGATGCCGGAACTGACCGTGCGCGAGGCCAAGGCGCTGATTGCCGATGGCACCATTTCAGGCGGTATGATCCCCAAGGTGGAAACGTGCCTCGAAGCGCTCGACAATGGCGTTGAGGGCGTCGTCATCCTCAACGGGAAGACTCCCCATGTGGTGCTGGTTGAACTGTTCACCGAACACGGCGCCGGCACCCTGATCGTGCGCTGAACCAGAGATGGAGTAATCTGTTTCCCCGCACCCGTCCGGAACGCAAAATGCCTGCGCCTCATACCCTATCTACTAGCTAGGGTATTGAGATAGCGTCCCTCTGTCAGTCTGGGGAGGCAAATCTGGGATCCGAGTTTCTGATCTTTGCGGCAGTGGGCTTTCTCGCCCAGATCGTCGATGGCGCGCTGGGCATGGCCTATGGCGTGGTCAGCACTACAATGCTCCTCAGCTTCGGGGTTCCACCCGCGGCCGCTTCGGCCAGCGTGCATGCCGCCGAAATGTTCACCACGGCCGCCTCTGCCACCAGCCATGTCAGCCATCGCAATGTGAACTGGCGCCTGTTCTGGCGCCTGGCGCCGGCCGGCATGATCGGTGGCGTGCTCGGCACCTATGTGCTGACCTCGATCGATGGCGCCGTGCTTCGCCCCTTCGTCACCGTCTATCTAGGGCTCCTGGGCATCTACATCCTGTTCCGTGCGTTCCGGGCCCGCGCGCCCTATCACGAGCCCCGCACCGGCGTGGTGCTGCCCCTGGGCGTGGCCGGGGGCTTTGTCGACGCGGCCGGCGGCGGCGGCTGGGGCCCGATCGTCACGTCGAGCCTCATCGGTTCGGGCGGCGCCCCGCGCTATGTGGTGGGCACGGTCAATACGGTGGAGTTCTTCGTCACCTCCGCCGTTTCGGCTGCCTTCATCACCGCTCTTCTCACCGGTCACTGGCAGCAGGCCGATGGCATCGCCAGCCATATCTGGTCGGTGGCCGGCCTGGTGGCCGGCGGCGTCCTGGCGGCGCCCCTGGCCGGCTTCGTGGTGCGGATCATCCCCGCACAGCGGCTGATGATCCTCGTGGGCGGGCTGGTCATTGCCCTGGCAATCTACCAGACTTGGCAATTGCTGGGCTGATGGAATGGTCGCCCCGGGGGCGGCCATTGATCCTAGACTTCCAGCGATGCCGGCGTGGCGGGCTGCCCCTGCTTCTGCTGGTCATTGCCCCTGAACACAAAGGCCAGAGCCAGCACCAGGCCGAACGAGATCACCTGATACCACATGGCCAGCGCCGCAGCGTCGCCAAAGGCCGCCTGAGGATCGTTCCCGGCAGCGAAATTGGCAGCCAGCTGGGAAAAGAAGATTTGCCCGACCAGCGCCACGCCCAGCGCGCCGCCCACTTGCTGGAAGGCCTGCAATGCCCCCGACCCGGCGCCGGCGTCGCGCGAGGGCACCACCCGCAACACCAGTTGGAACAGCGAGGAAAAACCCGTACCCAGCCCTACCCCGGCAATCAGCAACGGCAACAGGAAACTCCAGGGGTCGATGCTGCTACCCGTGTCGGCAATGACGAAATGCAGCCAGCCAATGCCAAATGCGACCATTCCCCCCGCAGCCGCGAGCCGGCTGCGCAGAAAATGCGAGCCGAACCGCCCGGCAATGAAGGAGGCGATCAGCACGCCAATGGAAAACGGCAGATTGGTCAGCCCGGACTGCAAGGGCGAGAAGCCGAAACCGGACTGCAGGAGGAGCGAGATGACCATGAATAGGCCCGGTATGCCCGAGGCGAAGATGGTGACGACGAACGCTCCGAACATGTAGTCGCGATTGCGCAAGAGGTCGTAATTGAGCAATTGCGGCTGGCCCGCCCGCGCCCGCTGTCGTTGCCAGGCATAGAAAAGTCCCAGCAGCAGCACGCCGGCTACCATCATGACAAAGCTCCAGGCCGGCCAATCCAATTCACGCCCCTCGATGATGGGAAACACCACGGCCACGATGCCCAGTCCGAACAGCACGATGCCGACATAGTCATTGCTGAGTGATTTGTGGCCTGGCAGGCGCGGGATCAGCAGCCAACCGGCCACCAGCGCGGCAATGCCGATGGGAATATTGACAAGGAAGATCGGCTGCCAGTCCATGCCGAACAATTGCGCGTCGATGAGAATACCGCCCAGGATCGGCCCACAGACCGAGGCCAACCCGGCCGAAAGCCCGAACAGCGAGAAGGCCTGCCCGCGCTCCTGCGGCGGGAAGGTGACCGTGGCAATGGCCAGCACCTGCGGCGTCATCATCGCCCCGCCCAGTCCCTGCAATACGCGCGCGCCGATCAGCATCTCGATAGAGCCGGCCATACCGCACAGCGCCGAGGCCAACGTGAATGCGGTGACCCCGAGAAGGAACATCCGCGTGCGCCCCACAATGTCGCCCAGCCGCCCAAAGGGCAGCAGCCCCAGCGCAAAGGCAAGCACATAGGCGGCCACCACCCATTCAATCTGCGCATTGCTGGCGCCCAGGTTCTCCCGCATCGAGGGCAGCGCCACATTGACGATGGTGACGTCGATCAGGTTCATGAAATTGGCAATGAGGAGGATCGCCAGCGACAACCATCGACGCGGATCGGGCGGCACGGTGGCACCGGCCTCATAAGTGGACATGCAAATTCCTCAGGACATGGGAATGGGCCAACACGGCCCAATTCAAACTGCAGAAAAAATCGCTCACTATGGCCGGACCACAATCTCAGTCCGCCACACCCTCGGGCAGAATGCCCGCCCTGAACAGGACCTGGGGATCATCATAGGTGTCCGCCTCGACATCGACATTGGCCGAATAGGCCCAGACTCCGGCCCGCATCGGCGCAATGCGCTCTGCCGAGGCAATGGCGGCCTCCGGCGTTTTCGATTGCTGCGGCGGATCGGCTTCCAGCGTCCGGCCCTTCTGTCGAAAGCCCTGCACGTAATAAAGCGTCGCCACTTTTGATCCTTTGGATGTCCGGCAATGCAAGAGACTCGCACTGGCGGTGAGAACTGTCACCATCTACGCCACAAAACCGTCCGTGTCCGAATGTTCCAAACTCGCGCTCCGCGACACCAGCCGATAGCCGGCGCAATTGACATTTGTCGTCAGCAGGCGTCCATCACGCCCGAGACAAGACAGCGCCAGAGACTGCCCCGATGACCGACTATGTCCGCAAGATCCTGACCTCCTCGGTCTATGAGGTTGCCGTACAGACCCCGCTCGAAAAGATGGAACTGCTCTCGGCGCGGCTGGGGCACACCATCCTGGTCAAGCGCGAGGATTTGCAGCCGGTCTTTTCCTTCAAGATTCGTGGCGCCCATAACCGCATCGTGCATCTGTCTGCCGCGGAACGCGCCCGCGGCGTCATCTGCGCGTCGGCCGGCAATCACGCCCAGGGCGTCGCCCTTTCGGCCACGCGCCTCGGCATCCGATCCGTGATCGTCATGCCCACCAGCACGCCCAGCATCAAGGTCAATGCCGTGAGGCGCCTGGGGGGCGAAGTGGTTTTGTTTGGCGACGGTTTTGACGCCGCCCGCACCCATGCCGCCGGGCTGGCGGAGCGCCATGGCTATGTGTTCGTGCATCCCTTCGACGATCCCGACGTCATCGCCGGACAGGGCACGGTGGGCCTTGAACTGATGCGCCAGCATCCCGAACCGATTGGCGCCATCTATGTGCCCGTCGGCGGCGGGGGTCTCGCCGCCGGCATAGCCAGTTTCGTCAAGTTCCTCCGCCCCGAAATCCGGGTCATTGGTGTTGAACCCGAGGAGGCCGCCAGCATGAAGGCGGCAATTGCGGCCGGGAAACCCGTGCCGCTCGACCAGGTGGGGCTGTTTGCCGATGGTGTCGCCGTGCGCCAGGTGGGCGAGGAGACCTTTCGGCTCTGCCGCGACCTGCTCGACGACATCGTCACCGTCACCGCCGACGAGATCTGCGCCGCCATCAAGGATATTTTCGATGACCACCGTGCCATCACCGAGCCGGCCGGCGCGCTGGCACTGGCCGGTCTCAGGCGCGAGATCGAGAGCGGCAATGCTCCCGAGGGCGCGCTGATCGCCATCAATTCTGGCGCCAATGTCAATTTCGACCGACTGCGCTATGTGGCCGAGCGCGCCGAAATCGGCGAGCGGGCCGAGGCGCTCCTCGCCGTTACCATCCCCGAACGCCCCGGCTCCTATCGTGCCTTCATCCGGCTGATCGGCAGCCGCGCCATCACCGAGTTCAATTACCGCTACGCCCAGAGCGCCAGCGCCCGCATCTTCGTGGGCATCAAGCTTGCTGGCGGCGATGGCGAAAAGCACGACATCATCGCCATGCTCGAGGCCAATGGGCTAGGCGTGCTGGACCTGACGGACAATGAGGTCGCAAAGCTCCATATGCGGCATATGGTGGGCGGGCGGGCCGCCGGCCTCAGCAAGGAGATGGTGTTCCGTTTCCAGTTCCCCGAACGCCCCGGCGCCCTGCTCAAATTCCTCGAGGGTTTGAACGATGCGTGGAACATCTCGCTGTTCCATTATCGCAATCACGGCGCCGACTATGGCCGCGTGCTGGTGGGTATCGAAGTGCCGGAAGAGACCCGCACCGATTTCTTCGCCCACATTGACGCTATCGGCTTTCCCTATTGGGATGAAACCGAAAACCCCGCTTATCGGCAGTTTCTCGATCTGGAATGATTTCAGCCCCGACGCGGAAATGACATTTAGCTGAAATATACCGCGTCTAAAGCGATCCGACCTATTTCCGCCACGAGGGCATTGCATTTGCCCCTGCAAGGGGCAATCTGCAAAGACGACGCGCGGAACTGGGGTGCTCCAGCCGCGCGCAAATCATTTCGAGGGAAACACCAGATGATCAGGACGATCAAGACCACCAGCCTGCTGGCCGCCACGGGGCTGGCCACTCTCGCGCTCATGCAGCCCGCCCTGGCGCTGGACGCCGAGACCTTCGTGGATCGCATGGAGTCGGTTTACAAGGCCATGGGCCTTGACATGAGCTTTGGCGCAGCAACGCTCTCCGGCGATACCGTCATCGTGGACGGTGTGACCGTCACAGCGGCCGGCGCGGATGAAGAGCCCATGGTGCTCGATACTGAGCTGACCTTTGCTGGGGTCGTAGAGAACGACGATGGCAGCTATTTTGCCGACAGCCTCACCGTTCCGGATATCGACCTGGAATTTGGCGACGAACATGTCGGCCACCTGACCCTGGTGGACATGGTTGCCGAAGACATCTGGCTGCCGCCCCAGGGCGACATCAGCGCCGAGGCTTTGCTGCAGATCGTGGGTCGCATGGCCGCCGGCCCATTGACCGTGACCCGCGACGGCGTCGAAGTCATCAAGGTCGATGGCATGGAAGCGGCGTCCGAATTCACCTATGACAGCGACGATGCACTTGAATCAGTGACATCGACCCTGGCCGTCTCCAATATCTGGGCTGACCTGAGCACGGTGGGCGAGGAAGAGCCCGAGGCCGGCGCGGTCATCGTTGCGCTCGGTCTCACCAATATCTCGGGCAATATCACCCAGTCGATGAACTGGACCTTGGCCGACGGCAATGTGGTGATCGACGAGTTTCTGTTCGATTTCGCCGATATCGGCGCGATCAACTTCACCGCCGACATTTCTGGCTTCACCCCGGCCATGCTCGACAAGCTCTATGCCATGCAGAATTCCGACCTCGACCCCACCAGCGAGGAAGCCCAGGCCCAGCAGATGATGGCCGGCATGGAAATCGCCCAGGCGATGACCATTTCCGGCGTTGCGATCCGCTATGACGACGCCTCGCTGGCCGGCAAGCTGCTCGACATGTTCGCCGCCAAGTCCGGCGCCGATCGCGCCAGTTTCGTGGAAGGTATCAAGGCCATGTTGCCCGTGATGATCAGCGAAAGCGGCATTCCCGCGCTGGTCGACCTGGTGGTGCCGCCCGCCTCGGAATTCCTCGATGATCCGCAGAGCCTTGAAGCCGCCGTCAAGCCGGCCTCGCCGACCAGCCTGCTGGTCCTGGCCGCCGCTGCATCCAACCCGGCCAGCCTGATCCAGGCGCTGGGCCTGACGGTGACCGCCAACCAGAAGGCCAAATAGTAACAGCAGGCGGGGCCCTTGGGGTCCCGCCTCGCCGCTCGGCTGGTGAAGCTTTCATCCTTTTGTGCCACAAAGGCCCCATGACCGCGCCATCCCTGCTCGCCAGCACCAGCCTCGACCACGTCACCGAATGGGTGTTCGACCTCGATAACACCCTCTATCCGCGTGAGTGCAATCTGTTCGCCCAGATCGACACCCGCATCACCCATTACGTGATGGATGTGACTGCGCTCGATTTTGCCAGCGCTCGAGACCTGCAGAAAACTTATTACCGTGATTTCGGCACCACGCTGAACGGGCTGATGCAGCGCCATGCCATCGACCCCGATCATTTCCTCAACACCGTCCACGCCATCGACTATTCGCCCGTCGATCCGCATCCAGACCTTGTCGGGGCCATTGCCGCCCTGCCCGGACGCAAGTTCATCCTCACCAATGGCGATACCGGCCATGCCCGCTCGGTGCTGACGCGGCTCGGGGGTGATCACCTGTTCGAACATGTGCACGATATCCGCGCCATGACCTACCTGCCCAAGCCGCACCGCGCCGCCTATGATGGCTTTTTTACACGTCATGGCATCGATCCGACCCGCGCCATCATGTTCGATGATCTCGAAAAGAACCTGGTCGTGCCCCATGAGGTCGGCATGGCAACGGTTCAGGTGGTCGCCGGCGCCGACTTCGCCCACGAACAGGTCGAGGCCTGGGAACTGGGCCGCTCCACCGGACCCCATGTCCACCATGTGACCGCCGATCTCGCCGGTTTCCTGCGCAACCTGCCCTGAGGCGGCCAGCTCACCTACATGTTGTTGAAGTGCAGAATGTTGCCGTCCGGATCTTTGAACCAAGCCGCGCGGAACGTGCCGTCGCGATGAATTCCGTCAGCGAAGTCCATACCCTCATAGCGCTCGAACGCGACCCCCTTGCCCCGGAGCCGGTCGACAATTGCATCGATTTCCTCGCCGACACTCCAGACGACCGCGTTGGCCTTGTTGCTACCGGCAAACTCTGAGACATAAACCACCAAATTGGTCGCACCAGTCTTGAGCACGAGCACTCGATCGTTGTCATCGCTCAGTTCGAGCTCCAGCGTGTCCCGGTAAAACGCCTTGGCCCGCTCGATATCGGAAACGGCAATTATGGCCGAACTGTCCTTGTCCTTGAGCATTTTTGATCCTTCTCCCCGACCTGCTGTTCAACGCCGGCGCGGGATCGAAGTTGCGCCGATTCTATTCCTGCCTCCGCTGAAACTGGCTACATTGGCGCCATGAGTGACCTTCCCGGCCGGCGCCCGCCGCCCATTCCCGAAACCAGCCCGACCTTCCGCGATCAGTTCGACAATCTTGCCCATCTGGGGCGGTTGGTCGCGCAGATCTGGCGCACCAGCCGCTTCCTGACCGGCGCCAGCATTGGCCTGCGGCTGGTGGCGTCATTGCAACCGGTCGCCGTGCTCTATGCCGCCAAGCTGATCGTTGACGAAGTGGTGCGCCTCTCGGCCCTCACCCCGCCCGGCCCCGGCCTTCTCGACTGGTTCGAAGCAGGCCTGCTCAACCCCATGATCGGCTTCCTGGCGCTCGAACTGGCGCTGGTTCTGGCCAATGACGTCATCGCCCGCGTGACGGGGCTGGTCGATTCCGTCCTTTCCGAGCTCCACTCCAACCAGGTCAGCGTTGAACTGATGGCCCATGCCGCCCGGCTCGACCTGCAGCATTTCGAAAGCGCCGAATATCAGGACCGGCTGGAGCGGGCCCGCCGCCAGGCCGCCGGCCGCAATGCGCTCTTGAGCCAAATGTTCGGGCAGGCCCAGGACATCATCACCGTCATGACCCTTGCGGCAGGTCTGTTCTTCTACGCCCCCTGGTTGATTCTTCTCCTGCCCATCAGCTTCCTGCCTTCGGTCTGGGGCGAGAGCCGCTTCAATACACTGGCCTATTCCCTGAGCCGCTGGCGCACGCCGGAACGGCGCGAGTTGGAATATCTTCGCCATGTTGGGGCCAGCGCCGAGACCGCCAAAGAGGTCAAGCTCTTTGGTCTGGGAGATTATCTCATCACTCGCTTCAAGCGGCTGGCGCATCAGATCTTCCTCGAGAACCGCCGCGTCGCTACGCTCAGGGCTGGCTGGGGCGCGGTCTTTGCAGCCATAGCGAGCCTGGCCTATTACGCCGCCTATGCCTTCATCGTCTGGCGCACGATCATCGGCGATTTTACCCTGGGTGACCTGGCCTTTCTCTCCGGCTCATTCCTGAGGCTCAATGGCCTGTTCCAGCGCATCCTGCTCGGCTTGACCGCCATTGCCGGGCAGTCCATGTACCTGGACGATCTCTTTTCCTTCTTCGAGATCGAGCCAACCGTGCTGCCACCGGGCAATCCCAAATCCTTCCCTGCGCCAATCAGCGCAGGCATCGTCTTCGACAATGTCGGCTTCCGCTATCCCGAGACCGAGAGCTGGGTCGTGCGAAATCTCTCCTTCACCCTGCCAGCCGGCGAGACGCTGGCGCTGGTCGGAGAGAACGGCGCGGGCAAGACCACCATCGTGAAGCTCCTTACCCGCCTCTACGACCCCAGCGAGGGCCGCATTACCATCGATGGCGTCGATCTCAAGGATATGGCCCCGCGCGACATCCATGCCCATGTCGGCGTCATCTTCCAGGATTTCATCCGTTACAGCTTTTCCGCCCGCGACAATATCGGGGTGGGACGCATCGAGGCGCGCGAAGACCAGGCCCGCATCGATCTTGCCGCAGAACAGAGCCTGGCCTATGGGGTCATTGCCAAACTGCCCAAGGGCTATGACCAGCAATTGGGGCGCCTGTTCAAGGCGGGCCGCGACCTGTCCGGCGGCGAATGGCAGAAGGTCGCCATCGCCCGCGCCTATATGCGCGACGCCGAACTGATTATCCTCGACGAACCCACCGCCGCCCTCGACGCCAAGGCCGAGGCCGAGGTCTTCGCCCGCTTCAAGGGCCTTGCCGTGGGCAAGACCGCCGTCATCATCTCGCACCGCTTCTCGACTGTGCGCATGGCCGACCGCATTCTGGTGCTCGACAATGGCGCCATCCTCGAAGCCGGCACCCACGAACAGCTCGTCGCCCTCAAGGGGCGGTACTCTGAATTGTTTGAGCTGCAGGCGGCCGGGTATCGATAGAATAGCAAAACGCCCCCGCCGTCTTGCCTCCGTCACAATATATCGATAAATCTCGATATATGGATGATATCAATGTCATTGACGCCCTCTCGGCCCTCGCCCAGCCCTCGCGCCTCGCCGCCTTTCGCCTTCTGGTCGAACACGAGCCGCATGGCCTACCTGCAGGCGAAATCGCGCGACAGCTCGCCGTGCCGCAGAACACCATGTCGAGCCATCTGGCGCTGCTGACCCGCGTCGGCCTGCTGAGCGCGGAGCGCCAGGGCCGCACCATCACCTATCGAGCCGAGATCGACCGCATGCGCGAAGTCATGGGTTACCTGGTCAATGATTGCTGCGGCGGCCGCCCCGAACTCTGCACCCCGTTGATTGCCGACATCAGCCCCTGCTGCGCCCCTGAGGAGGTTCGCCAATGACCACCAAGACCTACAATGTCCTGTTCCTCTGTACCGGCAATTCGGCCCGCTCTATCCTGGGCGAAGCACTGATGAACGCCGTGCCCGGCGGCGCCTTCAAGGCCTATTCGGCAGGCAGCCATCCCAAGGGTGAAGTCCATCCCCTGGCGCTGCACACGCTCGACGAATTGGGTCTGCCGACCGACGGCTATCGATCCAAGTCCTGGGATGAATTCGCGGCGCCTGAGGCGCCCAAGCTCGATTTCGTCTTCACCGTCTGTGACAATGCCGCGGGCGAGGCCTGCCCGTTCTGGCCTGGCCAGCCGATGACCGCCCATTGGGGTGTCGAAGACCCGGCAGCAGTCGAAGGCAGCGAGATCGACAAGGTCAGCGCCTTCCGCGACGCCGCCCGGTTCCTGCGCAACCGCATCAACGCCTTTGCTGCCCTGCCGCTCGCCACCATCGACCGCATGTCGCTGCAGAACAAGCTCAAGGATATTGGCAAGCTCGATGGCGCCACCGGCGGGAATAATGAAAGTCTTGCTTCGTGACTATTTTTGAACGCTACCTGACTCTCTGGGTCGCCCTTTGCATCATTGCCGGTATCGCACTCGGCCAGTTCCTGCCCGATTTGTTTGCCGGTCTGGCTGCATTGGAGGTTGCGAAGGTCAATCTGCCTGTCGCTGTACTGATCTGGCTGATGATCATTCCCATGCTGCTGCGCATCGACTTCCGCGCCCTGACGCAGGTCGGCCAGCACTGGCGCGGCATTGGCGTGACGCTGATTGCCAATTGGGCCATCAAGCCCTTCTCCATGGCGGTCCTGGGCTGGGTCTTCATCGGCTGGCTGTTCCGCCCGCTCCTGCCCGAAATGGAAATCGACGCCTATATTGCCGGCCTCATCATCCTGGGAGCGGCGCCCTGCACGGCCATGGTCTTCGTCTGGTCCAATCTGACGCGCGGCGAGCCAGTCTTTACCCTGAGCCAGGTGGCACTCAACGACGCCATCATGGTCGTCGCCTTTGCTCCCATCGTCGCCCTGCTGCTCGGGCTTTCGGCCATCACTGTGCCCTGGGACACGCTGCTGCTTTCGGCTGGCCTCTACATCATCATCCCTGTGATTATCTCGCAAGTGCTGCGAGCTGTCCTGCTCGAAGGCACCAGCACAGCTCGTCTCGACGCGCTGCTCAAGTCCATACAGCCCCTATCCATTGGTGCACTGCTGGCGACCCTGGTGTTGCTGTTCGGCTTTCAGGGCGAGCAGATCATCGCCCAGCCCCTGGTCATCCTGCTGCTGGCCGTGCCGATCACCATCCAGGCCTATTTCATCTTCGGCTTCGCCTATCTGCTCAATCGTTTCTCGGGCGAACAGCACTGCGTTGCCGGCCCCTCGGCGCTGATCGGCGCCTCAAACTTCTTCGAACTGGCCGTCGCCACCGCCATCAGTCTTTTCGGCCTCCATTCAGGCGCCGCTTTGGCCACCGTGGTTGGCGTGCTGGTCGAGGTTCCGGTCATGCTGTCGCTGGTGTGGATCGTCAACAACAGCCGAAACTGGTATGAACGCAACGGCGTATCCGCAAAAAGCAAGACCGCCCAATGACCGTGACGATCCTCCACAATCCCGATTGCGGCACCTCGCGCAACACGCTTGCTATGATACGGGGCGCCGGTATCGAACCCGAGGTGATCCTTTATGTCGAAAATCCGCCCCGACGTGATCGCCTAGAAGAGCTGATCGAGCGGGCCGGCCTTTCGGTACGCGATGCCATCCGTGTCAAGGACACGCCCTATCTCGAACTCGGCCTCGACAACCCGGCCCTTTCCGACGCTGAACTGGTAGAGGCCATGCTGGCCAATCCCATCCTCATCAACCGCCCCTTTGTCGAAACAAGCCATGGCGTGCGCCTCTGCCGCCCGTCCGAAATCGTGCTCGACATCCTGCCCGAGGCTCTCGGCATTCCCTTTGCCAAGGAGGACGGCGAAGTGGTCATTGACGCGGAGGGCAACCGCATCTGACTGGTCAAACCGGGCAAAGCGCCCTACCAATCAGGGCAGCCAGTCAACCGGACGCACCCGTGCCCCTGCCCGAAGACCATCACCTGACCGTCATCGCCGAAACCTATCGGCTGCTGGGCGACCCGACGCGGCTCAAGATCGTGCTGACCTGTTTGGACGGCCCGATCGCTGTTGGCGACATCGCCAATGCCATCGGAGCCAGCCCGTCCCTGGTCAGCCACCACCTGCGCCTGCTCCGCGCCGCCCGTCTCGTTCGCTTCACCCGCCGCAACAAGCAGGTGCTCTACGAAACCGCCGACGATCACATCGCCCGCATGCTCACCGACATGCTGGACCACGCCATGGAAGATGCCGGGCCGGCTCCTTAGGGCGAGCCGCCCAGTTCAGCGCAAAATTCGCTTCCCGCTATTCACATCGAACAGGTGCAGCAGTTTGTCATCGAAGGCGATGCCGATTGACTGGCCCGGGCTGGCGCTGATGCGCTCCCGGAATACGCCGACCAGGTCATGTCCACCCAGCCGCAGGGTTACCTGAGTTTCCGAACCGGTCGGTTCGATGACGACGACTTCTGCCATGGCTCCCTTGGGATCAAGCCGCATATGCTCCGGGCGCACGCCCAGGGTTATGGGTCCATCCTTGACGCCGGGTGGCAGGGCGCCCAGTTCGATGCTGGTACCCTCGGCAAAGCGGAACTGATTTCCGGCAATGGAGCCGCCGACAATGTTCATGGCCGGTGAGCCGATGAATCCTGCCACGAACAGATTGGCCGGGTGGTCGTAAAGCTCCAGCGGCGTGCCGATCTGCTCAATATTGCCCGCATGCATGACCACGATCCGGTCGGCCATGGTCATGGCCTCGATCTGGTCGTGGGTCACATAGACCGTGGTGGTCTTGAGGCGCTGGTGGTTGAGCTTGATCTCGCTGCGCATCTGCACCCGAAGCTTGGCGTCCAGGTTGCTCAGAGGTTCGTCGAACAGGAACACCCGCGGATTGCGCACGATCGCGCGCCCCATGGCGACGCGCTGGCGCTGCCCCCCGGACAGATGCCGCGGATAGCGCTCGAGATAGGTATCAAGACCCAGAATCGCGGCGGCGTTGGCGACGCGGGCCCTGGTTTCCTCCTTCGGCACCCGGGCCAGGCGCAGCGAGAAGGCCATGTTCTCTTCCACCGTCATATGCGGATAGAGCGCATAGGACTGGAACACCATGGCGATATCGCGATCCTTGGGCGCGAGGTCGTTGACCACCATGCCGGCGATTTCGATCTCGCCGCCGGTAATGTCCTCCAGCCCTGCAATCATGCGCAGCAGCGTCGATTTTCCACAGCCCGACGGCCCGACCAGGATGACGAATTCGCCATCCGCAATGTCAATGGATACCCCGTGCAGCACTTCCAGGCTGCCATAGTTCTTGCGAACATTTCTGATCGTCACGGCACCCATAACTACCTCCCCTCAATGGTCGATGACCCACCGCCTGCCGGAAATGGCAGAGCCCATTGGTCTAGCGCGCGATGCTCTGAAATGCGCCTGCCGCCCTCCCTGGCAACATGCGCGACAACCGCGTCATGATCTTTGTCTAATGCCCGGGCAAAGCCTCATCAAGTCTTTTGTAGGACAAAAGGTTTGACTCTTTTGGTAAACCAGTTCTAATTCTCTGCCATTCACCGCCAATGATGGGACAAAAGACACTTGGTGGGGGAACGCGTAAGGGAGCAGGGAGGCTCGCTTACATGGGGAGGTCGAGGCGCATTGCGATGGATTTTTCACACCCACCCAATGGGTTCGCGAGCGCTTAGCCATGTGCCAAAAGGAGGAGATGGAAGCATGATGAACAAATTTAATCGCCGCGATATTTTGCGGAGCGGCGGTGCCGCAGGCATCGGTCTTTGGGCCGCGAGCAATGGCCTGTCGGCCTCTGCACAGGATGCCGCGCCCGAGCTAGAACTGCCGCAGGGCGCCGCCGGCAAGCTCACGGTCATTCATCGTACCGAATATTTCGAGGCGGCCCAGAACCTGTTCCGCGACACGGTGACCAAGTTCGCCAGCGCCAACAATGCCGAGCTCGACATCTCGACCACCAATCCGGAATCCTTCGGCGACTTCCTGGGCAAGATGTCGGCTGCCGTGCGCGCCGGCAACCCGCCTGACCTGGCCTATACCAGCAACGTCTCCATTCCGCAGATGCACCTTCTGGGCCTGCTCGAAGACGTCAGCGACGTGGTCGAGCAAGCCATCGCCCGCTATGGCAATGTGATGCAGGGCATCAATGCCGAAAAGATCGGCATGATCGACGGCAAGTGGATGGCTGTGCCCTTCATCGCCAACACCACCGGCACCTTCTTCCGCGGCGACAAGCTGGCGGAAAAGGGCATTGACCCGCAGACCCTGGACACCTGGGAAAAGCGCCGCGAGGCAGCCCTTGCCATCTCCGATCCGGACAATGAATTCTGGGGCTGGGGCCTGACGGTCAACCAGTCCGGCGACGGCTGGGGCGTGGCTTCGGGCATTCTCAACGCCTTTGGCGGCCACTTCACCGACGAAACCGGTACCAAGGTCGAATTCGACTCGCCCGAAACCGTGGCGGCCTATGAGTTCGTCCGCGAAACCTACGACCGCAATGGCAAATATGCGGCCATGCTGCCGCCGGGCGTTGAAAGCTGGGGTGACATCTCCAACAACGAGGCCTATCTGGCGGGCAGCATCGGCTACACCCACAATGCCTTCTCGGTCTATGCTGCGGCAAAGCGCGACAACAACCCGGTCTTCCCGGGCACGGTCCTGCTGCGCCAGCCCAATGCCAATAATGGCGACAGCCGTGACGGCGGCGCCGTTGGCGGCTGGCTGACCATCTTCAAGGGCGCACCGAACGTTGACCTCGCCAAGCAATTGGCGCTTGACCTGCTCGATCCGGCCAACTTCACCCCGATGTCGGCCGTTGCCGGTGGCCTGTTCATGCCGGCCTATGAAAACCTGTGGACCGACGAACTGATCGCGGCCGATCCGAACTTTGCGATCATCAAGGACCAGGTGAGTGTGCCCGAGCCTTTCATCGGCGCCTCCTGGCCGGCCCAGCCGGCCGCGCAGATCGACGCTATTCGCGCCCAGGGCGTGCTGGAACAGTCGATGGGCAATGTGATCGCCGGCCGCATGACGTCGCAGGAAGCGGTGACCGACGCGCACAACAAGATCGTCCAGATCTTCGAAGAAGGCGGCATCATGTAGCCTTCACAGGCAGCGACGGGGCAGGCTCACCTGCCCCGTCGCGTATATCGACCGACCAATGCCTGTGCCGCCCAGCGGCCGCGCAGGCCAGTTTCTCGATTCGACCGGGCGGATAGGCCCGATGGAGTGTAGGCATGGAAGATCGGATGAGCCTGACGGCAGCGTCGGCACAGCCGCGGTATACCCGCAAGAAGCGTCTGGAAAACCTGTTTGGCCGCGACTGGCGGGTCGGCTACATGTTTGTCCTGCCCCTGGTCCTGATCATGGGCCTGCTGATTTTCTGGCCCTTCGTCAGCGCCATCTTCATCAGCACCACCTCGCTCAACTTTCTCACCGGCGAAACCACCGATGTCGGGCTGCGCAATTACCAGCGTCTGTGGACGTCCAGCGACTTCCTGCAGTCCATGCAGAACACCATCCAGTTCACTTTCTGGTCGCTGCTACTCAAATTCGTGGTCGGCATGACTGTGGCGCTGATCCTCAATAGCCGCCTACCCTTCCGCAGCCTCTTGAGCGGCATCATGCTCCTGCCATGGATCGTGCCGGAGATCGTCACGGCCCTGGCCTGGAAGAGCATCTACGATCCCATGTTCGGTGGTCTCAACCCGATCCTGCAGGGCGCCGGAATCATCGATCGCCCCATGGGCTGGCTGTCCGACCCGAACATGGCCATGGGCAGCATCATCTCGGTCAATGTGTGGAAAGGCATCCCTTTCTTCGTGTTGCTGCTGCTGGCCGGGCTCAAGGCCATCGACCGCGAGCAGATCGAGGCCGCCCAGGTCGATGGCGCCAATGCCGTCCAGCGTTTCCGCAATGTCACCCTGCCCGGCCTGCGCTACGTCATCGTGGTCACCCTGCTGCTCTCCTTCATTTCCACCTTCAACCAGTTCGGCCTGCCCTTCCTGATGACCGGTGGCGGACCGAGCGGGGCCACCAAGCTCTATTCGATCCTCGCCTATGAAAAGGCCCTCGGCTCGCTGCAATATGGCCCCGGCATCGCCATCGCCTTCTCGGTCGCGCCGCTCATGGCCATCCTGATCTGGCTGCTGGCCCGCTTCATGCGGCATGACGACAAGCGCGATGGCGCGTCCGAACGCGGCCCCGGCTTTGCCGACCGCCTGCTGGCCGGCGGCACCTGGCTGGTCAATATCGTCATCGACCTGGTCTTCCTGCCGATCCAGCTGATCTTTGCCGGGCTCGAATGGGGGGTGCGCAAGGTGCGCGTCGCCACCGGCCGATCCCCCTTGCAACCCATTTTCAAGCAGCAGGCGCGGTCCAATGCCGGCCCAATGGCGCGTCTCCTGGTGCTGGCCCCGTTGCTGATCTTTGTACTCTTCCCCTTCTACTGGATCATCACCACGTCGCTGAAGACCACGACGCAGATCAGCGAACGCCGCTCGATCTTCTGGCCCGAACCGGCCACTTTCGACCAGTACACCGCCCTGGTGCGCGAGACCCCGTTCCTCACCTGGCTGATGAACTCGGTCTTCGTCGCGGCGGCGAGTACACTGGTTTCGGTGGCCCTGGCCTCGCTCGCGGCCTATGCGCTGTCGCGGCTACGATTCAGGGGCGCCGGCCTTCTGACCACGCTGCTGCTCATCACCTATCTCCTGCCCGGTACGCTACTGTTCATTCCGCTTTACCAGACCCTGACCACCATGGGCGTCATCAATAGCCATACGGCGCTGATCATCACCTATCCGACATTCCTGTTGCCTTTCGCGACCTGGGTGCTAATGGGTTATTTCAGGTCCATCCCGGTCGAACTTGAAGAGGCCGCGCGGATCGATGGTGCCAGCCGGCTCTACATTTTCTGGCGTATCACCCTGCCACTTGCGGCGCCCGCCATCCTGTCGGTGACGCTGTTCGCCTTTACCAATGCGTGGAACGAGTTCCTGTTTGCCTTCGTCTTCATCACCAGTGAATCCCTGCGCACCCTGCCTATCGGGCTGCAATCGCTGGTGGTCGGCGACATCCTGCCATGGGGCAAGCTGATGGCGGCTTCGCTGCTGACGGCCATTCCGGTGGCTATACTCTATGTCTATGCCCAGCGGTTCCTCTCCGAGGGGCTGACAGTCGGAGCCGTCAAGGGATGAAGGATGCATCGCGGAGGAGATCGTCCGCCAGTGCGCTCAATGACGCCATTGTGCGCAGTTCGATCCCCTCCGCAGTTGATGCCATGGTGCTCAACATTCGCGCGCTCATTTCCGATGGCGGCCTGGGTGTAGGCGACAGCCTTCCGACCGAGCGGGAGTTATGCGAGCGCTTCCAGGCCAGTCGGAACACGGTGCGCGAAGCCATGCGCATCATGAAGGCCTATGGCATCGTCTCGGTGCGTCCCAAGATCGGCGCCATCATCGTCGATGACCGGATGGAGCGGGCGCTGGACCTGTTCTCGTTCAACACCCTCGATATTTCGCGGCGCACGTTCAACGACATCCAGGGCTTTCGCAAGCTGATCGAGGTGGGCTCGGTCGATGCCATCTTCGACCAGATGCGGCCAGACGATATTGCCGAGATGCGTAAGATCAACGAGCAATTGCGCGCTGCAAGCTCCATCGCAGAAGCGTCCGAAATGGACTTCCGCTTCCACCTGCGGCTGGTGTCGACCCTGGAAAACCGCGCCGTCTGCGACGTTTATCGCATCATGAAGCCGGTCATCATCCGCATCATGGAACGCGCCAAGGAATTGCAGGACTTTACCATCGACACCTACGAGCAGCACGCCGCCGTGATCGATGCCCTGGAGCTCAGGGACCGCATTCGCTACCAATACGCGCTGCAGTCGCACTTGCAGGTGGGCGTCAGGGCCTTCGAGAACAGGGCCATGGCCCCGCTGTAAGCGGAGGCTGCGGCACCTGGCGATCCCACCCTTGCTGCGCTCCGCTATTGCCGGGACTGGTGGAAGTGCCGCGCAACATCCTTGAACAGATTGAGGTCTTCCAGCGAGTCCGCCAGCGTGGTGCGGTTCGGCACGCCGGTGGTGACGGCCTCGTGGAAGGCGTCGAGTTCGATGCGGAATGGATCCTCATAGACCGGCCCGAAAATCTCAGTGCCGGTGTCGCTGTCGCTCGAGGTGGTGATCTCGAGGCGCGTAGGCAAGTTGCGGATATAGGGCGTGTCGTAGTTCATCCTGAAATGCTGGTGCTGGGTCAGCACCTCAATGCCGGCGTCGAAACGGGACACATCGTCAATCACCGCCTCATAGAGCGCGCTGAAATGCCCGTAGTCGAATATGGCCATCACCGTCTCGCCCTTGTGCTGCACGGCATAGCGGCATCCCTTCGGCGGACCCAACAGGTCCCGCATTGCCGAAAAGCTGTGCGACGAGAGGCCGGTAAGCACTTGATAGGCGCGCAGCGCTTCGGGCGGGCAATCCGCGCCCATCACCGAGCGAAGCATGGATTGGGTGCGGCTGCGCCCCTCCACGATCACCTCGGCTGGCACGTCGACCGGCCGAAAGGTGTTGCGCGTCTGGGCCACGAAGAAGGGCGCTTCCCGGATAATGTCGCGAATGCGGACATGGCGGATATCGGCCAACGGCGGCAGGCGTTTCTTTAGCTCGAGAAAGGGCCGCGAGAAGCGCCGCATATAACCCACGAACACCACCTGGCCGGGGCGCTGGGGAATATCGAGGATCGGGCGGAGCTGGTCGGAAGTCAGGCAGGCCGGCTTTTCGATAAAGACATGCTTACCGGACCGGATCGCCTCTGCCAGCAGGTCGGCATGAAGGTGATCGGGCGTGAGGATGAAAACCGCATCGAGCCCCGGATCGGCGATGATGGCCGCCGCGTCGGTATGGCGTGCGGGCACGCCATAGCGGGTGGCAATGTGGTCGACCAGGCTCGGCGACACGTCGGTGACAGCCGCGATGGCAAAACGCTGATCATCGGCCAGGAGCGGCAGATGCATGAGCTGGGCGACTTCACCGAGGCCAATGAGGCCGACTTTGAGGATCTGGGTCATTTGGCGATGGCATTCATATAGGCAAGATTGCGGATGGCGAGCTCGAGCGGCGTCTCTCTGGCTTCGGCAGCGATATCCTGCTCCACCACGATTGGGCCGGCAAAGCCGCGCGCTTCAAGCAGGCGCATCACCGCCTGGATGTCCACCACCCCGTCGGGCAGCGGGCACATCACGCCTGCATCATAGGAGTCGGCAACCGAAAGCTCACCCTCCAGCACATGCCGGCGCACCGCCCCGTCGACATTCTTGAGATGCATATAGGCGATCCGGGGAAATACCCGTTCCATATAGGCCAGCGGGTCCTGGTCCCAGAAGGCGTGATGACCGGTATCGAAGCAGAGGTCGATATCGGTCCTGGACAGCAGGAGATCGATCTGGCTTTCGCGCTCGATTGCGGTGCCGATATGGGGATGGAAGCTGAGCTTGAGGCCATATTCGCCCTCGACCAGCGCCTGCCCGTCCCGTACCATCTGGATAAGGCCCGCCCAGCCGTCGGCGTCGAGCACACCTTCCTGCCCCTTTGGATAGGCATTGCTCTCATCCATGATCACTAGATGCCTGGCGCCCAGCGAGACCAGAAGCGATGAAAGGTCCCTCAGAGTCTGCATGAGGACGGGCGCGGACGCCGCGTCGCTGAATGTATGGACATGGGTCGCCCCGATCATGACCAAGTCGCGCTGCGCCAGCTCCGCCTTGAGCAGGTCCGCGTCCTTGGGCAGGAATCCGAAGGGCCCGAGCTCAGTGCCGCGATAGCCGGCTGCCGCCACCTCATCGAGATAGTTTTGCCAGCTATAGTCATTGCCGGTCGGATAGGTGATGCCCCAGGAGCAGGGCGCATTGGCGATAAGCATGGATTACGCTCCGATATAGATGGGATTGCCGAGGGCCCGGCGGATCGGTTGGTCGGCGAGGTCGGCGCCCTTGAGCTGCCAGGGGAGTTCACGCCCGTCGAGTGCGGCAGAAAATTCAGCGATCAACCGTGCGCGGCTGGCCACAGCGATGATTTCGGCGCGGATGAATACCTGTGGTTTGCCCAGGGCAATGGTCTGGGTCCAGTCCTCGCCGGTGATCTCGATATCGGCCACGGGGCCCTTTGCATCGATGAGCACCAGCCGGTCGCCCGCTGCACCCCGAACAACCAGGTCGACCGAGGGCAGTTCGGCCGCCGTTCCGCCCATCGCAATGTCCCCTGCCCGCATTTCAAGATGCGGACCCGTCGGGCTTTCGGTGACATAGCCGAGCCCCGCCTTCATTGCCGCGAGGATGGCGTCTTCGCTCAACTCGGAGAGGAACAGGACCGTGGTGGGCCGCGCCAGCACCAGCGGCCCCTCGGGCATCAGCCGGGCTGGCTGATGATAATCGGACCCGCCGATGGCCGAAAGCTTCATGCCGGAAGCCAGACGGCGCTGGTAGCGCTCAAGAGCAATCCAGTTCCAGGCCAGCCAGGTCGATTGCCAGACTTCCTGGCAGTCGGCGGCCGGAAATTCATAGTCCCAGGGAATGGTCGGCTTGTCGTGATTGATCGAGAGCAGCCCGCCTTTTTCATGGATCAGCTTTTCCAGTACATGGGCGTCCGACGGCTTGGTCATGCGGAAGTCCATCCAGTCATCCACGCCATAGACATTGGCGTGACCCACAGCCGTGGTCACCTCCATGGCGCGCACGAATACCAGCTCGGGCGAGGATTGCGGGTGAAAGTAGCGCCGCTGGGTAATGGTGTTGTGGTCGGCAATGGCGAGAAAATCGAGCCCGGCCTGCTTCGCCGCCGCGTGCAGGAGTTCGGGCGAGCCCTTGGCATCGGAATGGAAGGTGTGACAGTGCAAGTCGCCCTTGTACCAGCCTGCGCCATGGCGCAGCGGGAAGGTCCGGGCCGGCTGCGGCGCAAGCGCGCGCGGCCCGCTGTCGAGCGCGATCGTCACCGTAACGTTCGTCCCTGCCTCGGGTACCTGATAGAGCCCCAGAATCACATTCCATCGGCCCGGCTGGATGTCGCCATGCACATAGCCAGGCGTCGCGTCATCACTGGCAATGAAGAAGCGATCGCGCGCGCCTCCGCTCCAGCCCCGGAACCCTTCCTGTGTCGGATAGCCTGTGTCGCGCGGATCGAACGCCCCCAGATCCACGATGCAATCCTCGGCCTTGGCATAGCTGAGCGTCACATCGATACGGGTCGTCCCCTCGGGAACATCGAAGGGGATGTAGAAATAGGGATTGGCAGCCTGGTCGGAGCGCGTGACGTGGGCAGTGATTGTTTTCATGGGCTATGGCCGGATGGCTGATGGGGTCTTAGTCGCTTGCAGCATCGCAAAAGTGCCGTTCCGTCCTCGGGCTCCACCCGAGGAGCACTGGCTAGAGTGGCGACGAAGGGAGTGGCCCTCGGGTCAGGCCCGAGGGCGGCGCGGAGGGCGTGACGCCACCAAGATCAAACATGGTCGAGGTCATGACGCGTCACGGCCGTTCACTCCCCCACAGCCGGGATGCGTTTCCCCGCGCCATCGAACAGATGCACATGCTGGCCCGAAAAGCTCAGCGTCACGGTCTTGTCGACGTTGAGGTGATCGTCGGTGAAAATTCGGGCCGTGATCCGCGCATTGTCGCCTCGATCGAGCGTCACCAGGCTTTCCGGGCCCATGTTCTCATTGGCAAACAGCGGCGCGGTAACGGTGTTGGCGGCGCCATCGGCGGCAATGGCCAGATGTTCGGGCCGCACGCCCAGCGTCAGTCTGTTGCCGCCGGAGAGCGCCTTGCCGATGGCATCGGTCATGGGCAGCGGTGCAATAGTCAGACCGTCGGCCGAAAGTTGCAACTTGCCATCGCCCTGCACGCCCTCGACTTCGACCAGGTTCATCGGCGGATTGCCGACGAAATTGGCGACAAAGGTCGTGGCGGGGCGGCGATACATCTCGATGGGCGAGGCATATTGCACGATGCGGCCCTGGTCCATCACCGCGATGCGCGTGGCCAGCGCCATGGCCTCGGCCTGATCATGGGTCACATAGACCGCCGTCATCCCCATGTCGCGCTGCAGATGGTTGAGAAAGCCGCGAGCTTCGAGCCTGAGCTTGGCATCCAGGTTCGATAGCGGCTCATCGAACAAATAGACCTTGGCCGGATAGACCAGCGCCCGCGCCAGCGACGTGCGTTGCTGCTGCCCGCCGGAAATCTGGCTGGGAAGCCGGTCGAGCAGGTGACCGATCTTGAGCACGTCAGCCACTTCCTTGGCCCGGCCATGCCGGCTGGCCACGGCCTCGCCCCGCACCTTCAGCGGATATGCGATATTGTCCGAAAGGTTCATATGCGGATAGAGCGCATAATCCTGGAACACCATGGCGATGTTGCGGTCCTTGGGGTGGAAATGGGTCACCTCCTCGCCGGCGATCAGCACCTGCCCGGATGTGGGCGTCTCAAGGCCGGCGATCATCCGCAGCGAGGTGGTCTTGCCACAACCCGAGGGACCGAGCAGGCAGACAAACTCTCCGTCGCCAACATCGAAGCTGACATCGCTGACAGCCTTGAACTCGCCGAAGCTCTTGGTGACGTTCCGAAATTCAACTGATGCCATAAAACTAAGCCTTGATGCCGCCAAAGAACCGAAAGCCGAACTTCCAGCTGACGAAGAGGTAAAGGGCGATGACGGGAAGCGAATAGATGAGCGAATAGGCGGCCAGGAGGGTCACGATGGGCGTGCCCGCCTCCGAATAGAAGGAGTAGATGGCCACCGCTGCCGGCATGTTGCTGTCGCTGCGCAAGAGGATGAAGGGGATGAGGAAGCTGCCCCAGATGTTGACGAAGCTCCACACCACGATCACCACGATGCCGGGCCGGATCACCGGCAGGGCAACATCGAAAAAGGCCTGCACCGGCGAGGCGCCCGCCACCATGGCGCTTTCCTCATACGACTTGGGAATGGAATCGATGAAGTCACGCAGGATGAACATGGCAGTGGGCAGCAGCCCGCCGGCGAAGGTGAGGATGACCGCCAGATGGGTGTCCATCAGGCCGGCGGCCGATACGATAAGGAAGATGGGCACCATGGCCGCCGAACCCGACACCACCGATGAGAACAGCAGCAGGATATAGGTAACGGCGCCCTTGCCGGGGATCGAGGAGCGGCTCAGTGCATAGGCGGCCAGCGTTGCCGCCGCACCCACGAGGATCACCCCGCCCACGGCCTGGATGAAGCTGTTCCACAGCGCCTGCACGGCATAGGAATTGCCGAACACCGTGACGAAATTGGCCAGCGTCCAGGGGTCCGGAACAGCCAACCCCAGTTCGGCCCTGCCATTGAACGGCGCGAACAGGAACCACAGGAGCGGCAGCGCGAACAGCGCGCCGATCAACGCGGCGAGCGCCGAAAAAGCCATGCGTCCGACAAAGGCGGGAAGGGTAAACCCCATGATCAGCGCACCTTCTTCTTGCGACCAAGGCTGAGATAGACCAGCGCGAAGGCCAGGTTGATCAGCATCATGATCACGCCCACAGCCGCGCCCTTGCCGAACTGGAAGTCCTGGAAGGCCACGCGGTAATTGTAGATCGACACCAGTTCCGTGCGGTAGCTCGGCCCGCCATTGGTCAAAAGGAACGGGGTGAAGGTGTTGAAGGTCCACATGGTGATCAGGATGAGATTAGTGACGATATGCCCCCTGATCAGTGGGACAGCGATATCGCGGAATTTCTGCCAGGACGAAGCACCGGCCACGTCTGCCGCCTGGAAATAGCTGGGAGGAATCGACGAGAAGGCCGAACTGAACAGCATCATCGAGAAGGCCGCGCCGCGCCAGGTGTTAAAGATGACGATGACCCAGAAAGGCTGTTGCAGCAGGAAATCGCCATCGGGCAGGCCGACGCTGTTGAGCATCATGTTGAGCGTGCCCTGGTCGCGGTCGAGAAAGGCGAACCAGGCAAAGCCGATCACCACTTCGGGCAGGATCCAGGCGGCAATGACAAAGGTCTCGGTGATGCGCTTGACCCATGCCGGCACGGTCTGGATCAGCCAGGCCAGCAGGAGACCAAGCAGTGCCTGGCCGATCAGCGCCGAGGCCAGCACGAATTGGGTGGTGAGGATGAGCGAGAAGCCGAACTGGCCGCGCTGGAAGAAGGTCGCGGGGTCAAACAGCGTCAGGTAATTGGCAAAACCAACAAATTCGGGATTGAGCGCCGAACGTCCCAGCAGCGTCCGGTTGGTGAAGGAAACAAAGATCACCCAGAAAAAGGGAAAGATCACGAAGACCGAAACCAGCAGCCCCGCCGGGGTAAGGAAAGCCGCCCCGGCCCTGTTCGACAGGAGGGCGAAATTCTTGACCTTGCGCTTGGGCTGGTTGGGGACGGATTGAATGGTCATGGTCACTTTAGCCTATATCTGAGGCGTCGGCAGAGCTCGGCGGCGACACGTCTCCGTGCCGCCTCGGACGTGACATACCCGGCACGCGCGGCGCGCCGGGTACACGAGGGACCAAGTCCTAAAGCAGGCTGACGGTATTCTCTTCGCCAACGATGCCGATCACCGAGGCCTTGAACTGGGCCATGGCGTCTTCCGGCGACAACTCGCCCGAGACGACCGCTTCGGTCATGCGCTGGATTTCACCGGAGACAGTATTGTAGTTCTCGTCATTGGGGCGGGCCGTGGTCAGCGGCAGCAGCGTCTGGCTCGCTTCGGTCAGGAACGGGCTATTGGGGATTTCGATATCCGTGCGCGCCGTGATGCGCGGCTGGATCGCCTGAAAGGCATTCTGCATCTCGGGCTCGTTCATGAACGAGAGCAGCGCCCAGGCTTCGGCCGGATTATCGGTGGCCGGATTGAGCACGAAGCCCGTGCCGCCCGAAATTGTCACGAAATCCTGGCCACGGATGCCTGCACCCGGCTCCTTGGCGGGAACCTTGGCCCACCCCATCACCTCGTCGCGGTTTGCCACTGCGAATTCCGAGCCTTCCGGGGTCACCGAGCGGTAGAAATAGTCACCCTCGAACAGCATCGCGGTCACGCCATCGCGGAAATTGGCAAAGGACCGGTTGCGGCCATCGGCCAGCAATTGGGCGCGCTGGTCGCCGAGCTGCTCATCCACATAGATGGTCTTGTAGAGATTGAGCGTGTCGAGGATACCCTGGCTGGAGACTACATATTTGCCGTCCTGCATCACCGTTTCGCCCGTGCCCAGCAGCGCCAGCCAATAGCCTTGCATAGTGGTGGCTTCGCCCATGGCAACGCCGGCATTGAGCTGAATGGGGAAGCTGTCGGGCTTGATCTTCTTGATGGCGCGGGCGGCGTCGAGCACGTCTTCCCACGAGGTCGGTTGCCAGTTATCCGCATCGATCCCGGCCTCGGCCAGAATATCCTTGCGGGTGTGGATCATGCGCACGTCGGTGCCCAGCGGAATACCGTAATACTTGCCCTCGTACTGCATCAGGGCCCGAGAGCCTTCCGACAGCGCTGCCCAACCAGACCAGTCATTGACGCCGGCGCCGGCCACTTCATCGAGCGGCTTGAGCAGCCCGCCTTCAACGAAGCTCGGGATCAGGAAGCCGTCAAATGCGGTGACGTCCGTGCCTGCACCGGTCGAGAAGTCGAGCGCCAGCTGCTGGGTGAGCTGCGCGTCTTCGCCACCGAACTGGTTCAGCGTGACGTTGACGCCGGGATTGGCGGCCTCAAAAGCCGGGATCACGCTCTCTTCGATCCACTGGGCCGTGCCGCTGTTGACACCGCCAATGACGCAGCGGCAGGTGATGTCCAGATCGACAGCGAATGCCGGCACGGCCATCGCCGTGGCACCGATCAGGCTGAACGCAAGGCTGCGCAGATGATTGCTCATCGCAATACTCCTCCCATGTGATGGCTCCGAATTCTCGGATAGCCGGTGTTGGCCTCCCCCATCTGGTAGGAGACCGCTGAAGAATGAACACGTTTTCACTTTCCGTCAATGGCCGGAATCGACGGTGGATAGGCCGGACGGAAAGGCAGGTCAGCAATACTGGCCTTCTGCAACGCTCTTGTGACAGTTTCGCAGAAGTTGGCGACGCATCCTGCACGGCGCAACTTGACAGTGAACGGGCTTGCAGTCAGAAAAATGAACACGCTTTCAAAAATCTGACGGCGGGGAGGTGGCAGTGAGCCAGGACGGATCCACAGCTAGGGGGCGGGCAACCGCCGAGATGGTGGCGCAGCGCGCCAATGTCTCGCGCGTCGCCGTGTCGCGCGCCTTCAACCCCCATACCTCGCTCAAGCCCGCCAAGCGCGAGCTGATCCTGCGCATTGCCCAGGAACTCAATTACACCCCCGACCGCGCCGCCCGGGCCCTGGTCAGCGGCCGCTCGCACCTCGTCGGGGTCATCGTGCCCGACGTGTGCAGCCATTGGGAAAGCCAGGAAATCGACGCGCTGACCACGGCGCTGCAAGCGGAGGGTTTTGCCACCCTGCTGTTCAAGACCCGCACCGACTATTCCATGGACGAGCAATTGCTCGCCTATATGCGTGGCTTCAATCCGGACTCGGTCATCGCCTTCGTCGAGAACGTCAAGCCGACGACGCTCGCCAAGTTCCTCGATCGCGCC
Source organism: Devosia sp. CAU 1758 (assembly GCF_054482695.1). Taxonomy (NCBI): domain Bacteria; kingdom Pseudomonadati; phylum Pseudomonadota; class Alphaproteobacteria; order Hyphomicrobiales; family Devosiaceae; genus Devosia; species Devosia sp. CAU 1758. The sequence goes on along the minus strand of NZ_JBTLRJ010000001.1, from coordinate 259,757 downwards.
GTGCCCATCTATGTCCACTATCCTCATCCCGACGCCAGTGATGACGACCAGCTTGGCGGGCCGCTGCATGACCGGCTGAACGTGCTGCAACGCAATGGCATCGAGCAGGCGGTGGCCTTGCTGCAAGGCTATGGCGCCCGGCGCATCGCCTATGTCTCGGGCGTGGCGCGCTCACGGGCCAATGCTTCGCGCGAACACATGCTGCGCGCCGTGATGGCCGAGCGCGGTCTGCCGCCGCCCATCATCGCCAGCGGCGATTTCAGCTACGACCAGGCCTATGCCGCCACCATCGACCTGTTCCGCGTCGGCGAGGGCGCCGATGCGGTCTTTGCCGCCAATGACGTGGGCGCCTTTGGCGTCATCGACGCGCTGCGCCACGAACTGGGCCTGCGCGTCCCCGAGGACGTCAAGGTCGTCGGCTTTGACGACATCGCCCAGTCACACTGGAAAAGCTACAACCTGACCACGGTCAAGTTCGACCTTGAGGAACGCGTGCGCGCTCTGGTCCGGCTCATCCTGCGCCGCCTCAACAATCCTGATGCGCCGCCGCTCCAGGAAACCCTGCAAACCAGGCTCGTCGTGCGCGGCACGGTGGGTTGAACGGACTATCGATGACCAAGCGCATCCACCTCGTCTTCAAGACCCATCTCGATATCGGCTTCACCGACCACGCCGCCCGCGTCCGCCGTCAATATCACGACCAGTTCATCCCCCAGGCGATTGCCACCGGCGAGCATTTCTACCGCGAGAACCCGGACGCGCCGGCCTTCATCTGGACCACCGGCGCCTGGCTGATCTGGGACCATCTCAATTCCCAAGATACCGAGCGGGTGCGCCGCCTTGAACAGGCCGTCGAGCGCGGCCTGATCGCCTGGCATGGCCTGCCCTACACCACCCACACCGAGCTGATGTCGCCCGCCCTGTTCCGCGCCGGCCTCAGCTATGCCAAGGAGCTCGACCAGCGCTTCGGCCGCACCACCTTGGCCGCCAAGATGACCGACGTTCCCGGCCATACACTAGGCATGGTGCCGCTCATGGCCGAGGCGGGCCTCAAATTCCTGCATCTGGGCGTCAACACCGCCAGCCCGGTGCCCGATGTCCCCCCGATCTTCCGCTGGCGCGCCCCGGATGGGTCCGAACTGGTCGTCATGTACCAGGCCTCCTATGGCGCCACCGATTTTCCCGCCGGCGAGAATATCGGCCTCAGCTTTGCCCATACCAATGACAATATCGGCCCCCAGAGCGTCGGCCAGACCGTCGAGGCCCTGCGCGCCATGCGCCACGCTTTTCCCGATGCCGAGATCGCCGCCTCGACCCTCGATGCCTTCGGCGCCGAAATGTGGGCGCGGCGCGACCAGTTCCCGGTGTTCGAACAGGAGATCGGCGACAGCTGGATCCACGGCACCGCCAGCGATCCGCACAACCTCACCCGCTTTCGCACCCTGCAGCGCCTCCATGATGACTTTGACACCATGACGCCCGAGCGCCGCGCCTTCGGGCGGGGCCTCGCCATGGTGGCCGAACACACTTGGGGTGTCGACATCAAGACCTATCTGCGCGACGAAACCGCCTGGGATCGCCCCGCTTTCGACGCCGCCCGCCGGGCCGACTACCGCTTCGCCTACGCGGAACAGTCCTGGGCCGAGCAGCGCGCCTATATCGACAGTGCGCTCGCTGAACTTTCTCCCGCCGACCGGGCCATGGCAGACGAGGCCATTTCCGAGCTCACCCCGCCCCCCCCGGCCATGCCGCAGCCGGGCACCCGGCTTGAAAGTCACGGTTGGGGCGCCGATCTCGACCCGGTGACCGGCAACATCACCCGGCTCACCACGCCCGGCGGCCACGCTATCAAGGGTCTGGCCGGTTCGCTCATCGGCTTTTCCCACGAAAGCTATGACTGGGCCGAATTGCAGCGCCATTTGGATAGCTATCTGCAACACCGCGACGAATGGGCCATTCTCGATCACGACAAGCCGGGCCTCGCTGACGCCAAAACAGCCCGCACCGCAAGCTTCGCACCGATCTTTTCCGGCATCTCGGCCGAGGGACGCACCGCCCTCGCCACAATGCCGGCCGATGCAAGCACCCAGCTGGGTGCCCCCGAAGGCGTGGAACTCGCCATGAGGGGCCTCGATGCCCATAGCCTCGAACTGACCATAGTACTGCGCAACAAGCCGGCCAACCGCATGCCCGAGGCCGGCTTTTTATCCCTCACCCCGGACGGCGCCACGGACTGGACCCTGCGCAAGATGGGCGTCTGGAACCCGGCTCAAAACATCGCCCGCCGCGGCGGGGGCCAATTGCAGGCCGTCGAAGCGGTCCGCACCCGTTTGGGCGACACCCACCTCACCGCCACCCCTCTCGACTGCGCCCTCCTCTCCCCCGCCAGCGCGCCCTTCATCCCCTACAATCCCGAAAGGCCCGACTACGGCGCGGGCCTCCGCTTCAACCTCTACAACAACAAATGGGGCACCAATTTCCCCATGTGGTGGGAGGGGACGGTAGCGTTCCGGTTCATGCTGACACTGGGGGAATAGGGGGCGGGAGCCAAGATCGTCGTCTGACACCCAGCCCTCGTTGAGGACCTGCTGAGCCCGGGCCATGCCGGTCAGCGCCCGCGAGGCCAGTTGCATAGACAAGTTTATGCCGTCCCATTCCGGTCCTCCCACGCGGTCACAGGAAGTCTAGCCGCACGCCCGAAAAAGGAAATCCCCGCCCCGCCAGCTGCGCTCCACCAGACCCTCATTGACAACGTAATATGAATGACTATTCATATATGCACTCAACCAGGAACACCCAATGACCGGCCACGACCACGCGCACCATCACCACACCAATGAACCGCATGGCCATGATCACGCCGGTCACAGCCATGCGCCCAAAGTGAGCAAAGGTAATGAGCGCGCCGTGCTGATCGGCCTCCTGCTGACGTTCGGCTTCATGCTGGTGGAAGTGGTCGGCGGTTATCTCTCCGGCTCGCTGGCGCTGATCGCCGATGCCGGCCACATGCTGACCGATAGCGTGGCGCTGTTCCTCGCCTGGCTCGGCTTCCGTCTTGGCCGCCGCCCGGCTGATGCCCGCCGCAGCTTTGGCTATTCGCGGCTCGAAGTGCTGGCCGGGCTGATCAATGCGCTGACGCTGTTCGCCCTGGTCGGATGGATCGCCTATGAGGCCGTGCAGCGCTTATTCACCCCCGAAGACGTGCTCGCCGGTCCCATGTTCGTCGTCGCCGTGCTGGGCCTGCTGGTCAATCTCGTGGTCTTCCGCATCCTCTCGGGCGCCGACAGGGACCATGTGAACATCAAGGGGGCGTTGCTGCATGTGCTGGGCGACCTGCTCGGTTCAGTCGGCGCCATTGCCGCGGCAGTGATCATATGGCTGACCGGCTTCATGCCCATCGACCCGATCCTGTCGCTGCTGGTGAGCCTGCTGATCCTGCGCAGCGCCTGGGCGCTGCTCATGCGCACCTTCAATATCCTGATGGAAGGCGCGCCCGACGGCGTCGATCCGGCAGCGGTGCAGCGCGATCTGCTCGACCACGTCCCTGGCCTTGCCCGGGTGGGGCATCTGCACGTCTGGTCGCTGTCGTCCGGCCAGGCCATGGCAACGCTGGAGGTTGCCCTGGCGCCCGGCGCCGACCCCGCCGAGGTGTCCGCGGCGGTCAAGGAGAGACTGGCAGCAGAACATGAAATCGGTCACGCCACGGTGGAAATCGACTGGAGCGGCGATTGTGTCGCCTGCCCGGCCGCAGCGGGATCGGGATCGGGATCGGCCTAATAGGTCGCCCGTCCACCCGAGAGGTCAAAGACGCTGGCGGTGGTAAAGCTGTTCTCCCGGCTCACCAGCCAGGCCACCATGGCGGCGGCTTCCTCGACTTCGAGAAAGCGGCCGCGCGGAATGCGCGAGAGCATATAGGTGATGAACTCGTCGGTCAGCGTATCGAGGATGCGCGTCTTGGCCGTCGCTGGCGTGATCGCATTGACCGCGATGTCGTGTTTCGCCAGTTCCTTGCCCAGCGACTTGGTGAGGCCGATCATCCCGGCCTTGGCCGCCGAATAGGCCGAGGCGGTGGGATTGCCCTCCTTGCCGGCAATGGAGGCAATATTGACGATGCGCCCGTAATTGCGCGCCTTCATGCCCGGTACCACCACGCGATTGACGTAGAATGTGCCGTTGAGATTGATGTCAATGACCCGGCGCCATTCCTCGGGATCATAGGCGTCGAGGGTCGCATTGTTCCCCGCAATGCCGGCCGAGTGCACGAGGATAGACACGGGGCCGGCTTCGGCCTCGGTCGCGGCATGGGCCTGTTCCAGCCCGGCGAGTTCGGTGACATCCACCACCTGCTGGCTGGCCCCCGCACCCAGCGCGGCGACCGCCTTGTTCAACGTCGTCCCCTCGCGATCCCAAAGGCTCACCCGGGCGCCCGACGCCAGCAGTCGATAGGCAATGGCAAAGCCCAGCCCTTGCGCCCCGCCGGTAACCACCGCCACCTGCCCTTCAAGATCGATCCGGTTCATCGCTTTTCCCCTCCCTGCAATAGTCGGCAGCGGCCAATCCGGCCAATCGGCCCATGGCGAGGCACGCCGTCAGCAGATAGCCACCTGTCGGCGCCTCCCAGTCAACCATCTCCCCGGCGACAAATATACCCGGCAGCGATGTCAGCATGAGCCGCTCATCCAATCCATCCCATCCAATGCCCTCCGCCGAGGAGATGGCTTCTTCCAGCGGCCTTGTGCGGGCCAGAGGCAGCGGCAGCGCCTTGATCATCCCTGCCAGGGTTTCGGCATTTCGGGAACCGGCATCGGGCACAAGCTCGCGCAACAGCCCAAGCTTGACCCCATCCAGCCCCGCGCCCTTGCGCAGCCGATTGGAAAAACTGGCCTTGGGTGATTGTCGTCCAAGGTCCCTGGTGAGGCGGTCCACGCTCCGCCCCGGCGCCAGATCGAGTTCCAGCATCACCCTGCCATCGCGCTCCAGCCGGTCCCTCAGGGCCGCCGAATGCGCATAGATGAGACTCCCCTCGACACCCCAGCGCGTGACCACGAATTCGCCCGGCAGGCTGCCCGCCTCACTACTCGCTACCACCGCCTTGACCGGCGCGCCAGCAAAGCGTTCCGCAAAAACCTGGCTCCACTCGACCTCGAAACCGCAATTGGCCGGGCGGAAGGGCACGACGTGGACACCGCGCGCCGCCAGCCACGGCACCCAGGCCGCGTCCGAACCAAGCCGAGGCCAGCTTGCCCCGCCCAGCGCCAGCACGACCGCGCCAAACCGTTCACTGGTGCGCCCCGTTGGCGTCTCGAAGACCAGGGCATCCGCCTCGAACCCCGACCAGCGATGCCGGGTGCGAAAGGTGACGCCCAATGTCTCCAGCCGCGCCATCCAGGCGCGCAACAGCGGCGAGGCCTTCATCGCCCGGGGAAAGACCCGGCCGGAGGAGCCGACAAATGTCTCGATGCCCAATCCCGTGCACCAGTCGCGCAGCGCGGCCGCCGGAAAGGCATCAAGCGCCGCTTGCAGCCGCGGTTGCGCCGTGCCGTACCGGCCGTCGAACTGCGCCTTGTCCTCGGCATGGGTGATGTTGAGACCGGATTTGCCGGCCATCATCAACTTTCGGCCAAGCGTGGGCAGTGCCTCGAAGACGACGACGTCAGCACCCTGCCCCGCCGCTGCCTCAGCGGCCATCAGCCCCGCAGGGCCTCCACCAATGATCGCTATCCGGCCTGCCGCCATACTGTCCCCGCTTCGCCTCGGCCAAGCCAATAGCCTATGCTGTCCTTGGCGAACACTCCCTCAATCTCCGCGAACACTTGCAACGTCGCAGTTCCTGTTAAGTTTAGCCTAAGGGATAAAGCCGTATGATCGTCGCGTTTCTGGCGGGGGCCCGACGATGCGTTTGCTGATTGTCGATGATAGCCGATCAAGTCTGGCGCTGATCGGCAGCATCGTCAAAGAGGCTGTCATGGGCGAGGTGGAGCTTTGCCTCAATCCCCTGCAAGCCCTCGACTGGTGCCAGGCCCAGCAATACGATCTGATCATTGTCGATCACATCATGCCGGAAATGGATGGCGTGGCTTTTACCGCCGCCCTGCGTTCGCGTCCGGCCTACCGCATCGTGCCTATCATCATGGTCACCTCGGACCACGACAAGACCGTGCGAATCGACGCCATCAAGGCCGGCGCCACCGATTTCCTGCAAAAGCCGTTCGACCCGACCGAGCTCCAGGCGCGCGTCGCCAACCTGCTGGCGCTGCGTCAGGCCCAGGTGGAACTGGCCGACCGGGCCCAATGGCTGACCCGCGAGGTCGAGCGCGCTACCGCCCATCTACTGGCGCGCGAGGAAGAGATCATCTATCGGCTGGCGCGCGCCATTGAATATCGCGACGGCGATACTGGCGAACATGTGTCGCGCGTGGCCCAGATCAGCCAGCTGATCGGCGAAGGCATCGGCCTGCCGCCAGACCGTTGCCGCATGATCTACCTGGCTGCCCCCCTGCACGATATCGGCAAGATCGGCATTGCCGACGCCATTTTGTCCAAGCCAGGCAAGCTGACCCCCGAAGAAATGGCCATCATGCGCCAGCATGTCACCATCGGCGCCCGTATTCTCGAACGCGGCGGGTCGGATCTGATCCGCACGGCCGAGCTGATTGCCCAGAGCCACCACGAAAAATGGGACGGCACCGGCTATCCGGACCGGCTTTCGGGAACCGACATCCCGATCGAGGCCCGCATCGTCGCCATCGCCGATGTCTTTGACGCCCTGTGCTCCGAGCGTCCCTACAAGGCGGCCTGGCCCATCGAAAAGGCCTATGCCGAGATCATCCGCTGTAGCGGAGCACATTTCGACCCGCAATGCGTGGCCGCATTCCGCTCCAAATGGCCTGAGATCTGCGCCAAGATGCAACCGGCCGATACCGCCCAGGCCGTCGGCTTCTAGTTTCACCTGCCATACAAGACCTGCTTCGCTGGCCCAGGCCTCCCGGGCCACGGTATCACGTTAATTTTCGCGGGCAGAACCACCTAACCGCAAGTGAATCCAGCAATATAGCGGCCTGATTTCTTGGACATCGACTCTGAGTCAAACGCGCGTGACTCGAATCGGGTCACCGAGGATTCCCGCGGATTCACTGCAACGAAGTAGAGTCAGCTTTGTTAAAGGGAATACTACTCGAAGTAATACTTGAAGAAGTCGTTCAATTTGGAAAAATTTATAAGCAGAGTAACCAACGGTTAAGCGCTTGATGCAAGTATAGATATTAAGCCGGATGGGAATACGGCGAAATGATTGGCTATGAAACAGCACAGCGGAACACAGCGCACCAGCCCACTTCGCCTACCGACTTCCCCTAGAAACTCGCGGTAGAGAGACAGAATGTCATCCTTATCAACTTGCATCTGGTCATGCTCATGACCGGAGAACGTACGCACACGCTCGTCCTGACGGGCGATGCAGGAATCAAGGCCGCACAGGATGTTGCGGCCAGCCTGCGCGAAGCCATCGAAAACAACAAATCCATTGCGGTTGATACCCAGACGCTGTCAGCGGCTGACATCACCACCGTACAGACCCTGCTTGCCGCCCGTGCCTCGGCCCTGGCCCAAGGCAAGCAGTTGCGCCTGCTCGCACCTTTGGGATCGCCCTTGCAGGCGCTGCTTGGCCACGCCGGATTCCTTTCGCCCGGACAGGAGCATTTGGCTTTCTGGTCCGCCACTTCCGACCAGCCAGCAGGACACTGAGCTCATGACTAAGACCATTCTGACGATCGACGATTCCGCATCCATCCGCCAGATGGTGGCCATGACGTTGACCTCGGCGGGGCTCGACGTGATCGAGGCCGGCAACGGCGCGGAGGGCTATGACAAGGCCACGACCAACACGGTGCACGCCGTCCTGACCGATCTCAACATGCCGGTGCTCAACGGCATCGAATTCATCCGCAAATATCGGCAGCACCCCTCCTCCAAGGGGATTCCGATCATCCTTTTGACCACCGAGTCCGATGAGGACCTCAAACGTCAGGCCAAGGAGGCCGGCGCCACCGGCTGGATCGTCAAGCCGTTCAAGCAGGACCAGTTGCTGGCCATCATCAAGAAGGTCACCGGCGCATGAACATTTCCGATCCGACCGAAACCTTCCGCCAGGAAGCGCGCGAGCTGCTTGAACAGCTTGAGGCGGGCCTGCTCGATCTTGAGCAGGACCCCTCCAATGCCGACCTGATCAACTCCACGTTCCGGGTGCTGCATACCATCAAGGGTTCGGGCGCCATGTTCGGCTTCACCGCCGTGGCCGAGTTCGTGCACGAGTTCGAAACCGCCTTCGACCAGGTGCGCAAGGGGCAGACCGCCGCAAATGCAGCGCTGATCGAGGTCGCGCTCGACGCCAAGGACCATATTCACATGCTGATCGAGACCCCCGAGGCCGCGGTCAGCGGCGGGGATGAAATTCTGGCGCATCTGCGCAGCATCATTTCCGGCGACGCGCCGGCCGCCAGCGAGCCGCCAAAGGACAAGCTAAAACCGGCGGCTACAAGCGCAGCGGCGCCCGAATCCCCAATCAAGGCCATTTGGCGCCTGGAGTTCTACTTGCCACTGGATGCCTTGATCTATGGCACCAACCCACTTCTTCTGCTTGAGGAATTGGCCGAGATCGGCCCGATAACGGTTACGGCCCTCACTGACCGCATTCCCGATCTTGCCACGCTTGATCCTGAAACGCCCCATATCGGCTGGCGGGTCGACATCGAGGCGGACGATCCCACTTCCGCCATCGAGGACGTCTTTCTGTTCCTGCGCGACAATATGGAACTGAAGCTGAACCGACTGGATGGCGCTTCGACCGAACCCGCCGCGACCAGCACACCGGCTCCCGAGCCGATGCCAGCGGCAAGCCAGCCGGTTGCCGATCCCGCCCCCACGGCGGCCGTTCTGGCAGCACAGTCACCGACTCCCAAGCCCAAAGCCGGCGCCGGAGCCGACACCGCCGACCGGGCCGCAGCCTCCTCCCTGCGTGTCCCCGCCGAGCGGCTGGACGAATTGATGGACCGGGTTGGCGAACTGGTGATTGCCCAGGCGCGCCTCAGCCAGATCGCTGGCCTCAGCTCCGACACAGCGCTGAAAACCATCGCCGAAGAGCTTGAACGCCTGTCCTCCGGGCTGCGCGACACCACGATGGGCATCCGCATGGTACCCATCGGCACCCTCTTCGGACGCTTCCGCCGGCTGATCCACGACCTGTCGGGCGAATTGGGCAAATCCATCGAATTCGTTACCACCGGTGAAGATACCGAACTCGACAAGACCATGATCGAGCGCCTGGCCGACCCGCTGGTGCACCTGATCCGCAACTCGGTCGACCATGGGTTGGAAAGTGCCGAAAAACGTCTCGCCGCTGGCAAGGCGGCCAAGGGCACCGTCCGTCTTTCGGCCGTCTATTCAGGCGCCGAAGTAGCCATCTCGGTCACCGATGACGGCGCCGGCCTCGATCTGGCGCGCATCCGCGCCAAGGCGGAGGAAAACGGCCTCATCACGCCTGACACCAAGCTCACGGAGCAGGAGCTCAATCACCTGATCTTTGCGCCGGGCTTCTCCACCGCCAAGGAAGTCACGTCACTCTCCGGGCGTGGCGTCGGCATGGATGTGGTCAAGCGCACCATAGACAGCCTGCGTGGCACCATTGATGTGACCAGCAAGCCCGGCCAGGGGTCGACCATGACCCTCCGGCTGCCGCTGACCCTGGCTATCATCGATGGCATGCTGGTCCGCGTCGGCAACGGTCGCTACACCATCCCGCTGGCCGCCGTTGAAGAGTGTGTAGAAATACCCGAGGGCATCGAGGCGCATGCCAAGGGCCGCAACTTTCTCGATATTCGTGGTGCCCTGGTTCCCTATCTGCGGCTGCGCGAAGTCTTCGGCACAAATGCTGAACCCGAACCGCACCAGAAGGTGGTCATCGTCTCCTCGGGTGAAGGCAGGGTTGGCCTGGTGGTCGATCAGATCATCGGCAACAACCAGACCGTCATCAAACAGCTGTCCAAGCTCCATTCCAGCATCAAGTCCTTCTCGGGCGCCACCATTCTGGGTGACGGCACCGTCGCGCTGATCCTGGACACTGCCCATCTGGTGGCGTCGGGCCAGGCCTATGTCGATCGCAACATTACCGGGAGGGCAGCGTGAGCGAACCCCAGCACCACGTGACCACCTCGATGACTGCGCTGACCATTCGTCTCGATGACGAACTTTTCGCGGTCGAAGCGGGCCGGGTACGCGAGATTCTCGATCTCGTCCCGATCACCGAAGTGCCCAATGCCCCCGACTTTGTGGGCGGGCTCATCAATGTGCGCGGCCGCGTCGTGCCGCTCGCCGATCTCCGCGTCATGTTCGGCATGAAGCGGCCAGAGCCCGACCAGGACACCCGCATCGTGGTGATGGAAGTGGATATGGACGGCGAACCCACCATTGCCGGCATCCTTGCCGACAAGGTGCACGACGTCACCGACATCGAGGCTGCCTCCATCGAGGAGGCTCCCAAGGTCGGCATGCGCTGGCGCCCCGAATTCATAAAGGGCATCGGCAAGCGCAATGGCGGCTTCATCATCATCCCGAATATGGAACGCATTTTCGAAACACCGGGCGCAAGAAACGCACCCGTCGCAGCTTCAGAAGAAAGGTCTGCATCGTGAGACTGACAATCAAGACAAAACTGGCGGCCGTCTTCGGCGTCGTGGTCGCGCTTTCCGCGGGCAGCATGTTTATCGCCCTGCAGAACCTGGGCCAGCTCAACCAGGAACTCGAGACCATCGTCGAGGTCCGCTCAGCCAACCTGATCCGCTCGGCGCAGATGCAGACCAGCCTGGAAAGCCTGGGGTCGCGCGTTCGCGCCCAGATCATCTCCAAGGATCCGGCCGAAAAGGAAAGCTACATCGCTTCGCTGCGCGAAGACTATGACGAGCTGGTCGACGGCCACGCCTATCTCGACGCCCATGCCCGCGATCCGGCCGTGCGCGAACAACTGCCCGCCTTGATCGACAAGGTGAACGAACTCTGGGTCGCGGTGGAAGCGGGCCAGGAGCTGACTCTCAAGAACTCCGATGTCGCCGCACTGGCAATCAGCCGCAGCGAAGGCAGCGGCACGCTGGGCGTCTTCGAGGAGACCATGGCCGCCCTGCGCGCCTCGCTTCAGCGCAAGGTGGATGCCGGCGACCTCACTGCGTTCCCGGCCTATCGGGCGGCAACCGACATGTTCGTAACGGGCACCGACATGTTCCGCCAGCAGCGCAATGTGCTTCTTGCGGCATCGCAGGATCGTGCCTTGCAGGAAACCTGGAACGCCGACTATCTCTCGGGCGTGACCGCCAATGCCGATCGCATTCCGGAACTGCAGCGCACCATTCCAGCATCCGACATGGCACTCTTCAATGCCGCCAGCGCCGCCTATGACGACATGGTTGCGGCCATGGACAAGGCTGTGGCTGTCAGCATGGAAAATGGGGACTACTTCGCCCTGCAGGCAATGGGCACGGTCAACACCCTTCGTCGTGAGGCCATGAACATCCTGCAGACCACGATCGACCGCAACACGGCGATCATGGAAGAGGCCGCCGACCAAGCCCAGGGCCTCTACGAAACCTCTATGATGCTGCTGATCAGCCTCCTAGTTGGATCGGCACTTATCGCCCTGGTCGCCGCAACCTGGATCGTCATGACGATCTCCCGTGCCCTCTCCAGCGCCGTGCGCCTTGCCGACGAAGTTGCGGGCGGCAATCTCTCTGCCACCGCCGAGGTCAAGGGCGATGATGAAGTGGGTGATTTGATCAAAACGCTCAACGCCATGACCAGCAAGCTGCGCGAAGTGGTGGCCGAGGTGACCAATGCCACCCGCAATGTTGCCGCTGGTAGCCAGGAAATGTCGGCCACTGCCGAACAGCTGAGCCAGGGCGCTACCGAACAGGCCTCCTCGACCGAAGAAGCATCGGCTTCGATGGAAGAAATGGCCGCGACCATCAAACAGTCGGCGGACAATGCGAGCCAGACAGAAAAGATCGCCCGTCAGTCCGCTGCCGATGCGATTGCCTCCGGCGAAGCGGTGAACAACGCCGTCACCGCCATGCAGACCATCGCGGAAAAGATCATGGTGGTGCAGGAAATCGCCCGCCAGACCGATCTGCTCGCCCTTAACGCCGCGGTGGAAGCGGCCCGTGCCGGTGAACATGGCCGCGGGTTCGCGGTGGTGGCTTCGGAAGTGCGCAAGCTCGCCGAGCGGTCTCAGGCTGCTGCCGCCGAGATCTCGACGCTCTCGGGCACCACAGTCAAGGCCGCCCAGTCTGCGGGCGAAATGCTGGGCAAGCTGGTCCCCGACATCCAGCGTACGGCCGAACTGGTGGAAGAAATTTCCGCCGGCAGCCGCGAGCAGAATGCCGGTGCCGCCCAGATCAACACCGCCATCCAGCAACTCGACAAGGTGACCCAACAGAACACCTCGGCCGCCGAGGAAATGTCGGCCACCTCCGAGGAACTCGCCAGCCAGGCCGAGCAGTTGCAGTCCGCCATCAGCTACTTCCGCATCGATGCTTCGAGCCTTTCGCTGCCTGCCAATGAGACTGCCGGCAAGCCCGATATCAAAGCTCAGATCATGGCCAAGGCGCCACATATGGCACCGCGCAAGCCCACCAAGGCAAAGCCCAAGGCCGGCAGCGGCGGTGGTTTCGACCTCGACATGGGCGAGGCCGGTGACGACCTAGACGGCGACTTCACCCGCCGCGGCGCAGCCTGAGCAGACTAGCAAATGATGACCGGCCGCCAGAATGGCGGCCGGTTCGGCCGATCACCAGAAGGGAACCGTGATGAGCACCGCCCGAAAACCCAAATTTCGTTCGATTGCCTCCAAGATACTTGCCATCCAGCTCGCCTCGAGCATTGCCATTGCCGGCATTGTTGGTGGCGTCGGCTATTTCGGCATGGGCAGCATGGCCGATGCCATGACCTCAATCTACGACGACCGCGTCGTACCGCTTGAACAACTAAAGATGGTTTCCGATGGCTATGCCATCAAGGTCGTGGACACCGCCTATAAGCTCAGGGACGGCTCCATCGACTGGAGCGACGCCGCCGTCAATGTCGACGACGCCGAGGCCACGATCGAGGCCCAGTGGAGCAGCTTTCTCGGCACGCATCTGACAGAGCGCGAAAGCGAGATCGTCGATACGGTCAAGGCGGCCAAGGTCAGCGCCGACGCAGCGGTCGACGAACTGAGGACCATCCTGCGCTCACGCAATACCACGGCGCTGGATCAATTCGTTGCTACCACCATGTTTCCCGCCATCGATCCCACTACCGAGGCTCTCTCGGAGTTGACCCATTACCAGCTAGAAGCTGCCCAGGAACTGCGCGCCGAAGGTACGGCCCTCTTCAACACACTCAACTGGCTGATCATCGGCGTCAGTGTGCTTGTCACCGCCTTGGCTGTGGCCGTCGTGGTCTTCGTCACCAATGGCATCAAGCGCAATCTGGCCTCGGCCATAGGGCTCGCCAATGCTGTGGCGCTGGGCGACGTCGAGGCCACCGCTACCGTAACCTCGGCCGATGAGGTCAGGGACCTGGTCGATGCTCTCAATGCCATGACCGCCAATCTGCGCATCACCGCAAGCATTGCCGACCAGATCGCCGATGGCGACTTGACCGTCAGCGTCACCCCGCTGTCCGACAAGGATACTTTGGGCCTGGCCTTGCAGCGCATGGTCCGCAAGCTCAACGAAGTGGTGGGCGACGCCATCGCGGCTGCCCGCAATGTCGCCGCCGGTTCTCAGGAAATGTCGGCTACTGCCGAGCAGTTGAGCCAGGGCGCTACCGAACAGGCCTCCTCGACCGAAGAGGCCTCCGCCTCGATGGAAGAAATGGCCTCGACCATCAAGCAGTCGGCCGATAATGCAACGCAGACGGAGAAGATTGCGCGACAGTCCGCGGCCGATGCGATTGCCTCCGGCGAGGCGGTCACCAATGCCGTGACGGCCATGCAGACCATTGCCGAGAAGATCATGGTGGTGCAGGAAATCGCCCGCCAGACCGATCTGCTCGCCCTCAACGCCGCGGTGGAAGCCGCCCGTGCCGGCGAACATGGCCGTGGCTTTGCGGTGGTGGCCTCCGAGGTGCGCAAGCTCGCCGAACGCAGCCAGGCTGCCGCCGCCGAAATCTCGACGCTCTCCGGCACCACGGTCAAGGCCGCCCAGTCTGCTGGCGAAATGCTGGGCAAGCTGGTACCCGACATCCAGCGCACCGCAGAATTGGTGGAAGAAATCTCCGCCGGCAGCCGCGAGCAGAATGCCGGTGCCAATCAGATCAACACCGCCATCCAGCAGCTCGACAAGGTGACCCAGCAGAACACCTCCGCCGCCGAACAGATGTCCGCCACCTCCGAGGAACTCGCCAGCCAGGCAGAGCAGCTGCAATCTGCCATCAGCTACTTCCGCATTGGCAAGGAGCAAGCGCGTCAGTACACGGCGCCGTCGGACGCCCCCGCGGCTAAAATGCGGGAGGCCGTGATGGCCAAAGCCCCGCACATGACCAAGGCCAAGGCGACACGTGCCACTTCGCCACGAAATACCAGCGGCGGCTTCGACATCGCACTCGATGACGGCCAGGACGACCTGGACGCCGATTTCACCCGCCGCGGAGCGGCATAGGAAAGCGCCATGGCCGAACTCTCGCAATTTGTTACCCTGGGCGTTGCCGACGAACTGTTCGCAGCGCCCGTCGCCAAGGTGCAGGAAATCCTGGACATGCGGCCCATTGCCCGCCTGCCCAGGGCGCCCGAGAACCTGCTCGGCATGATCGATGTACGGGGCGAAGGTGTCCCCGTGCTCGACCTGCGCCGGACCCTGGGGATCGAGCCGGCAACGGACACCGAAAACACCCGGATCGTGGTGTTGTCCGTCAACGGGCCCAACGGCCTCCTGACCGTCGGCCTGCGCGCCGATCGCGTCTTCGAGGTCACCGTGCTCGACGCCGAGGACCTCGATCCGCCCCCCACCATCAGCGCCAACTGGAGCGGGCACTGCATCAAGGGCATCGGCCGGCGCAATGGCCGCTTTGTCACGGTGCTCGATCTCGACCGCCTGTTGGGCGAGACCGCAACCCTTGGCGTTGCCGCCTGACCATCCATCTGGTCGGCTTCACGGCCGGCCGATGACCGCGTACCGGAGTACCCCAGTGCCTCTTCCTGCCAGCAATTTCACGCCTGACGATGAAGACGACCACCTGGACATGCGCGACTACCAGCGCATCGCCACGCTGATCGGCAAGCAGGTCGGCATCAAGCTGCCGCCCGCCAAGCGCCTGATGGTGGAGGGCCGCCTGCGCCGGCGCCTGCGTCACCTGCAACTGGAAACCTTCGCCGACTATGGCGATCTTCTCTTCCGGCACAATGGCCTCGAAAGGGAACTGCCCTTCCTGATCAACGCGGTGACGACCAACAAGACAGACTTTTTCCGTGAGCCCGAGCATTTCGAGTGCATGGAAAAAGTACTCGTGCCCGCGCTCCTGTCCGCACGCGGGGAACGCGCGCCCCTGCTCAAGGTCTGGAGCGCTGCAAGTTCAACCGGCGCCGAGCCCTATACCATCGCCATGGTGCTGGCTGACATGGCCGCAGCGAGGCGAGACTTCCGCTTTGCCGTGCTGGGGACCGACATTTCAACCGATGTGCTTGAGACCGGAAGGCGAGCCATTTACCCCGCAGAGCTGGTGGCGCCGGTGCCGCCCGGCATGCAGTCGCGTCACCTGCTGCACGCGCGCCGGCCCGGCATCCGCCCCGAGATCCGCATCGCGCCCGAATTGCGGCGCCAAGTGCGCTTTGACCGACTCAACCTGATGGATGATAGCTATCCCTATGACCGGGACGTCGACATCATCTTCCTGCGCAATGTGCTCATCTATTTCGAAAAGTCCGATCAGGCCGCAGTGATTTCGCGCCTGATCGGTCACCTGCGGCCCGGCGGTTATCTTCTTCTTGGTCATTCGGAGTCCATGATCGGCACGTCGATCACCATGCGTCAGATCGCGCCCGCCGTATTCCAGAAGGTCTGAGGCCCACGATGAGCCCGAAAATCCGCGTCCTGATTGTCGACGACAGCGCCTCGGTCCGCACTACCCTCTCCGACATCATCTCCGCCGACCCCGACCTCGAGGTCATGGCCACCGCCGCCGACCCCTATGTCGCTGTCGAGCGCATTCGCCAGGAAGTGCCGGACGTGATGTTTCTCGATATCGAACTGCCACGCATGGACGGCATCACCTTTCTCAGGAAGATCATGGCCCAGCGCCCCATACCGGTGGTGATCTGCTCCAGTCTCGCCCATGACGGCTCTGATGCCTTCATGCAGGCACTCGAGGCCGGCGCGGTCGATGTGGTGGCCAAGCCGCGCGTCGACACCGCCCAGTTCCTGCAGGAATCGCGCATGCGCATCTGCGACGCCGCCAAGGCCGCGGCACACGCCAAGATGCGCGGCATGGCCAAAGCCTCACCGACCCTTCGGACGCCCAGCCCGGACGTCAAGGTCGAAGCCAAGCTGACCGCCGACGCCATCCTGCCACCGATTTCCGACACCCGTCGTGCCAGCCTCATCACCCGCCTTCCGGTCACCGACCCGATCGTCGCCATCGGCGCCTCCACCGGCGGCACCGAGGCTTTACGTGAAGTGCTCGAGGCGTTGCCCGCCACCAGCCCCGCCATCCTGATCGTCCAGCATATGCCGGAAAACTTCACCGCCGCCTTCGCCCGTCGCCTCGACACGAGTTGCGCGGTACGGGTCAAGGAAGCCGAGGATGGCGACCTCGTACAGCCCGGCCAGGTGCTGATCGCCCCGGGCAACCTGCACATGCTGCTGGTGCGCAACGGCTCGCGCTACACGGTCAATATCCAGGACGGCCCGCACGTGTCGCGCCACCGTCCCTCTGTCGATGTGCTGTTCCGCTCCACGGCCCAATCGGCCGGCAGCAATGCCCTGGGCATGATCCTCACCGGCATGGGCGACGATGGCGCCAGGGGCCTGCTCGAAATGCGCCAGATGGGCAGCCCCACCATTGCGCAGGACGAAGCCAGCTGCGTGGTCTTTGGCATGCCCAAGGAGGCCATCCAGCGCGGTGCCGCCAGCCGCACCCTGCCCCTCAACAAAATGGCCGGCGAAATTATCGCCTTTGGCCGCAAAACCGCGGCCGGCGCGGGAGGAAACCAGTGAACAATCCAGCCGACGCAAAGACTATCCGCCGACTCGCCGACGACCTGACCCAGCCCCGGCAGGACATTGAAAACGCCTTCGTTTCGGTTGGCGCCCACCTGACCGAAGGCGCGGGCCTGCTCAACACGCTGAGCAAGCTGTTCGAGGCGCTGCCCGAAACCCTTGGAAGCGCCGAGGTCGATGAGGCCAGCAGCCATCTGAGCGCCGTGGCAGCCCGCGCGGAGCAGCTTGCTGCGACATTCGGGCAGGAAAAGGCCGACCTGGCCCGACTCGTCGAGGTGGTCGCCGCCGCCAGCGGCCCCATTTCCGACCTCAAGCGGGCCGTCAAGATGATGGGCATCGTCTCGGTCAATGCCCGTGTAACCGCCGCCGGCATTGTCGGCGACAGTGATGATTTCGATGTCTTCACCACCGACATTGCCACGCTTTCGGACTCAGCCAATCAGACCATCCAGGACTTTGCCCAAGTCTATCGGCAGCTGACTTCGGAAGTGGACCGCGCTGCCAGCCAGCGGGCCCGTTTCGAGACCATGCACGCCCATACGCTCTCCCAGCTCGGTTCAAGCCTTGCCACCACCCTCCTAGCCCTCGGGCAGCAACGAAGCGCGGCGCTGGAGAGTAGTGCCGAGACTGGCCGCGTGTCGCGCCAGATCGTTGGCCGCATCGGCAGCGCCGTCATGGCCCTGCAGGTCGGCGACGCAACGCGCCAGCGCATAGAGCATGTCGAAGCGGGCCTCGCGACGCTGGCTGACCTGATGGATGGGCGATCGGTGATGGGCCAGACGCTCGATACTGACGATCAGGGTGCAGCCTTTTCTGCCATCACGACGCTGCAACATACCCAGCTCACCCAGATTGCCGCCAGTTTTGCCCAGGAGGTCGAGCAGGCCGAAACCGACCTTTCGGCCCTTGCCGCCGATGCCGGCACGATCATGGACCGCAGCCGTGACTTCGATGGCGACGACAGGGGCAAAAGCTCGGCCATTGCCAGCCTTTCAGCGCAGTTGCGGACCGCCGTGACCATCCTGGCCGACTTCGAAGTCGAGCGCGCCAAGCTCGAAGTCGTAGCGGCCGCCGTACAGGAAACGGTGCGCGTACTGCTCGAACATGTCGAAGCCGTCCAGGAAATCGAAGCCAATATGCGCCTTGTCAGCCTCAACGCCGCCGTGCGCTGCGCCCAGTTGGGGCCGCGTGGCGCCTCGCTGACCGTGATCGCCTCGCAACTGCGCGAATTGACCAGCGAAACAGTGGTGGCCGCCGAGGCCGCGATGACGCGCCTGGGCGAATCGTCCACCCTTGCGGGATCCTTCGGCGCCGCCTCCGGCCACGGCACTGGCCAGGTTGGCGAACTCGAAGTCCAGGCCAATCTGGCGCTCGATATCCTGTCGCAGCTCGACCAGCACATGGCCGCTGCCCTCGCCCGCCTGCACAAGGATGGCCCCAAGGTCATCAAACTGCTTGAACATGCCGCTTCCTGTCTCTCGGGCCAGTCGGCCATGGCCGAGACCCTGGACGACATCGCCATGTCGGTTGCGGCCCTCTCGAACAGCCCCTCGCCCACTAGCCTCTCCCCATCACTGGCCGAGGTAATGGCCGGGCTGCGCAAGACCTATACGATGGAAGCCGAACGCCGGGCACATGATCTGTTGTTCCCCAAGTCACAAGTTGCTGGGCCGCCGGCCAATGACGATGCCGCAGCAGAAACGAATATGGATCTCGCCGACTTCATGCTCTAGAGGGGCGGCCAGACGCAACACGCTTATCGCATGATCGGCATCTGGAATTCCGCGCCGTCCTTGTTGCCGCCGGGCCAGCGTGCCGTGACGGTCTTGATGCGGGTCCAGAACCGCATCGCGTCGGTGCCATGCTGGTTGAGATCGCCAAAGGCACTGGCCTTCCAGCCGCCAAAGCTGTGATAGGCCAGCGGCACCGGCACCGGTACATTGATCCCCACCATGCCGATATTGACCCGGGCGGCAAAGTCCCGCGCCGCGTCGCCATCACGGGTAAAGATCGCCGTGCCATTGCCATAGGGATTGTCGATGACCAGGTTCAGCGCATCCTCATAGCTCTGGGCACGCACGACGCTCACCACGGGACCGAAGATCTCTTCCTTGTAGATGTCCATGTCGGGGGTCACGCGGTCGAAGAGGCTCGCCCCGACGAAATAGCCATTCTCATAGCCTTGATGCAAGAAACCGCGACCATCGACGACCAGCTCTGCACCCTGTTCGATGCCCTTGTCGACCAACGCGTTGATCCGCTGCTGGCTGGCCCTGGTGATAACGGGGCCTATTTCCGAGGCGCTGTCGGTGGCAGGCCCGATCCTGAGCTTTTCGATGCGGGGCTTGAGCGCCGCAACGATGCGGTCTGCGGTCCCATCCCCTACGGGAACGGCCACCGAGATCGCCATGCAGCGCTCCCCCGCCGAGCCATATCCCGCACCCATCAGGGCGTCGGCGGCCTTGTCCATATCCGCGTCAGGCATGATGACCATGTGGTTCTTCGCGCCGCCAAACGCCTGCACGCGCTTGCCATTCGCTGCCGCAGCCCCATAGACATAGCGGGCAATCGGGGTCGAGCCGACAAAACTGATCGCCTCGATCTTTTCGTGAGCCAGGATGCCATCGACGACGTCCTTGCCGCCATGCACGACATTGAGAATGCCATGGGGCTGCTTGAACTTTCGGGCATCGGGCGAGCCGATATCCTCAATGACCTCGGTATCGAAGTCCGCCATCAACTCGATGGCGTGGGCGAAAACCTGCAGGATCACCTGCAAATCCGCACCGTCTTCAAGGTGCGCAACACGCGCACGCTCAATACGCGCTACCACAATCTTTTCACCCGCGCCGGCATGGGGCTCGAATATGCGTTGCGGCGTAGCGGACCGCTCTCGATGGCGCCCAGCCAGTTGGGCATCTTCGCCAAATCCGACCGGCGCATGCAGACACCCGATCTCGAATATCACGTGCAGCCGCTATCCACCGACCGCCTGGGCGAGCCGCTGCACCGGTTCGATGCCGTGACGGTCTCGGTCTGCAATCTGCGGCCCGAAAGCCGGGGCAGCATCCATATGGCCAGCCCCGATGCCGGCGCCGCGCCAAAGATCAGGCCCAATTACCTGTCGACAGAGGCCGACAGGCATATTGCGGCCAATTCGATCCGGCATGCCCGCGGCCTGATGGGCACCAGGGCCATCGCCCGCTATGAGCCCGAGGAGGTCTTGCCGGGACCCCAATTCGCCACCGACACAGAACTGGCGGCCAAGGCCGGCGACATCGCCACCACCATTCTCCACCCCGTGGGCACCTGCAAGATGGGGTCCGATTCCATGTCCGTGGTGGATTCCCAGTTGCGGGTCCATGGCCTGGGGGGCTGCGGATTGTCGACGCCTCGATCATGCCGACCATTGTCTCGGGCAATACCAACTCCCCGGTGATCATGATCGCGGAACGAGCCGCCGACTTCATTCGTCAGCAACGTTAGATCGTCCCCCGCGCACCGCGCACTGCATGGTCTTTCCCGCAGCGCCCGCAAAGGGTAAGGCAGGAGGACCATCCAGGGAGGAACCCGATGCTGACCCTTGCCGCCCCGACGCTGAGGCACTTCTGCACCCTTGAAGTGGAGGTGGCCCCGCCGCTCCTGTTCGGAACCGGCCGTTTTGCCGAACGCCGGATGATTCCCATTCTGGGCGGGCGCGTCAGCGGCCCCGAGCTTCAGGGCACGATCCTGCCTGGTGGCGCCGATTGGCAGGATGTCGGAACGGGTGGCCTTTCCGCCCTCACGGCGCACTACGCTTTCCAAACCGACGATGGCGCCCTCGTGGAAATCCACAATAGCGGCTTTCGTCATGCACCGCCCGAGGTCATGAAGCGCATGGCGACCGGGGAACAGGTGGACCCAGCGCTCTACTACATGCGCACCACCGCCACCCTGCAGACCAGCGATGCCCGCTATGCCCATATCAACAGGCTGATGTTTGTCGGCACGGGCGCCCGCAGCCCCAGCGGCGTACAGATCGATCTCTACGCCGTGGGCTAAGGCCAGGCATCAGGCAAAAGCACCGCAAATGCTGCTGATCGGTTGAGTAACGGCGGTTACTCCGTTACTGGTTCTGTGAATGAACCATTCCCCTGGAAGCGAGAGTTCTGCGTGTCTCATCCTCATGTCCTGATTGCCGGTGGCGGCATTGGTGGCCTCGCCATGGCCCTGACGCTGCACCAGATCGGCGTGCCCTTCACCGTTTTCGAGGGCGTTCGGGAACTCGCCCCGCTCGGCGTTGGCATCAATCTGCAGCCCAATGCCGTCCGTGAACTCTATGACCTGGGCATTGGCGCCGATGCGCTCGATCAGGTCGGCATCCCGGCCAGGGAATGGGCGCTGGTCGGTTTGAAGGGGAACGACATCTATTCCGAGCCCCGCGGCATCGGCGCCGGCTATCACTGGCCTCAATATGCTGTGCATCGCGGCCTGCTCCACATGATGCTCCATGACCATGTCGTGGAACGAGCCGGCGCACACTCGGTCATGCTCGGCCACAAGGTGGTCGGCTACAGCAATGACGTAGATGGCGGCGTCACGGTCTCGCTCGAGCGCGCCGATGGCTCCCACACCAGCACGCGCGGCAGCATGCTGATCGGTGCCGATGGAATCCATTCCAATGTCCGCCAGCAGATGCATCCCGATCAGCCGCCGATCAGTTGGGGCGGCGCCGTCATGTGGCGCGGCACCACGCTCGGCAAGCCCATCCGCACCGGCTCCTCCTTCATTGGCCTCGGGACCCATCGCCACCGCGTCGTGGTGTACCCGATCTCCCATCCAGATCCCGTGACTGGCCTCGCCGCCATCAACTGGATTGCCGAGCTGACGCTCGACAATTCCAGCGGCTGGCAGAACAGCGGCTGGTTCCGCAAGGTGCCGATCAGCGAGTTCATTCATCACTTCGAAGGCTGGACCTATGATTGGCTGGACGTGCCCGATCTCATCGCCAATTCCGACGTGGCCTATGAAAACCCGATGATCGATCGCGACCCCATCGACACTTGGCATGACGGTAGCGTGGTGCTCATCGGCGATGCCGCGCACGCCATGTACCCCACGGGCTCGAACGGGGCGAGCCAGGCTATCATCGATGCCCGCGTCCTGGGCGCCAGCATGATCCGCCACGGCGTTACACGGGCAGCCATTGCCGCCTATGACGACAAGCTGCGCGAAGCGGTGTCGCAACTGATCTTGCGCAATCGCGGCGCCGGACCTTTCGGACTGCTGAACTTGGTGGACGAACGCTGCGGCGGCGAATTCGACAATATTGACGACGTCGTACCCGCTGACGAAAGGGCCGACTTCATGGCCCGCTACAAG
Organism: Devosia sp. CAU 1758; assembly: GCF_054482695.1. Classification (NCBI taxonomy): domain Bacteria; kingdom Pseudomonadati; phylum Pseudomonadota; class Alphaproteobacteria; order Hyphomicrobiales; family Devosiaceae; genus Devosia; species Devosia sp. CAU 1758. The sequence continues at coordinate 237,162 of NZ_JBTLRJ010000001.1, read as the reverse complement.
GCGGCGGCCGGCTTTGCCATCGACCAGCTCAACGCCGCTCCACCAACCATCCGCGCCGGTGAAAAGGTGCGCCTCCCGGCCGACGCATAGCCACCGCAACCTGCGACCGGCAGCAGGCATGCCCTATTTCACCGCATCAGATGAACAGGCATGAATGCAAATGGGGGAGATCTGGTAGCGGAGGTCCATTGCCGGCAATCCCCCCAGGATGTTCGCTTTACAATTTCCAGGCTCTCGGCCTGATTGATAAGCGTCGTTTTGCCGCCTAACGTCGCGAATGGGGTGGATTGGAGACGGGCTGCTTTCAAAAATGTCCGAGCCAAATCCCGACATCGCCCGCACGACTGACAGGGCCAGATCCGCATCAGAGTTTGCAAGGCAATCACTCCAGTGTGGCTAGGGCGTCCGCGTCGCGCATCATGGCAGCAGCCACGCCGTCGAGGGACGGCGCGGTGATTTGTAGCCGCCGATATTGCTCTAGGATGTTTGCGGGAGCTGGTGCCATGAGGTTGGAAATGACTTCATCCAAGTTCGCGACGAAGCGGCTCAGGGAAATGTACGATATCAGATCAATTCTCAGCCCAAACTGCAATTCTGGTGCGTTGAAGCTGCTTGCGGGAGGATGAAGCTGGAAATAGCAGCTAAGGCCTTGGCATGTTATCCAGCCATGAACCTCGCCCTGCCTCCATAGTAACATTGTCAGTTGCTCGGAGTCTGAGGTCAGCCCACCCGCGAAGCAAGGTTCAATGAGCCCCGGCACGCCCGTAGCCAATAGCTCCTGATTCTCCGCTGACTGCGCTTTCCAGATTCTCATCTGTGCCGTCAGTTTCGACAGCGGACAGGCCTCGGGGGCGGCATCTAAGCCAAAAGTTACCTTGCTTAGCAGTGGCGTCGGCAAAACTCGCAATTCCGAAACTGGCGAGCCCAAGCGCCAGTCGACCTTGTAAACCTTTAGTCTCAGGGGGTAGTCACAGGCGGAGCTTCCCTGAACGCCGCATTCAGGGAACACAACCTTCGTGCTGCCGCTGGCCAAGAACAGTTCTCCCTCGGCGGCGTCAGCCTGCACCGGCCACGTGCCAAACATCAGTGAGCAGGCCACGACCAAAGCCAATACTCTGCCTAGATCAATTCGCTCGCGGATCACGGTCGTTCCTCATTGCAATGGATGGCAAGAACGTACGGCTTGGGTTGGTGTCGTTCCGGTCAGTTCCTCAATCCTTAAAGGCTGTTGGATGCTCCGCCAATTGAAAGGCAGCTACTAGGAAATATATCCGGAAACGCCGACGACCACTTTGGGGTCGGTTTCAGACTGACCGCAGCAGCGGGGTCGCAATCGGCCACCAAGAGAAGCTGCTTGCGAAACTTAACTATCTGAAATATAATAGTAATTTTGGTAGCGGAGGAGGGATTTGAACCCCCGACACGCGGATTATGATTCCGCTGCTCTAACCAACTGAGCTACTCCGCCCCAAGGGGCACTCGGCAATGCCGACGCGCGCTTTACTAAGGTTTGCTGGCTCATTCTGTCAAGCGCTGCCGTTCGGGGCCGTGCGAAAATCCTGCAGCTCGGTGCGAGACGGCAATGTTCAATAATCGGCACCAGTGCGTTGCAACTGGTTCGCTAGGCAAGAATGGCTGCCTCCCCTACATTTCCAGTCGAACCACGGCGCCTGTTGCGCCGCTATCCATGAAAATGGCCGGCTTGCTCGGAGCCGCCAGGGAGAACCGGAAATGACCCTTGAACTTGGCGGCATTCACCACCTGACCGCCGTAACCGCCGACGCCCCGAAGAACCTTGACTTCTATACCCGGACCATGGGCATGCGCCTGATCAAGAAGACGGTGAACCAGGACGACACCACGGCCTATCACCTCTTCTATGGCGACGGCGTTGCCTCGCCGGGTGCTGACCTGACCTTCTTCGATTTCAACACCATGCGCGAAACCCGCGGCAATCACACCGTGGGCCGCACCGGGCTGCGCGTTGACAGCGCCGAAACCTTGCAGTGGTGGAAGGACCACCTCCAGGCCAGCAATGTGGGCACCAGCGCCATCAAGGAGCGCTTCGGCCACCTCTCGCTCGATTTCGAGGACTTCGAGGGCCAGCGCTTCCGCATGGTGGTTGACCCTGAGAACAAGGTCGTGCCCTGGGCCAAGTCGCCGGTTCCCGCCGACAAGCAGATCATCGGCCTGGGGCCCATCACCCTCTCAGTCCCCGTATTGGAGCCGACCGAGGCCATGCTGACCCGCGTGATGAACATGCGTCAGGTCCGGCATTATCCGGCCCGCGAACGCAATGGCGAAGTGTTCGTCTACGAGATGGGCCCGGGCGGTCCGGCAGCCGAGCTGCATGTGAGCGTCGACCCCAGCCTGCCAAAGGCCCGGCCGGGTGCCGGCGGCGTGCACCATGTCGCCTTCCGCACGTCCGACCAGGAGAGCCTGCGCGAATGGGTGCGGCATGTGAACAGCTTCGGCATCCGCTCGTCCGGCGAAGTGGAGCGCTTCTATTTTACCTCGCTCTATTTCCGCGAACCCAATGGCATCCTGTTCGAGATCGCCACCGACGTCCCCGGCTTTGCCGCCGACGAACCGATGGAAAGCCTGGGGGAATCCCTGGCCCTGCCGCCGTTCCTCGAAGGTCGCCGGGCTCAGATCGAAGCGGGCCTCAAGCCGCTGAAATAGAGGTAAAGGCACAGCGCCCGATGAGAGGCATCCCCTCATTGGGCGCTGCGCGCCACCTTCCCTATGGGGAAGAATTGCGGCTACGCCATTAGTCTTCAGTGGATGCATCGGGCTTCAACAGCGCCGCCATCTCCACCAATCCGACAAATTCGGCGCGATAGCCGCCATCATCCTGCCCGCGTCCGGCCCCGGCCAGCGCCTCGATCTGCGACCAGCTCATCGCGGTGCCATAGGCGCTGCCCCTGAGCTTTTGTCCGAAGGCAGCAACGGCAGCGGCGAACTGGGCATCCACGCCCGCTTCGGCAATGTCGCCATGGGCCAGATCGGCCCTGACCGGCGCCTCGATCAGCTGGCTGACATCGCTGTCGGGCAGCTTGTAGCGCATCTTGAGGAAACCGATCTCCTCACTGCCGACCGTGTCGGCAGCATCGCCATAGCGCAGTGGGTCGATCAGCTCCCCGCCAGAACCGGCCGGGGTGATTTCATAGAGCGCGGTGACCGTCGTTCCGGCGCCGACATCGCCGGCATCCACCGCGTCATTGTTAAAATCCTCGCGATTGAGCGCGCGCGTCTCGTAGCCGATCAGCCGGTATTCGCTCACCACCGCCGGATTGAACTCGACCTGCACCTTCACATCCTTGGCAATGGTATGAAGAGTTCCGCCAATCTCCTCCACCAGCACTTTCCGGGCCTCGGCAAAGCTGCCGATATAGCTGGCATTGCCATTTCCGTTTTGGGCCAGCGCCTGCATGGTCGCGTCATCGAGATTGCCACGCCCGAAACCCAGCACCGACAAGCCGATGCCGCTGTCGCGCTTGATGGCTATGAAGTCCTTGAGCGCATCAGGATCGTTGATCCCGACGTTGAAATCCCCATCGGTGGCGAGGATCACCCGATTGGTGCCGCCAGCGATCCTGGCCTGTTCGGCCAGGCGATAGGCCAGCGCAATGCCTTCGGCCCCAGCCGTGCTGCCACCGGCGTAAAGCTGGTCTAGCGCAGCCATGATCTCGGCCTTGTTGTCCGCAGAGGTCGGCGCCAGCGCCATGCCGGCCGACCCCGCATAGGTGACGATGGACACCGTGTCGTCGCCCGAAAGCTGGTCGAGCAACAGGCCAAAGGCCCGCTTGAGCAGCGGCAGCTTGTCCGGCGCGTCCATGGAGCCGGACGTATCGATCAGGAAGACGAGATTGCTGCTGGTATCGGCTGCGTCGGGTTCGAACCCCTTGATGCCGATCTGCAGGATCTGCGTCTGCTCGTTCCAGGGTGTCGGATAAATCATCATAGTGGGCTGGAACGGCACCGCTGCACTTTCCGCCCCCGGATAGTCATAGGGAAAGTAGTTGATCAGCTCCTCAATACGCACGGCATCGCGCTCCGGCAGGAAGCCATCCTCGAGCATGCGGCGCGTATAGGCATAGCTGGCCGTATCGACATCTAGCGAGAAGGTCGAGACCGGATCTTCGGCCGCAACCATCCGCCGTTGCTCCTCGAAATCGGCAAACGCGTCGCCACTGGGCTGCGTCATCTGCGACAGCGGCATGGACTGGTTCGCGCTCTCCATCATGGCGCCGGCGGGTGCCGCCGGCATGGCGGGGCTCGGCGGCGCGCCAACCACCATCTTGGGCGCGGCCATGCGGCCCACTTCGCTTTCGGTCAGCATCATCGGCTCGGGCGCTGCCTCTGCGGTCAACGCGTCACTGGCCATGTCGGCATCTGCCTCAACGGCGTTGTCCATCTCGGCCAACTCAAGAGGCGCCTGCTGGCGCACGGCAATGTCCACCGGGCTGAGGGCGGTGGAGCTGTAGAGCTGCCAGCCCAATGGCAGAACCAGGAGGGCAATGGCGGCAGTGCCGACGGGAATGCGCATATCCATGATCGAAATCCTTTTCCAGGAGCTGATGATGGAGATGAGACGGTCGCGCCAATCCGATCCTTTGGTGGTCGCCGAAGAAAGTTTTTCATCCTGCTGTGCATCGAACGCCAGGCGGGCCGCGGCCAGCGCCCGGGCGCGTGCCTCATCCCGCGGCGCGGGCGGTGTGGTTCTGTTCAGCCCGGTGAAGGGATCGTGGTCTTCGGGATAGCTCATAATAGCCCCCTCAAGGTCTTGCGGGCTTCGTGTACATGGAAGGAGACTGTGGCCTCCTTGATGCCCATGATATTGGCGGCTTCGGCATGGCTCAGCTCTTCGGCATAGACCAGCAGCACCGCATCGCGCTGTTTTTCCGGCAATTGCCGCACCGCGGCCCAGATCTGGCCATGCGTGGCCGAGGCCTCCTGTTCGGCTTCGGTTTCGGTGGGACTGACCTCGGCATAGGCGCTCGAGTGACGCCCCCGGCGCTGCCCTGCCCTCTGCCAATCCCGCACCGCATTGAGCGTGATGCGATAGACCCAGCTCGAAAAGGCGCTGCGCCCGTCGAACCGGGCAATGGCCTGGCCGATCTTGACGCAGACCTCCTGGGCAATGTCCTCGGCATCGTCACGGCTGCCGCACCAGCGCCAGGCGGTGCGATAGATACGGTCATAATGGTCCGCAATCAGTGCGGCAAAGGCCGTGCCATCGCCATTGCGTGCACGCACGACCAGCGCCTCGGTCAGTCCCTCGGCAGGATCGGGTGGGGGTGCGGCGGTCAGTCCCATCATCTGTGCATGCACGTCCTGCCTCTCCGGGCTATTGTAGAGACTAGGACGACGTAGGTGCGCCAGTCCTTTGGCCGGCGCACAGAATTATTTCCTCCCTTGGAAAGGCCCCATGATGACGGAAGACAAGCCCGGCCCTTTCGGCCTCAACCGCACCCGCATCTTCCTGCTCGCCATGGGCGCGCTGGTACTGGTCATCACTGTCTCGATGATGATGGGCGGCCTCGGCTCCTACAACGCGCTCAAGGAAGCCTCGAACGCAGCCAAGGAGCCGACAGCGGAGCAGTTGCAGGGGGAGTAGCAGCCCTTTTTCTTCCGATGGGAGAGAAATTAAGCCACCAGCGCCTGCGGTACGGCCTCGGCGATGAACCCGCCGCCCAGCACTTCGGTGGTTTCGCTGTCATCGGCATAAAAGACGCAGGCCTGCCCCGGCGAGATGCCATACTCGCCGCTGACCAGCGTCACATAGACGGCCCCATCCCGCATCTGGATCACCGCCGGCTGCGGGCCACGCGTCGAGCGCACCTTGACCTCGACCGGCGCACCATTCCCCGCGGCGGCTTCGGCCAGCGGCATGCCGCCAAGCCAGTTGACATCGCGCAGACGCACCGTGTGGGTCTTGAGCGCTTTGCGCGGACCCACGACCACCCGACCCGTCTTGTGCTCGAGCTTGACCACATAGAGTGGCTCGCCGGCGGCTACGCCCAGCCCTTTGCGCTGCCCGATCGTATAGTGGACAATGCCATTGTGCTCGCCCAGCACCCGTCCGTCCATATGGACGATCTCGCCCTTGGCCAGCGCCTCGGGATGCATCTTGGCGATGATGTCGGCATATTTGCCCTGCGGCACGAAGCAGATGTCCTGGCTGTCATGCTTCTCGGCAACTTCGAGCCCCATCTCCCGCGCCAGCGCCCGCACCTCGGCCTTGCCCATGCCGCCCAAGGGGAAGCGCAGGAAGTCGAGCTGTCTCTGCGTCGTGGCAAACAGGAAATAGCTCTGGTCGCGGTCATTATCGACCGGACGGAACAGATGGCGGCGGCCGTCCTGCCCGAGCCTGGTCTGCACATAATGTCCAGTCGCCAGCACATCAGCACCCAGCTCCTGGGCGACCGTCATCAGGTCGACGAACTTGACCGACTGGTTGCAGGCAATGCAGGGCACCGGCGTTTCACCCTGCTGATAGGCATTGGCGAAAGGCTCGATGACGGCATTCTTGAAACGCTCCTCATAGTCGAGCACATAATGGGGAATACCCAGCGTGGCCGCGACCCTACGCGCGTCGTGGATATCCTGTCCTGCACAGCAGGCGCCCTTGCGGTGGATGGCCTCGCCATGATCGTAGAGTTGCAGGGTGATCCCCACGACCTCATAGCCCTCGCGGGCGAGCAATCCGGCAACGACGGAGGAATCCACACCCCCGGACATGGCGACGACAACGCGCGTGTCCTCTGGGCGCTTGGCGATATCAAGCGAGTTCAGCATCTCTTCTCGTGTCCGGTTGGGTTCAAGGGCCAGCGGAAACTGTGAGGCGGGGTTTTACGCGCTGGCGCCTCTCCTGTCCATCGGCGCCCGGCAGCTTTTGCCGCTCGCCCGGCAGCTCTGGCCATGACCAGACGCCATGAATCCCCCTTGCCCTCATATAACCAATTGTTCCGGCTTCACATTTCGATTTCTGTCGAGTTGGCAAGGCTCTTGCATTGAACAGGCCGGATGAGTGTTTTGTTCAGGGGCGCCCGGCGTGGCTTCACATCTGACGATTATCAGCGGAACCGGTGGCGCCAGCGCGTCGGCAAGGGTCTTTACGGGCCAGCAGGCCAATGCGCAGAACGCGACCACCGAGCCAGGCGACCTGCTGGGCCTGTTCGCGGCCCTGCTGGGCAATGCCACTTCGGTTCCGACGACGGCTCCGGTCCTGCCGGGTGGTCTCGCGGCCAATGGCGATGCCGCAACTCAGGCCCTTACCGATCTGGACCTGGCTGGCTTGTTCAAGCTGGGTCTCGAGAGCGGCTTTGGCGATGCCTCGGAGGACGACACCACCGATGCTGAAGCTATGGCGGCTGCCTTGGACCTGTCGACGCAGGTCGCCGTCCCGGCCGAACCCAAGCCCATAATCGACTTTGTCGAGGCTTTGAGCGCTCTCAAGGCCAGCCTCGACAAGGGTGAGCCGCTCGATCCCGATCTGCTCAAGGATGTGGAAGCCGCCCTGGCCGGACTGGCCGAAGCCCTGGGCCTGGAGATCGATACTCTCGACATACCCGAGGACTTCGCCGCGCTGCTCGAAACGACCGGGGCCGATGAGACGGGCCTGGCCGGTGCATTGACACAATTGCTGGCGCCAATGGCACAATCGCTGGCGACCGCCCAGCCGGCCACCGGTGCCGAACAGGCTGCTGATGCCGTCACCGCCAGTGCCCAGTTGAAAGCCCTGGGCGACAAGCTTGGCGCCCTGCTGGCCGCGCTCGAAGACGGCCAGGTCTCTGCCGAAAAGCTCGCAGCCCTAGGCATGACACCGGGCCAGCCGCTCGACGCCGAAATCGAAGCCGCGCTCATCCGCTTCGCCGCTGGCCTCACCGGCGCGCCGGTAATTGTCCCCGAAGAACCGGTATTGGCAACGCCTGTCCTCAAGCTCACCGAGCCTGTGCTTTCCGGCAAACCTGCGGAGACTACAGAACCGAGCCAGGCAGCCGAGCGGACACCGGCACCCCCTGTCGCATCCGCTGGCTCGGAAAAGTCGGCCGGCCAGGGCGGCACCGACAACCAGTCGACAGCCGATGGCGGGCGCAACCGCTACGACACCGCCCCCCGCGAGCCCCGTGCGAACACAGGACCAGCCGCCCCGCCACCGACCGATGCATCGGGCAATCCCAGCCCCTCGGCCGATGCCAGTGTGCAGCAGGCCGCGACCGCCCGCGTCGATGCTGCCGCCAATCCGCGCATCATCCAGGCCGGCTACCAGACCAGCCAGCAGCAGCTCAACCTGCCCCAGATCGCCTTCGAGCTGGCCCGCCAGGTACAGGACGGCAATACCCGCTTCCAGATCCGCCTCGATCCGCCCGAACTGGGCCGCATCGATGTGCGGCTCGACATCGATCAGTCCGGCCAGGTCAATGCCCGGCTGACAGTGGAAAAATCCGAGACGCTAGACCTGATGCAGCGCGACCAGCGCGGGCTGGAACGCGCCCTGCAGCAGGCGGGTCTGGATAGCTCCAAGACCAATCTCGAATTCTCCCTCAAGCAGAACCCCTTTGCCGGCCAGCAGGGCAATATGGGCGAAGGCAAGGGCCAGGACGGCTCGGAAGCCGGCCTGTCGGCCAATGACAATGGCCAGGGCACCGGGGGGGAAGAGTCTCCACCCATGGTCAATCTCTACCGCGGCGGCCTTCAGGCCAGCGGCGTCAACATTATTGCGTAAGGAGTAGCGGCCATGGCTGTCGATGGCGTTTCCGGATCATCCAATACTTCGGCCAGTTCGCTGTCGCGTTCGACCATTGCGGACAATTTCGACACCTTTCTGTCGATCCTGACTACACAGTTGAAGAACCAGAACCCGCTCGACCCCATGGATACCAACCAGTTCACCCAGCAACTGGTACAGTTCACCGGGGTCGAACAGCAGCTCAAGACCAACGACTTCCTCGAAGCGCTGCTGCTCAACACCCAGAACAGTTATCGCGCCGACGCAGTATCCTATATCGGCAAGCAGGTCTCGGCATCGGGCGAAACCGCTGAACTCGTCGATGGCGGCGCCTATTGGGGCTACAATGCCGAAGCCGCGGTTGCCAATGCGACGGTGACCATCAAGAACGCGGCGGGCAGCGTCGTCTATACCGAAACCGGTTCGCTCAACGCGGGTCCGGGCACCTTCCTCTGGGATGGCATTGGCTCAGACGGCGCCAAGAAGCCCGACGGCATCTATACGATCGACATCAAGGGCACCAATCTGTCCGGCAACACCATCAAGGTGTCCACCTCCTCGGTGGGCATCGTGACTGCCGTCGACTTCTCCGGTCCAGAACCAATGCTTACCGTGGGCAAGAACAAGGTGGCGCTGTCGGACGTCACCAATATCAGGCTGGTTGACAGCGCCCCCCCGCCCGATGGTGACGAAGACGAAGAGCCGGCAGCCTGATCTGCCGGTATCGTATTTCCATAGCAGGCGGCGGCTTCCCGGAGCCGCCGCCTTGCTTTTACAGTCCGACGCAATTGATTGAAACGGCTGGCGTTTCTTAACCTGTTGTAAGTTTCCCCTTAGGGGTATTTTAAGCTCACTACCCTACTCTCCGGTCATATGGTCAGGTTTGAGTAGAGAGTAAAATGACCGTACAGATGCGTCCTCGCGTGAAGTACGTTATTGGCCCAGACGGCAGCCCGCTAACCATAGCGGACCTTCCGCCTGCCAATACGAGACGGTGGGTCATCCGCCGCAAGGCTGAAGTTGTTGCTGCCGTCCGCGGTGGTCTGCTTAGTCTCGAAGAAGCATGCGAGCGTTACACGCTCAGCGTGGATGAATTCCTCAACTGGCAGGCCGCCATCGACAAGCATGGCCTTGCCGGTCTCAGGACCACCTGGATCCAGCACTACAGAGAAGGCTAAGGCCATCCCTGAAGAGGAACCCGGTGACAATCAGTCAAACCCGTCGGAGCGATCCGGCGGGTTTGTGTTTGCAGCCATCCACTACCCATAGTCCTGCGGCATCCAACGCGCCCCTGCAGACCGCGCCCGCATGCGCTCGTAATAGTCCTCCGCAGCGGGCATCGGCTTCTTGTCGAATGGCGTCATGAACCAGCGATGGCAGGAGAGCCCCAAGGCGATATCTGCAATGCTGAAACTGTCCCCGGCGGCGAACGGGCGCCCTCTGGCCAGTTCGGCCTCCAATATCTCCATTTTCGACGTCCAGCGCGCGGTGGAATCGGCGATCTTCTGCGGGTCGTCAAAGCCCGGCATCTTGCGCAAAAGCCCCATTACCGCATAGCCCCATGGCGCGTTGAGCTCGGTGGCCTGCCAGGTCAGCCATTGCAGAGCCTGCCCGAGTTCGTGCCGTTCGCGCGGCAACAGGGCGGCCCGCGTCTGCGCCAGATAAACGAGCACGGCATTGCTTTCCCAAAGCGCTGTTCCATCGTCCTCAATCATCACCGGTACGGTGGCATTGGGGTTGAGCGAGAGAAACGCCGGCACCTTCGGGTCGCGATTGGGGAGCCCCCAGTCCTCCTGCTCATAGTTTTCCCCAAGTTCATCAAGCGCCCAGAGCACTTTGCGTACATTGATCGAGGTCACCCGGCCCAGTACCCGCACCATGTCCATTCATCCTTTGCTAACCGAAACCGGCAGTTCTTGCCTAAATTCGCAAGCTGCAACAGCCAGTTAATACATTGTTTACCATCCACTAGGTAATTTTTGCCCATCGGTCTTGGGGGCTCCATCGACCGCTGTGAATAGGACCAGAGTGGCGGCGTGGAAAGTCTAACCAATCTCATCAATCGGATCGGCCTGCCGCGCATTGCCGCCATGGCCCTGGTCGCCGTGCTGATGCTGGGTTTCTTCGGCTTCCTCATCCTGCGGGCGCAAACGCCGAACCTTGCCCCGCTCTATTCCGGCCTGAGCCTGGAAGACTCCTCCGCCATCGTCAGCGAACTGCAAACTCTCAACATTCCCTATGAGTTACGCGGTGACGGCGACACCATCCTGGTGCCGCGCGACCAGATCACCGCCATGCGTATGAGCCTGGCCGGCGAGGGCCTGCCGACCCGTGGCCAGGTTGGCTACGAGATCTTCGACGAGCAGTCGACCCTGGGTGCCACGAGCTTCGTGCAGAACATCAATAATGTTCGCGCCCTCGAGGGTGAACTCGCCCGCACTATCGGCTCGCTGACCCGAATCAACAGCGCACGGGTGCATCTGGTCCTGCCCGAGCGCGAGCTTTTCCGCCGCGAGCGCAAGGACCCGTCCGCCTCTATCGTCCTGTCGGTGCGCGGCGAGCTTTCCAGCGGCGAAATCCGTGCCATCCAGCACATGGTGGCATCGGCCATCGAGGGACTGACCCCCAGTCGCGTCTCGATCGTCGACGACCAGGGCAATCTGCTCGCTTCCGGCACGGGCGAGGATATTGACGGCGTCATCTCGGGCCAGAATGACGAGCGCACCCTCGGCTTCGAGAACCGCATGCGCACCCGGGTCGAGGACATGCTGGCCAATGTGGTCGGTGCCGGACGGGCCCGCGTCGAAGTTGCGGCGGAACTCGATTTCAATCGCTCCACCACTACCCAGGAAATCTTCGACCCGGAAAGCCAGGTGGTTCGCTCCACCCAGACGCGTGAGAGCGAGAACCTTGCCGGTGGTACCAATGGCCAAGTGACGGTCGCCAATGAATTGCCCGGCGCCGGGCAGAACAATGGCGCCGACGGCGTGACCGAGCAGGGCACGTCCACCGAAGAAGTGATCAATTACGAAATTTCCAAGACCACCCAGACAGCCGTGACCGAGGCCGGTGCCGTCAAGCGCCTGTCGGTCGCCGTGGTGGTTGATGGCACCTATGTCGACGATGGCGCTGGCAATCTGACCTACACCCCGCGTTCCGCCGACGATGTTGCCCAGATCCTGACCCTTGTCCGCTCCGCCGTGGGCTATTCGGCCGAGCGCGGCGATAGTGTCGAAGTGGTCAACATGCAGTTTGCCGAACGGCCCGATCTGGCTCCGCTCGGCACCGAAGAAGCTGGCCTCCTCGACTTTACCCGCGACGACCTGATGAATGGCGCAGAAATGGCCGTAACCCTGCTGATCGCCCTGGCGCTTGTCTTCTTCGTCATGCGCCCGCTGATCAAGAAGGCCCTGACCCCCGAGACCCAGCCGCTGGCCCTGCCCGTGGCCGCTGAAATTGGCCATCATGGCGTGCTCGGGGCCGATGGCCAGGTTATCGCCGAAGTTGAACAGCCCCCCCGCGACAAGACCCCCGCCTGGGTCACAAACGCCAAGTCCATGGGCGAGACACAGCTTCAGACCCTCAAGACCGTGGGCACGCTGGTCGAAGAAAACCCCAAGCAGGCCGCGCTGATTGTGCGCGACTGGCTCGGTAGCGCGGCGTAACGACAATGGCACTTGTTTCCCAATCCAACGATGACGGCACCGCTATCCCAGGGACAGTTGGCGCGCAGTTGCAGATCGGCGCCTCCGCCGAGCAGCGCGTCCTCAAAGGCGACGAGAAGGCCGCAGCCTTGCTGCTGGCGCTCGGCCCCGACTATGGCAGGCCCATTTTTGACGAATTGGACGAACTGGAGGTCAAGCAACTCAGTCGCGCCATGGTGCGCCTGGGACCAATCACCCAGGAAATGCTCGACGACCTGATGATAGAATTCGTCACCAGCGTGTCCTCCAATGGCTCGCTCTCGGGTAATACCGATTCCACCGAACGCCTGTTGCTGAGCTTCCTGCCGGCCGACAAGGTCGATGCGATCATGGAGGAAATTCGCGGACCGGCCGGCCGCAACATGTGGGAAAAGCTTTCCAATGTGCAGGCCGACGTGCTGGCCGCCTATCTCAAGAACGAATATCCTCAGACTATCGCCGTAGTGCTCTCAAAGATCGCCACCGAGCACGCCTCCAAGGTGCTTGCCGTGCTGCCCGAGGAGCTGGCCATGGACGTGGTGGCGCGCATGCTCGGTCTCGACCCGGTGCAGAAGGAAATTCTCGAAAAAATCGAGATGACCCTCCGGACCGAGTTCATGTCGACGCTCAACCATACCAAGCGCCGCGACAGCCATGAGCAGATGGCCGAAATCTTCAACGCCTTCGACCGCCAGACCGAAGCGCGTTTCATCACCAGCCTGGAAGAGGCCAACCGTGACGATGCCGAGCGCATAAAGCAGCTCATGTTCACTTTCGAGGATCTGGCTCGCCTGGACATGCAGGCCATCCAGACCCTGCTGTCCAAGCTCGACAAACGCGACCTCGCTTTGGCCCTCAAGGGCGCCAACGACCAGGTCAAGGAATCCTTCTTCACCAACATGTCCGGTCGCGCCGCCAAGTTGCTGCAGGACGACATGCAGGGCATGGGGCCGGTCCGCCTCAAGGATGTGGACGAGGCGCAGACCCGCATGGTCGCCACCGCCAAGGATCTTGCCGCCAAGGGTGACATCATCATCCTCAAGACCAAGTCCGACGACCAGATGATCGCGTGATGCCATGACAAGCCCTGCACGCTTCACCTTCGATCTCGATCTCGAACCCCGCGGCGCCCGCAAGGCGGCGCCGCCGCCCGTTCCCACCATCCCCGAGGATGTCGTGGCCCAGCTGATCGCCAATGCCCGCGAGGAGGCCTATGCCGAGGGACTGCGGGCCGGCGAGCAGAATGCGGCCTCCATGGCGGCCCAGGCCATCGCCGCCGCCGCCGGCAGCCTGGCCACCCAGTCTGCCAAGATGACCGTGGCGCTCGACGAGGCCCGCAACGAACACCATCAGGAGGCCGTCGAGCTGGCTCTCAGTGTCGGGCGCAAGCTGGCGCTACACCTGGTGGCGCGCTTTCCCCTTGGCGAGCTCGAGGCTCTTGTGGCCGAATGCCTGCCCAGCCTCACCGGCGTGCCGCATCTGGTCATTCGCTGCCATCCTGACCTGGCCGATGCCATCCGCGACACCGCGACCGGGCAGATGGCGCATGCCGGCTTTGCGGGACGCCTGGTGGTCATGGGAGACCCCGAGATTCGCCTTGGCGACGGAAGGCTCGAATGGGTCGATGGCGGGCTCGTGCGCGATATCGCCGACACATCGCGCCAGATCGATCGCCAGATCGCCACCTATCTCGCTTCCCGCATGCGCGGACAGCAAAAGGAGAACGGTTCATGACCGATCCCGAAGACGACATCACCGCGGCCGAAGGTCTGGATCTTGATGAGATGGCCGCGCCCGATCGCGACCCGCGTGGTGAGGGCTATATCGAGCGCTCTGCCGCTGACCTCGAGGCCGTGTTCGACGTCCCGGTCCGCGTCTCGGTGGTTCTGGGCCGAACCAAGATGCCGGTTTCCAACCTCTTGAAGCTCGATACCGGCACCGTTATCGAGCTGGACCGCCAGGTCGGCGAGGCCGTGGAAATCTTCATCAATGACCGCCTGGTCGCGCGTGGCGAAATCGTGCTGGTCGAGGATCGGCTCGGCGTCACCATGACCGAAATCATCAAGCCGCAATAAGGGAGTTCTCGATCATGCGCCTGCTCATTATCGGGGCTCTCGAAGGCCAGCTCTCCACCGCCACCAAGATGGCCATGGATGGTGGCGCCAAGGTCGCCCATGCCCCCTCCATCGAGATCGCCCTTGCCGCCTTGCGCGCCGGCAAGGGTGCCGACCTGCTGCTGGTCGATGTCATGATGGACATTGCCGGGCTGATCGCGGGCCTAGAAGCCGAGCGCATCGCCATTCCCGTTGTTGCCTGCGGCGTCGAGACCAATGCCGCCGCTGCTGTCAACGCCATCCGCGCCGGGGCCAAGGAATATATCCCCCTCCCCCCCGACGCCGAGCTGATCGCCGCCGTCATCGCTGCGGTGGCCCGCGAAAGCTCGGACTTCCTCTACCGCGATCCGGCCATGGAACGCCTGGTCAAGATGGCCGAGCAGATTGCCGGCTCGGATGCCTCGATCCTCATCACCGGAGAGAGCGGCACTGGCAAGGAGGTCGTTGCCAAATATGTGCATGCGCGTTCCAAGCGCGCCCAGAAGCCATTCATCTCGGTCAATTGCGCCGCCATTCCCGAGGCCCTGCTCGAAAGCGAGCTGTTTGGCCACGAGAAGGGCGCCTTTACCGGCGCCATCGCCCGCCGCATCGGCAAGTTCGAGGAAGCCTCGGGCGGCACGCTGCTGCTCGATGAAATCTCGGAAATGGATGTGCGCCTGCAGGCCAAACTGCTGCGCGCCATCCAGGAGCGCATCATCGACCGCGTCGGCGGCACCAAGCCGGTACCAGTCGATATCCGCATTCTGGCCACCTCCAACCGCAATCTCAACGAAGCGGTGCGCGAGGGCAGTTTCCGTGAGGATCTGTTGTTCCGCCTGAACGTGGTCAACCTCAAGCTCCCTGCCCTGCGCGAGCGCCCCGGCGACATCATCGCCCTTTCCGAACACTTCGTCGCCAAATACGCCAAGGCCAACGGCCTGCCGCCACGCGCCCTGTCCGCAGAGGCGCGCGACGCGCTGGTTAAGGCACCTTGGCCGGGCAATGTGCGCGAACTGGAAAACACCCTGCACCGCGCCGTGCTGCTCTCTTCGGGTGACATAATCGGCCCCGACGCCATCGTGCTGCCCGACGGCATGGGGCTCAGCGAAGCCGCCCGTGCCGCCTCGCCGGCCGCCCAATTGGCCCAGACCGCCGAGGCCATGAACCGGGCTCTTGTTGGTCGCACCGTAGCCGATGTGGAACGCGACCTCATCCTCGATACCCTCGACCATACGCTGGGCAACCGCACCCATGCGGCCAATATCCTGGGCATTTCCATTCGCACCCTGCGCAACAAGCTCAACCAGTATTCCGACGAGGGCGTGCCTGTGCCCGAACCCGGCGAAAGACGCGGCGCGGCGTGAGGCAGGTTAGCCATTAGATGAGCGATATCCCCAACAGCCCGGGTTCCGGCTTCAAGCCGCCCAGCTTCGCCACAGTGCTGAACACGCTGCGCTCGGGCGATATCGCGCTCGCCACGGGCGTGATGGGGCTGATCGTCATCCTGATCGTACCTATGCCCGCCATGCTGGTGGACATGCTGCTGGCGATCTCCATCGTCTTTTCGGTCATGATCCTGATGACCTCGCTGTTCATCCAGAAGCCCCTGGAGTTTTCATCCTTCCCTACGGTGCTGCTGATCGCCACCATGCTGCGGCTGGGCCTCAACCTCGCCACAACCCGCCTTATCCTCTCCGAGGGCCACAATGGCACCGCCGCCGCCGGACATGTCATTGAAGCCTTTGGCAGTTTCGTCACCGGCGGCAATTTCGTCATCGGTATCGTCATCTTCATCATCCTGGTGATCGTCAACTTCATCGTCATCACCAAGGGTTCAGGCCGCATCGCCGAAGTCGCCGCCCGCTTCAGCCTCGACGCCATGCCCGGCAAGCAGATGGCCATCGACGCCGATCTCTCGGCGGGCCTGATCGACGAGGACACCGCCAAGAAGCGCCGCTCGGACCTTGAAGGCGAGAGCGCCTTTTTCGGCAATATGGACGGCGCCAGCAAGTTCGTGCGCGGCGACGCCATTGCCGGCCTCATCATCACCTTCATCAACGTTTCCGCCGGCATGCTGATCGGCATCATGCAGGAAGGCCTCAGCTTCCAGGAAGCCAGCAGCGTCTATACCCTGCTCACCATCGGCGATGGCCTGGTCAGCCAGATCCCGGCGCTGATCGTCTCGACCGCCGCGGGTATCCTGGTGTCGAAATCCGGCGTTACCGGCGCCGCCGACAAGGCCCTGTCGCTCCAGTTCACCGGCTATCCGCGCGCCCTGGGCATGTCTGCCGCCGTCATGGGTGCCCTGGCCTTCCTGCCCGGCATGCCCTTCATTCCGTTCATGGCCCTGGCCGGCGGCGTCGGCTACGCCGCCTATCGGGCCGGCAGGTCCAAGACTGTGCGGCAGGTTGAGGAGCAGGCCAAGGAAATCGCCAAGGCGGCACCCCCACCCCAGCCCAGCGAGCCGCCCATTACCGACAGCCTCAAAATCGACGATCTCAAACTCGAACTGGGCTATGGGCTACTCAGCCTGGTCAAGGAAGACGAGACCGGTACTGATCGCCTGACCGAACAGATCAAGGCTCTGCGCCGCCAACTGGCGCTCGAACTGGGCTTCGTCATGCCCCCGGTACGCATTCTCGACAACATGCAGCTCGAGCCCAATGACTATAAGGTGCGCATCAAGGAGGTCGAAGCCGGCTCCGGCCAGATCTACGCCAACCAGCTCATGGTCATGGACCCCTACGGCAATCCGATCGACCTGCCGGGCAACCACACCACCGAGCCGACCTTCGGCCTGCCCGCAACCTGGATCGAGCCTGCCCTGCGCGACGAGGCGGAACTGCGCGGCCTCTCGATTATCGACCCGTCCACGGTGATCTCGACCCACCTGACCGAAGTGCTCAAGGCCAATGTCGCGGACCTCCTGAGCTATGCCAATGTCCAGGCATTGCTCTCGGGCCTGCCCAAGGACCAGCAAAAGCTGGTAGAAGACTTGGTGCCCGGCCAGATCACCGTTTCGGGCCTGCAACGCGTGCTGCAGTCGCTGCTGACCGAGCGCATCTCTATTCGCGACCTGTCGTCCATCCTAGAAGCCATCGCCGAGATTGCCGGCAATGGCCGCTCCATTGCCACCATCACCGAACATGTGCGTTCGCGCCTTGCCCGCCAGATCTGTGCCGCCAATCTGGGGCCGGACGGCAATCTGCCGCTGTTGACGCTCTCGCCGCAATGGGAGCGCGATTTTGCCGAAGCCATGGCCGGTGATGGCGAAAACCGGCACCTTGCCATGGCGCCGAGCAAGCTGCAGCAATTTATCGGCGGCGTGCAATCGGCCTTCGAGCGGGCCGCCCAGCAGGGGGAATTGCCGGTACTGATCACCTCGCCCTCGATCCGGCCGCATGTCCGCTCGATTGTCGAGCGCTTCCGACCCCAGACCGTGGTGATGAGCCAGAACGAGGTGCATCCGCGCATTCGCTTGAAGACGGTGGGTAGCGTCTAAAGGGGAACTCCATACCGCTGGCGCAATTGACCAGCCAAAGGAGGACGTCCGATGGATCTATGGAATATGGAACGTCAGCTCTGGCTGGAGGGCGCGGAGGCCTATGCAACATTGATGGCCGGTGAATGCCTGATGGTCTTCGGGCCCATGGGCGTGCTTCGCAATGCAGAAATTCCAGCCAGTCTGCGGCAGGCTCCGCGTTGGGCGGATGTCGACATGGCCGACCAGATCCAGATTTCTCCGAACGCCGACACCGCCGTCATTGCCTATCGCGCGACAGGGCGTCGAAGCGGGTCGGCGCCCTACAAGGCCTTGTGTTCGTCGACCTAAGTTCGTCAGAGCGGGAAGTGGCGCATCGCCCTGCACCAACAGACACCGTTGTAGGTTATTCCATTGACGGCGCCAGCTCACGCGCGTCCACCGGCGGCGGATTGGCCTCGAGATCGGAAATCAATGTCTTCATCTCGCCGATCTCGCGCACCTGCGCGGCGATGATCTCGTCGGCTAGGTCCCGAACGCGCGGGTCCCGGATATTGGCATTGCTGCTGGTGAGAATAGCGATGGAGTGATGGGGGATCATGGCGCGCATATAGTCCACGTCCCCGACCGTTGTCTGGCTGCGCACTAGAAATAGCGATCCGGCAAAGACGGCGAGAGCCCCCGTCACAATGGCGATATTCGCCGCCCGGTTCTTGTACATGGACCACATGAAGCCCAGCATCACGACGGCCATCACAGCGCCCATTATGAGCGCCATCCACAGCCGGGTCTGGCTGTAGAAGACATGGTCGAGTTGGTAGGTATTGAGATACATCAGCCCATACATCACCAATGTCGAAGTCGCGATCATCAAGGCAAAGCGTAGGTAGCTCATCGGGGTTCTCCTCGTCGCTGTTGTCCGCTCAACGTCAGGAGACGGTCCCGGTTCAATGATCAGGCTCGGAAAACCGCGTCATAGGACGCTAGTTCCCTTTCGTCCGGCGTCTGGAACAGGCCGACCCAATCCTCGATGTGCTCAATCGCGATCGGCGGGTTTTCGCGGCCCCGCCGCCGGATACGCTCCAGCATCACGTCGAGCGGTGCGGTCAACCAGTACAGTTCGGTTCGCGCGCCCAGCGCCTTGGCCTCTCCCGCAAGCTTCATGCGCTCGCCGCGCCCCCGGGTGCCCCATTCCACGATGACGCTGATGCCCGCGGCAAGAAACCGTCGGCTCAGGCGCCATTGCATCGCCTCGATAGCAAAGCGCCGCTCCTCATCCCAGAGCTCGAGCTTGAGCTCATCCATCCAGGCGTCCGGCTCCATCCGCACGGCCCCGGCTTCGGCCTCGAGCGCGGGCAACACGCGTCGACTTTCCCACCCCCGGCAGGCCGGTGATACAGCGTCGCGCTCACCGCTGGGTCAGCGCCAGCTTTGCTCCCAGCGCCACGAAGGCCGCGGCGAAGCTCCGCCGCATCCAGGTCAGCACATCCGGGCGCGTGATGACATGGCCGCGAATGGCGGCGGCGAAGAGTCCATAGAGCGCAAAGACCACGAAGGTCATGACCATGAACACCGCACTCAGCTCCAGCATGCGCGGCACGGCTTGGGGGCTGTCGGCGGGCACGAATTGCGGCAGGAAGGCGAAGAAGAAAATGGAGAGCTTTGGGTTGAGGAGGTTGATCAGCATCACCTCTGCGGCCATGGCGCCAAGCGGCTTTTTCTCCTGCCGCGCCTCCACCGAAAGCGCGCCGGTTTCCCGAAGCGTCGCCCAGGCCATGTAGAGCAGGTATGCCACCCCCAGATATTTGATGATCTCGAAAGCTAACGCGCTGGCATGCAGAACCGCCGCCAGCCCGGTTATCGCAGCCAGCATGTGCGGCACGATTCCAAATGTGCAGAACACGGCCGCCCAGAGGCTGGCTTTCCCACCTCGACCGAGGCCGGTTGCGATCGTGTAAAGCGCTCCGGCACCGGGCGAGACGACGACGATCAATGTGGTGATGATGAACTCAACGCTCATGCCGCCTCTCCCTGATTGCCTGGGGACTATGCCTCCACAATCGGGGTTCGGCTAGTCACCCAGCCGATCTCGTCACATCAGGATTCAGGCGGCCAGCTTTTAACCCATGCCGCCCGGCACCACAGGTGGCTGATCGACCTTGGACGCCTCGTTCGAGGTATCCACTTCATCGTCCTCCGCCAGTTCGCGCTCGGCCTGATACCAGAATTCCTGTTCGCGCCCTTCCGGCTGGCCGGCGCGGTCCCAGAGTTGGAACGCCCGGTCGCGGATCTTCTCTTGGTCCATGGACTGCATATATGGTCCTCCTGCTTGCTCCTCGGCAAACGCATCGCGACTGTGCCCGGTTGCTGCTGGAACGAGGTTGTGACTAGCCGCATTATCGTCCATTGAACGGGGCAGCCGATGAAACTCTTTTCCTGCGACCATTGTGGCAACACGGTCTATTTCGAAAACGCCGTGTGCGAGCGCTGCGGCCACGGGCTGGGCTATGTGCCGGACCATGGCATGCTCGTTTCACTCGATGATGACAATGGCGCCTGGACCAGCCCGGCCCTGCCCGGCGCACGCTTTGTATTCTGTGCCAACGCCGCCCACGATGCCTGCAACTGGCTGCTGCCGGAAGCGCCGGGGGGCGGTGTCTATTGCGCCGCCTGCCGCCACAACGAGACCATTCCGCCCCTCTCCGATCCAGCAAATCTCAAGCGCTGGCAGACTATTGAGCGCGCCAAGAAGCGTCTTTTCTACGCGCTGATCCGCCTGGGCCTGCCCCTGGATACCCGTGATGAAGATCCTGACCATGGGCTGGCCTTTCGTTTCCTCGCCGATGACCAGAGCGCACCGGAGCGGGTGATGACAGGCCACGACAACGGCATCATCACCATCGCCCTAGCCGAGGCCGATGACGCCGAGCGCGAATATCGGCGCACAACTATGAACGAGCCATACCGCACGCTATTGGGACATTTTCGCCACGAGATCGGCCACCATTTCTGGGACCTGCTGGTCGCAGGGCAACCGGCCGAGGAACCGTTCCGGGCGCTTTTCGGCGACGAGCGGGCCGAATATGGACAGGCCCTGCAGGCCTATTACGCCAATGGCGCGCCGCAGGGCTGGTTCAATA
The DNA here is from genome assembly GCF_054482695.1 of Devosia sp. CAU 1758. Classification (NCBI taxonomy): domain Bacteria; kingdom Pseudomonadati; phylum Pseudomonadota; class Alphaproteobacteria; order Hyphomicrobiales; family Devosiaceae; genus Devosia; species Devosia sp. CAU 1758. Next base: position 216,031 of record NZ_JBTLRJ010000001.1, on the reverse strand, counting down.
CCCATATCAGCGCCTATGCCACGGCCCATCCCTGGGAGGATTTTGCCGAAACCTTCGCGCATTTCCTGCACATCACTGATACCGTGGAAATGGCAGCTGCCTTCGGCATCCGCGCGCGGCCGCGCACCGGCGACCAGACCCTGGCCATCCCCCCGGTCACGTTCGACCCCTATATGGAGCCGGACATGGATGCCATCATCGAGCACTGGGTGCCCCTGGCGAGCCTCGTGAACAATCTCAACCGTGCCGTGGGACAGGCCGACGCCTATCCCTTCGTGCTGACCCCGCCGGTGATCACCAAGCTGGCCTTCATCAATAGCCTGGTCCATGCCGCACCGGCACAGGACCAGTTGGGCGCCCTCAGCCGCGCCGAGTGACCTGGTCGTAGGGGTCCAGCACGTCCTGCAACGCCTGCAGATCATCGGGGAGCTCGGCCTCGAACATCATCTCCTCGCCCGTGGCGGGGTGCTCGAAACCCAGCTCTGCCGCATGCAGCGCCTGGCGGCCCAGCGCCTGTACCGCCCCCGCCACCTCTTCGGGGAGCTTGTTGATCTTGGTGGCAAAGCCGGGCGCATAGAGCAGGTCGGAGACCAGCGGATGGCCAATATGGGCCATGTGCACGCGGATCTGGTGGGTACGGCCGGTTTCGAGCTGGCACTGGATACGGGTAATGTCCCAGCCATCGCCGATGAAGCGCGCTTCCACGCTATAATGGGTAATGGCCTCACGGCCCTGCTTGAGAACCGCCTGTTTGAGTCGATTGCCCGGATCCCGTCCCAAGGGCGCATCCACAGTCCCCATACCCGACTGGGTCGAGCCCCAGGCATAGGCAATATAGGCCCGGTGCAGCGGGCCGGTGCGGCCATGGTCGGCAAACTGCCCCGAGAGGTGCTTGTGCGCCCGCTCGGTCTTGGCCGCGACCATGACGCCGGACGTATCCTTGTCGAGGCGATGCACGATGCCCGGGCGCTTGACCCCGCCAATGCCTTTGAGGCTGTCGCCGCAGTGATAGATCAGCGCATTAACCAGCGTGCCCGACGGCGAGCCGGGCGCCGGATGCACCACCATGCCTACCGGCTTGTTGATGACGATCAGGTGCTCGTCCTCGTAGAGGAGGTCGAGCGGGATGTTTTCCGGCTGCGGATCGGGATCTTCGGGGGGCGGCGCCACAAGCACGATTGTCTCGCCGGCCTTGAGCCGGTATTTGGGTTCGGCAATCGTCCGCCCGTCAATGGCGACGGCGCCGGCCAGGATCAGATCCTTGATGCGGCTGCGGCTGAGCGGTTCATGCGCTTTTGCCAGCATCGCATCGAGCCGGCCGCCATCCATGCCGGCGTCGACCACAACTTCAACGGGCTCGCCCTCAAACTCGAAATCGGTATCATCCGCCATGAGCAATCCTGAACCAAATACGCCGGACGCCGCCGACACCCAATTGTCGCCCGAAGCCAAGGCCATGCTGGGAAAAGCCCGCCGCTCATTCGCGGTATCCATGGGCATTCTGTTGCTGGGCTTTATGGCGATTGGTGTTGCGCTTGTCTATCGCGTCATGCGCGACAGCCCCCCCCCGGTGATTGCAGAAAGCGTATCAATCCCCGCCGGCGCCGAAGTGGTTTCGGCGCTCAGCACCGAAGGCACAATCCAGGTGACCTTCCGGACCGGCGATGCGGTAATGCTCAACGTCTTCGATGCCGGAACCGGCGCGTTGAAACGCAGCGTCCAGATCGGAACGGAGTAGCCGCCCGCCCTAACGCCCCTGGATTTCCTTGAGCGCTGCGAGGCGATCAGACACCGTGCCACGCTGGCTATTGGCCGGCGTAGGCAGGATATCGAGCCCTTCACCGTCATCAGCAAAGCGCTGCACCCGGTCGAACAGACTCTCTTCGGGCATGGCGCTGGCGGGCCCCTCGTGGTCCACGGCATAGACGAGGCGGCTGACGCTGGCGGCAATATCGTTGAGCTTTTCGCGGAGATAGGCTTCCTCGAAGCGCTCGGTTTCCCAGTCGGCCATGATACTGGCCTCGACATCGGCAACTTTGGCGCGCAGCCGCTCGAGCTCGTCGTCCATCGAGAGCTTGTCGGCCAGCAATTGCTCGACGCGGCCCTCGCTCTTTTCCACCACCTGGCTGGTTTCGGCCAGAAGCGCATTGAGGCGGTTTTCGGCACTGGCAATGCGCGCTTCCGCCGCCACCAGCTCCTCGGCATCTACCTCGCGCTGCGCTTCGCGCCCCGCCAGAGCGTCCCGCATCTGCGCAATGGCGGCACTGGCCTCGGCGCTGCGGCGATCGGAATTCTCCAACCGCGCGATCAGGCTCCGCGCCTGATCTTCGAGGAAGGCCGCGCGCTTGCGCTCAATGGCGAGTGCGGTGGTCAACTGGTCGATATCGCCTTCATAATCGCCCGAGATCACGACACCATCAATCTTGGTGGCCTTGGCCAACCCGCCGCGCAGGCTGTTGCGCAGCGTTTCGATCTCGCTGGCCCGCGTTTCCAGCTCCCGGTCGCGCTTGCGTAGCCGATTGCCCAGGTCCGCGCCCTCTTTTTCGAGTTCGAGAATGCGGGAGCGCAACTCAACTTCCCGGGCTTCGAGTTCGCGCACCACTTCGAGGTGCTTTTCCCGCTCGGCTTTGAGCGCGCCCAGATCGGTGCGCTTCTGATTGACGTCGCTGAGCTGTTCGGCAAGCCGCTTGCGCAATGCCTCGACGTTCATTTCGAGCCGTCGGGTCGAGAGAGCGAATTCGGCGCGCAACTGATCCTTGTCAGCCCGGAATTCGGCCATGGTAATGGGGGTGGCGGCTTCGATGCGGCGCTTGGTCAGGCGCACGGCCCGCTTCCACACCGCCGGCATGATGATGAGCGCGACCAGCCCTGCAACAAGCAGACCCAGCGCAAAATACATAACGTTCTCGATCAGCATCGACCCGGCCTCCGGCGGTGCAGTGCACCTGCCATTGGGACTTTCCCTAATGGTATCTGGCAGCAAAGATGGGGCGAGGCCATCTTTGGCAACGGTTAACCCTAACGGGTTTGGGTGGCGCCGTCACGACAAAGCCGGGTTTTTGGCCCCGGCCTGGGCAGGAATTGATCACAACCTACGGACAGACGCCTGACAGCACAAAGAAGGGCGCCAATAGCAGACACACTACTATCAAGGAAATTGCCTGCATGGCGAAAGCGCTGTTTGGCAGCAGGGTTCTCAGTCTGGGAACCTTCCACATCGCTAAGAATATCAGGGCATACGCAGCGAACACGGCAGCTATGACAATGGCATTGCAGCCGTTCACCCCAATCCCCTATCGCGTCAGAACGGGTTCCAAGTAGGCTCTGCGGTAAAGTTCAGGTAGCCCACATTGATCCCGAGTCGCGCGCCAACGCCCGAACGGATCGGCACCACCACCACATTGCCGCGCTTGGTCACGGTCATCCCGACCCCGCCCACGACATAGGCCGAGCCATCCACGCCCGGATAGCGTCCAAGGATGTCCTGGATGGTGGAGAGATTATAGACCAGCATCATCACCTTGGAGCCATCGCCACCAATGTCGAGCCCGATGCTCGGACCCTGCCAGAACAGCGAGAACTGTCCGGCATTGCGGGTATAGAGCGTGCCCTCTCCATATTTGGCGCCAATGAACAGCGCGCCGCCAGCCTCTTCGCCCAGCACATAGCCATTGGGCTGGCCATACTGGCTCACCGCCCGCTCCACCACGGAGGCCAGACCCTGCGCCGCCGACCCGAAGAATTCGCCGCCGCTTTTGACCAATTCCTCGCCCGAGAAGGTGTCGCTCAGCGACCCCTGGGCAAAGGCTGGGGGACTGAAGGCCGCAAGCGCGGCGATCAGGACAGCAAGCTGGGCAAGGCGCTTGAACATGGCAAATCTCCCGTGGCGATCGAGCACCTTTACGAAGACCTTAAGGTCTGTGGCCTTAGTCTGGGGGCCCGGCATGCCGATCATTTGGGCCGATCATGAAGCAAACCTCTAAACAAATCTTAACCATGCTCGCCCTTGTTCTGCCGCTTTTCGGGCTTGCTACGGCCATGGTCAGCCAAAGCCACGCCCAGTCCATCATCACCTATGTGCAGACCGATCCGCTCACCGGCATTGCCATGGGCGGCATGGACGCGGTGTCCTATTTCACCGAGCCGGCACCCCTGCGCGGTCACCCCGATTTCGAGTTCACCTGGATGGGCGCCCCCTTCCAGTTTGCCAATGCGGCCAATCTGGCGGTTTTCACTCGCAGTCCCGAAATCTACGCGCCTCAATATGGTGGTCACGGCGCCATGAGCATGTCGCGCGGCTTCGTCTCGGATTCCGAGCCCATGATCTATACCGTTTTCAAGCAGCGCCTTTACCTTTTCTACTCCGCCTCCAACCGCGAGGCATTCCTCTTGTCCCCCGACGCCGCCGCCATTCGCGGCCATGAGCATTGGCAGGTTCTGTCCAAAACGCTCTCGATCCGGTAGTCCGGTCCGGCGCGGGGCAGTATTGTCCCTTAACTGATTCTCGCCTCGATCCCGCCCAAGGGCGCCTACGGAGACCCGCACCATGGATATCATTGAGCTCAAGGCAACCGACCTCGCCGCCATGCTGTGCTCGCGGGTCTGCCACGACCTCATCAATCCCATCGGTGCCATCGGCAATGGCCTTGAGGTGCTCGCAGACCCCAATCAGGGCGAAATGGCGGAAGGCGCCCGCGACCTGATCGCCAGCGCCGCCAGGCAGAGCCGTGCCAAGCTCGAATTCGCCCGCCTTGCCTATGGCGCATCCTCAACCGCCGGCACCGATATCGACACCCGCGAATGCGAGCGCGTGGCGCGCATCCTGTTCGAGATCGAGAAGGCCGACCTGGAATGGAACGTGCCGCTGATCCTTCTGCCCAAGCACAAGGCCAAGCTGTTCATGAACATGCTGCTCATTGCAGCCGGTTCCGTGCCGCGCGGTGGGGTGGTGACGGCCTCCATCACCGGTCCAGCGGGCGAGGAGAAATTCGAATTCACCTCCAAGAGCGATCCCGAAAAGCGTCAGAAGACCCTCGTGCCCTCCGGTTCGGCTGGCCTGCTCTCGGGCATGCCCGAGGAAGGCTCGGTCGATGCACGGGGCATCCAGCCCTTTTACACCGGGCTTCTGGCCCGCATGACCGACATGGACATCAATATCGGGCTGGAGAACGACCTGTTCTTCTTTACCGCCGTGCCCCAGGCCAAGACAGAAGCCGCCTAACACACGATAACTGTCTGGCACCATGGGATATTTCCGTATGCCATGTGAGACTGTGCACGCTAATTGGCGGGCGCACGCTAACCATTCGCCAACCTATTGGACGGCATAGTCCCAAGAGCGTCTCAACTGTCCCAGGGCTAATCCATGCGCAGCTGCCTGATCGTCGATGATTCCAGTGTGGTGCGCAAAGTCGCGCGTCGCATCCTGGAGGATCTCGACTATATCGTGGACGAGGCCGAAGACGGGCAGGAAGCCATCGACAAGTGCCGTCAGGAAATGCCCGACGCCATCCTGCTCGACTGGAACATGCCGATCATGAGCGGGCTGGAATTCCTCAAACTGCTGCGCGCCTATGTCGGCGGCGAAAAGCCCCGTGTCATCTATTGTACGGTCGAGAACGACATCGGCGCCATTGCCCTGGCTCTCAAGTCGGGCGCGGACGACTACATGATGAAGCCGTTCGACCAGTCGGTGCTGGTATCCAAGTTCCAGGACAAGGCCGCAGCCGCTTAGGCCGCGAAACATCTTCAGGTCTCTTCGTCCGCTCTTCCCAGCAGGAACGCCTTTTCCCGCGCATTGCGCGTCAGTTCAGCCGCCTTGCGGAACTCGTTATTGGCCTCGTCATGGCGGCCCAGCTTGCGCAACAGGTCGCCCCGCACTCCATAAAGCAGGTGATAGCCCTCAAGAGCCGAAGACGCCATGAGCGCATCCACCAGTGGCAGGGCCGCCGCCGCGCCATCGGCCATCGACACCGCCACGGCGCGATTGAGCTCGATCACCGGCGAAGGCGTGACCTGGTTGAGCAGGGCATAGAGCGCCGAAATCTGACCCCAATTGGTCTCTTCAGCTTTGCGCGCGCGCGCATGGCAGGCAGCGATGGCCGCCTGCAAGGTATAGGGCCCGGCCACGCCGCCCAATTGCTGGGCCCGGGCCAGCCCATCAAGACCTCGACGGATCATGAACTGGTCCCACAAGGCCCGGTTCTGATCCGGCAGCAGTACAGGCTTGCCCCTGGCATTGGTCCGTGCCTTGGCGCGCGAATGCTGCAATTCCATCAGCGACAGCAAGCCATGCGCCTCCGGCTCCTCTGGCATCAGCGTGGTGAGGATGCGCCCCATGCGCATGGCTTCCTCGCACAGCTGCGGCCGCATCCAGTCCTCGCCGGCGGTAGCCGAATACCCTTCGTTGAAAATGAGGTAGAGCACCCCTAGGACCGAGGCGACCCGAACCTCGCGCTCAGCGCCACGCGGCACCTCGAACGGCACACCTGCCTCTGCAATGGTGCGCTTGGCGCGCACGATGCGCTGTCCGATCGTAGTGTCGTTGGCCAGGAACGCCCGCGCGATCTCCTCGGTGGTGAGCCCCCCGATCAGCCGCAGGGTAAGCGCCACCCGGCTCTCGGGCGATAGCACCGGGTGGCAGGAGGTGAAGATTAGGCGCAACAGGTCGTCGCCCACATCGTCGTCAATCTGTTCATGCAGCGCCGTTTCGGTGTCCGGCACTTCGTCCTCCACAATGCGCCCGACCTCCTGCAGCTTACCGGTCGCCATCTTGCGATGCCGGAAATAGTCGATGGCCTTGCGCTTCCCCGCCTGCATCAACCAGGCGCCAGGATTGCGTGGCACCCCGGTCTCAGGCCAACTGCGAAGGGCCGCCATCAATGCCTCCTGCGCCAGTTCCTCGGCCAGGGAAATGTCGCGGACCATGCGCGTAAGGCCCGCGATGACCCGGGCCTGCTCGACGCGCCATACCGTGTTTATGGCGCGGTCGGTTTCGCGACGGTCGTTCGATGCGGCATTGATCAAGGCTGACATCCTCCGGAGGGTGATCCGCTGGTCTGGAGTTTGAGAGCATCAATGCCGCCGCCGCAAGGTCAAGGGAAAACGGGGACGGAACGATCCATTCCCGGCAAAATGCCGCTAGTCGAACATGCCTTGGGCGTCTCGCCTTCCAGGAATGGATCCCATCAAAAGGTCAACCTGGCCGCTGACGGCGGTATGCGAAGTAGCGGGGAGCGCGGCAAGGCGCGACGTAGCAAGCGGCTTGCCATGCGGCGCTCCCGCCGCCCTTGGATTGCCCTCTGCCTCTGTCTATTCGGCGCGCTCGAAATTCAAGCCGGAGATAGGGCATCCCTCGGCTTGGCCGACACTGAGCCCGCCGTCCGTCTCGTCCACCGGGCACGTCATGGGAAACTGCGCCGCACCAATGCTTCCACTGGGCTCCGAGAGCACAAGCTCACCTGCTGTGAGGTCATACTTGCCCTCAACTCGGCTGCCGGTGAGGTCCTGCATCGCAAATCGACCATCATCCTCAAGCGTGAGGCGCAGACCATTGGCTTCGCCCTCAGCGGCCACTTCGAAGCTGCGCGGGCCGGTTGCGGTCGCCAACGCGTCAGCGTCGGACCCACCCCGATCGGCGGACGCAATCCTGGACTCGACAGCCTCAAGTTCACGCGAGCGTTGCGTCAGCGTGGCTGTTAGCTCTTCGACCTGAGGCTGCAAGGTCGCCAGTTGCTGCTCATAGCCTTTCACCTCACTCTCGAGGCTCTGGCGGCGATCACCAAGTTCGGTGACAGCCTGCTGCAATTGCTGCAAATCACCGCCCGCCACCTCCAATTCCCCGGCAATGTCGGCGCGCTCCTGCTGTGCCTCTGTCAGCTGCTCACGCGCCGCCTGCAACTGGCTCTGTGTTTCGGCGAGGCTAGAGGTAGCCATGGCAGCCTCATCGGCCAGCTGCGCAATATTGGTAGCGACAACTTCCTCCTGCCGTCGAGCCTCCTCGAGCCGCGCGCCAACATCGTTCAACTGCTTGCTGGAGCTCTGAATCTCAGCCTGCAGCGAGGCTTGCCGGGCAGCCAGTTCCTCGGTGAGTGTCTGATTTTCCGTAACTTGCGTATTGAGTGCTGAAGCTTCTTCCTGCTGCGCCGCCAGGGTTTGCGAGGCAGTTTCGAGCTCGCCGGTGCGGGCTTCCAAATCCTGCTGGGCACGTGCCAGCGCGGCATCCGCTTCGTCCACCTGTTTTTGCAAGTCCGCAAGTTCGGCCTGAGCAGCGTCCAGGCTGCCGGCCGTTTCGGCGCGTTCGGCCAGTTCCGCGCTGAAGCGGTCGCGCTCGCTGCTGAGGGTGGTTATCTGCTCTTGCAATTGCCCTGTCTGCCCGGTGCTGTTGATCCAGGCCGCCAAAAACGCCAGCCAGCCAGCGATGGCGACCACGAGAATAATCAAAACCAGCGGTTCGCGTAGACGCTGCGACAGGTCAGGCATGATCGATCCCCCAAAATTAATTGCTTGGGCAGCAACGTGGGGAAGTGGCCAGGGTTCCGATCGCCACCGCAAATCGAACAACAAAAAACCCCGCGCCTTGCGCGGGGTTTTCGGATTGTCGGAGAGAATGCTTAGGCGACGTTCTCGCTATAGACTTCGCTCTCATCGGGCTCGCGCAGCACGTAGCCGCGGCCCCAGACGGTCTCGATATAGTTCTTGCCGCCAGTGGCGACGCTGAGCTTCTTGCGCAGCTTGCAGATGAAGACGTCGATGATCTTCAGTTCCGGCTCGTCCATGCCACCATAGAGGTGGTTGAGGAACATTTCCTTTGTGAGCGTCGTACCCTTGCGGAGCGAAAGCAGCTCCAGCATCTGGTATTCCTTGCCGGTCAGGTGCACTCGGGCGTTCTGCACTTCAACGGTCTTGGTGTCGAGATTGACCATCAGATCGCCGGTGGTGATGACCGATTGGGCATGGCCCTTGGAGCGACGGACGATGGCGTGGATGCGGGCCACGAGTTCGTCCTTGTGGAACGGCTTGGTCATGTAGTCGTCGGCGCCAAAGCCAAGGCCACGGACCTTGTCCTCAATACCGGCCAGGCCGGACAGGATAAGGATCGGCGTCTGCACCTTGGCAACGCGCAATGTACGCAAGACTTCGTAACCGCTCATATCTGGCAGATTCAAGTCTAGCAGAATGATGTCGTAGTCATAGAGCTTACCGAGATCAACGCCTTCTTCACCGAGGTCGGTGGTATAGACGTTGAAACTTTCGGACTTCAGCATCAACTCGATGCTCTGCGCTGTCGCGCTGTCGTCCTCAATAAGGAGTACCCGCATTATATTCCCCTTGCCATTCGTTCCTGCTGGAACCCGCGGAAGGCCTGGCCATATTGCCGTTCCCGCTCCAACCCTACTGGATATGACTGAAGCCTAAGCCCAACTAGTTAACAAAGTTTAATTCTGATCCGCAATACGCAAAGAGCGTTAGTACAAATTTATCTTAACTCGTTGAAAAATAAGCACAAATGCCGAATAAAATTCTTAAGGTACTACATTAAGAAAGCGTTCCAAGAGACTCTTTGGACTCAAGCATTCCGGGCATTTGGGGGTGCTTCGGCGACATTGCAGGCGCAGGGCGCATTTCACCGATCATCATTGCCAATAGCGCTTTTGAGTTAACGATCGGTTACGCTCTGATTCGTGAACTGGCCCGATTCGTCCCCTGCCGGAAACCATAAGTGGGGCATGGGACCTGTGCCCTGGCTGCCGTTCATGAACGACATCTGAACACTGGATCAAGATGAAGGCGCTGATCTCGGCCATCGAGGCCATTGACGACGTGGAGGTGTTCGGCCGGGTCAAATCCGTCCAGGGCCTCCTGGTCGAGATTGTCGGGCCCGTGCGCGAACTGCGCGTCGGTGGGCGCGTCAGCATAGAGGCGACCGATGGAAACCATCTGGCCGCTGAGATCATCGGGTTCCGCGACGGCCATGCCCTCTGCCTGCCCTTTGGTGAACTGGGCGGCGTGCGGCTGGGCTGCAAGGCGGTGTTCCGCCGCCATGACGGTTCGGTCAATCCCTCCGACGGCTGGCTGGGCCGGGTCATCAATGCCAATGGCGAGCCCATCGATGGCCTGGGGCCACTGCCGCGGGGCACCACCCCTTATCCCCTGCGCCAATCGCCCCTCGCCGCACATGATCGTGTCCGCGTGGGCGAACCGATTGAGCTGGGGGTCAGGTGTCTCAATACGTTTGCCACCATGTGCGAGGGCCAGCGCATGGGCATCTTCGCAGCCTCGGGCGTCGGCAAGTCGGTGCTGATGTCGATGCTGGCGCGCAATACCGATGTCGATGTCTCGGTGATTGGCCTGATCGGCGAGCGCGGCCGCGAAGTGCACGAGTTCATCCAGGAATATCTGGGTGAGGAAGGCCTGGCCCGCGCCGTGGTGGTGGTGGCCACCTCCGACGAGGCCGCCTTGATGCGTCGCCAGGCCGCCTATATCTCCATGTCCATCGCCGAGTATTTCCGCGACAGCGGCAAGCGTGTGCTTTGCATGATGGACAGCCTCACCCGCTTTGCCATGGCCCAGCGCGAGATCGGCCTGGCCATTGGCGAGCCGCCGACTGCCAAGGGTTATCCACCCACCGTTTTCACCGAATTGCCGCGCCTGCTCGAACGCGCCGGCCCCGGCATACCGAATTCGGGGTCCATTACCGGTCTATTTACCGTTTTGGTGGAAGGTGATGATCACAATGAGCCCATTGCCGATGCCGTGCGCGGCATTCTTGATGGTCACATTGTAATGGAGCGCGGCATTGCCGAACGGGGACGCTACCCCGCCGTCAACGTGCTCCGGTCCATCTCGCGGACCATGCCAGGATGTGTGCCGGAAGATGTCCGACCGGTCCTGTCGAGGGCGCGGGAACTCATGTCCATCTTTTCGGACATGGAGGAACTGATCCGGCTGGGGGCTTACCGGAAAGGGTCAGATCCGAACGTGGACCGCGCTATCGCGATCTTTCCGAGGCTGGAGGCATTCTTGGGCCAGCAGCGGGATGAGACGACGACGATCGCCGAGGGCTATGACATGCTCGCCGGTTTGATCGCCGAGGCCGATGCGGGGGACTGATGGAGTGGCTTGTCAGTGTTTGGGCCGCTTCGGACTGACTTGATGTGTAAGGAGTACAGGTCTTGAAATCGCGCAGCGAGAGCCTCATCCGGCTCAAGAAGTTCCAGGTGGACGAAAAGCGCCGTCAGGTCGCGCAGATCGAGATGATGGTTGCCGATTTCGAGCGCATGGCGTCCGAACTCGACCAGCAGATCGAGATCGAGCACACCAAGACCGGCATTTCCGATGTCGCCCATTTTGCCTATTCAACCTTTGCCAAGGCCGCGCTTACCCGCCGTGACAACCTCCTGGCATCGGCCACCGATATGAAGGGCAAGCTCGAGGCCGCCCAAGACGCCCTGGCAGAAGCGCTCGAAGACCTCAAGAAGGTTGAGCTGCTCGACCAGCGCGAGCATCAGCGCGACAAGGACGAACAGGCCAAGATCGAACAGGCCGAGTATGATGAAACGGCCCGGCTCCGCTACCGGCGACAGTAATCAGGTCGCTCAGCGCACGAAAAGGCCCGCCGAAGCGGGCCTTTTGCATTTGCGAGGGGAAGTCCCGCGCCTGGACGATTACATGTCAACCGCGCGCTGAGCCGGGTCCTGAGCATAGGTGGACTCGTCATAAGCCGGCTGGGCTTCGAGTTGCTCATAGGTGAAGTCGCTGTAGATCAGCAGATCACCGTTTTCGTTGGACGCGAACTCGAGGTTTTCGAGGCCAACAGCAACGCGCTTTTCGCCAATCCCGAGGAAGCCGCCAAAGTCGATCAGCATGGCATCGACCTGGCCGTCGGCCGTCAGGAGGATATCGCCGACCTCGGCAATATCGTCACCCTCTGGACCAACCACGGTGGCGCCGGTCAGGTTCTCAGCGGTCAGTGCGTCGACCTCAACCGCAGCATAGCCCTCACGCGGCATAGTGTTGACCTGTGTCTGGTCCGCACCCATGGCGGCATCATCCGCAGGGGCCATGGCCGGATCGGCCGGAGCCATGGCGGGGTCAGCCGGCGCCGTGGCCGGATCAGCCGGAGCCATCGCCGGGTCAGCCGGAGCCATTGCCGGATCAGTGCCCAGATCATTTTCCCAGACGAAATCCGGGGCAGCGTTCAGGGCATCGGCAGTCGTAGCCAGCACCCAGCGCTCGGTCTGGTCAAAGGCGACAGTATATTCGAGTTCAGAGAAGTCGACGGCAACGTTCTTTTCGCCAATGCCGAGGAAGCCGCCAACACCGATAACCACGGCATGGATTTCACCATCGGCGGAGATCACCAGATCGTTGACGGTGCCGATGGATTCGGCGTCTTCAGCGCCGCTCGAGAAAATGGTGGCACCCATGACTTCTGAGACCAGGGCATCGCCCTCGCCAGCCATATAGCCAGCGGACATGTCCCAGGAGTGATCGGCTTCCATGGTGTCCATGGCACCGTCATCGGCCGGGGTCATGGCGTCATCTGCTGGCGCCATAGCATCGTCGGCAGGGGCCATGGCATCGTCGGCAGGGGCCAATTCGTTCGCCGGGGCCATTTCATTGGCCGGCGCCATTTCATTAGCTGGCGCGACCTCGTTGGTGGTGGTCTGGGCGATTGCAGCGGTGCCGAGCACCAGGGCGATTGCCGAGCTAGTAAGAAGTGTGCGGATCATAGTAGGCTCCAATGGTTCATCATTGCGGTGAACGGGGCCGTGCGACGCAAAACTTTGCCGGTAGCGCGGCGTGCGGCCCGTTGATGCTTTCACAACGTCGCGACCTCGGAAGCCGTTCCGCGCGATTTTGTTTCTGCATGCCAGCGGCTTGAAAGCCAAAGAAAAAGCCGGTCGCTGATTTATAGCGCCGGCTCTCTCCGCCTCCCGTTAACGGGTTATTATCGACCGGCTCGACCGTGTCTGCGGGCACGGCGGGCGATCTTTTCTGCCCATGGCGGCGCGGCATGGGGCGCGCAACAGGGCTGACTGGCCCACAATAGCGCAACCTCGATGGCGGACCAGCGTGAGCCGGGTTAATAGCTTAATGCGGCCTTAATCGACCAGCACGGCGCTCTGCCGGTCATAGTCGCGCATCGCCCGATGCGGCATGCCGCCATCCATGAATTCCGGGCCGAATGCCACGAACCCCATGCTCTCGTAAAAGCCCAGCTTGTCGGACTGCGCGGTGAGATAGAACCGCTCGTGCCCGCGCGCGCGGGCATGAGCCATGGCGGCTGCAATCAGCTTGCGGGCAATGCCGCGGCCGCGAAACATCTGGCGCACCGCCACCCGCCCGATCTTGACGTGTTCGATCATCTCGATGAGCCGGAGCGTGCCAACGACCTCGCCCTCCGCAATCGCGACGAAATGGGTTGCCGTGAGATCCAGATCATCGTGCTCTTCCTCTTCGGGTACCTTCTGTTCCCACACGAAAACCTCGCGGCGCAGCGCAAAGGCCGCGTTGGAAAGGAGGGAGAAGACAGGAACGGGCAGGATGACGATATCGGACATGCCAGCGAGACTAATGCGGTTCGCGGGCTGCGCAAAGCACCCCATTGCGTCGTGCCCCTCGCTCTACTCATGTGTCTCACATCAATGTGTTTGAACTCTTTCGGGCTTTATCGTATTATCACGATGAACGGCGGCGGGCGAGCGACTGGAACTCTTTCCGATTTGCGACGTTTGTTTAGGTTCTGCCTCTTAAAATCGCCAAACTGCAACCTATATCGTTCTCACATCCGTCGTTGTGCCTTTGCGGACAAGGACAGGATTTTCTGCCCGCGTTCTGCGGGGGAATGCTGAAAAGGGGGTGCGTCCATGGCCCAGACGAATTTGCCAGTGCTTTCTGCGGAGGGTGGCCTTAGCCGCTACCTTCAGGAAATCCGCAAGTTTCCAATGCTGGAAGCGGATGAAGAATACATGCTGGCCAAGCGCTACAAGGAACATGCCGATCCCGGCGCCGCCCAGAAGCTGATCACCAGCCATTTGCGCCTGGTCGCCAAGATCGCCATGGGTTATCGCGGCTATGGCCTGCCGATTTCCGAGGTGATTTCCGAAGGCAATGTGGGTCTGATGCATGCGGTCAAGCGCTTCGAGCCCGAAAAGGGCTTCCGCCTCGCCACCTATGCCATGTGGTGGATCCGCGCCGCGATCCAGGAATATGTCCTGCGCTCGTGGAGCCTCGTGAAGATCGGTACCACCGCCGCCCAGAAGCGACTGTTCTTCAACCTGCGCAAGGTGAAGGGCCAGATCGCCGCATTGGACGATGGTTCGCTCCATCCCGACCAGATCAAGCAGATCGCCACCACGCTTCGGGTGACTGAGGAGGAGGTGATGCAGATGAATTCGCGCCTGTCCGGCGACGCCTCGCTTAACTCCCCCATGCGGGCCGACGAAGGCACATCCGAATGGCAGGACTGGCTGGTCGACGACACGCCCGACCAGGAAACGAGCCTTGGGGAAAGCGAAGAATATTCGGAACGCATGGGCATGCTGAACAAGGCAATGGACGTGCTCAACGAGCGCGAACGCGCCATCTTCCAGGCCCGGCGCCTGAAGGACAGCCCGGTCACTCTCGAAGAACTGGCCCAGCAATATGACGTCAGCCGCGAACGCATCCGCCAGATCGAGGTCCGCGCCTTTGAGAAGGTACAGGACGCGGTGCGGGAGCAGGCGGGAGCCTGATCGACGTTACAACCAGATTGAAAGAGCCTCGGTGATGAGCCGGGGCTCTTTGTTTGGGCGGCAAGGGGTGGTTTGCGGAATGTCCGGACTAGGGCAAGGTCATACGTATATTGGTGGTGAATCATGTTCCCCAACGATGAGACCGAGATGGGCAGCAGGAATTACTTGATCGAGGGAGGCTCCGGGACCGGTAAAACCACCGTTGCCGAGGAACTCGAGCGACGCGGGTACCATGTGGTGCATGGAGACCGGACGTTAGCTTATTACGGCGACCCGGAGACGGGCGAACCAATGAAGACGCCACAGCTTGAAAGTGAGGCCGACACGGTCAAGTGGGGGTATGAGCACTGGATTTGGCCGGTGGAGAGGGTCAAGGCGCTCATCATCGAACAGAGCAATGCAATTTCATTCTTTTGCGGACATTCGGCAAATTCCGGGAAATTCATCGGTCTATTCGACGGCGTTTTCGTCCTTGATGTCCGTGCTGAAACGCTGAGCTCACGGCTAGTGAAGCGACCCGAAGACGAGTTCGGGGGAAGACCAATCGAACAAGAACTCGTCATGCGTTTGCACGAAACTAAGGAAGGCATTCCCGAAGGCGCGGTGAGTATTGACGCGAATGCGCCAGTCGCTCGCGTGGTAGATGCGCTTCTCGCAAAATGCAGCGGCGCCAAACGCGACCAGAAACTTGTCTGAGTGTCGCTTAGCGGCGTCCGCGATTTGATTAGAAACGACCGCAATGAGGTCGAAACCGGCCGTTAGCGCCCAAACAGTTGCATCCGAATGCTCGGCAAACGCGATTCGGCACCTCCCCCTTGACGGGGGAGGTAGCGGAGCTTGGCCGTCGGGGCATAGCGAAGCTGGGTGGGGTGTGCCGCGCTGGTGGTCGCTGCTCCACTATCCTGTCTGCGAGCCCCCTCCCCATCCCTCCCCGCAAGGGGGAGGGTGCCGCATTGGTATGCGTCACCACACAGTCGATGAATCCAGGCATCCTTTCGCTCGCCACCGCGTATTAACCCCATCGCGACAATATGACTGGACTGCAAGCGCCGAAACGCCGAGGTCTTGCCCTTGTAACGCCCCATTGAGGGTCTTACATTCGCCCAAATACCGGTGCGTCCCATGCGCCGGCCTCTCCGGGACAGGATTAGATGAACGGAAACTTCCGCAACTTCGCCATCTGGCTGGTGATCCTCTTCATGCTGATGGGCCTGTTCCAGGTCTTTCAGTCTTCCACGCGCACCATGAGCGTGGCTGAGAAGAGCTACAGCCAGTTCGTGACCGACATCGAGGGCGGGCGCGTTTCCACCGTCACCATCACCGACAATGTGGTGTCCGGCCAGCTCAAGGACGGTACCCGCTTCGAGACCACTATCCCCGATGGGGCCGATGTCATCACCAAGCTCGAGAACCGCGACGTGAGCATCACTGCCCGCGCGCCGGAATCGAGCCCGTTCTGGTCCATCCTGCTTTCGAGCTGGCTGCCCTTCCTCGTCATCATCGGCGTCTGGTTCTTCTTCATCCGCCAGATGCAGGGCGGGGGTCGCGGCGGCGCCATGGGCTTTGGCAAGTCTCGCGCCAAGCTGCTGACCGAAACCCAGGGCAAGGTGACCTTCGAAGACGTCGCCGGCGTGGACGAAGCCAAGCAGGATCTTGAGGAAATCGTCGAATTCCTGCGCGATCCGGGCAAGTTCCAGCGCCTGGGCGGTCGTATTCCGCGCGGCGTGCTGCTGGTCGGTCCTCCCGGTACCGGTAAAACGCTGCTGGCCCGCTCGGTGGCCGGCGAAGCCAATGTTCCCTTCTTCACCATTTCCGGTTCCGACTTCGTGGAAATGTTCGTCGGTGTCGGCGCGTCCCGCGTGCGTGACATGTTCGAGCAGGCCAAGAAGAACGCGCCCTGCATCATCTTCATCGACGAAATCGACGCGGTCGGTCGCCAGCGCGGCGCCGGTCTGGGTGGCGGCAATGATGAACGCGAGCAGACGCTGAACCAGTTGCTCGTCGAGATGGACGGTTTCGAGGCCAATGAGGGCATCATCCTCATCGCCGCCACTAACCGCCCCGACGTGCTCGACCCGGCTCTGTTGCGTCCCGGCCGCTTCGACCGTCAGGTCGTGGTGCCGAACCCCGATGTGTCTGGCCGAGAAAAGGTTCTCAAGGTTCATGTCCGCAAGGTGCCGCTGGCGCCAGACGTCGACCTCAAGGTGCTGGCCCGCGGCACGCCCGGTTTCTCCGGCGCTGATCTGATGAACCTCGTCAACGAGGCGGCCCTGATGGCGGCGCGGCGCAACAAGCGCTTCGTCACCCATGCCGAATTCGAGGACGCCAAGGACAAGATCATGATGGGCGCCGAACGCCGCACCATGGCCATGACCGATGACGAGAAGAAGCTGACCGCCTATCACGAGGCCGGCCACGCCATCATCGCCCTCAAGGTTGCCGGGATCGATCCGATCCACAAGGCCACCATCATCCCGCGCGGCCGTGCGCTGGGCATGGTGATGACCCTGCCCGAGACCGACTCTTATTCGTTCTCCCGCGAAAAGGCCCTGGCCCGCCTGACCATGCTGTTCGGTGGCCGCGAAGCCGAGATCATCAAGTTCGGGCCCGAAAAGGTGACCTCTGGCGCCTCCGGCGATATTCAGATGGCCACCGCCCTCGCCCGCTCCATGGTGATGGAATGGGGCATGAGCGAAAAGCTCGGCCGCGTGCGCTACAAGTCCAATGACCAGGAAGTGTTCCTGGGCCATTCGGTGACCCAGTCCCAGCACATGTCGGACGACACGGCCCGGATCATCGACCAGGAAGTGCGCAAGCTGATCGAGGATGGCGAGTCGTCAGCAAGGGACATCCTCACCACCTATCACGACCAGTGGGAAGCCATCGCCCAGGCGCTGCTCGAATACGAGACGCTGACCGGCGACGAGCTCCGCGCCCTCATGGATGGCAAGCAGCCGGTTCGCCCCGATGATGGCAGCACCCCTGCCCCCAAGGCATCCGGCGTTCCTTCGGCCGGCAAGACCGCCAAGAAGCGCCCCGATGCCCCGCCCGAGCCGGGCATGGAGCCGCAGCCGGAAAGCTGACCGGCACATCGGGACCACAACCAAGGGTCGCCCTCGGGCGGCCCTTTCGCTTTTAAGAACACTCCGCTATTTGAGGGCGAAGTGGTATTGAACATAAAAGACCAGTGAATCGGGGGACGCCCATGGCCCGCAGATATTTTGGCACCGACGGCATTCGCGGCCTCGCCAATGGTGACAAGCTCACCCCCGAGCTCGCCCTCAGGGTGGGCATGGCGGCCGGCACCAAATTCGTGCGCGGTGACCATCGCAATCGCGTCGTGATCGGCAAGGACACAAGGCGCTCGGGCTATATGATCGAGCAGGCCCTGACCGCTGGCTTCACCGCCGTGGGCATGGACGTATACCTGCTCGGCCCCATGCCCACCCCGGCGGTGGCCATGTTGACCCGCTCGCTGCGCGCTGACCTGGGCGTCATGATCTCAGCCTCGCACAATCCCTATGACGACAATGGCATCAAGCTGTTTCGTCCCGATGGCTACAAGCTTTCCGACGAGCTCGAACTGCAGATCGAGAAACTCATCGACAGCGACATGACGCGCCATCTGGCGAGAGGCCGCGACATCGGCCGCGCCCATCGCGACGAGGAAGCCCGCACCCGCTATATCGAATATGCCAAGCGCACCCTGCCCCGGAACATCGACCTTTCCGGCCTGCGCGTGGTGCTCGATTGCGCCAATGGCGCTGCCTACAAGGTCGCCCCCATAGCCCTGTGGGAACTTGGCGCCGAAGTCTTCACCATCGGCGCCGAGCCCGATGGCTTCAATATCAACCACAAGGTCGGCTCCACCGCCCCCGAGGCGGTGGCTGCCAAGGTCAAGGAAGTACGCGCCGATATCGGTATCGCGCTCGATGGCGACGCCGACCGTGTCATCATCATCGATGAAAAGGGCAATGTGGTCGACGGCGACCAGTTCATGGCCGTGATCGCCGAAAGCTGGATGGACCGGCAGATGCTGCTAGGCGGTGGCATCGTGGCCACTGTCATGTCCAATCTGGGGCTGGAGCGGCACCTGACCAAGCTGGGCCTGACGCTGGAGCGCACCCAAGTCGGCGACCGCTATGTGCTCGAAGCCATGCGCGCCAAGGGCTTCAATGTCGGCGGCGAACAATCGGGCCACATCATTCTCTCCGACTTCACCACCACGGGCGATGGCCTGGTGGCGGCGCTGCAATTGCTGGCCGTGCTCAAGCAGATGGAGCGCCCGATTTCTGAAATCTGCGCCCGCTTTGAAAAGGTGCCGCAATTGCTGCGCAGCGTGAAATTCAAGTCAGGCAAGCCGCTCGAACACAAGCAGGTCATCCAGGCTATTGCCGATGGCCAGGCCCTGCTGGGGACCGGCGGACGTCTCGTGGTCCGGGCCTCTGGCACCGAGCCGGTGATCCGCGTCATGGGTGAAGCTGACGACGCCATGCTGGTGGAAACCGTGGTGACCCAGATCGAGGCCGCGATCCGCCAGGTCGCGTGACGTCGCCACAAGTATTGCCGGGTTCCTAATTAGTGACCAAGTCAGTAATAATCGATCAACCATCGCGGCTGACTGAGCATTAGGGTTAAATTTTTAGGTTAAGCACGTTTTAAGAAGTTTGCCGGATATTGGTCGCAATCGACTTGGTGTCGTGGCAACCAAAGGAACTTCGTTATGCGTAACCTCACCGCTGCAATGTTGGTGGCAGGAGCCACCACGATTGCCGGGCAAGCCGTAGCTGCGGACATGCCCTATTACCCGCCGGTCATTGAAATCCCGGACGTGGATTATGGCTATTCCGGCTCCTTCTACCTGCGCGGGAGCGCCGGGCTGAACCTGATGTGGACCCCACATGTGGATCACCCCTCCGTCGCTGTCGGACCGGGTATTTTTGCGATCAACCAGTTTGGTTATGGCTACTCGGTCGGCGCCGGTGCCGGTTATGAGTTCGGCAATGGCTTCCGCGCTGATTTGACCTACGACTACGTCGCGAACGAAGGCATGCGCGCCACCATTGTCGACGGCGCCCCACTTGCCGATGGCGACCACACCTTGTCGCTGCGGTCTAGTGTTGTTCTCGCCAATGCCTATTATGATTTCCCGCTGCTTGATGACGGCTATGGCGCCGCTGGCGGCGCCTTCGGGTATGTCGGCGCGGGCGCCGGCGTGGCCTTCAATGACTTCATTACCAACGGCCCCGGCGCGCCGGATACGCGCGACCAGAATACCAGCCTGGCTGCTGCCGGCATGGTCGGCGTCGGCTATGACTTCGGTCAGGTGGTCGCCGATATCGGCTACCGCGCCCTCTATATCAACCGCATCCATAACGATGCGGCGCCCAACCCCTATACACTCGACAACAATTGGATCCACGAAATCCGCGGCACTGTCCGGTACCGCTTCAACTAGGCAAATCGCAGACCGCCACGTCTGCCAGTCTCAATGGGGCCGGTGTCAGAAGACACCGGCCCTTTGTTTGTCCTCTGGACCTTTGCCCCCGGCAGATGCTCAATGGAACAGGGACCAGGTCCCTGTTTTTTTCGCGTTTCCGGGCCGCAAATCTGTTGCCACTTTTGCTGGAAGCGCTCTGGAGGAGGAGCGGCGTGCATATTCTTATTATCGGCGCAGCCGGAATGGTGGGCCGGAAGCTCACCCAGGCATTGATTGCGACAGGCCGGATCGGGGAAAACCCCATTGCCGCGATGACGCTGGTCGATGTGGTGGCGCCTGCCATCCCGGCAGCATCCATCCCGGTTTCGGCCCTGGCCGCCGATCTCTCCCTGCCTGGCGCGGCGGAAACGCTGGTGGGCACACGGCCGGACCTAATCTTTCATCTCGCCGCCATTGTCTCGGGCGAGGCGGAGGCCGATCTCGACAAGGGCTATCGCATCAATCTCGATGGCACCCGCCTGCTGCTCGACGCCATTCGCGAGGAAGGTCTGCGCGCGCCCTATTGCCCGCGCCTGGTCTTCACCTCGTCCATCGCCGTCTTCGGCGAACCCTTGCCCGCTGCCATTCCCGACGACATGGCCCACACGCCCCTCACTAGCTATGGCACCCAGAAGGCCATCTGCGAGCTTTTGCTGGCCGATTATTCGCGGCGCGGCTTTGTTGATGGCATCGGCATTCGTCTACCCACCATCGTGGTGCGTCCCGGTGCGCCCAACAAGGCGGCGTCAGGGTTCTTTTCCGGCATCATCCGCGAGCCGCTCAACGGCACGGAAGCGGTACTGCCGGTGGCCGAGACGGTGCGGCACTGGTTCGCCTCCCCCCGCGCTGCCATTGGCTTCCTGCTCCATGCCGCAAGCCTCGACACCGCTCCACTCGGACAGCGCCGTAATCTGACCATGCCCGGACTTTCCGCCACCATTGCCGAGGAAATCGCAGCGTTGGAACGGTTTGGCGGCGCGCGCGCCGTCAACCTGATCCGCCGTGAGCCCGACGAGACCATTGCCCGGATCGTCGCCGGCTGGCCGCAGAATTTTGACGCCAGCCGTGCGCTGAGCCTGGGCTTCCAGGCCGAAAGCAGCTTCGACGACATCGTGCGCGCCCATATCGAGGATGAACTGGGCGGCCAGGTTCATCATGGCTGAGCCTGGCAAGACCCTTCATGCGGTCATTGCCCGGCTGTTTCCGGGCGATGCCCAGCATGGCGACGGCCTCGCCTTCGGCGCACCCGGCTTCATTGAGCGCCACTTTGCCGACTACAAGGCCCATCGCGTCGCCATCAATGCCGCCCTCGCCGCTCTGGAAGTTGAAGGCTTCCTTCGCGTCGGCAGCGAAGAGCAGGACAGGCTGCTCGCCCTTCACGAACACGAAGCCTGGTTCACCCAGCTCTGCGAACTGGTGGCCGAAGGCGTCTATGCCGATCCCGATAATGGCGGCAATCCCGATGCCGTGTCCTGGGCCATGCTGGGTTATGCGCACCACATGCCCGACGGGCCGTCCGGGCCGGCAGCCCAGCCCCCGCCGCCACCGCGGCACCACTCCGGCACTCTTGATTATGACACCATAATTGTCGGCGCCGGGGTCGGGGGCGGCGTTGCCGCCGCCGTTCTGGCCGAAGCAGGCCATTCGGTACTGCTGCTCGAGCGCGGCCTCGACCGCAATTACGCCAATAGCGGTCACCGCGACCATCTGCGTAATCACCGGCTCTCACTTTATGGGCACAATACCGGCCCCGACCTTACCGGCAATCCGCGCGTCTTCGCTGATAGCGATGGGGTTGAGCATGTCGTGGCGCCGTATCAGCCCCTCTATCATAACGTGGCCTCTGCCGTGGGCAGCGGCTCGATCCTCTACGGCGCCATGGCCTGGCGCTTTCACCGCAACGATTTCCGCATGGCGAGCCTTTATGGCGTGCCGGAAGGGTCCTCGCTGGTCGATTGGCCGATCAGCCTCGACGACTTGGCGCCCTGGTATGATCGCGTCGAGGCCGGGCTGGGCATTTCCGGCAATGCCGCCCGCCACTCACATGATGCGCCCCGCCAACAGAACTATGCCATGCCGCCCCTGCCCGCTGCGCCCCAGACAGCGACCCTGGCATCGGGTGCGGCGGCGCTGGGAATGTCCACGATTGCGCCGCCTCTCGCCATCAACAGCGTGCCGCGCGGCGGACGCGGCGCCTGCATAGGCTGCGGCTCTTGTGTCGGCTTTCCTTGCCCCAGCGACGCCAAGAACGGCACCCACAACACCTTCATTCCCCGCGCCATGGCCACCGGCCGCTGCGAACTGGCGACCGGCGCGGTGGTCACCCGGATTGACAGTGACGCCAGCGGCAAGGTCATCGGCGTCAGCATTGCCGCTCCTGACGGCACCATAAGCTCGGTCCGGGCGAAAAATGTGGTGCTCGCCGCCAGCGCCATCGAAACGGCGCGATTGCTGCTCAATTCCCCTTCGTCCCGCGAACCCGACGGACTGGGCAACAATTTCGACCAGGTCGGGCGGCATCTGCAGGGCCATGTCTATCCTCAGGCCTATGGCCTGTTCGACCACAATGTGCATGGTTCTTTGGGCCCCGGCGTCACCATCGGCACCACCCAGTTCAGTCATGGCAATCCGGGCATTGTCGGCGGTGGCCTGCTGGCGGACGATTTCATCCTGCCGCCCGTGCTGTTCTGGAAAACCTGCCTGCCGCCCGACCTCAGGCGCTGGGGGCGCGAAGCCAAGGACTTCATGCGACACAATTTTTCAAGGGTGCTGCGCCTGACCGGCCCTATCCACGAAATTCCCAGCCCGCAATCGCGCGTCACGATAGCTGCAGGCGTGCGCGATCGCTGGGATGTGCCGGTGGCGCGGCTCTCGGGCAGCATGCATCCCGAGAGCCTGCGCACCGCGCTTTATATGCAGCAAAGGGCATTTGACTGGCTCGATGCCTCGGGCGCAGGACGGCATTGGGGCCCAACCCCTTCCATGACGCTGTCGGCAGGCCAGCACCAGGCCGGCACCTGCCGCATGGGCACCGACCCCGCCAGCTCGGTGACAGACATCAATGGCCGGGTCTGGGGCCACGACAACCTTTTTGTCTGCGACGGGTCGGTGCATCCCACCAATGGTGGCTTCAACCCGTTTCTCACCATCATGGCCTTGAGCCACCGCACGGCATCAGGAATGGGCAGCCCGCATTGAGCACTCAGGCGCCGGTCACCCGCCAGATGACGTCGCCGACATCGTCCGCCATCAGCACCGCGCCATCGCTGGCCAAAGCCACGCCCACCGGGCGGCCAAAGGAATATTTCTCGTCGGGCGAGAGGAAGTCACTGAGGATATCGCGCGGCATGCCGACCGGCTTGCCATGCTCGAACGCGACAAAGGCCAGCTTGTAGCCCGAAAGCTTAGAGCGGTTCCACGAGCCGTGCTGACCAATAGCCATGCCGGCAGGAAATCCCGGCAGGGTGCCCTCGGGCAGCCAGCAGAGACCCAGCGAGGCAGTGTGCCCGCCAAGGGCATAGTCCGGCTGTTTCGCCGATGCGACCTTGGCGGCGTCCTGCGGCACGCGATCATCGACCACCCGGTCCCAGTAGCAATAGGGCCAGCCGTAAAAGCCGCCATCGACCACCGAGGTCAGGTAATCGGGCGGCGTCTCGTCACCCAGCCCGTCGCGCTCATTGACCACGGTCCACAGGTGCCCGCCAATCGGCTCCCAGGCCATGCCGACCGGATTGCGCAATCCGCCGGCAAAGATGCGGGACGCGCCGGTCTTGAGGTCCAGTTCATGGATGCAGGCGCGGTTTTCTTCCGCCGCCATGCCCGCGTCGCCGATATTGCTCTGCGAGCCAACGGCGACATAGAGCTTGCTGCCGTCCTTGGAGGCGATGAGATTGCGCGTCCAGTGGCCGCCGGGAACCAGATCCATCAGCTTCTTGCCTGGCGTGGTGATCTTTGTCTCGCCCGCTACATAGGGATAGGCCAGGACCGCATCGGAGGCGCCGATATAAAGCGTATCGCCGATCAGCACCATGCCGAAAGGCTGGCGCACATTCTCGATATAGGTATGACGCTCCTCGGCCACGCCGTCGCCGTTCGCGTCACGCAGCAGGGTCACCCGATTAGGGCTGATGCCCGAGGCCTTGGCGCGCTGCATGGTGGCATGCATGGCATGGTCAAAAATGCTGCGCGGCCCACCGCCGCTCTCGCCCATGGATTCGGCCACCAGCACATCGCCATTGGGCAGGACATGCATGTTGCGCGGATGGTCGAGCCCCTTGGCAAAGGCGTTAACCTTGAGCCCAGGCGCAGCAGTTGGCTTGTGGTCGCCTTCCCAGCCCTTGGCCGTCGGCATTTTCAGCGTCGGAATCTTGCCCTGCGGCTTGGCATCGGGAATGGTCGGCGCCGCGCCAAAGGCTTGCGGCTTCGGACCATCACCGGAATGGCGAATTGCAACGGCTGCGCCCCCGACAAGGGCAACAAAACGGGCAAACAGAGTGGGGTCAGCCATGGTCGTCTCAATTTTCGGGGTGGTGAATCTGGAAGGATGTCCACGCTAATGCCTTTGGCGCCGGAGTGCCAGACGGCTCTGCAATTTCTTGCACTTTGCGGCGCAGGGGTGCTGATTTGTCCCTGATCAGCCTGCCGGCATGGTTTCTTCGGGCTGCGGCTCGGGGGCTTCCTGCACCACCAGATCGCTGAGCTGGATGGCCTCCTCGTCGGCGACCACGGAGACGGCGGCGCTGGTTCCGAGATCGAAATTCTGCTTGTCGGCCTCGGGCAGTCCCTCGCGGCGGGTCAGCCGCACGGCAACGAAGACCACCAGCACGATCTGCACCGCGCCATTGGTGACAAACATGCCCGCCGGCCCGATCAGCTCGAAACTGAGCGAGGACAGGAGCGGTCCAAGGGTCGAGCCGATGCCGTTGAGCAGCAGCAGGCCCGCCGATATTTCCACATAATCGGAGCGATCGGCGAAATCGAAAACATGCGCCGCAGCGATGGCGTAACTGGGAAGCAGCCCGGCGCCAAAGGCAAACCCGAGCAACAACCATGGCCAGATCGCGTAAGGCATCATCACGATGGCGACGCCCGCCAGCGCCGAGAACAGCGCCAGCGCGATCATCACCTGGCGCCGGTCGATGCCATCCGAAATCTTGCCAACGGGCCACTGCAGAACTGCGCCACCCAGCACTGCCGCGCTCATGAACAACGCCGCATCGGTAATGCTGCCACTGGCGGCAGCGGCATAGACCGGCCCCAGCGACCAGAACGACCCCGTCGCCATGCCGATCAGGAAAATCGACACGGTACCGGTAGGCGAGAGATGGAACATACGCACTGGCCGAAACCGCACGATGGTAATCGGCGCCGGTTGGCTTGACCGGGTCATCACGATCGGAACTGCCGCCAGGGACACAAGTATCGATGCAATCGAGAACAGCACAAAGGAATCGGGACGAAACAGGGTGACGAGCATCTGCCCCAGCGTGATCACAGTGAAATTGACCGTCACATAGGTGGAAATCAGCGTGCCGCGGGTTTCATTGGTGGCCTGGTCGTTGAGCCAGCTTTCCACCACCAGATAAAGGCCGGCGAGGCAGAAGCCGGTGACAAAACGCAACGCGATCCAGACCAGAGCATCAAGGGCAATGGGATAGCCCAGCGCCGCGGCCGATGCGATGGCAACCAGAGCCGCAAAGGTGCGGATATGGCCAGCCCGCATGATCAGCAGGGGTGTAAAAGCGCAACCCAGCACAAAGCCGAGAAAATAGCCGGACCCGAGCAGGCCAACCTCAAATGCCGAAAAACCTTCAAGCCCACCGCGGATAGGCAGCAGCATGAATTGCAGGCCATTGCCCATGATCAAAAGGGCCACGCTGAAGAGAATGGCGCCTGAGGTCAGCATGGGTGAAAGAAGGTTGTTTTTCGCCATTAGCTGCCCGCCTTGAAAGTGTTCCCGCCCGGGCCAACGCACAGCGAGAGCGGGGTTTCCCAATAGTCATGATTTTTCTCCATCATGCCCACCTCGCGCCGATGGTCAAAATTTCCCATCATGTTCCCTGGCGAACAATCCCATTTCCGTTCAACCCGAACTGCCTGAACGGTCCAGGTAGACACAGGCACAATGCTCAAAATATCCCATTGACGCCGCCCCCTCGCGGGCGTATCTCCCGCCTCAGGACACCTCTCCCTAACGAGAGGCGCATAGGCCTGGGAGGGCCGCTTGATATGGCTGAAATGCCCCAAACCGCACCGGCGGTCAAACCGGCTAACCCCAATTTTTCGTCGGGCCCATGTGCCAAGCGTCCAGGCTGGACCCTCGATGCGCTCGCTGGAGCGCTGACCGGCCGCTCGCACCGCGCCAAGCCGGCCAAGGCCCGCATCCAGCAGGTCATCGACCTGACGCGCGAGCTGCTCGAAGTACCCGCCGACTATCGCATCGGCATTGTCCCCGCCTCCGATACCGGGGCGGTGGAAATGTTCCTCTGGAGCGCCCTGGGCGCCCGCGGCGTCGACATGCTGGCCTGGGAATCGTTCGGTGCCGGCTGGGTCACCGATGTCCAGAAGCAATTGAAGCTCGACGATGTCCGCCTGCTCGAAGCGCCCTATGGCGAACTGCCGGACCTCACCCAGGTCGACTTCAACCGCGACGTTGTCTTTACCTGGAACGGCACCACTTCGGGCGTCCGCGTTCCCGATGCCGACTGGATCGCGGCCGACCGGCAGGGCCTCACCATCTGCGACGCGACCTCCGCGGCCTTCGCGCAGAAACTTGATTTCGCCAAGCTCGATGTCGTCACCTTCTCTTGGCAGAAGGCGCTGGGCGGAGAAGCCGCGCATGGCATCCTGATCCTCTCGCCGCGCGCCGTCGAACGGCTTGAGACCTACAAGCCCGACCGCCCGCTGCCCAAGATTTTCCGCCTGACCAAGGGCGGCAAGCTGATCGAAGGCATCTTCAAGGCCGAGACCATCAATACCGTTTCGATGCTGTGCATCGAGGACGCCATCGACGCCATGCAATGGGGTCTCGAAATCGGTGGTTTGCAGGCCATGCAGGCCCGCGCCGACGCCAATTTCAAGGTGCTGGCCGACTGGGTGGAAAAGACCGGTTGGGTCGACTTCCTCGCCAAAAACGCCGACCAGCGCTCCAACACTTCGGTGTGCCTGTCGATTGTCGACCCCGAGATCGCCGCGCTCGACGCCGACGGCCAGGCCGCCTTTGCCAAGGCCATCGTCGCCCGCCTCGACAAGCTCGGGGTCGGCTATGACTTCGGCTCCTACAAGGATGCGCCGGCTGGCCTTCGCATCTGGACCGGCTCGACCATTGAGGCCTCCGATCTTGCGGCCCTGACCCCATGGCTCGACTGGGCCTTTGCCCAGGAAAAGGCCGCCCTCAAGGCTGCTGCCTAAGACAAGCACATCCCCTCCCGACCTCCCTCATCATGGGGGAGGTGCAGATCGAGTTCGTGGCACCATCTCGTGCAAAACTCGGAGCGACACCTTCCCCTTGATGGGGGAGGGGGAGGGGGTGACCCCACACATCAAATCCAGGAACGCCCAAATGCCAAAAGTTCTCGTATCCGACAAACTCAGCCCCACCGCCGTCCAGATCTTCAAGGACAACGGTGTGGAGGTCGACTACCTGCCCGATCTCGGCAAGGACAAGGACAAGCTGTTCGAAGTCATCGGCCAGTATGATGGCCTTGCCATCCGTTCGGCCACCAAGGTCACCGAAAAGATCATCTCGGCCGCGACCAATCTCAAGGTCGTCGGGCGCGCCGGCATCGGCGTCGACAATGTCGATATCCCGGCCGCTACCAAGAAGGGCATCATCGTGATGAACACGCCCTTCGGCAACTCGATCACCACCGCCGAACACGCCATTGCCATGATGATGGCACTGGCCCGCCAGCTGCCCGAGGCCGACGCCTCGACCCGCGCCTCCAAGTGGGAAAAGAACCGCTTCATGGGTGTGGAAGTGACCCACAAGACCCTTGGCCTGATCGGCGCGGGCAATATCGGCTCCATCGTTGCCGACCGCGCCCAGGGCCTCAAGATGAAAGTCATTGCCTTCGACCCCTTCCTGACCCCCGAGCGCGCCCAGACCATGGGCGCGGAAAAGGTGGAGCTGGACGAACTGCTGGCGCGCGCCGACTTCATCACCCTTCACACCCCGCTGATCGACGCCACCCGCAACATTCTCAATGCCGAAACGCTGGCCAAGACGAAAAAGGGCGTTCGCATCATCAACTGCGCCCGTGGTGGCCTGATCGACGAGACCGCGCTCTACGAGGCGCTGAAGTCCGGTCAGGTTGCCGGCGCCGCCCTCGACGTGTTCCTGGTCGAACCCGCCGAGAACAATCCGCTGTTCGAGCTGCCCAACGTGATCTGCACGCCCCATCTGGGCGCCTCGACCACCGAAGCGCAGGAAAATGTCGCCCTGCAGGTGGCCGAGCAGATTTCGGCCTATCTGATGAGCGGCGAGATCACCAATGCGCTCAACTTCCCGTCCATCTCGGCCGAGGAAGCCCCGATCATCACCCCCTGGGTCAAGCTTGCCGAAACCCTGGGCTCCTTTGCCGGCCAGCTGACCGAGACCGCCATCAAGGGCGTCAAGATCGAGTTCGAGGGCACTCCGGCCAGCCTCAATATCCGCCCAATGATCGCGGCCGCCATCAACGGCGTGCTCAAGCCGTCTCTAGGCGATATCAACATGGTTTCGGCTCCGCAGATCGCCAAGGATCGCGGCATCGTGGTGGAGACCACCACCCGCGACCAGCAGGGCGCCTATGAGGGATATATCCGCCTCACCATCACCACCGAGCGCCAGACCAGGAACCTGGCCGGTACGCTGTTTGCCAATGGCAAGCCGCGCATCATCCAGGTCAAGGACATCAACATGGAGGCGGAAGTCACCCCGCACATGCTCTATGTCACAAATGAGGACAAGCCGGGCCATATCGGGCGCCTGGGCACCATCCTGGGCAAGCTGGGCATCAATATCGCCAACTTCAATCTCGGCCGTGCCGATGTCGGCGGCGATGCCATTGCGCTGGTCTCTATCGATGGCACGCTGACCGACGAGCAACTCGCCGAAATCGCCGCGCTCGAAGGCGTCAAGCAGGCTAAGGCGCTCAAGCTCTGAGCTGGCGCTGAGCAACATGAGACATTGAAGGCGGCCTTCGGGCCGCCTTTTATTTTGCCCGCCGCGCTGCCCATTCAGCCAGCAGGATGCCGCTGATGATGATGGCCGCGGCGACGAAATGATACCCTTCCAGCCGCTCCCCCAGGATCAGCACCGAGCCCAGCGTGCCAAAGACCGGGATGAGATTGTGACTGGGCGCGGCGCGATTGGCGCCCACCAGCTCGACCCCGCGGGCATAGGCGACCTGGCTGAACATGGATGGAAAGACTGCGACATAGGCGATGACTGCCCACACGACGGGTGGCGCCGTGCCCAGTGTTGCAACGGTACCAAGGCCGCCGCCAAACAGCGCCAGGAGGACGATCGCGGTGACGGCTGCCCCGGAAAACGACACGGCCATGAAGCTCATCATGTGCATTTTCGGCCGGAAGCGCAGGGCCAGCGTATAAGTGGTATAGGCCAGGCACGCCAGCATGACGAAGCCATCGCCCAGATTAATATCGAGCGTGACGATGCGCGTGAGGTCGCCATGGGTGGCGGTCAGCACCACGCCGGTAATGGCCAGCAGCACCCCGACGATCTGGATTATCCGCGCCCGCACCCGGAAGAAGATAAAATTGGCGCCCAGGATCAGCATGGGCAGCGAGGCCTGCTCGATGGCCGAATTGACCGCCGTGGTGGTCTGCAGCCCCAGATAGAGGAACCCGTTGAAAAGGGCGTAACCGACCACGCCATAGGCCATCAGCACCGGCCAGTAGCGGCGCACCACTGGCCAGTCGACCTTGAGGTGTTGCCAGGCAAAGGGCAGGATGAAGAGAGTGGCCAGAACGCAGCGACTGGCCAGCAGCAGGAAGGGATCGATCTGCCCCACGGTGAGCTTGGCCGCCACCACATTGCCGCCCCAGAACAGGGGGGCCAGCACCAGCAACAGATAGGGTTGGTCGAGAACGCGGGCGAATATGCCGCTATTTTGGTGATCTTGCGGCTTTGTCATCGTCGTCGGGGTGATGTAAGGACAATCGGACTTATCAGTTATTCGGCCGCAATCAAACCCGACAAAAGGCGGCCGGGGGGACAGACGTCCAATCATCGTGGGACCCGGCCATCCGGCAGGACCCTTTGTTGTGCTTGCTTTGGGGAAGACTGGAATATGGCGAATGTGGTTGTCGTCGGCTCGCAATGGGGCGACGAGGGCAAGGGCAAGATTGTGGACTGGCTTTCCGAGCGCGCCGACGTCGTGGTGCGCTTCCACGGCGGGCACAATGCCGGTCATACCCTGGTCATCGACGGAGTCAGCTACAAGCTGGCGCTGCTTCCTTCGGGCCTGGTGCAGGGCAAGCTTTCGGTTATCGGCAATGGCGTGGTGGTGGACCCGCATCACTTCGTGGCCGAAATGGCGAGGCTCCGCGCCCAGGGCGTCGAGATCACTCCAAAAATCCTGCGCATTGCCGACAATGCACCGCTGATTCTCTCGCTGCACCGCGAACTGGACGGCATCCGCGAAGACGCCAATTCCGGCCTCAAGATCGGCACCACCCGCCGCGGCATTGGCCCGGCCTATGAGGACAAGGTCGGCCGCCGCGCCATCCGCCTCGTGGATCTTTCCGAACCCGACACGCTCATGCCCAAGATCGAGCGTCTCTTGACACACCACAATGCGCTGAGGCGCGGCATGGGCCTGAGCGAGATCTCCGCCGATAGCATCTACGAGGAACTGACCTCGATTGCCGGCGAAATCCTGCCCTTCATGGACCAGGTCTGGCGCGTACTCGAAGACAAGCGCAAGGCCGGTGCCCGTATTCTGTTCGAGGGCGCCCAGGGCGCACTGCTCGACAATGATCACGGCACCTATCCCTTTGTGACCTCGTCCAACACCGTGGCCGGCCAGGCCGCCGCTGGTTCGGGCCTCGGTCCCACCGCCATCGGCTATGTGCTGGGCATCACCAAGGCCTATACCACCCGCGTCGGCGAAGGCCCCTTCCCCTGTGAGCTCGACGACGAGATCGGCCGGCATCTGGCGGTCGTGGGCAAGGAAGTCGGCGTCAATACCGGGCGCGCGCGCCGCTGTGGCTGGTTCGATGCGGTGCTGGTGCGCCAGACCGTCAAGACCAGTGGCATCACCGGCATCGCCCTGACCAAGCTCGACGTGCTCGATGGCCTGAAAGAGATCAAGGTCTGTGTCGGCTACGAGCTCGACGGATCACGCATTGATTATTTGCCTGCCTCAATGGGAGCACAGGCACGGGTTAAGCCCATCTACGAGACCCTCGAAGGCTGGTCGGAGACCACGGCCGGCGCCCGGAGCTGGGCCGAATTGCCGGCCCAGGCGGTCAAGTATGTGCGTTATATCGAAGAACTGATCGGGGCGCCGGTCGCCCTCTTGTCCACCAGCCCCGAACGGGCGGATACCATCCTTGTGGTTGACCCATTCCAAGACTGAGAAATTTTGATACAAGACTGCGCTGTCAGAGTGAGTACCATCTAGCCCATGGCGGATTACAAGGAGCTGTTGCGTCGGGCAATCTCGGCGCTGCCGGAGAACAACGGGGCCGCGCGACGCGCGGTCTATGAGAAGGCACGCTCGGCTCTCGTGGGCCAGCTGCGCGCTATCCAGCCGCCGCTTCCGGCACGCGACATTACCCAGCATCGCCTGCAGCTTGAAGACTGCATCCGCCAGGTCGAGCAGGAAGCCAGCGAGGCAGTGATCAGCCTCGGGCGCGATGGTCCGCTGACCGCACGGCCAGCGCCTGCACCGGCTGTGCCCGACCCGGCACCGCAACCGGCTGTGGCGGCACCGCCAGCAGCGGAGCCTGTGGTTTCGGGCGAGACCAGCCCGACCGAATCGGCCTCAGCCGTGCCGGCGGACAAACCTGCTGAAACCAAATCGACTGAGACCAAGCCGGTAGAAGCCAGGCCTGCCGAAACCAAAGCTGTCGGTACAATGGCTCCGGAAAAGCCGGCCGTGGCGGCAGCTCCGGCCATCAGCAATGGATCGTCCCCTGCCAGGACATCCATCGAGGACATTATCGCCCAGGCTGCCGAGACCAGCGGCGCTGTGGTGAACCCCACTGACAAGCCCGGCATTTTTGAGACGTCCACGGCCACTCCCGAAAAACCGGCGCCAGTCGAGTTCGGTAGCACCGAAGCAAAGCCCCGTGAGAACAAGCCGGGCCGCTCCTTTGTTCTGACACCCCGCGCCGAGCCCCACATTCCCGGGGCCAGTCCCATCGTGTCGGCCACCGCCCTTTCCCCCCGCGTCGAACCGATGCTGGGCAGCACAGCGCTCGCCAGCCAGTCGGCATCGACCGGGCCGGTCATCATCGATCCGCCACTGCCAGTAGACGCCGCCCTCTCCAGCGTGCGTGAAGTCGAGGTCGAGCAGGACGATGCCCGTGCAGCCGAAGGCGCCATCGAGCGCGCCATCGAAACGCTGGACCGCGAAGCGCGTGGCGAGACCACCGAAACTCCGCCTGATACCGATGGCGGCCCAGCAGCCAATGACGAGCGTCAGGACGAAGATGCCGGCTTCGCCCCGGTCGGAGCCGAACGGCGCTCGGGCGCGGGCCTGACTATTTTTCTTGTGGTTTTCGCCATCCTGCTGGCCGGGGTCGGCGGCGCGGGCTTCTGGGCCTGGCGCGAGGGCTATGTCGATCTTGACCAGATGTTCGGCCGCAGCCAGGTTGCCGTCACCCAGCCGGAAGCCACCGCCGAGCCGGCCGCCGTTCCAACCATGGACAGCGCCGCCACCCAGCCCCAGACAGGCGAGGAAGGCGCGTCAGGCCCCGGCAATACCGCGACCACGGCGGCCACCGAGCCCACCAGCGCGCTGGAAGTCACCGAAGACCGTCTCGAGCCGACACCTGAACCCGTCGTACCCACCGGCACCGAAACGGCCCTCCCCTCCATCAACGGTGAGATCAAGTCAGAGGAGCGCCTGTCGGGCGAGGACACATCTATCGCCGCGACCGACGACCCGGCAGCCAGCGTTGATCCCGCTGTTCTGGCGGGCAACCAGTCGCTTCTGCTCGAAGCCTCGGCCAATGGGCAAGGCGGCGCCGTACCGTTCTCGGGCACGGTGGAATGGACCCAGGGAAGTGACGAAATCGGCCTGCCGACGCTTCAGGGCGAGGCCAGCATTCCAGCGCGCAATCTGGGTGTCTCGATCACCATCCGCAAGAACAACGACCCGGTTCTGCCCGCCAGCCATCTGATGGAGATCACGTTCGACGTGCCCGATACCTTTATCGGTGGTTCGATCTCGACCCTGGCCGGCGTGCTGCTCAAGGATGAGGAACTGGTGCCCGGAACGGCACTGGCTGGTGCCGCGGCACGCGTCGTGGGCAATTCGTTCCTCTTCGCCCTCAGCGCCTCACCAGCGGATCTGGACGCCAATACCGACCTCTTGGGCAGCCGGCGCTGGCTCGACCTGGCCATCGTCTATGGAAGCGGCCGTAACGCCATCCTGACCCTGGAAAAGGATGAGGACGCCGGGGCCCTGTTCGACACGGTGCTGGCCGCCTGGGCCGCCCAGTAAGATGACACCGGAGCGCGCTTTCAGGCGCGCTCCAGCACTCCCCCAATGATGCGATAATGCGCGCTGGCCAGCGCCGCGATGTCGTCGGCATGATGGCTGACGAGAATTGTGTGCCAGCCATGACGGCGCGTGAGGTCTCCCACCAGGTCCCGCGTCGCCTGCCGTGTTTCGTCATCGAGCGCCGAAAACGGCTCGTCGAGCAGCAGGACGGGCCGGTCGCGCAACAGGGTCCGCGCCAGTGCCACGCGCTGCTTCTGGCCGCCTGAAAGGGTCGAGGCAGGCTGCGCTTGAAAACCAGACAGGCCCACCTCCGAAAGCGCCTGGGCGACGTGCTCCCTGCCAGTCTGCCTGGACGTACCGCGCGGCAGACCGAGCCGGGCATTTTCCTCAGCGCTCAAATGCTCGAACAGGTTGTCGGCCTGCAGCAGCAAAGACACGGGACGCATCTCGGGAGGGAGTGACAGCAGGCCGACACCATCGAGTGTAAGCGATCCGCCGGAGGGGAGGATAAATCCGGCCAGGAGATCGAGGAGGGTCGATTTTCCCGAGCCGCTGGCACCCGAAATCGCCGTGACCTCTCCCGGCTGGGCCGCAAGGCTGAAGTGATAGGCCTCCCCCTGCTCCGGATAGGCGAAGACCAGGTCATCGGCGCGGAGCATGGGCGATCCTTTCGACAAGACGCGGCAGGCCGACAAAGGCGGCAATGGTGAAGATGAGGAGGAGCGCGGCAATGGCCGCCGCATCATTGCTGCGATAGGAGCCGAGCGCCCGGTACATCAGGAGCGGCAGGGTCTGGAAGTCCTGGGTGCCGAAGAGCGCAATCACTCCCAGATCACCCAGCGAGAAGCAGAAGGCCAGCGCCAGCATCAGGCCGATATCACGGCCCAGCAGCGGATATTCGATCCGCATAAACTGCTGCCAGCCCGACAGGCCCAGCGAGCGGATCAGCTTGCCCCGGCTGCGCGTGATGGCGTCGAGCGGCGGCCCCAGCGTGGCGACGGCAAAGGGCAGCGATAAGAGGCTATTGGCGATCACGACCACGATGGGGGCGGCAAGCCCTACCGGCACGCCCAGCGCCCGCACCATCAGGAAAAAACCCAGCGATAGCACCACTGCCGGCACGGCCAGATAGGCATAGGCTGGAGCACCCAGAAGCGTGCGCGCGCCCCTGTGGCTCGCCGCGCTGCGTCCCAGCGTCAGGATGAGCGCGAGCAGCAATGTCAGGAGCGCCGAGGCAGTGCCAATGGTCACGCTGGTAGCCGTGGCGCGCCAGAAGCTGGACTGCTCGAGCACGCGAAAGAGACCTCCCGCCAGCCCATCGAAGAGCACGGAGAGTAATGGCAGCGCAAAGCCGAGACCGGCCAGCACCAGCGCCAGCCATTGCAACGCCTGCACCGGCCTGGCATCGCGCCAGCGCGGCTGGGCCGAACGGCTCAGCGCCGAAGGCACCGGCGTGAACCCCGAGGCGAGGAGGATCACTACGGCGCAGACCGCGATCTGGGTGAGGGCCAGACGAACGGCGCCCACAAGGTCGAAGTCGAGCCGCACGGCGGTATAGATAGCTACTTCCAGCGTCTGGTTGGCCGGCCCGCCCCCCAGCAGCAGCACGATCGGGAAGCTGGTAAAAGCCAGAAGGAAAATGATCGCCCCGAGCCCCGGCAGACTGCCGCGCATGGCGGGCCAGTCGATCAGCATGAAGCGCTGCACGGCATTCAGCGCCAGCGATTGCCCGACCTTCAAGCGGCTTTGCGGAATGGCGTCGAGCCGCGCCAGCAGGATGCGGGCGGCAAAGGCCCCGTCGAGCACCACATGGGCGAGAAGAATGCCCGAAAGCCCATAGGCAGGACTGTCAAAACCAACGCCGAACAGCGCCTCGCTGATCTGGTTTATCCAGCCATTGCGCCCCCAGATGGAGAGCAGGCCGAAGACCACCACCATGCCCGGCGTCACAATGGCCGCGGCGAACAGACCAACCACCAGGTCGCGGCCGGGAAAGCGCAGCCGGTTGAGCGCCCAGGCGAGAACCACGCCGACGCCTAGCGAGAGCACCATGGTCAGCCCCGCCTGCAAGACCGTCATTCGCAGGAGGTGCGGAATATCCACCCGCGTACCGGCCGCCGCATCGGTCGCGGCGGCCAGGATCGCCCAGAGCACCGCAGCAATGAGCGCCGCGATGATCAGGGTCAGCGCGGTGGCCGAGGCAAGTCGGGCGGGTCGATGGGGCAGGGTCAGCATGGCCATTATTTCCTCCACACGCACGACGCGGCTCCCTCCCCCTTGCAGGGAGGGTTGGGGTGGGGGGCCGACACACGCAGTTCAGAGTGCCTTACCACCCCCTCCCATCCTCCCCCGTCCAGGGGGAGGAGCCGCATCGCGTTTGCGGATCGCACCCCTACTGCACTGCCGCCAGCATTTCCTCGATCCAGGCCGAAGAATTGGCGGCGATCTCGTCTTCAGGCAGGGACAGGGTCTTGTCCGGCTGCGGCAGGCCCTCGAAGGCCGGGTCGAGCTCGTCGCCCAGATCCACCACCGGGAACATCCAGTTGGTGGTCGGGATGGCGGCCTGCCCCTCGGCGGAGGCAAGATAGGAGAGAAACTCCCGCGCCAGGTCCTGCTGGTCGGAGGATTTCAAGATTCCGGCCACCTCGATCTGCGGGAAGTGCCCCTCGCTGAACATCGCCGCCTTGATGGTGTGGTCGTCCTCATCGAAGATATGATAGGCCGGCGAGGTGGTGTAGGAGAGCACCATGTCCGCCTCCCCGTCGAGGAACAGCGCATAGCTCTCGCTCCATTCACGGGTGATGGTGAGGATATGCGGCTTCAGCCCGGCCCAGATTTCGGGGGCGCGGTCGCCATAGGCAGCCTTGACCCAGAGCAGCAGCCCCAGGCCCGGCGTTGCCGAACGCGGGTCCTGGATGACGATCTTGATGTCGTCGTCGAGCGCGATCAGCTCTTCGAACGAGGCCGGTGGGGTCGGCATGGTGTCGGTGTCGTGCATGAAGGCGAAATGCGAATAGTCGAAAGGCACGAATTGCGCATCTTTCCATTCGCCCGGCAGGTCGAGCCCCGTGAGCTCAAGGCCGTGATCGGCAAACAGGCCGGTGGCCCGCGCCTCCCCGGCGATAGCAGTATCGAGCCCCAGGATCATGTCGGCTTCGGTGCTCTCTCCCTCGAGCTGCACCTTGCGCAGCGTGCCGATGGATGAGTCGGCAGCTACCCAGTTGACGGTGCAGTTGCAGGTGGCCTCGAAGCCTTGCTTCAAGGGGACGCCAGGGCCCCATTCGGAAGCAAAGCCGTCATAGGTATAGATGGTGAGAACAGGCGCTTCTTGCGCGATGGCCGTGCCGGAAAATCCGGCAACAAGGACCGCAAGCGCCAGCGAGGAGGATTTGACCATGATGGTCTCCCTTCGTTTGGTGTGCGGCCATGGGTGAAGGGATGTGTCAATGGGAAGGACGCGCGAGGGCACCCTTGCCATCTCGAACTTCCTCCGCCAGCATGACCTGGTTCAGGTTCTATGGGTAACTCTCAGCTCCGGCGGCAACCGGAACACCCCAGCGAGACGGTGCGGACCATATTGAGAGTGAGCTGAGAGTGCAATCCCCCTTCCCCGACAGCGGCAAACTGTTGCTGCAATTTGATCGCCCGCTGGCCATTGTCGGCGGCGGCACTGTTGACCCGGCGCTGTTGCGCGAGCTGGACGGGCGCAACGTGGCGCTGGTTGGCGCCGATGGCGGCGGCAACGCAATCGGGGCCGCCGGGCTCATTCCCGAGGCCATTCTGGGCGATCTTGATTCGCTCGAGGACCGCGCCGGCTGGGAGGCCCGAACCCGCGTCGTCCATATCCCCGAACAGATCACCACCGATTTCCAGAAAGCACTCTATTCGACTTCGGCCCCTGTCACCCTCGCCTTGGGCATGACCGGCAAGCGGCTCGACCACACGCTGGCCGCGCTCGGCGCCCTCTTGGAGGTCGCGCCCCACCGTAAGGTAATCCTGGTCGATGAAACCGATGTGGCCCTGGCCGTGTCGGGACCATTCGCCTTCGACGCCGCGCCGAAGGAGCGCATTTCCGTCCATCCGCTGGTGCCGATCGTCTTCGAGCGCACCGAGGGGCTGTTCTATCCCATGAACGACCTGCTGCTCGACCCGGCCGGGCGGCTCGGCACCTCCAATGAGGGCATTGGCGGTCGCGTCGAAATCGTGCCGGTGGACGACACGCCCTGGCTGCTGATCCTGGGGCGGGAGCGTCTGTGGGACCTGGTGGCCCTCACCATAAGGGCTACGGAAGCTTGATCCATCGGCCGCCCTTATCCTGAGGTGCCGCAGAGCGGCCTCGAAGGACGGGGGGGGGGGGCGGCGCGATTGCTAAACCGCCTCAGCCGTCCTGAACTGCAATTTAGCCAGTTCGGCATAGCGGCCGCCTTTGGCGACGAGCTGGTCATGCGTACCCTGGTCGATGATCTTGCCGCCATCGAGCACGAGGATCGTATTGGCGTCGCGAATGGTGGCGAGGCGATGGGCGATGACCAGCGTGGTGCGCCCTTCCATCAGGTGTTCAAGCGCCAGCTGCACCAGCCGTTCGGACTGCGCATCGAGCGCCGACGTCGCCTCGTCGAGCAGGAGGATCGGGGCGTTCTTGAGAATGGCGCGGGCAATGGCGAGCCGCTGCTTCTGCCCGCCCGAGAGCATGACGCCGCGCTCGCCCACCACCGTGTCATAGCCGGCCGGCAATTCGGACACGAAATCATCGACCAGCGCCGCCTTGGCCGCCGCGACGACCTCGCTCATGGCCGCATCGGGTTTGCCGAAGCGGATATTGTCGGCAATGGTGCCGGCAAAGATGATCGGCTCCTGCTCGACATAGGCAAAATGCCGCCGCAGCTCGGTGAGCCTGACGTCGCGAATATCCACGCCATCGACCGAAATATTTCCGGCAGTGACGTCGTAGAAGCGCTGCAACAGCGACAGTGTCGTGGACTTGCCCGAGCCAGACGGCCCTACCAACGCCACAGTCTCGCCCTTGCCGACCTTGAAGGTCAGGTCGGTTAGAACGGTCTCGCTGCCCCGCCCGCCATAGGAAAAGCTGACCTTGTCGAACGAAACGGTGCCCAGCGGCGGCGTCGGCAGCGCCACCGGATGAACCGGATCGGTGATTTCGGCCTCGGTATCGAGAATTTCGGTCAGGCGCTCGGTGGCGCCAGCCACAGTCTGCAGCGTGCCCATGACTTCGGAGACATTGGTCAGCGCGCCCGAGGCCATGAGCGCATAGACGAGGAACTGCGCCAGCTGCCCGGCGGACACCGAGCCTTCGAACACGGCCCGCGCGCCCCACCAGATCAGGCCCACCAGCGCGGCTGTGCCCAGAAAGATCACGAGGCCCACAAGGAAGGCCCTGGCGCCCAGACGCTTAACCTCAGCCTGGTAGCTGGTTTCGCTGCTGCGGTTGTAATGGGCGGCTTGTTCGTCTTCCTGGGTGAAGGATTTGACCGTGCGATTGGCCCCGAGCATTTCGGTGGCCATCGAGGAGAGGTCCGCCAGCGCATCCTGGGTGCGGCGCGACATGCCGCGCAGGCGCCGCGCATAAATCATTACCGGCAGGAGGATGGAGGGCAGCGCCACCACCACGGCGAGGGTCAGCACCGGGCTGGTGAGGATCATCATGGTCAGGGCGCCGATTATCGTCACCAGCGAGCGCAGGGCCAGCGAGAAGCTGGAGCCCACCGCATTGCGGATCGAGATCGCATCGCCATTGAGGCGGCTGGTCAACTCCCCCACGCGATGAGTGTCGAAATAACGGGTTTCGAGCCGCAGCAGATGGGCAAACACCGCCTGACGGAGATCGGCCACCACGCGCTCGCCAATGACCGAGATGAAATAGAAGCGCGCGCCGCTGGCAATGGCCATGATCGCGGCAATACCCACGATCAGCCAGCCATACTGCCCGACCATGTCGAGATTCTGCGCCACAAAGCCTTCGTCGATTGCCCCGCCCAGCACCGCCGGAATGGCGAGCGAGGAAATGGCCGACACCAAAAGAAACAGGATGGTCAGCGATAGGCGCAGCGGATAGCGCAGCAGGAACGGCATCAGCCGGCGCAGCGGCTGCAACTTGCGCTGCGCGGTCTTGACGTCCGCAACGATCTTTTCGGGGTCCGCTGCTGCCGAAACGGCCTGGTCTGTCATGGCTGGTATACGCCGTCTTTGTTCAAGGACCGACATTGGCCGGCGTTCGCACCCATATAGGGGCTGCCCCCAAAGCCCGCAACCGCACCGGGCCGGGCGATATTGACGCGCCGGTTCTTCACATCGGGGCGCTCTGTGCCCTTGCAGAACCCGCTCTTCTGCTGTAGGAAGCCGCCCAATACCAGATTGATGCTCTCCGGGCGCCGCGGCGCCCGTTTGATTTGAGGCAAGCCATGAAGTCCGATATCCATCCCGACTACCACACCATCAACGTTGTCATGACCGACGGCACCACCTACCAGACCCGTTCCACCTGGGGCAAGGAAGGCGATACGCTGCAGCTCGACATCGACTCCAAGACCCATCCTGCCTGGACCGGCGGTACGGGCCAGCTGATGGATCGCGGCGGCCGCGTTTCGCGCTTCAAGGAGCGCTTCAAGGGCCTTGGCATGTAAGCCAGTCGCTCTTCGCGAAGTCTTCGAGAAAGCCCGGCCCGCGCGCCGGGCTTTGTCTTGTCCGGAGCCCTGATAGGGTGGCTGTAGAATGCGGGGCGGGTAACCCTATTCGGCGCGGGCGAACGCGGCCTTGAGGCGGGAGAGTTGGTCGGCCACGCCATTGGCAACACCAGGCACCATTTCGGGCAGATTGCCCTTTTCCAGCGCATCGAGCTGCATCACGCGCTCGAACAGGCGGTCGCCCTTGTCGATGAAGTCGCGTAGCTTTTCCGGCAGCTGGTCATAGCCCGGCCCGCCGCGCTGGCTGGGTGTGGCGGAGAACTTGACCTTCTCCTTTTCGGAGCGGGCATTGTCGCGCGAAATCTCGCCTTCATTGACGGCCCGCTGCAACAAGAGCCAGGAGGCCAATTGCATCAGGCGCGTGGTGAGGCGCATGGATTCGGTGGCATAAAGGAAGCCCGCTTCGCGCGGCAGCACCCGGCTCTCGATCCGCCCTTCGGCGTCGAGATAGGAGGCCACTTCCTCGATCAGTCCCATGCCTTCGCGGTAAAGCATATCGAACCCGCCCGACGCCACGATGCGCGGACCGATTGATATTGCGTGCCTCGATTCACCGTTGTCGGCCAAGGGTCGCCCTCCGATAGCCCATGCTAGACCCAAGCGGCTCGCGGGTCATCCCAAGGGTCCCAGTATTATTAATTTTGTGGTCGAAGCGTGACGCGTCAAACCCTAGCCCTGAAAAAGAAAAAGAGCCGCACGAGTGCAGCTCTCGAAGTTAACAGGGAGGCGTCAAACAGAGGGAGAAACCACTCTGAAAAATCCAGAACAAACTGAATAACCTGACGTTACCGCCCAAAGATTAATTTGACATTAACAGGCAGCGATTTCTTAACCCTGCAAATTGACTTCACCGCAACCTTACCGATTGACGGTCCAGCAAGGTGCGGCCAGTGAGCGTGATGATGGCGTCGTCGCCGAACATGTCGACCCAGCCCTTGGCGTGAAGCGGCGCGATATCCCGGCGCGCGCCGGCAGGACAGTTCCTTCGGCCAGGGCGCGCAGCGAAGCGACCTCATGAGCATTAACACCTTCAAGTATAAGATCGGCCTGCCGCAGCATTTCCAGTTCCTCCCGATGTGCAAGCGAAATGGGCCTAGAGCCCGCCTTTGTCGATAAGCCAGAGGTCGCAGCGCCGGTGCCTTGCGGCCAGCAATTGCCGCATGAACACCTTTACCGGCTCGGTCTGCCAGGCCCGCTCAAGCGCAGTGCGCGCGGGTTTCAGCACCCTTGCCGGAAACTCCTGCAATGGCGCCTGTGAACGCTCGGACTCGAGAAAATAAAGTCCACTCAGCGTCAGCAGCAGCGCCACACCCAAAAGATTCCAGTCCACTCTGCAACTCCCCCTTCCAGCAATTGGGCAAAGCTACCCGTCTGACTGAAGGAAACGAAACATAACCCCTTGTTAACACTAACGAGGGTCGGAAATTGAACGCGCTGGCGGGCGTTCGGTGCCATCACGAAAGTGCGGCCGCTAAAATTTGAACGCGGCGTCCGCTGCCTTGCGGGAATCGCCCTTGGCCGCCATGGCCGAGCGGAGGCGGGCAATCTCGGTTTCCAGAAGGGTGATCCGCTCTTCCAGTTCGGCCACCGAAAGAGCATCGAGGCCCATGCCGATTTCGTGGCTCACCGGCCGCTTGCGCAGTTCCTCGTCCATTCTTCTGGCTCCATACTGAACTCAACGCCCTGAGTTTAGCGCAGCCATCTTGCCCGGCAAGCGCGCTTGCGCCAGCATGGTGCCATGAACATTCCCGACACCATGATGGCCATAGCTATTGCTGCCCCCGGCGGGCCGGACGTTCTGACGCCCTGCCGCGAACCGGTACCCCGTCCGGGTCCCGATCAGGTCCTGATCCGGGTTGCGGCGGCGGGCGTCAACGGCCCCGACCTGGCGCAGAGGCGCGGCCATTATGCGCCGCCGCCCGGTGCCTCACCTTTGCCGGGGCTGGAAGTGGCTGGCGAAATCATCGCCACGGGCGACGCAGTCACCGGCTTTCAACCTGGCGATCGGGTCATGGCGCTGACCAATGGCGGGGGCTATGCCGAATATGTCGCCGTGCCCTTCGGCCAGGTGCTGCCGGTGCCCGATGGCTGGACCATGCTCGAAGCGACGGCCCTGCCCGAGACCTGGTTCACGGTAACCCAGACGCTGGTCATGCGCGCAGGCCTCGAACCCGGCATGACTGTGCTGGTTCATGGCGCTGCCGGCGGCATCGGCGGCGCCGCCATCCAGATCTGTTCCATCATTGGCGCCCGCGCCATTGCCGTGGTCTCCAACGAGGACAAGGCGGACTATTGCGACCGGCTGGGAGCCATCGCCAGTATCGACCGTACACGCGAGAACATTGCGGAGCGGGTGATGGCGCTGACCGATGGCCATGGCGCCGACAGGGTGGTGGATCTGGTGGGCGGCGCCCTTACCGCCGTCAATATCGCCGCCTCGGCGCGGGGCGGCCACATCGTCCAGGTCTCGACCCTGGAAGGGGCCGATGCCAAAGTGCCGCTGCGCGCCATGATGGCAAAGGACCTGACCCTCTCCGGCTCGACCCTGCGGCCGCAAAGCGCCGCGACCAAGGCAGCCATTGCCGCGCGCATCCGCGCCGACTTTCTCCCCTCGCTTGCGAGTCCAGGCTGGATCAAGCCCGACATCGCCACCTATCCACTCGAACAGGCGAGCCGCGCCCATGCCGAAATGGAAAGCCGGCAGCACCGCGGCAAGCTGATCCTCGTCACCGCGTTCGGCGCCGGGGAGAAAGAGAGTTAGCCGTTGCGATTGCGCGGCATTTTCCCTATATTGGCGCGTAGTTCCCCCTCAGCATTAGGCCAAGAGGCGGAGCGGCCCGGAGGAAGACCGGCCGCGCCAGCAGGAGTAATTTAACCATGTCCCAGTCCCTTCTGATGCCCAAGGCGACCGCCGTCTGGCTCGTGGACAATACCGGTCTGTCCTTCGAGCAGATTGCCGCCTTCTGCACCCTGCATCCGCTGGAAGTGCAGGGCATTGCCGATGGCGACGTGGCCAGCGGCATCATGGGCGT
Organism: Devosia sp. CAU 1758; assembly: GCF_054482695.1. Taxonomy (NCBI): domain Bacteria; kingdom Pseudomonadati; phylum Pseudomonadota; class Alphaproteobacteria; order Hyphomicrobiales; family Devosiaceae; genus Devosia; species Devosia sp. CAU 1758. The sequence continues at coordinate 172,402 of NZ_JBTLRJ010000001.1, read as the reverse complement.
CAATCCGGTCCAGAACGGTCAACTAACCCGTGACGAGATCGAGAAGGCCGAGGCCGACCCCAATTACCGCATGAAAGTTTCCGAGCCCAAGGTTCGCGTCGCCGCCGTCAAGCGCAAAGGTCCGCGCTATACCCCCATTTCGCGCCGCAACGAGCGCCCCAATGCCATCAAGTGGCTGGTGCGCAACCATCCCGAACTCAAGGACGCACAGATCATGCGCCTGGTCGGCACTACAAAGTCAACCATCGATTCGGTGCGCGAGAACAGCCACTGGAACGCCGCCAACCTGGCCGCCATGGACCCGGTGACCCTGGGCCTCTGCAGCCAGATCGACCTTGATCTCGAGGTCAAGCGCGCCTCCAAGGATGCCCCCTCGCCCAACGAAATTCCCGAAGGCACGACCCTGCTCACCGCCGAGGAAGCCATGGCCCGCGCCAATGCCCGCCTCTCCCCTGAAGGGGACCAGGGCTATGGCGGCGAAGGCTCCGGCCACGGCGCCCAGTCCGCCGATGGCGAGCTGAACGCCGATTCGGTCTTTGCCAAGCTCAAGTCGATCAAGTCCGACAACGACGAGTAGCCAAACAGGGCCAGCAGGATGGAAGACAATATTCTGCTGGCCCTCTTCGCACTGCTCGCTGCCAGCGCGGCGCTCGTGCCGTTGGCCAAGGCGACCGGCCTCGGGACAGTATTGGGATATCTGGCCGCCGGCGTCCTGATCGGGCCCTATGGCCTCAAGCTTCTCACCGACAGCGACACCATCCGCCACATTGCCGAATTCGGCATCGTGCTGATGCTGTTCCTCATCGGCCTCGACCTGCAGCCACGCGAAGTCTGGCGCATGCGCAACAAGGTGTTGGGCCTTGGCCTGCCGCAAATGCTGCTGACAACGCTGGCCGTCGCGCTTGTCGTTTCCTTCTCCGGCTTCGCGCTCAACGTGGCAATCATTGTCGGCCTGGCCTTCGCCATGAGCTCGACCGCCATTGCCATGCAGACCGCCGAGCAGCGCGACATCACCCGCACTGATGCGGGACGGGCGAGCCTGGCCGTGTTGCTGGTGCAGGATGTCGCCGTCATTCCCATCCTCGCCATCGTGCCGCTGCTGGCGCTCGCCACCACCGGGAATTCTCTGGAAGCAGAGATCACCGAGGCCGTTGCCGAGGTGGATTCCCCTATTTTCTGGCAGACCTCGTTCCTGCTGCTCGCCACTTTCACGGCCGCCATTATCGGTGGCCGCTTCGTGGTCAGGCCACTTCTAGCCTTTGTCGCCCGCACTGCCGTTCGCGAGGCCTTCACGGCGCTGGCTTTGGCCCTGGTCATCGGGGCCGCCATGGCCACGCAGGCCCTGGGCCTCTCGCCGGCCCTGGGCGCCTTCATCGGTGGCGTGCTCCTGGCCGACAGCGAATACCGGCACGAACTGGAAAGCAATCTCCAGCCCTTCAAGGGCCTGTTGCTGGGTCTGTTCTTCGTCTCGGTGGGCATGTCGATCGCCTTTTCCGAGTTTCTCGACACCCCCTTGCAGATCGCCGCCCTGGTGCTCGGGGTCATCGGCATCAAGTTCACCATCCTCCTGGCGCTCTGCACGATCTTCCGCATGAACAGGGCCGACCGGCTGCTGGTCGCCATTCTCCTCAGCCAGGCCGGTGAATTCGCCTTCGTGGTGCTGCAATTTGCCAACACCAATGGCGCGCTTGCCCCCGACGCTTTTGCCATGTTCACCGTTGTCGTCGCCCTCTCCATGGCCACGACGCCGCTGCTGCTGCTGGCCTTCGACAAGCTGGTGGCGCCGCGCCTTGATGCCCGCAGCAACAGGACCGACCGTGCGGCGGACCCCATGGACGAACATCGCCGCATCGTCGTGCTCGGCTATGGCCGCTTCGGCCAGATCGTCACCCGCATGCTGCGCCGCCATGGCTACGACATGACGCTGATCGACGACGACGCGGCCCAGATCGAGCTGGTGCGCCGCTTCGGCGTCAAGGTTTTCTATGGCGACGCCTCGCGCGCCGACCTGCTGCATTCCGCCGGGGTCGGCCGGGCCGAATTGGTGATCATCGCCGTGGGCGGCACCGAGCGTATTCTCGATATTGCCCGCAATGTGCGCCGGCATTTTCCCGAGGTCGCCATTGCTGCCCGGGCCGTGGACCGCAGCCATGCCCACGCCCTGATGGAACTGGGCGTGACCCTCTTCGAGCGTGAAACCTTCCACTCCGCCCTGCAATTGGGCAGGCGAGTGCTGGTCCATCTCGGCCATTCCGAGACCGAGGCCGAAGAGCTTGCCCGCGACTTCCAGATCCGCGACGAGGACTTGCTCGCACGCGCCTTTGCCGTGCGCAATGACCACGAGGCGTTTCTCGGCACGGTTCGCCAGTCCATGACCCTGCTGCACGAAGCCATGCAGGCCGATGCGCCCGAGCCGGCGGCCAGAACGGAAAAAACCGGCCCGGTTGACAAATCACACCTGCCAAGGTCGGGATAGCGCGACTTCCCTCCGGATTCTGCTTCCCCATGATTGATCCCGTCTTCTTCTGGGCCATCGCCGTGGCCGCGGTGCTTATTGTCGGTCTCTCCAAGGCCGGCCTGCTCGGCGGCCTCGGCGTGGTCGGCGTACCGCTCCTGACCCTGGTCATGCTGCCGCGCGATGCCGCCGGCATGATGCTGCCGGTGCTGCTCTGCATGGATGCGGTGGCCATCTGGATGTATCGCAAGGAATGCGACTGGAGCCTCCTCCGGATCATGCTGCCCGGCGCCGCCATCGGCACGCTGATCGGCTGGGTTCTCTGGGCCGTTGTCAGCGATGCCGTAGTGTTGCTGATGGTTGGCGTGGTGACGCTGCTCTTCGTGCTCGACGCCATCTTGCCGCTGCGCAAGAAACTCGAGGGCCTGCCGCCCTCAAGACCATGGGGCGCGTTCTGGGGCTCCATCGCCGGCTTCACCAGCTTCATATCCCATACCGGCGGCCCGCCCTTTCAGATCTACGTGCTGCCGCGCCGCCTGCCTCCGGCGGTCTATGCCGGTACCACCGCGTTCTTCTTTGCCATCGTCAACACCGCCAAGCTGGTACCCTATTATTTCCTCGGCCAGCTCAATGTGCAGAACCTGACCCTCTCGGCCACCCTGGCCCCGGTCGGCGTGGCCGGCGTGTTCCTCGGCGTCTATCTGGTCCGCCGAATCGATGCGCGCCTGTTCTACCGCATCGCCTATTGGCTGGTGTTCCTGCTTGCTCTGCAATTGATCTGGGAGGGTACGACACGGCTCATGGCGGGGTGAGGCCCGCCTTGCCCATCGTTTCGTCCTCCGATCAGGCGCGAGAGCGGCGCCAAGTCTGGTGACGCCCTTCACAGCCGGACTCGCTCTCGTTAAGGTCCGCCCCGAAACAGCATTCCGGAGTCCCCTGCATGTCCGCCACCGCACAAAAGGGTCACAACCAGTTCGGCAACCTGCCGGTTTGGGACCTCGACGATCTCTATCCCGGCAAGGACAGCCCCGAGTTCAGGGCGGCGATGGACGAAGCCAAGGCGCTCGCGGCAAAGTTCGAGGCCGATTACAAGGGCAAGCTGGCCGACCTCACCCGGTCCGGGCGCCTCATCGAGGCCATCAAGGCCAGCGAAGTGCTGGGCGACCTGACCGGCCGCATCGGCTCCTTTTCGTTCCTGCAATATGCGCAGAAGTCGACCGACCCGGATCGTGCCAAGTTCATGGGCGACACCAATGAGGCGCTGACCAATCTCTCAACACGGGTGCTGTTCTTCGAACTTGAGCTCAACCGCATCGACGATGCCGAGCTCGACGCCGCCCTCGATCGGGACCCCGAGCTGGCACGCTACCGCACCTGGTTCGCGGACCTGCGCAAGGCAAAACCCTATCAGCTCGACGACAAGCTCGAAGAACTGTTCCACGACAAGTCGGTCACTGCCTATTCGGCCTGGAACCGCTTGTTCGACGAAACGCTGTCCAGCCTGGAGTTCGAGGTGGACGGCGAGACCCTCAACCTTGAATCTACCCTGCACCTGCTCTCCGAGAAGGACGGCGCCAAGCGCGAGGCAGCCTTCAAGGCCTTGGCAACCACCCTAAAGGCCAATGGGCGCCTGTTCACCCACATTACCAATGTCTTGGCCAAGGACAAGGAAATCGCCGACCGCTGGCGCGGTTACGAGGATATTGCCGACAGCCGTCACATGGCCAATGCGGTGGAGCGCGAAGTGGTCGATGCGCTGCAGGCAGCCGTCGAGGCCGCCTATCCGCGCCTTTCCCACCGCTACTACAAGATGAAGGCAAAGTGGTTCGGCAAGGAAAGGCTCAATGCCTGGGACCGCAATGCGCCCCTGCCCACCAGCGACGAACGCGTCTGGGATTGGGACAGCGCCGTCACCACCGTGCTCGGCGCCTATGGCCGCTTCTCGCCCGAGCTGGCGGACGTGGCAAAACCCTTCTTCAGTTCAGGGTGGATCGACGCGCCAACGGGCAACGGCAAACTCTCCGGCGCTTTTGCACACCCCACCGTGCCCAGCGCCCATCCCTATCTCATGCTCAACTATCTCGGCCGTACCCGCGATATCATGACGCTCGCCCATGAACTGGGCCATGGCGTGCACCAGCGCCTGGCCGCCGCGCAGGGGCCGATCCTCGCCAATACGCCGCTGACCCTGGCCGAGACAGCATCGGTCTTTGGCGAAATGCTGACCTTCCGGGCGCTGCTCGACAAGACCACCGATCCGAAGCAGCGCTTTGCCCTGCTCTCGGGCAAGGTCGAGGATATGCTCAATACTGTCGTGCGCCAGATCGCCTTCTATACATTCGAGCGCAAGGTCCACACCGCGCGGCGTCAGGGCGAGTTGCGCACCGAGGAGATCAACGCGCTCTGGCTCGAAGTGCAGGCCGCGTCCCTCGGCGAAGGCATTATCGCCAATGAGGGCTATGAGACCTTCTGGGCCTATATTCCGCACTTCATCCACTCGCCCTTCTATGTCTATGCCTATGCTTTCGGCGATTGCCTTGTGAACTCGCTCTACGCGCAGTATGAGAAGGCCAGTGACGGCTTTGCGGAGCGCTATTTCGAGCTCCTCAAGGCAGGGGGTAGCAAGCATCATTCCGAACTTCTCGCGCCCTTCGGGCTCGATGCCAAAGACCCTCAGTTCTGGTCGCTCGGCCTCTCGATGATCGAGGGCCTGATCGACGAGCTGGAAGCGACGGCGCCATAGCGCCAGACTTTCGGCGTAACCCGAATTGACGACTATACTTCCGAGGACTCAATGGCCAAAACCCGCCCCGAACATCATCCCGAGCCGGTACTGGAATCCGCAATGGACTACGTCGAGCACGAAAAGACCTACAACGGCTTCGTTACCGGCGTGAAGTGGTCGATCTATGCGCTGGCAGCGACGGCGGTCATCCTCTACTTCGTGATCAATCCCTGATCAGAACCAATCCAGCAGGCACATGAAACGAGCCTGCCCGCGGGCAGGCGGGTAGGAGAGTTTCCATGAAGATTGCCGTCTTGCGCGAACGGTTCGAGGGTGAAAGCCGCGTCGCGGCCACCCCCGAAACCATCGCCAAACTTATCGGCCTCGGCGGCGAAATCACCGTTGAAAAGGGCGCCGGAACCGGCTCTCGCATCAGCGACGAACAGTTCAAGGAGGCCGGTGCCGCCATTGGCGCCAGTGCCGCTGCCACGCTCAAGGGCGCGGACATGGTGCTCTGCGTGCGCCGCCCCTCCGCTGGCGACCTGGCCGGCGTCAACAAGGGCGCGTTGCTGATCGGCGCGCTCGACCCCTATGGCAATGAAAAGGACGTTGCTGCGCTGGCCAAGGCCGGCATTGCTGCCGTTTCCATGGAATTCATGCCGCGCATCACCCGCGCGCAGGTCATGGACATTCTCTCCTCCCAGGCGAACCTCGCCGGTTACCAGGCCGTCATCGAGGCCGTGGGCGTGTTCGACCGCGCCCTGCCCATGATGATGACCGCCGCCGGCACAGTGCGCCCCGCCAAGGCCTTCGTGATGGGCGCCGGTGTTGCCGGTTTGCAGGCCATCGCCACCGCCAAGCGCCTCGGCGCCCTGGTCACCGCCACCGACGTGCGCGCCGCTGCTGGCGAGCAGGTGGAATCCCTGGGCGCCAAGTTCATCATGACCGATGCGCTCAAGGACGCCTCGGGCACGGGCGGCTATGCGCGCGAGCTGACCAAGGACGAGCAGGCGGCCCAGGCCGAACTGGTCGCCGGACACATTTCCAAGCAGGACATCGTCATCACCACGGCTCTCATTCCCGGGCGCCCAGCACCCAAGCTGGTGACCAAGGCCATGGTCGAAAGCATGGCGCCTGGTTCGGTGATCGTCGACCTCGCGGCCGAACGCGGCGGCAATGTCGAATTGACCCAGCCGGGCAAGGTGATTTCCCACAATGGCGTGACCATTATCGGCTACACCAATCTTGCCGGTCACATCCCGACCACCGCCAGCCAGCTCTACGCCCGCAACCTTCTCGCCTTCATCACCACGCTGATCGACGCCAAGGAAAAGAAGCTGGCAATCAACTGGGAAGACGAGCTGGTCAAGGCCACGGTGCTCACACGAGACGGCGCCGTGGTGCATCCCAATTTTGTGGCAGCCCCCGCTGCCGCAGCCAAACCCGCTGCCGCGCCCAAGTCCGCTCCAGCCAAGTCTGCTCCAGCTAAGTCTGCTCCAGCCAAGTCTGCTGCGGCCAAGACGACTCCAGCCAAGGCTGCCGCGACCAAGGCGGCGGCGACCAAGACAGCGGCTCCGAAAGCGGTGGCAAATGCTGCCGCCCCGGCCAAGACGGCCGCGGCGAAGAAAGCTCCGGCAAAGCCAGCAGCGCCAAAGGCAGATGCCGCACCGGCCTCGACGCCTGCGCCTGCAGAGCCGGCGGCCAAACCCGCTGCCGCAACACCTGCTGCGACCAAGCCTGCCGCATCAAAGCCGGCGGCCAAGAAATCGGCAGCCAAAAAGCCCGCCGCCCTCAAGGGAGGAGCCAAGTAAATGGAAACCAGTGCTGAAACCATTGCCGATCTGGCCGCCGTGGCCCATGGCGCCATTGGCGGGGCAATCGACCCCTTCACCTTCCGCCTCGCGATTTTCGTCCTGGCGATCTTCGTGGGCTATTTCGTGGTTTGGAGCGTCACGCCGGCCCTCCACACCCCGCTGATGAGCGTGACCAATGCCATCTCCTCGGTGATCGTTGTGGGCGCGCTGCTGGCCGTTGGCGTCAATCTCGCCAATGACGCCAGTTGGGTCAGCAAGCTCTTCGGCTTCATCGCCCTGGTGTTCGCAAGCGTGAACATCTTTGGCGGCTTCCTGGTGACCCAGCGCATGCTGGCCATGTACAAGAAAAAGGGCTGATCGAAATGATCGACGCAAATATCGCCGCCCTTCTCTATCTGGTCGCCGGCGTTCTGTTCATCCTGGCCCTCCGGGGCTTGTCGCACCCCTCCTCGTCGCGCCAGGGCAATATGTTCGGCATGGTCGGCATGGGCATTGCCATGGTCACGACCCTGGCCGTCGCGGCACCATCGGACTGGGTCAGCTGGGCCTTGATCATCGGCGGGCTCGGTCTTGGTGGCGGCATCGGCGCCTTTATGGCCCGTACCGTCAAAATGACCGATATGCCGCAGCTGGTGGCTGCCTTCCACTCGCTGGTGGGTCTCGCCGCCGTCTTCGTCGCCGCCGCCGCGCTCTATGCGCCCGAAGCCTTCGGCATCGGCACGCTTGAGCATATCCACGCTCAGGCGCTGATCGAAATGTCGATCGGCACCGCCATCGGCGCCTTCACCTTCACCGGCTCGGTCATCGCCTTTGCCAAGCTCAACGGCAATATGAGCGGCAAGCCGATCATCCTGCCGATGCGCCACATCATCCACGCCGCCATGGGCATTGCCATCGTGGTGCTGGTCTGGGCCTTTGCCGTCACTGGCAATTCGACCCTGTTCTGGGCCATCACCATTCTCGCCCTGATCCTGGGCGGGCTGATGATCATTCCCATCGGCGGAGCAGACATGCCGGTCGTGGTGTCCATGCTCAATTCCTATTCGGGCTGGGCCGCGGCGGGCATCGGCTTCACCCTGGGCAATACCGCGCTGATCATCACCGGCGCCCTCGTCGGCTCCTCGGGCGCGATCCTCTCCTACATCATGTGTAGGGCGATGAATCGCTCGTTCATCTCGGTGATCCTGGGTGGCTTTGGTGGCGATACTTCGGGCGGCGCCGCCGCAGGGGAAGATGACCGTCCGGTCAAGCAGGGCGCGGCTGACGACGCCGCATTCCTCATGAAAAATGCCGGCAAGGTCATCATCGTGCCCGGCTATGGCATGGCCGTCGCCCAAGCCCAGCACGCGCTGCGTGAAATGGCCGACCTGCTCAAGGCCGAAGGCGTCGAGGTCAAATACGCCATCCATCCCGTGGCCGGCCGCATGCCCGGGCACATGAACGTGCTCCTGGCCGAAGCCAATGTACCCTATGACGAAGTGTTCGAGCTCGAAGACATCAACTCCGAATTCGCCCAGTCTGACGTGGCCTTTGTCATCGGCGCCAATGACGTGACCAACCCCTCGGCCAAGACCGACAAGACCTCGCCGATCTATGGCATGCCGGTGCTTAACGTCGAGGATGCAGGCACGGTGCTGTTCATCAAGCGCGGCATGGCGGCTGGCTATGCCGGCGTCCAGAACGAGCTGTTCTACCGCGACAACACCATGATGCTGTTCGGCGACGCCAAGAAGATGACCGAAGAGATCGTCAAGGCTTTCGGCCACTAGACTTATGCTCTGCCTCCAAGATTGGAATGGCCCGCTTCGGCGGGCCTTTTCTTTGCAGTTTTCTCTTTGGCACTTCTGCCCTAGTCTTGCGCAGGGATCGCGGGAGAGATCACATGGCCAGAGCACCGCGCAAGCGCATTGCGGCACCAGCGCCAGAGCCGATCAAACGACAGGCCATCGTGGTCATCCACGGCCAGGGCGAACAGCGGCCCATGGGCACCATCCGCGACTTCGTTGAAGCCCTCTGGCAAAAAAACCCGCAGCTCGATACGCCGGGCGAAGATCATCCCCGCCCCCGGCCCATCTGGATCGTGCCGGACGACAAGAGCGGCCTTTATGAATTGCAGCGCATCACCACGCCCGAGCACAATGGCCGCCGCACGGACTTCTTCGAGCTCTACTACGCCGACCTGCTGAACGCGACGCCGCTGCGCAATCTCTGGCGCTGGATTCGGCGGCTGCTCTGGATCGACCCGGCCTATGTGCCCGACCATATGAAATGGCCCTGGGCAGTGTTCTGGATGCTGACCGTAGTGACCATCATCAGCGCATTGGGCGCCCTTCTGGCGCTGCCGCTACTGCTCGATTTCAACTGGTACGAACACTTTTTCTCCGAAGAGGCGGTGCGCGGCCATATCATCAGCCTGACCGGGTTGGTGCTGATCCTGCTGCCAAAATTCTTCCGTCCGCTGCAGGTTCTAAAAACCATTCCCACGCCACTACTTATAGTGGTGATCGCCGTGGGCGTGCTCGACAGCTTTGGCTGGAACGGCCATGTGGTGAACCTGATGCTGCTCGGCACTCTGGCCTATCTGGCCGATACCCTGCTGCTGCCCTATTTCGGCGACGCCGCCAGTTATCTCTCGGCCCAGACCGAGACCGTGCAAAGCCGGCAGGGCGTGCGCAATCGCGGCCTGGCCTTGCTCAAGGCGCTGCACGATGACCCCGAATATGACCGCGTCGTCGTGGTCGCCCATTCGCTGGGATCGGTGCTGGCCTATGACCTGCTGCACATTCTCTGGCGCGAGGTGGGACCGACCAAGGACAATCCCCCCGGCCCCGAGGCCGTTTCCGCCTTTGCCGCCCTTGACGAATTCGTGGCCGCATCTCCCCAATCTGATTGGTCGGATGAGAGCATCGAGATCTACCAGAAGCTGCAATGGCGGCTGTTCGAGGCGCTGCGCATGCAGAAGGGCAAGCCCGGCACCACCGAGCTGTCGGGCTGGAAGATTTCCGATCTGGTGACCCTGGGCTCGCCGCTTTCGAGCGCGGAATTCCTCATCACCGATGGCCGCGACGACTTTGCCCGCATGAAGACCGAGCGCGTCCTGCCCACCGCCCCGGCCGAGCCCTATGACGACACGCGCGGCGCGCTCTTTCCGGACGGGCAGAAGGGACAGGTGGCGCACCACGCCGCGGTCTTCTCGGCCGTGCGCTGGACCAACCTCTATGACCGGGCCGATTCCCCGATCTTCCTGCTCGGTGACGCCATTTCCGGGCCATTGGCGGGCAAGGATCGGTTCGGACGGGCTGTCCGCGACATCCGCGTGGAGATTGCCTGGGGTCGGCTGGGCTGGCGCCTGTTCACCCATAATCACTACTGGACTGACACCGCCCCCGAGGGCGAACCACCCGCCCCCCACATCACCGCCTTCCGCGACGCCGTGGGTGTGGAGCGCACCACAGCCTGATCGTCAGTCTCCAAGGAGAATGCGTGCGCCCGTCTTGCCCTGGCGCCCAAGACTGTCGGCTGGGTTGCGCAGCGGACAGGTGTCGACCGAAAGGCAGCCGCAGCCGATGCAGTTTGCCAGCCCGTCGCGCAGCCGTTCCATGCGGATAATGCGCGCATCCAGCGCAGCATGCCAATGGCGCGACATGGCCTCCCAGTCGGCAACACCGGGCGCATGATCTGTGGGTAGGTCTTTCATGGCAGCGCCAATCTCCTCGAGCGACAATCCCACGCTCTGCGCCACCTGGATCACCGCCACCCGCCGCAACACGCTGCGTTCAAAGCGCCGCTGATTGCCGCTATTGCGCAGAGACTGGATCAACCCCTTGCGTTCGTAAAAGTGGAGCGTCGAGACGGCCACGCCGGCGCGCTGCGCCACCTCACCCACACTGAGCAAATTCTTGAACATCGGCCTTGACCTCAACTAATGTTGAGGTTGTAGCAACGAGGCCATCATCAGCACAAGCCGGCATCACCCGGCACAATGAGGGTCCGCATGGACGATATTTTCCGGGTCTTGCTGTTCATCCATTTCGGCGCCTTGCTGTTCGCAGCCACCACAAATTTGATCATGCCAGTTCTGGTGCCCGCCATGATGGCGCTGGGCGCCGAAGGCCGCACCGTACTGGGCCCGCTGACTAGGCGCCTCGGCATCAATGCCAGGTTGAGCCTTGTGATACTGGTGCTCACGGGCGTGCTGATGGTCGCCATCCGCTACGATGTCGGCTTATGGGCCAATCCCTGGTTTGTTGCCAAGATGGCCTGTGTCGCCGTTATCATCCTGGCCATGGCAATTGGGTTTACCCCATGGGGTAGGTCTATTCCGCCCAAGGTCTTCAGCCTCACCATGCGCACGGCCCTGGTCGGCACGATCTTCTGCGCCGTCCTCGCTTTCAACTGAGGCCTAGAACCTCAGTAATGTGGCGGCGGACTCTCGGTGGAGGGGTCGGCGATATGGCTGCCCGAGCGGACCTGCTCTTCGAGCTGGGCCAGTTTCTGGGTCAGCAGGTCGATGGACCGCCACTGCGCGGTCAGCGCCGCATTGAGGTCCTCGATGGTCTGGTCCTGATAGGCGACGCGCGTTTCCAGCGCATCGATCCGCTCGTTCTGGTCCGGGGCTGCCATTGCATTACTCCAAGGGCTCGTCACGCTCGCAATAGGGGGCCGTGGCCCGCACCGCAAGTGCCGTCACCGCTGTTCACGGGTTGACGCAAACGGAACCCTTTGGTCCGCCCACCCATTGATCCGGCACAATCCGCCAATGGGGAGCCGCATCATGGCCACCACAGCAACGCTCACCAACGCTCGTCCCGGCTCTCGTTCCGCCACAAATTTGCGCGCCGCACTGACCCTGATCGCCTGCATGGGCCTGCCAATGGGAGCATTCGGGCTCGTTAATCTGGGCGCCGAACAGATTGGCGTCCTACCGCTATTCTTTGCCCCCTTCGGCCTTCCCGGCTGGGCCGGAGCAATTGCCCATCTCGTGCAGCTCGCTTTGCTCGGCGGCGCCTTCTGGGCGGTGACACAGCACGCCAAGAGCCGGCGGGCGAGGACTTGGCTGGCTATGCTGACAGCAGCTTATATCCTCCTGCCCTTCGTCACCCCGCCGCTCGATTCCCTGCAATTGGCCATGGTGTGTACCGCCCTGTTGCTCCTGGCGCTCGCAACGGCTCGCCGCGCCGCCGCAATATCGCCCCTGGCCGGCTGGATGATGACCCCCATGCTCGTTGTCATCGGCTTCAGCGCCACAATGGGTCTCGCCATCGCTGCGGCCTATTCGCCGCCCTTTGCGCTCATGCAGGGCACGGAGCCCGCCCCCGCGGCCTGACAGTTACCTCGAGGTTCCCTCTTGCCACCTTCCGCCCGGATTGCCATCTGGGCGGGAGTTTTCTGTTTTCGGAGTGCATCATGGCCAAGCTGCTCAAGATCGACGTCTTTACCGACGTGGTCTGCCCCTGGTGTCTGGTAGGGTCGGCGCGGCTTGATCAGGCCATATCCAATCTGGCTGACGACATCGAAGTCGAGATTGAAAACCACCCCTACTATCTTGACCCCACGACACCGCCCGAAGGCGTTGATGTGCATGAAATGTTGCGTGAGAAATATGGGCGCGATCCCGCGGAAATGTATGCCCGCGTGGAAGAAGAGGCAGCCAAGCTTGGCATCACTCTCGATTTGAGCAAGCAGGTGCGCCGCTACAATACCGCCAAGGCCCACACTCTCATCCGGCTGTCCAAACCCAATGGCAACCAACATCTCGTGGCCAAGGCCGTTACTGATGCCCATTTCCTGGAATACCAGCAGATCAATGACGACAATGTGCTGATGGATATCGCCGCTGAACATGGCTGGGATCGGGGCGATGCGCTCGACGCCATCAATGACGAAAGCGAACTCGCCATCACCGCGCAACTGGCGACCAGTGCCGCCCAGCAGGGTATTCGCGGCGTGCCCTTCTTCGTCTTCGGCGAGAAATATGCCCTCTCCGGCGCCCAGCCCGACGAGGTGTTTGCCCAGGCGCTCGACAAGACCATTTCCGAACTCTGACAGACCCGTGGCGCCTGCTATAATGGGCACAAATCGTCTGTCCGGGATTCGACCGTGAAACCGCTACGCACTGTGCTGCTTGCCCTGCTGGTCCTCGTCATTGCCGGCTATGCAGGGATTATCGCCTATATGTATTTCAACCAGCGCGCCCTTCAGTACAACGCCACCGGCGAGGTCTTCACACTGGCCGACACTGCCCTTGCCGGCGCCCGCGACGTGGCCATCGACAGTGGCGACGCGCTGGTCAATGGCTGGTACCAGCCCCCAGCGCCGGGCCAACCGGTAATCCTCTACTACAAGGGCAATTCCAAGAGTTTCTCTGAGGAGAACGAGCGCTACGAGCAGTTCGTCGCCGAGGGCTATGGGTTCCTCGCCTTTGACTATCGCGGCTTTCCCGCCTCGCCCGGCGATATCTCCGAGGCCAGTATCCTGGACGACGCCCTCGCCGCCTATGACTGGCTGAACGCCGAAACCGACGCGCCCATCCTGATCTGGGGCCGCTCGCTGGGCTCCGGCCCCGCCACCTATGTCGCCAGCCAGCGCGACGCTTCGGCACTGTTGCTCGAAACGCCTTTCCTGTCAGCTGTTGGCGTGGCGGCCGAACGCTATCCCATTCTCCCCGTCGGGCTGGTCATGCAGGACCAGTTCCGCAACGATCTCTGGATCAAGGACGTCACCGAGCCGGTCCTCGTGGCCCACGGCACCGGTGATCGCACCATTGGCGTTTCCAATGGCGAACGGCTCCACGCCCTGGCGCCCAACAAGGACGCGCTCTGGATCGTGCCCGATGCAGGTCATTCCGATCTCTGGGATGCCGGCATCTGGGACCAGGCCGAGCCCTTCTTCGAGAGAGCCGTCAACCCGTGAAGTCCCCCAGACTGCTGGGGATGTCCCCCCGGCGCACCGCCATTATCGGCGGGCTGATGGTCACCACCGGGCCACTGAGCCTGACGCTCTACGGCCCCGCCCTGCCCTCTATCGTCGCCGATCTGGGCGCCACCGATGCCGGCGGCAAGCTGACCATGAGTGTCTATTTCGCCGCCTTTGCCATTTCCCAATTGATCTGCGGCCCGCTCTCCGACCGCTATGGCCGCCGCTGGGTCGGGGTGGCGTTCTTTGCGATCTATGTTCTCGGCTCCGTGGTCTGCGCCATGGCGCCGACCCTTGAAATGCTGTTGCTCGGACGCATGATGCAAGGCTTCGGTGTGTCGGCCGGGGGTGCCTTGTCCCGCGCCATGGTGCGCGACCAGTTCGTCGGCATGGAAGCTGTCCGCATTCTCACCCTGGTCAACCTCATCCTGACAGTGACCCCGGCGATCGCACCGAGCCTGGGCAGCCTTATCATGCTCGCCGGAAGCTGGCACCTGATGTTCACCATCATGGCCGGGTTCGGCCTCGCCGTCATCACCCTGCTTGGCTTTGGCGCGCGTGAAACGCTGCCCGAAACCGCGCGCGTACAGCTCGCGCCCCGCACCGTACTGGCGAACTATGCTACCCTGTTGCGGGCCCGCGACTTTCTGATGCCGGCCCTGCTGCTGGCTCTGGCCTTTGGTGGCTTCTATGCTTTCGCGGCGCTGCTGCCCTTCATCCTCATCGAGGAAATCGGTCTCACGCCCTTCCAGTTCGCCATGGCGCTGCTGGCCCAGACCGGCTCTTTCATCATCGGTAACCTGGTCGCGGGTCGCCTGGCCCACAAACTCGACGGTCCGCAACTGATCGTCCTGGGACTGATCCTGCTCGGCATGGGCGGACTGGGCTTTGCTATCGCGCCGCGACTGTTTCCCGACTCGGTGATCGCCGTCATGGCGCCAGTGAGCCTGTGGATGCTGGCGCTGCCAGCCATCGGCCCCAGCGCCACCGTCGCTGCCATGGCGCGCTACGGCCACATTGCCGGCGCAGCGGGGGCAATGACTGGCTTTTTCCAGATGGGCGGCGGCTTTGTCGCGTCGCTGCTGGCCATCGCGCTGTTTCCGGACGCCCACGCGGCACTGGTCACAGTACTGCCCGTCCTGGCTTTACTGGCCATAGTCACGGCGCTGCTGCAGCGGCGCTATTACGCCGATCAATGAAAAACGCCGCCCCAATGGGACGGCGTTCAAATTCTCAAAACCGCAAGACCGAAACTTAGCTGCGGCCGGGTGTCGCTGCAGTCCGCGCCGGTGGGGCAGCGATACCGCCTTCGCGCTGGGCGCGCTTACGGGCCAGCTTGCGGGCGCGACGCACGGCCTCGGCCTTCTGGCGAGCCTTCTTCTCAGAAGGCTTCTCGTAATAGTTGCGCAACTTCATCTCGCGGAAGACGCCTTCGCGCTGCAGCTTCTTCTTGAGCGCGCGCAGCGCCTGGTCAACATTGTTATCGCGAACGACTACTTGCAAAGGTCAACCGCCCTTTCAAAGCTATGCAAACTGTGTGGATGGAAGCGAGATAGCCATAAAACCACCCCGCCGACCAGCGGGGCCGGTCACCGTGGCGGGGTCTATAGCCCAACAATCGGCCTCTGTCCACACTTTGCTGGAGGAAAATAGCCGACATCTTGCCCCTTCCTTTGCCACCAACTATCCCCGAGGAACCACCAAGGAACGCCACATGTATCAACCTCTCGTTTTCCTGCCCGGCCTCATCTGCGACCACCGGCTATGGCGCGACATCATCGACGGGCTGTCAGGCAACGTGGCCCCCATGGTTGCCGATCTCCGGCTTGACGATACCATCGCCGCCATGGCTGCACGGACCCTCGCGGCAGCGCCCCCGCGCTTTGCCCTCTCCGGCCTCTCCATGGGTGGCTATGTGGCGCTCGAAATCATGCGCCAGGCGCCTGAGCGCGTCACCCATCTGGCGCTGTTCGACACTTCGGCCCGTGCCGATACCGAAGAACGCCGCGAAACTCGCCGCAAAGGCATCGCGATGATCGCAGAGGGCAAGTTCATCGGCGTCTCGCGTGGCCTGCTGGGGCAGCTCGTCGCCCCGCATCATCTGGGCACGCCACTCGCCGATGAGGTGCAGGCCATGTCCGAACGCGTCGGTGGCGAAGTCTATATAAGCCAGCAAAAGGCGATCACGGGCCGGGTCGATTCCCTGCCCATGCTGAAGGACATTTCTGTCCCGACACTGGTCGGCGTGGGTGAACTCGACAAGATGACGCCGCTTGACCTGGCCAAGGAAATGGCAGCAAGCATTCCGGGCGCCGAACTGGTGCAGTTTCCCGATGCCGCGCACCTGCCGACGATAGAGAACCCCGGGCCGGTGGTGGAGGCGATGAAAAGGTGGCTTAAGAAATGATGCCCCCTCGCACCACCCGATTAACATGCCCCATCTTTCGTCCCGGCCGCGCTTCAGTCTTGCCATAGAGGTGCGGCTGGCTATCGCCATCGAGCCCGCCCGGCACCATCTCCACCTCGTCGCCCACAAGGTTTTGCATCACCACATCGGCCATGCGCTGCGGGTCGCCCAGCGGCCAGCCGGCAATGGCGCGGATATGCTGCTCGAACTGGTCGGTGAGGCACACGGCCTCGGTCCAGTGCCCTGAATTGTGCACCCGCGGCGCGATCTCATTGACCATCAGGGTCGGACGCTCGCCCGGAATGACGAAGAACTCCACCCCCAGGACGCCGACATAATCGAGCGCCACGACGATTACCTTGGCCAGCATGGCGGCATGCTTCTCCACGCCGGGCGGAATGTCGGCGGGCACGGTGGAGGTATAAAGGATATGGTGGCGATGGACGTTCTCGGCGGCATCGAAGGCGCGCACCGTGCCATCGAGCCCCCGCGCCACCACCACAGAGATTTCTTTCTCGAAGGGTACAAAACCTTCAAGTACCAGCGGGTGCGGGGCCAGTTCGGCAAAGGCCGCTTCGGCATCACCGGGCGCGCGCAACACGCGCTGGCCCTTGCCATCATAGCCCAACCGCGTGGTCTTGAGGACCGCCGGCAGACCCAGCTCGGCCACGGCGACGCGCAATTCATCCAGGTTGTGCACGGCGCGATAAGGCGCCACCGGGATGTTCTTGGAGGCAAGGAAACTCTTTTCGGCCAGCCGGTCCTGCGAGATGGCCAGCGCATTGGCTCCGGGGCGCAGGGGCTTTACGCCCGCCAGCACCTCGGCCGTCGCCGCCGGCACATTCTCGAATTCATAGGTGATGACATCAACCTGCGCGGCAAAACTCTTCAAGGCTTCCACATCGTCATAAGCGGCCACGGTTTTGAACGGCGTGACATCGAAAGCCGGGCTCTGCGGATCCGGACAATAGATATGGCTCTTCAAACCCAGTTTCGCTGCTGCCAGCGCCAGCATGCGCCCCAACTGGCCGCCCCCGAGAATGCCGATGGTGGCGCCGGGCTTTAGGATGGTGGATTTTTCGGTCAAGGCGCTACTCGAGATCGGTCGGGAAATGCGGCACGGCCTGGGTCTGGCTTGCCCGATGCGCATCGAGCCGCTCGGCCAGGTCCTCGTCGCTGAGCGCCAGCACGGACGCTGCCAACAGCGCCGCATTGATGGCGCCCGGCTCGCCGATGGCCAGCGTGCCCACCGGAATGCCGCCGGGCATCTGCACGATGGAATAGAGACTGTCCAGGCCATTGAGCGCCTTGGACCGCACCGGCACGCCGAATACCGGTAATGTCGTCATCGCGGCGATCATACCCGGTAGATGCGCCGCGCCGCCCGCTCCGGCAATGATGACCTTGACGCCTTCGGCGCGTGCATTGGTTGCAAAGTCTACCATGCGCTCAGGCGTCCGATGCGCGGAAACAATGCGCGCCTCATATTCGACTTCGAGCGTTTCGAGGGTTTCGGCGCAGAGGCGCATTGTCGGCCAGTCGGACTGGCTGCCCATGACGATAGCGACCGGTGGCTTGAGCATGGCGATTCCCCCGTCCCGCTCCGCAAGGCGCGGAACCCAAGCATCGGACCGAAAAGTGCTACGCGGTTTTCGGGCGATTCCGATGCGAAACCAAAAAACTAGAGTGCACGATTCGATTTCATCGGATCGTCAGGCGCTCTAGCTCAATTGTCGCCACAAAACAAGGCGCTGGAGCGCTCAGGCGATGATGTCGGGCAGAAGAATATTCTCGAGCTGAACGATCCGGTCCTTGAGGGTCAACTTGCGCTTCTTGAGCCGCTGGATCAGCATCCGGTCCGCCAGTTGCGACTGCGTCAGGGTGTGGATGGCAGCGTCCAAATCCGAGTGTTCCTGGCGTTTTGTCGCCAGTTCCAGACCCAGTTGGGCTTCCTGTTCCTTGTTCAGTTGCAGCATCGGGATACCAGTAGGCCGAGGCATCGATCACACTCTTGGTTAACTGATCACAGAGAGTTTTGCATCTGATTTCCAGCGACTTCGGAAACGGCGTCGACAACGCATGAAATATTTGTGACGATGGCCCTGTCCAACACGCTGAAAGGAGTTGTCATGACGACTGAAGGCCACATCGCAGCGCTGGAAAGGCGCCATCAGGAACTGGATCGCATGATCCAGTCGGAAACCCAAAATCGGCAAGCCGATGACCTGATGGTGACAGCGCTCAAGCGCAAGAAACTCGAAGTGAAGGACGAACTTTACAAGCTCCAGGGCCCTACGCGGCAATAAGGCGGCAAATCAGAATTCTATTGCTCTGGAGGGTCACGGCTTTTGCCGCGGCCCTTTTTCATGTCCGTCCCATGTCGAAAATTCGTTAGGATTAACATCCTCTTAAGGACCGGGCGGCATCGTCTTTCCCAAAACGGCACATCACGATTCGTGTTGGCAATATGGATTTGGGGCAGATATGACGCGGGTTTTGGTCGTGGATGATGATCCGGTGCAATTGCGGCTGACCGCCGAGATTGCCAACCGGGCAGGCTTCAAGCCAATCACCGCGACAGGCGGAGAGCAGGCACTGACCATCCTCCGCGACGATCCCCAGCTGGGCGCCATGATTCTCGATCTGGTCATGCCCGATCTCGACGGCATGGGTGTGATGGACGTCATGCGCAAGGAGGGACTCAATACCCCGGTCATCATCCAGACCGCCAATGCCTCGCTCGAAACCGTCATCTCCGCCATGCGTCAGGGGGCGGCCGACTATTTCGTCAAGCCCGTGGCGCCGGAGCGGCTGATCATCTCGCTGCGCAATGCCCTCAAGCTCGATGCGCTCGAAGCCGCCATTCGCGCCGAGCATGCCCGCAAGGCCGGCACTTTTTCTCGCAAGGACATGATCGCCACCGCCCCCAGCATGGCCAGGGTCATCTCGCTCTGTGCCAAGGCGGCCAAGAGCACGATCCCGGTGCTGATCGAGGGCGAGACCGGCGTTGGCAAGGAACTTGTAGCCCGCATCATCCAGGGCACAGGGGATCGGGCCGGCAAGCCCTTCATCACCGTCAATTGCGGCGCCATACCCCCCAATCTCGTCGAATCGGTGCTGTTCGGGCACAAGAAGGGCGCCTTTACCGGCGCCCATGCCGACCAGGCCGGCAAGTTTGCCGAGGCCCATGGCGGCACGCTGTTCCTCGACGAGGTCGGCGAACTGCCGCTCGAAATCCAGGTCAAATTGCTGCGGGCTCTGCAGGAGGGCGAGATCGAACCGGTCGGCGCCAGCAAGACCGAAAAGGTCAACGTGCGGCTGATCTCGGCCACCAATCGGCGCCTGCTGAACCTGGCCAAGTCCGGCGAGTTCCGCGAAGACCTCTATTATCGCCTCAACGTCTTCCCCATCTATGTGCCGCCGCTGCGCGAACGCCGGGAAGATCTGGCGGCGCTGGTCGATCATTTCATCGCCCGCTTGTCTGCCGAAGCTGGCAAGCGCGTGCTGGGCACTTCGCCCGCTGTGGTGGACCTGCTCACCGCCTATGACTGGCCAGGCAATGTGCGCCAGCTCGAAAATACCGTCTATCGCGCCATTGTGCTCAGCGACGGGCCCTTCCTCGAGACTCAGGATTTTCCGCAGATCGTCGCCCAGTCCGCAGGCCGCGAAGAGGCATTGCGGGCGGTCGAGAAGGTTCCTGCACCAAGCCAGCCGGTCCATATCGACGCCGCGTCAGCCCGCATCCGCCAGGAGCCCGAGCCGGTCTCTGCGCGCGATCGTTTCCTCTCTGATAGCGGTGAATTGCAGGCTCTTTCCGAGATCGAGCGCGAGGCCATCGCCTTTGCCATCGACCATCATGGCGGCCGCATGTCGCGCGTGGCCCGGGCCCTGGGCATCGGCCGCTCGACCCTTTATCGCAAGCTTCACGAATACGGCATGGCCGAGGGCCTGATCAACGACGCGGCCTGAACCACCGATTTTGAACAGGAACCCTGCGCGTTAACCCTGTTCCTTACCGGACCGTTAAGAGATTGGCGCGAATTTGCGTCAAATCCTTAACGAAGAGGCCATCATGCGACTTTCCGGACCCGCGCTCCTTGCCCTCATTGTGGCTTCGGCCCCGGCCCATGCAGCCGACCTCAACTGGGGCGGCAATACCTCGCCGGTCTACTCCCCGACCAGCGTCATGCAGTGGAACGGCTTTTATGCCGGCGTCAGCGGTGGCTATGGCTGGGGCACCACGATCAATTCCCCGGCCCTGCCCGGCGGCGTGACCGACAACAACAGTGGCGGTTGGAGCCTGGGTGCGCAGGCTGGCTACAACATGGATATGGGTGGCTTCATTCTCGGCGGCGAGGCCGATCTGCAATGGGCCAATATCGGCTACGCGGAACCCATTGCCGGCGGCACCTTCGAGGCCAGGACCGATTTCTACGGCACCCTGCGTGCTCGTGCCGGCGTGCCCATCGGCCAGGTCATGCCCTATGCAACGCTCGGCGTGGCCTATGGCCGTGGCACCGCGCAGGAGAACACCGGTGTCGTCGTCTGGCAATCGGCCAACCACATTGGCTGGACTGCCGGCCTTGGCCTTGAGGCACAGGCCACTGCCAATCTCTCGTTCAAAGCCGAATATCTCTATGTCGACCTTGGCAAGCAAACTTACGCCGGACTGCCGGTGGGCAATCGCGACATCACCCAGCGCTTCTCAGTGGTTCGGGCCGGCGTGAACTACAAGTTCTAGACCATTGGCAGATCCGGGAGCGGAGAACCGTTGCAGACCCGCCACATCTCGGTTTCACTCTTTTGCGAGCAATTGCCCCCGTTAAGGTTTGCAGGATATTGATTTTCAGTGGCGGGCCTGGATGGGCCGGATTCGACTTGTCCCAGCCCTTGCGTCACGCCGTCAGGAGCAATGATGAATAAGGTTCTGGTCAGCCTGGTCGCCCTTCTGGTCGCTGCCGCGATTGCGCCCCCAGCGATCGCCCAGCAGGTGGCAAGCCTTGAAACCAGCCGTATTGTCATCGCTCCGCCCCAGACCGAACTGGCCCGCACCATCAAGGCGGGCCTGTCGGCGGCCTACTACGGCGCCCGCCCCGAAACCAGCGCCCATGCCGAAGCCCAGCGGCTCTATTTTCTCTATGGCGAGCGCCATTTCGAACCTATCTGGCTTCAGCAGGACAGTAGCGGCGGCGTGGACTTTTCCCCCGCGGCCACGAGGCTCATCACCCTGTTCGAAAAGGCGGCCGTCGAGGGCCTGGACCCCGACGACTATTTGACCCCATCCATCAGCAGGGATCGCCTGTCTGGCGACGGAATTGCCCTCGCCACGCTGGAAACTGCCTTTTCAGCGGCCACAATGCGCTATGCCAACCACATCCATAATGGCCGTATCGACCCGCAGTCGATCAGTACCCTGCTCGATATCAAGCCCAAACCGATCGACGAGTCGGCCCTGCTTGAGCAACTGGCCGGAAGCCAGGATCCTGCCGCCATTATGGCGACCCTCCAACCGCGCCATCCCGAATTCCTCGCGCTCAAGGCCGCACTGGCTAATTTCGAGCAGGCCGATGCGGCCCGCCCCGTCCCGATCAGCGATGGTCCTGTGCTGCGCCCGGGCAATTCCGATGCCCGCCTGCCCGCCATTCGCGACCGCCTCAAGCTCATTGCCTCGACATCGACCCGCTATGACGACCTGACAGTGGGCGCCATCAAGGCGTTCCAGCAAGGCCAGGGGCTTGAAGTCGACGGCATTATCGGACCAGCCACGGTCGCCGCCCTCAATGGTGGCGCGGCCACCCGCCGCGAGGACGTCATCGCCAATATGGAACGCTGGCGCTGGATGCCCTCGGACCTCGGCGACTTTACCGTCTTCGTCAACATCCCCGAATTCCGCTTGGCCATCCTGCGCAATGGACAGGAGGAATACACCACCCGCGTCGTGGTCGGCACCACGAAGAACCAGACACCGATCTTCTCCGATTCCATCCGCCATGTGGTGGTCAATCCTTATTGGAACGTACCCTCATCGATCATCCGGGGCGAGATCGCCCCGGCAGTCCTCAACAATCCCGGCTATACCGACAGCCACAATATGGACCTGCTCTACAATGGCAGCGCGGTCAGCCCCTGGCAGGTGGACTGGTCCCAGGTTTCGGCTTCCAACTTCCCGTTCCGCGTGCGCCAGCGCCCCGGCGCCGGCAATGCCCTGGGGCAGATAAAGTTCCTGTTTCCCAACAAGCATGACGTCTATCTGCACGACACCCCGTCCAAGTCACTGTTCTCGCGCTCGCATCGAGCCTTCAGCCATGGCTGCGTACGCGTGCAGAACCCCATGGAATTCGCCGACGCGCTGATGGCCAACGAGCCCAACATCTCCCGCGCTTCGCTCGAAGCCATGTTCGGCCCCTCCGAGCGCTGGGTGAATCCGGAAACGCAGATCCCCGTCCACATCGCCTACTTCACCCTGCGGGTGGATGCCGACGGCACTATCCGCTCCTATGGCGACGTCTATGGTCACAATGAAAAGCTGATTGCCGCCATGGGTCTCGACGCTGCACCCGCGCCGGCAATCATCGCCGCCGTTGAGACCATTCCCGAGGAACTCTCTCCCTGAACGCGTGAGGACTTCGCGGCGCGGCCGCTTAACTTGTCGTTTACATTTTCGCCTTGGTTGCGCCCGCTTTTGCCCGTAATAACAGAAGCGTGAGGGGGCCGCCGGCCAGTTCACAACTGGTTAGCGTTAATCAATTCGAGCGAATTGGTCGCTAACGTCCACCATTATCTGACGAGTGAACCGGGCAGAGTTTGGCGTGACGGTTATGGGGTTTTTCAATTGGCGGCGTGCCGCGCAGCTTGTTGCCGCTGCGGTATTGAGCATGTCTTCCCTGCTGCCGGTGATGCCGGCCCAGGCGGCGAGTGAGCGCGCGCTCTATCTCTATTATACCCATACCAAGGAGACCGCCCGCATCGTCTTCAAGCGCAATGGACAATATGTCCAGTCGGGCCTGAACGAGTTGAACTACTTCCTGCGGGACTGGCGGCGCGACGAACCCACCAAGATGGACCCGCGCCTGTTCGACCTCGTCTGGGAAGTTTACCAGGCCGTCGGTGCCACCCAGCCGGTCAATATCGTCTCAGCCTATCGCTCGCCCGCCACCAATGCCATGCTGGCCTCAAAGTCATCCGGCGTGGCTGATAATTCCCAGCATATGCGCGGCACCGCCATGGACTTTTTCATCCCCGGCGTATCCCTTACCAAGCTGCGCGCCGCCGCCATGAAAATGCAGGTCGGCGGCGTCGGCTATTATCCCAGTTCGGGCAGCCCCTTCGTGCATCTCGATACCGGTTCGGTGCGCGCCTGGCCGCGTATGACTCGCGCCCAATTGAAGGAAATCTTCCCTGACGGACGCACCATGCACGTCCCGACCGATGGCACGCCACTATCCCGGGAAGGCTACCAGGTGGCGCTGGCCGAATGGAAACGCTGCCACGCCTATCCCTGCAATGGCTTTTCTTCGGGCACTCAGGTCGCCGGCAGTGACAGCACCGGCGGCAGCGGCCGCACGCTGATGGACGTGCTCTTTGGCGGCAGTGATCAGCCAGAGGCGTCGGCACAGATGCAGACGGCGTCCCTGGCGCGCCAGACTTTCCGCCAGGTCGCTCCGGTCATGCCGCAGATGCGCCCCGCCGACCTGGGCGGGCCAGAATTGCAGGTGGCCTCGGTTTCCGACACCAGTCTGCCCTTCTCAACCACGGGCAGCGCCCCGTTGCGTGAGGGCGAGCTGGCCAGTACCGCCTTTGCCATGCCGGTCAGCCTGCCGAGCGATCTACGCCCCGACAGTGCTGTGACGGCACTCGCCGCCCTCACGGCGCCGACCATGCCGACACCGCGCGTCATCATGACCGACGCGCCCTCCGATATCCTGACCGCCTATGCCGCCGCGCCGACACCGGAACCCGGTGCACAGCGGGCACTGGAAACGATTATCCAGAACAGCACTGCGGCCGGCACCGGTTCACCGCCGCGACCGACGACGCGGCTCCCCATACTGCCGCCGCTGACCGCCGCGACCGGCCTGCACACCGCCTCGCTGGGTGGCAACGCAGCAAGCCCGCTGACGGGTCTCTTCAGCGGCACCTTCGGCGCCACCGATGCCGCCCATACGACGCCCTTGGCTGAAGCCCTGGCCCAACACGTCGCCAGCCGTCCTGCTTCGGGGGATATGCGCCGTCCTGATCTGGTCGCCCCGGACCTCGAACACGTGACGGAGATTTTCGTTGACCCCGCCGCTCTGACCTCGACCCGCTATGCGGTGATCTTCGATCACGACGAGGCCGATTTTGACCCGACGCCGGAAATGGGCCGCCACATCCTGGTCAAGGGCATTGGCGACCGCTCGCCAGCGCTCGATCATACTCGCTTCACCCGCGCCCCGCTGGTCCTCGCCAGCAACTGAAGTCTGCCCGACGCGTTCCTGCCCCGCAAAAGCCTGAATAGCCCCTGACAAACAGGGACCCTTCGCCGCATGCGGGCTGCCGCCATTGCCAAGCCCGGACCCTGCGCCTAAACAGGGTTGAACCAGATACTCACGGGGACACGCTTGGCCGACAAGCCCGAAACGCCGTTGCTTGACACCGTCCAGTCGCCAGCCGACCTGCGTGGCCTGCCGCGCGAGAACTTGCGGCAATTGGCCGATGAATTGCGGGCGGAAATGATCGACGCGGTCTCCGTTACCGGCGGCCATCTGGGTGCCGGGCTCGGCGTGGTCGAACTGACAGTGGCGCTGCACGCCGTCTTCGATACGCCCCACGACCGCATCATCTGGGATGTCGGCCACCAGGCCTATCCCCACAAGATTCTCACCGGGCGCCGCGACCGCATGCGCACTCTGCGCCAGAAGGACGGGCTCTCCGGTTTCACCCGCCGAGCCGAAAGCGAATACGACCCCTTCGGCGCCGGCCACTCCTCGACCTCGATTTCCGCCGGCCTCGGCATGGCCGAAGCCAGCCGGCATCTGCAAGCCCCGCGCAATGTCGTCGCTGTCATTGGCGATGGCGCCATGTCTGCCGGCATGGCCTATGAGGCCATGAACAATGCCGGCGCCATGGATGCGCGGCTGATCGTCATTCTCAACGACAATGACATGTCCATCGCCCCGCCCACCGGGGCACTGCGGACCTACCTGGCGCGGCTGGTCTCCGGACCGGTCTATCGCGGCACCCGCGAAGCCGCCAAGAATATCGTCCATAAGCTGCCGCCGTTTTTGCATGAACCGGCCCGCAAAACCGAGGAATTCGCCCGCTCGTTCTTTACCGGAGGCACGCTGTTCGAAGAGCTGGGCTTCTACTATGTCGGTCCCATTGACGGACATAATCTGGACGACCTGCTGCCCATCCTCGAAAATGTCCGCGATTTCGGCAGGGGGCCGATCTTGATCCATGCCGTTACCAAGAAGGGCAAGGGTTATGAGCCGGCCGAAAACTCCGCGGACAAATATCATGGCGTGTCCAAGTTCAACGTCATCACAGGCGCCCAGACCAAGGCGCCGTCCAATGCGCCCTCCTATACCTCGGTCTTTGCCTCCTCGCTGATCCAGGAAGCCGAGGCTGATCCGCGTATCGTCGCCATCACCGCCGCCATGCCCTCGGGCACCGGCCTCGACAAATTCGCCGAACTCTTCCCCAGCCGCATCTATGATGTCGGCATTGCAGAGCAGCACGCCGTGACTTTCGCCGCCGGGATGGCCTCGGAAGGAGCAAAACCCTTCTGCGCCATCTATTCGACCTTCCTGCAACGCGCCTATGATCAGGTGATCCACGATGTGGCCATCCAGTCCCTGCCGGTGCGCTTTGCCATCGACCGAGCCGGCTATGTCGGCGCCGATGGCCCCACCCATGCCGGCAATTACGATAACGCCTATCTCGGCGCCGTGCCCGGCATGGTGCAGATGGCGGCCGCCGACGAAGCCGAACTCCGCCACATGGTGGCGACCGCCGCTGCCTATGACAATGGCCCGATCAGCTTCCGCTATCCGCGCGGCGATGGTATGGGCGTTGACATGCCGGCGCGGGGCGAGATCCTGCCGATCGGCAAGGGCCGCATCCTGCGTCAGGGCGCGACGATTGCCCTTCTGTCCTATGGAACGCGGATGGTCGAAGTACTCGCAGCAGCCGACAAACTCGCAGCCCTCGGCCTTAACCCCACCATCGCCGATGCGCGCTTCATGAAGCCGCTCGACGAAGAGCTGATCGCTACTCTGGCGCAATCGCACGACGTGCTGATAACCACCGAAGAGGGCGGCCTGGGCGGCTTTGGCAGCCATGTCGCCACCTTTCTCGCCAGTAACGGCCTGCTCGACGGCAAGCTGCGCTTCCGCCCGCTGATGATCCCCGACACATTCGTCGAACATTCCACCCAGGCCGACATGTATGCCGCCGCCGGCCTCGACCGCGCCGGCATCGTTCAGACCGCATTGACCACCCTGGGCTATGACCAGGCCGCCATGCAGGCGGCTTTGGCGAAGGTCTGATCAGCCTCCTCATCCGCCCTTCGGGCACCTTCTCCACAAGGATGTAGGCGGTATGTCTCACGCATAATTCGTCGGCATGCCCTTTGCCGCCTTGACTGTCTCCATCGAGATATAGGCCGACATGTCGAACAGTTCGATGCGGCTGACCAACTGCTTGTAGACCAGGTCATAGTGCTCGACATTGGGCAGCACGATCTTGAGAATGTAATCAAAATTGCCAGTCAGCCGGTGCACCTCGACAATTTCGGGAACGGCGCCGACCGCCGCATGGAATTTTTCCAGCCAGTCGGCGGCATGGCTGCCCGTGCGCACAATGACGAAGACCGTGGTCGGCAGACCCATCCTCTGGCGGTCCAGTTCGGCCGCGGTGCGGGCGATATAGCCCTCCTCCCTCAGCCTCGCAATGCGGCGCGAACAGGCTGACGCGGAGAGCGCCACCACATCGGCTATGTCGTTGACCGGCATGTCGGCATCAGCCTGCAAGAGGCTCAGAATCTTCCTGTCGCGCTCGTCGAGCATCGGCACCTCCACACATCACGCACAACACTAGCGCAAAATCCGCGAATAGTGCAATTTCAACGCGTTTCTCCACACTGACACCTGCCATTCTGCGTCCCAATTGTCGCCACCTGGCCCCAGACTGACGGCTGAAGCTGGAGGACGCGGGAATGAAGACCATTGGCCTGATCGGCGGCATGAGCTGGGAATCCACTGCCGTCTATTACCGGCATATCAACCAGGAAGTGCGCCGCCGGCGCGGCGGGCTGCATTCGGCCGACATTGCCATGCGCTCGCTCGATTTCACCCAGGTGGTGAACTTGCAAAAGGCTGGTCGTTGGGACCAGGCGGCGGCCGTTTTGGGCGAAGCCGGCGCGGGTCTCGCAAAGGCCGGCGCCTCTTGCATGCTCATCTGCACCAATACCATGCATCTGGTCGCCGAACCCGTCGCCGCGATGGTCGGTGTGCCGCTGATCGACATCATCACCGAAACCGCCGCCGTCCTGCACGCTGATGGCCGCAAGAGGCCGCTTCTGCTGGCCACGCGCTACACCATGGAGCATGGCTTTTATACCAGCCGCATGAAGGCATTGGGACTGGACGTCATGGTCCCCGAGACTGATGACCGCCAGCTTGTCCATGACGTCATCTTCGACGAATTGTGCCAGGGCCAGATCCGTGACGAAGCCCGTGATGCCTATCTCGACATCGTCGAGGCGGCCCGCACAGCCGGCGCCGATTCAGTCATCTTGGGCTGCACCGAGATCGGCCTGTTGCTCGATCCGCGGGCCCTGCCCCTACCCGGATACGATTCAACCACCATTCATGCCGACGCCGCCGTGCGCTTCGCGCTGGACGAATATGCCGCCTGCGCGGCATGAACCAGGCGCAAAGTCGCCGGTCTTTGCTGGCGGCAGCCTAACGATTTCTTGAGAAATTTGGCGCCTTGCTGTTGGTGCAATCAGCAAGGCCAGTCATGACCATTTCCAGCATTGGCATCGGCGCTTCCGGCATGCACCGGGCAAGCCACCAGCTTGAACAAAGCGCCGGCCGTATCGCCCGCATTGGTGTAGAAGGCAATGACGTCGATATCGGCACCGAAATGGTCAACGTCATCCAGGCCAAGCACGATTTCAAGGCGTCGGCCAAGGTGGTGAGCGTGGCCGCCGACATGTCGAAGGCCCTGCTCGATATTCTGGTCTAGTTGATCCTGCCGGGAGCTTCAGTGCTCCGGCGGCGCCTCGACCATGCCCAGCGCCGACATGTAGAGTTCGAGCAGGGCTTCCTGCTCCATACGCTCATTGGCGTCCTGCTTGCGGATGGTCACGATCTTGCGCAGGATCTTGGTGTCGAAGCCATTGCCCTTGGCCTCGGCATAGATTTCCTTGATATCTGCGGCGATGGCTGCCTTTTCTTCTTCCATGCGCTCGATGCGCTCAATGAAAGCGCGCAACTGGTCCTGCGCGACGCTATCCTCAACGGCCATGGCTTACCTCTCTAGACCCGCACCGCCAAACTGACCGGCTGCGAGCACAATTATTCGATGGAAACTGTCCGGCCCCATCAACCCCATGCCCCGATCCTGTTCAACCCCTTTGTAGGTCAATCCACACCCTGCGTCAGGCTGGGGAAATCACATCCGCGCCATTGCGCCGCATTTCTGACCAGCCTCGCATGCAAGCCCGCATTTCCGTCAAATCAGCCCATTAGCCATTGACCTGTCTGCTGCCATACGATCAAAGAAGGGCACGTTTTCCGGTGATTTTCAGCGCAATGGTGAACCCAATCCGTCTCGGCTCGACCCTGCTGCTCGCCACCCTCGCCGGCCTTTTGGCCACGGCTACTCCGGCCCGTGCCGAGCTGCGCGTCTGCAACGAAACGGCTAATCTGATTTCGCTGGCCCTGGGATACCGCGCCGAGCGCGGCTGGATGAGCGAAGGCTGGTGGCAGGCCCCTCCGGGCGACTGCCGCGTGCTCTATCAGGGCGACCTGCAGCGCCGCTTTTACTATCTCTACGCCGTGGACGATATCGGCGGCGGCGCATGGGACGGACAGGTCTTCATGTGCACCCGTGACGAAACCTTCACAATATTCGGGGTTGAGGATTGCCTCGCCCGGGGCTATGAGCGCACCGGGTTCTTTGAAATCGATACACAGAACCGATCCGACTGGACACTGCAGCTCACCGAGAGCGCCGGTGCGCCGAGTATTGTCGGCCCGGATCTGGGCGAAGATCTCGAGGATCCTGCCTTCCTGGTCGACCCCGACGCCCCCCTAACGCCAGACAATACGGATACGCAATGAAACGGATCAGACGCGCGAAGATCCTTGCCACCCTCGGGCCCGCAAGCCACGAGGAGCACATGATCGAGGAACTGGTCAAGGCCGGTGCCGACGTCTTCCGCATCAATATGAGCCATGCCAGCCACGAGGTTCTGCACCAGACCGTCAAGCGCATCCGCGCAGTCGAGGCGCGCCTCAAGCACCCCATCGGCATTCTCGCCGATTTGCAGGGTCCCAAGCTGCGCGTCTGGAAGTTCGCCGAAGGCTCGGTCAATCTTGTCGCCGGTCAGACCTTTACCCTCGACAGCGAAGAGAACGACCAGGGCAATGCCCAGCGCGTTTACCTGCCGCATCCCGAAATCATTGAAAGCGTCTCGGTTGGTGATCGGCTGCTGCTCGACGATGGCAAGCTTTCGCTCAAGGCCATCAGGGTCGGTGGCGGCGTCATCGAGACCGAAGTGGTCTATGGCGGCAAGCTGAGCGACAAGAAGGGCGTTTCCCTGCCCGATACCCTGCTGCCCACCGGCGCGCTGACCGAAAAGGACCATGCGGACCTGCTCGAAGCGCTCAAGGCCGAAGTGGACTGGGTTGCCCTCTCCTTCGTGCAGCGCCCCGAAGATATCATCGACGTGCGCAAGATCGTCCAGGGTCGCGCCGGCGTCATGGCGAAGATCGAAAAGCCGCAGGCCATTGAACGGCTCGAGGAGATCGTCAAGCTCTCCGACGCCATCATGGTCGCCCGCGGCGACCTGGGTGTCGAACTGCCACTCGAATATGTGCCGGGCCTGCAAAAGCGCATGATCCGCATGTGTCGCCGCTATGGCAAGCCCGTGGTTGTCGCCACCCAGATGCTTGAGAGCATGATCACCGCGCCAGTGCCGACCCGCGCCGAGGTGTCCGACGTGTCCATCGCCGTCTTCGAAGGCGCCGATGCCGTCATGCTTTCAGCCGAAAGCGCCTCGGGCCAGTATCCGGTCGAGGCCGTCACCACCATGGCCAAGGTCGCCATCGCGGTGGAAAGCGATGCCAATTATCGCAATATCATCAAAGCCGCCCAGACCGAGCCGGAGGCCACCGCTGCCGACGCCATCTCGGCCGCGACGCGCCAGGTGGCCGAGACGCTCGATCTGGCGGCCATCGTCACCTATACCGCCTCGGGCTCGACCGGCATTCGCGCTGCACGCGAGCGGCCCAGTAAGCCCATCATCGCCCTCTCACCCAATCTGCGCACCATTCGCCGCCTGTCGGTTGTGTGGGGCATCCATTGCGTGCAGACCGAGGATGCGGTGAACCTGGAAGACATGGTCGATCGCGCCTGCGTCATCGCCTATCAGGAAGGCTTTGCCCGTCCCGGCGACCGCATCGCCATCACCGCCGGCGTTCCGCTCGGAACCCCCGGCGCCACCAATATGCTGCGCATCGCCTTTGTCCGCCAGGATGGCGCAGGGTCGAGCTGAGGCAATTGCAAAGCTGCTCTCAAAGGCCCCGAGTACGGGGCCTTTTTCTTGACGTGTCAAAGCCGGTAGACCTGACGATCCCCGCATTCGGCCCGTGGGGTGCAAGGGTCATGTCAAGGCACAAGCGCCTGATCGCCGGCGCGTTCTGAAACTCTTTCGCTAACTGCGAGACGACGGATACCGCGTCTCGAGCACGGTCTTGAGCACCAGAAGATCGGTAGTGATCCATTCGATGGTCGAACGGAAAGCTTCCTGGCTCATGTCCGGCCGCTGGATGAAGGTGAAACTGAGTTCGGTGCCCTGTTCATCGGGCACGGCGCGCATGGGCATCCACACGGGCTCCTCGCCCGGCCGGAACACAGCATGGTCCAGTATGCCATCCTCATTGGGCGCCGAAAACCGGATGTGCCGCACGCCACCGAAGCGAACCTCTGCTGTCCAGTCACCAGTGTCGAGCTGCCGATATGTCTCCGGGTACACCGCAGCCCATTCGGCATAGTTGCGAGGATCAGCCATATAGGCGCGGACGCTCGCCACGGGCACCGCGATCTGCACAACAATAGTGTGCGACAGGGACATCGAGGGCTCCTTGCCGGAAAGCAACAAGGCCCGCATTTTCATGCGAGCCTTGCCTGTATTTAATACGGGATCAGTCGCTTAGCCCTGACGGGCCTTGAAGCGCTTGTCCACCTTGTTGATGATGTAAACGCGGCCGCGACGGCGGACGAGCTTGTTCGCGCGGTGGCGAGTCATCAACGCCTTCAGCGAGTTGCGGATCTTCATCTCAGTAATCCTCGGTCAAACAAAAGGGGCGCCAAGGCGCCCGAAAACTGGCCTCTACATAAGGAACCTGACCCCGGCTGTCAACGCGCAATCGCGCAGCTTTCCCCCAATTCCGGCCATTAACGTGCGGGTGAGAGCTGTCCCTTATGCTACCCGGCAAGACCTCGATCGAGTGCGCCCTTTGTCCAGCGAACCCACTATCAAACACGGTGCCCTGATCATCGACCCGCGAGCCAATATGGCGACCCTCGTGGCCGACATGTTGCGCACTCTTGGGCGCCATGACATCAGCGAGAGCAGCGAAGCCAGCCAGGCATTGCTGCATCTGGGGCGGCGCAGCTATGACGTCGTCATCATCGACGATTCACTCATCGGTCCTGATGCCGTCGAACTGGTGCGGCGCATCCGCGCCGATATCGCCGGGCCCAATCGGCTAACGCCGGTCATCATGATGTCGGCGGCACCCGATGCGGCGCGTATTGCCGCAGCACGCGATGCCGGGGTCACCGAGTTCCTGCGCAAGCCGTTTTCCGCCCGTGACCTCAAGGCACGTCTCGACAGCCTCAACGCTGCCCCGCGTCCCTTTGTCGAGGCGCAGAGCTATGCCGGTCCCGACCGCCGACGCAAGGCCCGAGCTATCGGGAACGCCGAGCGGCGTTCCCGGTAATCGTCAGGCCGCAGCAGCCTCGCGGCGCAGCCGGCGGCGCAACTCCCGGCGCTTCATCTCCTCCTTGGGGTCCGGCACCGGCACCGAAGCGATGAGCTTCTTGGTATAGTCGTGGCGCGGCTCCATCACCACCTGCTCGCTGTCTCCGATTTCCACCACCTCGCCGAAATAGAGCACCATGATCCGCTGGGCGATATGGCGCACGACGGCAATATCGTGGGCGATGAACAGCAACGAGACGCCGAACTCCTTCTGGAGGTCCATCAAAAGGTTGATGACCTGGGCCTGCACCGATACGTCCAGCGCCGAAACCGCCTCGTCACAGACAATCAGCTTGGGCCTGGTGATCAACGCCCGGGCGATACCGATGCGCTGGCACTGGCCGCCAGAAAACTCGTGCGGATACTTGTTGATCATGTTCGGCGTCAGGCCGACTTTCTCCATCATTTCCGCTACGCGGACAACACGCTCTGCCTTGCCGACCTCAGGGTAATGGATTTGCAGCGGCTCGGCGATAATGGCCCCGGCGGTCATGCGCGGATTAAGCGACGCCAGTGGATCCTGGAAGATCATCTGGATATCTTTGCGCAGTGCCACCAGTTCCTTGGGCGACATCTTGAGGATATCCTTGCCCATCCATTTGGACTCGCCCTCGGTGGCTTGAATCAGCCGGATAATGGCACGTGACAGCGTGGACTTTCCACAGCCGCTCTCGCCCACTATGCCCAGCGTCTCGCCTGCATGCAGGTCGAAGGACACATCCTTGACTGCCTTGAGTACCGTATGGCCGCCAAACAGGCCGCCGGTGGGAATGTCGAAATGCACGGAGAGGTTGCGCACTTCGAGAATGACGTCCTTCTCGCTCATACTTCGCGCGCTCCGGCCATGAATTCATAAGAAACGGTGGATAGGCGTTCCACTTTCTTGTCGAGCCTCGGCACAGCCGCCAGCAAACCTTGGGAATAGGGGTGCGCGGGATTGGCGAAGAGTTCCTCGGTCCTGCGATATTCCATCACCTCGCCATTGAACATGACCAGCGTCTCCTCGCAGGTGCCCGCCACGATCCCCAGGTCATGCGTGATCAGAATGATCGAGGCGCCGAAATCCTCCTGCAGGTCCACTAGCAGGTCCATGATCTCGGCCTGTACCGTTACGTCCAGTGCCGTGGTGGGCTCATCCGCAATCAGCAATTCGGGTCCGCAGAGCAAGGACATGGCGATCATCACCCGCTGCCGCATGCCGCCGGAAAACTCATGCGGATACATATGCACGCGGTTCCTGGCGTCGGGAATGCGCACCGCGTCGAGAAAGCGCACGCTTTCGGCCAGGGCTTCGCCGTGGCTCATGCCCTTGTGCCGCTCGAGCACCTCCGTCATCTGCCGCGAAATCCGCAGATAGGGGTTGAGTGACGTCATCGGGTCCTGAAAGATGATCCCGATCCGCGCGGCGCGATATTCATTGATCTGCCGCATTGGCAGATTGAGGATTTCCTTGCCATCGAACATCACCGACCCCGAGGCCTTTCCGTTCTTGGGCAGCAGCCCCAATATGGCGAAGGCGCCCTGGGTCTTGCCCGAGCCACTCTCGCCCACAATGGCCAGGGTCTTGCCCTTTTCCAACGTGTAGCTGAGATCGCGGACGGCATGGACCACGCCATCATTGGTGTCGAAATCGACCTTGAGGTTTTTTACTTCTAGCAACGCCATGACAGTCGTTTCCTATCGATCCTTGGGGTCCAGCGCGTCCCGCAGGCCATCACCGATATAGGTCAGGCAGAACAGCATGGTAACCAGGACTGCGGCCGGAGCCAGAAGCAGCCAGGGCATCACTTCTGCCACCGGCGCGCCGGCCGAAATCAGTGTTCCAAGCGACGTTTGCGGCTCTTGCACACCAAGGCCCAGATAGGAAAGGAAGCTTTCCGCAATGATGATTTCGGGAATGGTCAGCGTTGCGTAGATCACGACAGGACCGGTGAGATTGGGCACGATGTGCCGCATGATGATCGTGAAAGGGCTGGCACCGCTGGCGCGCGCCGCCTCGACAAATTCGCGCTCTTTCAAGGTCAGCGTCTGGCCGCGCACGATGCGCGCCATGGTCAGCCATTCAATGGCGCCGATGCCAACGAAAAGCAGCACTGGATTGCGTCCGAACATCACCACCAGAATGATGACGAAAAGGATGTAGGGCAGCGCGTACATGACGTCGACAATGCGCATCATGATGGCGTCGACCCGGCCGCCAAAATAGCCGGCCACCGCGCCATAGATAACGCCGATGACTACCGAAACCAGCGTTGCGACGCCGGCCACGATCAAGCTCATCTGCGTGCCCTGCAGCACGCGGGCCAGCATGTCGCGGCCATTCTGGTCCGTCCCCAGATAGTGCTGGGCCTCGAAATTGGGCGGCTTGCGGATATTGCTCCAGTCGACCTGTGAATAGCCCCAGGGAACGAAATACGGGCCGATAAAGGCCACCAGGATGATCAGGACGATCACGCCGATTGAAAGCACTGCGGCCTTGTTGCGCTTCAGGCGACGCAGTGCGTCCTGAGTAAGCGAGCGGCCCTTGGGCGCGTCGAGCACAGCCAGCTTGTCGGCATAGGTCGACAAGACCTGGTCTTTTCCCGTGATACCGGGCATCAGCGATACCTCACCTTGGGATCGAGCCAGGCATAGACGAGGTCAACGATCAAATTGAGTGCAAGAATGATGAACATGTAGAGGATGGTCGTCCCCAGCACGATGCCGTAGTCCCTGTTGAGCGCGGCAGTGACGAAGTACTTACCGATACCCGGCAGGCCGAACACCTGCTCGACCGCCAGCGACCCGGTCAGCAGATAGGATAGGCCGGGCCCGAGATAGGAAACGACAGGGATAAGGGCTGGCTTGATCGCGTGGCGGGCCATGACCAGGCGTTCCCCCAAACCCTTGGCGCGAGCGGTACGAACATAGTTCGAGCCCAGCACCTCGATCATCGATCCGCGCATCAGTCGGCTGATGCGGCCCGCATGCGGCCAGGCCAGGACGGTGACCGGCAGCACCAGATGCATCCAGCTCCCCGTGACCCAGCCGCCAGCCGGAAACCAGCCGAGATAGACGCCGAACCACAATTGCAACAGCGCTGCCATGAGGAAGTTGGGGATGATGACGCCGACCATGACCAGCAGCACCAGCACATAGTCGGGCCATTTGTTCTGATTGACCGCCGCCAGCATGCCCGCCAGCACGCCAATGGCGGTGGCAATCACGAAGGCAGTCAAAGCCAGCGTCAGGGTGAAGGGAAAACCGATGGCGATGAGACGGCTGACCGAGAAGCCCTCAATGACCATCGATGGCCCGAGGTCGCCATTCAGCAGGCGCCACACATATATGAAATACTGATTGATCAGCGGCTGATCGAGATTGTAGTGCGCGCGCAGATTGGCCAGCACATTGGGCGGCAGCGCGCGCTCTCCATCGAACGGGCCGCCGGGCGCCAGGCGCAGAATGAAAAAGCAGACTGTAACGGCGATCAGTGCAATCGGTATGGCCGAGAGCACGCGCCGAAAAGCGTATGAGAGCATTTGAGTTTGGCCTTCGCTATCCGGGGCGCGGTGTCCACTGCGCGCCGCACCGGAGAAAAGATCGTGGGGCCGAAGGGCCCCACGATTTCGTTCGGGATTACTCTTCCGACTTGGTCAGCCAGCGGGTGCGGTGGACGTCCTTGGCATTGTCTTCAAAGCCGGAAATATAGGGCTTCACGACGTTCTTGGAGACGTACCAGTAGATCGGGATCGCACCGAACTCATCCATCGCGATGGCTTCGGCGTCAGCCAGCATCTGACCGCGAGCTTCCAGATCCAACTCGCTTGAGGCATCGGCCAGTAGAGCATCGAACTTTTCGTTCGAATAGCGACCGTAATTGTTGCCCCAGTTCATGGTGCCTTCCTGCTCGATACCGGTCTTGAGCAGATCGAGCGTGTTGGACGGGTCGTTGTAGTCGAGCAGCCAGCCAGCACGGCCGACCTGGAAATCACCGGCACGCAGGGCGTCGTAGTGCACCGCCACTTCCGAGTTGAACAGCTCGACATTGACACCGATGGGCTCCCACATGGCGGCAATCGCCACGGCGATGCGCTGATGGTTGTCATTGGTGTTGTAACGCAGCTGCAGGTCCAGCGGCTTGTCCGGGCCATAGCCAGCCTCGGTCATCAGCTCGGTGGCCCGGGCTACACGCTCCTCATAGGGCATGTCTGCCCAATCCGGCTTGTAAGCCTCTTCGACATAATTGCCGGTACCGGGCGGCACCCAACCGTAGGCGGGGATTTCGCCGGTACCGAGAATGTCCGGACCGATCACATCGCGCAGGATCGAGATGGAGAGCGCCTCGCGGACGCGCACATCGTCGAACGGAGCAACTTCCTGGTTGATCACGTAATAGTATACGCCCAGGAACGGCTCGACATGTGTCTCGCCCGGAATGTTTTCCTGCATCCAGGCATACTGGTCGGACGGGAAGTCCGTCAGGATATCGAACTCACCTGCACGATAGCGATTAAGCGCTGCGGCCTGATCTTCGAGTACGTGATAGTAGACCTCGTCGATCTGTACGTTCTCGGCATCGTAATAGTCTTCGTTCTTTTCCGAACGCACATAGGAGCCAGGCAGCCACTCGACGATCTTATAGGGACCGTTGGCAGCGATATTTTCCATCTCGATCCAGGCATCGCCATGCTCTTCAACCAGGTGCTTGGGCACAGGGAAGGCAGTGTAGTGGGTGAGCGCGTCGAGGAAGAACGGGGTTGCTGCCTCCAAGGTGATTTCGACTGTCTTGTCATCAAGCGCCTTGACGCCGAGCTGGTCGAAATCGGTGATTTCGCCCGAGTTGATGGCGGCCGAGTTCTTGATCGGATACTGCAGATAGGCGTAGTCCGAAGCGGTTGCAGGGTCGAACAGCCGCTGGAAAGCGAAGACGAAATCGTCAGCCGTCACGGGTGTGCCGTCGGTCCACATCGCATCTTCACGCAGCTTGAACGTATAGACGGTGCCGTCCTCGGAAATCTCCCAGCTCTCGGCCTGACCCGCAATGGGTTCGCCGCCGGCATCCTCGGTCACGAGACCTTCGATATAGTCGCCAACGACGCGGTTTTCCCAGTCGCCTGACACCTTGTGCGGATCGAGCGAACCAGGGTCACCGCCATTGTGCATCTGGAGCGTCACGGCCGATGCTGCAGTGCTCATCATCAACGCAAACGCGCCTGCGGTTGTCACCGCTTTAAGAGCTGTGGTGATTTTCATTCTCGTCCCATCTCCTTGTGGAATTCTTGACGTTTCTCTGACTGGCTGCCTTTGACGACGGTCAGCTCATTTCATTGCCACCGGTTTTTACCCGGCGGTCAAGATTGGTGGACGGTATTACGCTATTCCGTCCACTGACAAGCAAAAGATTGACCTAAGCGTCATCGAGCGGCCGGATGTGAACATTCTTGACCACACCTGCTTTTGAGCATGAAATTACGTCTCGTTTGGCAAAACCGGATTCAAATACCAGTAGCTGCTTGAGCCAGCCCCGGACAAGCAAGCCTGTCCTAAAGGAACCCCTGCGTAACCTAGCCAAGCAAACCGCTGCGTTGCACAAAAAAGATGGCGAGGGCGACCGCACCCAGCACAGCGAATGGCACCCAGCCCGGCATTGGACTGCGCGGCTTGTTATTTGGCGGCTCGGGTTGCTTCTCGGGCTGCCGGAATTTCAGGATATTGTCGCTCATGCAGCACTTTCCACCAGCGCCGCGACGCCCATGCCACCTGCTGTACACACCGAGATCAGCGCCTTCTTATTGGCCTCTGTGGAAAGCAGCTTGGCCGTCAGGCCCAGGATACGCGCGCCGGTCGCCGCGAAGGGATGGCCATAGGCCAGGCTCGATCCCTTCACGTTGATCCGGGTCGGGTCGATCTCGCCCAGAACCTCATCGCGTCCCAGCACGTCCTTGCAATAAGCCGGATCCTTCCACGCCTTGAGCGTGCACAGCACCTGCGCCGCAAAGGCCTCGTGCAGTTCGAAATAATCGATATCGCCGAAACCGAGACCCGCCCGCTCCAGCATCTCGCTGACCGCAATGGTCGGCGCCATCAAGAGGCCCTCGCCATGGGCAAAGTCGTTGCCGGCGACGCGCCCGGTGGTGAGATAGGCCTGGATCGGCAGCCCACGGGCCTTGGCCCATTCCTCGCTCGCCAGCAAGATGCCCGAGGCACCATCGGTCAGCGGCGTTGAATTGCCGGCCGTCAGCGTACCCTGGCCGCTGGATTTGTCGAAGGCGGGCTTGAGCGTCGACATCTTCTCCATATTGGCATCGGCACGCACATTGTTGTCGCGCACCAGCCCGGCGCACTGCACCAGGAGGTCATCGTGGAAGCCTTCATCATAGGCGGCCGCCGCATTGCGATGGCTCGCAACGGCCAGAGCATCCTGCTCCTGCCGCGTGATGCCCCACTCCTTGGCCATCAATTCACAATGCTGGCCCATGGACAGTCCGGTACGCGGCTCGTTGACCGATGGCGCTACCGGGGTCAGCTCGCCAAAGGAAAAGCCCTTGAAGGCGCCCAGCTTTTGCCCGGTGGTCTTGGCGGCATTGGCATTGAGCAGCCGATGCTGGAATTTCGAGCCGAAGACGATGGGGCTGTCGCTCACACTGTCCGATCCGGCAGCGATGCCGCTCTCGATCTGTCCCGAGGTAATCTTCCCGGCCAGCACAAGCGCCGCCTGGAGGCTCGTGCCACAGGCAATCTGCATGGTGGTGCCCGGCGTGCGCGGCGAAAGCCCCGCATCGAGCAGCGCCTCGCGCGCAATGTTGAAATCGCGCGAGTGGTTGATCACCGACCCGGCAATCACCTCGTCGACCTTTTCGCCCTTGAGGCCGAACTTGTCGGCCACCCCGCCCAGCACCGCGGCAAGCATGGACAGATTGGTTTCATCCGCATAGGCCGTGCCGCCACGGGCAAAGGGAATGCGGGCCGAGCCGATAATGGCAACGCGCTTGAGTTCGCTCATCTGTGTCTTCCCCTTACGCGCGGCCATCGGCCCGAGCTTTCATTGGTCCGCCCAGGAACGGCGCAAATCCGGTCCCCATGATAACCCCGATATCGGCCAGTTCGGGCGAGGCAACGACACCTTCGCCCACCACCACTTCGGTCATGTCGACCAGCGGCTTGACCAGTTCCCGGCCAAGGCCGGCGAGATCGGCATGGGGCGGTGTTTCGGCCTTGATGGCCTTGCCCTTTTCCCATTTGTAGAAGCCCTCGCCGGTCTTGCGGCCAAGCTTGCCTTCGGCGATCAGTCGCGCGAAGCGGCTTTCCCCGGGCACCGAATGCCCAAGCTCGGTCGCCACCGACTTGCCGACATCGAGCCCCACCGTATCCATCAACTCGATCGGCCCCATAGGCATGCCGAACGCGACGGCGGCGGCATCGAGCAATTCCTTGCTCTCGCCCCTTTCCACCCGCTCCACTGCGCCCAGCATATAGGGCATGAGCACCCGGTTGACGAGGAACCCCGGCGCCGACTTCACCACCACCGGCGACTTGCCGATAGCCAGCGCGAAACTGGCGCCCTTGCCAATCTCTTCGTCAGTGTTGAACGTCGAGCGGATCACCTCCACAAGCGGCAGTTGCGCCACCGGGTTGAAAAAGTGCAGCCCGATCAGCCTGGCCGGATCCTTCAGCGCCTCTGCAATGCGCTCCAGTTCGATGGAGGACGTATTGGTCGCCATGATGGCGCCGGATTTCAGCTTGCCTTCCAGCCCCGAAAAGATCGCCTGCTTGACCTCAAGTTTTTCCACCACCGCCTCGATGATCACATCGGCGCGGGAAACGCCCGTGCCCTTGGGGTCGGGCACCAGCCGGCTCATGGCGGCATCGATCTCGCGCTTCTTCTTGTAGCGCTTCTGGAACAGCTTCTTGGCCCGATCCAGCGCCGGCTTGATGCGCTCCATGTCGAGATCCTGCAGCGTTACGCTCATGCCGCGATAGGCGCACCAGGCGGCAATATCGCCGCCCATGACCCCGGCGCCGATGACATGCACCCGCGAGAATTTCGCGCCTTTGATGCCTTGCTTCTTGAGACCTTCGGATAGGAAGAACACACGCCTGAGATTGGTCGCCGTGGGCGAACCCATCAGCGGGACGAAGCTGTCCACCTCACCGCGGATCATTGCCCGCCAGTCATTGCCGTGCTTCTCGAACAGGTCGATCAGCGCATAGGGCGCCGGATAATGCTCCTTCTTCGCCTTCTTTCCGGCCTGCTTGCGCATCTGGTTGGCCACGGCCTCGCGCACCAGCGGCAGCGCCATGAGCTTTTTGCTCCAGCCCGCCTCGCTCGACTTGCGCTTCTGGAGCACCGCCTTGCGACCTTCCCAGCGCAGCATGTCGCGATGGCGCACCAGCTTGTCGACCAGATTGAGGCCTCGCGCCGCACCAGCCCGCAGCATCCTGCCGGTGAGCATGATGCCCATGGCGTCGACCGGGCCCGCCTGACGGATCGAGCGGCCGGTGCCGCCAAATCCGGGAAAGATGCCCAGATTGACTTCGGGGAAGCCGAGCCGCGTCTTCTCGTCATTGACGGCGATGCGATAATGGCAAGCCAGCGCCAGTTCCAGCCCGCCGCCAAGGCAGAAGCCGTGGATCCCGGCCACGACCGGCACCTTGAGGCTCTCGATCCGCGCAAACAGCGCATGGGTGCGCCGAAGCGCCTCGGGCAGGACCGAAAAATCGCTCATCGCGTCAAATTCGCTGACATCGGCGCCGGCAATGAAACCCGAATTTTTGCCCGAGAGAATGACCACGCCCGCCAGTTCACCGGAACCGGCCAGGTCCTCGAAGCGCGACACCAGCGTTTCGAGCTCCATGATGGCTTCGCGGCTCAGCGTATTGACCGAGGCCTCCGGCGTGTTGATCGTCAGCCAGCCAATCTTTTCGAGATCGGTGTGGAAGCTCCAATGCTTCGTATCGGTTGCCTGTGGGGCGATCATGGTTTTCCTCATTTCCCCGGCTTTGCGCCGCCTTGTTTGATCCGGCTGTCTCCACAACCGCCAAGCCGCCCCCGGGCCTGACCCGAGGGCCACACAACAAATCCGCCTGTCTCAGGTGGTCCTCGGGTCAAGCCCGAGGACGGCACTGGGTTTCGGGATGCTATTCAGCCGCCGCCCGCTCGTCCGTTGGCTTGAGCACGTCCATCTCGAAATCATCGACGTTGACGGCATTATTAGTCGCTTCATCCGCGGCCCTCATGATGCCGGCTTCGTTTTCGTTCAGCACGCCGGCAGCCACCGCATCGGCAATGGCATCACGGTCGAGGCGTCGCTCAATGACACCCTTGCGCGCGGCCTTGATGAACCGGGCTTCGATCTCTTCTGCTTCGGTCACTTTGACAAAGGCATCTTCCAGAACGCCCGTAACGTCATTGGGGTCCATGGAAATATAGACGCCGGTCGTCAGGCGGTCGCGGAAGGCGCCCGGACGCAGCACCGCGCGCACGAAACGATAGTTGACCCGGTCCGAAGCCGGCTTGGCATGGCGCCCCAGCGGGAAGCACAGCACCCGCATGGCCCAGGCAAAAACCGGATTGGGGAAATTGGCGAACACCTCGGCGAAGGTCGCTTCAATCGAGGCCACGCGGTCCGCCATGATGGCCTCGACCAGTTCCTTATCCTCGGCAATCGAGCCTTCTTCCTCGAAACGCTTCAGGGTTGCCGACATCAGGTAGAGATCGCCGAGGAGATCGGCCATCCGGCCCGAGAGCTTCTGCTTGCGCTTGAGCGCGCCGCCCAGCACCACCGTGGTCCAGTCGGCCACCAGCGCGAAATCCTGGGTATAGCGATGCAGCCGCCGATACCAGATCGCCATCGACCCCTGATTGGGCGAGGATGCGAAGGCGCCATTGGTCAGCCCGTGCAGGAAGCTGGCCACGATATTGCGCAGCATGAAGCCGGTATGGCCGCCAAAGGCGCTGTCAAAGGCATCGAGCCCTGCCTTGCGATCCTTGTTTTGCACCGCCTGAATTTCGCGGAGCAGATAGGGATGAGCGCGCAGCACGCCCTGGGCAAAGGTCATCAGCGTGCGGGTCAGAATATTGGCCCCCTCCACCGTGATCGCCACCGGCAGCGCCTGATAGGCGCCGAACAGGTAATTGCCCGGACCGTCCTGGATGGCGCGGCCACCCTGGATGTCGAAGGCGTCGTCCATGCTGTCACGCATGGCTTCGGTCGTGGTGTATTTGAGCAGGCCCGCAATGACGGCGGGGCGCTGACCCTCGTCGACCATCGAAGCAGTCAGTCGTCGCGTCGCCTCATACATGTAGGCGCGCTTGACCATCTCTCCGAGCGGCTCGGCGACGCCTTCCATGATGCCGACGGGGATGCCGAACTGACGGCGCACCCGGGCATAGGCCGAGGTGGCGCGCAGCGTCTGCTTGATCGAAGTGGTCCCGATGGCCGGCAGCGAGATGGCACGGCCGGTGGAGAGGCACTCCATCAGCATGCGCCAGCCCTGCCCGGCATAGTCGGTGCCCCCGATCAGGAAATCCATGGGCACGAACATATCCTTGCCGCGCACAGGTCCATTCATGAAGGCCTGGCGGGCGGGATAATGCCGGCGGCCGATATCGAGGCCCGGATGGTCATGCGGGATCAGCGCCAGCGTGATGCCGATTTCGGCGCCCCGGCCGAGCAGATTGTCCGGGTCCTTGAGGATGAAGGCCAGGCCCACCAGCGTCGCCACTGGCGCCAGCGTGATGTAGCGCTTGTCAAAGCTCAGGCGCACCCCGAGCACTTCCTTGCCCTCATGCATGCCCTTGGTGACGATGCCGATGTCGCGCATGCCGCCGGCATCCGAACCCGAATGCACGCCGGTCAGCGCAAAACACGGCACTTCCTGGCCATTGGCGAGGCGATGCAGGTATTTTTCCTTCTGCGCCGGCGTGCCATATTTTTCCAGCAATTCGCCGGGCCCAAGCGAATTGGGCACCATGACGGTGATGCCGGCGGCCACCGAGCGGCTGGCTATCTTAGAGACGATCATCGACTGCGCCTGGGCCGAGAACCCAAGGCCCCCATGCTCCTTGGCAATCAGCATCCCGAGAAATCCCTTGGACTTGAGAAAGTCCCAGAGTTCGGGCGACAGGTCGGCGCGGTTGTGACGAATATCCCAGTCATCGATCATCCGGGCGGCCGTTTCGGCCGGCCCATCGAGAAAGGCCTGCTCGTCCGCGGTCAGGGTCAGCGGGCGGATTTTGGTCAGCTTGTCCCAGTCCGGCCGGCCGGAGAACAATTCGGCATCCCAGCCCACAGTGCCGGCATCAAGCGCCTCCTGCTCGGTGCGGCTCACCTTGGGAAGGATGGATTTGACGGCGCCATAGACCGGGGCGGTCAGCACCACCATGCGGATCGGCTTCACCGCCAGCACCAGCAGCAGGACGCCGAACGCCACCAGTACCCAGGAGAACCAGCCCAGTTCATAGACCGTACTGCTCTGGGTGAAATCGAGGCCGGACAGCAATCCGATGGCCGCAAAGGCGGCGCCCCACTGCCACAACGGGCTTTCCCGCATAGAAAGGGTGGCAAACACGACAAGACTGATCGCAACCAGCAGAAGGGTCATCGCCCTTTTCCTCCTCAAGCGTTTCCGGAAACAGTGGCGCCCACCTGATTCCTAGCGGAAACCTGCAAACAAAGAGTGCTCAGCGTTTCAGGGAAACGTAAGCGGCTCCGGGACGGCTGCGAACCCGCTTGGCGGGGGTCGCGCCGGTCGTTTTCCATATGCCGGACCGATTGCCGCCACTTCAGAATCGGCCGGTCTTCCCCTTGCGTTCGCGCACCATAGCGCGAGACCTAGGTTGTGTAGAGACCAGTTTACCCAAGTTTACGTATAGGTCAACCTATGACCCAATGCGTCCGATATCGCGCGGCACCTGTGCTCCTCCTTCCCGTTTCCAAAACTCCCCGGCAGCAAATTGACGCTAACGTAAAGCCGTGTGATATTTGCAGCCTGATACCTGAACGCCAGGGCGCCCCGAGCGCCGGTCCAACGAGACCCGCAGGCATCCACATAAGGGGAAACCCGCGTGCCTTGGGGCATTTGGAGGAGGAAACGCCATGACCGCTGCCAGCTCGAATGAGAGTCTTCGCCCATGGATCGCCAGCTATCCCGACGGGATTGTCTGGGACGACGCCATCGACACGACGCCGGTGCATGAACAGGTCCTGGCCGCCTGCGCCCGAAACCCCAATGGAGTGGCCCTCGATTTTCTTGGGCACACCACCAGCTTTGGCGAACTGGCCGACAGGATCATCGCCTTTGCCGGCGCCCTGCAAAGCCA
The DNA here is from genome assembly GCF_054482695.1 of Devosia sp. CAU 1758. Taxonomy (NCBI): domain Bacteria; kingdom Pseudomonadati; phylum Pseudomonadota; class Alphaproteobacteria; order Hyphomicrobiales; family Devosiaceae; genus Devosia; species Devosia sp. CAU 1758. The sequence continues at coordinate 127,524 of NZ_JBTLRJ010000001.1, read as the reverse complement.
GTTTGGTGTCACCAAGGGCACGCGCGTCGCGCTGATGCTGCCCAATACGCCTTTCTACCCCATCGCCTATTACGGTGTGCTGCGCGCCGGCGGCACCGTGGTCAACTGCAACCCGCTCTATACAATCCCCGAGCTGGGCCATATCACCGCCAATGCTGGCGCCGATATCATGGTCACCCTCGATCTTCAGCAGATCTTCGAAAAGGCCGAGGCTTTGCTGGCCGCCGGCCACGTCAAGAAATTGGTCGTTGCGCATTTCCCCAACGCTTTGCCGCTGGTCAAGAAGATCCTGTTTTCGGTGGTCAAGCGCAAGGACCTGGCCAAGCTCGGCCAATCGCCCCATGTCGCCGCGGTCACGTCCTTCGGGAGCCTCCTGGCTCGCAAGGATACTCCCAGAGCCGTCAGCATTGACCCGACAAAAGACATCGCCGTGCAGCAATATACCGGCGGCACCACCGGCATCCCCAAGGGCGCCCTGCTCACCCACGCCAATATCTCGGCCAATATGAGCCAGATCGACAAATGGGGCTGCGGCCTGTTCCTGCCTCCCTCCAAGGTCGTAGCCGTTCTGCCCTTCTTCCATATCTTCGCCATGACCGTGTGCATGAACGTGCCGCTGAGCAATGGCACGCCCGTCATCATGCTGCCCCGCTTCGAGCTCAAGGCCCTGCTCGGCATTTTTGCCCGCACCAAGGCCAATGTGCTGCCCGCCGTGCCCACACTGCTCAATGCTCTGGCGCGCGCCGACAATGTCGGCCAGCCCGAACTGGCCTCGCTGGAAGTCGCCATTTCCGGCGGCGCCGCTCTGCCCGACGAAGTGCGTCATGCCTTTTCGAAAAAGTCCAAAGCGCTCCTCGCCGAAGGATATGGCCTCACCGAAGCCTCCCCCGTGGTCTGCTGCGCCGCCCTGCGCGTCCCCTCGAAACCCATGTCCATCGGCCTGCCCCTGCCGGGCACCGATATCCGCTTTGTCGATGTGGACAGCGGCAAGGTTGTCGGCATTGGCGAAAATGGCGAATTGCAGGTAAAGGGCCCACAGGTCATGACCGGCTATTACGACAATGCCGAAGCCAGCAAAGATGCCTTCATGGACGGCTGGCTGCGCACAGGCGATGTCGGTCACATGGACGAGGACGGCTATGTGTTCCTGGTCGATCGCATCAAGGACCTCATCATCTGCTCGGGCTTCAACGTCTATCCGCGCACCATTGAGGAAGCGACCATGACCCATGAGGCCGTGGAAGAGGTCAATGTCATCGGCGTCCCCGACGACTATCGCGGCGAAGCGCCCGTGGCCTATGTCAAGCTCAAGGCGGGCCACAGCGTCAGCGAAGCCGACCTCAAGTCCTATCTCGCCGAACGGCTCAACAAGCTCGAAATGCCCAAGGCGATCATCTTCAAGGATGCCCTGCCCAAGACCCTGATCGGAAAGCTCTCCAAGAAGGAACTGCGGGAGGAATATGCCCAGACCAAGGCCACAAAATCGTGACCGGTAAAGGCGCGGAAAACCGGGACCTGTTCTCGATTGCCGACCTCGCCAGCGAGTTCGGCATTTCGACCCGTGCGATCCGCTTCTATGAATCCAAGGGCCTTCTCTCTCCCGAAAGGGTGGGCGCCACCCGCATTTTCCGCAAACGCGACCGTGCCCGGCTGATCCTCATCCTGCGCGGTAAGCGCCTCGGCTTCACCCTGCGCGATATCTCCGATTATCTCAGTCTCTACGACGCCGACCGCGCCCAGCAGGTCAATCTCCTCGCCGGCAAGGTCGACGAGCGGATAGCCCTGCTCGAGCGGCAGCGCGATGACCTGGAAACAACTATCTCCGAGCTACGCCAGATCAAGAAACTGGCCGAAGACCGGCTGATCCAGAAGGCGGGCTAGATTGAATTTTTGTACAAGATAGCGTACATACCCTCCCCAAGGAGAGCCTCATGCGCGCAAAATCCATTTCTGAGTTTCGCAAGAATATCGCGGCTGACATTGATCAGGTCGTAGTCGACCAGGAGCCGCTAATCGTCACCCGCGCCGGCGGGAAAGAACCCATTGTGGTCATGTCGCTGGCAGAATTCGAGTCGTGGAAGGAAACGCTGCACCTCAACAGTTCGCGTGCCAACGCGGATCGTCTCGCACAAGGTCAGAGAGATTTCGAAGCAGGAAAGGGCATCGCGGTCGAGTGGCCTGAATGAAGCTACTTTTCACCGAGACAGGCTGGGAAGACTATCAGCATTGGCTTTCCTCAGATGCAGACACCTTCGCCAAAGTACAGGCGCTGCTGAAGGACTGCCGACGATCGCCTCACAGCGGCATTGGAAAGCCCGAGCCGTTGAAGGGCAATCACAAGGGCTGGTGGTCTCGTCGGATAACCCGGGAGCACCGGCTGGTTTATCGCGTGGAAGGTGACGTGCTTTGGGTCAACCAGTGCCGGTTCCATTACGACCGCTGACTCTCACCCCCGCCCCTTGTGGTTCTTCGTCATCATGTCCGGCTTCTTCGGCTTCACCCAGCCCTTGGGCGGCTGCCGCAGCGGTGCATTGGACCCCAGTCCGATCTGTCCCGGCGGCGCCTGGCCGACCGACACCTCGACCCGATTACCGTCCTCATCCAGAATGACATCGGGATCGCCGTCCTCGCCCTTGAGCCGGGCGATCTCGTCCCGCAGCGCCGCTGCCTTCTCGAAGTCGAAATCCGCTGCCGCTTCGTTCATCTGCTTTTCCAGCGCCACAAGCCGGGCGTGATTGCTGCGTGATGACATATTCTCTCTCCGCCTCCACGGCGTGCCCTCCCTCCCCCTTGTGGGGAGGGTAGTGAAGCTAGGTCCGCCGGACCGTAGCGAAACTAGGGTGGGGGAACCGGCGCTCACCGCCCTACCCCACAAACGCGTCCATATCCTCGAGCCGCGCCGCCTCGCTGGCCGGCTTGTCCCAGCGTATCCGGTTGATGCGTGGAAAGCGCAGCGCCACGCCCGATTTATGCCGCCCGCTTTTCTGCGCGCTGTCGAATGCCACCTCGAACACCAGTTCCTTCTTCACCTCGCGCACCGGCCCGAAACTGCCAATCGTATTGGCGCGGATCCAGCGGTCGAGCTGTTTCAGTTCTTCGTCGGTGAAGCCGAAATAGGCCTTGCCGATGGGCACGATCTCATTGCCCTTCCACACCCCGAATGTGTAGTCCGAATAGAATGAACTCCGCTTGCCATGGCCGCGCTGGGCATACATGAGCACCGCATCCACCACATTCGGGTCGCGCTTCCACTTGAACCAGAACCCTTTGGGCCGACCCGGCACATAAGGCGCGGTGCGCAGCTTGATCATCACCCCCTCATGGCCATGCTCGTCCGCCCCCTGCCGCCGCAGTTTTGCCAGATCCTCCCAGGTCCCAGACGGCAGCAATTCGGAAACGTCCATGCGCGTCTGTGGGTTGTCGGCAAACCACGCCTCCAGCCGCGCCCGCCGCGCTTCCCAGCCCAGCGCCCTTATGTCCTCGTCGCCATCGAACAGCAAGTCATAGACCCGTACAAAGGCGGGCAATTCGGCCATCTGTTTTGCCGTCGCCACCTTCCGGTTCAGCCGCTGCTGCAGATCGTTGAAGCTTCTCGCCTCAAAATCGTGTCCCACCAGAAGCTCGCCATCCAGAACTCCCCGCCCCATGGCCGCTTCGACCACATCGGGAAAGCTGCCTGCAATGTCGTCGCCCGTGCGCGAAAACAGCGAGGCCCCCTCCTTGCCCAGCACCAGCTGCACCCGAATCCCGTCCCATTTCCACTCCGCCGAGAAGTCACGCGGATCGAGTTTGCCGAAATCATTCTCCTCGATAGGCGTCGAGAGCATCAGGGGATGGAACCGTGCCGTGTGGTCCACCTCCGGCCGGCCCGCCTTCCCCTCCAGCCAGGCAAACAGTTCTGCATAAGGCGGCTTGAGCCCATGCCAGACCTCCTCGATGACCTGTAGCTCCACACCGCTCATCTCGGCCAGCGCCGTCTTGGCCAGCCGCGCCGATACGCCAATGCGCAATGCCCCGGTCGCCAGCTTGATCAGCGCCCAGCGTTCGTGGATCGCCGCCTGGCTCAGCAGGTCGCCAATGACCTTGGGCAGGTCCGCCTTGCTTGTGGTATTGAGCAGCGCCACCAGCGCGCTCAGCTGCGGCAATTCCCCCGTGCCGTGATGCGGCCAGATCAGCGCAATCGTCTCTCCGAGATCGCCCACATAATCATAGCTCAGCGCAAAGAGCGTCTCGTCCACCTCGGCCAGCACCGTCTGCTTGAGCAGCGCCGGCTTCACATTGCTTATGTCCATCTCGCCGGTCAGTACCGCGAGCGCCAGCCCGCGATCCGGGTCCGGCACCTCGGCAAAATATTGCGCCAGCGCCGCAATCTTGCGCGTGCGCGATGGCGTCAGGGCGAGCAGTTCCAGCAGCTCGGCAAAGCGCTTCATGCCCCGCCCTCCCCGCCGTCATCGTCCAGCCCCGGCAGCGCCAGCGGCTCTGCGTCCAATCCCTGCTGCTTGCACCAATAGACCAGCGCATCCTCGCGCCCATGCGTCACCCACACGGTTCCGGCACCGCTTTCGAGGATGGAGCTATTGAGCTCGCCCCAGTCGCAATGGTCCGAAATCACCAATGGCAATTCCACCAGCGCCTGCCGCGCTCGCTGCTTGATGCTCATCCAGCCTGAGGCCTGGCATACCACCGGATCGGGGAAACGCCGGCTCCAGCGGTCCCGAATGGCCGAGGGTGGCGCAATCACGATCTGCCCTGCCATGGCCGGTTTGGGCATGCCGGTCGCCGGGATCAATTCACCGAGCGACACGCCCAGTTCCTCATAGAGTTCGCACAGCCGGATCATCGCGCCATGGAGATAGATCGGCCGGTCCCACCCCGCGTCACGCAGCAGCGCAATCACCCGCTGCGCCTTGCCCAACGCATAGCATCCGACCAGATGGCTACGCTCAGGCTGGTCGGAAACCGATTTCAGCAGCCGGGCGATCTCGTCGCGTGGATCGGGATGCTGAAACACGGGTAGGCCAAACGTCGCCTCGGTCACCATCAGGTCGCAGGGAACCGCTTCATAGGCCTCGGCCGTCCGATCGGGCAGGCGCTTGTAGTCGCCTGTCACCAGCGCACGCTGTCCCTCGGCCTCGATTCTCACCTGCGCCGAACCCAATATATGCCCGGCTGGATGCAGGCTCACCACGGCACTATCAATCCGCAGCCGCTCGCCGAATTTCAGCGCCTCGAACCGCCCCGCGCAATCCTCGCCATAACGCACTTTCATGATGGCAATGGTTTCCGGGGTCGCCAGCACCGCTCCATGGCCGCTGCGCGCATGATCGGCATGGCCATGGGTGATGATGGCGCGCGGCTTCGGCATGCTGGGATCGATCCAGGCATCGATAGCGGGACAATAAAGGTCGCGATTGAGGATGGGCTGGACCATGAGACGCACAACGCCGCTGGAGGAAGTCCGGTTCATCACACCCTATCCCGGCCTCCTGACACATGGCGTCACCATTGGTAGCTCTCCCTCTGGGGCAGAGGTCGGCGCCCAGTGCCGGGTGAGGGGGTCTTTCCTCTTGCTACCGGCGCCGGTCTATTCCAAACCGGATCAAAACCAGGAGCCAGACATGCGCAAGACCACCCACGCCCCCGGCACCATCCATCGCCTCTCCGTGGACAGCAAGGCGCTGGCCGGCAACCGCCTCGACGACCCGACCACCCGCATTGTCGACGTCTATGTGCCCCACGGCCATGACGGCGCCGATTTGCCGCTGCTGGTCGATCTGGTGGGCTACACCGCCGGCGGCCCCGCTCACACCAATTGGAAGAGCTTTACCGAAAACCTGCCCGAGCGTCTCGACCGGCTGATCGGCGACGGCACAATGGCGCCGGTGGTTGTCGCCTTTCCCGATTGCTACAGCCGCCTCGGCGGCAATCAATATGTGAACTCCCCGATCATCGGCAATTATGAGGATTTCCTCATCGCCGAAATGCTGCCCTTTGTGGAAAGCCGCTTCTCCTGCGGCGGCACCGGACGGCGCGGCGTCTTCGGCAAATCCTCGGGCGGCTTCGGCAGCCTGGTCCATGCCATGCGCCATCCCGACATCTGGGCCGCCGCCGCCAGCCATTCAGGCGATGCCGGCTTTGAAAACCTCTATCTGCCTGAATTTCCCGCGACGCTGCGCGCCCTCGCCAAGTCGGACAATTCCATTGAAAAATGGCTGACCGCATTCGAGGCGAAAAACAAGATAGATGGCAAGGACACCCTCGTTCTCATGATCCTGGCGCAGGCCGCCAGTTTCGATGCTGACCCGGACCCGGAAACCTTCCTCGGCCTCCGCCTGCCGGTCACGCTCGACACCTGCGAACTGATCGAGGAGCGCTGGCAGAACTGGCTCGAATGGGACCCCGCCCGCATGGTCGAAACCCATGCCGACGCCATCGGCAAGCTGAAAGGCTTCTTCCTCGATTGCGGCACCGAGGACCAGTACAATATCCTCTATGGCACAAGACGCATCCACAAGATGCTCGAGGCCCGGGGCATCGCCCACCGCTACGAGGAATTCCCCGACAATCACTCCGGCGTCGACTATCGCATGGATATCAGCCTGCCATACCTTGTCGAGGCTTTGAGTAGCTAGAGCACAAAAGCAAGCGCCAGCGAAACCAGACCCAGCACCAGCCCTATCCAGCCGATCGCCAGCAGCCCGTCGCGCGCCGTGATCGCCAACCCATAGACGGCAATGATTGCGCCAGCGCCGGTCGAGGTGAAGGGAACAATTTCCATGACCGGCATGACTGCCCCCACCAGCACGCAGATTACGGCGCCAAAGCGCCGCATCCCACTCCCCGTCAGCGGCCTCACGCGATCCTTGACCACCCTGTCCGCGGCTTGGCTCACCGGTCCCAGGAACTTGACGAATTTTTGGGCCCGCTTGGCCGGGATACATCTTTCCGTTAGCCATTTGGGCAGCCAGATGTGCTCCCGCCCCAGGACCAATTGCCCCGCTACAAGGATTGTATTGAGCCCGACCATCGTCGCCATGCCGGGCACAATGCTGAGCGGCGAAACCACCAGCAACGCTGGCAGTAGCAACATCGGCCCTGCGGCGCGCTGCCCGGCGATCTTCTGCACGGTGCTTATGGAAACATCCTCGCCGGCATCGGCCCGCTCTTCGAGCTGCCGGACCAACGCGCCGAGCGCGCCATCACCAACTGATACCATCAGGATGTTCCTTTCCCCATGGCAACGCCGATGGCCGAAGCGCCGTTCCGCTATACGACCTTGCTGACCTCCAGCAGTCCCGGCCGCTTCTCGTTTGCCAGCTTGATCGCCGTCTCGCCACCCAACACCACGACATGGCCCTTGGCGGCCACCAGATCGATTGCATCGGCCAGCGCCAGGAAATCAGCCTTGCTTGTGTTGAGGATTTCGTCGCGCCGCTGCTGGCGCAATTCATCCGAGGTGCCATTAAGGATACGCCACATGGCCGAATAGCCCTTGGCATCGGGAAATTCCGGCCGGTCGAGATCGCCGATCACCCCAATCACCGACCGCACCAGGTCGGTTTTCCCGATCTCCGCCCTGAGGGCCTTGGCGGCGCCGTCATAGGCGTCCAGCGTCTTGAGGAGATTGGGATCACGATAGGAGAGGAAGGCGAAATTGCCCGAGGCCAGGTCGAAGCGGCTCGACCCACCATAGGCCCCGCCCTGCACCCGCACCTTGTCCCAGAGATAGGTGGTGTTGAGGAGGCGCAGCGCCACGGCGGACGCGGCGCTCAATTCGATACCCAGCGCCTTCAGATTAGCGCCCTTGCCGACATAATTGACCTGCGCCGGGATCACCAGACCCTCATTTTTCGGCGCGAAACTGTGACTCCAGTCGGCGTCGGGCAATTGCTCTTGTGGCAAAATCTCAAGGAAGTCGCCAAGCTCTCCCTGTGCCCTCTCCCATAGCGCCTGGTCTGCCGTCAGATTGGCCACCATGCGCCCGCGATTGAACAGCGTGTCGCGAATGCGGATCAGTGTCGCCTCGACGCTCGGCCAATCATTGTCGATGCGCTTGACCAGCCCCTTGAGGAAATCGAGATAGCTGATCCCGCCCATCTGTTCGGCAATCCAGCCCGCCTCGGTCAGCCCGGCCTTGATGCGGGTATCGGCAAAGGCATTGCCCGCCGGCACCAGCCGTGCCTCGAACCCGGCCTTTTCCTCGAGCGCCATCTGGCGGAATCGATCACGATTGGAAAGCTGGGCATCGAGCAGCACCTCGCCCATGATCCCCAGCATGTCACCGAACTTGTCCGGCACCGCCTTGCCCGAAAGGAAAAACCAGGCCGCGCTTCCCGCGCCATCCTGGCGGCTGGCAAGGCCCCGATGCTGGGATATTCCGCCCGTCGTCCGCCCGATCCGCTGCGTCAGGGAGACAAAGTCTTCCCTGCTGGTCCCGGTCTGCAGCAGCGCCCGCCCGAATAGCGGCAGATAGGGCAGGAGCGACTTGTCCAGCACATGCAGGTCAAAACCAAGATCGAGATACAGAATGCCCAGCGTCGGCAGGTCGTGATGGAGCGTCCGCACGCCAGCAATCACGCTTTCCTCGGTCGGGACCGTGCGGATATCGCGATCGAGGTCCTTGAGCGTCAACGTCGGGATTTTCGCCAGGTCCTCGGGTCTGTCGATGGCCTCCTGTAGCGCTTTCAATCGCTCGCCACGCTCAAGCACATTGGCCAGGGCCGCCTCGTCCAGCCCCGCCCGCACGTCGGCCAACCGATCCGCTTCCACCTTCGCCTCGCGCGCCGCCTGTTCGGGATCAGCCTCGATTTTCGAGGTCACGCGATGCGGATTGTCGAGGAAGAGCCGGCGGATTTCGCGCTCGAAATGTCCCGATGCGGCCTTCTCCTTGAGCTTTGCCAAGGCATCCTCGAACACCAGGGGCGCCAGCGGATCGCCGCCATGCAACCAGCCACCGAGCGCTGTGAACATATAGGTCATGCCGCGCGGATAGGAGCCGGTATTCTGCTCGCGCAGATTGAACTCGAACGTGTTGAGCGCCGCTTCCCGCTGCTCGGCGGAAAACCCGGTCCGGGCGATCTCCTCGAGTGTTTCGAGCACCAGTTTCTCGACCTTGTCGGCATCGGCCGGATCGGCGCCCTTAAGCCCGAAACCGGCCATGGGCTGGCGCAAATGGGTGGAAATGCCGCCCCCGATCGTGCCTTCGCCCAGCCCGCTTTCATTGAGCTTCTTGCGCAGCGGCGCCGCCGAATTGCCCGCAAGCAGATAGCTCAGCAGACCAAAGCTTAGCGTTTCCTCGCGCGTTTCGGGCGGATCGAGCATCCAGTTGACCGACACCATGCTGTCGCGGCGCTTTTCGGGATCGATGGTCCCCGCATAGGTACCGCTGACGCTGCGCGGCGCATTCCAGCGCGGCTGCAATTTCACCTCGGCGTCGACATCGAGCCTGTCGAACTGGCTGAAAAACGCATCGAGAATATCGAGGCGCTTTTCGGGCGCATCATCGCCCGAAAATACCACCCGCGCGTTGGACGGATGGTAATAGGTCTGGTGGAAGCGCTTGAACTGCTCATAGGTGAGTTCGGGAATGACCCTGGGGTCGCCGCCAGAACTCCTGCCATAGGTCGTATCCGGATAAAGCGCGGTCTGTGTCTGCGTATGCATCACCGAGTCGGGGGAGGAATAGACCCCCTTCATCTCGTTGAACACGACACCCTTATAGACCAGCGGCGCATCCGGGCTTTCCAGCTCGTAATGCCAGCCCTCCTGCTCGAACGTGTCCTCGGTGATCAAGGGAAACAGCACCGCGTCGAGATAGACATCGACCAGATTGTAGAAGTCCTTGAGATTCTGGCTGGCCACCGGATAGGCGGTCTTGTCGGGGAACGTCATGGCATTGAGGAAGGTGTGCATGGACCCCTTCAGCAGCTCCACGAACGGCTTCTTGACCGGATATTTACGGCTGCCGCACAGCACCGAATGCTCGAGGATATGCGCAATGCCGGTCGAATCCTCGGGCGGCGTCTTGAAGGTGATCCCGAAAACCTTGTTCTCGTCCGCATTGACGAGGCTGAGCACCTCCGCCCCGGTCTTTTTGTGCCGGTAGAGCAGGGCCTGAGAATTGATCTCGGCAATGCTCTCGTCGCGGACAAGCTCGAACGCAGGATGGGACATGAGGCGTACTCTTTTTGCTTTTAGGTGCCCTAACCTAGGTATGGCCGGGTTGATCCGCTAGGGGCGTCACGGTCGCGTGAGGCCGTCACACCCCGCCCCGAATCTCCGGCTTCACCTCGTCCTCATACCATTGCCCGAGCTGCTTCATCAGCGCCGGGAACAGGCTCTTGCGCTCGCTGGCCGCGACGTTGTCGGCAATCTGCTCGGGCTTGGAGACCCCCGCAATCACGGTCGACACCTGCGGGTGGTCGAGCACCCACCGGAGCGCAAACTGGCTCATGGGCAGGCCCTCGGGCGCAAAACCCTTTAGCGTCTGCACCAGTTCGACGCCCCGCTCGAAGGGAATGCCCCCAAAGGTCTCGCCCACCGAAAAAGCCGCGCCATCGCGATTGTAGTGGCGATGGTCGCTTTCGGCGAATTGGGTGTCCTTGTCATATTTGCCGCTCAAAAGCCCACTGGCCAACGGCAGCCGCACGATCACCCCGACATCCTTCTCGGCCGCCTTGGGCAGAAGTTCGCTCGCCGCATCCTGGCGGAAGAGATTGAAGATGATCTGCAGCGTCGCGCAGCCGGGCTGGTCGAGGCAGATCAACCCCTCCTCGATGGTCTCGACGCTGGCGCCCCAATGCCGCACCAGTCCCTCGGCCTGGAATTCATCCATCCAGCCAAAGATCGCGCCGTCGCGCAGCACCGGCGTCGGCACGCAGTGCAATTGCGCAAGGTCCAGCGCATGTACGCCCAGCCGCTTGGCCGAACCCACGAGGCTCTCGCGCAGTCCCTGCTTGGAATAATTGTCGGGAAACAGCCCGCCGCCGCGCCCCAGCTTGGTCGCGACCACGACATTGGGCCCCCTGGCATGGGCACCGATGCGCGTTTCGCTCAGGCCCCCGCCATAGACATCGGCCGTATCCCAGAAGCTGATCCCGGCGGCCAGCGCATGATCGAGAATGGCATTGGCGGTGTCATCGCCCACCGGCCCGAAATCGCCGCCCAGCTGCCAGCACCCCAGGCCGATTTCACTGACATCATAGCCCGTCCTGCCCAGCCGCCGCGTCTTCATGCCTGTGTCTCCGATATTCTTTGAAGTTGGCGCAACCTATTGGTGCCACCGCTCAAGAACAAGGGCGCCGCAGCGCCCCGGTTCCATTCCGCATCCGCCCCAGCCTATTCGAAATAGTCCGGAAAATCCTCGATCGTCTGGTTGAGCAGCACCTCTGCCCGGCCCAGATGCGCCCGCATGGCGGCTTCCGCGCCGGCAATATCGGCCTTGCCGACCGCCTCGGCTATTCTCTTGTGCTCGGCGATGGCCCGCTGGCTGGAAGAGACCCCAAGCGTCAGATAGCGCACCCGATCCAGCTGCATCTTGTGATCGTCAATCAATTGCCACGCATATTCTACCCCGGCCAGCCGGGCCAGGGTCCGGTGGAACAGCTCATCGAGCTTGTGAAAGCGGCGGCTGTCATTGGCGGTCGAGGCCGCTTCCTGGTCGGCGATCAGCCCCGCCAGGACCTCCGACGCCTCCCTACCGGGATGCGAGGCCACCCGGCGGATGATCTCGACCTCGATGCTTTCGCGGATAAACCGGCTCTGGCGCACCCCGTCGGGCGAGATTTTCTTGACCACGGTGGCGCGCTTGGGGCGGATCAGCAGAAGGCCCTGCTGCGCGAGGCGGATAAAGGCCTCCCGCACCGGCTGGCGCGATACGCCATAGCGCCCCGCAATATCGCTTTCCGAGATAACGTCGCCGGGCTTCAGCGCCATGCTGACGATGTCGTCGCGCAGCGCGACGACGACCCGAAAAGCAATGGTCCCCTCCAGACTGTCCGCCACATCGCCTCCCGAGCGGGCTGATTCCTTTCCCGGACCATGGGACGGATAGGGCTTTCGCTGCTTGTCTCGTTTGCCGTCTTCCACAGAATTCTGGCCCCAAACCCTGGCAACCGGCATGCGCGACGCCGTTCCGGCCTGCCCGTTTCCGCAATTGTCGAAAGAAACTATACATTTCCCCTATCTTGTATGGTAGATGCTTTCTCGCCCCTCCTCCCGAGGCGGCAGCGCTCATAATTGTACCGAGACCGGAGAAAATCGAATGGCCAAGACCTACGCGCTCGTGGGGACCGGAGGTCGCGCACGGATGTTCTATGAAGCGATCCTGGGGCCGCATCGCGAACAGTCCCGGCTCGTGGCCCTGTGCGATACCAACCAGGTGCGCATGGATTTCACCAATTCGGTCATCGAGACGGAACTGGGCGGCCAGAAGGTCCCCACCTACAAGGCCGCCGATTTCACCAGGATGATTACCGAGCAGAAGCCCGATACCATCATCGTCACCTCGATTGACCGCACCCACGACCACTACATCATTGCCGCGCTCGAAGCCGGTTGCGACGTCATCACCGAAAAGCCGATGACCACCGACCCCGAAAAGTGCCAGGCCATTCTCGACGCCGTCGAGCGCACCGGAAAAGAGGTTCGCGTCACCTTCAACTATCGCTATGCCCCGCACAATTCTGCCCTGCGCGAATTGATCGCCGAAGGCGCCATCGGCAAGGTCACCTCGGTGCATTTCGAATGGCTGCTCGATACCCGCCACGGCGCCGACTATTTCCGCCGCTGGCACCGCGACAAGCGCAATTCCGGCGGCCTCATGGTCCACAAGTCGACCCACCATTTCGACCTGGTCAATTTCTGGCTCGGTAGCCAGCCCGACACGGTCTTCGGCATGGGCGATCTCAAGTTCTACGGCCGCGCCAATGCCGAGGAACGGGGCGTCTTCACCCCATACACCCGCACCACCGGCGTCGAGGCGGCCAAGGACGACCCCTTCGCCATCGATCTCACCAGCAACCCGGTCCAGAAAGGTCTCTACTGGGACGGCGAGAAGGAAGACGGCTACCAGCGCGACCAGAACGTCTTCGGCGACGGCATCTCCATCGAGGACACGATGAATGTCATCGTCCGCTATCGCAACAAGGCGGTGATGACCTATTCGCTCTACGCCTATGCCCCCTGGGAAGGCTTCAACGTCGCCATCAATGGCACCGGCGGGCGCCTGGAACTCACCGTGCACGAGAATTCCTACATCAATGCAGGCGCCGGCTCGGAGACCGAAGGCGCCGCCAAGGGCGTCAAACTCTACCACTTCCCGCTGCATGGCGAGCCGCGCGTGATCCCGGTCAAGCATGGCGAAGGCGGCCATGGCGGCGGCGACAAGATCATGCTCGAGGAAATCTTCGGCGATGCCACGCCACGCCCCGGCTATGGCGCCGACCACCGCGATGGCGCCCTCTCCATCCTCACCGGCATCGCCGCCAACAAGAGCTTCGCCACCGGCCTGCCGGTGGATGTGAAAACCTTGGTCAAGCTCTGAAGGCAGGCGCCGCGCATCTCAAAGCAACGGTGCCGCCCTGGACCAAACCGAGGACGGCACAGCTTCGTGGCGAGATTGATGCCCTATTCCGGCACTGTCTCGTATTGCCGCGCGCCGTCACAGATATCGTAATAGTCGCCCTTGTTGCCGACAAAGATATGCTCCGACACCCTCACTCCGGTCGGCCCATCGAACGCGCCGAGCATGAGGCCGATCAGGTCCGCCTCAAGAAACTCGAAGAACATCGGGGAGCCGCAGGTCGAGCAAAACCCCCGGCGCGCCTTCTCGGACGAGCGAAACCAGGTGATGTTCGTCCCGCCCTTGATCGTCACGGCCGACTTTTTGACGTCGACGCCAGCCTCGTAATTTCCAGTGTTCTTGCGACACATGCTGCAATGGCAGGCCGAGGCCATGGGCAGCGGCCCGCTCACGTCGAACGACACCGCCCCACAAAGACATGACCCACTGTGCATTTCCGGCTCCGCGATGCGGCCAGACTATCGGCTGAACGGCACCCTCGCCGTCAGCACATCGCCCGAATTGTTGAACTCGACCTCAAAGTCGACGGTAATGCTGTCGCCCACCAGGAGGATGCGGGCGCCGATACGGACATCGCTGCCGGCGCGATCCTTTGCCTGCTCGCGCAGGTCGAAGCTGATTGTGTCGCCTGACTTTCGTCCAATAGCCAACCCTTCATACCCGGCACTGGCATTCATCACCGCCTCATACTGCCCGGCGGTGTCATTATAGGCGATGGTGCCCCTGATCGAGAGCGTAGCGTTCACCAGCGAGCAGCGCCCGATATAATTGATCTTGAGCAGATTGCCTTGGGATACACCCAGCCGGCACCGGAATGGCTCAGGCTGGTCGCCGCCCACCAGCGCACCTTCGCCACTCCAGTCGCCGATATAGGAGGTGAGCAGTTCAAGCTCGCTTTCGGCGGCCTGGACCGTCGCAAGCGCCGATGCCGGCATAGAAAGCGCCAGTGCGACTATTGCCGCCCGCAGCCAGTTTGTCACATTTACCCCCTCAGATGCGCGCTCGCCGACATGAATACCGGTACTCTTGCACTCTCAGCGTTAAAAATATCCAGCAATTGACGGCTTTGTTACGAATCAACCAACCACTATGAGGTGAAATCCTGGGATTAGACGCAAGAGCGTCGGCCTGGACCGCTGAGGGGGAAGACTGATCATGTCCAATGGACCGATCATTGATGCGCGCGATGTGGACTACAGCCTGGAGATAGCCGGGCGTCCCCTGCATATCCTGCGCAAGGTCTCCCTCACTGTCGCGCCCGCCGAAGTGGTTGCCATTGTTGGTCCTTCGGGCAGCGGCAAGACCTCGCTGCTGATGCTATTGGCTGGGCTCGAAAAGGCCACGGGCGGCAGCGTCCGGGTCAATGGCAGCGATCTGGGCGAGATGAACGAGGATGCGCTGGCGCGGTTCCGCCGCCACACGCTGGGCATCGTCTTCCAGAGCTTTCACCTCATACCCTCGCTCAGCGCCCTCGACAATGTCGGGCTGGCGCTCGAAATCGCCGAACCTGGCCTCTCCATGGCCCAGGTCCGCGAAAGGGCTGCGACGGCCCTGGCCGTTGTCGGCCTGGGAGATCGTCTCGATCATCGCCCCACCGCCCTGTCGGGGGGCGAGCAGCAGCGCGTTGGCCTTGCCCGCGCCACGGTTGCCGACCTGCCCCTGCTGCTGGCCGATGAACCCACCGGCAATCTCGATCAGAAAACCGGTTCCGTCGTGGTCGAGCTGATGTTTGACCTGGCGCGCCGCAACAACACCGCCGTGGTGCTCATCACCCATGATCCGGCCCTGGCGGCACGGGCTGACCGGGTCTTCACCATGACCCAGGGCCAGCTCACCGAAACCACGGCCGCCAGGAAACCTCCAGTCGACAAGTCCATTACCAGGAAGTCGGTGACGCGGTGATGCGCGGTCTCTGGCCGGCCATCCGCGTTGGCCTCCTGGACATGCGCGGCGATCTGCGGCGCTTCCTGCTCCTCGTCGTGTGCCTGGCGGTCGGCACGGCCCTGATCGCCGGCGTCAATTCGGTGGGCACCAGTATCACCCGCGCCATCGAAATCGGCGCTGCCGAGATCATGGGTGGCGATATCGAACTGTCTCGTGCCGACCGCCTGGCGACGCCCGACGAATTGGCTGCCATGAAGGCCCTGGGCAATGTCGCCGTGGCAACCGACACCAATCTGCGCGCCGAAACCTTTGCCGACGAAGCCTTTGCCGATGTCAGCGCCGTGGGTGCCCTCTATCCCCTGCTTGGCGCGGTCCGGAGCCCGCAACTGGCGCCCGGGCAGGATGTCACAACTCTCCTCGCCGAAGTGAACGGCGTATACGGGGCGCTGGTCGACGGCATCATGCTCGACCAGTTGGGTATCGGTATCGGCGACAGTTTCGTCCTGGGCGGCACGGAATTTTCAGTGCGCGGAACACTGGCCGGATTACCCGACGCCCCCGTGCGCGGCTTCCGCCTCGGCCTGCCCACGCTGATCACCATGGATGGCTTTGGCGTCGTCAGCGACCGCACGTCGCCGCTGCCGGGCCTGGGCACCTGGTACCGCTACAAGATCCTCCTGGCCGACCGTGATGTCGAGGCCGGGCTGGCGAATGCCATCGAGCAATTCGGCTCCAGGGGTTGGGCCGCGCGCTCGGCCCGCGATGGCCTCGGCCAGATGGTGCGCTACTATGATCTCTTCATGCGGTTTCTGCTGATAGTGGGCCTTGGTTCGCTGCTCATCGGCGGCGTCAGCGTCTGGACCGGCATGAGCGCCTATATTGCCGAGCGCTCCGGCGTCATCGCCATATTGCGCTCCATCGGCGCCAATCGCTCGCGGGTCTTTGTGCATTTCCTCGCCCAGGTGGCGGCGCTTGCCATAGTGGGTGTCGGCATCGGTCTTGTTGCCGGAGCCAGTACTGCCTGGTTCATCCTGCCTTCGATCGGGGCGGCCGTCGGCATTGATCTCGCCCCTGCCATTCATCTCCAGCCATTGTTGATTGCGGCCGGCACGGGCCTGGTCACTGCCTTTGCCTTTGCCTATCTGCCCCTGCAACAGGCCCAGACCATCCGCCCGGTGCTGCTGTTCCGCTCCAAGGGGCTCGATGCGCCCCCGGTCGACTGGCAGGGCCTGCTATTCTCCTGGCAGGCGCTTCCCCTCATCGTTGCCATTTTTGCCTTCTTCCTCTTGGCCTGGGCGATGACGGGCGATGCCATTCTGGTTGCCGCCTTCGGCCTCGCCAGCGCCCTCGGCGCCATGCTGTTCCAGCTGTTCATCCGCCTGGTCCAGGCTGGCCTCGCCCGTCTGCCCGAGACCGGGCCTCGCATCTGGCGTCATGCCATCCGCAATATCTCGACGGCGGGACAGAACGCCGCCGCGGTCGCCGTTTCGGCCGGCATGGCGCTGGCCATGTTGATCGTGGTGCTGGTCATGCAGACCAATCTGCAGCAGGAGTTTCTCGGCGCCTCGGCCATCGATGCGCCAACCTTGGTCGGCTCCGATCTCTTCCCCGACGAGGTGGAAAACCTTGAGGCGCTGACCCTGGGCGGCAATGGCATCACGCGCTTCGTCTCGACCCCCATGCTCTGGGGCAGCCTCATTGATGTGGCGGGAACGCCTGCCGCCGACTTGGTCACGCGAGGACCGGAAGCCACCTTCCTCCTCGCCGGCCAAGTGCCGCTCACCTTTCGCACCCATATGCCCTCCTCATCCCGCGTCACGGCGGGCGAATGGTGGCCCCCCGACCATGCCGGCCCCGGCCTTGTCAGCCTGCACCAGAGCCTGAGGCACGGTCTTGGCGTCGATCTGGGCGATACCCTCACTTTCTCGATCTTCGGCGAACCGGTAACCGTCACCATTGCCAGTTTCCGCGACTATTCCTGGCAGGGAGGCATCGATTTTCTCGCCACCTTCTCCCCGGGCGTGCTGGACGCCTATCCGACGACGCTGTTCGCCGCCGTCACCGCGGCCCCCGGCGCCGAGGAGGACGTGGGGCGCCTGGTTGCCAGCGCCTTGCCCGATATCCGCTTCATCTCGGTTGGCGATACCCTCAAGCAAGTGACCGACGCGCTGGGACAACTCTCCTTTGCGGCCAGCCTTGTGGGGAGCCTCGCCGTCGGCAACGGCCTGCTCGTACTCATCGGCAGCCTCTCAACCGGCCGCCGCCAGCGCGAGGCCGATGCGGTCATCACCAAGGTGCTGGGCGCCACCCGCTTCGAGCTGATTGTCACGGCGGCGCTGCAATATCTGCTCTTGGCGCTGCTGGCCGCCCTACCGGCTTTTACGCTCGGCATTGGCCTTGGGCGGGTCGTCAGCGGCCTGATGCTGGCGGTGGAGTTCACCATCAAGCTTGACATCATCGTCGTGGTGCTGGCCGTGGCCATGGCCATCACGGCGCTGCTGGGCGCCATGACCATTTGGCGCGCTGTCTCGACGCGCCCGGCGCGCCTCCTGCGCGATCTCTAAGAGAGGCCTGGAGCGTTCCAGCAGGTGCCGCCCCCAGTCATTTTGGGCGGAATAGCAGCATCCGGAATCTGAAACGCAATGAAAAGTTCAGCCTCGACTGCATGTCGACTTACAAGTTATAATGCCTGCAAGTCCCGAGGGCCCGTTCGGTAATCATCGAGGCATCAATAGCGTTAGCTAAGCCAATCCGCCAGCAGGTCGAAAACCAGGCGAATGCGCCGGCTGGTACGGAGTTCGCGATGCGTTACCAGCCACACCGGCACCTGGATCGGTTCTATTGCCGGAACCGCGATCTCGACTTCCGGCGTCACCAGCGCCACCGCTTCCACCATCGCCGCCAGGCACAGCCCCTTGCGCACCCATTCCCAACCGGTCATGCCGCTCTGGGTGGAAAAGCGGAAATTGGCGGGGCTGAGAGGCACACCCCGCGCCCGCATTTCGGCGATGAAATCATCATTGCCCTGCATGGCGCCGACAAAGTCGCACCGCGCCAGTTCCTCGCCATCGCGCGGGCGCCCCAGGCGCTCGAGCAGGTCCGGCGTGCCATAGACATAGGCCGCCGTGTCCCTGCAGCGCCGGGCGATCAGCCCGTCCTGATCCGGCCGCACATGTCTTATGGCAATATCAGCCCCGCGCCGCAGCAGGTCGCTGATCGACCCGGTCGCCAAAACGTCCAGCCTTATACCCGGTGCCTCCTTTCGGATGCGCTCGAGCAGTGGCGGCAGAACGTGGCCGGCATAGATGTCGGCTGCGGTGATCCGCACCACGCCCTCGACCGATTGCGACTGCGCCGCCGCCGATAGCGCCACCCGTTGCGCCGCCGCCCCCATTTCGCGCAGGTCGGCCACCAGCCACTGCCCGGCCTCGGTCAGCACCAGGCTCCGCCCCACCCGCTCGAAGATCGCCAGTCCGAGGCTTTCCTCCAGTGCCGCCACCTGCCGTCCCAGCGTCGGCTGCGTAAGGCCCAGTCGCCTCGCGGCTGCCGATAGCGACCCGGCCTCCACTGTTGCCAGGAGCGCCCGCATCTGGTTCCAGTCCGGATTGTTCGGCAAATCATCCATGCATCTACGTATAATTCTTCTGCGCTTATCTGCAATTTTGTTTTTCCGATTGCTCCGCTAGTCTCTCCGCCGACACTGAGCATTGCAGGACCCGCACATGGCCGAACTGAGCGCATTCTGGGACCGGCTGGCCGATAAATACGCCGCCCAGCCGATCGCTGACGAAGAGGCCTATCGCACCAAGCTGGCGCGCACCCAGGCCCATCTCACCCCGGACATGGAGATTTTCGAGTTCGGCTGCGGCACGGGCGGCACCGCCATTACCCATGCCCCGCTTGTCCGCCATGTCCGTGCCGTAGATTTTTCCGCCCGCATGCTCGACAAGGCCCGCGCCCGCGCCGCAGAGGCCGGGGTCGACAATGTCACCTTCGAACAGGGCGACATCACCAGCATCGCTCTTGCGCCGGCCAGCTATGACATGGTGCTGGGGCTCTCCATCCTGCATCTGCTCAAGGACCGGCAGGCCGCCATGGCCCGGGTCTTCCAGGCGCTCAAGCCCGGCGGGCGCTTCGTGTCCAGCACCGCCTGCATAGGCGACACCATGAAATGGTTCGGCCTGCTGGCTCCTCTCGGTCGCGCCTTTGGCCTCCTGCCCGTGATCAACATCATGACCCATGATCAATTGCGCGAGGACCTGATCCGCACCGGCTTCGTCATCGAAGACGACTGGCGCCCCAATCCCCGAGCCGCAATCTTCATCATCGCCCGCAAGCCCGGCTGAGATCGACCTGACAGATGCGATGCGAGGAAAGCCGCGAAGCGGCGTCCCGAATCGCGTCGCATCTGTGCTAAGCACGGGATTATTCGTGAGTAGCCGTGTGTTCGCCCCCTTCCCCGAAGTGCGACGCATCCAGCCGGAGAGATGATGCAGGTCGCCATCGACATGGGAGAAAGCCGGACCGCCGGCGCCGCCCACATGGACCTAGAGGAATTGCTGGCCACGCGCCTTCTGGTGCAGGGCAATTCCGGCTCCGGCAAATCCCACCTGCTGCGCCGGCTCCTCGAGCAATCTGCGCCCTGGGTGCAGCAATGCGTCATTGATCCCGAGGGCGATTTCGTCACCCTGGCCGACAAGTTCGGCCATCTGGTGGTCGATGCCACGCGCACCGAAAACGAGTTGACCCGCATCGCCGCCCGCGTCCGCCAGCATCGCGTCTCCGTGGTCCTCAACCTCGAAGGGCTCGATGTCGAGCAGCAGATGCGTGCTGCCGCCGCCTTCCTCGGCGGCATGTTCGATGCCGACCGCGATTTCTGGTATCCGGTACTGGTCGTGGTTGACGAGGCCCAGCTCTTTGCCCCCGCCGTGGCCGGCGAAGTTTCGGACGAAGCCCGCAAGCTCTCGCTTGGCGCCATGACCAATCTCATGTGCCGTGGCCGAAAGCGGGGTCTCGCCGGTGTCATCGCCACCCAGCGCCTCGCCAAGCTGGCCAAGAATGTCGCGGCCGAAGCCTCCAACTTCCTCATGGGCCGCACCTTTCTCGATATCGACATGGCCCGGGCTGCCGACCTTCTGGGCATGGACCGGCGCCAGGCCGAACAGTTCCGCGATCTGGCCCGTGGCCATTTCGTCGCCCTCGGCCCGGCCATTTCGCGCCGCCCGCTGCCCATCACCATCGGCCCGGTGGAAACCTCGGCCCGCTCCACCAGCCCCAAGCTGACCCCCCTGCCCGAGACGCCCGCCGACGCCGCCGACCTGATCTTCACCCAGGACCCCGAGGAACTGGCCCGCCCCGTGGTCCGCCGCCCGGCGCCGCCCCCGCCGCCCTCGACCAATGAACTGCTGGCCCAGGTTGCCGAGGCCAGGGCTAAGGCCCGCGCCGAGACATCCTCAGAACCGGCTTCGCTCTTCCCCGAGATCGACGAGGCCGAGCGCGCTGCCATGATCCAGGCGGTGATGGTCGAATTGATGAGCGATCCCGATGCCGGTTTCCGCACCACGGCCCAGCTCTATCAGGACTTTCTGGTGCGCTGCCGCATCCGCCGTGTGCCGGGCGATGCCCCAGCCCTCCCCGCCTTCAAGCGGCTCCTGGCGGTGGCCCGCGTCGCCCCCGACGAAACGGTCGCCGCCTCCCAAGGCTGGCAGCAGGCGCTGGCGCTGTCCGAAACGCTGACCGACGATGTACAGGGCGTATTCCTGGTCATCGCCCAGGCCGCGCTCACCGCCGCCCCCTGCCCCTCCGATGCCACCCTGGCGCGCCTCTACGGCACCCATTCATCAAGCAGGGCCAGGCGTCTGCTCACCTGGTTCGAAGAGCGGGGCCTAGTCGTCCTCCGCACCGATTTCCGCGGCCAGCGCATCGCCGCCTTCCCCGAGCTCGGCGTCGAAACCGCCCCAGGCGACCCCAATGGCCCCGACGCCCTCGCCGACGAACGCGGCGCGGCTGAATAAATCCTCACCCGGATGGCGGGAACCTAGCCCCTCAGCTCCGCCCGAAAACCGTATCGCGCCGAGGAGCTCGGCCCGAGCAATGCCGAATAGGGCCGCTGGGCAATATCATCCGATCCGCCCACTTCCGCGGCCGTGCCGTGCCAGGGTTCAAGGCAGATGAATTCGGCTCCCTTCCGGGTCCAAAGCGCAAGATTGGGGAGGTTGTCCCAGGTGAAATGCACGCTTGGCCCTTTTTCCGGTCCATAGACCAGTCCGGCTCCGGCGCCTTCGGGAAACAGCATGGCATCCTTTTCGAAGTCGCCATGGTCAAGCGCCAAAACGCCATTGACGAAGGGTGACGGCAGAGGCGTGGGATCCACCAACCCGCCCGAAAGCCGGTGCAGCGACGGGGCGCCGCCTTCATCGAGCTCGACCCTATGGGCCTCCCCCTCCGCTCCGGACAAAGGCCAGGCAAAGGCGGGATGAAAACCGATGCCGAAGGGCATGCCGCGATGGTCGTGATTGGTGACTTCGGCGCTGACCACCACGGCCCGGCCTTCCACCCGATGCTCGATATCGAGCTGGAAATTGAACGGATACATGGCCCGGCTCGCCTCCGAGGCAGTGAGCCGATAGACCACGCGGTCGGATTCTTCCACCACCAGCTTGAAATTGCTGCGCCGGGCAAAGCCGTGCTGACTCATCTGGAAGCGTTCGCCATCCACGCTGACCGAATCATTGGGGGCCTTGCCCACGATGGGAAACAGCACGGGCGACCGTCCGGTCCAGTGGGTGGCGTCGCCATGCCAGAGCCAGTGGCGCCCATCCCGCGTCTGGATCGACTGCATCTCTGCGCCGAGGGCCGCAACATCGACCGTGATCTGGTCATTGGCAATTCGGGTCAGTTGCATGCGCCGCTCCGGGCAGATGGGACCTTAGGCGGGCGCACCCTAAACTCTTCTTCTGCAAGAGAGAACTCCTAAGTACGCCCGGGGTGAACAAGCCGCTAAAGGCGCGTCCTTAGCTCGCCCCCTTGCGGTCGCCCCGTCACAAGCGCTATCGCCAAGCCATGCCAATATCCTTGCCGCCTCTGCCCATCGATGCCGCCCTGCCCGCCCTGGCGGCAGCGCTCACCAATGGCAACGCCGCCGTGCTCGTTGCGCAGCCCGGCGCGGGCAAGACAACGCGGGTGCCACTGGCCCTGCTCGACGCCCCCTGGCGCCGCGATGGCCGCATCATCGTGCTGGAACCACGGCGTCTCGCAGCGCGTGCCGCGGCAAGACAGATGGCAAGACTGCTCGGCGAGGAGGTCGGCCAGACTGTCGGCTATCGTGTCCGCATGGAATCGAAGATAACCGCCCGCACCCGTATCGAGGTGGTCACCGAGGGCGTCTATACCAACATGCTGCTCGATGATCCGGAACTGAGCGGCGTGGCCGCCGTCATCTTTGACGAATTCCATGAGCGCAGCCTCGACGCCGATCTGGGCCTGGCGCTGACACTAGACGCCCGCGCCCTTCGTCCCGACCTGCGACTGCTGGTCATGTCCGCCACCATCGATGGCGCCAGCGTCGCAAAATTGCTCGACAATGCCCCGGTCATCGACAGCCCCGGCCGCACCTTTCCGGTCGAAACCTTTCATGTCGAGCCCGACCCGCTGCAACGCCTCGAAGACCAGGTCACTGCCGTCATCCTCAAGGCCCTGCGCGAGCATCAGGGCTCCGCTCTGGTCTTCCTGCCCGGCCAAGGCGAAATCACCCGCATTGCCGAGCGCCTTGCCAACCGCCTGCCGCCAGACACCGATCTTGCCCCGCTCTATGGCCAGCTCAGCCCCGCCGAGCAGGACCGCGCCATCCAGCCCGCACCGGAGGGGCGCCGCAAAGTGGTTCTGGCCACATCGATTGCCGAAACCTCGCTCACCATCGAGGGCGTCCGCATTGTCATTGATTCCGGCTTCCGCCGCGTTCCGGTCTATGAGCCCGCCACGGGCCTCACCACTCTTGCCACCCGCCGCGTCTCCCGCGCTGGCGCCGATCAGCGCCGGGGCCGCGCCGGGCGCACCAGTCCGGGCGTCTGCATTCGCCTCTGGAATGCCGGCCAGACCGCCGCGCTCGAACCCTTCGATACCCCCGAAATCCTCGCCGCCGATCTCTCGGGGCTGATGCTCGACCTCAGTGCATGGGGCGTCACCGATCCAAAAGCCCTGCCCTTTCTCGATCCGCCGCCCGCCCCCGCCTGGGCCGAGGCCGGGGCGCTGCTGACCCACCTCAACGCCATTGACCAAAAGGGGCACATCACCCCCGCCGGCAAGGCCCTCGCAAAATTGCCGCTGCATCCGCGCCTTGCCCATATGGTGGTCGCTGGCGCCCTGGATGGCGATGCGCGCAGCGCTGCTGAACTCGCCGTCCTGATCGGGGAACGCGGCCTGGGTGGTGATGACATAGACCTGGGGCGTCGCCTCGAACGCTTCCGCACCGACCGCGGCAAGCGCGCCGAGGATGCCCGCACCCTCGCCGCGCGCTGGGCAAAACAGGCGGGCGGCAGTTCCGGCGCCAACCTGTCGCCGGGCCATCATCTGGCCCGCGCCTTCCCCGATCGCGTCGCCCAGCCCGCCGGCCCGCGCGGCCGTTTTCGCCTCGCCAATGGCCGCCAGGCCCAACTCGACGAAACCCATGCCCTGGCCGGCGCGCCCTTCCTCGTCGTCGCGAACCTAACCGGCAGCGCCAATCAGGGCCGCATCCGTTCCGCCGCCAGCCTGGATGCGGCCGAGATCGAAAGCCTCTTTGCTAACCACATTACCAGCGACACGACGCTGACCTTCGACGCCGCCACAGGCTCAGTCCGAGCCCGCCGCCAGCGCCGGCTCGATGCCCTGCGCCTGGCTGACGAAACCGCGCCGGTGACCGATCTCGAAGCCGCCGCGCGTCTTCTTGCCGCGGCCGTGCTCAAGCGCCCCGAGACCCTCAACTGGAGCCGCGACCAGAAGGCCCTGCGCGCCCGTGCCAGCTTCCTCCATCAAACCCTTGGTGCCGACTGGCCCGACCTCAGCGACACCGCGCTTGCCGCCGATCCGGCCTGGCTGGTGCCACATCTCCTGGGCGAGACCCGCCTATCCGCGATCAGCCCCGACCATCTTGGCGCCGCGCTGGACGTGCTGCTACCCTGGGCCCGAAGGCAGGAGATCGACCGCCTGCTCCCCAGCCATTTCCACGCCCCCTCGGGCAGCCATCTGCCCATCGACTACGCGGCAGAAAACGGTCCAGCGCTGGAAATCCGTGTGCAGGAACTCTTCGGCCTCGACCGCCATCCATCGGTGGCCAATGGCAAGCTGCCGCTCTTGCTAGTGCTGCTCTCCCCCGCCCACCGGCCGATCCAGACCACGCGCGATCTGCCCGGCTTCTGGCGTGGCTCCTGGAAAGATGTGCAGAAAGATCTCAAGGGCCGCTATCCCCGCCACCCCTGGCCCGACGACCCCATCGCCGCCCCGCCAACAGCGCGGGCCAAGCCACGGGGCACCTGACTTGGTGGACATGGCCGTCTCCGACCTCTCGGAGACCTCGTGGTGAGGTGCGAAGCAAAGCGAAGCCTCGACCCACAAGGTCGAGCCGGCGACATCTAACGCATTGCGTCGAGCGCCCGCATCCACTCCAACCCATCAGAAGTCCGCCCGGCCGGACGATATTCCGCCCCCACCCAACCATCATAGCCGCTGGACCGGATCGCCTCGAACACGGCGGGAAAATCCACATCCCCACTGCCCGGCTCATGCCGCCCCGGCATGTCCGCAATCTGCACATGCCCAATCACCGGCAGCAGCCGCCGGAAATTGTCCACCAGCGCCTCGCCCATCATGGCCATGTGATAGAAATCATATTGCAGGCGCAGATTGGCGTGCCCAACTACCGCCAAAACGCGCTCCGCCTGTTCAAGGCTCGACAATCCATAACCCGGCATGTCCACGCCATTGATCGGCTCGATCAGCGCCGTGATCCCCGCCTCGCCCAACCGCGCGGCCGCCCAGGAGAGATTGCCGATGAACACCGCCTCGGCTTCCGCTGCCGGCACGCCCTCTGGCACGATGCCGGCCATCACATGCAGCCTCGGGCAATCCAGCGCCGCGGCATAGTCCACGGCCTGCTCAATCCCGCTGCGAAACACATGCTCCTGCCCCGGTTGGCAGGCGCATCCCCGCTCCCCTGCCGCCCAATTGCCCGCGGGCGAATTGAACAGCACCACCTCAACGCCCGCAGCGTAAGCAGCCTCCGCAACCTGTTCGGGCGCAAACTCATAGGGCGAGACAAATTCGACGCCGCCAAAGCCATCGGCTGCGGCGGCGGCGAACCGGTCGAGAAAATCATGCTCGGCATAGAGCATGCTGAGATTGGCCGAAAGCCTCACTCCGACGGTGCGAAGTTCAGCGCCACGCCATTGATGCAATAGCGCAGCCCGGTCGGCGGCGGCCCGTCGGGGAATACATGGCCCAGATGGCTGCCGCAGGTGGCGCAATGCACCTCGGTGCGCACCATACCATGCGAGCGGTCGGTCGTGGTCTCCACCGCGCCAGGGATGGGATCGTTGAAGCTGGGCCAGCCGGTGCCGCTCTCGAATTTCAGCGTTGCTGCAAAGAGCGGACTGTCACAGCCGGCGCAGGAAAATGTCCCCTGTCGTTTTTCATGCAGCAGGGCGCAAGACCCCGGCCGCTCGGTGCCGTGCTGGCGCATGATATAATATTGTTCTTCCGTGAGACGTTCGCGCCATTCGGCATCGGTCCGGGTCACGGGGAAAGCATGGGCGTCCATGGCATCACTCCTTTGTCGGCCTGTTATTCGCTGCCGATATAGACTTAGTTACACACCAATCCCAGCGCGCGTTCCATCACAACGCGGTTTCCAGGTTCGGCACAGCATGACCCGCATCACCACGCTCGACCAGCTTGAAGCGCTCTATCAGCCCGCACCGGCGGCCGCCTCCACCGTCAAGGTGGCCAATGCCGTAACCCCCGACTATCGTCGCTTGATCGAGGCCAGCCCCTTCGCCGCGCTGGCGACCATCGGCCCCGAAAGCATTGACTGCTCGCCGCGCGGCGACAAGCCCGGATTCGTCCGCATCGCCGATGATCAGACCCTGATGATGCCCGACCGCCGCGGCAATAACCGCATCGATTCGCTGCGCAATATCGTCCGCGATCCGCGCTGCGCCTTCCTCTTCCTCATCCCCGGCTCGGGCACGACGCTACGCGCCAATGGCCGCGCCCATCTCTCGGCCGACCCGTTGCTGCTCGAAAGCTTCGCCATCGAAGACAAGCCGCCGCGTACAATCATCGTGCTCAAGATCGATGAGCTCTACTTTCAATGTGCCCGCGCCATTGTCCGCTCCGAGCTCTGGAACCCCCAGCGCCATATCGACCCCACGACGCTACCCAGTCCCGGCCGGATCCTCGCATCCATGACGAAAAACCAAGTCGGTGGCGACAGCTACGACCAGGCTTGGCCTGAGCGGGCGAAACAGACGATGTGGTAGGCCTCTTTTCTCACTCCGGCCGCGCGAAGCCCGTGGTTTCGCCGACCCGGCGAAGCACCCTGGCCAGTTCGGCCTGTCCGAATGGTTTGGCCAGCCTTGGGAGCTTCAGGGCGGCGGCATCTTCGATGTCCGCATAGCCGCTGGCCAGGATCACCGGCAGGTGCGGCCAGCGTTGGGCGACCTGGGCAGCCAGCGCCATGCCGGTCATGCGCGGCATGGCCTGGTCGGTAATGATCAGGTCGAAGTCCGGCGACGCCTCCAGGAACTGCAGCGCCGTGTCGCCCGAATGGGCTTCCACAACCTCATGCCCAAGTTCTTCGAGCATCATCGCGGTGTTGAGCAGCACCAGCGCGTCGTCATCCACCGCCAGCACTTTCAGTCGCCGCATCGTCTGGGCGTCTTCCGCAGGAGGATGCGCCGCATCGGCCTGTCTGTCCTCGACACTGACTTCGATGGCCTTGAGCCAGATTTCGACGCTGGTGCCTTCGCCCGCCCGGCTCGCGATGCGCAAGCGCCCGCCTGATTGTTCGGCAATCCCCTGTACCATGGACAGCCCCAGTCCCGTGCCCTTGCCGATGCCCTTGGTGGTGAAAAACGGATCAGTTGCGCGCGCCAGCGTCTCCGCGTCCATGCCTTCGCCGCTATCGATCACCGAGAGCACGACATAGCGCCCCGCCTCAAGTTGGGGGTCGTTCGCGTCGACATCCACTGTCCGTGAGGAAATCACCAGCGTGCCGCCATGAGGCATGGCGTCACGAGCATTGACCGCCAGGTTGAGCAGGGCCGAGTCAAGTTGGTTCGGGTCGGTCCAGACCTGCGGCAGCGACAGGGGGAAACGGGTTTCGATCTGGACCGTCGGCCCGAGTGTGCGAGACAGGAGATCGCTCATTCCGCGCACCAGGTCGGGCAGGTCCACCGGCTTCTGCTCCAGTTCCTGCTTGCGGGCAAAGGCCAGCATGCGCTGCGTCAACTGCGCACCGCGCTGCGCCGCCTGCTGCGCATTTTCGAGGAGCCTTGCATCGCGCTCGTTCAGCGTCATGCGCCGTCCCAAGGCCTCAAGGCTTCCCAGCACCACCATGAGCAAATTGTTGAAATCGTGGGCAACGCCGCCGGTCAACTGCCCGATGGCTTCGATCTTTTGGGCTTGGAACAACTCCTCTCGCGCTTGATCAAGGCGCTTCTGCTGTTCCATGCGCTCGGTGACATCGCGGGTGATCTTGGCAAAACCGATCACCGCCCCGTCCTCGTTATAGATGGCGTCGATCACGACGCTGGCCCAGAATTGCGAACCGTCCTTGCGCACCCGCCAGCCTTCGGCTTGGAAATGCCCCTTGTGCCGAGCCGTATCCAGCCCCTTCTCGGGGGTTCCGAGTTGCCGCTCCCGTTCCGGATAGAATTGTGAAAAGTGCCGGCCGATAATTTCATCGGCCCGATAGCCCTTGATGCGCTCGGCGCCCAGGTTCCAGCTCGACACGACCCCTGTCGCATCGAGCATGTAGATCGCATAGTCCGTCACGTTGAGGACCAGCCGACGGAATTGTTCCTCGCTGTCCGCCAGCGCCAGTTGTGCCCGCCGCGGCTCGGTGAGGTCGCGTGTGACCTTGGCAAACCCGATCAACTCGCCTGTGGGGGTGTGGATGGCGTCGATCACCACATTGGTCCAGAGGCGGCTGCCATCCTTGCGCACGCGCCAGCCTTCGGACTCGAACCTTCCCGTGCGCGCCGCCGTCGCCAGCGCCCGTTGGGGCAATCCCGCCGCACGGTCTTCATCGGTGTAGAAAACTGAAAAATGCTGGCCGATGATCTCGTCGGCCCGATAGCCCTTTATCCGCTCGGCGCCCGAGTTCCAGGTGTTCACCATGCCCGTGGCATCGATTAGGTAGATGGCATAGTCGGTGATGGAATCGACCAGGAGACGGAAGCGCGCATCCTCGACCACCTCGCTGGCGCGCTTGCCGCATTCTTCCATACCGCCACCATGACCCGACGCATTCAGCCGCTATGCTGAACGGTTACCTGGCCGAATGGTTGCAGCCAAAATCTGGAAACGGAAAGAAAATGGTGGGAGTAACAAGGATTGAACTTGTGACCCTTCGCGTGTGAAGCGAATGCTCTCCCGCTGAGCTATACTCCCATCGCCGACAGGCGAAAGTCAGAGAGATGGTGGGCGTAACAAGGATCGAACTTGTGACCCCCTCGATGTCAACGAGGTGCTCTCCCGCTGAGCTATACGCCCATCTCTCCGGGATGGTCCAGCCGCTAGGCCGTTCCAGTGGCGCGGATAGACCATAAAACCTGTTAGGGGGTCAAGAGCCAAAACTGAACAGTTGGAACTCTGTGGAAACTTGCTGCGCCAGAGCAGAAATTCCTCAGGCCGCCAGCAGCCGCTCCACCTCGTTGACCAGATCCTTGAGATGGAACGGCTTGGACAGCACCGAGGCATCCTTGGGCGCGTCGCTGTCGGGGTTGAGCGCCACCGCGGCAAAGCCGGTGATGAACATGACCTTGAGGTCCGGATCCAGTTCGGTGGCGCGCCGCGCCAATTCGATCCCGTCCATTTCCGGCATCACGATATCACTGAGCAGCAGCGAGAACGGTTCCTCGCGCAGCCGCTCATAGGCCGACAAGCCATTGTCGAACGACACCACGTCATAGCCGGCGTTCTTGAGCGCCCGCGTCAGGAACTGGCGCATGTCGTTGTCGTCTTCGGCGAGCAGGATTCGCTTCATCAATAACCCCTTGGGCAATGCAGGCGGCTGAGTCGGTGTTGGCGCCGATGTTTATGCCACCACACCGCTTTCGCAACACCTAGCTGGGTTTCAATGCAGGTTTTCCGCGCTGTTCGCAAAATTGCGACAATATGGACAATTCTGCCACACCGGGCGACAATCCCCCCACAAATCACCTTGGGCGGGCATTCAACCGCTGGGAGACTCTGCGTGCGGTCCGATTATTGGGATCAACCGGCTTTCGAAACCATTCGGCCACGACGCCTTGTCGCGCCCGTCGTTTTCAACTCGCCGCATTCCGGCCGGGTCTATCCGGAGCGGTTCCTGGCCATGGCCCGGCTCGACCATCTCTCGATCCGCCAGTCCGAAGACGCTTTCATCGACGAGCTCTATGCCCGCGCGCCCCATCTCGGCGCGCCATTGCTGCGGGCCCATTTCCCCCGCGCCTATCTCGACGTCAATCGCGAGCCCTGGGAACTGGACCCCACCATGTTCGTGGAGCCGCTTTCGGACCGGTTCAACACCACCTCTCCCCGCGTCGCCGCGGGCTTGGGGACGCTGGCCCGGGTGGTGGCCGAGAACAAGCCGATCTATCGCGAACGGCTGACCATCGAAGACGCCCGCATGCGCATCGAGGGCATCTACCACCCCTATCACGCGGCCTTGCAGAAGCTGCTCTCCGAATCCATGGCCAGCTTCGGCCTCGCCGTGCTGATCGACTGCCATTCCATGCCGCGCCTGGGGCGCCATGGGGAGCGCGCGACCCCTGACATTGTTCTGGGCGACCGCTATGGCACCACTTGTGCCGGCCCGCTGGTCGATCTGGTGGAAACGGTCTTTGCGGCGGCAGGTCTGCGGGTCGCGCGCAATCGCCCCTATGCCGGGGGCTTCTGCACCCGCGCCTATGGCCGGCCCCAGCACGGGGTCCATGCCCTGCAGATCGAGATCAGCCGCCACCTCTACATGAACGAGGTGACGCTGGAAAAACATGCCGGATTCGATGCCATCAAGGCGTTGATGGAGCGCCTTATCCTCACCCTTGTCGGGCTCGACCTGCCGGCTCTGGCCGGCACTGCGGCTCCGCTGGAGCAGGCGGCGGCCGAATAGTCCCCGAACTAAAAAGGGGCCGTCCCCAAAGACGGCCCCAGTCAAGGGAGGAACGATGTTTACCGGGCAGGGCAAGTGCTGCCTGGAGCCCGGTAACGCACCATGCCCTTTCCGGATGACGTCATTCGGCGCCGTCCACAAGCACGAACCGCTCCATCCACAGCAGTTCAATCCGGCCTTGTTGCAAAAATGAATCAGAACAGACACAGCATCGTCAGGTAATAGAGCGCGGAACCTGCCTTTCAACTTTTCATGCTCATGGATTATCTGCCGTCAATTCAATGCCTTGCCCAGCACCTGCCCGGAAAGACCCCGCATGAGCGCCACCGAGATTGATTTTTCCCGCGTCGAAGTCACGCTGCGCGCCGCCGGGGAGGCCGCGGCCCGCCTGACCCTGCCCCTCTTTCGCACTCCGCTCAGTGTCGCCAACAAGCTTGAAAGCGGCTTCGACCCGGTGACCGAGGCCGACAAGGGCGCCGAAACCGCCATCCGGGCGATTATCGCAGACGTCTTCCCCGATCATTCCATCATCGGCGAGGAATGGGGTACCACCGGCGCGGGCCGCTTTTCCTGGATCATCGACCCCGTCGATGGCACCCGTGCCTTCATTTCGGGCGCCCCCGTCTGGGGCACCTTGATCGGCTTTGCCGTGGATGGCGTGGCGGTGGCGGGCCTCATGAGCCAGCCCTTTATCGGCGAGGAGTTCCTGGCCGTGCCGGGGCGTTCGAGCTATCGGCGTGGCGACATTCACATTGCCAACCGCACCAGTGGCCAGACCGAGCTGTCCGCAGCCCGCGTATTCACTACCACACCGAACCTCTTCAAGGGCGAGCATTGGGACAAATGGCTGGCCGTGGAAAATGCCACCCGCCTGCAGCGCTTCGGCATGGATTGCTATGGCTATGCCCTGGTTGCGGCCGGCCAGGCCGATCTGGTCATCGAGCCCGCTCTCAATACCTATGACATTGCAGCCCTTGTGCCGATCATCCGGGAGGCTGGCGGCGCCATTGCCTGCTGGGATGGCTCCGAGCCGACGGGGGGAGGCAATGTCATTGCGGCAGCAACGCAGGAACTGCTGGAAAAGGCCCTGGACCTCGTCAATGCCGCCTGAGTGGCTATAGGAAGGCGATGGACGACACGAAGCGCGGGCGATGCGCGGACTGCGTGCCGAAGGTCACCGCGCCCACGCCAAAGGCCCCGGAAAAGGCCCGGTGCGGTACAAAACTCTCGGTTAGCAACACCGAATCGCCCTCGGCGATATCGGGGATGACCGATTCCGGTAGCGGCGTATCGGGGACATTCATGCCCGCCTTGTGCGACCAACGCACCACCAGCACGCCATCCTCTTTGACGATGCTGGACACCCGCAATCCGCCGTCGCTCGCCGTGGGCACCATGTGGCGCATCAGCGAAAGCATTTCGTCGAGCGTGGCTTGAGACATCGCGGTTTGTCGGCTCATCATGTCGCCTACCGTGAATGTGGCTTTTTCCACGCTTTGCAGGTTTCGGAACAGGTCGAACAGCGTCACCGTGCCGATCAGCAGCAACAATAGCACCGGCGCCAGCAGCGCAAATTCTACAATCGAGGCGCCCCGCTCGTCCCGCCGCAACCGATTGAAGCCGCACAAGCCCATCACGCAGGCTCGTTGATGAAGGCCGACTTGGCGATGATGCGCATGGCGCCGGTCGCGTCCTTGGGCAGGGCCAGGCCCAGCCCAAGACCCGGCGTGATCGGCGACACCACGAAACAGGCGCGCACGAACATGGTCTGCGAGCGCCCGCCAGGCGTAAAGCGCAGCACCGGGGCGAGTTCGCTGTCGCGATTGACGCAACGGGCAGTGTCCACTGGATAGCTCGCTTCATTGATGATCGGGATCAGTTCAAGCGCCAGCATGTTGACGCAGTCATTGAGCACCAAGGCTTTGGCGCACACCTGCTGGCGCATGCTCTCCTGCGTGGGATTGGCAAAGCTCCCGATCCGCAGCTCCCGCACCGTCTGGTCAAGCGCCCGGTCCAGCATGATGGTCTGCACCATGATCCAGCCGGCCTCCAGGGTCGAGCAGACCAGCGCCAGCAGCATGGGCACCACCAGCGCAAATTCGATCGCTGCCGTACCGGCGCGATCTCCGAGCAGCCGGCAGATTGTCCCGCGCCAGGTCCTCATTGGGTCAGCTTCACCTTCTGGATCGCCGTAGCGATGGAATTGAAGGCGCCGGCAATGTCGAGCCCGGACACATCATAATAGTGACTGGCGCTGGAGGCACAGCTTTGCATCTGGCTGCGCCCGGTATTGGACACCTGGAAGCCGATAGTGAAAACAATGACCCCGTTGTTCTTGGCGCGGGAACACACCGATTGCAGATGCGTATTGGCCGTTCCTGCATTGTACCATTGGTAATTGCCGCCCCCGCCCTCGGGGTTGCGCGGATAGGCATATTGATTGGGTCGCATCTGCGGCTGGATGTCACCATCGGTCATCAACACAACGATCTTGATGGTATTGGGATCATCGAACTGGGAGGGCCGATTGGCGAATTGTGCGGGCACCATGCCAAGCCCTGCAGCCTGGGCGACAAACGGCTGCGCCGCCGGCTCAAGCAGCAACATGCCCCACTTCATGGCGATGCCCGTCCCGGTTCCGTCCGCCATGCGCATGTTGTCGATCTTGTTCTTCAACGCCGTCGGGTCATTGGAAATATAGCTGATCGCTGTGACTTCGCTCGGGCAATATCCCCAGTCCAGGCCCGGCTCGTTGGTATTGGCATGGTTCTGCGTGAAGTGCGGGACCTGCGTGCGCTGATGGAAGGGAATCAGCCCGACATTGGCCGCATAGTCGGTGGTCGCAAATTCCATGCACGATGAATAGCTATGCTGACGCTGCACGCCTATGCCGTTCATCACCACCGACCCGACATTGACCGAACCGGCATAGGGAACGATGGAAATTGAAGTCGTCGGTGCGTTGGCGGGAGTAAGCATCGCGTCAATGAACTGCTTGGCAGCCGGCCTCAACAGCCCGATCTTCATCGGTGAGCCGAAGCGCATCGACCCTGAAACATCAAGTATCAGCGAAATCTCGAGATTGCTGCGCCGCTCCTGCGCGGTCGCCGTCACTATAATAGGCAGGTCTGTGATGTTGATCAGCGGCAGGAAGCCGGTCGGCATCTCGTAGCTGGCCGTGACCTTGATGATGCGGGTATTAATGGAGATGGCATAATCGTAGTCCAGGACGACATCGTCGACGAAGGCGAGCGTCTTGAGATAGTCGGCTACTGTTGTCTCGACCGGCACGGTCTGAGAGAGCGAGGCGGCGGCCAGCACGGCGCGGTCGATGCCGTCCTGGAGTTGCGCGCGATGAGCTTCGTAGCGGGCAATATCGGTCGCACCGCCTGCCAGCACCAGCATAGGCATGATCAGCAGCGCCACGATGATCGCGACATTGCCGTCGCGATCCCGCAGGAATCGATCAAACAAGCGCTGCAACTGCCTTCTTGCCCCCGGAAGGGCCATTCTGGCCCCTTGGGAAAAATACCGCCCCGGCTGTTACCAAAGCTTTATCGCAATCGATTGCGGCAGCAATTGTGATCAGCGGCTTTGTTCAGTGATGAACGCGTCGAAAGCCGCGAACACCTGGCCGCGAACACGGTCATTTTCCATGAACATCTCGTGCCGTGCCCCGGCAATCACCATGTGGCGCCCGGTGCGCAATCGCAGCCCCAACTGTTCGATGGCCGGCGTGGACACAACCTGCTCCCGCGCCGCCGCCAGGATGAGCAGCGGAGTGCGGATTTCGCCGGCAAAGCGCTCCTGGCGTGTTTCCAGCATGGCCCGCAAGGCCGCGGCCAGCCAGCGGAAGCTGGGCGAACCGAGATAGAGACCATCGTCGGCGCGCACAGTTTCCACCATGCGCTTGTAGCGCAGCATGTCAGAGGTCAGTGGATTGTCCGGATACATGGCCTCGTCCGGCCGCTTGTCCCCCTTGCGGGCCAGCGGCAGCTTGCCCAAGCCGATAAAGCTGGCCGCCTCCCCCACCATCGCCCAGCGGCTAAGGCTGTCGTCCATGCGATGCAGGCCCACCATCGGCGCGCTGAGAAAAACCCGGTCGAACATCATCCGGTCCCTGGTCGCGGCCATCAGGCTCGCCAGCCCGCCCATGGAATGGCCGACCAGGTAGAAGGGTCCGGGACAGTCGGGCAGCAGGATTTCGGCGTGAAAGCACCTGAGGTCGGTCCAGTAATCCTCGAACCGATCCACATAGCCGATGGTGCGGTTGCCGATCAGCCGGTCAGACCCGCCCTGCCCACGCCAGTCGAACGTCGCCACGGCAAAGCCCCGCCGGCGGAAATCGGCCACGGTCTCGAAATACTTCTCGATATATTCGGTTCGCCCCTGCACCAGGCACACCGTGCCGCGCTGCGGACCTTCCGATTTTGGCCACAGCGCATAGCGCAGCCGCACCTTGTCGGAAGTGGTGAAATATCCCACCCGCGCCCCTTCGGGCACTGGATTGGAAGGAATGGACACCAGGCTCGGTCCATTGGGGTCGACTTGAACGGTCAATCTGGCCTCGCGGGCAACTATTTGCAGCGACCATACGCAGGCAACCCTAAAAAAGAAAAGCCAGCAACCGGATTGGCTGCTGGCTTTTCATGTCTGCGCGGTCCCATGCGGGGGGCGGGTTGATGGGACCGTCAGGGTTGTGAACTCCCGATCCGGATTGCTCCGGCCGCGTCCACATGCCCCGTTCTAGTGCCCAGCACCTGAACGGGGCCGGAGCGAAGCGTTCATCTCTGGTTCATGAAGGCGGTCCTGGACCCTCTTGAACCGGCCCGAACCCCACCTACATCATGTCTGTCCGCCGGCTATCCGGGGACACCGGTCACTTCGCTCGCCACTGAAGGGAGCGTCACGGCCGTAATCGAAACCACGTTGCTCAACTGGAGAATGTGACTATGCAGACCATCGATTTTTCCCCCTTCTATCGCTCAACCGTCGGCTTTGACCGGCTGTTCAACCGCCTCGATAGCGTCGGCGCGCAGGAAGCCAAGACTTACCCGCCCTACAATATCGAGCGCACCGGCGAGGATACCTACCGGATTTCCATCGCCGTTGCCGGATTCTCCAATGGCGATATCGCCGTGGAAACCAAGGAGAACAGCCTCGTGGTCAAAGGCGCCAAACCCGCCGAGACCGTCGACAGCAAGCGTGAATTCCTCCATCGCGGCATTGCCGAGCGCGCCTTCGAACTGCGCTTTCAGCTTGCCGACTATGTAGAGGTCCACGGTGCGGCCCTTGAAAACGGCCTCCTGCACCTGGAACTGAAGCGCGAACTGCCCGAAGGCAAGAAGCCGCGGACCATCCCGGTCAATGGTGGCACGGCCTCCATTGAGGACAAATCCGTCAACTGATCGGCTCTGCCTTACTGACGTCGAGGGCGCGGTCCAGCTGGACCGCGCCTTTTTCCTTGGCCTCGGAACAAAGCCCGGCGGCTGCAAGTTGAAAGCGCAGAGGCCGGTGCCTTTCCTTTAACTTTCAGCGTCAGGACATCCCAGATGAAAACCCCTTCAATCGCCCTCAAGGCCAATGCCAAGTCCGCCGTGATCGACGTGCTCAACGCCCGTCTGGCCGACAGCATTGACTTGGCCCTGTCCACCAAGCAGGCCCACTGGAACCTCAAGGGCCCCAATTTCATCGCCGTGCATGAAATGCTCGATCCCATGCGAGCCGCCATCGACATTCATGTCGACGTAATTGCCGAGCGTATTGCCCAGCTTGATGGAACCCCGCTCGGCACCAGTCATGCCGTTGCCAAGGCGACCAGTCTTGAGGCCTATCCCACCGACATCAAGAAGGTGCCCGATCATCTGGCCGCACTTGCTGAGCGCTATGGCAAACTCGCCAACCAGGTGCGCGAGGATATCGACACCACCGATGAAGCTGGCGACGCCGACAGCGCCGACATTCTCACCGCCTTCTCCCGCGACCTCGACAAGAACCTGTGGTTCATCAAGTCGCATCTCGAATAGGACTTTCGGCACTTTTGGATTATCGCGAGGCGCGCCATTGGTGCGCCTCAGCGCATTTTGAACTTATCTCCTACACTTTCCTATCGTTTTTAAGCCGAAGTCCTATTTATTGTGATGGGAAAGCGGCAAAACTGCTTGCCCCCTGTTTTGAATTATGCAAATGTGAACGGGTTAGGGCAGCATGTCTGTCCTATCTCAGGTGTCGCCCCGCTCTCCGCGGCCAGCGCGCACGCTGGTCCGGCTGGACCGCTAGTCGATAGCGGAAACGGGCAGGCGGGGCTAAGATGAAGCCCGAATTATGAGCGGCCATTTGGATGCAGTGCCGCTCCCCACGCATGGACGTGAATTTGCTCATTCGAGCCGTACTGTGTAGTACGACCCGGCTGAGCATTGCGCCCAAGAGGACATCATGCATCCGCCCAGCCGGCTCGCCGGCAACATCAGGATGCGCACGAAGAAGCACAAGCCCCCCGGGGCGGAACAGAACGAGGTTGAGCCATGGCACAGTCAAGGACCGGAATCCCCGCCCAGACGGACACTGCCCCGCGCAAAACCCTGATTCTGGATGGCAAGCGGGTCACCGGCCGTCCCGCTGCCCAGGGCCTTTACGACCCTTCGAATGAGCACGATGCCTGTGGCATCGGCATGATCGCCAACATCAAGAACAAGCCCAGCCATGAAGTGGTGCAGAAGGGTCTCGAAATCCTCGAGAACCTCGAGCATCGCGGTGCCGTGGGCGCCGACCCCTTGATGGGCGACGGTGCCGGCATCCTGGTGCAGACCCCTCACGCCTTCTTTGCCAAGGTGCTGCCCATCGCCCTGCCCGAAAAGCACCACTACGCCGTGGCGATGATCTTTTATCCCAATGAAGCGGGCTTGCGGGATCGCTGCGCGACCGTGATCCGCCGCTGCCTGGAAGCAGAAGGCCTCGACCTGCTCGGTGAGCGCACCGTGCCGTTTGACAATTCCAGGCTGTCCGAAGGCGTCATCGCCACCCAGCCGATCATCGAGCAGATGATCATTGCCCGCCCCGATGGCATCTCGCTGGACGAGTTCGAGCGCAAGCTACTGATCGTGCGCAAGGTCATTTCCAATACCGTTTATAGAGAGGTGCCCGAAAGCGACAGCGACAATGGCTTCTATGTTGTCTCCATGTCGGCACGGACCATTGTCTACAAGGGCATGTTCCTCGCCTATCAGCTCGGCGCCTTTTATACGGACCTCCATGACGAGACCTTCGAGAGCGCTATCGCCTTGGTGCACCAGCGCTTTTCGACCAACACCTTCCCATCCTGGAAGCTGGCCCACCCCTATCGCATGACCACCCACAATGGTGAGATCAACACCATTCGCGGCAACGTCAACTGGATGGCGGCGCGCCAGGCCTCGGTCTCCTCGCCTAAGTTCGGCGACGACATCACCAAGATCTGGCCGATCTCCTATGAGGGTCAGTCAGATACCGCCTGCTTCGACAACGCGCTCGAATTCCTCGTGCGCGGCGGCTATTCGCTGCCCCACGCGGCCATGATGCTGATCCCAGAAGCCTGGGCCGGCAACCCGCTGATGGATGAAGAGCGCCGCGCCTTCTACGAATATCACGCGGCCCTGATGGAGCCCTGGGATGGTCCGGCCGCCATGTCGCTCAGCGACGGCCGTTATGTCGTGGCGACGCTCGACCGCAATGGTCTCAGGCCCGCGCGTTACCTTGTGACCCGCGAGGGCCATGTCGTCCTTGCATCGGAATCGGGCGTCCTTGATATCCCCGATGAGGATATCGTCGAGCGCTGGCGCCTGCAGCCGGGCCGGATGCTGCTGATCGACCTCGAAGAGGGCCGCATCATTTCCGACGAAGAGGTCAAGAAGCACCTCGCCACCAAGAACCCCTATGCCGAGTGGCTGGCCCGTAGCCAGATCGTGCTCGAAGACCTGCCGGCCACTGAACCGCAGGCCCCCAAGAGCTCGGAAAGCCTGCTCGACCGCATGCAGGCCTTTGGCTACACCCAGGAAGACATCAAGCTGTTGATGGCGCCCATGGCCACCACCGGCCAGGAAGCCGTCGGCTCGATGGGCACCGACACGCCCATCTCGGCGCTCTCGAACAAGTCCAAGCTTCTCTACACCTATTTCAAGCAGAACTTCGCGCAGGTCACCAATCCGCCCATCGACCCGATCCGCGAGGAATCGGTGATGAGCCTGGTCAGCTTCATTGGCCCGCGCCCCAACATTCTTGATCTTGAAGGCTCCAGTCGCGAAAAGCGCCTGGAAGTGCGTCAGCCCATTCTCACCAACGAGGATCTCGAAAAGATCCGCGCCATCGGTGACATGGCCGACAACCAGTTCAAGACCATGACCATCGACATCACCTATATGGCCGACAAGGGCGCCCCCGGCATGGAAGCCGCCCTTGAAAACATCTGCGCCGTCGCTGAAGAGGCGGTGCGCGGTGAATATAACATCATCATCCTCTCCGACCGCCTGATCGCGGGCGACCGCATCGCCATTCCGGCACTGCTGGCCACCGCTGCCGTACATCACCACTTGATCCGCAAGGGCCTGCGGACCTCCTCGGGTCTGGTGGTGGAAACCGGCGAAGCCCGCGAAATGCACCATTTCGCCATGTTGGCCGGCTATGGCGCCGAGGCGATCAACCCATATCTGGCCTTCGAGGCCTTGGCGGCGCTGCATGCCGAAGGCGAGTATCCGCCTGAAGTCTCGGCCGACGAAGTGGTCTATCGCTACATCAAGAGCGTGGGTAAGGGCCTGCTCAAGGTCATGTCCAAGATGGGCATTTCGACCTACCAGTCCTATTGCGGGGCCCAGATCTTCGACGCCATCGGCCTCAACACCGATTTCGTGAAGAAGTATTTCTTCGGCACCGCCACCTCCATCGAAGGCGTCGGCCTCGCCGAAGTCTCAGAGGAAACCGTCCGCCGCCACGCCGACGCCTTTGGCGACGATGCCGTCTTGCGCAAGACCCTCGATGTCGGCGGCGAATATGCCTATCGCATCCGAGGCGAAAAGCATGCCTGGTCGCCCGATGTCGTGGCGGACCTTCAGCACGCAGTGCGCACGGCCGAGGACAGCCCGGAAACCGCCCAGGAGCGCTATGACAGCTTCGCGTCCCGCGTGAATTCGGGC
Organism: Devosia sp. CAU 1758; assembly: GCF_054482695.1. Lineage (NCBI taxonomy): Bacteria > Pseudomonadati > Pseudomonadota > Alphaproteobacteria > Hyphomicrobiales > Devosiaceae > Devosia > Devosia sp. CAU 1758. The sequence continues at coordinate 87,545 of NZ_JBTLRJ010000001.1, read as the reverse complement.
GAGAACGGCTATCTCGCCATTCGCCACCTCTTCGACATCAAGCCAATCGGTCCTGCCGTCGGCCTCGAGGAAGTGGAAAGCGCCGCCGAGATCGTCCGGCGCTTCGTCACTGGCGCCATGAGCTTTGGCTCGATCAGCCGCGAGGCGCATACTACGCTGGCCATCGCCATGAACCGCATTGGCGGCAAGTCTAATACCGGTGAAGGCGGCGAAGAGCCCGACCGCTACAAGCCGCTGGCCGATGGCTCGCGCAACCCGCTGCGCAGTGCCATCAAGCAGGTCGCCTCGGGCCGCTTCGGCGTCACAACCGAATATCTGGTCAATGCCGACCAGATCCAGATCAAGGTTGCGCAGGGCGCCAAGCCCGGCGAGGGCGGCCAATTGCCAGGCCATAAGGTCGACTGGATCGTCGCCAAGACCCGTCACTCGACCCCCGGCGTGGGCCTCATCAGCCCGCCGCCGCACCACGACATCTATTCCATCGAAGACCTCGCCCAGCTGATCTACGACCTCAAGAACGTCAATGAACAGGCCGACATCTCGGTCAAGCTGGTGTCCGAGGTCGGTGTCGGCACCGTTGCGGCGGGCGTTGCCAAGGCGCGCGCCGACCACATCACCATTTCCGGCTATGATGGCGGCACCGGCGCGTCCCCGTTGACCTCGCTCAAGCATGCCGGCGGCCCGTGGGAAATCGGCTTGGCCGAAACCCATCAGACGCTGGTTCTCAACCGTCTGCGCAGCCGCGTCCGCCTTCAGGTCGATGGCGGTCTCAAGACCGGCCGCGACGTGTTGATCGGCGCCCTACTCGGCGCCGACGAGTTCGGCTTCTCTACCGCGCCATTGATCGCGGCTGGCTGCATCATGATGCGCAAGTGCCATCTCAACACCTGCCCGGTTGGCGTCGCCACCCAGGACCCGGTGCTGCGCAAGCGCTTCAAGGGCACGCCCGAACACGTCATCAACTACTTCTTCTTTGTCGCTGAAGAGCTGCGGGGCCTCCTCGCCCAACTCGGCGCCACTACCCTCGACGAGTTGATCGGTCGCTCCGACCTGCTCGATCAGCGTCGCGCCGACGACCACTGGAAGAGCCAGGGCATTGACCTCTCCAAGGTGTTCTACAAGCCAGAGCCGCTCGGCGGCGATACGCTGTTTCATTCCGAAACCCAGAACCATCATCTGGAATCGGTGCTCGATCGCAAGCTGGTCGAACTGGCAGAACCGGCCCTGGCGCGCGGCGAGGCTGTGCAGATTGAGCTGCCCATCCGCAGCCGCGACCGCTCGGCCGGCGCCATGCTCTCGGGCGCCCTGGCCCGCAAGTATGGTCACGCCGGCCTGCCCGAGGACACCATCTCGATCACCCTGCGCGGCACGGCTGGACAGGCTTTCGGGGCTTTCCTCGCCAAGGGCATCTCCATCGATATGATCGGTGACGCCAATGACTATGTCGGCAAGGGCCTCTCGGGTGGCCGCATCGTCGTGCGCCCGTCAGACAAGGTCACCTTTGCGCCCGAAGACTCCATCATTGTCGGCAACACCGTGCTTTACGGGGCCGTCTCTGGCGAATGCTACTTCCGCGGCGTCGCCGGCGAACGCTTCGCCGTCCGTAACTCCGGCGCCATCGCCGTGGTCGAAGGCACGGGCGATCATGGCTGCGAATACATGACCGGCGGCCTTGTCGTCGTCATCGGCAAGACCGGTCGCAACTTTGCTGCCGGCATGAGCGGCGGCGTTGCCTATGTGCTCGACGAGGACGAAACCTTCCGTTCGCGCTGTAACCTGGCCATGGTCGATCTCGAGCCGGTGCAGGAGGAAGAAGACCTCATGCGCAAGCTCCACCATCATGGTGGCGACCTTGAATGGCATGGCCGCGTCGACATTTCCGGCGACATGACCAAGCATGACGATGAACGCCTGCACCAGCTCATCTCCAACCATCTGCACTACACGGGCTCGACCCGCGCCAAGCAGATCCTGGAGAACTGGGTCGAGATGCGTCCCAAATTCGTCAAGGTCATGCCTCTCGAATATCGCCGCGCCATCAAGGAAATGGAAAAGAAGCGCGCCTCGGGCGCCCATATGGCGGCCGAGTGATGATGCAGCTCTACGGCAACCTTGGGTCGGGCAACTGCCTCAAGGTCAAGTATATCGCCGACGCCACCGGCACGCCCTTCGTGTTGCATGAAGTCCGGACGCGCTCGGGTGAAACCGGCACGCCCGAATTTCTCGCGCTCAATCCCGCCGGCCAGATGCCGGTCGTCATCCTCGATGACGGCCGGCCCCTGGCACAATCCAACGCCATCCTGCGCTATCTCGCGCAGGACACGCGCTACATTCCGGCCGACCGCTATGAGGCCGCCAAGGTCGACGAATGGCTGTTCTGGGAGCAGTACAGCCATGAGCCAACAGTGGCCGTGGCGCGGGCCCGCGTGGTTTATGATAAGCAGGCCGTGTCCGACCTCGACCCCCAATTGGTCAGCAAGGGCAACAAGGCGCTGGACCTGATGGAACAGTCCCTGACCGGGAAGACCTTTCTGGTGGGCGAGGCCATGACCATCGCGGACATCGCGCTCCTGCCCTATACGCGCCAGGCGCCACAGGGCGGATTTGATCTCTCCGGGCGGCCCGCGCTTCTGCGCTGGATTGCTGCCTGCGAAAACGAACTCGGACTACCTGCCTTCACGGCAGAGAATTAGAGGTAAGGCCCATGGGTAAGGTAACAGGCTTTCTCGAGATCGAGCGCGAAGAGCCCCGCTACGAGCCGGCGTCTGATCGCATCCGCCATTTCGGCGAGTTTACCATCCCCCTTTCCGAAGGGCGGGTGGTGGACCAGGCGGCGCGCTGCATGGATTGTGGCATCCCGTTCTGCCACGGCGACACCGGCTGCCCGGTTAACAACCAGATCCCCGACTGGAACGATCTCGTCTATAATGGCGATTGGGAGGAGGCCGCGCGCAATCTCCACTCGACCAATAACTTCCCCGAGTTCACTGGCCGCATCTGCCCCGCCCCCTGCGAGGAAGCCTGCACCCTCAACCTCGAAGACGTGCCGGTTGCCATCAAGACCGTCGAACAGGCCATTGCCGACCGCGCCATCCGCTCCGGCTGGGTCAAGCCGCAGCTACCAAAGGCAAAGACCGGCAAGAAGGTCGCCGTGATCGGCTCCGGCCCCGCCGGCATGGCCGCCGCCCAGCAGCTCGCCCGCGCCGGCCATGACGTGCATCTCTATGAGCGCGAGCCCAAGGCCGGCGGGCTGATGCGCTATGGCATTCCCGACTTCAAGATGGAGAAGGAACATATCGACTTCCGCGTTGAGCAGATGGAAGCCGAAGGCGTCACCTTCCACTATGGCGTCAATGTCGGCGTCACCACGCCGCTATCCGACCTCCAGCGCGACCACGACGCCGTGTTGCTGACCGGCGGCGCCGAAAAGCCGCGCCCCGTCGATGTCGAAGGCACCCAGTTTGCCGGTGTGCATTTCGCCATGCCCTTCCTCGTGCAGCAGAACCGCCGCCTCGGTGGTGAGGATGTGTCGAACGAATTCCAGCTGACCGCCGCCGGCAAGCATGTCGTGGTCGTGGGGGGTGGTGATACCGCCTCGGACTGCGTCGGCACTAGCTTCCGTCAGGGCGCCATTGCCGTTACCCAGCTCGACGTGCGCCCCATGCCGCCCGAACTCGAAAACAAACTGACCAACTGGCCCAACTGGGCGGTCAAGATGCGCACCTCGTCCTCCCAGGCCGAAGGCGCCATCCGCGAATTTTCCGCCGGCACCATGAAGATCATCGGCGACGCCAAGGGTCACGTCACCGGCGTCGAATGCGCCCGCGTCGACCGCAAGCGCCAGGCCATCCCCGGCACCGAATTCGTCATCAAGGCCGATCTCGTCCTGCTGGCCATCGGCTTTGCCGGCCCGGTCACCGAAGGCATGCTGACCGAACTGGGCGCCGATCTCGACAAGCGCGGCAATCTCTTCGCCGACACCATGAGCTACAAGACCTCGGTGCCCGGCGTCTATTCCGCCGGCGACATGCGCCGTGGCCAATCACTGGTCGTCTGGGCCATCCGCGAAGGCCGTCAGGCCGCCCGCTCCATCGACTTCGACCTCATGGGCAAGACGGATCTACCCAGATGATCCATCCGGAGCTTCGGCTCCATCTCATCCTCCCCCTTGTGGGGAGGGAAGCGAGATAGGACTTAGCCCTTGCTAAGTCCGTTGAATCGAGCAGGGTGGGGGTGTCGGTCTTTCGGCGCCCCCAAGCCTTGTTTGGAGCTTCGACACCCCCACCCAGGCCCTCCCCTCAAGGGGGAGGGTGCGCCAGCGAGAGTGCATGGAATGCCCCAAGCCCCCTACACCGTTGACCAGCTGATCTCCGCCAAGGCCATTGCCGCCCGCGTCGAAGCGCTTGCCGCCGAGATCACCGAGAATTTTCGCGACACCGACAAACTTGTCGTCGTTGGCCTCCTGCGCGGCTCCTTCATCTTCATCGCCGACCTGGTGCGCGAGATCGACCTGCCGGTGGAGGTCGATTTCCTCGAAGCCTCCTCCTATGGCGATGGCATGGAATCCTCCCGCGAAGTGCGCATATTGAAGGATCTGCGCGGCGAAATTCACGGCCGCGATGTGCTGGTGGTGGAAGACATCATCGACACCGGGCATACGCTCAAACACGTGCTCGAAATTCTCGAGACCCGCCACCCGCGCCGCATGGAAGTCTGCGCCCTGCTCAACAAGCCATCGCGTCGCGAGACCGACGTTCCTGCCCGCTGGATCGGCTTTGACATCCCCGACGAATTCGTCGTCGGCTATGGCATTGACTATGCCCAGCGCAATAGGAACCTGCCCCATATCGGCAAGGTCCGCTTCTTTCAGGGTTGAGAGGTCAGGACGCGCTACCGCTTGCGGAAAGTGCTGAATTGGAATTTTTGCACGCTGCCCCAGGGGGTGACATGATCGTGCCGGGCATGGCCGGCAAGCTCAAATCGCTCGCCGAGCAATGCCGAAAGGCTTGTCCCGTCATGCCGCGTCACCGGTAGGCCGCTGCATTTTTCCGGACCATCAGGCGCGAATGTGCCGATAATGGCCACGCCCCCGGCAACCAGTGCCTGGTCGATCGTATTGGCGTAGCGCGCCTGGTCATCCGTATCCGTAAGGAAATGCAACGCGGCCCGGTCATGCCAGAAATCATAGGTTCGATCAGGCTTCCATCGGGTGACATCCGCGACGATCCAGCCGACATTGCCGGCCTCGGGCAGGCGGGCCCGTGCAGTGTCGAGTGCCGCCTGCGACAGGTCAAGCACACTCACCCATGCCTGGCCGCGTGCCACCAGCGCATCCACCAGCCGCGAAGCACCACCCCCGATATCGACAATGGCATGCTCCCGGTTGATGCTGGCGGCATCAAGAAGCCCAAGCGAATAGGCGGGGCTTTCCTCGAACCAGGACACCTCGTCCTCGCCCTTGGTGGAATAGACGCCCTGCCAATGGTCCTGGCGCTCGCTCACATCACCGCGCCGACCTGCCAGGGTACAAACTCATTATCCCCATAGCCCAGCGCCTCCGACTTGGTCTCCTCACCCGAAGCCACCTTGAGCATCAGATCGAAGATTTCCTGCCCCTTGGCCTCGATGGAAACCCCCTCGACGATATCGCCGCAATTGATATCCATGTCCTCGCTCATACGCGCATACATGTCCGAATTGGTGGCGAGCTTTATTGACGGCACCGGTTTACAGCCATAGGCCGAGCCGCGCCCCGTTGTGAAGGCGAGAATATTGGCACCGCCGGCCACCTGCCCCGTGGCAGACACCGGGTCAAAGCCCGGCGTGTCCATGAACACAAAGCCCTTTTCAGTAACCTTCTCGGCATATTCATAGACCGCCGTCAGCGGCGTCGTGCCGCCCTTGGCCGTAGCGCCAAGCGATTTTTCGAGAATGGTGGTGAGGCCACCCAGCTTGTTCCCGGGCGAGGGATTGTTGTTCATCTCCCCGCCATTGCGGCTGGTGTAATCCTCCCACCACTTGATCCGCTCGATCAGCTTTTCGCCGACTTCGCGCGTCACCGCCCGACGGGTCAGCATATGCTCGGCGCCATAGACTTCCGGCGTTTCGCTGAGGATCGCCGTGCCGCCGTGCTTGACCAGTGTGTCGACAGCCACGCCCAACGCCGGATTGGCGGTGATCCCCGAATAGCCGTCCGAACCGCCGCATTGCAGCGCCAGGGTCAGATGGCTCGCGTCCACCGTTTCGCGCCGGGCCCGGGCAGCCACCGGCAGCATTTCCTTGATGCGCTCGACACCCCAGTCGATCATTTTCCGCGTCCCGCCGATCTCCTGGATCGTCATGGTCTGGAAGGTGTCTGTCTCCTTGAGGTTATAGGCTTCCTTCATCCGGTCGATCTGGAAGGCCTCACAGCCAAGACCCACCAAGAGCGCCGCCCCCAGGTTCGGGTTGGACGTATAGCCCCACTGGGTGCGCCGGAAAATCTGATAGCCCTCGCCCGTCAGATCCATGGCGCAGCCCGTGCCATGGACGAAGGGAACAACGCCGTCGATTTCGGGATAGTCGTCGAGCACGCCGGACTTGTTGATCGCCTCGGCCATGAACTTGGCGACCGTCGCCGAACAGTTCACCGAGGTGAGGATACCCACATAATTGCGCGTGCCCACATCGCCGTTTGGCCGCTTGTAGCCCTCAAATGTCGCGCGCTGGCTTGCCGCCAGCAACTCCACTGGCGCCACGCCCTCGGCAAACGCATAGTCATGTGCAAGCGAGCCATCCTTGCCGCCCATGCCACAATTGTGCTCATGCACCCAGTCGCCCGTGGCAATGCCTTCCTTGGCAAAGCCGATGATCTGCCCGAACTTCATCACCGCCTCGCCCGCGGCGATGGGCCGTGTCGCGAACTTGTGCCCGCGCGGCACCCGGCGGACGATGGAAACCCCCTGCGCCGTTTCCGTGCCGACCTCAAGATTGGCCAGCGCTACCGCAATATTGTCGGCCGCGTTGAGCACGAGCGTTTTGCCTTGCGGCTGAATGACATGTTCGTTCATCAAAGGGGTCCTGGGGTCGGTTCAAGCGCTTTACGTCGCCGCATTTTCTCGCCAGATTGCGCGCGCAAGGGAGAGAACCGGCATTGTCATTCAGCATCGCACTAACTAACATGTTAGCATGAAAACGGAAGCCAGTCCCTACCAATTTCTCGGGCAAGCAGGCGATTTTTCCCGCGGCACGGTCACAGTCGACGTTACCAATGCGCTGCGTCACGCCATTGTCACTCTCACCCTGCCACCGGGCAGCATGCTCGACAAGACCGCCATCTGCACCCAATTGGGCGTATCGCGCTTTCCCGTCAGCGAAGCCCTGGCGCGGTTGGCCGAAGAGGGGCTGGTCGATATCGCCCCGCAGCGCGGCTCAACCGTCTCCCTGGTCAAGATCGCCGACGTGCGCGAATACATGCTGATCCGCAAGGGCCTCGAAAGCGAGGCCCTGCGCGTCCTCATCGGCAAGCACGATGCCGAGGTCATCACCGCGCTACACGCTAATATGGCGGCCCAGCGCGAGGCTGCGTCACGCGACGACGCCGAGACTTTCCACCAGATCGATGTGGACTTCCACGACATCATCTTCCGCTCCATGCGGCTGACCAGGGTGAAATCCATCATTGACCGCGCCCGCGCCAATCTCGACCGCGCCCGCCGCCTCATCATCACCCCACGCCGCCTCAATCACACCATTGCCGAGCATCAGGCGATTTTCAACGGCATCCTGGCCGCCGACACCCCCCAGGCTATCGCCGCCATCCGCGCCCATATCGATGCCGTCATGGTGGAACTCTTCGCCTTTGCCCAGGAGCATACCTCGCTCTTTGCCGACGGCCATGAATTTACCGCCGAAGACAACGACTTTCCGTTCGGCTGAATCGTAGGGACAATCCGTGCTGAAAAACATCCCCGCCCTACTGGGCCCCGAACTGCTCTCCACGCTGCGCGCCATGGGTCATGGCGACGAGATCGTCATTGCCGACGCCAATTTCCCGGCCGAGTTTCTCGGTCCCCAGGTCATCCGGGCCGACGGCATTTCGGCCACCGATATGCTGGATGCTGTACTCACCCTCTTGCCTCTGGATCAGTTCGTCGAACAAACCGCCATCGGCATGGAGGTTGTCGACGATCCTGGTGCCCGTCAGCCCATCGACGATGAGTTCGAGGCCATCATCGCTCGGCACGAACCGGACAAGCTCTATTCCAAGATCGAGCGCTTCGCCTTCTATGATCGCGCCAAAAGAGCCGCCGCCGTTATCCAATCCGGCGAGTCCCGCCTGTACGGCAATATCATCCTCAAAAAGGGCGTTATCCGCCCCTGGGCTGATGACCGGACGAATTCAGGCAAAGCCGCCTCGACAGGCTAACATGTTAGCACTATGACCCTTGGCATACAGTGAGGAGACCCCGCCATGAAACTGCTTCGCGTCGGCGCCAAGGGCGCTGAAAAGCCCGCCATTCTCGCTGCCGATGGGTCCATCCGCGATCTTTCCGGCGTGGTCACCGACATCGGTGGCGAGGCACTGACCCCCGAGGGTCTCGCCAGGATCCGCGGTACCGATATTGATATGCTGCCAAAACTGGATGCCGACCAGCGCATCGGTCCCTGCGTCGCCAATGTCGGCAAGTTCATCTGCATCGGCCTCAACTATGCCGACCATGCCGCCGAAACCGGCGCGAAAATCCCCGAAGAACCAATCATCTTCATGAAGGCCACCAGCGCTATCATCGGCCCCAATGACGATGTCATCATTCCCAAGAATGCCATCAAGCCCGATTGGGAGGTCGAGCTAGCTGTCGTCATCGGCAAGGAAGCCCGCTATGTCGAGGAAGCCGATGCCATGGACCATGTGGCAGGCTATTGCGTCTGCAACGACGTCTCCGAGCGCCATTTCCAGACCGAGCGCGGTGGCACTTGGGACAAGGGCAAGGGCGCCGACACTTTTGGCCCCATCGGCCCTTGGCTGGTGACCAAGGACGAAGTCGCTGATCCGCAGAACCTTGCTATGTGGCTCGAAGTCGACGGCAAGCGCTACCAGAATGGCTCCACCAAGACCATGATCTTCGGTGTTGCCAGGGTCGTCTCCTATGTCAGCCAGTTCATGAGCCTGCAGCCAGGCGACATCATCACCACCGGCACCCCGCCCGGCGTCGGCATGGGCATCAAGCCCGATCCGGTCTGGCTCCAGCCAGGCAATGTCATGCACCTGGGCATTGAGGGGCTGGGCGAGCAGACCCAGAATGTTAAAGCCTATACGGCCTGAAACCTCTCCTCCAGGGGAGGGGTCGGCGCACAGCGCCGGGTGAGGGAGCCTCGTGCTTCACGCCCGGCCACAGCCAGACTCACTCGATCCTCGGGCCTGACTTGAAGACCGTTCAAGGTGCGCACCATTCTAGGGGGGGCCCTTGAACCAAGGTCCGAGCGCGGCGCACCCGAGGACGTGGCGCCTTGCGCCGGCACACGCGCCCAGCTATCCCGCTCCTCACCCTGGGGGAGGAACCCGTGACCACATTTGACAACACCCTCAACGCCGACGGCGCCCTCATCGTCGGCGCCGGTCTGGCGGGCCTCTTTACCGCGCTCAAGCTAGGGCCGCGTCCCGTAACAGTCCTCTCGCCAAAGGCGCTCGGCATGGGCGCCTCCTCGGCCTGGGCGCAGGGCGGCGTTGCGGCCGCCATGGGAAAAGGTGATAGTCCTCACGCCCACGCCCTCGACACCGAAATGGCCGGGGCCGGCATAGTCGATCATGGCACCGCCGAAGGGGTCACGGCCGAGGCCGTCGCCCGCATCGAGGATCTGGCGCGCTGGGGCACGCCCTTCGACCGCGACGATTTCGGCAATTTCGAGCTGGGCCGTGAAGCCGCCCACTCGGCCAATCGCATCGTCAAGGTCGAAGGCGATCGCGCCGGCTGGGCCATCATGCAGGCCATCATTGCCGAGGTGCGCCGCACCCCCTCCATCCGCGTGGTTGAGGGCATCACCGCCCTCAGCCTCGCCCGCGACAATGGCCGCATTGTCGGCATCTATGGACGACGCCTGGGCGATCGTTACTCCGAACCCATCTTCATTCGCGCCCGCGCCACCATCCTGGCCGCCGGGGGCCTGGGCGGCCTCTATGCCGTCACCACCAATCCGCCCGGCGTCCGCGGTCACGCCATGGGCATGGCGGCCCGCGCCGGCGCCGTCATTGCCGACCCCGAATTCGTACAGTTCCACCCTACCGCCATCGCCACCGGCGCCGATCCGGCGCCCCTCGCCACCGAAGCCCTGCGGGGCGAGGGCGCGACCCTCGTCAACGATCTGGGCGAGCGCTTCATGCTCGACATTCACCCCGATGCCGAACTGGCGCCCCGAGACATTGTGGCCCGCGCCAATTTCCGCCAGATCCAGTCCGGCCGGCAGGTATTTCTCGATACCCGCGCAGCACTCGGCGACACCATTCTCACCCGCTTCCCCACCGTCAGCAAATATTGCGCCGATGCCGGCATTGATCCGGTCCATGGCTTGATCCCGGTCACCCCTGCTGCCCATTTCCATATGGGCGGTGTCAAGGTGGATGAACGCGGCCGCTCCTCCCTGCCCGGGCTCTGGGTCTGCGGCGAAGCCAGTTGCACGGGCTTGCACGGCGCCAACCGCCTGGCGTCAAATTCCCTCCTCGAAGCGGTGGTCTTTGGCGCCCGCATAGCGGAGGACATTGGAAGTCTTGAGCCGCAACGCGAACTGACCCCCTTCAAGGGCATCGAATGGGACGAGACCGAGGGCAACAGGGCCGAGGAAGTGTTGCGCAACACCATTGCCGTGCAGGATCTGCGCCGCGTCATGAGCGATCTCGTGGGTGTCGAGCGCGACGCCAAGGGGCTGAAAACAGCACTGCGCGAGATCGCCCATCTTGAAGCCAGTGCCGAACAGGTCACCAGCGCCTATCTCAACATGACCACTTCGGCCACGCTGGTCGCAGCGGCGGCGCTCAATCGCACCGAGAGCCGCGGTGGACATTTCCGCCTCGATTTCCCCGAACCCAGCCCGGACTGGGAACACCACACCGAAATGACCCTTGAGGAAGCCCTAACCATTCGCGCCGGGGCCTAATCACTCCGCCAGCAGATAGGTGGCAAGCGCCGTCAGATCCTCGTCTGTCCAGTGCGATGTCGAGTCAGCGATCACCTCGCCCATCGACCCGCCCAGCACATCGAAGCCCGGCGTGAACCCGTCCTTGAGCGTCTGCACCAGCGTCTCGACATCATAGCTTTCTTCGGCCAGCGCTGCCGCCGTGATGGCTGGCGCCCGCCCGCCCGTACCGCCGGGCGAGCCGGTCAGTGCCTGGTCCCAGTCAAGCGCCCCAAGCGCGTTGCGCGGCGTGTGGCAGGCGACGCAGTGAGCGGGGCCAAGGGCCAAATACTTGCCGCGATTATACTGGTCCGACTGCCCGGCCTCCGCCTCGAAGCGCTTCGGAGCGAAGAACAGGTTCTGCCAGCCCGCCATGGCAAGGCGGATATTGAACGGGAAGGGAATTTGGCTTTCAGTTGCCGGCGTGCTCACCGGTTCTGTCGCCATCAGTGCCGCATAAAGATCAACGATCTCCTGGTCGCTCATCAGCGTGTAGTTTTCGTAGGGAAAGGTCGGGTAGAGATGCCCCTGCGGTCCCATGCCATTGCTCATGGCATCGGAAAACTGCTGGACCGTCCATGCGCCGATCCCTGCGGTCGGGTCCGACGTGATATTGGGCGGCACGAAAGTGCCGAAGGGCGTCGTCAGCCCGGTGCCGCCAGCCAGATGGGCCCTGCCACCCTGGGTATCGGTATGGCAGGCTACGCACCCGCCTAGCCGAATGAGATATTCCCCCCGCGTCACATCTCCAGTCAGCGTCAAATCCCGTTCGGGGCCGGCAACGGGCTTGATGAAATAGAGGCCAACGGCGCCCACAACGGTCAGGGCCGCCAAAGCCCACCAGCTCTTCTTCATGCTCGCCCCCGCGCCTGCCTGATCGGCCGATCAGACCAGATAGCGGCCCAAGGGGCAATCAGCCATCAATTCAGGAGCTTGCGAGGTCCAGCAAGGCGCTGATCTGGTCCTTGCGGGTCTCAGCCACCAGCCGACCCAGCTCGGTTGTGCCGCGCATCAGCACCAGCGTGGAACGCCGGGGTATGGCCAAGCTCCGCGCCAGCTCGCTATTGCCGTATGTGTCCCAATCGACCCGGAGGATCGGAATGGCGCCATAGGCCGCGTTCTCAGCCTGCAGCGTATCCAGCACCCGCTGCTGGGCAGCGCAGGTGGTGCACCAGGTAGCGTAGAAATCAATCAGGTAGGGTTTTCCGGCCTGAGCCAGACTATCAATTTCCGAACCCGTGAAATCGATGACGTCGAGGGCATATCCTGCCCCGACGAGCAGGCTCGACACACTGATGCCGGCGAGTCCGGCCAGCAGATGACGACGAGTAATCATGATGTTTTTCTCCTAGAGACTGACGGAAAGATCGAGAAGCCAGGCCGGCAGTATGTCGATGGCCCAGGCTTCGAGCAGGCGATCGATACGAAAGATTATGGCTAGCCCAACGGCGATCAGGCCAAGGCCAAGCGTCGCCTTGGCATGGGGCGCCACCCGCATCAACAGCGCCCTTCGCCCCGACAGGGCTACCCGCGTGCCATAGGCCAGCAACAGCACGATGCTGGCCGCACCGAGGGCAAAACAGCCCATGATCAGTCCGGCATAGATCAGGTCCTCGCCCTGCGCCGCCAGTCCGATGGCGCCGCCTAGGGTTGGCCCGATACAGGGCGACCAGGCAAGCCCCAACAAGGCCCCAGCGGCGGCTTCGCCCCAGAGTCCGCGCCCTTCCACCTGCCCCAGCAGCCGCGTACTGCCGCTGGCTGTAGCGCCCGCCAGTCGCGAGAACTGCACTTGCAGCGGCGGAGTCAAAAGGACCAGGCCAAAGCCCAGCATGATCCAGCCGGCGCCCAGCGTGATGGCGTCCTGCGGCAGCCCCAAGGCGCGAGTCAGCGCGAAAGCCCCCAGCCCCGCCAGGGTAAAGCTCACCCCCATGCCGCCAGCCATGGCCAGCGGCGCCAGCCGGTGCCGGGCCAGCGCACTCGCCCCGATCAGCGGCAAGAGCGGCAGGACACAGGGATTGATCAGCGTCAGCAGCCCGGCTGCAAATGCCAGCACCAGATCAAACAAACCAGCCTCCGGAAAACCCCGTTCGCATACCATACGGCAGCGGGGCTTCGCCGGTTACAGGCCGGGCATCACTTGGCCGTGATGTTTACGCCGAAAGCGCCGCATCCACTTCCGCCCGGCTGGGCGGCTGGCAGCCCTTGCGGCCGCAATTGATGCCGGCCACCACCGCGCCAAAGCGCAGCATCTCGGCCAGTTGCCCGGCGTCGAGCGCCGCAAGACCACCGCGCTTGAGGGCGCCGGCCTCGCCCAGCCATGTCAGGATTCCCGCCATCAGGCTGTCCCCGGCCCCCACTGTGTCACCAAAGACGGGCGGCGTATAAACCGGCGCGCTGGTACCGGCATGGCGCGTAAAGGCCCGGGAGCCATGCTCCCCCAACGTAACCACCACGAGTTCGCAATGCGGGCGCGCGAGCAGTTCGGCAGCATGCGCCTCGATGCTTGCGCCAGGCATGAGCCAGTCGTGATCGTCTTCCGAGAGCTTGACCAGATGCGCCAGGTCGAGAAAGCCCGAGAGCCGTGCGCGATAACCCTTCTCGTCATCCACCAGCTTGTCACGCACATTGATATCGAACGAGACGGTGGCGCCCCGCCCGATTGCCGCATGCACGACATCGGTCCACACCGCCGCGTCTTCCTCAAGGATCGGGCAGAAGCCTCCGACCTGATAGAGTTCAATCGCCTCGGGCAAAGCCGAGAGCATGCCCTCGCGCGTAAAGGCCCGGTCAGCGCCACGCTCGAACACATAGCTTGCCTGCATCTTCTCGTTGAAGCTGACAATCGCCTTGGTCGTGGGTGCCGCCACCCGCTCTTCGAGCAGCACCTTCACCCCGGCTTCCGTCAGCGGCTTCAGGAGCAGGTCGCCATGCTCGTCCTGGCTGATCGGGCAAAGGAACCCGGTATCATTGCCAAGCTTGCTCAATGCGATGGCGCAATTGAAGGGCGAGCCACCCGCCAGCGCCACGCGCTCGGCCCCGGCCTCTGCCGAAACCGGCACCAGATCGATAAGGCTTTCTCCCCCGACAACGAACATGCGCACCTCCAGCTTCGCTTGCGCCGCTCCATAGCACTTTCGTATCAGATGTCACCAATTCGATGCAGCTTCGTCCTGCATTTGCGCCAGTATCGGATTGACCCACTGGACGGATAATGCTCAATCGGTTCCAGAAAAAGGCGCGCAAAAGCGCCATTTCATAGTCTGGGGAACTGGGAGACGCACACCATGCAAGCGCTCGCCGTGCTGGTCCGATTGATCAGCGCCATTAACTGGCTTGTCGGCCAGGTCCTGTCGTGGCTGGCTCTTGCCTGTGTGCTGGTCTGCTTTACCGTCGTGGTGCAGCGCTACGTGTTCAGCACCTCGACCCTGTGGATGCAGGACCTCTATGTATGGCTCGGCGGCGCCATGTTCACCGGGGTTGCCGGCTTTGCACTGCTGCGCAACGACCACGTGCGGGTGGATGTGTTCTATCGGCCCGCCCCGATCCGCCGCAAGGCGATCGCGGACCTCATCGGCGTACTGCTATTCCTCCTGCCTTACGTCTATGTCGTCTGGACTTATACTTTCACCGCCGTAGCCCGCTCCTGGAGCTATCATGAAGGCTCGGCCAATATCGGTGGCATGCCGGGCCTGTTCATCCTGAAGAGCTTCATCCTGGTCTTCGCCGTGCTGGTGGGCCTGCAGGGGCTGGCCATGGCTGCCCGCTCCATCCTCGTGCTGGCCGGCCGCGAGGACCTGCTACCTGCCCATCTTCGCTATGAAAACCCTGACGAAAACGACCATCCCGCCGGAGAAATTGCCTGATGGATCCCGTATTGCTTGGCGAGATCCTCTCCGCTGTCATGTTCTTCGGCGTCATCGGCGTGCTCATGCTGGGCTTCCCGGTGGCCTTCTCACTGGCCGGCACTGCCCTGATTTTTGGACTGATTGGCTGGTGGCTGGGGGTCTATGATCCCTCCAATTACGGCTCCCTGGCCGGTCGCTACATCGGCCTCATGACCAATGAAGTGCTGGTCGCCGTACCTCTCTTCATTTTCATGGGCGTGATCCTCGAACGCAGCGGCATTGCCGAGCAATTGCTGCTCACCATGGGCAAGCTCTTCGGCAATCTGCGCGGCGGCCTCGGCCTTTCGGTCATTCTCGTCGGCGCGCTTCTCGCCGCCTCCACCGGCGTCGTCGGCGCCACCGTGGTCACCATGGGTCTCATATCCCTACCCGCCATGCTGCGCGCCGGCTATGATCCGAAACTGGCCACCGGCGTCATCTGCGCCTCGGGTACCCTTGGACAGATCATTCCCCCCTCGACCGTCCTCATCTTCATGGGCGACATGCTGGCCGGCATCAATGCCCAGGTTCAGATGGAAAAGGGCAATTTCGCCCCCGAGCCGGTCTCGGTAGGGGCGCTGTTCGCCGGCGCCATCATTCCCGGTCTGCTGCTGGTCGGCCTCTATGCCGCCTTCATGGTCTTCAAGGCCATCACCGACCCCAAATCCTGCCCCGCGACGCCGGTGCCTGAGGCCGAAAAAGCCGGGCTGATGCGCGAAGTCTTCGTCGCCCTCGTCCCGCCACTGCTGCTGATCGTCGCCGTGCTCGGCTCCATCCTGGGCGGTGTCGCGACCCCCACCGAGGCCGCCTCGGTCGGCTCGGTCGGCGCCATTCTGCTAGCCGTGCTGCGCCGTCGCATCAACTTCTCCATCCTGCGCCAGGCGGTCGTCTCCACCGCCACCATCACCTCGATGGTCTTCGTCATCCTGTTTGGTGCGGCCGTGTTCTCCATCGTCTTCCGCATGATGGGCGGCGACAATCTGGTGCACGAATTCCTCTCGTCCATGCCGGGCGGCGCCATCGGCGCCATGATCATCGTCATGTTGATCATGTTCCTGCTCGGCTTCATCCTCGATACCTTCGAAATTATATTCATCGTCATCCCCATCACCGCCCCAGTGCTCCTGGCGCTCGATGTCGATCCGATCTGGCTCGGCGTGATGGTGGGCGTGAACTTGCAGACGAGCTTTCTTACGCCGCCCTTCGGCTTCGCCCTCTTCTACCTGCGCGGCGTCGCCTCCAATGCGGTCACCACCGGCGCCATCTACCGCGGCGCGGTGCCTTTCGTGATCCTGCAACTGATCGGTATCGGCCTGCTGTTCGCCTTCCCGCAGCTGATCACCTGGCTGCCCGACCTGCTTTACTAGCTTGGGCCGTTCCGAGCGACTGATCCGAGCTGGCGAGAGTCGAAGCGCGGTAGCCATGAGAGCCATGCTCGAATGGCGGATCACTGCCCAACGCGACGTCCTATGCCAGCTCTGGTGGGTCTCCGGCCCCCATGATGGGCGCCGTTAGCCGAATCCTCAATCCAGGGCGATTGTCTTCGCGCTCCAGTTGTCCATCAAGGCTCTGGACCAGTGTTGCCATCATGCGCGACCCGAATCCGGTGCCTTCCGTCGACTGCCCGCCGTGCCCCCTGCCACGATCCGACACGATCAGGCGCAGTGAGTCCCGGAATTGGTCAAGTTGCACGTGCAAGGGACCAGGCCGACCGTCATAGGCATATTTCAGCGCATTGGTGACGAGTTCATTGACCACCAGACCCAAACGAACAGCCCTATCGGTGCTGATCAGAATCGGCGCGAAGTCGGTAACCATCTGGCCGGACCATTCAGCATCCAGGCTGGAACCGAGCTCCTCCAACAACTCGCCGAGATAGCGCGAAAGATCCACGACGCGCACGCTGTCATCCTGATAGAGGCGGCGATGCACCAAACCCACCGCCATCAAACGTTGCTCGGCCTGAGCGAGATGTTCGCGAACCTCCGGGGGAGCATTGCGGCTCTGCATGCGCAAGAAGGCCGCCACCAGCGAGAGCGAGTTCTGCACGCGGTGGTTCACCTCTTTGAGCAAATAGTCCTTCTGTTCGATCAGCGTCTCATTTTCGCGCAGTGTCGTGGTCAGCTCCTTGTTGAGTTGACGCATGCGCCTGTTATTTCGCGCCTCTAGCATCAGCTTGACGACACGCTGTGCAGATTCCACTTCCGCATGGGTCCATTCGCTGGACTGTCCCTTGACGCTTTCCGACCATGCTTCGAAAGACGAACGCGGCTGCAATTGCGCGTCGGGACTATGGGCAACATCCTTGTGTGGGTTCCCGGCCCACTTGACCACCTGCAATTGCTCCGCGCGAAACCACATTAGGATCGTGGGCAATTCCGTTGACATGGTCACCGCGAGCAGTCCGCTGGCGCGATCGCTGAAGGCTTCGGCACCTGGCATCTGCTGGGAGAGGCTCGATGTGGCAATGGGCGCAATGGCAGCCGGCCGGCGCACGAACTCAGCCACGGCACGAACATCGATCTCATCGGGACATTGCCCCCAGCAGTACAGCTTACTGCCTTGCACCGCCGCAAAGGCATCGGCCTGCAGCAAGTCGGCCAGGTTCTTGCCCGAACCGGCAAGGAAATCCTTCAGTCCGTCGTCGTCGCCCAGTCGCGCCAGAACCACGTCTTCCTGCGCCCTGAGGCGAATACGCTCGCGGAACAGCTGCCGATCATCCCGGGCCTTGACTTGCCGCGCCAGCGCCGAGGCGAGGGTCTGGCAGGCCAATCGCGTGGTCAGCGAGAGCGGGCGCGGTTCATGGTGATGGCAGGCAATCAGGCCCCAGAGCAGATTGCCGTTGACGATCGACATTGATGCGGACGCCGCGACGCCCATGTTCTTGAGATATTGCAGATGCACCGGGGACACGCTTCTCAGCGTGGAATCGCTCATGTCGATCTGGGACAGATCGGTCGAGGCGCTGCGCACCGGGGCGGGTGTGTAATGCACATCGGCAATCACCCGCACCTTGTTGCGCACATAGAGCTCCCGAGCCTGTTTAGGGATGTCGGTGGCCGGGAAGTGATGGTTCATGAAGCTCGAAGAGCTGTCCGTGATACTCTCACCCAGCACGACGCCGGCATCGCCATCAACGAAGCGATAAATCATCACCCGGCTATAGCCGGTCAATTCCTGGAACACACGCGCCGCCTGATGGCACAAATCCTCCAGCGTCGTCGCCTGTTCCAGCCGCCCACCCATGGTTTCGACCTCGGCCAGGAAAGCCGCGTCCAAAGCCTCGCTGTCATCCTTGTCCGTTAATTCGACAATCAGATGTGCGCCGCTGCGATAGGCGATGCAGTCGCGCACAGAACCGGCATAGTTGACAGCGCCGACAACCAGAATGCCTGACTGCGGCAAGCGGGGACCAATCTGGGCCCCTGTGCGGCCGATCAACGCGTCCAGCTTCTGGCCTAATACCGGCATCTGACAACCGGCCTCACCCACGACAATATCGTCATCGTCGACAATCAGCATTTCGCCAAAAGGCTGGATCGCTCCCGGGATGTGGATCGGTTCCCGGTCGCAACTCGTCAACGCACTGGCGAAGTCATTCATCGTGTTTCTCCGCCCCCATCGGCGCCCTCGTTCCCACGGGATCAGCTGCAACGCGAACATCCGGGCTTCGATCCGTTAGGTCCGGCGGCTCAGGTCGTGTTATTACGAACACACCAATGCCGATCAGCGCAACCGCCACCAGCATCGCCACCCACAATGGCGGCTTTGCCGTCAGAACGAACATGCAAAGACCCAGCGTCATGCCGCCCAGCGAATAAAACTTGTGCCGCCGAGCGATTGCCCCGTTCTCCCGCCACGCCGTGATCGGCGGACCGAATTGCTTATGGTTGAGCAGCCATACCTCCGCTTTTTGCGACGAGCGGGCGAAACACCAGGCCGCCAGGATCAGGAACGTGGTCGTCGGCATCAGCGGCACAAAGACACCAATGATCCCGAGCGCGACGAAAAACCAGCCAAGGGCAAAGTAAAGAGGACGGAGAATGATGCACCTATCGGGTTTGACGCCTGTCCATAGCAGCCCGTTTTCTCCGGCGTCGAGACACCGGAGCGATCTGATGCCAACCCGACCATGAGCCCGCCAACATAACTCTGTCAGCGGCAGATCGCTCCATCTCGGACGAACAGGCGCATCAGTCAGCCCCGCAGCCCCGGCGCCTCCTGCCCTGTCGCTTCGACATATTCGCTATAGCCCCCGCCATAGGCATGCACGCCATCCGGGGTCAGCTCCAGCACGCGATTGGAGAGCGCGGCGAGGAAATGCCGGTCGTGGCTGACGAACAGCATCGTGCCCTCGAAATTGGACAGCGCCTCGATTAGCATCTGCTTGGTCTGGATATCGAGATGGTTGGTCGGCTCGTCCAGCACCAGGAAGTTCGGCGGATCGAACAGGATCAGCGCCATGGCCAGCCGGGCCTTTTCGCCACCCGAAAGCACCCGGCACTTCTTTTCGATATCATCGCCCGAAAAGCCGAAACATCCCGCCAGCGCCCGCAACGGCGCCTGCCCGGCCTGCGGGAAGTGCGATTCCAGCGTCTGGAAAATGGTTTGGTCGCCATCGATAACATCCATGGCGTGCTGGGCGAAATAGCCCAGCTTGACACTTGGGCCGCGAGAAATGCTCCCCGCGTCCGGCTGGGCGGTCCCTGTCACCAGCTTGAGCAGGGTCGACTTGCCCGCGCCATTGACCCCCAGGATGCACCAGCGCTCACGTCGCCGCACATGGAAGTCCAGCCCGTCATAGATGGACCGGCTGCCATAGGCCTTCTTCACCTTCTCGATCCGCACGATATCCTCGCCCGATCGTGGCGCCGGGCGGAATTCGAAATTGACCATCTGCCGTCGCTTTGGCGGCTCCACCCGGTCGATCTTGTCGAGCTTTTTTACCCGGCTTTGCACCTGTGCGGCGTGGCTCGCCCGCGCCTTGAAGCGCTCGATAAAGGCGATTTCCTTGGCCAGCATGGCCTGCTGCCGTTCGAACTGGGCCTGCTGGTTACGATCGGCAATCTCGCGCTGGCTCTGATAGAATTCGAAATCGCCGGTATAGCTGGTCAGCGTACCGGCATCGATCTCGATGATCTTGTTGACGATCCGGTTCATGAAGGCCCGGTCATGCGAGGTCATCAGCAGTGCCCCGGTATAGGCGCCGAGAAATTTCTCCAGCCAGATCAGGCTTTCAAGATCCAGATGGTTGCTCGGTTCGTCCAGCAGCAACACATCGGGCTTCATCAGTAGGATGCGCGCCAGCGCCACCCGCATCTTCCAGCCGCCCGACAGCGCACCAACATCGCCATCCATCATTTCGGGCGAGAAGCCGAGCCCCGCCAGCACTTCACGAGCCCGTCCATCCAGCGAATAGCCGTCCAGCTCCTGGAAACGCCCCTGCACCTCGCCATAGCGCTCAATGATCGCGTCCATCTCGTCGGCCTTGTCGGGGTCCGCCATGGCGGTTTCCAGCACCGCCATCTCGGCCATCAGCTCGCTGACCGGCCCGGCCCCGTTCATCACTTCGCTCACCACCGGGCGGCCTTCCATCTCGCCCACATCCTGGCTGAAATAGCCGATGGAAATGCCGCGATCGACCGACACCTGGCCCTCATCGGGAGCCTCTTCGCCCGTCATCATCCGGAACAGCGTGGTTTTGCCCGCCCCGTTCGGTCCGACCAGTCCGATCTTCTCGCCCTTCTGCAGTGACGCAGAGGCCTCAATGAAGACAATCTGCTTGCCGTTCTGCTTGGAAATATTGTCGAGCTTGATCATCGCAGGGGGGCTTTCAGACAGGATTGGCGCCAAACCATCGGCGCCTGTGCCTCCCTCCCCCTTTGCGGGGAGGGATTGAGGGTGGGAGTGCGCCGACCTTGATTTCTCAATCAGGACGACTTGTCGCCCGTAAAGCATCCCATGCCTACCAAGACAAGGCATGTCCCGCGATCATCAGCCATGCCCGACAAAAAGGGCCCCACCGCCGGAGCGATGGGACCCGATCATTTCGCCTCTCGGCGCTCCGCTTAGCTGTACTTGATGTACTTTTCGCGGGCGACGAGGAACGGCATGTCCGTGCCCTCGGTGCGGGTACGCAGGAGGTTGAGGGCAGAGATGAAGCTCTCGGCCGTTTCCTTGGTCAGCGCATCGCCACCTTCGCGGATTTCGGCAATCAGCTCCATCGACGCGGTCGCGCCGGCCTCGATGATTTCCTCGGGGAACTGGCGCACATTGACGCCATGCTCGCTGACCAGCGCCTGAAGGGCGCGCGGATCATTGGCATACATGTCCGAGGACACGTCGTCATAGGACGCCTGGGCCGCGATACGGACGATTTCCTGCAGGTCTTCAGGCAACTCGGCCAGCTTGGCCTTGTCGACCACGACTTCGGTGGCGAGGCCCGGCTCGACGAAGCTTGGGAAGTAATAGTTCTTGGCGACCTGGTGGAAGCCAAGGGCCAGATCGTTGTAGGGGCCAACGAATTCGGCAGCATCGAGCGTGCCCGACTGCAGCGCGGCAAAGATTTCGCCAGCGGCGAGGTTGGTCACCGAAGCGCCGAGCTTTGCCCACACCTGGCCACCCAGGCCTGGGGTGCGGAAACGCAGGCCCTGCACATCGGCAACGCCGGTCAGTTCGTTCTTGAACCAGCCGCCCGCCTGGGTGCCGGTATCGCCCGACAGGAACCCCTGCAGGCCGAACTGGTCATAGATCTTGTCCCAGATTTCCTGGCCGCCGAGATAGCGCACCCAGGCACCGAGCTCGCGGTTGGTCATGCCGAAGGGCACGCCGGTGAAGAACGAGAGCGCCTGGCTCTTGTTCTGCCAGTAATAGGCAGCGCCATGGCTCATTTCGGCCGAGCCGTCGATGACGGCGTCGAGGGCCTGCAGGCCGGGGACCATCTCACCTGCGGCAAACACCTGTACGGTCAGACGACCGCCGGAGGCCTTGGTGATGCGGTCGGCAAGCTTCTGCGCGCCGACGCCCAGGCCGGGGAAATTCTTGGGCCAGGTGGTGACCATGCGCCAGGTGATATTGCCCTGGGCGATCGCCGGGGTGGCCAGCGTGGCCGCGGCGGCAGCGCCGATAGTAGCAACCGAAGCCTGCTTGAAGAACTCGCGTCTTTTCATTGGGTATCCTCCCGATAGACTGACTGAACTTTTATTTCGCTGCACCACCTGACATTGGCGGTGCGGCGCTTGGGCGCTAACAAATCAATACGCGCCTCGTCTGTCCAGCATGTTGTTGCACGACATAGCGAATTCTCATCCACCTACGGCAAGCAAAAAAGTTCTGGTCGTCGGGATTAAATCGGCCCGGGCGGTGTTTGTCCTGTGAGGCCGCAAATCGCGGCTCGCAACAGGAGGGACAATCCCGTGCAATTTAGTTCGATCCTGGCTGGCGCCACCGCGCTCGCCCTTCTTGCAACTCCAGCCCTGTCTGCCGAATATCTGGGCGGCGACGTCGTCTCCACCGATATCGGTGGCCAGATGGTGCTAACCGATTTCAACGGCATGACGCTCTACATCTTCGACAAGGACACTGCCGGCGTCTCCAATTGCTACGACACCTGCGCCGAAAAATGGCCGCCACTTTTCGCCGACGCCGATGCCACGGCCGAAGGCGATTTCTCGGTGGTCGAACGCACCGATGGCACCATGATGTGGGCCTACAAATCCATGCCGCTTTACTACTGGGTCGAGGACATGGCCCCCGGCGACATCAAGGGTGACGGCGTCGGTGGCGTCTGGCATCTTGCTGTTGAGTAGTGAGACGCGTCGCATAGGGAGAGACGGTCCGGTGAACCGTTTCTAGCGCCGAACGCCCGCAAAGCTGTGCTCGAAGGGCCAGATGCCGAGTGATCTCGTGGTCGATTTTCTCGATGAGCTCGAAGCCTGCGTACCGGCCTTGCGCCGCTATGCCCGGGCGCTCACGCGCAATATCGACCATGCTGATGACCTGGTGCAGGATTGCCTGGAACGCGCCATTTCCCGTCGGGGCCTGTTTCGCCCCGGCGGACCGCTGCGCCCCTGGCTTTTCACCATCCTGACCAATCTGCACCGCAACGCACGGCGGAGCGAACATCGCCGCGGCGAGACCCTCGACCTTGATTCTCTGCCCGAGCTCGGCATTCCGGCGTCCCAACCGGGGCACCTGGCGCTGGCCGAATTGTCTCGTGCCATCGGCACCCTGCCGCTCGAACAGAAGGAGGCTCTGCTGCTTGTGACCCTTGAGGGCCTTGCCTATGCCGAGGCCGCCACCATTCTCAATATTCCGCTCGGCACGCTGATGAGCCGGCTGGGCCGCGCCCGCGCCACCCTGCGGCAATTGACAGGAATGGTTCAGGAGCCACATCTGAGGTCGGTCAAATGAGCGAGATTACCCGCGACACATTGATGGCTTTTGTCGACGGCCAGTTGGACCACGACGCCAGCGCCGCCGTCGAAGCCTTCCTGGCCGCCAATCCGGAAGTCGCCGTCGAACTGGGACAGATGCAGCGCCAGGCCGACGCCATCCAGGCGCTCTACGGGCCGGTAGCGAGCGAGCCCGTTCCGGCCCGCCTCGATCCGCATCGTCTGGCCCTCAGGCAGTCGCGCCGCCGCTGGCAGGGCATGGCCCGCGCCGCCGCCATAGTCTGTGTGCTCGGCATCGGCATGGCCGCCGGCTGGTTGCTCCGTCCGGCCACCGACGGCCCGGACCTGTACAATCGCCTCATCGCCGACGCCGTCAGCGCCCATACGGTCTTTGTCGTCGAGAACCGCCATGCGGTGGAAGTCCCCGCCAGCGACGGCGAACATCTCTCCAGCTGGCTCTCCAACCGCCTCGGAACGGGACTGGCCATGCCGGACCTGGCAAATGCCGGATTCAGTTTCCTCGGCGGACGCCTGCTGCCGGCGCCGGCCATTCCCGGAGGGCGCGCCGCGCAATTGATGTATGAGGATCAGGACGGCGAGCGGGTGACGCTCTATATCACCCCGTCCACCGGCATTGATGGTCCCGAACTCGAACTGGTGCGGCTGAGCGGCGACAATGCACTCTACTGGGCCAATGCGATCATCACCTGCACCATTGTCGGCCCGCAGGCGCCCGAAGCGCTGCAGGTTCTCGCCGACAGCATCTTCGCCCAGTTGACCCCATCAGGCCCGGCGACCTATCGCGAACTCTGATACTTCTCCCTGCGGGCGAGATGAAGATCGCCTCAGAGCCTTTTGGCCGGCGCATTCCTCGGCGGAATATCGTTCGAGTAGATATTGTGCAGCCCGACATTGAGGATGTCGCGCTCACCACACAGAGCCATGGTGGTGTCGATCTCCTTGCGGATGATCTCGAGCACGCGGGTCACCCCCGCCTCGCCACCGGCGCCCAACCCATAGAGCATCGGCCGTCCGATAAAGGTCGACTTCGCGCCATAGGCCAGCGCCTTGATTACGTCCTGTCCGCTGCGAATGCCGCTATCGAGATAGACTTCGGTCTTGTGGCCGACACGGTCCACGATCTCGGGCAAGACGCGAATGGTCGAAGGCGCGCCATCGAGCTGCCGCCCGCCATGATTGGAGACCACCACGGCGTCGGCGCCATTGTCCACCGCCGCCTGCGCGTCATCGGCGTCGAGCACGCCCTTGACGATCACTGGCCCGCCAAACCGCTCCTTGATCCACTTGATGTCGCCCCAATTGAGCGTCGGATCGAACTGGCTGGCCGTCCAGGCCGAGAGCGAGGCGAGGTCATGGTCGCCGCTGACATGACCCACAATATTGCGGAACGTGTGCCTTTTGGTCCCCAGCATGCGCATGCACCACAGCGGATGCTGCATCATCTGCCAGATAGAAGTGGCATTAAACTTGGGCGGCGTCGAAAGCCCGTTCCTGATGTCCTTGTGCCGCTGCCCTAGGATTTGCAGGTCCATGGTCAGCACCAGCGCCGAGCATTTCGCGGCTTTGGCGCGGTCGATCAGCCTGTTGATGAAGTCGCGGTCGCGCATCACATAGAGTTGGAACCAGAAGGGCGCACTTGTGTTCTCGGCGATGTCCTCGATCGAGCACACGCTCATGGTTGAGAGTGTGAAGGGAATGCCGAATTTCTCCGACGCCTTCGCCGCCTTGATCTCACCATCGGCGGTCTGCATTCCGCCAGTTGCCGCCGGAGCAATGGCCACCGGCATCGTGATTTCCTGGCCCAGCATCTTGACCTTGAGATTGCGCCCCTCAAGATTCACCGCCACCTTCTGGTTGAGCTTGATCTTGTTGAAATCGCTCTCATTCTCCCGGTAGGTCCCCTCGGTATAGGAGCCGCTATCGGCATATTCGAAGAACATCTTCGGCACCCGGCGCCGCGCCAGCCGCATCATCTCCTCAACGGTCAGAACCTTGTCGATGGCGGTCATGTCAGGGCGCTCCAGGCTGTTCCTGGGTTGCCGTACCAACTAACATGTTAGTAGTCAACGCAGTGCCCGGACGCTATGCTCGCTGACCTCGGCGCCCCACCGCCAGCGTCGCCAGCACCACTGTGAACCCGAACAGCACCATGCCCCCCGCCAGCACATGCGCCCGGTCCCAGTCCAACCGCTCGACGAAGTCGTAGATGGCGATGGACAGCACCTTGGTCTGCCCCGGTATATTGCCCCCGATCATCAGCACCACCCCGAACTCGCCCATCGTATGGGCAAAGCTCATGATGGCGCCGACCAGATAACCCGGCCGTGCCAGCGGCAGGGCAATGCGGAAGAAGCGCTTCAAGCGGGACGCCCCCAGCGTCTGCGCCACTTCGAGCACTTCGGTCTCGATGGCGGCAAAGGCGTTGCGCAGCGGCTGCACCATGAAGGGCAGCGAGGCGATGACCGAGCCGATGACCAGCCCGGCAAAGGAAAAGGCCAGCGTTCGCGCGCCCCACAGTTCCGCGAGCGCCCCGCCCGGCCCGCTCGGCCCCAGCGCCAGCAACAGATAGAAGCCGAGCACTGTCGGCGGCAACACCAGCGGCAGGGTCACCAGCGCCCCCACGACCTCCCTGCCGGCCCAGCGTCCATGCGCCAGCCACCAGGCAATGGGCGTGGCGACGACGATCAGGATCACCGTGACACAAAGCGCCAGCGCCAGGGTCAGACTTATAGGGGAAATGAGCGGGCCAAGTTCCATCAGGGAACAGAATAGCCCGCCGCCTCGATCACCGCTATGGCCGCCTCGGAGCGGAGGAAATCGTGAAAAGCAACAGCCGCCGTATCGCCCTCCCCCGCCTTGAGCAACACCGCCCCCTGTTCGATCGGCTCATGCAGATCTTCCGGCACCAGCCAGATATCCGCCGCGCCCACAACCTGGCTGGCGGCCACAAAACCCAGTTCCGCATTGCCGCTTTCGACAAATTGCAGGGTTTGGGAAATGTTCGCGCCCATGACCAGCCTTGATGCCATGACATCATAGAGGCCAAGCGCCACCAGCGTTTCTACCGCCGCCCGCCCATAGGGCGCGGCCTCCGGATCGGCTATGGCCAGTTTGCTGAAGTCGGTCCCAAGCGCGGCATCCCCATCGCTCAGGTCACGACCCGACCCGTAAAGCGCCAGGCGCCCCTGGGCGTAGACGAAGAGTGACCCCTCGACCCCAAAACCTTCGGCAATCGCCAGTTCCGGCCGGTCCAAGTCCGCCGCAAGAAACACGCCGAACGGCGCCGCCTGGCTGATCTGCGCATAAAGCTGGCCGGTGGCCCCAAAGCTCAGCGCGACCTGATGCCCGCTCCCGGCTTCGAAAAGCACCGCCAGCTCCTCGGCTACCGCAGTGAAATTGGCTGCCACGGCGACATTCACCGTCTCTGCCAGGGCCACCGGTGCGCTGGTTGTGAGCAGACCGGAAATGAGCAGGGCGCGGCCAGCAATCCCACCCACAAGCAACTACCCCCTCAGCGCACTGGCTTCCTTCGCCAGCGCCTCGATCCGGGCGAAATCGCCACTCGCCAGTGCGTCCGCCGGCATGATCCAGCTTCCACCCACGCAGATGACATTGGGCAGGCCGAGATAGACCTTGGCCTTTTCCGGATCGATCCCGCCGGTCGGACAGAAGGTGATGTCGGGCAGCGGCGAGGCATAGGCCTTGAGCACCGGCGCGCCGCCCAGCGCCTCGGCCGGGAAGAACTTGAGGAAACTGTAACCCCGCTCGGCCGCCGTCATCGCTTCGGTGGGCGTCCCGATGCCCGGCAGCAGCGGAATGGCCACGTCTTCGGCGGCATCGAGCAGCCGCGGCGAGGCCCCGGGCGAGACCATGAAGCGGCAGCCGGCATCCACCGATTGCTTCATATGCGCGCCATTGCGCACCGTGCCCGAGCCGACAATGGCCCCGGTCACCTTGGCCATTTCTTCCATCACCTTGAGCGCATTGGGCGTCCGCAGCGTCACTTCCAGCACCGGCAAGCCGCCGGCCACCAGCGCCTCGGCCAGGGGCCGCGCCTGCGCGACGTCATCCAGGATGATGACCGGCACCACCGGCGCCAGCGAGAGAATGGAGTGGATGGCGTTGGCGTCCTGCGGCATGGAGATAGACCTCGGCTGTAAAATTCGACCTCAGCGTTAGGCGGATGCCGAAATTCCTGCAAGACCATTCATTGAAATGAAAGCTGAAAATACCTAGGTTCCGGCTCACTTGGGCGGGAGAGGGTTCCATGGTTCAGACGATCAATGCGGTGACCCCGCTCACCGAGGCCCGCGCCATCATGGTCGACAGTTTCGACCTGAAGTTCTCAAAGGCCGTCGAACGCGCCACCGACAAGATCTTCGACCGGGTCAAGGACAAGATCCCGGAGATCGAGTGGCCCTTCTATGCGCCGCTGATCTTCCAGATCAACCGGCTCAAGAAGGAGAAGGACGCGGTCATCCTCGCCCATAATTACCAGACCCCGCAGATCTATCATGGTGTGGCCGATGTCGTGGGCGACAGCCTGCAACTGGCAATCGAGGCCACCAAGGTCCGGCAATCGATTATCGTCCAGTGCGGCGTGCATTTCATGGCCGAGACCAGCAAATTGCTCAACCCCGACAAGACCGTACTGATCCCCGATAGCCGCGCCGGCTGCTCGCTCTCCGAAAGCATCACCGCCGAGGACGTTATTGCCATGCGCGCCCAATATCCCGGCGCCCCGGTCGTCACCTATGTGAACACATCGGCCGCCGTGAAGGCGGTGACCGATGTGTGCTGCACCTCCTCCAACGCCCTCGACATCGTCAATCGGGTCGAGGGCGACAGCGTCATCATGATCCCCGATCAATACCTGGCGGCCAACACTGCCAAGAAGACCAAGAAGAAGATCATTACCTGGGCCGGTGCCTGTGAGGTGCACGAGACCTTCACCGCCGAGGACATTTCCGAGCTGCGCCACGCCTACCCGACCGCCAAGATCATCGCCCATCCCGAATGCCCGCCCGAGGTCATCGACGCGGTCGATTTTGCCGGCTCTACCGCCGCCATGATCGACTGGGTCAAGACCAACAGGCCGCCCCGCGTGGTCATGGTCACCGAATGCTCCATGTCCGACAATGTCGCCAGCGAAACCACCGGCGTCGACTTCCTGCGCGGCTGTAATATCTGCCCGCACATGAAGCGCATCAATCTCGAAAACGTCCTCTGGTCTCTCCATACCGGCACCGAGGAAGTGACGATCCCCCAAGACATCATCGCCCCCGCCCGCCGCGCCGTGGAACGCATGATCGAGCTGAGCCGGAAAGGTGACTAACCCATCAACGAGCACGATGGACACCCTCCCCTTGACGGGGGAGGATGGGTGGGGGTGCCCTCGCGCTCAAACCCAGTTCGTTAGCATCCCTCCCCATCCCTCCCCGTCAAGGGGAGGGTGTCCATCGAGCGCGTTGCTCCATCTCTTCAGAACCGCTTCGCCACAAGGTCGATCTCCACCAGCGCCCCCAAAGCCAGCGCTGTTACCCCCACTGTTGTCCGCGCCGGCAATTTTCCGGCCTCGAAAAAGCTCGGCCACAGCGCATTGAGCGCCGCATAATCGCGCTCGAATTGGGTGAGATAGATGCGGGCCACGGTGACATGCTCCAGCCCCAGCCCGATTCCCCCCAGCACGATCTTCAGATTCTCGATCACCCGCCGCGTCTGCGCCTCGATCCCCTCGGGCAGCGGCGCATCGGGTGCATCGGGGTCGGTCGGCATCTGCCCGGTCACGAACACGAAACCGTCGGTTTCCACCGCATGGCTGAAGGGCGCGACGGGGCGCGGCCCCGAGGAGATCATGTGATATTGCAATTGGCTCATTCTGCCCAATTCCCGTTCAATCCGTTTGCCCAACCGAGCCTGTCCGGCCCATCTCTGTCAACCGCCCGTGAACACCCTTGCCGCCGCCTGCCGAACCGGTCAGACTTGCCTCCGCAATGAGCACCCTGACCCGACTGGTGATCGCCGCCCTGCTGCTGGCCCTTGTGCCTGCGCCGCCCGCCTATGCTCAGACCTATACCCGCAGCGCTGCCGAATCCGCTGAACTCGATGCTCTCTTCGCCCGGCTCTCTTCTGCCACCGACGAGCCCACGGCCCGCGCCATTGCCACAGACATCTGGACTGTCTGGACCCAGCCCGATGATCCCGTCGTCGCGGCCCGCGTCGCCCAGATCATGAGCGCTGGAGGGCTAGCCGGACCGGCCAGCCAATTGCCATTGATCGACGCGCTGGTAGCCGATTTTCCCGATTATGCGGAAGGCTGGAACCTGCGCGCCACCGCCCATTTCCTCAACGGCGCTTATGATAAATCGTTGGCCGACATCGACGAGACGCTGAAACGCGAGCCACGCCATTTTGGCGCCCTGGCCGGCCGCGCTCTCATCTATCACACCCAGGGCAAACACGAGCACGCAATCGAAGCAGTGAAAAAAGCGCTCGACATTCACCCCTTCCTGCCCGAACGGGCGCTGTTTCCAGAATTGGGCGCACCACCCATCCGAAGCTGAACTTCACGAGGACGACAAGACCATGGCCGATGGCGACTACAAGATCACCCGCGAAGAGGGCCCGACACGCGGCCGCTATGTCATTCATCTGGCCCCCGGCGCCGAAGCGGAAATGACCTACCGCAAGACCGCGGACACGCCCATGGTCATCGACCATACCGGCGTGCCCCCGGCCTATGAGGGTCGGGGCATTGCCCTGCAATTGGTCAAGGCGTCAATCGCAGACGCCCGCGCTGAGGGATTCAAGATTACGCCGGTCTGCCCCTATGTCGTGGCTCAGTTCCGCCGCCACCCCGAATGGCGAGACCTCCTGGCCTAAAAGCCGTAGCGGTAGCGGTCTGCGTCCTCGGCGAGATAAGGCGCCAGTGCCTCCCAGCTGACGCGGGTCGTCGGCGCACCATAGGCATAGGCCGAAATTTCATAGGGCTGAAACTGGACGATCAGCCCATAGGGATCCGAAAGGTCCCAGCGCGCCGGGTTGACGATCGACTCCGCTATATAGCTGGTGTCGTCGAGCATCAATGCGTCGCCATGCTCTTCCCTTGCCGCTTCCACCACCAGGTTCAGCAGGCCCTTCTGCCAGCCCTTGCCGGCAAAGATGTCGCCCGCCTCCAGCCAGCGCTGCTCATCGCGCAGAAAATGCAGCCATGTGGTGGTGTAATTGCCGTGGGCCGCGCCATGCCCATACCAATAGGTATCGACCCGCAGCCCGATGCGATTACCGGACATGTCCTCTACGGCGATCGAATTGGTCGTGTCGCTGCTGACGTCGTCCGCAATGGTCTCGGGGCCGCCCTGTGCCGCAAGGCCGCTCGAAATCACCTCGCCTTCGGTCAGAACCGCCTCGTTGAACGCCAGTGCAAAATCCTCGTCGCTGTCGATCTGCACCAGGGCCAGTTCATGCTGGGCCACCGGCCAGCTGGAGTCCGGATTGTCCGCCTCATAGGGGTCGGGCAAGGCAGCAAATCGCCCGACCGGGTAAAAGCGCGTGCCATCGATCATGCGGCTGGTCTCGAGTACCCGGCTGCGACTGTTGAACACATCCACAAGGCACGAAACGCCCCTCTCGTCATAGTCGCCAGTGCGGAGCGGCTCTGCGGTGCGGGTGCAGACTCGACCGGCATAGTCGAGCCACTCCCGCTGGCTGCCCCTTATGTCGGCAAGAGCTGCGTCCGACAGCCCCCCGATGGCGGTTGCGTAGGTCTTGGCCAGCCGGTCATCGGCCACCGAGAGTTCGGGATTGTCGCAGATCGCTTGCTCGAACGGCGTCCCGGCCTTGGAGCAGTCAAAGCTCGCCGCCAGAGCCGATCCGGCATTCACCAACGCACCACCCAGCAGCAGCGCCACACAACAGGCCAGTCGGATCATTCGCGGTCCCCGCAACATCTTGTTACCGCCCATGTTAGCCAGGCGCCACCGGCCCGTCATCAGGCTTCATCCCTTGGCGCTACGCGATGGCGCCATCAACTCGGCGTCAAAGACCACCACCATATTGCGGCCCTCGGCCTTCGCCATGTAGAGCGCCGTATCGGCCATATCTGTGGCCACCTCGAGACTGTCGCGGGCAGCGGCGAGGCAGGCCCCGACGCTGACGGTCACGGCAATGGACCCGGCCTCGCCGGCTCCGATCGGACGTGCATCAATAGCCGCCATCACCCTGGCCGCAGCGTCCCGCAGCAGCGCCGGCGTGCAATCAGGCAGTAGCAAGATGAATTCGTCACCGCCCCAGCGCGCGCAACTGTCCTTGGGGCCCAGCGCCATGCTGACGCGGCGTGCCACCTCCAGAACCACCACGTCCCCGGCCGCATGGCCATAGCGGTCATTGATCAATTTGAACCGATCAATATCGAGCAGTAGCAGGCCATATTCGCCATGCGGCAACAGGGCGGCATGTTCAGCCAGGAAGCCGCGGCGATTGAGAATGCCCGTCTGCCCGTCCCTGAACGCCAGCTGTTCGAGGTCGCGCGTCCGCTCGCGCACCCGCGCTTCGAGCAGGCGTGTATTGTCGTCGACCGCGGCCGCCATCTCGGTAAACGAAGCGGCCAACCGGCCGATTTCGTCCTGCTGTCCGGTGCCCATGCCCATGGCCGGGCCATAATCTCCGGCGCGGGCGCTGCGCACCACCCCTTCAAGCGCAACCACCCGGTCGAGCACCGCCCGCTTGAACACCAGCATCAGCAGCACGGCCACCAGCGTCATCACCACCAGCAACAAGAGCCCGATGGGAACGAACAGCCGGCGGTCGATAATGGCATCGAGCTCCATCAGCGTGACATTGAACCAGCCCAGCTTGTCCAGATACCCCACCCCGACGAGGGTCTGCTGGCCGCCTATGGATACAAAGGACGATTGCGCCAGCGCCGCTCCACTGGCGACACTGTCCATCATCCGGGTGAGCGTCTGTCGGTCCTCATCCGTGTCGACCATCGAATAGACACTGCGCTTGTCGCTCAATTCCGAAGACAGGCTCGCAAGGCTCACCAGGTTCTCATCGCGATGAGCCTGCACCTGGCCCATGCGATCCACGAACATCGTGGTCACCCCGACCTGGGGCACATTGACCACTTCCTGGATGAAGTTGGTGAGGTCAATGCCGGTACCGAGCACGCCCAGCACATTGCGCCCCTCGCGGATGACGCAGTTCATCCAGACCTTTGTGACCCGCAGATTGGCGTCATTGTCGACATTGAGGTGACAGCCCTCGCCCAGTGCGCGGGTCGAAAAATACCATGCATCCCGCGGATTGCCGGGCGAAACCGCATAGCGCAACTGGTCGCCGGCATAGGCGTTGGCGGCGTCATTGAAATAGTAATTGCCGGACCGGTCGATGACGAAAAAATAGGAACGGTCGGCGAAGCTCTGGCGGAAATGCTCCAGCTCGGCAATGCCGCGCCGTTGCAGCGCCTCGTCATCCTCGGCCAGCGCCCAATCGCGGATGGCCTGGCTCCCAGCCAGCGTTTCGGCCAGCGAGACTTCGCGCAACAGGGCTTCCAGCCCCCGGTGCCGGTCATAAAGCACCTGTTTTTCGGCAAACAGCGTCCCGAGCTGGATGAGTGTGGAACTGACCACCCAATTGAAGGCAAAGCCTGCCGGCACGGCCACCACGGCGAAGCCGAGCAGCACGAACAGCAATACCCTGAGGGATAGGGTATCGGCTATGCGACGTCCAATCTGAAAAATGATTGAACCTTCCTGGTGGACGGGATTATCGCTGCGATCCTTGTCGGAAACGCCTCAATATCCTGTTAACGCCTCGGCATATCCGGGGCGTGGAGGAAGGCCCGCATTGCCGCCACTTCCTCATTGCGCACCTCATGTCCGCCCTCATGCCAGGCCAGTTGCGTCTGCGCCCCATTGGTAGAGAAATATTCGGCCAGCGCCTGTGTCTCACCTGCCGGGGCAATCGGATCTCGCCGCCCGGCGGTGATCAGCACCCCGCGCCCGGAAAAATCGGCCGGCGCCGGCGCAAAGGGGATCAGCGGATGCATCAGAATCGTGGTGTCGAACAGATCCGGCGCCTCAAACTGCATCGACGCCAGGATATTGGCGCCATTGGAATATCCCAGCCCCAGCAACTGGGATGGACGCTCCGGCCCGATCTGCTCGCGCACGAATTCGGCCATTGCCGCCGTCCGCTGCCTGAGGTCCGCCATGTCATAAACACCCTCGCCGGTGCGCCGGAAATAGCGCAGGGCGCCATGTTCACTGACATCACCCCTTGGGGCCACCCGGCGCGCGCCAGGCAGGATTTGGCCCGCTAGCTCAAAGAACTGGTTCTCGTCACCACCGGTGCCGTGAAAAAGAAAGATGACCGGCGCGCTGGCATCGTCAACCGGGTCGGCACGAAACTGATAATGAGACATGGCGAAAACTCCTTTGCCCCGATATTGGCCGTTTGCCGCCGCAGGGCAACCGGCCGCCCGCGTCACACACTGTTGCCCATTGCGAAACAGTGACCGCTTCCCCCAATTGCGCAGAGCCGGGTTCAGGTTAATATGGCCCATGTTTTTGTCAGTCTTCGACGTGTTCAAGATCGGCATTGGTCCCTCGAGCTCCCACACCATGGGACCGATGACCGCCGGTCGCCGCTTTCTCGATGATCTCGCCGCCGGCAATTGGCCGCGCGCTGCCCGCGCCCGTCCCGCCGCCATCACGGCGAGCCTGCATGGTTCGCTCGCCTTCACCGGCATCGGCCATGGCAGCGACCGCGCCGTGATCCTGGGCCTCGCCGGCGAAGACCCGAAAACCATCGACCCCGACGCCATGAGCACCATTATCGCGACGGTGCGCGACACTGGCCACGTCTCGCCGCCCGGCCACCCCACCTATCGCTTCCGTCCCGCAGTCGATCTAGTGCTCGACAAGGCGACACCCCTGCCCGGCCATCCCAATGGCATGCAGTTCTGCGCCTATGACGAGGACGGACAATTGCTGCTGCGCCGCATCTATTTCTCCATCGGCGGCGGCTTCGTGGTGACCGCCGAAGAGTTCGAGGCCCTGCGCACCGCCTCGCCCACGGATACCGACGTACCCTGGCCCTTTGCCGACGCAGGCGAAATGCTCGACATGGCGAGGCGCTCCGGCCTCTCCATCGCCGCCATGAAGCGCGCCAATGAGGAAGCCCGGCTCTCCCCACGGGCGCTCAACAGCCAGCTCGACACTGTGTGGCAGGTCATGTCCACCTGCATCGACCGGGGCCTCGACCAGCGCGGCGAACTGCCCGGCGGCCTCCGCGTCAAGCGCCGCGCCGCCGCCATCCATGCGCAACTGGCCGACAAATGGCAGCGCAACGAGATCGACCCGCTGATGGCCAATGATTGGCTTTCCGTCTTTGCCATGGCCGTCAATGAGGAGAATGCCGCTGGCGGCCGCGTCGTCACCGCCCCCACCAATGGCGCCGCCGGCGTCATTCCGGCGGTGCTGCGCTATGCGGTCAAATTCAATGCCGGCACCGGCGACGACGCCATCCGCGATTTCCTGCTCACCGCTGCCGCCATTGGCGGCATCGTCAAGCATCGCGCCTCGATCTCGGGGGCAGAAGTCGGCTGTCAGGGCGAAGTCGGCTCCGCCTCGGCCATGGCCGCCGCCGGGCTCTGCGCTATCCTGGGCGGCACGCCCGAACAAGTAGAAAATGCCGCCGAAATCGCGCTCGAACACCATCTTGGCATGACCTGCGATCCGGTCGGCGGCCTTGTGCAGATCCCCTGCATCGAGCGCAACGCCTTCGGCGCAGTCAAGGCGGTCACCGCCGCCTCACTAGCATTGAAGGGCGACGGCACCCATGCCGTACCACTCGACGCCTGCATCGAAACCATGCGCCAGACCGGCCACGACATGAACGAGAAATACAAGGAAACCAGCCTCGGCGGCCTCGCCGTCAATGTCGTGGCCTGCTGATCTACTACCAGCGAAAATGTCCGCTCCTGCGCCCCCTCGCCCCTCAGGGAGAGGGTTGGGGTGAGGGGTGAAGGCCTCTCGGTAAGGCCGCGATGCTGAACCCCTCATCCGGCGCTGCGCGCCACCTTCTCCCCTCGAGGGGAGAAGGGAACTAGCTCCGATACCCCACATCGATCACCGCATGGCCCCCGGTCAGCCGCGAGACGCAGGCGCACATGCGGTGCCCCTTCACTTTTTCCTCGGCGCTGAAGAACACATCGCGATGGTCGATCTGGCCGTCTCTTGCCTCCACCCGCACCGCGCAAAGCCCGCATTCCCCGCGCCTGCAATCGTGGATCATCTCCACCCCGGCGCCCAACAGGGCATCGAGCAGAGTTTGGTCCGACCGCACCGGCACCGTCACCCCGCGATTGAGCACTTCCACCGTGAATGGCTTTTCGGCAAACAGCCCACTATCCCCGAACACTTCATAGCGCAGCCGGCTGACCGGACGTCCCGCCTCGGCCCAGGCGCGCTTGGCCGCTTCCAGCATGCCGATGGGACCGCAGAGATAGCATTCCCCGTCCGGCGGCAGCGCCGCAAATTCGGCGGCGACATCGATATGCTGCCCCAGCGAATTGTCGTTGAGGCTCAGCCTCTCCCCCAGCAGCGCATCGAGCTCCTCGGCAAAGGCCATCAACCGGCGCGAGCGCGCACCATAGACCAGCCGCACCGAGGCGCCCCGCGCCACCAGCGCCTTGGCCATGCCATAGATCGGGGTAATGCCGATGCCGCCGGCCAGCAGCAGATAATGCCTCGCCCGCCAGCTCAGCTCGAACCGGTTCTCCGGCAAGGTGAGCCGCACGGCGTCGCCCGCTTGCAGGCTCCACATATAGCGCGACCCGCCCCGGCTCTGGGGATGCAGTTTCACCGCCGCCGCGATCTGGCCAGCCGGCGCCGGGATTACAGTATAAGTGCGATTGGCCGCTTCCCCATCGATCTCGACCCGGAAATTACTGTGCGACCCCGGATCGAACCGCGACACAGGCCCATCAACGGCAAAGCTGATCTGGCGCACATCATCGGCAATCTGCCGCACAGCGGCGACGCGCGCGTCCCGCCATTCCACCTTGTTGCGCATGGCTTACCCCACAACCAGCGACAGCGCCGGCACCCTGCGGATCAGGCTGCGATCCTGGTCGAGCACGAATTCCAGGTTCTGTCGAGCCAACCGCGCATGCTCGCGCGCCAGCGCCTCGGCGCGCGTGCCCTCGCGCAACAGGATCGCCGAGATCATGGCCCGGTGCTGTGCCTGGGCGCCATAAAGCGAGCGCCGGAATTCCACCACACCCGCCTGCTTGTCGAGGAACGCACTGGGCGAGGCAAAGGGCAGGCTCGTCACCCGCTCGATTTCCCGCCTGATGGTCTGGCTGGCCAGCCCCCAGAGCTTTTCGTGAAAGCTGGCATTGAGATCGACATAGCGGTCGAAATCCATGTCCTCGACATCGCCGCGCAGCGCCACATCGATGCCGTCGAGAAGGCCCTGCAATTCATTCATCCGCGCCGGGGCCACGCCTCGCTCTGCGGCCAGCCGCAGCGCCAGGCCCTCCAGCACGCCGCGCAGTTCGATGGCGTCGATGACATCCTCGCGCGAAAAGCTGCGCACCGCATAGCCACCCGAGGGAATGGCCTCCACCAGCCCCTCCTGCCCCAGCCGCGCCAGCGCCGCCCGCAGGGGCGTGCGCGAAATGCCCAGCCGCTCCACCAGCGCCAGCTCGGATAGCCGCGTGCCGGCGCGGATTTCGCCCGAAACGATCAGGTCCCGCACCCCCATCAGCGCGCGTTGCGACTGCGCCGCCCGTTCTGACTTCTCGATCATTCCGCTGCCTCCGGCATCGCGGTTTCCTCGGCGATCATGCGGTCGATCAGCCGCCGCGCCCACATCGATCCGGCATCGATATTGAGATTGTAGATGACATGGTCGGGATTGGCGTCGATGGCCTTCTGCTGGGCTTCGAGAATCCGTTCATCCTCGCGGAAGATCGAGGACACGCCCTCGCGCAGGTCATGGGTGCGTGCCTGCTCGTCGAGTTTATAATTGCGGGCAAAGGCCCAGAAATAGTGGCAGCTCTTGTCCGTTTCGGGCGTCATCGTGTTGAGCACGAAGCCGTTGACGCCCTGGCTGCGATCCCCCTCGGGCGCGCCGGTGCCGGTGGGCGCCACGCCCACGTCGATGGCCACGGTCGAGGGCGCCTGGAAATTGATGATCTGCCAGCGATCCACATTGCCCGGCTTGCCCAACTGCCCCCGCCAGAAAGGCGGCGCATCGATGTCGCGCATCCAGCGGGTGATGGTGGCGGTCGTGTCGGTATGAGTGGCCTCGAAGGGCGCCTCGGCCACCGCGCGATTGCCGATGGACGAGCCATGCACATACGTCTCGTGCGTCAGGTCCATGAGATTGTCGACCACCAGCCGGTAATCGCATTTGACATGAATATATTTGCCGTCGGCGGCCCAGTCCGGGTGCTTGTTCCAGTGCAGGTCCGGCACCAGCGCTGGATCCGCCAGCGCCGGATCACCCATCCACAGCCACACGAACCGGTCCTGCTCGACCAGCGGGTAGGATTTGACGCAGGCCGAGGGATTTATGGTGTCCTGCGACGGCATGTATACACACCTTCCCGTGTCATCGAATTCCAGCCCGTGATAGCCGCAGATGACATTGTCGCCATAAAGCTCGCCCATGGACAGCGGCAGCAGCCGATGCCAGCAGGCGTCGGCCAGTGCAACCGCCGTTCCATCCTGCTTTCTATAGAGAACAACCGGCTTGTTGCAGATGGTGCGGGCCAAAAGCTCGCGCTTCACCTCGACATCCCAGGCCACGGCATACCAGGAGTTCAGCGGAAATGTGGGCTCGCTCATGGTTCGATCCTCCTCCGAAATCGAGAGCATTGAATACCAGTTGTATACATTTTGCAAGAAGGTGATTGCCAAGCCCGCCGCTTCGGGCCATCACTCCCCCAACCTGGATCAAGGAGGAATCTAATGGCCGTTGCGAAGCCGCCCTATCACGCCGATGTTGTCGGCTCTTTTCTGCGCCCCGACAGCATCAAGGCGGCCCGCAAGGCCCGCTTTGAGGACAAGTCCATCAGCGCCGAAGAGCTCAGGGCCATCGAGGATCAGGCCATCATCGACGTGATCCGCATGCAGGAAGATGCCGGCCTCAAGGCCGTGACTGACGGCGAATTCCGCCGCGCCTGGTGGCATTTCGACTTCATGGGCATGCTCAACGGGCTCGACGTTATCCAGCGCGAAGGCGGCGGCATCCAGTTCCATGGGGTGCACACCAAGCAGGACGTGCCGGTGATCACGGACAAGCTCAGCTTCCCGGCCGACCATCCCATGCTTGAGCACTACAAATTCGTCGCCGCCAATACCAAGGTGACGCCGAAAATCTCGATCCCCGGCCCCAGCGCCATCCATTTCCGCATCGCCGACGACGATATCGCCGTCAAGGACTACAAGCACGATGCCGAAGCCTATTTTGAGGACATTACCGCCACCTATAAGGCGGCCGTGAAGGCTTTCTACGATGCCGGCTGTCGCTATCTGCAGATGGACGACATTTTCTTCGCCTATCTCTGCGACCCGAAAATCCGCGCCGAGCGCAAG
This sequence comes from Devosia sp. CAU 1758, assembly GCF_054482695.1. NCBI lineage: Bacteria > Pseudomonadati > Pseudomonadota > Alphaproteobacteria > Hyphomicrobiales > Devosiaceae > Devosia > Devosia sp. CAU 1758. The sequence continues at coordinate 48,488 of NZ_JBTLRJ010000001.1, read as the reverse complement.
GCCAGGGGCGAGGACCCCGATTGGCTGATCGGGCGCTATGCCAAGATGATGCATGACGCCATTGTCGACCGTCCGGACGACATGCTGATCGGCATGCATATGTGCCGCGGCAATTTCAAATCCACCTGGGTCGCCGAAGGCGCCTATGACCCGGCCGCCGATGCCATTTTCAACCAGACCGATGTCGACATCTATTTCATGGAATACGACACCGACCGCGCCGGCGGCCTCGAACCGCTTCGCCTCCTGCCCAAGGGCACCAAGCGCGTCCTGCCCGGCTTCATCACCACCAAGACGCCCGAGCTCGAAAGCCTGGATGACCTGAAGCGCAAGTTCGACGAGGCATCGAAATATGCCGATCTCGACCAGCTCGGCATCGCCCCCCAATGCGGCTTCGCTTCCACCGAGGAGGGCAATGACCTGACGATGGACGACCAGCGCCGCAAGCTCGACCTTCTGGTCCAGACGGCCGAGGCTATTTGGGGGAAGGTCTGACAGGACCTTTCACACCACGTGATGGGCGCGTGACTCGTGGTCGCGCGCCTACCATCACGACCAGCATTCCCTCTGGGATAAAATCTCCTTAACCATTCGTTTCAAGTCCCGCTCGGCCTCGCAACCTTGGCGTCGCAAATGCGTAATTTCCCGCATGGACACCGACCTCAAGACTTCCGCCCAGCCGTACGAACTGTTCATGTTTGCCCGGAAGCACGCCATTCCACTCGAATATGCCCGCGCGATCCTGGCCCGCCGGGGTGCCGACCGGCACGCTGCAGACATGGACGCGAAGAAATTCGGCTCAGGCCAGCCCGCTTGGCACTGTCCACACGGCGAAGACCGCTCGCCTTGCGCCGCCCAAAAGGAAAACCCCAGCAACTCGGCTGAGTTACTGGGGTCTTTTGGTTGCGGGAGCCTGATGCCACCGGAAGTTGACTGCTAGGACCGGAGAGCAAGGCGATTAAACGCCACGGGCAGAGACGGCATGAATAGGCCTTGGTTTTGCGCGATGTTAACGCCTCGTGGCGGAGAGAGAGGGGCTGGAGCAAGCCGTCCAAAACGATGACATCGCCCTCTTCAGCGCCAGGAGCTCCCAACGTGTTCAATTGGCTATCGAGCAGGGTCGGCGGAATATAGTGATCCGTCCTGCTAAAAAGCCTTTCTTCCAATTCGCTACGAGGCAGGCTCGGTAAGATGAAGCGCTGACCTGACCCGACGATGGTTCTAAGCTGTCATTAGGCGTGGAATAAGGCCCCCGTTTCGGGGTAATCGGCTTCCAAAAGGGACCCCTTAGACGCTGGGTTTCACAGTGCTCACCGATGTTGTCGGGGAGCCGGTTTTGGGATGTTGATAGTGGAGACAATTGCCAGGATGCGGCGGGCGCATTTTGTTCAAGGCAAGCCGATCAAGGCGATCTGCCGAGAGCCGAAGATCTCGCGCAAGGTCGTGCGGAAGGTGCTGCGGTCGGGAGAGACGGCGTTCGATTATGAGCGAACTGTTCAGCCGATGCCCAAGATCGGGCTTTACAAGGATGAGCTGGACCGGATCCTTGCCGGGAACGAGGCCAAGGCCACCCGCGAGCGGCTGACGTTGATCCGGATGTTCGAAGAGCTGCGTGGCCTGGGTTATGACGGAGGCTATGATGCAGTTCGCCGCTATGCCCGCGGCTGGCACCCCCCTATGCCGGGCGGTCGATGGCTTCCATGGGGTGACCGCCTCGGTCTCCAAGACGTGCCTCGTTCGGTTCGATAACAACAAGTAGTCGGTGATGGCCAGTGCCGTGGGACGCCCGGTCGAGATCCGAGCCTATGCCGATCGGATCGAGCTGCGCCAGGACGGCAGGCAAGTGGGTGAACATGCCCGCATCTTCGGTCGCGACTAGACCGTCTATGACCCTTGGCACTACGCTCCGGTGCTGGCGCGCAAGCCCGGCGCCTGGCGCAATGGCGCGCCCTTCAAGGACTGGTTGCTGCCAGCCAGCATCGAGAAAATTCCGACGCCGGCTGGGCTCTGCAGCCGATGGGGGCGGGCAGATGGTCTCGATCCTGACCGCCGTGCTCAGCGATGGCCTGCCGGCGGTCGAGGCGGCCTGCACCGAGGCGCTGCGCGAAGGGGTCTGCTCGGCCGATATCGTGCTCAACATCCTGGCCCGGCAGCGTGAACCACGCAGCCCGGTCACGATCCTGAACACCCCACAGGCCTTCGGCTCCGCGTCGAGCCCACGGCCGACTGTTCCCGCTACGACAGCCTGAGGAGGGCAATATGCTGGAACGCTCCGAGATCCTGACCACCATGAGCGCGCTCAAGCTCTATGGCATGAAGAGCGCTTATGACGAGACGAGATCATCGCCACGGCGATCAAACGCGAGCATCAGCCCGATCTCATCGTCTCGGACCTGCTCACCTCCGAGATCGCCGAGAAGCAGGCCCGATCGATCAAGTACCAGATGACTGACACTCATGGCCCCATGGCGACTTCGGGGCCGTAAGCAGACAGGCAGATTCTGCTTCGGGATTAGTGTACGCAGACATTGGATCGCGTGCAGCGGGCGGAAGCCCTCCCGTTACGATGCAGATGGTGATCTAAAAGCCCTGGCGGTGCAGTTCCGTCGCAATGCGTGCGCGCGATGCCGGTTGACGAGTCGGAAACGCGGCAAAATAGTGCTCGGAGTTGGCGTCTGGCTTGAGCCGGCGGACCTTCTGTCGCCAGCGGCCCGCCTGCTCATGGCGGCCAGCCAGCCCGTTGGCGACGAGTGCTATCATGGCAATCAGAAAATGCGCTCCAGGCGTAGTGGCCGCACGGTCGGCCCAATCGGCTGCGGCTTCGTGATCTTCCTGCTGGATGAGCATTTGTGCACGGACGCCATGGATGCCGTAGAGCAGAGGGTCGAGCGGGCTTAGCTGGAGCGAAGTGTCAAGCGCGCCGAAAGCTGCGGGCGCATTTCCCGTGAGCATGGCCGTAAAAGCGGAAGCGTAGAACCCTTGCGCGTAGTTGGGGTTTAGTGCCGTTGCACGCGCGAGCCAATTGGCAGCGATCTCTGGATCATTGGAGAGCCAGAATGTACGCCCCATTGTAAAATTGGCGAAGGGATCGAGAGGATCCAGCTCCAAAGCACGCTCAGCATGGCGCCGCGCGTCGCGTGCCGCTGACGCTGGGTCGCGCGACAGACGCAAAAATGCTTCTAGAAAACTCGTAAAAGACAGGCCGGCATGGGCTCTGGCGAGCTGGGCGTCTGCCTTGATGGCCCTTCCGAAACAGTGCTGCGCCATCGTGTTATCGGCTGCCGTGAAACGATAGAGGTGCCCAAGCCCGATATGATAGTGAGCCCATGCATCTAATGCAGTGGGATCGCTTAAGAGCGCTATGCGCGCCTCGTTGTAGGGGATGTGAGATTCGAGAGCCGAGATCACATGCCCAACGATACGCGCCCGGAGTTCGCCAACGTCGTCAATGGGAGTTACGAGTCTGTCCGCCCATATGATTTCGCGTGAGCTGGAGTCGGTCAACTCGAGAGTCACAGCGATAGTGCGGTCGGGACTCTCGATCACCCCGGACAGGATGTAACGCGCAGTCAGCGCGGTCGACACTAGATCAAGATCGGCGGCAACCTGCCGCAATCGGAAGGTCGATCCCCGTGCGATCACCGCAAGCCAGCGAAGGCGCGAGAGTGCTTCGATGATCTCGTGCGGGATAGCATCGCTAAGAATGGCAAGCTCCGGCAACATACCCAGCTGCTGGAAGGGCAGCACTGCAATCGAAGGACGCCCTTCGTGCTGGCGAGGCTGCGACAACGCGAGAACATCCGAGCCGACATGCCCAGTTGACGTAGTCGTCACCTCGGGAACGAAACGGAACCCCCTGCCGTGAACAGTACAGATCACTGCCTGTTTCTCGCCATTGTCGTCGACTGCCTGGCGAGCGGAGCGGATACGGCTAGAAATGCTGGCGTCCGAAACAGCCTCTCCCTGCCACACCGCAGCGACGATCTCGTCCTTGGTGACCATGTGATCGCGGTTTCGGATGAGATGTATGAGCAAGGAAAGCACTTGTGGCTCCAGCCGCACCGGCACACCGAGGCGGCTGAGCTGAAATCGCTCCGGGTCGATCTGAAAGTCGCCGAATGACCAAGCCATGGCCAATCATAGTGCAAATCGTCTGCTTCTACAGGAAATCTTCAGAATTACATCAAGCTTGCCCGAGGCGACCGGCGCAGCTTGACCAGCGAAACGTGCCTCGTGCGTCAGAAGAGGCAGAGAAGGAGCATAACGATGCAAGACAATTCAATAGTAACGAGACGGTTCGAAACACCGGACCAGCGCCTCGACATGAAGGAACGCGGTGGCATCTCCATCGTGACAATGACTGACGGCAGTTCGGGAATGCACGCGATCTTTGAGCCAGGCTGGACTTGGGAGGCAGACGAGAAGCCGTTGCTCGGTTCGCCCGAATCCTGCCCCATGCGGCACACGGGTTACTGCATCTCGGGCAAGCTCGTCGTGCGTATGATGGATACAGGCAAAGAAACGCATATCAGCACCGGCGACTTCTTCGAAATTCCTCCGGGGCATGATGCCTATGTCGACGGCGCCGAGCGGGTTGAACTGATCCTGTTCGCGCCGCCCGAACATCAGCACTGATCGAATCTCATCCGAACGTTCGCCTCATGAAAATGGAACGGAGACAAATTGATGGACGCTGTAGCAACGCAGGGACGTGGCAGACTCTTCGCCAGCGTCCTCGAAACCGTGGGGAACACCCCTGCGATCCGCATCAACAATCTCGCCCCCGCCGGTGTCGACCTCTACGTCAAGGCAGAGGCTTTCAACCCAGCGGGCTCCGTCAAGGATCGACTGGCACTCAACATCATCGAGGAGGCCGAACGCGACGGAAGCCTTAGCCCGGGCCAGACAGTGGTGGAGGCGACGTCAGGCAACACCGGCATCGGTCTGGCAATGGTGTGTGCGGCCAAGGGCTATCCACTGGTCGTGACTATGGCAGACAGCTTCTCCATCGAACGGCGCAAATTGATGCGAATGCTCGGCGCCAAGGTAGTCCTGACACCACGCACACAGAAGGGCTTAGGCATGTACAGGAAAGCTGTAGAACTGGCCGAAGCGAATGGCTGGTTTCTGGCGCGGCAGTTTGAGACCAAGGCAAATGCCGCAGTTCACGAGGAGACCACGGCGCGCGAGATTATCAATGATTTCGCTGGATCGCGGCTCAACTGGTTCGTCACCGGCTACGGCACCGGTGGTACTGTGACCGGGGTCGGTCGCGTGCTGCGCCGGGAGCGGCCAGAAACGCGCATCGTGCTCGCGGAACCTGCGAATGCACAACTGATCAGCAGCGGCCATGTTCAGCCGCGCGGTCCTGGCGGCGCGCCAGCCTCGAGCCATCCCGCCTTCGAGCCGCACCCGATCCAAGGCTGGACTCCGGACTTTATTCCGAACGTTTTACAGGAGGCGATCGACTCCAGCCTCTATGATGAGGTGGCCCCCATCGCTGGCGCCGAAGGCATTAAATGGGCAAAGGCGCTGGCACAGCGGGAAGGGATTTTAACGGGCATTTCCGGTGGTGCCAGCTTCGCGGTTGCCCATCGGATAGCAGAACGGGCACCTGCCGGCTCCCTCATCCTGTGCATGCTCCCGGACACCGGCGAGCGCTACATGACAACGCCGCTCTTTGAAGGGATCGAGCCCGACATGGACGAGGAGGAATTGGCCCTGTCCCGCTCGACTCCCGGGTTTCAGCTCGACGCAGCGTGAGGACGTAATATGGGAGTGACAGCAATGGAGACTTCGCGCCACACCACGGATCCGAACGCGGAGGAAACGCTCGATCCGGCAGAGTGGAGCGATGTCCGGGCGCTCAGCCATCAGATCGTCGATGATACGATCTCTTACCTTCGCGACGTCCGTGAGCGTCCCGTGTGGCAGGAAATGCCGGCGGAGGTGAAAACGATATTCAAGCGCTGCTTGCCCCGCCTTCCAACGCCGCTCGATGCGGTCTACCAGCAGATCACCGAGAACCTGATGCCCTATCCGATGGGCAACATCCATCCGCGCTTCTGGTCCTGGTACATGGGGTCAAGCAATTTCACCGGCGCGCTGGCCGACTTTCTTGCGGCTGTTCAGGGGTCCAACCTCGGCGGTGGAAACCATGCCGCCGCGTTGATGGACAACCAGGTGGTAAATTGGTGCAAGGAGATGATTGGGTTTCCTCAAACCGCCAGCGGGACGCTGGTCAGCGGCGGCTCGATGGCCAACCTGATCGCCCTCACCGTTGCGCGCAACGTCAAGGCAGGAGCGAACATCCGCGAGGATGGCGTCGGCGAAATAGAGCAGCCGCTGCGGTTTTACGCCTCGGATCAGGTGCATAGCTGCCACCGAAAAGCGGTGGAGGCGCTCGGGTTGGGAAACAAGGCACTCCGCCGGATCCCATCGGACGTCGAACTGCGTATCGATGTTGCTGCTCTTCGAGCCGCGATTAGGGAGGATCGCGCGGCCGGGTTCAAACCAGCTTGCCTTATCGCCACCGCCGGCACGGTCAACACCGGCGCTATTGACGACTTGCAAGCGCTGGCGGATCTCGCGGCAGAAGAAGATCTCTGGCTGCATATAGACGGCTGCATCGGCGCGCTGTTGGCGATTGCTCCGAGCAACACTTTTCGCGTGTCTGGCATCGCGCGCGCGGATTCTGTGGCTCTTGACCCACACAAATGGCTGCATGCTCCATTTGAGGTTGGTTGCGTCCTAATCCGCGACGCCGCCGCACATCGCGGTGCCTTTGCCGTCAACCAGGAATATCTCGAGTCAACGCCACGGGGCCTCGCATCTGCTGAGTGGCTGTATGAATATGGCCTGCAGACAACGCGTGGCTTTCGGGCGCTGAAGGTCTGGATGGCGCTCCAGGAACATGGCGTTGAAAAGTTCGGCCGCCTGATCGACCAAAATATCGCACAGGCGCATTATCTCAACCAGTTGGTGGAGCAAGAGCCTCTTCTCGAACTGGTTGCACCTACCACCATCAACATCGTCTGCTTTCGCTACCGCCCCTTCGGTTTGGACAGCATCGCGCGGAAGACACTCAATATCGAGATCATGCTGCGACTCCAGGAAGAAGGCATAGCTGCCCTTTCAGACACAACGGTGCATGGAGAGCATTGCCTTCGGGTTGCAATCAACAATCACCGGACCCGGCGAGAGGATCTTGCCATGCTCGTTCAGGAAACGTTGCGTCTCGGAGCGCTGTTGACGGCTTAACTGCACAGTGAGCTAGTGATATGAGCAGCTTTGATCACAAGGGCGGCAGGGAACTATGTCGGAATGACTGCCCCTTTTCGTCATTGGGGGCGCATAGCAGTTGGCGGCTCATGAGGACTGAGGCGCCAAGCTCGCGGAACATTATGGGAGGGGCCGTTGAACGACTTTGCCAGATGATGCCTAACTGCTCCCAGCGTACAAGCTCGGGGCAATCTAGCAAACTCTGTCAAAGCCCTCTGCACAACGACCACAAGCGGCCGCCGGAACGGGTGCTCGCGTCTCCAAGATCGAGCACCACGCTCATGTGATTTCCCGATATTGGCTCGGACATTGTTCCCAGCTTTTGTGCCAAGTTCGCAGCTTGTGTCTGGAATGGCTCGGTCTCCCGGTCGCCGACGACGATGTGAACGTCTTGGGCGTAGGACAGTGGCAGCCGCAAAGGCGAAAAGCGGCTTGCCTCGTCTTCAGTGATGCCGATGAGTGGCTGCAGGAACGACTGGCGGAGAGGCTCGATGTCATAGATGCCGCTTAGTAGCAAACTCGCACAGGGTCGGATCGGGCTGCCTATTTGTAGAAGCATAGCACACAGATGCGCGCCGGCAGAATGGCCGGATACCGAAAGCCGCGTAGCATCGCCGCCGAGTTCTGCGGCATGCGCTGCAAGCCACTTGGCGGCGCGCGTCACCTGGTCGACGATGGTTTCCATCCGCACCGCCGGCATCAGTGAATAGTCCATGATCGCCGCGATTGCGCCGGCCCCTGTAACGGTGTCGGCAACATAGGAGTAGTCCGCTTTGGCGAACATCCGCCAATAGCCGCCATGCACGAACAGGTGGACCGGAGCAGGGCCACTCATCTGCTCTGGGAAAAATAGATCGAGCCGCTCGTCGGCGCCATCGCCATAGGCGACGTCCAGCTCTCCCCGTAACGTCGCTCGGGTGGCGGCGCTGCGGGAAACGAACTGTGCGACATAGTCGTCGAAGTCGGCGACATGGTCGCGGGTGCGGAACAAGTCCACCATCAGAACGATGCTGCGATGTACTTGGGCTCCATGAACTCGGTGATGCCATGGACGCCGCCCTCGCGGCCTAGCCCGCTCTGCTTGACGCCGCCGAAGGGCGCCGCCGGATCGGACACGAGGCCGCGATTGAGCGCAATCATGCCCGCCTCGATGCGGCTGGACACGGCGAGGCCGCGCTTGAGGTCACTCGTGAACACGTATGCTGCAAGGCCATATTCGGTATCGTTCGCCAGTTCGATCGCTTCGTCCTCGCTGGAGAAACGGTAAAGCGGAGCGACAGGCCCGAAGATCTCTTCCTTGGCCATCAGCGCATCGACCGGCACATCTGCCAGCACGGTGGGCGGGTAGAAGAAGCCCCGCCCCTGTGGTCGCTCGCCACCGCTCAAAACACGCGCGCCCTTGGCCACGGCATCGGCAACAAGACTTTGGATTTTATCGACGGCCTTCTTGGTGATCATCGGGCCGCAGGCGGTCGCCGGATCGGTCCCGGAACCGACACGTAGCGCGGCCATGCGCTTGTTCAGTCCTTCGGCGAAGCGGTCATAGATGCCGGCCTGAACGATGAAGCGATTGGCGGCCGTGCAAGCCTCGCCGGCGTTGCGCATCTTGGCAACCATCGCGCCATCTAGGGCGGCTTCCAGATCGGCATCATCGAACACGACGAACGGCGCATTGCCGCCTAGTTCCATCGAGCAGCTGAGGACGGTCTTGGCTGCCTCGGCCAGAAGCGTGCGACCCACACCCGTCGAACCCGTGAACGACAGCTTACGAACGCGAGCGTCGTTCAGCATGGTCGCAGTCACCGGACCGGGGTTCTTCGTGGTGAGCACATTGATCACACCGGCAGGCACGCCAGCCTCGGCATAAATATCGGCCAGGGCATAGGCGGTGAGCGGCGTTTCGCTTGCCGGCTTTAGCACCACGGTACAGCCGGCTGCGAGTGCTGGGGCAATCTTGCGCGTTGCCATAGCCGCCGGGAAGTTCCACGGCGTGATCAGGACGGCAATGCCGATGGGCTCCATGTCGACCAGGATGCGGTTGCTGCCCGAGGGTGCCATTCGGTATTCGCCGGCAATGCGCACCGCTTCTTCGGCATACCAGCGAAAGAACTCAGCGGCATAGTTCACTTCGCCGCGTGCGTCGGTCAGCGCCTTGCCGTTTTCGAGCGAGATCAGCGTCGCCAGTTCATCGGCGCGCTCCAGCATCAGCATGTGGCAGCGGAGAAGGATTTCGGCGCGCTGGCGAGGCGGCGTCGCTCGCCAGCCCGGCGCAGCCGCATGAGCGGCGTCGACCGCCTGCCGCGCCTGCTCTTCGGTGGCGTTGGGAACTTCGGCGATCACTTCCTCGGTGGACGGATCGACCACGGGAATGCCCGATCCGGCGATCCACTCGCCGCCAATATAGAGGCCCTTGGCGTAGCGGGAGCAGTCGAGAGTGGTGGTGGCGTTCAGCGGCAGGACGTTTGCGGTGGTCATGATGTCTCCCATAGGTCAGGACGCGTGCTGCAGGATGCCGCTGTAGGCAGCCCCGATCAGGCGTTGCATAGCGGACGCATCGAGCGGCCGCGGATTGTTGTCGATAAGGCGGCCGATGCTCAGTGCCTGCTCACCGGTCCAGTCCAGGTTTTCCTCTTCTACGCCCAGCAGCTTGAGGTTAACCGGAATGCCGATGCGCTCGAACAACGTGCGAACGAGTTCGATCGCTGCATCGGCGCGGTTGGCTTCATCGGCTTCATCCGATCCCAGCGCCCGGCCGATGGCGGCGAGTTCCGTTACGGCGTGCGAGCGATTGAATGTCATCACATAAGGCATCATGCACGCGACGCCGAGGCCATGCGCGGTGTGGGTAAGGGTGCCGATCGGATACTGGATCGCATGGGCCGCAGCCGTCCCTGCCGTGCCGAAGGCCATCCCGGCACAGAGCGCCCCCATCATAACGTCGGCTCGCGCATCGATGGAGTTCGGCTCGCGATACGCGCGCTCGAGACTGCGGCCTAGTAATTCGATGGCGAGGAGGGCAAAGTGGTCTGTCAGTGCGCTCTTGCCAACAAATACCCGCTCCTGCGCCAGCGCCGGACCGGGCTCACGTCGAACAGCGGTGAACGCCTCGATGGCATGCGTCAGTGCATCGGCGCCGGCAATGGCGGTAAGCCCGGCGGGGCAGGTCAGCGTCAATTCCGGGTCGCAGATCGCCGCCGCCGGAATAAGGTGCGCACTCGAAATCCCCACCTTCATGGCGCGATCGGGATCCGACAGCACCGCGACCGGGGTCACTTCAGACCCCGTACCCGCCGTGGTCGGCACTGCAATCATCGGCAGGATAGGGCCGGGGACCTTGCCCTCGCCATAATATTCGTCCGCCGTGCCACCGTGCCGGAGCAGCAATGCCACCGTTTTGGCGAGGTCGAGGCACGAGCCGCCGCCGATGCCGACCACGAGATCTGGCGCAAACGCGCGCGCGGCATCGGCCACCTTGGCGCAGGAATCACGCGGCACATCCGGCTCAACCGACGAGTCGATCAGCACGGTGATACCCTCGGCCTCAAGCAGCGCCACCATTTCGGCAAACACCACTTCACCGGCAAGACGCGCATCGGTACAGATGAGGGCGCGTTTGCCTAGGCGCATAGCCACCTTGCCCAGGGCATGGCGTTGCCCCGCGCCGAACAGGACCTCGCGCGGCATTCGAAGGGCTGCGAATAGGCTCATGACGAGAGTTCCTGCTTAAGCTGGGGTGAAGTGTTGTCGAGGCGGTCGTTGAGCGAACGCCAGAGGGTGTCGTTGACGGTAAAGCCATGTCCGAGCGCCGCAAGCCGGCGCCGCCGCGCGCCATCGCCCGGCACTCTGACCGGACGGTCGGCGTCCGCCGCCGGACTGGCGCGAACCGCATCCAGATAGGCAGCGATCCGCGCCGTCTGCGCGTTCGCCGGATCGATGACAATGAACACATCGCCCTTGTTGGCCACGTGCTCCGCGTCGAGCGTTCCATGCACATCGGGCGCAAAGGCCGAACCGACAAGGCTCGCAACCAGCACTTCGAGGGCAAGCCCTAACCCATACCCCTTGGCGTCGCCGAACGGCGCGATCGAGCCCCGCTTGGCGCGCTCGGCATCGGTGGTGGGCTGACCCTCGGCGTCCAGCGCCCAGCCCTCAGGCAGCGGCGCGCCGCGCAGGGCGTGGTCATGCACCTTTCCCATGGAAACAAGGCTCGTGGCGAGATCCAGCACGAACGGCTCCTCGCCGGCGGGAATACCGATGGCGATCGGATTGGTGCCCACCATAGCCCGCGTCCCGGCGAAAGGATGCACCAGCGCCTCGCTGGTCGAAAGTGCGATGCAAATCCGTCCCGCCCCCGCCACGGCCTCCACATAAAGCGCCAGCATGCCCAAATGATTTGAATTCCCCACGCACGCCAGGGCGATTCCCGTGTCGTCGACGCGCTCCAGCAGCGCATCGATGGTAGAAAAGGCAACAACCGGGCCAAGACCACGCGTGCCATCCACATGGAGCACCCCCGGCTTCCGCCAGTTAAGTTGTCCGCGTGCTGCGGGGTCAGCTAGTCCGCGTTCAATCCGGTCTAATATGCGCGGGAGGCGCTGCAGCCCATGCGAGGGATGGCCGCGCAGTTCGGCGCCAACCAGACTCTTCGCCTGAAGGCGGGCATGGGCGGTCGGAGCGCCGGCTGTCGTCAGCAGCGCCGTCGTCAACTCCTCCGCTTCTGTCGCCGAAACCTTCATCGGAAATCCTATACGATATCGTATTGCATGGGTCGGAACATCGTGTTAGCCAGTAGTTAAGTCAAGAGGAAAAGATGGCCAGAGAGCTTCCGACAGCCCAGAGCAGCAGCGCCGACGCGACGGCTGCCATTCCGCGTCATAGCCTTGCGGCCGAGGTTTACGAGACCGTGTTCGGCCAGCTCATGTCTCTTAAGATCGCACCAGGCTCTCGCATCACAGTCGATAATCTGGCGCGGGAACTGCGGGTGTCGCAGACCCCGATCCGCGAAGCGCTGAGCCGCCTCGAAGCGGAAGGCCTCGTGCGCAAGACCCATCTCGTCGGCTATAGCGCCGCCCCGCAAGTCACCGCCAAGCAGTTCGCCGATCTTTATGAGCTGCGCCTTTTGCTCGAACCCGATGCAGCCCGTCGGGCGGTTGCACGCCTCGATAAAGAATCGGTCGCCGAACTCACCGAAGCTGCCGGTGTGATGGGACGCCGCGCCAAGAGCGGGGATGAGCGCGCGCGCTATTCGCAGTTCGCCCGTCAGGACGCAGTCTTCCATGACATGATCATGAAGGTGGCCGGCAACGAACTGATCCGTGACACACTGATCCACCAGCACGTGCACTTTCACATCTTTCGCCTGATGTTCCATTCCCGGGTCACCGAGGAAGCACTGTCGGAACACGAAGCCATCATCAGCGCATTCGAGGCCCGCGATGCCGCCGCCGCCGAGAACGCAATGCGGATTCACATCGAGCGGTCGCGCGATCGCCTGTTGCCGGTGTTCGACGAATGAGCGTCGTCGGAATGATCCGTTCAGAGGCGAGCAAGTTCGCCGCTCCACTTATGCAGCTTTTCGGGCTGGGTAAATCCTACGGACCAGTGACGGTGCTGTCGGATGTGGACCTCGACATTCGTTCGGGCGAGATTCACGCTATCATCGGCGAGAACGGCGCCGGAAAGTCGACGCTGATGCGTCTGATCTCGGGCCACGTAAAGCCGACCAAGGGCACCATCCGCCTGGGCGGCGAAGAGGTGGTGTTCAACGCGCCCGTCGCTGCCGAACGTGCTGGAATTGCCCTTGTACACCAGGAAATCCTCCTGGCCGATGGCCTGACCGTGGCCGAAAACCTCTTCCTGGGCCGCGAACGCAGCCGCAATGGCGTTGTTGACGATCGCACCATGGAGCGCATCGCCGCCGAGCGGCTCGCCGATCTTGGTTGCACCGCATCGCCGCGCGATCTTGTGCGCAACCTGCCGATCGCGCAGCGCCAGCTGGTACAGATCGCCCGCGCCCTGCTTGAGGATCATCGCCTGGTAATCTTCGACGAGCCCACCGCCGTGCTCACCACCACCGAAGTCGATACGCTCCTCGGCATCGTTCGCGGCTTGCGCAATCGTGGCGTCGCCGTTCTCTACATATCCCATCGTCTCAACGAGGTTGAAGCGCTGGCGGATCGCATCACCGTCCTGCGCGATGGCAAGATGATTGGCACCCATGACGCCGAGGCGGTGACACAGGAAGACATGGCCTGCCTCATGGTCGGCCGCGAACTCTCCATGCTCTATCCGCCCAAGCGCGGCGCGTCGAGCCAGAAGCCGATCCTCGAGATCGATCACCTCACCGTTCCCGGCTATGTGGTCGATGCCTCGCTCGTGGCGCGGCCCGGCGAGGTTCTAGGCCTCGGCGGCATGATCGGGGCAGGGCGCACCGAATTCTTCGAGGGTCTGCTCGGCCTTCGTCCAGCCAAAGTCGATCAGGTAAGTGTCGACGGCAAGGCCGTCCGCATCCATTCAGTGGCCGATGGCGTCGATGCCGGGATCGGCTATCTAACCGAAGACCGCAAGGGCAAGGGCCTGCTGCTGCGTGAGCGGCTAGCACCGAACTTGGTGTTGACTGGGCTCAGCCGCCTCTATCGCAAGCCCTTTATAGAGCAGAAGCTCGAGCGGCAGGAGCTTGATCGCGCCGTCGGGGAATACGATATCCGGGTCCGCTCCAAAAAGCTCGAAGCCGGACAGCTTTCGGGCGGCAATCAGCAAAAGCTGCTGCTCGCCAAGATCATGATGCTCGACCCCAAGATCGTCATCATCGACGAGCCGACCCGCGGCATCGACATCGGCAACAAGAGCCAGATTTACTCCTTCATCGACGCGCTGGTCCGGGGCGGCAAGGCCTGCATCGTCATCTCGTCCGAACTGCAGGAACTGGTGGGTCTGTGCGACCGCATCCTGGTCATGCAGGCCGGCAGCATCGTCGCAGAATTTTCCGGTGACGAGATCACCGAAGAAGCCGTCGTCCTGGCGGCAACAAGCGGCGGGCCAACCGCTGCGGCAGGAGGAACCATCCAATGACCGACATCACCGCGCCGCTTGTACGCGAGCCATGGCTCCAGCGCATCAACTGGGTCGATATCGGCCCTTTCATCGCGCTGGCCATTCTTTTGCTGGTCGGCGTCCTGATCAATCCGGATTTCCTGTCGCCGACCAACATCACCAACGTCGTCACGCGCTCGGCCTTTATCGCCATCATCGCTGTCGGCGCCACCTTCGTCATTTCCTCGGGTGGTCTCGACCTTTCCGTGGGTTCGATGACGGCGTTCGTCACCGGCATCATGATCATGTTCATGAACGCAATGGTGCCCGCCATGGGTGCTAACGCCATCGTCGCCGGAATGGCGCTGGTGCTGTGCGTCGGCGCGCTGAGCGGGCTTTTCAATGGCCTCATCGTCACGGTCGGCAAGATCGAGCCCTTTATCGTCACGCTCGGCACCATGGGCATCTTCCGTGCGCTCATTACCTTCATGTCCGATGGCGGCAACATCCCTCTCGATCGCGACCTGCGCGAACCCTTCCGACCCGTCTACTACGGCAATCTCCTGGGCATCCCGATCCCGATCGTCGTGTCCATTGTCGTTGCCTGCGCTGGGGCATTCATTCTCTACAAGACCAAGTTCGGTCGCCGCTGCGCTGCGGTGGGCGCCAATGAAGAAGTAGCTCGCTTCTCCGGGATTTCCGTCGGTCGCATCCGCACCATCGCCTTCGTCATTCAGGGCATCTGCGTCGCCATCGCCGCGATCTGCTACGTGCCACGCCTTGGCGCCGCCACGCCGACCACCGGTCAGCTGTGGGAACTGCAGGTGATCACGGCCGTGGTCATCGGCGGCACGGCGCTACGCGGTGGGAAGGGCCGCATCTGGGGCACCGTCGCGGGCGCCGTAATTCTGGAGATGATCGCCAACCTCATGGTGCTCTCCAATTTCATTTCCGAATACCTCGTCGCCGCCGTTCAGGGCCTGATCATCATCATCGCCATGCTGGTTCAGAGGTTCTCCAAGCAGCCGTGACCGGACCTCACGCACTGCTCCAATTGACGGTCCAAATTTCTGGGAGGAAGTTAATGTTTAAGACCAAACTGCTCGCTGCGGCGGCCCTGTCGACGCTGCTGGTGGCAGCACCCGCCCTGGCACAGGAAAAGAAGACCATCGCCGTCTCCATTCCGGCGGCCACCCATGGCTGGACCGGCGGCGTCGTTTATCACGCTCAGAAGGCTGCCGAAGAGATCAACGCTGCCTTCCCCAATATCGAAGTCACTGTGAAGACCTCGCCCTCGGCCGAAGCCCAGGTAAGCGCGCTGGAAGATCTGACCGCCTTGGGCGATCTTGACGCTCTGGTCATCCTGCCCTTCTCGTCCGACGAGCTGACCGGTCCGGTCCAGTCCGTGTCGGAAGCCGGCACTTTCATCACCGTCGTCGACCGCGGGCTCACGGATCCCGAAATTCAGGATCTCTATGTCGCCGGCGACAACATCGCCGTGGGCTCCACCACCGCCAAGTTCCTGGTCGACAACCTCGGGGGCGAGGGTGACGTCGTCGTGCTACGCGGCATCCCGACCGTCATCGACGACGAGCGCATCCAAGGCTTCCAAGAGGGCCTCGATGGCAGCAACATCAACATCCTGGACATCCAGTACGCCAACTGGAACAGCGACGAAGCCTTCAGCCTCATGCAGGACTACCTCGCCAAGTACCCGCATATCGACGCCGTCTGGGCCAACGACGACGACATGCTCCTAGGCGTGCTCGAAGCCATCGAACAGTCCGGTCGCACCGAGATCAAGTACGCGCTGGGCGGCAACGGCATGAAGGAAATCATTGAGAAGGTGATGGCCGGCGATGCCATGACCCCCATCGAAACGCCGTACCCGCCGTCCATGATCAAGACCGCCATCTACATGACCGCCGCCCAGTTCAACGGCCAGGCGCCGGTCCGTGGCACCGTCAAGCTCGACGCGCCGCTGATCACCCAGGACAACGCGGAAGAATATTACTTCCCCGACTCCCCTTTCTGATCCCACACTGGACCGCGCGGCAAAGCGCGGTCCATTCCTGCTCTTTGTTTGGAGACCTGAAATGCCCGGCAAGAAAATCCTGATGCTGTGCGGTGAATTCACCGAAGAATATGAGATTTACGTCTATCAGCAGGCGATGGAAGCGGTGGGCCACACCATCCACGTCGTGTGCCCGGACAAGAACGCCGGCGACGTGATCGCCACCTCGCTCCACGATTTTGAAGGTCACCAGACCTATACCGAAAAGATGGGTCACTACGCGCTGATCAACAAAACGTTCAGCGAAGTGCGCCTCGAAGAATATGATGCAGTCTATGCTGCCGGCGGTCGCGGCCCCGAATATATCCGCACCGACAAGCGCGTGCAGGCCATGGTTCGCCACTTCCACGAAACCAACAAGCCCATCTTCACCATCTGCCACGGCGTGCAGATCCTGATAGCTGTCGACGGCGTGGTGCGCGGCAAGAAGGTTGCAGCTCTCGGCGCTTGCGAGCCCGAGGTGACGCTGGCTGGCGGCACCTATATCGACCTCTCGCCTACCGAAGCTTATGTCGATGGCACCATGGTTTCCGCCAAGGGCTGGACGGCGCTTGCCGCCTTCATCCGCGAATGCCTGAAGGTGCTCGGCACCGAAATCCGGCACAGCGGCGACGTCACAGAAAAGGCCGCCTGACTAGGAAGGCCGGCCTTCTTGGCCGGCCGTTCTCCAACAGGATCAATGCTTCGAACTCCGGGCTGGAGACGAGGGACGAGCAGCCCGGTCGACCGCGGCAGCGCCCTTGAGATTGCCGACTAGCTGCCCTTTGGTGCCCCCCAAACACAGGTACCTATTTCGAAGATCTGACCATGTCCGCCGCAGCGTCTCAAGACGAGACTGTTCTTTAGCAGGCCGAATAAGGACACCTTCTACGGAGGCAGTCCCGAACCCTACGCTGGCTATCCCAAGGCTGAGCCGGTGAGCTAAAGTTGCAATCAGTCATAGACTGCGTGCCGCTCCGATAGTCCACAAAGCAGAAGCGGACTGGCGGCGGCCGACCCCTGCTCTATCATTGATGATTGCTAAGCCGACCGGCCGCTTCTGGCAAATGGAGCACAACGCCTGGACGGCAAGAATGGGGCCGATCGCGGTCCGACCGCTTCTGGTCGCCAAGTTGGCTTAGCTGCCATTCCAATTTGATCATCCGAATGCAGCTGCATGATCGTTGAGACTGCCGACTTGCAGGCAGCAACCGCCTACGCCAAGGCGTCTCCTCTTCTCTCTCTGGGCGGCTCGATCGAGATCGCCCCTGTCGTCCAGATGTGAGCCGAACACGATGACAGGTATCGACTTGCCGGTGACCTTCACCTTCATTGCACTATGCGCCGCCCTGCTCATGCCTTTGACGGGCTGGATCGGCCTCTATCGCGGCTCTCATAATATTCTGCGAGGCGACGGTGGCGATCCTGTCTTGTTCAAGCGCATTCGCGCTCATGGCAATTTCATTGAGACCGCGCCGCTCATAGCCATGGTCCTCTTCGCGGCTGAATGGCTGGGACTTGAACAAGCCTGGCTCTGGGCGGCCGTGGTGTCATTCTTTCTGGGTCGCGGGCTGCACTGGTTCTTGTATGACAACAAGATGCGTGCCGGCCCCATGACCCTGGTCACCGCTCCGGGTCTGTTGCTTGGGGGATGGGTTCTCTACGCACTCTGGGTTTAGACTGGATCAGCCGCTTCGAGTGTTCTCGATCCCACATGACCAGCGGGCTGCGTCGACAAACCTCGACAATTCGATGGCGGTGGCTCCGGCTGCCGCCAACGCCGACATGAGAACGATGAACGCTGCCGAGCTCTGGCCGGCGATCATTGGCTCGATGTCTTTGGGGATGTTTCCCCCTCGTTGACCCTCGTCAACCATGGCCGCGATCATCTGCTCCATCCTGCCAACGTGGGCGCGGAACATGCCGGCCACCGCCAAATCTTCCGCCAGGGGGCTGGAACCTGTCCGGCACAAGAAGCAACCCCGCCAGGAGCCGGTAGTAACTACCGCCTCGATGCGAGCCCAGAACAATTTAAGAGCTTCGGGGTCGGAGCCGTCCGACAACGGGGTTAGCACTGGGTCTAGCACTCCTTCACGATAGACGGCGAGTGCATCGCGTATCAGCTCGGACTTCTCAGGCCACCAGCCATAGAGTGCTCTACGGCTCGCGCCGGTGGCTCGCACAATGTCAGCATATGCCGTCTGATCAGCGCCTCGCTCCCAGAATAGCTCCATGGTTTTCCAGAGGACCTGGGAGCGGGAAAAAGACTTGTCCTTCTCGCCCATTGTTTTCCCTTGACCCTGAGAATGGTTGTTCTCTATCTCTGACACGAAGTTGAGAACGTGCATTCTCACAGTGCGAGGAGAAGGTCAATGATCGATGAACTGCGGGAAATGGCTAATAAGCAGAATGAACAAACAATCCATTCCGACTTCCCGGACCGCGACTGGGTTCTTCGGCCACCTCTTTGGGCAAACGCGCTGTTCTCAGGCCTGTGCGGGACAGCTATGGCCTTGTGGTCTACGGAGGTCATAAAACTCACAGCAACAGGTCCTGAGGTCGCGTACCAGGTGGTGGGGCTTGGCCTCATACTATTTGCTTCTACTGTGGCCATCATCGCGCTCCGCCCCACTCCCCTGCTGGTGCTCACGGTGGTTGTCGCCGACATCATCTGGATCGGAGGTACGTTGCTCGGTGCAGCGCTCCTGGCGAGCTCCGTATCAATCACAGGTTGGGCGATGCTCGCTGGCGTCAACGGAACCGTGGGCATCCTCGCCTACCTTCAGTATCGCTCGATAATCACCTACTATTCCGCGCCAGCAGGGTGCGATGAGCAGTTTCGGCTTTGCCTGCAGACCCGAGTTGATGTTCCGCCAGAGACCTTCTGGCCTGTACTATCCAACCTGGCTGCCATCCAGACGTACATGCCGTCCTTACGATTTTCGACACTAACTGATGGTGATGTGCCCGGCGAAGGTTGTGTCCGCACCTGTGAGAATCTAAAGGGAGGCAGGTGGTCGGAGCGCTGCGACCGTTGGATCGAGGGCGTTGGTTTCGAAATGACCTTCCTCACCGAAGCCGAAGGATTTCCATACCCATTCAGCCGCATGAGGGGCGGATGGAACCTGAGCCCCGCTGGTACTGGTAGCACTGTCCAGGTGTGGTGGCGTGTTACCTCGCGCAACCGCCGAGGCGCGGGAATTCTCTTGCCATTGATGCAGGCAAGCTTGGCCAAGGGCATGGCCCTCGTTGTCGCCAACATGGCGAACGCCGCGTCACCTGAAGTGGCACACGTGCACCGCCAGTGGCTACGCCGCTCTGGTACGATGTTGCCATGCTAGGCGACCTGGCGCGCCAGTACCCGATACCAGCGCTATTGAGCATTCTTCGCAGTTGGGGTTGCGCGAGCAAAACGCTGCGGCGTTGTCGTCAGACGCGCTGTTCCGATCGTCGGCGGCGAACATGGGACGGGCCTTCGGGGCGATCGAGAATATAACTGGAAGTTGGGCAAGATCAGCGATGGCTGGCCAGTTCTTTTGTCACGTTTTACCCAAGACCGCTGAGACGTTTCGGTAGTTGGTTACGACCCGTTATTGCCGTGGTATTTTTTAGCGCCACCGTATTCGCGACCGGCTCGAATATTATTTGGAGCGAGGTCAGTGAGCCAACAATACAGCGGAAGATGTCTCTGCGGTGAGATTAGCTATGTGGCGCACGGTAAGCCCTTGATTGTGGCGCAATGCCACTGCGAAGAATGCCGGCGAATAAGCGGAACCGGTCACACCATTGGTGCCATGTTTCCGAAGGAGGCGGTTGAGATCTTTGGTGACCTAAAAACGTTCAGATACCTCTCAGGAAAGGATTCTGAGGTCACGAAGGCTTTCTGCAACAGTTGCGGCAGCCCCGTATTTGGGACCAACACGCGTTCGCCAGAACACCTGACACTTTCGCTAGGCACCATGGATGATGCAAAAGGGCTTTCTGTAGAAGTCGTCATTTTCGAGAGAGACAAGCAGCATTGGGATCATCTCCAGAGCGATGTGGTACTTTTTAACACTCAGCCGGACTGGACACCTGCGGCCTAAGGCCTATCGGCTGCAAATGCGGCCTGCTAGGGCGGGCGTCAAGCGGGTCGTACTGACGTCGTCTGTAGCATCAATTGTGTACAACGACGCATCGGCGCCGTTCGATGAAATTGGACAGAGCTCGGTCATCCCGCTTCAACGGCGGACTACCGGTCTAGAACTTTGGCTGAGCAGGCGGCTTGGCAGTTTCGCCAGCCCGAGCGCTACACGATCCGGGCGTCCGTCCATGATGCTAGTGCTACGGTCACGGAATGCTAGGAGGTACCGCCATTCCAGTGCCCGGTCTTCGCACTCACCGATATCCAGCTACCGGAACAATCCTAGGAGGAAAATACCTGCAAGGCGCCCGGAATCTAGAGCAAATGCTCCAGCCACTATCAATCCGACGTAGAGGCTGGTGAGTATCTGACGGTGAGCCTTCACATTGCCACCATGGATCGATGCAATCGCTGCAGGCACGGCTACGGCGGTTCCGAGTGAGAACAAGTGAATGCCGCTGAAACCTCCGTGGGGTCCGCGGATCCAGAAGCTCGCAATAGCCGTGATCAGCATCAATGCCAGCCAGAGCCGTCCTAGCGACCGGTGTAGGCGATCGCCTTTGCGGTTAGCGAGCACAAAAGCCCCAAGAAGCAGCGCTGGTAACACTGTGGTAAGGTGTACGACCACAGCAAGGCGCGGTGTGTCGTATCTCCCACCTATCGGAGCCTGAGCGGGCTGCAGTTGCATGAGCAACAGTGTCACTGCAACTGTAGCGAGCGCTAGGACTACAACCCCGGCGCCTCTGAAATGTAAAAGCACACGTTTCCTCGTTCGAACTAGGACGGGTGATAACTGGATTTTGGAGCACAAGCTCTGTGCCCGCCAGCAAGCGTGAGCCGATACGTATCGTATCGAGTCGGCGACGATTGCTCTAAAGTACTCCAAGGGAGCGGCGCGAGCAGCCAAATAAGCTAGAACAGATCATGGTGATGCTGTGAACTCAGCCTGGACACGGGCCTCGCCCAGTGCAGTTCCTGCGCTGTCGAGGGCGGTTATTCTCCATTCGTAGAGGTGAGTGCCGCTGAACGGACAGGGACCGAGGTACTTGAAAGCGTCTTCACGTACCACAGGGTCACCGTCATAAGGGATGGCGCGCCCGCGATGCGCAAAGTCAGTCGTCAGGTCGGTCAGAAAGAAGTCGAGTTCGGTTGTGCCTTCTGGCACCTCGGACAGGCGGAACTGCGGGCTTGCCAGTATGCGTAGGGCGCCGCCCGAGCATGCTGGAACGTTGAAAAAATCGAATTGCGCTTCGAATGCCAACACGGGAACGAGTTGCGCCAGCAGGGCAAGCGCTGCAATGGCTGTATGGCGCAAAATCATGCATCACTCCTGAGGAGGAAGCCAAGAGCGTCCTTAACGCGAGGGATCCACCAGCGGCCATGGTGGCCCGTGCCGACGTAGATGCGGGCCTCAAGGTTTTTTGTCGGGTCCCAGCCCGAAGCGATTAATGCCTCAGCGAGCGCCTTGTGACTGCCTGCGTAGTACTGGTCGAGATCGATGGTGCCATGATCCAGCCAAAGCCGATGGCCCTCGGCTGGAATGCGTTGTGCCATTCTCGCTACAGCGGCTTCGATTTCTGGCATGGCATCTGCTGGCATTGGAAAGTCAGGTGATCCGGCTGCGGCTCCCATCATGAAAAGGTGTGCCGACATGGCAACTGCTCCACCAAAGACGTCGGGATGGGTGGCCATTGCCTCAACGGCAATGAGCCCCCCCATGCTGACACCAAAGGTGAAGGTGTGCTGCCGGTCGGGAAGCGTGTTGAACTCAGCATCTACTCGAGGCTTGAGTTCCTCCACGATAAACCGAAGATAAGCATCAGACATGGTTTCGCCGGCGATGCTCAGTTCCACGGCCTCGCGGATGTGCGACGGCATGTCAGAGACCATGCTGGACGCATTGTATTCGCGTTCTCGCTCGGCGGTGGCCCATATGCCCACGACAATAGCGGGTCCGACGCCGGTTTCGGCAAGTTCGCCCATTGCGCGATCCAATTCGAGCGGCCATTCGTCAACTGATACGGTGCTATCGAAAAGGTTCTCGCCGTCATGGGCATAGATGACGGGCAGCGGGCCGTCCATGTGCTGTGGAAGCCAGATGGTGACATCGCGTGGACCAACATGGTCCGATTGCACATCGCGCCAGTGCACGATGCGACCGGGACTCGCGACAGGGTCGGGGGCTTCAGGTGCAAGGCCGTTAGCCTGGGCGGCAACGACAAGCGCCGGGGCAGCAACGGCGGCGATCAACATGGAACGACGGCTGATGGCAGCAGGCATGATCTCTCCTCAGAAAATGGCTGGGAGAAGGTAGGTCAAGCAGGGCGCATTGGCGTGTTTTCATCGGCTCCATTGCTGTGTGGAGAAGCTCCAAAATAGATGCTGCGGTAATCGGCTGGTGTAATGCCGAAATGCCGGCGGAAACTCTGCGCGAACACGGAATGCGAGGAGAACCCGATTTTCTCCCAAATCGCCGAAGGTCTATGACCCTCCACACCAAGAAGGTGCGCTGCTTGCTCCATACGTCTTTCTTGAAGCCAGCGGCCTGGCGAATTTCCATAGATCTTTGAGAATGCCCGCTTGAATGCAGCCAGGCTCATGCCGGACAGGAAGGCCAACTCGGTTAGGGTCAGATTATCTTGCCAATGCACTTCTACCACGCCGCTCACGCGTAGCGTCGGTGGATCAGAAGCCAAACTCAGCCATTCGCGCAACGCCGCACCTTGCCCGACAAGAGCGAGTAGATGAAGCAATTCCTCAAGCCTCATTTCGCTGAGGCGGCACGGCGAGGGACCGTAGTCCCTTAAATCGTCAGCGATGGCATTTGCTGCGGTCAGTAGGCGCGGGAAATGCCCTATCAAGCGGCTCGAATTCGGCACTTTTGTTGGATTGCCGGCAATCTGAGCTACCATCCGAAACAGAATTGGAATGGGCGCAAAGACCATCAGGCATCGAAAAGTTTCTCCTACCTCATCCACCGCTACAGAAACCACGCGACCTTGTGGATGCAGGACGACGCTACCGGGCCCCGCCAGATCGGTACCAGATGGGCTGCTAAGTTGGCGCTCTCCTGCGAGCCCGACGACCAATGCGGGACGGGAAAAATTCAACATGTATCGGCTGCCGATGTAGCCTCCAACATGTTCATAAATAGTCACCCCTTCCGCTTGGAATGGCTCCGGGAGATTGTCGGGAAGATAGAACAAGGTTGCGGACAAGCTGCACCTTATCTTGGCTTTTGGGTATCAGGAGAGGGCAATAGCAGATTGCAGGTTCAGCGCCAGGGTCGCAAGCGCCGCCGAGACCAGAGCGCTTGCTGAAAATGCATCTTACCTTGGCCGAATTCGAGGCAAAACCATACGCTATGCCCTAAGAAAAACTTACGAAACAAGCCTGCTTCCGACCAACTGTCGACTAGACAGGCCAGTCAGCTTTCCACCGACGCCGCCGAACGGTAGTGCGTTGTGTGAAGGTCCTTTATGTCGATGACGAGCCCGATGTCCGTGAAGTCGCGGAGCTATGTCTTCAACTTGACCCGAGCCTGATGGTGCGCACCTGCGAGAGCGGCAAGCAGGCGATAGAGGTCGCCGCTTCCTGGCTGCCGGACGCAATTTTGCTCGACGTGATGATGCCGCGTATGGACGGGCCGATGACCCACTCTCCCCTGCTTGCAGCGCCGGAAACGGTTAGCTTACCAGCGCTTTTGTGACAGCGCGAATGCAGCCTCAGAAATCGAGAAGCTGCGGTCGCTTGACGTCAGGGGATCATTGCAAAACCCTTTGACCCGATGACCTTAGCCAAGGACGTCAATGACGTGATGGGTTGGAGTGGTTAGCGGATGGTCCCCTGCCCCGCGACCCTCTAACGAGCGCCTTTAGCGGGGCAGTTGCCAGACCTCCGCCGTTGGACAGATCTAGCCCGAAGTAGACATACATCATCGAGCGGAAAATAGGGTAGTGGCCCGAAATAATTACTTGTGGTCGCAGAGAGACGGCCCATCTTAGCGTCGGGGAGGCTTTGATATACTTCTCAAAATCGGCGCGAGAAAACGGCTCTCACTCTGCAAAAACCTTCCAGCCCCACCACCAACGGACCAGCGTGGTCACGAAGGCAAGGGCGGAAAACACGGCCGCGATGGTGGCAAACAGCCCTGGGAAAAGGCAGACTAGAATGAATAAGGCAATGGTCTCGGTGCCCTCGGTGATGCCACCAAGATAGTAGAGACCCTTCTTGGGCATTTTCAGCGAGTTGAGGCTCCTGCGCTGCGCAATCACGGCAAACGCCAGAAAGCTTGAGCCCGTGCCGACAAAAGATAACAACAGCAGCGATCCGGCCAGCCCGTTCGCCGCGGGGTCGGCCAGGACAAAAGCAAATGGAATGGCGGCGTAAAAGAAGAAGTCGAGCGCAATGTCGAGGAAGGCGCCGCGGTCAGTCGGACCGGCCAGTCGTGCCACTGCCCCATCGAGCCCGTCGAAGATGCGGTTTAGCGCGATGAGCAGCAGGCCAAGCATAAACTGACCGCCTGCAATAGCCGGAACGGCTGCAAGTCCAATGACAAACCCGACGAGTGTTATTCGGTTCGCGGTGGCACCATGCGCCAACAGCCACTCCCCCAGGGGGCGCAGGAGCCGTTCTTGTGTCGGAATGATGTAGTTGTCGAGCACGCGAGGATCACTTTCTGGGGGAAGAAGCTGTCAACCAACGCCCCTCCGCTAAACGCGCTACTTAGTTGATCGAGCCTTCCACTTGTTACAGTTCGAGCCCCTTTTTTTGTAACCTCCGGTCACAATGACGCGAATGGGGAGGGAATCCGAGAAAAGACTGCTAGTCACGCTGCTGGGGATTTTGGGGCTTGTATGGTTTTGCGAGTGGCGCACTCCAGGCGCGACGAGCGCGCTTTGATCCAGGCGCTGAAGCGTGGTGACGAGAAGGCGTTTCGCCAGTTGGTGGCCGAGCAGCAGAAGTCCATGCTCGCCTTTGCCCGCACATTTCTGCGCGATCCCTCGGCGGCGGAAGAGGCCGTGCAGGATACCTGGATGGCCCTCATATCCGGGATTGCCAAATTCGAGGAACGATCATCTCTCAAGAGCTGGACGTTTGCTGTGCTGGCCAACATCGCCCGCACCAAGGCCAAACGCAACGGCCGCTCGGTGTCTTTTTCGGATATGGGCTACAATGACCCAGCGGTCGATCCGGACCGGTTCCTGGGCGACGGCTCCTGGCTATCCCCGCCGGGGCGATGGTCGGAAATCAACCCGGAACGCATCGTAGGCGGCAAGCAATTACTGGCCCATGCCATGTCCGTTCTCGAAACACTGCCACCCAATCAGCGCGCCGTAGTGACGCTTCGCGACCTCGAAGGTCTTTCGCCTGAGAAAACTTGTTCGATCCTTGAGGTCAGCGAGGCCAATCACCGCATTCTGCTGCACCGTGGACGCTCCCGTATGAGGGCGGCTCTCGAAGAGCTGACGGGAAAGGCTTGAGGCCGAGCGTAACAGCTGGCGCCTTGAACTTACTCACCTACATAAACGATCAAGATTGGGCGCCACCATTTGCGCCCTGGAGACCAGACCATGCTTAGTTGCCGCGAACTCAGCGAGACCGCGACCGACTACCTCGAAGGCACGCTGACCTTGCGCCAGCGCGTCGGCGTCAGGATGCACCTGCTCATGTGCAAGCATTGCCGCGCCTATGTCGACCAGCTCGCAAAAACGGTGGCGCTCTTGAAATCAGCTCAGACCGGGCGGGATAGCATCGAACCTGACCCTCGCGTCATCGAGGTCTTTCGCAATGCCGCGGGCAAGCCATAACTGCAGCAGCATGATCGCCGACGTACTTCGTAACCGGGGCCCGCTCCGGCATTGGCCTGAGCTTTGTGCGATTACTGACAGGCTTGGGCCATGTTGTCATCGCTATAAGCAGCGTGCTTTCTCGTTGCGGGGCCATCGCGGATAACCCGCTTTATGCAGCGTGGCCGTTCATAAAACTGCGCCCCGCACCACCGATTACGGATGAGCATGCGTAACAGTCAGGCGGGTCAGAAGACCAAGCTGCATATGCAAAGGCCTTGACCGACATGAACGACATACTTTTTCTGCCCGAACCCATCATTCGTTTCGGGTCCTTTGTCCTGATTTTTGGACTGCTCGCCGTCATTGAACTGACCCATCCACGGCTCGAGCGGCCCGAAATGCTCGCCGCGCTCAAGACTCGGCGCTGGTTGACCAATGTGGGCACGCTGGTGATCTCGTCCGTGAGCCTGCGCGTCCTGTTTCCTGCGGCTGCCGTGGGCACTGCCCTCTGGGCGGAAAGCCTGGGCATTGGGGTTTTCAACCAGGTCGATGTCCCGCTCTGGCTGGCGGCACTGATTTCTATCATCGTGCTGGATTTCGCTGTCTGGCTCGAGCACCTGTTGAGCCACAAAATCCCGATCCTGTGGCGCATTCATCGTATGCATCATGCCGACACCGGCTTCGACCTCACCACGGCATTGCGCTTCCACCCGCTGGAAATCGTGCTGTCCATGGTGTGGAAGGCGGCCATCGTGGTGGCACTCGGTGCGCCTGCGTGGTCGGTGCTGATTTTCGAAGTGGTGCTCAACGGCGCGGCCATGTTCAATCACGCCAATATCACCCTGCCGACCCGGGTAGATCGCTTTGTCCGTCTGCTGGTGGTGACTCCAGACATGCACCGCGTCCATCACTCTACAGACCGCCGCGAGACTGACAGCAATTACGGCTTCAATCTGGCCATCTGGGACCGGATATTCGCCACCTACACCGATCAGCCAGCCAAGGGGCATCGAAACATGGACATCGGGCTGGCTGACTATCGCGACACCGCGCCGACGCGGCTTGGATGGTCACTGCTGCTACCGTTCCGGAGACGCTGACATGCGGCACCCTGAATCATCATCTCAGGCGGGCAAGTCGCTGCTGCGCTTCGCGCCATTGGCTCTGATCCTGATGTTGCTGGCCACCGGCCTCTTGCTTGGCTGGCACCGATACCTGACCCTCGACTATCTGGCCGAGATCCGCACCACGCTTAAGGCGTTTGCCGCAGACCATGGCTGGCTGGCCGTTCTGACCTATGTGCTCGGCTACGCCATCGCGGTGGCGGTAGCCTTCCCCGCAACCTGGTTGCTCACCCTGACGGGCGGCTTCCTTTATGGCATCTGGGTTGGCGGCCTGCTGGCGGCCACGGGAGCAACTATTGGCGCCACACTGCTGTTCTGGGCTGCCCAGACAGCCTTCGGGGAAGGTCTGCGCTCGCGCGTGGACGGATTTGCCGGCAAGGTGGCTCGGGGCTTTGAGGCCAATGCCTTCAGCTATCTTCTGGCGTTGCGGCTCGCCCCCGTTCTGCCCTTTGCCGTCGTTAACATCGTGCCTGCCTTGTTCAAGGTTCCACTCACCACCTATGTCGCGGCAACGCTCATGGGCATCCTGCCCGGCGCGTTGGTCTATGCTTCGATCGGCCAGGGTCTGGAGACAATTCTCGCCGATGCGGCAGCGCTCGATCGACCCGTAGGTGTGGGCGACCTGGTCACACCCGGAATTACATTGGGGCTGCTTGGGCTGGCCCTTCTTGCGGCCATCGCGCCGCTCACGGGTTTCATTCGAAAGAAATTGGCGGGCCGTAACACCTGATTGCCTCGTCAGACCAAGATGAAACCAAGCGCCAAGCGAGCCAATTCCATGCATGCGAAATTACCCCCCGAGAGTCTCTCCTGCGATGTCTGCGTTATTGGGGGGGGCTCGGCCGGCCTGAGTGCTGCTGCGGGTGCGGCGCAGCTTGGCGCAAAGGTGGTGCTCATCGAGCAGGGCGCCATGGGCGGGGATTGCCTTAACACAGGCTGTGTTCCCTCCAAGTCGCTGATTGCGGCGGCGCATGCCGCGCGTGTCTTTACCTCTGCGATGGCGCTTGGCGTCGGCGACGCCATAGCGCCCAAAATCGACTTCGAGGCGGTCCATCACCATATCCACGGCGTGATCGGCGCCATCGCGCCCCACGACAGTGTCGAGCGCTTTGAAGGCATGGGCATCAAGGTCATCAAGGAGACTGCTCGCTTCACCAGCCCAACCGAACTGGTCGCTGGCCGCCACCGCATCACGGCACGCCGTTTCGTGGTTGCCACCGGCTCCGGGGCAGTTGTCCCGCCGGTGCCGGGATTGCGCGAGCTCGATCCGCTGACCAACAAGACCATCTTCGACCTCATCGAGCGCCCCGATCATTTGCTGGTCGTTGGTGGCGGGCCCATCGGGCTGGAGATGGCGCAGGCATTCAGACGCCTGGGGTCGGAGGTTACCATCGTCGATGTGGCGGGTATCCTGCCGCGCGACGAACCGGAGGCTGTTGAACTGATCCGGGGCGTCCTGCGCGATGAAGGCATCGTGCTTCATGAACAGGCCAAGCTGATCGACCCCAAGAGAAGCGAAGCTGGCGTCGGCGCGACAATCGAAACGGCAATGAATCGGTACGAAATAACGGCAAGCCATGTGCTGGTCGCTGCAGGCCGCAAGGCCAATGTCGAGGATATGGGGCTGGAGCTTGCCGGGGTAAAATTCGGTCCGAAGGGGATCGAGGTGGATGGCCGGTTGCGGACGTCTAATTCCCGCGTCTTCGCGCTCGGCGATGTGGCCGGTGGGCCGCAATTCACCCACATCGCCGGCTACCACGCCGGCATCTTCATCCGCAACGCTATGTTCGGCCTGCCGGCCAAGGTGGACTATTCGGCCTTGCCCTGGGTCACCTATCTCGACCCAGAAGTGGCTCATGTTGGACTGACCGAGGCCGAGGCGCGCAAGGCGCATGGCGAGGTCACCGTGATTGTAGAGCACATGGACGACAACGACCGGGCACAGGCGGAACGCCGAACGGAAGGCTTCATCAAGCTGATCCTGACGAAAAGGGGAAAAGTGCTCGGAGCTACAATGGTAGCGCCCCATGCTGGCGAAATGATCAGTGTCTGGGGACTGGTGATTTCCGGCAAGGTGAAACTCTCTGCCGTGGCGTCCATGATTGCGCCCTATCCCACCCTGGCCGAGATTTCCAAGCGCGCTGCCAGCGCCTATTTCAAGCCCAAGCTGTTCGGGCGTCTGCCGAAAGCCTGGGTTGGGCTGGTACAAAGGGTCTTTCCGTGAAGCGTCAGGGTTCTATCTGCTGAATCAGCGCTTCCACGAGCGGCATGACGCCGGCCACGATCACCGCGACACCCTCAGCGTTGGGGTGGCGCAAATCGGGCTGGTTGAGCGCTGGATCCAGCGCCACGCCCTCAAGGAAGAACGGGTAGAGCAAGGCGTCGTGTTCTTGGGCCAGTTCGGGGTAGGTGGCGTCGAACGCATCGACATAGTCCGCGCCTAGCCCGCGATTGGCCATCATGCCCAGGAGAAGCACTGGTACGTCGAGCGCATCGAGACGCGCCATGATCACCTCAAGGTTCGAGCGGGCGTCGGCCGCGGGGAGGCCCTGCAACATATCGTTGGCTCCGAGCCCCAGGATGACCGCGTCGGGCGGATCGCCCAGCGTCCAGTCCAGCCGGGCCAGTCCATCGGCCGTGGTATCTCCGGAGACGCTGGCATTAACCAGATTGACAGCAAGCCCCTTCTTATCCATGGCCGCCTGCAACTGACCCATGAAGCTTTCATCGGCGGACAGCCCCAGCCCAGCCAAGAGGGAGTCACCGTACAGCAGGATCGTGGGCTCCTCGGCCAGCGCCGGCTGCTCCAATGCCGCAATCGTGCCGATAAAGGCCATTGCGCCGATGGCGCGCTGCCACCATCTTGTATTCATAAACGCTGCCACCGTGTTCATTCCGACCAATTCCTGGCCCGCTCCCATGATCGATACCATCGCCCGCACGCGGGACATGAACCTGCACCTTAAGTCGGGCGGCAGCGCGCTTCATATCCTCAAAGCCATCACGTTTGCGATAAATCCGGGTGAGGTGGTCTCCGTTGTGGGGCCGTCCGGGAGCGGCAAGACCAGCCTGCTGATGGTGTTGGGCGGCCTTGAAAAAGCCAGTGACGGGGTTGTCGCCATCGGCGGCACCAATCTTGCGGGTCTGGACGAGGATCAGCTCGCCGATATGCGCCGGCAGAACATCGGCATCCTGTTCCAGAATTTCCACCTCATTCCTTCGATGACGACGCTCGAGAACGTCGCCCTGGCGCTTGAGATTGCCTTCGATGATCTGCCCGTTGCCGAAATCCGGGCGCGTGCCCGGGCGGCGCTGGCCGAGGTGGGGTTGGGCGAGCGCGAGACCCATCTGCCGAGCGCCCTGTCCGGGGGCGAGCAGCAGCGGGTGGGTCTGGCGCGTGCCATTGTCACCCGGCCAAAGCTCCTGCTGGCGGATGAACCTACCGGAAATCTGGACCAGGAAACTGCCGCGTCGGCGATCGACCTTCTGTTCAGCCTGGCGCGGCGCAACAATATGGCCGTGATGCTGATCACCCATGACAATGGCCTGGCCATGCGGGCCGATCGCCGCATGCGCATGGACCATGGGGAATTGCGGGAACTGGAAGCGGCCGTCGCATGAGGCGCCTGCAAGGCTGGTTGCGCGTCGCATTGATCGACCTGCGCGGCAGCGCGCAGCGGTTTGTTATCCTGATTGCCTGCCTCGCCCTGGGCGTGGCCGCCATCGGCACCGTCAGCGCGGTGCGCAGCAGCGTCGAGGCCGCCATCGAACGCGACGCCCGGCTGATCCTGGGGGGCGACCTCGAATTGCGGTCGCAGCGCAGCGATGTCGATGATGCGGTGGTCGCGGCGCTTGATGGGCTGGGGCGCGTCAGCCGGGAAGTTGAGCTCAATTCCCAGGCGACGGCCAATGGCAGGAGCGCATTCCTGTCGCTTCGGGCGGTGACAGACGCCTACCCGCTCGTCGGGGAGGTTAGTTTGGCCGCCGGCGCACAGGATGGCAGCCTGGCCGACCTGCTCGCTGATCGGAATGGCAGTTTCGGCGTGTTGCTCTCGCAGCCGGCGGCACTACGCCTAGCCGTGCAGGTCGGCGAGACTGTCCGCATCGGCGCCCTTGATGTCGAATTGCGCGGCATTATCGCGGCGCTGCCGGATCAGGCGACGGCTGGCTTCCAACTGGGCGCCCCCGCACTGATTTCGAGCGCGGCACTGGCACCGGCCGGGCTGCGCGAGGAAGGTGTGCTCAGCCAGTTCCGCTACAAGGTCTTGCTGACCGACGGCGTTTTCGAGGCCGCGCAGACCGCGCTGGAAGAAGGGTTTCCGGACAGGGACTGGCAGATCCGCTCGCCGCGCCAGGCGACAGCAACCATTGCCCGGTTCATTGGCGTCTTCGGAAACTTCATGCTGCTGGTGGCCCTCTCCTCAATGGTGGTCGGCGGACTGGGCGCGGCCAATGCAGTGGCTGCCTATGTCGGCGAGCGCCAGGGGGCCATTGCCACGATGCGTTCGCTCGGCGCCAAGGGCGGCCGTGTACTGTTTCATTTCCTGGTGCAGATTGCTCTGCTCTCACTCATCGCCGTTGGCATCGGCATGGTGATCGTCGCCGCAGCAACACTGACGCTGCTGCCTTTGCTCTCGGGCCTCATCGGCATCGACCTGCCGCCGGTACTGGACTTCCGGTCCATGCTGGTCGCCGGGGGCATCGGCCTGGTCACCGCGCTGATCTTTTCATGGGTGCCCTTGCTGCAGGCGCGCGCCGTCCGGCCGGCCCTGCTGTTCCGGGCCGGATCGAGTAGCGCGATGGAGGGTCTTGCCTGGCGGGCCATGCTAAAACCAGGCTTCGTTGCGCCGCTCCTCGTCGGGTTCGTTACCCTGTTCGGCCTGACCCTGCTGATCGCCAACGATCTCCGTTTGGTGGCCATATACTTTGCTGGAACGCTGGTCGCCTTTGCCTTGCTGCGGCTCGCGGCGGCCCTTCTGCGGCGTTTCCTGGTCAGTATGCCGGCACCACGCCAGCGCCTGCTCCGTCAGGCGGTCTTGGCAATCATCCGCCCTGGCGCACCGACCACGACCGTCCTGGTGTCGATGGGCATGGGGCTTTCCCTGCTCCTGCTTATCGTCACTACCCAGTCCAACATCAATGACCAGATCGCCACCGAGGTTAGCGCCGAGGCACCCGATTTCGTGCTGCTGGACATGGATCGGGACGAACTCGCTGCCCTCGAGGCCTTCGTCGTTGAGACGCCGCAGATCGAGGCGCTGACGACCATCCCCATGCTGCGGGGTGTCATCACTGAGCTGAATGGG
Source organism: Devosia sp. CAU 1758 (assembly GCF_054482695.1). Taxonomy (NCBI): domain Bacteria; kingdom Pseudomonadati; phylum Pseudomonadota; class Alphaproteobacteria; order Hyphomicrobiales; family Devosiaceae; genus Devosia; species Devosia sp. CAU 1758. The sequence goes on along the minus strand of NZ_JBTLRJ010000001.1, from coordinate 15,777 downwards.
GATCCCGCGCCCTCAAGTGACGACGTGCCTCGCGACGTCGCCGATATGTTCCGCGGCGATACAGCCCTGACCTGGTCGACAACGGTCCCGCCAGGCACCGTGATCGAGGATGGCGATTGGTGGCCGGAGGATTACTCAGGCGACCCACAGGTCTCTCTCAGCACCGAAATGCGGGACGCGCTGAACCTTGAACTGGGTGATACGATCACCCTCTCGATTGCCGGGCGGCCGCTGACCATGACCATTGCCAGCTTTCGCACCATCGACTGGCGCAGCCCGGACTTCAATTTCCGTATCATCGTCTCGCCCGGCCTGATCAAAAGCGCGCCGCAATCCTATTTCGGCACCATCAAGACGTTGCCCGGCGCTGCACCAGGGATAGAAGCGAGCCTGATTGCAGCCCTGCCACAGCTTACCTTTGTGCCTGTGGGAGATGCGCTGGCCCGTGTGCAGTCCGTGTTCGACGGGTTGATCAGCGCCATAGCCCTAGTCAGCGGCACCGCTGTCATTGCCGGCGTACTGGTGCTGGCCGGCGCGCTCAGTGTCGGTCGTCAGCAACGCGAGGCCGATGCGGTCGTCATGAAAGTGCTCGGGGCCCGGCGCTCCTTCGTGATCCTGGCGTTTCTGGTTGAATATGCCCTCTTGGGCGCCATCGCAGCGCTCCTGGCCAGCCTTATCGCTCTCACCGGCGCCTGGGCAGCATCGACGTTCCTGCTAGAAATCGGCTTTGCCGTTCAACCGCTGCAACTGGGCCTGCTGGCGACCGGCATCATCGTCGTCACGACCGCAACCGGGGCCGCCACGACCTGGTCTGCCATGTCCGCAAGGCCTGCCGATCGCTTGCGGGAGGATGGCTAGCTCGCGCCCCCTAATGCGTGTTCGCATCAATGATCGCCACATCCGGATGGAACACGTGGGCAACGAATGCAAAGGTCAGGTTGCGAACAACGTCCTGACCATCCCGTGTCACACGTACCGAGCCAATGTCCCTGCCATCACTGATCGTGGCGGTGTCGAGCGCCGACGCAACGCCCGTTTCATATGAGAGACTATAGCCCCGCAGTTCCAACGGCGACTGCCTGAGGCGATTGAGGCTGACGATGAGCGGCTCGCTATCGGTTTCGACGACCACCACATGTGCCATCGCCGGAATATCGGGAGGCAGGTCGCCGCGGAACAGGAAGGGCCGCTGGGCAGTGTCATAGCTTTGATATGGGATGTTGCCATAGGGCCTTGCCGCAGGGTAGTTGGGCACCAGGACCAGTCCGTCGGGATGGGCGCTCAGAAAATCCTCGAAGGACACAATTCGCGAGGGCAGCGTGGTCAGCTCAGTGCCGACAAGCTCACCGACGATGGCATCTCCGGAAAATTGCTGCCACCAGCTTTCGGTCGATCGATCATACATGATGAGGTCCGAGTGCCGCAGCTTTCCCGTCGTGCCGAAAGACAGGGTTTCCCCAGCTGCTCGCCGGTCGAAGGCAATCGCTGCGTTGCAAAGCGGGCAATAGGTGACCGCCACGGGCTGCCCGGCGATCTCGTCTGTCAATCGGTGCCGGATAAGGCCCCCCTATCGGCGTCCAATAGGGACCCCTCAGATCGGTTTGAGCTGGTCCGGCGCAGCATAGCTGGTCAGGGTTGCGGCGCTGTGCCGGACCAGCGGGCGCATTGGGGCTAGATGCGGTTTTTAAAGCGCCAGCTGTCGTGGCCGGTTTCGACGATATCGCAGTGATGGGTCAGCCGGTCGAGCAGCGCGTTGATCATTTTGGCGTCGCCGAAGACGGACGGCCATTCCCCGAAGGTGAGGTTGGTGGTGACGATGACCGAGGTCTGTTCGTAGAGGCGGCTGATCAGGTGGAACAGCAACTGGCCACCGGATTGGGCAAAGGGCAGGTAGCCGAGTTCCTCGAGTACGACGACGTCCTTGCGGGCCATATAATCGGCCAGCCGCCCCTGCCTGCCGGCGCGGGTCTCGGCCTCGAGCCGGTTAACCATAGCGACGACGTTGAAGAAGCGGGCTCGGACGTTATTGCGGATGCAGGCCCGGGCAATGGCGATGGCCAGATGGGTCTTGCCGGTGCCGGTGCCGCCGACCAGAGCCAGGTTGCGCTGCATGGCCGGGAAGTTGCCGGCGGCGAGATCGCGCACCAGGGTCTCGTTGATGCCGGTCTCGGCGAAGCTGAAGTCCTCGATATCCTTGGCCAGCGGCAGCTTGGCGATGGTCATCTGGTACTTGATCGATCGGGCCTGCTTCTTGGCGATCTCGGAGGTGAGCAGGTCCGAGACGATGCGATCGGGCTGATGCAATCTTTGTTGAACGGGTTCGGAGATGTGGATCGTGCGGATCACGGCGGCAGGCGGAAGCCCAACCGTACGGGATGGGTGAAAGTCGCCCGTTCACGTGCACCTAAGGAGGAATCGCATCCATAGAGGCAGTCGCAAGTGACACTGGCCGCCCCTAAGCTCGGCGGGGAGGCAGACATCGCTGCCTGCCTCCCCAGCAGTCGCTTACCAGCCAGGGAGGCCGAACTGCTGCGGTCGGTATTGCAATACACTTTCTCGCAGCCACGTGGCGCCGCATCGAATTGCAAGCGAAATGTTCCTTAGTCATCCACCGAAGCGATCTCAAATCGCGAAGATGCCAGAGACGCCGGCGTATCGTTCTCTGCGGTATCAAACATGCGGCGCGTCACCTAATGGCGTCAGGGATGCGCCTCCATGCGCAGGTCAATGATTCGATTGCAAAGCACAGCTCCACCACAAAGAAACTTAAAGGACGGCGGCATTATCGTGAAAAGCAAAAAAACGAAGTATGTATTCTGACACTCGCGTCTTTGTGAAGGCGCCGTTTTCACGCTACGGCTTCCATTCCACCGATTCCGATCCGAAGAGCAAATGCTGAGGGAAAAGGAAAAGCCCAGTGAACTCATTGAGTTCACTGGGCTTTTTGGTTGCGGGAGCAGGATTTGAACCTGCGACCTTCAGGTTATGAGCCTGACGAGCTACCGGGCTGCTCCATCCCGCGTCAAACATCCGAGCCTTGCGGCGCGGTGTGAGGGCTATATAGGGGGTGAGCGCCCAGACCTCAACCCCTCCTCTGCGTTCCGTGACAGATTTTTGACGCCGCGCCGAAAAGCGGGTTTTTTCGCGTGCAGTGCCTGTGGATAAGACCGTCCATCGTCAATCGACGCTGGAGCACTTCCATACAAGGATAAGCTGGTTTAGGGTCCCGCCCGACCCTCCTCAAACCGCTCCCAACGGAAAATTATTAATGCTGTTCAATACGCTTGGCCGCACTGACCTCAAGGTCACCGACATCTGCCTTGGCACCATGACCTGGGGCAGCCAGAACACCCAGGATGAGGGTCACGCCCAGATTGCCATGGCGCGCGACGCCGGCATCACCTTCATGGATACCGCCGAAGTCTATGCCGTGCCCGGCAGCCCCGAGACCAGCGGCCGCACCGAGGAGATCATCGGCAATTGGTTCGCCGGCAATGGCGGCCGCGACAAATGGGTGCTGGCCACCAAGATCGTCGGCGGCGGCAGCGCCCATATCCGCAATGGCCGCCGCCCGGACGCCGCATCAGTGCGTCAGGCGGTCGAGGGCAGCCTTCGGCGCCTCCAGACCGACTATATCGATCTCTATCAGATCCACTGGGCCAGCCGCGGCCACTATAATTTCGAGAACTACTGGCGCTACAGCCCCGAAAAGCAAGACACGGCTGATACAGTCGCCAATATGGAAGAGGTGCTCGGCGCCATGGGCGACATGGTACGCGAAGGCAAGATCCGCCATTTCGGCCTCTCCAACGAGACCACTTGGGGCCTTGCCCAATGGCTGAAGCTTTCCGAGCAGAAGGGTCTGCCCCGCCCCGTCTCGGTGCAGAACGAATATAGCCTCATCCGCCGCATCTTCGACCATGACCTGGCCGAATTGAGCCACCATGAGGATGTGGGCCTGCTGGCCTACTCGCCCCTCGGCGGCGGTCTCCTCACCGGCAAATATTTCGACGGCGCCACCCCCAAGGGCAGCCGCAAGGACTACCAGAAGGGCTTCTGGCGCCTCAACGAACATTCCGAGCGTGCCACCAGGGCCTACCACGAAGTCGCCGCGCGCCACGGCCTCGACCCCATCCACATGGCCATTGCCTTCTGCCGCAGCCGGCCCTTCATGACCTCCACCATCATCGGTGCCACCAGCGCCGACCAGTTGACCCAGGTTCTGGCCGCGAAAGACATGACCCTCGCTCCCGAAGTGCTGGCCGATATCGATGCCACCTATCGCCGGCATCCGCGCCCGGTCTGAGGCCCGCTGGTGGCCAGCAAGCCATGCCGGTCACCCTCACCTTTCTGGCATGGCCATCGACCGGCACGGCGCTATAGTCTGGGGAAATCTGCGCCGCCCGGAGCCCTGTCGTGACCACGCTCTTTACCTCCGTCTTCCCGCTTTTCGCCTATCTCGCCTACAACATCGTGGTGCCGCTGGTGGAAAAGCTTAGGCCATCGCTGTCGGTGATCATGAACATGCAGCGCCGCCGCTGGGTGGCCAATGCGGCGCGGCGCGAAAGCCCATTCGACGCGATCCTCTCGGGCAATATCATGGGCTCGGTGAGCTTCCTCGCCTCCACCTCGGTGCTGCTGGTGCTGGCGGTCTTTGCGGTCTTCGGGCAATTGCCGGCGCTGATGGATGCACTGGATTCCCTCTCGCTGGACCGGGTCTATACCGAGATCGACGTGCAACTGCACCTTGTGGTGATGCTGGCCATGTTCGTCCTGGCCTTTTTCGCTTTCACCCTGTCGCTGCGCCAGTTCAATCATTTCTGCATCATGCTGGGCGCCCTCGACCACGACCGGGTGACCACGAACGAGGAAATCGAAGCCATTGCGCAGATGAACGGGCTAGGCGCCCGGAACTTCAATTCCGGCATTCGCGCCTATTATTTCTCTGTGCCCAGCGTCGCCTGGTTCGTGTCCGAATGGCTGGCCGTGGCTGTTACGCTGGTGACCGTGCTGGTCCTCGCCCATCGCGAATTCTTCTCTTCGGCGCACCGTACCGCCGCCTCGGCCGCCGTCATTGCCGCCCGGCAGCGGAAGGGCGCAGCCTCCTAAGCCCGGTGCTCCCGCTCCGCCGCCTGCCCGGTCACGTCCGCCAGGAAGTCCCGGCACTCGCTCCGCACCGGCGCCAGCCAGCGCAGCGGCAGGCTGAGGGCAAAAAGCGTATGGGGATGCCCCAGTCGCGGATAGACCTGCACATCCGCCTTCACCCCGACCGCTTCCAGCGCCGCCCCGAGCCGCACGCTGTTGCGCGGCAGTACCAACTCGTCCTTGCCGCCCGAGACCAGCAGCATGGGCGGCGCGTCGGCGCTCACATGATTGATCGGCTGGGTGCCCTTCGGGTCCGCCGCAGCACCGAAAACCCGTCGCGATATCGGCCCGTCGAAGGGATAAAAATCATAAGGCCCCGATAGCCCGATCACCCCCACTATGGTCTGGCGTACCGCAGGCGACAGCCATCGCCCGTCCACCGCCAGCGCCGCCGCATTATAGGCTCCCGCCGAATGACCGGCCAGCACCAGCCGCGTCCAGTCCCCACCATGGCCGGCAATATTGTGGCTCACCCAGTCGACGGCCTGGGCACAATCCTTGAGAAAATCGGGATATTCCACCTCCGGCACCAGCCGGTAGTCCGGCACCACGACAACATGGCCCAGCGCCGCCAGCGCCCGCGCTGCAAAGCCATAGTGCCGCCGGGCCCCATCGCTCCAGGCTCCGCCATAGAAGAATACCACCACCGGCAGGGCGACATCGCTTTGCCCGCGAGGCGCATAGATGTCGAGACGATGCCGCTCATGGTCGCCATAGGCAACATCGCGCGCGAGCCGGTGCGTGCCGGGATCCTTGGGAACCAGGATGCTGATGAGATCGATCAGTGAAATGGCCGGGCCTCTTTGTCTACATCAAGATACGCAGAACGCCCTCCTTTGGTTTCCCGCCATGATGGATAAAGCGCGTCGCATCCGGCCTTCACCACGCAACAATTTATGACGTTGACATTCATGAATGAGGGGCGTTTATTCCGCCCCGTTGAGAACTTTTGTGGCCCCCGCCATGCTTGTCTGCCAGTGCAACATGATCACGTCCCGGGAGATCGAGGACATCGTGCTCGATCTTTTGAAGGTCGATCCGTGGCAGCTCGTGGTGCCCGCCAAGGTCTATGCGGAACTCAACCGTCGCGCGAAATGCTCGGGCTGCGTGCCGAATGTGGTGGACATTATCGTCCGCGTCACCGAAAATTATCACGCACAGCAAGCCCATCAGCCAGCAGAGCTCATCGAGCTCCAGTCGGGGCTGGAAAAGCTCAAAAAGCAACGGAACGGAGTACGTCGTGAAAGGCGAAGCACAAGTCATCGAGCGGCTTAACGAGGCCCTTTTCCTCGAGCTCGGCGCGGTCAACCAATATTGGGTGCATTACCGCCTGCTGGACGACTGGGGCTATAGGCGCCTCGCGTCCAAGGAACGCGCCGAATCCATCGAAGAGATGCATCACGCCGACAAGCTCATCGAGCGCATCATTTTCCTTGAAGGTCATCCCAACCTGCAGCGGGTCGCCCCCCTCAGGATCGGCCAGACCATCAAGGAAGTGCTCGAAGCCGATCTCGCCGGTGAATATGACGCCCGCGCCGCCTACAAGACCAGCCGCGAGCTTTGCGAACAGCTTGGCGATTATGTCTCCAAGAACCTGTTCGAGGAACTTCTGGCCGATGAGGAAGGGCATATCGACTTCCTCGAAACCCAGCTCGAACTACTCGACAAGATCGGCGTGGAGAAATACGGCCAGCTCAATTCGGCCCCCGCCGACGACGGCGAGTAAATCCATTAAACTGCCAGGAATTGACCAACCGCCCGGGCATAGTCCTGGGCGGTCTTGTTTTGAGCCCTTGCCAGAAGGATAGAGCGATGAAATTCCACACCGGCCGATTGATCGACCATGTGCACCTGCGGGCGCGCAACCTCGCCAATACGCGCTACTTCTATGAAACCGCGCTGGCCGTTCTCGGCGTTCCCATCACCGCCAAGGGCGATGGCTGGTTCCAGATCGACGAGCTCTTCGTCGATGCCGCCGATGCCAGAACCGTCCCCAGCCATGTTCACCTGGCCTTCCAGGCAAAAGACCAGCAGACTGTCGATGCCTTCTACAAGGCAGCTCTCTCCGCCGGCGGCACCGATAACGGTCCGCCCGGCGCACGCGACTACCATCCCGGCTATTATGCCTGCTTCGTGCTCGATCCCGACGGCAACAATATCGAGGCGGTCTTCCACGGCCCTAACACCCGCTCGGCGCCGTCCGTGGTCATTGAGCCGGGCACCTGAAAACCAGGCACCGGCCCTTGATGGTCAACGAGAACTGAACCTATGACGAACTCGATCTGGCACCTCCCCCTTGACGGGCTTCGAACCGGCCGAAGGCAATTTCGCTCCGGTGGAGCGAAATTAGGTGAGGAGGCCATGAGAGCTATGCTCGAATGGCGGGGCTGCGCAGCTTGGCCGCGAGGCCTAGCGAAGCTGGTGGAGGTGCGCCACACGCTCGGTGTCGCTGCACAGGCATAGCGCTTGCCGTATCTCACCACCCCACAGCTCGCCCCTATTCCGGCCACGGCACAATCTCCAGTTCCGGCCAGATCGCCCTGGCCCGGTCGGCCTTGCGCTCATGCGTCTCCCGGTTCGGCAGCGCCGGATTGGGCGTGATCCGGAACGAAAACATGTCGTCGAGCCCGAACGGCGCGTGAATGGAGATTTGCCCCTCCGCTTCCAGCCGCGCTGCCACCGCATGGGTCGTGGTGGCAAAATAGAGCATCATGTCGGCGCTGCAGGTCAGCTGCGGATAGTCGAACCCGAACCACTCGGAAAACCACAGATGCACCCGCGCCTGGTTGCGCACCTCGACCGGCACCGGAAACCCGCTGAAAAACGCCTCGGCACGCCGGATCACCGCATCCTCTGCCGCATAGCTGAGATCGCTGTCGTCAAAACAGACCACATCGGCATCATTGACCCCGGTCAGCGCCGACCGGCCCGTCAGCGAGTTCCAGACTGTGTTGTAGATCGCCCCCGATCCCAGCAGCGGGTCCGGCAGGCCGAGTTCATTCATACCCGCAAGGATCGCCATCAGATGCGGCTGCGCCCTGATGATATCGATCAGGACAAGGCGCTGTGTCCCCGGATCAGCCCCGGCATGGCGAAGATGGTTTGGCATCCGCGACCTACAGTTCGTTTGTCATGACTGGCCGCCGGCACCCTCGAGATAAGACAGGCACATGGCGACCAGCTGATTGCGAATCTGCGCCTGCTGCGCCGCTGGCATGTTTCGCTCAAACACATTGCGCACCGTACCGAATATTACCGAGAGCAGTGTGGAATTGACCAGTTCAAGGTCGGCATAATGCGCACTTGGCGCCGTTACCAGCATTGCCATGGTCGCCCGGTCCATGCGCCTGGCAAAGGCGGTGATCAGCGCTTCATTGTCGAGCTCGACGGCCGAACTGTAGAGCACCCGCGTCACGTCGCTGCGCTCGGTCTTGACGTCCCAATAGGCGGCGACAAGGGCAGCGATCATGGCAGACGTCGGCATCCCATGATGGCTGAGACACACCGTCTCCATGCGCTCGGCCAGCCGGTCTAGATACTGCTCGTTAAGCGCGTAGAGCAGGGCCTGCTTATGTGGAAAATACTGATACATGGTGCCCACCGACACCCCGGCGCGTTCGGCCACGCGCGTCGTCGTCAATCGATGCACCCCCTCGGCCAGCAAAACCTGAATGGTCGCTTCGAAAATGGCCTCGACGGTCACAGTCGAACGGGCCTGACGCGGCCTCTTGCGGACATTGAGGTGTTTTGGCGCGGCCACATCCATATGCGAATCCAAAAATCGAATGATCCTTCATATATTTTCGGCAGGCATTTAGCCAGTTTCGGAAAGATATCGATGATGACGACACAGCAGAAGATCGCGCTGGTAACCGGCGCAAACAAGGGCATCGGTCTGGAGATCGCACGCCAGTTGGCTGAGGCCGGCACAACAATATTTCTGGGCGCGAGAGACGACGTCCGCGGGCAGCAAGCCGCTCAGGCACTCGGAGCGAGCGGTCTCGATGTCGAATACATCGACATCGACCTCAATGACCAGGCAACGATCGTCTCGGCCGCGCAGACGATCGACGAGCGGCATGGCCGGCTCGATATTCTGGTCAACAATGCGGGCATCGTCGATGCAGAAGACGGCCCGCCATCCCTGGCTGCCATCGGTGCTGCCCGCCGTTTGATGGAGACCAATTTCCTCGGCACGCTGGCAGTGACTCAAGCCATGTTGCCTCTTTTGCGCAAGTCTAAGGCCGGTCGCATCGTCAACTTGGCCACGACCCTTGGTTCGCTCTCGATCAATGGCGATCCGAACTCGCCCTACTACGAGGCCCGCCTGATTGGCTACAATGCATCCAAGGCCGCGCTCAACATGCTTACCGTGCAACTGGCGGCAGAATTGAAAGGGTCGGGCATCGCGGTTAATTCAATCGCGCCCGGCTATGTCAAAACCGATCTCACCGGCCACAACGGCTTAATGACCGCCCAGGAAGGGGCGCGCCTGCCGGTTGAATATGCCCTGCTGGGTGATCAAGCCGTGTCAGGCCGCTTCATCGAGCCGTCGGGCATCGCGCCCTGGTAGCCTCTGCTTGGTCCAAAAAAGAAGGGATCGTCCAAAAAGTAATCCCCGGTCCTAAAACCTCCCCCATACTCCCTCTCATCACTCCCGCGCGGACGGACTGCAGCGAACTTTGCGGGGGGAGCCGGGCGCAATTGGGTCGCTCCAGTTGCGCGATTAGGAAGCGGTCACCCTGCGACGAGCGTTCAATGGGGTCCGAGACCTATGCGAAAAACCGGTGTCCCGAGGCGGCGACGTCTCTATCTACTAAATCTTACTGAGACGCACGCGCCTCGGGACACGTCCATATTGCAACAACCGGAAGCCCAAGGCTGGCCGGCACAATGACACGTGCGTTCTTTGACATCACGCCGCCCCGCGCGCTGCCAGGGATATGCCCCTATTCCTCGATGGGTTGAAACATGGCGTTGAGGTCGCGGACGATCTGGTCGATGGGCGCCACCGAGTCCGGCAGCATCTGTGGCGGTTCCGGCGCCATGGCCAGATAGGGCACGCCGCTGGGAAAGGCTCCGAAACGCTGGAAGAAACCCACCATGTCGTCCAGCACCGGCATGCGCCAGCGCCACAGGGCGCCCATTGCCAATACCGGCTCCATATGTCCGAAGCCGTCATAATATTGTGTGGTCACCCACACGCCCTGCGCCCGCAGCCGCTCGGCAAAGCGCTCCGTGTTCTGCACCCGCACAATCGGGTCGGTCGTGCCGGTGGCCAGATACATCGGCGGCGCCTCGGCTGTGATCAGGTTGATCGGCTGGGTGCCCTGCGGATTAGGCGCTTCTCCAAACACGTCGCGCACTTCATTATATTCAAAGGGGTAGAAATCATAAGGTCCCGACAGCGCCGCAACCGCCAGGATCGGCATGGTCACGCCATATTCCGCCCGGAACGAAGGATCGAGCGCCTGCATCACCGCATTATAGGCGCCAGCCGAGTGTCCCGCGAGAAACAGCCGGTTTGGGTCGCCGCCATACTGGGCGATATTGTCCTGCACCCAGCGCAGCGCCCGGGCCCCGTCCTCGAGAAAATCGGGATAGCGCACATCTGGATAGAGCCGGTAATCGGCGATCACAGTGACGAAGCCGCGCGAGGCCAGAGCCCGCCCGACAAACTCATATTCGTGACGCTCCCCCCGGCTCCAGCCGCCGCCATAGATGAAGAACACCACAGGCGCCGGCTCGCCCCGCTGTTCGGGCGCATAGACATCCAGCTTGGCCCGGGCGCCATCTGCATAGGCAATCCCGTCGCCCACCTTGGCGGTGCCGCCGTCCATGGCCAGCGGAACGTTAAATGGGTCCATGATGGAAACAGCCTGAGCGGCGCCGGGCAGCAGCAGCGCTAACGACATCAGCGCGCCAAGAAAGGTTCGAACAAAAGGCATCTGCAAAAAATTCTTGCGTTGGTGGGAAAGCAGTCCGGCCCATATGCGCCAGAAAACCGGGCACATTGTGGCGCACCCCTGTGCTGAGCCTGTCGTCAGGGCGAAGCGAAAGTGGTCGTTCGCGAGAACCGGAGCGGAATGTATGTGAGGTATATGAGCACCGGAAGCGCAGAGATTGGCCATTTGCAGCCCGCCATGGCGTCAGGATCGGCATAGGGGAAATGGGCGAGGGCAGGCGCGCCGGTGTCCGGTCGCTGGCCTGCCCTCTACTTAAGCCGGAAAATTCTGCGCCGAGTTTGTTAACAGAGTGTTAACGATGCGCTCACCGCTTCAGCCGATCCAGCAACAGGCCGGACACATGTCCGTCGGCGGGCAGGCCCCGCGCCTGCTGATAGGCAAGAACGCCGGCGCGGGTCTTGGGGCCAACCACCCCGTCGGGCGTTCCCACATCGAAGCCGGCCCGCCCGAGCAGGGCCTGCAATTCCGCGCGCTGGTTCTTGCTCAGCGCATAATCGCCCGCCGGCCAGGGTGTCGCGAAGCCGCCGCCGCCCAGGATCCGATCCGCCAGGTGCCCCACGGCCAGGGCATAGCTGTCCGAATTGTTATAGCGCTTGATCACATCGAAATTGGGCAACAGCAGGAAAGCCGGCCCCTGCGCCCCCGCCGGCATATAGAGCCGCCCCACGTCATCGGCGCGCGGAAAGGCCCGGCCAGAGACGCGAGTTATCCCCATGGCCTGCCACCGGCTGAGCGGCGCCTTGCCCATTTCGCGCGCCGCGGCAAAGTTGAAACCATTGGGCAGCTTGACTTCATAGCCCCAGGTCTCCCCCGGCCGCCAATTGAAGCTGTTGAGGTAATTGGCGGTCGAGCCAAGAGCGTCGGGCACGGAGTTCCAGATATCCTTGCGCCCGTCGCCATTGTAGTCGACTGCATAGCGCATGAAGCTCGACGGCATGAACTGGGTATGGCCCATGGCACCGGCCCAGGAGCCGACCATGGACCCAGGCGAGACATGCCCGTCCGACACGATGCGCAAGGCGGTCATCAGTTCCGAGCGAAAGAAGTCGGCGCGATAGCCCTTCTCGGTCAGGGTGGCCAGGGCATGGATAGTGTTGTTGCCACCCATGAACCCGCCGAAATTGGTCTCCATGCCCCAGATGGCAAGGACGATTTCGGGCTGCACCCCATAGCGCTGCTGTGCACCGGCCAGCGTCTGCGCCCATTCATTGCGCATGGCCTGGCCCTTGCTGGCCTGGCCGGCGGTGACGCGCTTTTCGACATATTGCTGGACGGTCTGGGTAAATTCGGGCTGTTTGCGCGTCAGCTCGATGACCTGGGGAATGGGGTTGTAGCCGGCAAAGGCCGCGTCGAACGCCTGCCGACTGACCCCGGCGCGCTGCGCCTCCGGCCAGAGACTACGCACAAAGTCACCACTATTCGCCTGTGCGGCAATGGGCACTAGAAAGCCGGTAGCAGCGCCAAGGACCAGGCTCCAGAATCGCAGACGTGAAAGGGAATAACCGGAGGATCGGATCATCAAGGGCCTCGTGCATAGGCGCTACTGGAAAGTCACCAACGCCCCGGCTGTGCCGCAACGGGTGCGCGTATCAAAGCATTAACGCACCCGATTAAGATGAGCTTAAGGCAAAGCCCCGGCCCGTTCACTTCGCCGTCAGTCCACATCGCTATCCGGACCGGGCTCCGTCCGGGTCGTTTGCGGCGGGCCCTTGGCACTTCCCCCTGCCGGCACGTAGGTGACGTGTGGATAGGGAATTTCGATACCCTGCTTGGCAAAGACAATCTTGACCAGCTCATTATACTTGCGGCCGATAGCCCACTGCGTGCCCGGCAACGTCTTGATGCGCGCCCGCACAGTGATGGCAGAATCGCCGAAACCCGTGATGCCATGCATGTCGAGATCATCAAGGATCTCATCCTTGTGTTCGGTCTCCATCAACAGCGCGAAGGCCTCATGCATCGCCGCCTTCACTGCATCGATGTCGCTGTCATAAGCGACTCCGATTTCGGCCAGATGATAGGAGAAGCCGCGCATCATATTGCTGACCTGATCCACGGACGAGAACGGGATCAAGTGCACGGTACCGGAGAGATCGCGAATGGTCACCGACCGGATGGTGAGCTTTTCAACCACGCCTGACCAGCTACCCACGGCCACCACGTCCCCCTCGTTCATGATGTTCTCGAACTGGATGAAAATGCCGGTGATAATATCCTGCACCAGCTTCTGGGCGCCGAAGCCAATGGCCAGGCCCACGACACCGGCACCAGCCAGGAGGGGTGCAATGTTCACACCGATCTGTGCCAAGGCCAGCATTGTCCCGAATACCACCAAGGCGACAGTAAACGCATTCTTGAACAGGTTGAGCAGCGTCTTTTCGCGCGAAGTGGGCACCTTGCCGAAATTGACGTTGAGCCGGTATTCCACCCAGGAGGCCACCACCACATGCAGCACGATTGCCGCGAGAATGATCAGGGCTGCCGACACGACCGATCCGGCCACAGCCAGCCCTTCGTCGCTGCCGATCCATGCAGCGAAGTCGAACAGCGCCCATGCCTGTCCAATGGCCACCACCACCGCGGCAATGATGATCCAGCGAACCACGCGCATCACTGCCGGCACGAAAGATTTGAGCCGCGTTTCAAGCAGCGGTAGCCGTTGCCGCACATCCTCGGGCAGGCTCAGGCCCGCGCTCACGAAGCGGGTAATGAACGCCACGACCAGCGAACCGATCAGGATGACAAAACCGGACTGAACGGTCGCAGCGATCATGAACGGCAGCGCCGTTTCCGGATTGGCGAACCACACCACCAGTAGGGCGAGCAGATAAGCGATGACCAGCACATGCCATTGCTTCCCGATGGCCGCCAGTACACGGCCAAGGCCGTCTTTGTCGCGATCGGCGGATATCTGCTGCAACCAGAGCCGCACATCGTCCTTGTTCTGCAATACGATGATGATGCCGATGGTCACCGCAGTGGCCATGGCTAGCACCTGCACTCCGCTGCCGGCGGGCCGCGACACCAACCCGCTGAGCATCGGCGAGACAAACAGGAAAGTGTAGCCCAGGAGCGAAACGATACGCGCCACCCAGAATGACCAATAGGCGGCATTGCCGTCGGTCACCGGCAGGAGCCGAAGCGTCGAGAAGCGCGGCGCCAGCACCAGCCGCACCAGCAGCTTGATCACTTCTACCACCAGGAACGCATTGAGCAGCAGCGACTGATTAATGCCCATCTGCCCGCTCGGCGTCGTGCCAAAATTGAGCGCCAGCCCATATCCGAGCGCCCAGGCGAGAACGATGCTGCCTGCATCCACGAGGATCAGGCCCACCAGTCCGGCCAGCCGCCGGATCAGGCTTTGCCCGGCCGCGCGCGTAGCGATTTGCCGGCCGAGGCCATTGGCAATCAGGCGCAGTATGAAGAAACTACCGAACAGCGCCGCGACCAAGAGCCCGATATTGACGGCAAATTCGCGCAGGGCGTCACTGTCGGCACTCACCGAGCCACTGAACACGCGCTGCAGATTGCCAAGAGCCTGCCCGACCGAACGCAGCGTCGCCGAAGCGCCCTCGGCGACGCTGCGGGTGTATTCCGCCAATTGCCGGGCAATACTGAGATCTGCCGGCGCCTCCTCAGCGCTCTCCGTACCGGCCTCGGGAGCGGCCTGTTTCAGCCGCTCGATCAGGGCGGCACGCGCCGTATCGTCCTCAAGAATACGGACGAGGTCATCTACGGCCGCAGAACTGGCTTCAGGCTGTGTGGAAGCCACGCCCGTCAATGCATCCTGGCCGCTGGCAGGGAAGACCAGAAGCAGCGAAAGAAAAAGAAGGCGGATCAGGACCATGCGGCTCGTCTGCGTCATGAAAACTTATGCGGCCAGCATGGCCTTTGCCGGCCCGAGGTCAACCCCTCCTCTGGTCAAGACACAGGGGGGCTGGGACAGCCAGTTCAGGCGGGCAAATGATCGGCTAGTCCCCGGAGAAAGCTTTTGCTTTCACCCAGGACAGTTTGTGCGGTCTCGGTGGCATCGGTTTCGTGGCGGTCCGCTTCGTCGGCCACACGTGCCAGTAATGCCAGGCGTTGGCCATGCAATCGGGCCGGCAGGTCCAGTCCCACCGCCGTCTCAAGCGCCTGCCGCATCTCCTGCAACAGCAACAATTGTGAGAACCGGGCATAGAGCCGACGGGCAATGCCTGGCTCTGTCCGCCAGTTGAGCGCCGCAAAGGCGGCGCTAGCGCGCTGCCCAGCCCCCAGGCAGTCAAAGGCCTCACAACCGCTATAGCCAAGCGCCTCGCGCCGCGCATGTATCCGGCAACGAAAATCGGCTTCGAGATATTGGCAAGACTGTCCACCCAGCTTGTCGTGCCCGAACTGGCTGGACCGCTCGAACGACAGGGCCGTGCAACAAAGCCCGAAGCACTTGTTGCAATCTGCGGTGAAAATAGCGTCTTCCACGCGGCACCTTTGGAGCGGGTTGTGTTTGGGCCCTGAAGTGGTTCCAAATAGCAAAAAGCCCCCGCTTTTGGCGGGGGCTTTGTGGTTGGCATCGTTGTTGAGACTTAGGTGTTTTTTGCAGACCTTGCAGTGACCTACTCTCCCAAGTCTTGAGACTTAGTACCATTGGCGCGGAGGGATTTGACGGTCGAGTTCGGGATGGGATCGG